>NZ_CP029078.1:4367500-5567500 GCF_005222485.1 Streptomyces griseoviridis
ATTAGACCCCGTTTCCAGGGCTTGTCCCAGAGTGCAGGGCAGATTGCCCACGTGTTACTCACCCGTTCGCCACTAATCCACCCCGAAGGGCTTCATCGTTCGACTTGCATGTGTTAAGCACGCCGCCAGCGTTCGTCCTGAGCCAGGATCAAACTCTCCGTGAATGTTTTCCCGTAATCGGGATGACACCACGAGAGCGGTGCGAGGAGAGGAATAATCCCCTCGCACACAGCGTCCTCGCTGTGTTTTCTTCAAAGGAACCTCGCCCCGGTCATGATGACCGGAGACGGGGTATCAACATATCTGGCGTTGACTTTTGGCACGCTGTTGAGTTCTCAAGGAACGGTCGCTTCCTTTGTACTCACCCTCTCGGGCTTTCCTCCGGGCTTCCCTTCGGTGTTGCGTTTCCGACTCTATCAGATCTTTCTGATCCGATTTCCTCGGTGCTTTCCGGGGTTTTCGCTTTCGCGCTTTCCCTTTCCGGCGGTTCCGACTCTATCAGATCCTTTCGGGCCTGATTCCCAGTCAGCGGGTTTCGCCTTCCGGGCTGTTGGGCCCTTCCGACGTCCCAAACCTTAGCGGATCCGTCCGGCGATTCCCAATCGGGCCGCCGAGCCCCTATTCGAATTGAATTCGGGCACGCCGAAATCAACCCGGTCGGGAGATCGTGCTGAAGGTGTGGAGTTGCCGCTGTGAGCGACTGAGGTGCTGCCGAGAACCGGTACGGCTCTGTGGCAACCCGAAGAACTTTACGGATCGGGGAGGGGCGTGTCAAGCAGCCCCTGTCAAGATCTTTTCGTGGGTCGGACGGGTGACGTCAGTCCAGATCGGTGAGGCGGCCGCCGGCGTCCGGCTGGGCGTGCTCCACCCGGCGGAGCAGGCGGGTGAGCACCTCGTCGAGGACCACGCGCTCCTCGGGGGCGAGGTCCTGGAGCAGTTCCTCCTCGAAGACCGAGGCGAGGCGCATGGCCTCCAGCCACTTCTCGCGGCCGTCCGTGGTCAGCTCCACGATCACCCGCACCCGGTTGGACTCGTCGCGCTCCCGGGTCACCAGGCCCTCCGCGACCATGCGGTCGATGCGGTGGGTCATCGCGGCCGGCGTCAGGCCGAGCCGCTTGGCCAGGTCGCTCGGGCCCAGCTGGTACGGCACCCCGGAGAGGACGAGGGCCTTGAGGACCTCCCACTCGGCGTTGCTTATGCCGAGGGCCGAGGTCTGGCGGCCGTAGGCGACGTTCATCCGGCGGTTCAGCCGGGACAGCGCCGAGACGATCTTCTCGACCTGGGGGTCCAGGTCCTGGAACTCGCGCTGGTACGCCGCGATCTGCTCGTCGAGGGTCGGTTCGCTGCCGAGGTTGCCGGGTGTGTCGCCCATCTCCGCAGTATGGCACGCAGCTGCTTGGCGTTGAAGTTCTTCTAGGTGTACCGTTTACCTTCGAACTTTAGCTTCGAAGTCTTCCGCGCTAAGTGCTGAAGGCCTTCAACTACCTGAGAGAGGTGACCGTGACCAGGGCGAGGGGCGCAGTGATGCGCCGGATCCATGTGGGTAACGCACTCAGCGCGTTCGGGCTCGGCTTCACCGTCCCCTACCTGTACGTCTATGTGGCGCAGGTGCGGGGCCTTGGAGCCATGACGGCGGGGCTCGTCCTCGCCGTCTTCGCCGTGGCCGCGCTGGTCGTGCTGCCGTTCGCCGGGCGGGCCATCGTCCGGCACGGGCCCCTGCCGGTCCTGCTCGCCGCCCTGGTCACCGCCGCTCTGGGCGCGCTGGGCCTCGGGCTCGCGGGGAACGCGACGGCGGTGCTGCTCGCGGCGACGGCGCTCGGCGCCGGGCAGGCCGTGACGCAGCCGGCGCTCGCCACGATGATCGTCGACTCGTCGACGACGGAGACCCGCTCGCGCGCCTTCGCCACCCAGTTCTTCCTGCAGAACCTCGGTCTCGGCGTCGGCGGGCTGATCGGCGGGCACCTGGTGGACACCACGCGGGTGTCGTCGTTCACGCTGCTGTTCGCGATCGAGGCGGCGATGTTCCTGGTGCTGGTCGCGGTGATGGCGACCGTGCGGCTGCCGCGCGCGCCGCGGGTCGAGAACGCGCCGTCCGGGTCGGGCGCCGGGAGCTGGAAGCGGCTGCTGGGGAACCGGGCGATGGTGCAGCTGTGCGTGCTGGGCTTCGTGCTGTTCTTCGCCTGCTACGGGCAGTTCGAGTCGGGGCTGAGCGCCTACGGGGTGGAGGCCGCCGGGATCTCGACGTCCACGCTCGGGACCGCGCTGGCCGCCAACACGCTGATGATCGTCGTCGCGCAGTTCGCGGTGCTCAAGTTCGTCGAGCGGCGCAGGCGGTCGCGGGTGATCGCGGCGGTGGGGCTGATCTGGGCCGTGGCGTGGGTCGCGGCCGGGTTCGCCGGGCTCGGGCACGGCAGCCAGGAGATGGCGACGGCCGCCTTCGTGTCGACGTACGCGCTGTTCGGGCTCGGGGAGGCGATGCTGTCGCCGACCGTGGCGCCGCTGGTCGCCGATCTGGCGCCGAGCGGTCTCGCCGGGCAGTACAACTCGGCGTTCGCCCTGGTGAAGCAGCTCGCGCTGGCCGTGGGTCCCGCGGTGGGCGGCCCGATGGGGGCCTCCCTGCACGCGCCCTACATCGTGACGTTCCTGCTGTTCTCCCTCGGGATCAGCGTGCTCGCCGTGCGGCTCGGGCGGCAGCTGACCGACGTCCAGGACCAGCCGTGGGCGGCGCGCAGCCGGGTCGTGGTGCGGGGCGGGGCGGCCGCAGAGCCCGTGGCCGCCGACGCCTGAGTCACGGCTTGGGGAGCACGAACTCGCACCACACCGCCTTGCCGCCGCCCGGGGTCCTGCGCGAGCCCCAGTTGGTGGCGATCGTCGCGACGATGGCGATGCCGCGGCCCGACTCGTCGGCGGGTTCCGCGCGGCGGCGGCGCGGCAGGTGGTCGTCGCCGTCCGTCACCTCGATGATCAGGCGGCGGTCGGTGCGGCGCAGCCGCAGCCGCATCGGCGGGATGCCGTGCTGGAGGGAGTTGGCGACGAGTTCGCTGGCCGCGAGGACGCCGAGGTCGTGCAGTTCGGCCGGGAAGCGCCAGCTGGTCAGGACGCCGGAGGCGAAGGCACGCGCGCGGGGTGCCGCCTCGATGCCGCCGAGGAGTTCCAGGGCGGCGTTGCGGAACAGGTCGCCCGTGGGGCCGGTGCGGGCCGGGTGCTGGAGGACGAGGACGGCGACGTCGTCGTCGTGGTCGGCGGTCACGCCCGCCGAGCGGACCAGGCGGTCGCAGACGACCTGCGGGGTGCCGGTGGCGCCCGCGAGGGCGCGTTCCAGGGCGGCGATGCCCTCGTCGAGGTCCTGGTCGCGGCGTTCGACCAGGCCGTCCGTGTAGAGGACGGCGGTGGAGCCGGGGCCGAGCGCGATCGAGCCCGAGGCGTGCATCCAGCCGCCGGTGCCCAGCGGCGGGCCGGTGGGTTCGTCGGCGCGCTGGACGACCCCGCTCTCGTCGCGCACGAGGATCGGCAGATGGCCGGCCGAGGCGTACACCAGCCGGCCCTCGTTCGGGTCGTGGATCGCGTACACGCAGGTGGCGATCTGGTTGGGGTCGATCTCGGCGGCGAGGCCGTCGAGGAGCTGGAGCACCTCGTGCGGGGGCAGGTCGAGGCGGGCGTAGGCGCGGACGGCGGTGCGCAGCTGGCCCATGACGGCCGCCGCGCGCACGCCTCTGCCCATGACGTCGCCGATGACCAGGGCGGTGCGGCCGCCGCCGAGGGTGATGACGTCGTACCAGTCGCCGCCGACGGCGGTCTCGGTGCCGCCGGGGTGGTAGGTGGCGGCGATGCGCAGGTCGTCGGGTTCCTCCAGTTCCTGCGGGAGCAGGGAGCGCTGGAGGGTGACGGCGGTCTCGCGCTGGCTGCGTTCGCTGGCGCGCAGGCGTTCGGCGGCCTCGGCGTGGTCGGTGACGTCGGTGGCGAAGAGGAGGATCGCGCCGCCGTCGTCGGCGTCCTCGGTGACCGGGGTGCAGGTGAACGTGTAGGAGCGGCCGTCGGGTGCCTTGCGGGACTTGAGGGTGCGGTCTCTGCCGCTGCGCCGGACCTGGTCGAGGAGCGGGAGCAGGCCCAGTTCGTCGAGTTCGGGCAGGGACTCGCGGACGGGTTCGCCGAGGGGGCGGACGCCGAAGGCGGCGACGTAGGCGTCGTTGACGTACGCGACCCGGTGGTCGGGGCCGTGGACGAGGGCGACGAGTGCGGGGACGCGGTCGAGGACGTCACGGACGGGGAGTTCGTCGACGGCGGGGATGTGCGGGTGCTCGTCGGTGAGGTGTTCGGCGCGGGCCGCGGGGACGGCGCCCGCGCTCTCCCCCCGCCGGTCGGGGGTGCCCGGGTGGTCGGTCCGCGCTGCCGCGCGGCGCTGCGTTCCGGGAAGCCGGGCGCTCCAGCGCGTGAAGTTCACGAATCCTTGCCTCGTGTCGTCGTCTTCGGCCGGCTCGGGACCCGGCCGTGGGTCCGGTGCTCGGCACCCCGGGGTGCGGCTCTGATGGGGACAGCCTGGTGGTGCGAGGGGCGAGCGTGCGCTCGTTGCTGGGGCGGGGGTCAGTCTGGCAGTGCGAGCGGCCGGGGCGACATCCGTCAGACGCCCCACATGCCGTGGGAGTTCCCCGGTCCGGTCAGGACGACCCCTTCGGGTCGGTGGAAGGCTCTCCACCGGCCGCGCGTTCGAACTCCGCTCGGGGATGTTCGAGGGAGCCGAGGGAGACGATCTCCCGCTTGAAGAGGCCGGAGAGCGTCCATTCGGCCAGGACCCGGGCCTTGCGGTTGAAGGTGGGGACCCGGCTGAGGTGGTAGGCGCGGTGCATGAACCAGGCAGGGTAGCCCGTCAGGGTGCGGCCGCGGAGCTGGGCGACGCCCTTGTGGAGGCCGAGGGAGGCGACCGCGCCGGTGTACGCGTGCGCGTACGTCTCGAGTTCCTCGCCGCGCAGGGCGTGGGCGATGTTGTCGCCGAGGACCTTGGCCTGGCGCAGCGCGTGCTGGGCGTTGGGCGCGGTGTGCGCGCCGGGTTCCGCGGTGACGTCGGGCACGGCGGCCGCGTCGCCGGCGGCCCACGCGTGCGGGACGCCGTCGACGGTGAGGTGGGCGGTGCATTTCAGCCGCCCCCGGTCGGTGCGCGGGAGGCCGGTCAGGGCGATCAGGGGGTGCGGTCGGACGCCCGCGGTCCACACGACGGTGCGGGTCGGGAAGCGGGAGCCGTCGCTGAGGACGGCCACCCGGTCGGCGCAGGACTCCAGGCGGGTGGTGAGGCGTACGTCGATGTTGCGGCGGCGCAGTGCGGTGACCGTGTAGCGGCCGAGTTCCTCGCCGACCTCGGGCAGGACGCGGTCGGACGCCTCGACGAGGATCCATTTCATGTCGTCGGGCTGGACGTTGTGGTAGGAGCGGGAGGCGTAGCGGGCCATGTCCTCCAGTTCGCCGAGCGCCTCCACGCCCGCGTAGCCGCCGCCGACGAAGACGAAGGTGAGGGCCGCGTCGCGGAGGGCGGGGTCGCGGGTGGAGGAGGCGATGTCCATCTGTTCGATGACGTGGTTGCGCAGTCCGATGGCCTCCTCGACGGTCTTGAAACCGATGCCGTGGTCGGCGAGGCCGGGAACGGGCAGGGTGCGGGCGACGGAGCCGGGGGCGAGGACGAGTTCGTCGTACTCCAGCTGGTCGGGGCCCGTGCCCTCCTCCTCGGTGGCGAGAGTGGTGAGGTGCGCGGTGCGTTTGGCGTGGTCGAGCGCGGTGACCTCGCCGACGACGACCCGGCAGTGGTCGAGGACCCGGCGCAGCGGCACGACGACGTGCCGGGGTGAGATGGATCCGGCCGCCGCCTCGGGAAGGAATGGCTGATACGTCATGTAGGGGTCGGGGGTGACGACGGTGATCTCCACCTGGCCCCCGCGCAGTTCGCTTCTCAGCTTCCGCTGGAGGCGCAGCGCCGTGTACATCCCGACGTAGCCGCCGCCGACAACGAGAATGCGCGCACGTTCCTTCACCATCCCATGACGCACCCGACGCTGGAGTTTGTCCACAGCCTCGACCATCTGTATGACTGCCGGCCGGGGACCTCCACAGTTGGCCGGATTGCCGGAGTACCCGTCAGATGCGCAGGTCAGCGGGGTGGGTGGGGGCGCGTTCCGGGGTGCAATCCGGGCGTATGCGACCCGTACTCCGATCGGGGGGCGCTCCGTGCGGAACCTGCCCCTTCTGAATTGACCCTCACTCAACTATGTTCGTCTGTCGACGGGGTGTAGGGGGTGCGCTCATCGGGTCCGCGACGGGCGGGCGCGAGAAACGGGCTTGTTCCTGAGCCTCGGCTTGCAATGGCGGGGAGTCTCCGGGGGGAGACGTCATTACCGGGGGATCATTCATGAGCATTCAGGAATCTCATTGGTCGACCGCAGCCGCTCTCGCAGCGAGCGGCATGGTGGGCGCGGCGGGCGGTGGACGCGGGGACGCCTCGCGGACGGCGCCGCTGCGTGTGGACGCACAGCGCAATCTGGAGCACGTACTGCGCGCGGCGCGCGAGGTCTTCGGCGAGCTGGGGTACGGCGCGCCGATGGAGGACGTGGCGCGGCGGGCGCGGGTGGGCGTGGGGACGGTGTACCGGCGCTTCCCGAGCAAGGACGTGCTGGTGCGTCGGATAGCCGAGGAGGAGACCTCCCGGCTGACCGACCAGGCCCGTACGGCGCTCGGCCAGGAGGACGAGCCGTGGTCGGCGCTCTCGCGCTTCCTGCGGACGTCGGTCGCCTCGGGTGCCGGGCGGCTGCTGCCGCCGCAGGTGCTGCGGGTGGGGGTCGCGGACGAGCGGGGCGGCGAGCACGGCGGCGCCGGTCCTGACGAGGCGCGGGTGCCGCAGCAGCGCAGTCAGCCAGGCGCGGGTGAGCTGCGGCTGGTGTCGGACAGCACGCCGGTGCCGGCGGCCGACGACGACACGGGCGCCGCGGCGCTCCTGGAGGTCGTGGGCAAGCTGGTCGACCGGGCGCGGGCCTCGGGTGCGCTGCGGCCCGACGTGTCGGTGTCGGACGTCCTGCTGGTGATCGCCACGGCGGCGCCCGCGCTGCCCGACGCGGCGCAGCAGGCGGCTGCCTCGGCGCGGCTGCTGGACATCCTGCTGGAGGGGCTGCGTTCGCGCCCGATGTGAGGCGTCAGGCGTCAGTCTCCGTTGACGGCGGGTGACTCGAAGGGGTGATGGTGGGGGCGTGGGCGGCGGTCCGCCCGCGCGCCCGGCGTGAGCCGGGAACACACCGGACAATTCGGGCCACTCGCCGAACGGGGCTGGCCGGGAAGCCGCTGGTTCCTTCCCCGAACGGGTGGCTCCTAGTACCACCGCACGGCAAGTCCCCACGGACGAGTGGACAGAGCACCCCGCGACCGTCCTGAACAAAAGCCAATATGGCACTCTGACCCGATGTTCGGGACTGGCAGGGCAGGCGGCGGGGGCTTTCCGCGATGAGCGTTGACGGGCGGGACGAGCCGCACGGCGCGTCGCGGGGCGATGACGACGGTGGGGTCCACGAAGTCGACGGCGTCCGCGAAGTCGACGGCGTCCACGGCGTCCGTGGCATGCATGACGCTGACGGTCGCGGTGACCGCGAGGATCTCGACGGCGGTGGCGGCCAGGGCGACCGTGACCCTGCCAGCGCCGGTCACGGCGACGGCCCTGCCGGACACGGCGGCCACCGCGGTCGGGACGGCGACGCCTTCGACGGGGCCCCGCAGGTGCCGAGCCAGGGGGGCCGCGGGGGCCAGCCGCGTGGAGATGGACCGCACGGCGATGTGCCGGACAGTGGTGCACCTGGCGGGGACGAGCCTGTCGGGGATGAGCCTGTCGGGTCGGCTTCCTTCGTCGAGGAGACCGTTCCCGCCCAGCGCGACCGGCGCGAGGACGGCAGTGTCCTGCCACCGCCCCGCGAACTGCCGCCCGCCGACGCCGAACTGATCGGACGGATGCGCGCGGGCGACGACAGCGCCTACGAGGAGCTGTACCGCCGGCACGCCGACGCCGTCCGCCGCTACGCCCGCACCTGCTGCCGGGACGCTGACACCGCCGACGACCTCACCGCCGAGGTCTTCGCCGCGATGCTCCAGGCGGTGCGCGGCGGCTCCGGACCCGAACAGGCCGTCCGCGCCTACCTGTTGACCTCCGTGCGCCGAGTGGCCGCGCGGTGGACCAAGTCCGCGCGACGCGAGCAACTCGTCGACGACTTCGCGGTCTTCGCCGACCAGGCCGCCGGTTCCGAGGCCGCCGACGACGACACTCTCGGCCTCGGCGCCGACGTGCGCGCGCTGCACGAGGCCGAACGGTCCATGGCCATGCGGGCGTTCAGGTCGCTGCCCGAGCGCTGGCAGGCGGTGCTCTGGCACACCGAGGTCGAGGACGAGTCGCCCAGCGAGGTCGCCCCCCTCTTCGGGCTCGACGCCAACGGCACCCGGGTGCTCGCCAGCCGCGCCCGCGAGGGCCTCAAACAGGCCTACCTCCAGGCGCACGTCAGCGCCACCCTGGCCGGCGACGCCGAGTGCGCCCGCTACGCCGACCGGCTCGGCGCCTACGCCCGCGGCGGACTGCGCACCCGGGCCGAACTCGGGCTGCGCAAGCACCTCGACGAGTGCGCCCGGTGCCAGCTGGCGGCCGGGGAGATCAAGGAAGTCGCGAGCGGCATCCCGGCGGTCGTGCCGGTCGCCGTCATCGGCTGGTTCGGCGCGGCCGGGTACGCCAAGGCCGCCGTGTTCCTCGCCGGCGGCGCGGGCGCCGGAGCGGCCGGGGCCGCGGGGGCCGCCGCTGCGGCGACGGGCAAAGCCTCGGGCGGAGCGGCGGCGGCGGGCAAGGCGGCGAGTGGAGCGGCTGCGACGGGCAAAGCGGCGAAGGGCGCGGCTACGGCGGGCAAAGCGGCGAAGGGCGCGGCCTCGGCAGGCAAAGCCGCGAAGGGCGCGGCTACTGCGGGCAAAGCCGCCGAGGGGCTCGGGACGCCCGCGAAGGTCGGGATCGCGGTCGGTGTGCTCGCCGTGACGGCCGCGGTGGCGTTCGCGCTGACCGGCGACGAGACCCCGGTCAGGAAGGCCGACGCCAAACCGCCGGCCTCCGCGCCGGTGGTGCGCGACACCCCTTCTCCGTCGGCGCCGAGGCCCACGCCGGCGCCTCCGACGAAGGGACCCGCTTCCGCGCCGCCGGTGATCGCGCCCTCGCCCGCGCCGAAGCCGAAGCCGAGGCCGACGCCTACCCCCACGCCCACCCCGTCGCCCTCACCCTCGCCGTCGCCCTCGTCGAGGCCCACCCCCACGCCCACGCCTTCCCCGACCCCGCCGCCTCTCCCGGCGCCCGCACCGGCCGTCTACCAGTGGAACGAGCTGTCCTACAACCTGACCGGGGACGGCAGCGCGCCCGAGATGCGGCGCGGGGAGAGCAGTTGGGTGTGGCAGCGGTACGGGGTGTCGATCGGGGGGCGGCGGTACGACCACGGGGTGACCGTGCGCGGCCTGTCGTCCGTCACCATCGACCTCAACCGGCCCTGTTCCGCCTATGACGCGCTGGTCGGGGTCGACGACCTCGCCCTGGGCGTCGGCCGGGTCACCTTCTCCGTCTACGCGGACGGTGAGCGGCTGTGGCGGTCGGGGGAGATCCGGGCGGGCGAGGCGGGGGTGGCGGTGCGGGTGGGGCTCTCGGGGCGGAAGACGGTACGGCTGGTGGTCGAACCCGGCGTTCCCTTCTCCGCGTTGACGCCGGTGGACTGGGCCGAGTCGAAGTTCACCTGTTCGTAGGGTGAGTGGGTGGGTGCATGGGTGAGTGGGTGAGTGGGTGGGGGTGGCGGGGCGCTTCCGGGCGGGCCGGGGAGTTCTTCGCCCCCGCCGCCCCTACCCGTCCCGTCCTCGGGGGCTGCCGCCCCCGAACCCCCGCTTCGGCCTGAACGGCCTCGTCCTCAAACGCCGGACGGGCTGACAGGGCGGGTGGGTAAACGGCCATCCCCCGTACTCCTCCCTTAACGCCGGACGGGCCGACAGGGGCGGGCAAGTGGCCAGGTAGGTCGGAAATGGCCAGCGTGATTCTCACGCCACCCCCGCGCCCCCTCCTGACGCCAGTGCTCCCCTGCGGGGGGCGATGCCCTCGGGGACCGCTCGTTGGCGGGCCGGGGTGCCGGTCCAGCAGGTGCCTCTGCGGGAGAGGAGGCGGCGGAGCCAGAGTTCCAGGGCGACGAGGTCGGCGAGGCCGTCGATCGGGAGGGGTTCGCCCTCCGCCGCCGCGCGCAGTGCCTTGCGGACCACCCGGGCCTCCACCAGGCCCGCCTCCGCCAGGAGAGGGGTGCCGAAGAGGGTGGTCAGGGAGGCCGCCGCGGCGCGCAGGCCGGCGTGGGCCGCCTGGGACGCCGGGCCGTGGGAGGGGGCGCCCCAGCCGGGCGGCAGTTCGCTGACGCCGGCGCCCTCCAGGACCGTCCTGAGGATGTCGGCGCGGGCGCCCGGCTGGACGCGCAGGGCTTCCGGCAGGGCGCGGCAGGCGCGGACGACCTGGTTGTCGAGGAACGGGGTGTGCAGGCGCTGGGAGCGGATCTCCGCCGCCTGTTCCAGGACGCGCAGTTCCGCGGCCTGGCGGGCCAGGGCGGCCCGCGCGCGGTAGTCGCCGGGACGCTGGTTGGGGGCGAGCGAGGCACGGCGCGCCGACGCCTGGAGGCGAACCGATACTTCGGCGAGCGCCTCCCCGGTCAGCCAGCGCGCGGCGGGACCGGGTCTGGCCCAGGTGAGCGCGGCGAGCGAGGCGCCGACCGCGCCGCCGGGCTCGTCGAAACGGCGTTGGAGGAGCCGTTCCGCGAGGAGTTCGAGGCCGTCGAGGTAGGGGGTGCGGGCCAGTCGGCGGGCCGCGCCGTACACGCGGGCGGGGACGAGGACCGAGCCGTCGGCCTTGGCGAGCGCGGCGACCGGGCGGACCAGGTGGCGGCGTTTGCGGTCCATCAGGAGGTCGGCGAGGCGGGCCGGGTGGGCGTCGAGGACCTGGCGGGCGCCGTAGCCGGTGAAGTGGTCGGCGCTGCCCGCAGCCAGCCGGGCCCGGTGCCTGGCGGCGCTCACCAGGCAGCGGCCCGGCTCGTCGGTGAGGGGCCCTTCGAGGTCGGCGTAGGGCAGGGTGTCCTCGTCGCCGGTCACCACCACGTGGTGCAGGCGCGGGTTGGCCGCGAGGGTGCCCGCCCGCTGCACCTCGGCCTCCCGGCCGCCGGTCACCAGGTCGTTGAAGGTGACCGCGAGGAGCCGTTCCCCGGCGCCGGTGCCGTGTCCGAGGACGGTGCCCGGCATGCCGGGCAGGCCGGCCGCGAGGAGCGCGAGGGTGCCCGAGGCGGGGCCGCCCGAGAGGTCGGCGCCGATGCCCGCGACCGGCATCCCGCGCGCGGCGCGCCGCTCGGCGGGGCCCATGCCGGGGACCGGTCCCTGGTCCATCTCTATGCCGGGGACGTGCCGGGGCGCCGACAGCCGCGCGCGGACCGCGTCGACGAGCGCGTCGCGCACGGCGTCGACGGCGCTGTCCGGGTCGGCGGAGGGTGCCGCGACGGCCAGGGAGGCGACGGGCTCGTAACCGGCGACCTCGCGCGCCCCCGCGCGCAGGATCAGCGCGTGCCCCGGCGGAACGCGCCTGACGCCCTCGTAGGGCGTGGAGTCCTGGAGGGCGGCCGGTACGTCGGGGGCGGCCAGCAGGGCGGCGAGGTGGCCGAAGTCGAGGTTGGCCTCGACGAGGTCGGCGAGCGGCAGCGCGGCCGTCGCGTACGCGGTGCCCTGTGCCCAGGGGGTGTGGAACACCGGTCGCGCGCCCGCCAGATCGCCGCAGACGGTGATCCGGCGGCCGGCCTGGACGACCGCCGTGTAGCTGCCCGCCCAGGCCGTCAGATGGCGCAGCGCGCCGCCGCGGGCGGCGAACAGGCCGACCCGCAGCTCCTCGTCGGAGGCGGCGCAGGTGCCGAGGACGGCGATCCGGTTCTCCGGGTCGGCCTTGACGACGCGGACCTCGTCGGGGCGCCAGTCGCCGACCGCCCAGAGCGGATCGGGGTCGCCCCACAGGAGTTGGGAGCCCACCGGGTGCACGGTCTCCCCGTCGGTCCCGGTCGCTCCCGCGGAGCCGATCCCGGCGCTCCGCGCGGCGGTGCTGCTCCATCCCACCAACCACCGCATGGACGCCTCCACAGCCTGTGGACAACCAGTGCACCGTACGAACGATTCACCATGCTGCCATGAAGAACGCGCCACAGAGAGGCGGTGACACCGCCGACGACCCGGGGGACGCGCCCCTGCGCCCACCCTGTCAGGAGACCGGACGCCGGTGGCGGGCGGGTGCGTTGCGACGCGAATGCGCCCCCGTCGCGCGCCCCGAGAACGCCCTTCGCGCCCTCAACTCCCGTGGTAGGAAGGGTGATCGGGCACCGAAGACAGGATCGATTTTCGGCCAATTCGGCTCAGCGGAAACGGAGTTGGGGATCCCGCGCACACGCTCCGTGTCCGGAGCCGGCCGTCCGAGCGGCCCTCGTACCGCGTCAGCCCGGGGGGCGGGACTCGCCCCCCGGGCCGGTTCCGCCGCCCGCGGGGATGAAGGCGGCGGCGTCCCCCAGCCCACTGGATCCAGTACAGCGGGCCGACCCACGCAAGGTCCATGGAAGCGCTCCCCCGGTGGCCGGAGTAGAGCGCACGGACAGGCGCACGGCCACACAGCGGGAGCACGCCGCGACTGCGCGTGTCGGCGCCGCACTCGCGTGCGGACCACAATCCCGCCATCCGGAACAATGCCTCTTAACGCTTGGGATGCGGCGAACTACGCTGGGTTTACGAATGCCGCGTGCTTATGCCAAGCGTCGGCAGCCGTCTGTGTCGAGGGGTGGCGCATGTCCAGGGAGCAACGCGGGCCGAACGAAAAGCTCGGCACCGTTCTCGCCCTCGCGGGAATCAGCAACGCAGGACTCGCGCGTCGCGTCAACGACCTTGGCGCCCAACGCGGGTTGACACTTCGCTACGACAAGACGTCGGTGGCGCGCTGGGTGTCGAAGGGCATGGTGCCGCAGGGTGCCGCCCCTCATCTCATCGCCGCCGCGATCGGCCAGAAGCTGGGCCGCCCTGTGCCGCTCCACGAGATCGGCCTGGCGGACGCCGACCCGGCACCGGAGGTGGGCCTCGCCTTCCCCCGGGACGTCGGGCAGGCGGTGCGCTCCGCGACGGAGCTGTACCGACTCGACCTCGCGGGCCGCAAAGCGGGTTCCGGTGGCATATGGCAGTCGCTGGCCGGCTCCTTCGCGGTCAGCGCGTACGCCACGCCCGCCTCACGCTGGCTGATAACCCCGGCCGACTCCTCGGTCGCGCGCGAGGTGGGGCCCGCCGAGGGCTCCGGCGCACCGCAGAAAGTCGGCCACAGTGATGTGCAGAAACTGCGCGAGGCCGCCGAGGACGCCCGCCGCTGGGACTCCAAGTACGGGGGCGGGGACTGGCGTTCGTCGATGGTCCCCGAGTGCTTACGGGTGGAGGCGGCACCGCTGCTGCTCGGCGCGTACTCGGACGAGGTCGGCCGGGCCCTGTTCGGGGCCAGCGCCGAACTCACCCGCCTCGCGGGCTGGATGGCGTTCGACACCGGCCAACAAGAGGCGGCGCAGCGCTACTACATCCAGTCCCTGCGGCTGGCCCGCGCCGCGGCCGACGTCCCCCTCGGGGGATACGTGCTGGCGTCCATGTCCCTCCAGGCGACCTACCGGGGCTTCGGCGACGAGGGCGTCGACCTCGCGCAGGCCGCGCTGGAACGCAACCGGGGCCTGGCCACCGCCCGCACCATGAGCTTCTTCCGTCTCGTCGAGGCACGCGCCCACGCCCGCGCGGGTGACGCGCAGGCCGCGGGCACCGCGCTGAAGGCCGCCGAGGGGTGGCTCGAGCGGGCCAGGGACGGCGACAACGACCCCTCGTGGCTGGGTTTCTACTCCTACGACCGGTTCGCCGCCGACGCGGCCGAGTGCTACCGCGACCTGAAGGCACCACGCCAGGTACGCCGGTTCACGGAGCACGCGCTGTCGAAGCCGACGGAGGAGTTCGTGCGCTCGCACGGGCTGCGGCTCGTGGTGTCCGCCGTGGCGGAACTGGAGTCCGGGAACCTGGACGCGGCGTGCGAGCAGGGGGTGCGGGCCGTGGAGGTGGCCGGGCGGATCTCGTCCGCGCGCACCACCGAGTACGTCAAGGACCTCCTGCACCGGCTGGAGCCCTACGGCGACGAACCCCAGGTCGTGGAGTTGCGGGAGCGGGCCAGGCCGCTGCTGATGGCGCCGGCGTGAGAACGGCCTGGTGATCTCCGTCTCGACGGTGCGCTGCCTCGCGTTTGAAGTGAGTGTCAGTGGCGCAGTGCACTATCGAGGTGGGAGGTGGTGCAGGTGCGGTCGGCGGTCGCCCATGACTGTGACGTGCTCGTGATCGGTGGGGGGATCGTCGGGCTCTCCACCGCCTACGCGATCACCCGTGCCGCGCCGGGCACCAGGGTGATCGTCCTGGAGAAGGAGCCGGGCCCGGCCAGACACCAGACCGGGCGCAACAGCGGGGTGATCCACAGCGGGATCTACTACCGCCCCGGCTCGCTCAAGGCCGCCTACGCGGTCCGGGGCGCGGCCGAGATGGTCAAGTTCTGCGCCGAGTACGGCATCGCGCACGCGGTCACCGGCAAGCTGATCGTGGCGACCGAGCGGGCCGAGCTGCCCCGGCTGCACGCGCTCGTGCAGCGCGGCCGGGAGAACGGCATCCCGGTCCGTGAGCTGGGCGGCGCGCAGATCGCCGAGTACGAGCCCGAGGTGCGGGGGCTCGCCGCCATACACGTCGGCACGACCGGCGTCTGCGACTTCGTCGGGGTCGCCCGCCGGCTCGCCGACGCCTCGGGCGCGGAGATTCGCTACGGGTCCCGGGTGGTCCAGGTCGACCGCCGTCCGGAGCGGGGCGTCGCGGTGCGGACGGCCCGCGGTGACGTGGTGCGCGGCCGCGCCCTGGTCAACTGCGCCGGGCTGCACTGCGACGAGGTGGCCCGCCTCACCGGGGACGACCCGGAGATGCGGATCGTGCCCTTCAGGGGCGAGTACTACACCCTGGACCGGCCGGAGCTGGTGCGGGGCCTGGTCTACCCGGTGCCCGACCCGGCGTTCCCCTTCCTCGGCGTCCACCTCACCCGCGGGATCGACGGCGGCGTCCACATCGGCCCGAACGCGGTGCCCGCGCTCGCCCGCGAGGGCTACGGCTGGGGCGTCGTGCGCCCCCGCGAGCTGGCCGGGACGCTCGCCTGGCCGGGCACCTGGCGCATGGCGGCCAGGCACTGGCGCTACGGCGCGGGCGAGCTGCGCCGCTCCCTGTCCAGACGGGCGTTCACGGAGGCGGTACGGCGGCTGCTGCCTGCGGTGCGCGAGGACGACCTGATCCGCACGGCGGCCGGGGTGCGCGCCCAGGCGGTCCTGCGCGACGGCACCCTCGCGGACGACTTCCTGATCAAGGAGTCCCCCCGCGCGATCCACATCCTGAACGCCCCGTCCCCGGCGGCGACGGCCTCCCTCCCGATCGGCCGCGAGATGGCCCGCCGGGTCCTGGCCCTGCTGGAGGAGGGGTGAGGCCGAAGCCCGACCTCGCCGACCCCGCCGACCTCGCCGAACCCACCCCCGCACCCTCTGCCGAACCCGCCGACCTCGCCGAACCCACCCCCGCACACCCCACCGAACCCATTCACCCCGCACACCCCGCACACCCCGCGCCGGAAGCCCGGTACCAGGAGCCCCGCGCCCCAGCCCCGCACAGAAGCCCCGTACCGCACACCCCGCGCCGAAGCCCCGTGCCGAAAGCTCCCCGCGGGGCCGCCGTGCCCGGCCGCGGCCGAAGCCGCCGTTCCCGGCCACGTAAAATCGGCCCCACTGTGTCTGACTCCCCTCGCACCCCCGAACCCCCCGCGGAGCACCCCGGCTCCCCGCGGCCCCGCCACGCCGTCCAGCCCACGGGTGAGGCCCTGGGCGGGCCCGAGCGGCCCGCCCGGCCGGAGCGCGAGCCGCACCACCCCGCCAGGCCCAAGGGCGAGCCGCGCTTCCCCGACGGGCCCCAGCCCGATCCCGCCGGTTCGCACTTCGAGCGGCGGATCCGCAGTTTCCAGCCCCGGCGCAGCCGGGTCACCTCGGGGCAGGCCGACGCCCTCCAGCGGCTGTGGCCCGCGTGGGGCCTGGACATCGACGGGCAGCGGGTCGTCGACCTCGCCGAGCTGTTCGGGAACGAGAATCCCGTCGTCCTGGAGATCGGCTTCGGCATGGGCGAGGCCACCGCGCGGATGGCGGCGGCCGACCCGGCGACCGACATCCTCGCCGTGGACGTGCACACGCCGGGCCAGGGCCACCTCCTGCACCTGGCCGAGCAGCACGGCCTGACCAACGTCCGGGTCGGCAACGGCGACGCGATCATCCTGCTCCGCGAGATGCTCGCCCCGGACAGCCTCGACGGCCTGCGCGTCTACTTCCCCGACCCGTGGCCCAAGAAGCGGCACCACAAGCGGCGGCTGATCCAGCCGGAGTTCCTCGACCTGGTCGCGACCCGCGTCCGCCCCGGTGGCACCGTGCACTGCGCCACCGACTGGGAGCCGTACGCGGAGCAGATGCTCGACGTGCTGAGCGCGCACCCGGCGTTCGAGAACACCCGGCCCGAGGGCGGTTTCACGCCGCGTCCCGGGTTCCGGCCGCTGACCCGTTTCGAGGGACAGGGACTGGAGAAGGGTCATGTCGTGAACGACCTGCTCTTTCGCCGCGTTCCGCATCACGACCCGTCGTGCCGCGAACCGCGTCACGACCAGTCGCCCACCGGCGGCTGACCGCTCGTTAGGGTCGATGCCGTGGCCGCCTTCCCCCCGTACCCGACGCATCCGCCGCACCCGGGTGGTGCGCCCGGCGGAGTGCTCGGGCACGCGCACTGGTGGCAGCGCCGATGGGTGCGCTACGGCGCGCTCGTCACCCTGCTCGCGCTCTCGGGGCTGGTCATCCTGGGCCTGGTGCGCAGGCAGACCGGCAGCGAGGGGTTCCTGGTCGGGCTGGGGCTCGCGGTGCTGCCCGTCCCGCTGCTGATCGCCGCGTTCCGCTGGCTCGACCGGGTCGCCCCGGGCCCCTGGCGCAATCTGCTGTTCGCGTTCGCGTGGGGCGCCTGCGCGGCGGCGCTGATAGCGATCGTCGCCAACAGTTTCGCGACCCGCTGGATCGCGACGGCCACCGCGGACCCGTCGGGCGCCGACACCCTCGGGGCGACGGTGATAGCTCCCGTCGTCGAGGAGTCCGCGAAGGCCGCGGCGGTCCTGCTGGTCTTCCTGTTCAGGCGCCGGGACTTCACCGGGATCGTCGACGGCGTGGTGATAGCGGGCGTCACGGCGACCGGGTTCGCCTTCACCGAGAACATCCTCTACCTCGGCAACGCGTTCGGCACCGACCAGCTCACCGGCGGCAGCGGCTTCGTGTCGGTGACGGCGGCGACGTTCTTCGTGCGGGTCGTGATGTCGCCGTTCGCGCACCCCCTCTTCACCGTCCTGACCGGCATCGGCTTCGGTGTCGCCGCGATGAGCGCCGACCATCAGCGGGTGCGGCGGACGCTGCTGCCGCCGGCCGGGCTGCTGCTCGCGATGGGCATGCACGCGCTGTGGAACGGCTCCTCGACGTTCGGCACGTACGGGTTCTTCGCCGTGTACGCCGCGTTCATGGTGCCCGCGTTCGGGCTGCTGACCTGGCTGGTGATCTGGACCAGGCAGCGGGAGCTGCGCACGGTGCGCGAGGAGCTGCCCGCGTACGCGGCGGCCGGCTGGCTCAGCGCGCCCGAGCCGTACGCGCTCGGCTCGATGCGGGCCCGCCGGACGGCCCGTGACGCCGCCGCCCGCCACCTGGGCAAGGAGGCGGGCCGCACGGTCGCCGAGTACGAGGCGTACGCGACGTCCCTGGCGTTCCTGCGGCACCGGGGCCGCATGGGCAGGGCGGGCGCCGACTTCGTCGTCAGGGAGCGGGAGTTGCTGCACGAGCTGTGGCACCGCCGCGACACCGCGCGCCCCGCCCTGGAGCACGCGGCCCGTGTGACGGCCCCCGCGGGCCCGGCCCAGCCGCCCGCCTACGGACACGGCTACGGGTACGGGTACGGGTACGGGTATCAGCCATATGCGGGGCCGCCGTACCCGGGCCAGCCGTACGCGCCCCCGTCCCCCGCCCACCCGACGGCGGCGTACGACCCGTACCGGCCGTACCGGCCCTGAGCCGGGGGCGGGCGGGCTCAGGCCGGGGTCAGAGCGACGACGCCTGGGTCAGACGGTCCAGCTCCGGCCGCGTCAGGGTCAGATCGGCCACCGCGAGGAGCGCGGGAAGCTGCTCCGGTGTGCGGGCCGAGGCGATCGGGGCCGCCACCGTGGGCTGGGCGGCGAGCCAGGCCAGGGCCACCGTGGGGATCTCGGCGTCATGGGCGGCGGCGATCTCGTCGAGCGCGGTCAGGACGCTGCGGCCCCGCTCGGTCTCCAGGTGGGCCGCGGCCTTGCCGGCGCGGGCGCTGTCCACCGTCGCGCCGGGCCTGTACTTGCCGGTGAGGAAGCCGGACGCGAGCGCGAAGTAGGGGACGGCGGCGAGGCCGGCGCGCGCGGCGACGTCCTGGAGGCCGCCCTCGTAGGTGTCGCGGGAGACGAGGTTGTAGTGCGGTTGGAGCGCCACGTACCGGGCGAGTCCCTCGCGGTCGGAGTGGTCGAGGGACTCCTGGAGCCGCTCGGCGCTGATGTTGGAGGCCCCGATCTGCCGGACCTTGCCCGCCCGCACCAGTTCGTCGAGCGCGCCGATGATCTCCGCGACCGGCACCTCGGGCTTGTCGAAGTGGGGGTAGTAGAGGTCGATGCGGTCGGTGCCCAGACGGCGCAGCGACGCGTCGGCCGCGGCCTTGATGTTGGCGGCCGACAGGCCCGGGTAGTCGGGGTGCTCGCTGACCTTCGTGGCGATGACGACGTCGTCGCGGTTGCCGCGGGCGGCGATCCACTTGCCGATGATGGTCTCGGACTCGCCGCCTGAGTTGCCGTCGATCCAGGCCGTGTACGAGTCGGCGGTGTCGAGGAAGTTGCCGCCGGCCGCCGTGTAGGCGTCGAGGACGGCGAACGAGGTCGCCTCGTCGGCCGTCCAGCCGAAGACGTTGCCGCCGAGGGCGAGCGGGAAGACCGCGAGGTCGGATGAGCCGAGCGTGCGCAGAGAAGTCATGTCTGGTTCAACGGTCACGGCGGTGCCCGCCATTCCGCCGCAATCCGGACACGCCCGCAAAGATCACGCAAAGCCCTCGGCCGGGCGGGGTCAGGGGGTGAGGCCCTTGCCGCGCAGCCACGCCGCCGGGTCGATGCCCTCGGCCTGGCCGCCGGGGTGGACCTCCAGGTGGAGGTGGGGTCCGGTGACGTTGCCCGTCGCGCCGACGCGTCCGATGACGTCACCGGTGGCGACCTTCTGGCCGACGCTGACGTTGATCGAGGACTGGTGGCAGAACCACAGCTCGGTGCCGTCGTCGAGGGTCAGGATCGTGCGGTAGCCGTAGGAGCCGGCCCAGCCCGCCTCGGTGACCGTGCCGCTGTGGACGGCCTTGATGAGGGTGCCGGTGGGCGCGGCGAAGTCGAGTCCCGTGTGGTAGCCGGACGACCACATGGAGCCGGCCTGCCCGAAGGTGCCGGTGATCGTGTAGGAGGAGGTCGGCAGCGTGTACTGCTTGGCCAGTGCGGCGAGCCGCTCGGCCTCGGCCTTCTTCGCGGCCTGGGCCTCGGCCTTCTCCTTCGCGGCGGCGGCCTTGGCGGCGGCTTCCTTCTCCGCCTTGGCGGAGGCGTCGGCGATCTGCCGCGCGGCGGCCTCCTGGGCGGTGACCTGGGCCTTGGTGTCGATCTGGACCTGCTGGCTCTCGGCCTGCGCCATGATCCGGTCGCGCAGCAGGTCGCCCGCGTCCCTGGCGCCCTCGGTGGTCTCCTGGGTGGCCACGCCGAGGGAGCTGAGCGCGGTGGCCGAGCCCTCGGACACGGGTTCCGCGTCGGAGTCGTCGCCGAAGACGGCGCCCACGGAGGGCAGGTCGGGTATCGAGATGGAGACCGGCGGCTTGCCGGTGTTGGCGCTGGCCATGCCGCCCGCGCCCATCGCGGCGATGACCCCGACGCCGAGGACCGTGGAGCTGCGGGCGAGTCCGCCGCCGCGCTGCTTGGCGACCCGGTGCCTGCCGCGTACCGGCGGGAGGGCCTCGGCGGTGGGGTTCCACTCCTGCCAGGGGCCCTCGTCGGTGCGGTAGTCGCCGTAGCCGAAGGTGTCGGCGGCGGGCCGGCCGGGAACGGCCTGGTTCACCGGGACCGTCGGCACAGTCGGAGCAGGCCTGTTGGACGCCACGTAGGCGCACTCCTTCCTTCTCGCCTACCGGGTTAGCTGACGGGTTCGGAGCAGGAAGGTCTCCTACGCGCGTATACCTGTCGTGCGGGCACGACGGACAGACGCGTGATTCACCCCAAGGTGGTGGTTCCCCGGTTCCCTCGCGGGATTCGGCGCGTGCGCGCGGAGCCGCCTTGTGACGGCTGGGACGACCGCGCTGCGTTATCGAACGTTAATAGACACGGGGTGGGGATTCCAAGCCGTTCCCCTTGATCATTAACGAATTCGGCCTGGACGTACGGGCCATGAGCACCGAAAGACGGGCGAGTCGACCTCGCCGCCGAAACCCCCTGGATTTTGACCGTGTGTCAGTTGTTATCGGAGGGAGGTCGCCCGCTCACCCCCGGTGACAACGATCAAGGGCGGCGGACGGCGAGCAGCGCCATGTCGTCCGTGGTGCCGCCGCCGGTGTACTGGCGCACCTCCTGGGCGAGGGTGGCGAGCAGGGTGCCCGGGTCGGCGAAGACCCGCCCCGCGAGCCTGGCCTCCGGGTCGAAGAACTCCCCGCGCTCGTCCCGCGCCTCGGACAGCCCGTCGGTGTACAGCAGCAGGATCGCGCCGCTCGGGAACTCGCTCTCCTCGACCCGGTCGGGCCAGGTGCCGAGATCGCCCATGCCGAACGGCAGGGCGTGGTCGTGGGGGGAGAGCGGACGGATTGTGCCGTCCTGGCCGAGCAGCAGCGGCGGCGGATGGCCCCGGGTGACGATCCGGACGACGCCGTCGCCGTGCGGGAGTTCGGCGAGGACGGCGGTGGTGAACCCCTCGGAGGCCTCCAGCCCCTCGCGTCTGATGCCCTCCCGGGCGAACGCCCGCTCCAGCCGCTGCGCCACCGCCTCCAGGGTGGTCTCCTGCTCCGCCGCCTCCCGGAACGCCCCGATCAGGACGGCGACGGCGCCCACCGCGCCCATCCCCTTGCCGCGCACGTCCCCGACGACCAGGCGGACGCCGTGCGGGGTGTCCTGGACGGCGTAGAGGTCGCCGCCGATGGAGGCGTCGGCCTGCGCGGCCTCGTAGCGGGCGGCGATGTCGAATCCGCCGATCCGCTGGGCCGGCTCGGGCAGCACGGCCCGCTGGGCGGCCTCGGCGATCTCGCGCTGGGAGGCGAGCCTGGCGTTGCTGCGGCGCACCAGGACGTTGATGAAGACGGCCAGCACGACGACGGTCGCGACGGTCGCCAGCTCGGTCAGGGAGTCGGCGTGCAGGGCGCCGCCGATCCGCAGGTGGATGACGAACACCGCGAGCACGGAGGCGGTGCCGGTCAGGATCGTGCCGCGCAGCGAGTAGAGGGGGGCGGCGACCAGGGGCGCGGCGGCGAACAGCGGGGAGGCGGTGAACTGCTGCGGGGTGAAGTAGTCGTAGACGAACCCGACGACGATCAGCAGGATCGGGAGCAGCCGGGCCGAGCCGCCCACCACGGAGGCCCGCGTCCCTTGATCCGCCGGTCCCTTCTTGTCAGCAGGCCCCACTGCTCGTCTCCCAGGTCTCCGGTGTGAGTACCAGGTTTCCCGCCCGGGGCGCGGACGGCGAGCGGGGTGGGCCGAGCGGATGAGGGGCCGGCGCGGGGAGAGGGAGAGAGAGAAGAAAAAAGCGCTGCCGAGGGGAGAGGGGAGAAGAGACGAGGACGAGACGGGAGAGAGAGGGGAGAGCAGGAGGGAGAAGAGAGGGGATGCCACGGTGCCCGAACGCACCGATGGCCGGAACCCTTGAAGGATTCCGGCCATCGGCCTTGAGTAGCGGGGACAGGATTTGAACCTGCGACCTCTGGGTTATGAGCCCAGCGAGCTACCGAGCTGCTCCACCCCGCGTCGGTGTTCCTTAACCATACGCCATCCGCGGGGCCGAACGCACACGCGTCCTCCGCTGCCGCTCCCGGCGGCGGTCAGTCGGCGGGGTTGCGGGCGTGGGTGAGGGTCTCCCAGGAGACGAAGAGGTCGTCGGTGCCGGAGGGGCGGTCGCGCTCGGCGAGCTTGCGGGCCTCCGGCACGGGCAGGTCGAGCCGGTCCTCCAGGTGGTTGAGGGCGACCTCCAGGTCCGCGCCCATGCTGCGGTCGATCCTCCCGCCGCAGAGCCAGCCGGGGGCGGGCTCGCCGAGCTGGTAGCGGGCGTGCAGGGCAAGCGCGGCCCGCAGCCGGTCCTTGACGTCGTCGTAGAGGTCGACGCCCTGGTGCCAGGCGGTCTCGGCGATGTGGCCGGTGGCGGCGAGCGAGTAGCCGACGTGCTTGAAGTTGCGGCAGGTCTCCTGCGCCAGGCCGTCCTTGAACGTCGTCTGCTTGAACCAGTACGACGTGAGTCGCTGCGGGGTGGTCATCGTGGAGCCGGGCGGGGTGAGCGGGACCTTGCCGTCCTTCTCCAGGTAGAAGTAGGCGGGCACCCGGTCGCGGAACCGGCTCACGGCGGTGTCGAAGCCCTTGTGGTCGTCGGTGAAGACGGCGATGCCGATGGCCGCGTCCGTCATCGCGAGGTCCCAGTTGCCGTTGTAGTCGGGCACCCGGCGGGTGACGTTCGGGAGGTAGGCGGTGCGCAGCATCGTCTCGAACCGTCTGACCCGGTCGGCGGGCCAGCCGGCGCCGGGCGCGTACCGGACGATCTCGGCGGCCCGCGCCCAGGTGGAGCCGGCCCACGCGGTCTGGAGGCCGGCGTCCTCCTCGGTGTGCCGCTTGATCTTCGCCGACCAGGCGTCCATGATCTCCCGCGCCTTGGCCGCGTGCTGCTGCTTGCCCGTGACGGTGTAGAGCAGGGCCTGGGTGTAGGCGGCGATGGCGTCCTGGCGTTCCTCGAGGCAGCCGTGCGCGGGCTCGGCCGCCTTGTCGCCGCCGGGGCAGTCGACGCTCTCGTAGGGCTGCGGCCGGTACTTGTACGACCCGTACTTGCTGTCCCGCATGTCGAGGAACGCCCCGAGCCACGGCTGCTTGCCCGCGTTGACGTGCTCGCGGACGGCGTCGAGCTGGCCCTTGCTGACCAGCACGCCGGGGTGGGTGAACGCGGCGTCCGGCGGAAGGGCGCGGGCCATGGTGCGGTTGCCGCCGCCCGTGACGCCGCAGGAGGCGACGGCAGCCGTGAGCAGCGCCACCGCCCCGAGCGCCGCCGCTCGCCTTCGTACTGACCTCACTGCCACCTCCACGTCGTCAGGACCGGGTCACTCGCAGAGTGACCCGGCGGGCGGCGGCGCGCAGGATCTGTTGGGCCGATCGGCCGCCGCCGGTCCGCGGCGGCGGGCGTCCCGGCAGGCGCGGGTCAGGGCCGCAGATGGGCGTTGGGCTCCTGGGCGTGGCGGGCGTGCTCGGGCAGGACCAGGACCTCGACGCCCCGGGCGGTGAGGAGGCCGGTGCCGTCGGCGTCCGTCACGAAGGTGTCCGGCTCCCGCCACGCCGTGACGACCCGCCGCACCCCGGCGTCGAGGATCAGGCGGGCGCACGGCCGGGGGCGGGAGGCGCGGTGGGCGCAGGGTTCGAGGCTGGAGTAGACGGTCGCGCCCGCCAGCCGCGGGTCGGCCGGGTCGAGTTTGCCGAGGGCGGCCTCCTCGGCGTGCACGACCGGGTCGCCGCCCTCCCGGGAGTGGCCGCGCGCCAGCTCCGTCCCGTCGGCCGCGACGACCACCGCGCCGACGCTGAACGCGGTGCCGGACGGCGGGCAGAGCGCGGCCAGCTCGCAGGCGAGCCGCAGCCAGTGGTGGTCGGCGGCGGCCGGCAGCGGTCCGGTGCCGGGGGCGGTGGGCTCGTAGCGGGTCAGGACGACGTCCTCGATGCGCCGGGTCTCCAGCAGGCGCAGCCGCCCTGCCTGGTAGCCGCCCGGCCCGAAGAGGCGGGGGGCGTGCGGCTGCCCGACGAAGAGGGGCGCGACGACGAGCTGGAGCTCGTCGGCGAGGCCCTGCTGGAGGAGCTGGGTGTGGACGCGGCCGCCGCCCTCGACCATCAGCCGTTCGACGCCGTAGCCGGCGCGCAGGTGGGTGAGCAGGGCGCGCCAGTCGAGATCGGGGCCGAGCGGGACGACGTCGGCGGCGAGGCCGAGTCCGCGGGCGCGGTCGGCGCCCTTGTCGGTGGTGTAGACGACCTTCGCGCCGCCGGTGTGCCAGAAGTTCGCGGCCGGGTCGAGGTCGCCCGAGCCGCTGACGGTCACCTTGAGGGGGTAGGCGGGCCGGCCCTCGGCGACCCGGGCGGCCCGCCGGTCGGGCGAGTTGACCAGCAGGCGCGGGTTGTCGGCGCGGAGGGTGCCGGCGCCGACCAGGATCGCGTCGGAGGCGGCGCGGACCTCGTCGACCCGGTCGAAGTCCGCGGGGCTGGAGAGCAGCAGGCGTTCCGGTCCTGTGTCGTCGAGGTAGCCGTCGAGGGAGACGGCGGCGGACAGCAGGACGTAGGGGTGGGGCATCGACGTACTCCCCGGTCGGGTCGGTGGTGGAATGGGGCGGCTGTGCGGGAGGGCTCGCGGCATGCTTGGTTCAAGTTTGAAACAAACCTACACTGGTGGCATGACGACTCGCTGGCTCACCCCGAAGGAGCAGCGCGCCTGGCGCGCGTACATCGCCGCGACGCACCTCGTCGAGGACGCGCTCGACCGGCAGCTCCAGCAGGACGCCGGCATGCCGCACCTCTACTACTCCATCCTGGCCAACCTCTCCGAGTCCCCCGGCCGGCAGCTGCGGATGACCGACCTGGCCGAGCGCACGAAGATCACCCGCAGCCGGCTGACGTACGCGGTGACCCGGCTGGCGAAGGACGGCCTGGTCCGGCGGGAGGACTGCAGGTGGGACAAGCGGGGCAGCGTCGCCGCCCTCACCGACGAGGGCATGGCGGTGCTGGAGCGGACGGCACCCGGGCACGTCGGCCGGGTGCGGGCGGCCCTGTTCGACCATCTCACCGAGGAGCAGGTCGGGCAGTTGGAGGAGATCTGCGCGGGGATCACCCGGGCGATGGAGACGGAAGGCTCCCGGCCCGCGACGGACGACGTGCCGTGGCGCCGACGGTCGGCACCGCCGCCCTGCGGGTGAATGGCGGGGGTGGAGTCGCGGGGGGCCGCGGGGGGGTGTGGGGGCCGCGGGGTGGGCGCCCGTCGCCATGCGCGTGGCCGGGCCGCGAGGCGCCGGTGCCCCGTGCCGCCCCGCGAATGACCCCTGTGCACGGCTCGTGGCCTGCGTCGCGAAGTGATTGCTTCAACTTTAAAGCATGGGGTAGGGTCGGCGCATCGCGACGCTTGCTTCAAATCTGAAGCAAGCGCCACGGTCGACATCCGCCGCACGAGCGCCCGCCGCCGAGACCCACGGGCGCCGTCCCACACCCACCCCACCGGACCGGGAGAACCCGCATGCCCGACACCCCCGCCGCCACCTCGCGCGCCCGCGTCCGGGTACCGCTGCGCTTCCAGGACGGCTACGGCGTCGACGCCGAACTCGTCACCTTCCACGGCCTGGCCGACGGCGCCGAACACGTGGCCGTCGTCCTCGGCGACCCGGCCCCCGGCACCGTCCCGCTGGTCAGGCTGCACTCCGAGTGCCTGACCGGCGACGTCTTCGGCTCCGCCCGCTGCGACTGCGGCCCGCAACTGCGCGAGGCCGTCGAGCGCATCGCCGAGCGCGGCGGCGTCCTGCTCTACCTGCGCCAGGAGGGCCGGGGCATAGGTCTGTACAACAAGCTGGACGCCTACGCCCTCCAGGACCAGGGCCTCGACACCTACGAGGCGAACGCCGCGCTCGGCCTGCCGGAGGACGACCGCGACTACACGGCCGCCGCCCAGATGCTGCGGGCCCTCGGCATCACCGCACTCGACCTGCTCTCCAACAACCCCGACAAGGCCGCCCAACTCCGCTACCTGGGCATCTCGGTGCGGGACCGGGTCCCGACCGGCGTCTTCACCACCGCGCACAACGTCCGCTACCTGCACGCGAAGGTGGTCAAGACCCAGCACACGCTGCCGCTGGCGAACCTCCCCGACATCACGGCCGTCACGGACGTCACGGCCCTCACGGACGTCACCGACCTCACGGACGTCACCGGCCTCACGGCGCACCCGGAACGGGCCGGGCGCGCGGGCGTCACGGGGCTGGCGGAGCGCGACGCGGGCTGATCACGGCCCGGTGGCGGCGCCGGTGTGGTCCGCGCACCAGCCCCGCACCGCGACGGGACCGGCCGCCCGCCCGCAGCTCACCACACGCAGGGCAGCCGGGCCTCGACCACGGTGGGGCCGCCCGGCGGGCTGGAGATCTCCACGGTCCCGTCGAGCGCGGCCACCCGGCGCCTGATGCCGACCAGACCCGAACCCGCCGTCTCGTCGGCGCCCCCGCCGCCCTCGTCGGCGACCCGCACCAGCAGCCCGCGCCTGACCCGCTCCAGCCGGACCGCCGCCCCGGGCGCACCGCTGTACTTGGCCGCGTTGGTCAGCGCCTCCGCGATCACGAAGTAGGCGGCGGCCTCCACCGCGGCCGGCGCCCGCACCCCGTCGTCCTCAAGGCCCGCCACCTCGACGCCGACCCGCAGTCCGCTCACGGCGGCCAGCGCGCGCACCGCGCCCACCAGGCCCCGGTCGGTGAGGATCGGCGGGTGGATGCCGCGCACCACGTGCCGCAGCTCGGTGAGCGCCTGCTCGGCCTGCGCCTGCGCCTCGTCGAGCAGCCTGCGCGCGGTGTCCGGGTCGCGGTCGTAGGCGCGTTTGGCGAGGCCGATCCGCATCGAGAGGGCGACCAGGTTGGCCTGCGCGCCGTCGTGCAGGTCCCGTTCGATCCGGCGCAGCTCGGCGCCGTGCGCGGCGATGGCGTCGGCCCGGGTGGCCGCCAACTCCTCTACCCGGGCCGAGAGTTGAGCCGCGGGGGACGGTTTGAGGAGGGCGGTCGACCAGTCGGCCTCCAGGTCGGCGAGCCTGACGATCAGCGGCAGCACGAGGGGCCTCGCGCGCGGCAGCCCGGCCCGGACGCCGTCCACGACCAGGGCGACCGGCCACAGCGGGACGGCGACGACGACGAGGACGCCGTAGACGTAGGCGGCGAACATCCAGCGCAGGTCGGTGCGGGTACCGGGGTCGCGCACGGCCGTGCGGACGCGTTCCCTGACGGTTCCGGTGAGCGGCAGATACGCCTCCGGGATGCGCTGCCCGGTCCAGCGGGCGGTCAGCTGCCGCTTGGCCCCGGCGATCCGCCGCACCAGCAGCACGGCCTCCGGCAGCAGCCACGCCCCGACCACCAGGAGCGTGCCGAAGACGGCGATGAGCAGCACGGTCGTGAAGAGCCACAGACCGAACGTCATCGCCGCGGCCACCGCGAGATGCCTGGTGGCCCGCCCGGCGTCCCGCACGCTCTTCCCCATACGGCAACGCTAGACGGGACGGGGGCGCGGGGCGGTGTAGCGGGCTCCACCTTCGCGGGGTCGGCGCAGCGGGACCCGGCCGAGCGCACCAGGTGATGGGGCGCGGGGGGCGATCCAGGTTCTCTCTTTCCCTCCCCCGCTGACGGCCGGGCGGCGTGTCACGGGCCCGTGACCGCTTGTTACCAAGCGCGGACAGAACCGGATGAACAACGGCGGCCGGAGTGCCGTCTCACGGGGTGCAACTGACCACAGGGCCGGACGGGCGCACCGCGAGAGCGGGCGGACCCGCCGGGCCCGCTCCAGATCGCCACGGGGACAACGCCATGACCAAGCGCCACGTTCGCCACACCGCCCGCACCCTCCGCGCCACCCGGACCGCCCGCTCCGCCGGCCTGCTGGCCGTCGCCGCCGTCGCCGCGCTGTCGCTGACGGCCTGCCAGACGGGCGGCGACGACGGGGCCGCGGGCGCGAGGACGAAGGTGTCCGCGTCGGCGCCCGCGTCCGAGGCCGGCGGCAACGGGGCGAGCGCGCAGACCGTCGCCCGGAGCGAGGCGCCGACCGGCGACCGGACGACGGCACCGGCCGCCGCGGGCGGCACGACCACCACGAGCGGCACGACGAGCAAGGCGGTCGCGGCCCCGATCCGGACGGTCACACTCGTCGACGGCAGCAAGGCCGAGGTCTACCGGGTCGGCACGCAGCGCTACCAGGCGAAGATCGTCAACAACGGCGATCTCCTGGCGACGCTCGACACGAAGAAGGGCGACGACGGGCTCGACGCCAACGGCATGTACGTCGTGCTCACGATGGGCGGCGAGGTCCGCTCCTGGATGGGCGGCGAGCACCAGGGTCCCGGCACGTTCACCCTCGCGGGCGGCTGGAAGGCCAAGGTCACGAAGGTCGGTGAACTCCACTACCGGGCGCAGATCATCGGCCGCGAGGGCGCGGTGGAGGCCACGATGGACGCGAACCAGCACGACACCGGCCTCGACGCCAACGCGGTGTACATCGTGCTGAGCGCGGGCGGCGTGATCAGCTCGCACGCGTAGGGGGTGGGGACGGCCCTCGCGGGCGCTCGGTCGGTGGGGCGGGCTGGTGACGACCCGCGCGGACCGTCCGCCGGTGGGGCGGGCTGGTGTCGGCCCGCGCGGCCCCTCGGCCCCGGGGACGGCGCGAGTACGGGACCCGGCCCGGCGCCGGTCAGTCGCCCTGGCTCCGCAGGTACTCCTCGTAGCCGGCGGCGTCGAGCAGTTCGTCGGTCTCGGCGCCGGGGGTCGGCCGCCCCCGGAACAGCCACCCGTCGCCGTACGGCTCGGTGTTGACGGCTTCGGGCTCGCTGGAGAGCAGAGCGTTCCCGTCGACGACCTCGCAGGCCACCGGCGTGTACATCTCGCTGGCCGCCTTCACCGACTCCACCGTCGCGACGGCCTCACCGAGCCCGCACTGCCGCCCCGCCTCCGGGATCTCGACGAAGACGATGTCACCCAGGGCGCGCTGGGCGTGATCGGTGATACCCACTTCCACGTTCCCGTCGGGCAGGTGACGCACCCACTCATGGGTCCGGGTGTACTTCAGATCGGAGGGGACGTTCGACATGCCGGGGCTCCTGGAAAAGGGCGGGACGGTAAGCGGGGCCTTCCGACCACGGACCCGAGTCCGCCGCCACGAGCCCCCGAGATCCCAACGACCGACGGGGGCGGGGGCAACGGAGGGGCGCAGCCGGAGACCTCGTGTCGACGAGGCCTGGCCCTCCCGCCTCCCCTGCGGCCTAGCCAAGCACGGTGCTGAAGCGGCCCGCTCCCCTTCGGGAGGCTGGGGCCACATTTGTACGGTCAAACGAGCAGCAAGTGCCCGTGCCCGGCCAGAACGTCGCGCACCTCGGGAACGTCGTCGTACTCCGTCAGCCGCTCGAGCACGGCCCGGACTCTGGCCGCCGTCCGGGTCGACGACAGTTCCCGGGACAGCTCGACGACCCGCAGCGCCTCGGCCGCAGCCTGCTCAGGCTCGTTCGCGTCCGCGAGGGCGACCGCCAGCCACGACCGGTACAGCGCCAACTCCCGGGCGCGCGTCGCGTCGTACCGGGTCAGCACATCCGTCAGCAGAGGGACCGCGCGCAGCGGCCGGTGGAGCTCCGTGAAGACGCGGGCGTCCATCACCTCCAGCTCCTCCCGCGACACCCAGTACGCCCACAGCGGCGCCTCGTCGTCGGCCCCGTCGTCGAGGGCGTCGTGCGCCTCGCCCAGGGCGCGGACGGCCTGTTGCGCGTGCGGGCGTCCGAGCCGGGTGTGCGCCCACGCGACCCGGTCGTGGAACAGCGCGCGCGTCTGCCCAGGGGCGTCGACACCGGCCTCGGCGAGCGCGGCCGTCGCGAGATCCACACCGTCCCGCTCTCGCCCCGTGTTCGACCACTGGTAGGCCAGCGACCCGGCGAGATGTGCGACGAGCGGCCCGTCACCAGCCTGTTTCGCTGCGGAGATCCCGAGCCGGTACGCGCGCTCCGCATCATCCACACGGCCGGCATCCGAGGCGACCCATCCGGTGATCTGCGCCAACTCGCCGATCTGCACGAGGAGTCCGCGGCCGGTGTCGCTGCTGTACGAAGCACCCCGGTACAGGGTGATCGCCTTCGTCAGCTCACGGAACGCGGGCGCGATCAGGTCACCGCCGGACAGGACATCGTCGGCAAGGCGCAACGCGTGTACGCGGCCGGCGAGGCCGGTCACCGCGTCGGCGCCCACCCGCTGCCCCGTGCGGGCTCGTAACGGCTCCAGCGGATCGCCCGGGGGCAGAAGATGCGCGAGCATGGCAGTGGCCCCCGGGAGCTGCGCGAGGCTGTCGCCGCGGGCGTAGGCGACGGCCTGACGCAGTTGCGTCTCGGGCGTCGCGAGGGCGGCCGCGAGGTAGGGCAGCCATACGTCCGGGATCCGGCCGCCTCTCTCCCAGCGCGACACCTCGGTGCGGGTGACGGACTGAGTGCCCGACAGCGAGCACAGCACCGCGGCCAGCTGTCGCTGCGACTTGCCCGTGGCTCGACGCAGCCCGGCTAGGTACTGGCCGAACTGTTGTCGCCGGTCATCACCCATGCGGCCCCCTTCCGTCGCCAGTGTGGCCCCTCCCTGGCCCCCTGTGCGGCTCCTTCCCTCCGTTGTCACCCGCGATTCGATGGCAGACAGCACCCCGGCGAGGCGGCAAGACCTCCCGGGGCTTGGCCGACTGACTGGAGTCGACATGCAGGAGATTACGCAGCCCGCGTCCGTTCCCGACACCCCCGTTCCGGTCCCCGCCGGGCACGGCTGGTGCAGCTGGCACCACGGCCCCGGCGAGGGCCTGCTCCTTGTCACCGCCGTGGAGCAGGGCAGCGGACCCGGGGCCAACCACCGGGCATGCGCCCACTGCCGACGGACGTACCGGCTCGTCCCCTTCGGGGAGCAGCGGTGACCGACCGGCCGGCCGTGACCGTCGAGCCGCCGCCGGACCTGGTCGTGATGCGGGAGACCGCCGCCATCGCCCTCGCCGAGGACACCCACCCCGAGGACCATGCCGCGCTCGCCGCGATGCTCCGCGGACATCTGCACGAACTGGTCCCGCGGGTCGAGGAACTGATCCCCGGACGGCCGACCGTCGTCGACCAGTACTGCGCGCTCGCCTGCCTGGGCGAGGCCCGCCGCAAGCTGTCCCAGGAGGCGGCCCGGGTCGCGGGCGGCCAGACGGCGCACGCACGCCGCCTCGCCCGCGTCCTGGACGCCCTCGTCACTCACTGGGAGCAGCTGGCCGGGGCGATTCCGGCCGCCCGCGCCCCTGGAAACGACTACGGCCCCCAGCCAGACCAGGTCTGACCAGGGGCCGAGTGGTAGGCCCTGTGGGACTCGAACCCACAACCAATGGATTAAAAGTCCACTGCTCTGCCAATTGAGCTAAGGGCCCAGGCGATGTTGCCCCCACGAGCATAGCCGGACCCGGCCGGGTCTCCGATCGGGTATCGGGTGGTCGGCCGGGTCGGGGGCGAAACCCGGGGGGCGAGGGTGGTCAGGGAGTTGTCCGCTCCGAGTGTGTGGCGGGCGTCTGGTCCTGGGGCGTGTTGCGGGCGTGGTCCGGGTTCAGGAACCAGTGGCGGGCCGACGCCAGCCACCAGGTCGCCGCGAAGCCGAGGACGACCAGGACCGCGACCGGCGCGTAGTTGAAGGTGTCCGTGGTGACCGGCGAGACCTGCGGCAGCATGAACAGGACCGTGATGACGCCGACCCAGACCACCGCCACCACGCCGATCGCCCGTGACCAGCGGCCCAGGTGCCAGGGGCCGCGGGCGAAGTCGTCGCCCTTGCGCAGCCGCAGCAGGGTCGGGATGACGTAGGCGATGTAGAGGCCGATCACCGCGATGGACGTCACGGCCGCGTACGCGGTCACGTTGATGAGGTAGGGCAGGCCGAGGACGAGGGCTCCGACGGCCGCGAGCCACACCGCGGCGACCGGGGTGCGGGTGCGCGGGCTGACCGTGTGCCAGACGCGGGAGAAGGGCAGCGCGCCGTCCCGCGAGAACGCGTAGATCATGCGGCTGTTGGCCGTGACGGACGCCATCCCGCAGAACAGCTGCGCCCCGATGACGACGAGCAGCAGCAGCTTGCCCGCGGTGGCGCCGAGCGCGTCGAGGAGGATCTGCGCGGGCGGCGCCCCGGTCGGGGAGGCCAGTTCCCTGTCGTAGTTCTGGATGGCGTACGTGAAGCCGAGCAGCAGGACGAAGCCGGCGATCCAGGAGGTCCAGATGGAGCGGACGATGCCCTTGGGGCCCGCCGTGGAGGCGTCGTGGGTCTCCTCGGTCATGTGCGCGGAGGCGTCGTACCCGGTGAAGGTGTACTGGGCCATCAGGAGCCCCAGCAGCACCACGTACACCCCGCTGCCCCAGCCGGTGTTGTTGACGAAGTGGGTGAAGACGAAGGACGTCGACTGATGCCGGTCAGGCACGAGGGCGAGCGCGCCGACGATGACGGCGACCCCGACCACGTGCCACCAGACGCTCACGCTGTTGAGGAGGGCGACGATCCGTACGCCGAACGTGTTCAGCAGGCCGTGCAGCAGCAGGATCGCGGCGAACAGCAGGACCGTGCGGCCCGGTGTCACCTCGAAGTCGAACTGGAGGTTCAGGTAGGCGCCGAGGAAGGACGCGGCCCCGAAGTCGATGCCGGCGGTCACCGCGACCTGGCCGAGCACGTTGAACCAGCCGGTGAACCAGGCCCAGGCGGCGGCCGTGCGGGGCGGCGCGAGCCGGTGGGCCCAGAAGTAGAGGCCCGCGGAGGTCGGGTAGGCCGAACAGATCTCGGCCATCGCCAGGCCGACGAAGAGGGTCATCAGGCCGACGCCTATCCAGCCCCAGGTGATCACGGCGGGACCGCCGGTGTTCATCCCGAACAGGTACAGCGTCAGACAGCCGGAGAGGACCGAGATGATCGTGAAGGAGACCGCGTAGTTGGAGAACGCCGACATCCGGCGCGCGAGTACCTGGGTGTAGCCGAGCTGGGCCAGCCGTTCTTCGTCCGACGGCCCCTGCGCCCTGGCGTCATCTGTCATGTCCCCAGCGATTCCCCAGGGACGCTCGTGACATGCGTCACAGGATGGCTCGAAATCAACCCGTGCCCCACCCGCACTCGCACTCGCACCCGCGCCCCGGATGCCTGGGCCGCACACCGGGGCCGGACGCACCGGGGCCCGTACGACATCGTCGTACGGGCCCCGGAAGGTCACTTCACCCGGCGTCAGCCGTTGCGCTTCCAGCGCGGCTTGTCGTCCCGGCGCCCGAAGGAGCCGGTGCCCGTGCCGGTGCCGGTGCCGCGGTGGTCGTCGCGGCGGCCGGTGGGACGGTCGTGGCCGCCGGAGCGGAAGCCCGGACGGTCGCCCTGCCGGTCACGGTTGAACGGACGGTCGCCGCCGGTCTGCCGGTCGCGGTTGAAGGGGCGGTCGCTGCCCCGGTGGCCGGACGGGCGGTCGTCGCGGCGGAAGCCGCCACGGTCGCCGCCGCCGTCACGGCGGTCGTCACGGCGGAAGCCGCCGGACGGACGGTCGTCACGACGCTCGAAGGAACGGCCACCACGGTCACCGTCACGACGGTCGTCGCGGCGGTCGTCGCGACGGAAGCCGCCCGAGGGACGGTCGTCACGGCGGTCGAAGGAACGGCCACCACGGTCGTCACGGCGGTCGTCCCGGCGGAAACCGCCCGACGGACGGTCGTCACGACGCTCGAAGGAACGGCCACCACGGTCATCGCGGCGGTCGTCCCGGCGGAAACCGCCCGACGGACGGTCGTCACGACGCTCGAAGGAACGGCCACCACGGTCATCGCGGCGGTCGTCCCGGCGGAAACCGCCCGACGGACGGTCGTCACGACGGTCACGGCGCTCGTAGTTGCCGCGCTCGTCACGCTGCTGGCGCGGACGCTCGTACGCGGGGGCCGACGGAGCCGAAGCCGTCGCGGACTCCTCGCGGGCCGGGGCGTCGGCGGCCGGCTGCTGCTCCGTCGCCTGGGCGGCGTCGGTGGCACCCTCGGCCGCGACCGCCGTCTCGGCGACCGCCGTCTCCGGGTCCTCGCCGCGCTCGCGGGCGGCGCGGGCGGACAGCCGGTCGGCCTCCTCGCGCAGCTCGGACGCGCGCCGCGTGGCCCGCTCCAGCTCCTTGGTGAGCTGGGAGACCTCGCGCTCGGCCTGGTGCGCCGCGTTGCCGGCCGACTCGGCCTGCACCTCGGTCATCGAACGGGCGCCGGTGATCTCGGCGACCTCGGGCTCGAAGGCGGTGCCGGAGTTGATGATGTGACGCCCGGCGTCGACGCCCGCGTCCTCCATCAGCCGGAAGATCTGCCGGCGCTGGTGCGGCAGCGACAGCGAGACGACGGTGCCGGTGCGGCCCGCGCGAGCGGTACGGCCGGCCCGGTGCAGGTAGTCCTTGTGGTCGCCGGCCGGGTCCACGTTCAGGACCAGGTCGATGCCGTCCACGTGGATGCCGCGCGCGGCGACGTCGGTGGCGACCAGGACGTTGACGTAGCCGTCCTTGAAGTCGGCCAGCGTCCGGGTGCGGGCGCCCTGCGTCATGCCGCCGTGCAGCGCGTCGGCCTTGGCGCCGGCGTCGCGCAGCTGCTCGGCGACCCGGTCCGCGCCCAGCTGGGTGCGGACGAAGATGATGGTGCGGCCCTTGCGGGAGGCGATGGCCGCGGTGACCGGCGCCTTGTCCTTGGGCTTCACGATCAGGATGTGGTGCGACATGGTCGTCACCGCGCCCTGGGCGGCGTCGACCTCGTGCGAGACCGGGTCCTTCAGGTAGCGGTCGACGAGCGTCTTGATCTCGTTCTCCATGGTGGCGGAGAAGAGCATGCGCTGGCCGCCGGCCGGCACCTGGTCGAGCAGCTCCGTCACCTCGGGCATGAAGCCCAGGTCGGACATCTGGTCGGCCTCGTCGAGGACGGCGATCTGCACGTCCGCGAGGGAGCAGGCGCCGCGGTTGATGATGTCGCGCAGCCGGCCCGGGGTGGCGACCAGGACGTCGACGCCGCGCTCCAGGGCGTAGATCTGGTTGCCCATCGACGTACCGCCGCAGACGACCTTCATCTTCAGGCCGAGGACGTCGCCGTAGGGCTGGAGGGCGTCGGCGACCTGCATCGCCAGCTCACGGGTCGGCGTGAGGATGACGGCGCGGGGCTTGTGCTTCTCGGTGCGGCCGCCGGCCAGCGTGGCCAGGGCGGGCAGACCGAAGGAGAGGGTCTTGCCCGAGCCGGTGCGGCCCCGGCCGAGGATGTCCTTGCCGGCCAGGGCGTCCGGGATGGTCGCGGCCTGGATCGGGAAGGGGACCGTCACGCCGTTCTGTGCGAGCTTGCGCACCACGCCCTCGGGGAGGCCGAGGTCGGCGAAGGAGAGCGTCTGCGTCTCCTCCACGGCCTCGACAGCCTCGCCGTTCTCGGGCACGACGGCGTGATCAGTACTGGAAATGGACATGCGTATGCGAAACCTTCCGGAGTCTCGTCGGCACGCGCCCGTCAACTCCGTGATTCGCTCTACGACCGCCTCTATGCGGTCCGCCACGGCAAAGGAGAGTACGCGCCACACGGCGCGCTCTGCGTTGGCGCCGGGCAAATGGGATCAAACGATCTACCACCATACGCACCCACCCACCCCGAAGGCAAACCGACGGCATCACCACAGGCCAGAGGGGGTACGCAAGGGCCCGTCCCGCCTCCCGGGCGACCCCTCGGACGGACCCCGGCCCCACCCCACCGGCGGCCCGTCGGGCGGACCCCGGTTCCCACCCCACCGCGACCCCGCCCGGACGCAGGCCCCCTACACCGGTGACCCCGCCTCGGGCGCCGGCTCCCGCTGCACCAGCTGCGGTCCCGGCTCCTCGTGCGCCGACGACGACGGCTCCGCGACCGTCGGCGACGGATCGCCCGACGGCGGCTGGACCGGCGGGGTCGGCGGCTGTTCGACGGTCCTGGTCGGCGTCGGCTCCGCGGTCCGCGTCGGGGTGGGGCGCGCCGTCTGCCCCGGCTTCCCCGGCTCGGGCGCCGACTCGCTCGCGCCGTCCGACGGCGAGGTCGACGGGGACGCCGACCCCGTGCCGTCCGCGCCCTCGCCCGCGTGCTCCCCGTGCCCGCGCTTGCCGTCCCCCGCCCCGCCGTGCCCCGAGCCCCAGGCGGAGCCCGCCGCACCGCCGTCCGACGCCGCGCCGCCCGGCAGACCGGCGGAGTGCGACGGCTTCGCGCCGCCTCCGCCGCCGTCACTCACGCTCATGCATCCTGCGGCTGCGGCGACGACCACGACCGTGGCGGCCAGACGGAGAGAAACGTTCTTGGGGCGCACGGGAGCAACCTCCGAGGCGGGGAGAGGAGTTGCCCTGCCCAACTCCCGCCGCCCCGAAGAGGACACGCGCCCCGCACGCGAGGCTCAGCCGTAGCCGAGGGCGTGCAGCCTGGCGTCGTCGATCCCGAAGTGGTGCGCGATCTCGTGGACGACGGTGATCTCGGTCTCCGCGACGACCTCCTCGCGCGTCGCGCACATGCGCAGCGTCGGCCCCCTGAACACCGTGATCCGGTCAGGCAGCACCCCCGCGTACCACTCGCCCCGGTCGGTCAGCGGCGTCCCCTCGTAGAGCCCGAGCAGCTCGGGGTCGTCGGCGGGCGGTTCGTCCTCGACGAACACCGCGACGTTGTCCATCAGCCGCGTCAGCTCGGCCGGAATCCGGTCGAGCGACTCGGCCACCAGTTCCTCGAACTCCTCACGCGTCATCTCCAGCACGCACCCATTGTCGGCCACGGGGGCGCGCGACGGGCGGGGGACGACGAGCCCGACGGCCCGGCGGATCGCCGGGGCGGCGGATCGACCCGGAGTTCCGGCGGGCCCCGCGCCCGGTCGGGGCGGTGGACGGGACCGCCGGTGTCCGTGCCGATCCCGGGGCGAGGTCCGGTGGGTGCTGGTCGCATAGGGGGGCGGGGGCATGGGCAGGCGGCACCAATGGCTCGTGTCCCCGCCCGCATGTCCCGGATTCCCGGCGTCCGCAAGGTTTCCCGTCCCGGCCGCACCGCGCGGTCCGGCGGGGGCCGCAGGCCGCCGGGCGGTCTTCCGCGTCTCGAACTCGCCTCCCGGCCGCGGCCCTGGTCGCGCGCCCTGGGGCTGACCGTCGTCGTGCTGTCCGGTGCCTGGCTGGGGCTGCTGGCCGTCGGTGACGTCCGGGTCCCGGTCGGGCCGATGGACACGACGATGACCCTGCGCCCGTCCCTCACCGGCGGCACGAAGATCAACGTGTCGCCGCTCGGCGCGCTCAGCCTCGACAGCCACCACGGCCCGGTCCGCCTCGACGTCAACGTCGACCAGCTCGACCCGGCCCGCTCCGCCGCGCTCGTCGACCACCCCGAGCGGCTCTCCGGGCTCCAGGACGAGGTGGCGCGGGACGTCGAGCACGGCACCCTCGACCTCGCCGTCCGCTCCGGAGTGGCGGTCGTCGCGGGCGCGACCGCGCTCGGGCTCGCCGTCTACCGCCGTCCGCGGACCGCGCTCACCGCGGGCGGCCTCGCGCTCACCCTGCTCACGGCGTCCGGGGCGTCGGCGTACGCGACCTGGAACCCGGAGTCGGTCCTCGAGCCGAAGTACTCGGGGCTGCTCTCCTCGGCGCCCTCACTGGTCGGCAACGCGCGCAGCATCGTCACCGAATTCGACGTGTACCAGAAGGAGTTGGCCCGTCTGGTGACGAACGTGACGAAGCTCTACGACGTCACCTCGACGCTCCCCGCCTACCGGCCCGACCCGACCACCCTGCGCGTCCTGCACGTCTCCGACATCCACCTCAACCCGGCGAGCTGGAAGATCATCGCGTCGCTGGTCGACCAGTACAAGGTGAACGTGATCGTCGACTCGGGCGACACCATGGACCACGGGACGGCGGCCGAGAACGGCTTCCTCGACCCGATCGCCGACCTCGGCGCCCCCTACGTGTGGGTCAGGGGCAACCACGACTCGCGGGCCACCCAGCGCTATCTGGAGCGCATGAGGAACGTGCGGGTCCTGGACGACGGCCGGGCCGTCTCCGTCGCCGGGCTGCGCTTCGCGGGCATCGGCGACCCGCAGTTCACGCCCGACCGCTCCGAGGGCGCGGGCGCGGACGCCTCCGAGGAGATCGCGGGCGCCCGGCTGGCGTCGGCCCTGCGCGACCAGAGGGCGGCGGGCACCCCCGTCGACGTGGCGGTCGCGCACGAGCCGTCGGCCGCGCGGCTGGTGGACGGCGAGGTGCCGCTGGTGCTGGCCGGGCACATCCACCACGAGAAGACGGAGGTCATGCGGTACGGCACCCGGCTGCGCGTGGAGGGCTCCACCGGCGGCAGCGGACTGCGCGCGGTGGAGGGCACCCACCCCGACCCGATCGAGGCGTCGATCCTCTACTTCGACCGGGACAGCAAGCGGCTGCAGGCGTGGGACGAGATCAAGCTGGGGGGCCTCGGCCTGACGACGGCGGAGGTCAGCCGCCACCTCCCGAAGGAGAACCAGCCGGGCGCCGCCCCCGCCACGGGCACCCCGACCGCGTCGGCGTCGGCGTCGTCGTCATCGTCGCCGTCATCGGCGTCGGCGTCGTCATCGTCGCCGTCCGCGTCGGTCTCGGGCAGCCCCTCCGGGCCGGCCGGCGGCACCCGGTCGGCCCCGCGTCCGCCGTCCCCGTGAACCGTTTCTCCCCGTCCCCGGAAACCGTTTTGGCGATACCTCCCGGCATCCCATATGCTTCTCACGTCCCCGAGGCGCCGCAAGGCGCCCAGGCGGGCCGATAGCCCTCATCGTCTAGCGGCCTAGGACGCCGCCCTTTCAAGGCGGTAGCACGGGTTCGAATCCCGTTGGGGGCACGTAAGACCGTGTGCAACACTGTTGCGCGCACGCTTGGTCCTGTGGAGCAGTTTGGAGTGCTCGCCACCCTGTCAAGGTGGAGGCCGCGGGTTCAAATCCCGTCAGGACCGCTGAGGTTTCTTCGGAACCTCGTGGCTGGGTAGCTCAGTTGGTACGAGCGATCGCCTGAAAAGCGATAGGTCGCCGGTTCGACCCCGGCCCCAGCCACCACCCTCTCAGGGCCCCGTTCTCGGACGGGGCCCTGAGTCGTTCACACGGGTGCCGCGTGCAGCGGCCGGGTGCCGCGACCGCCCGGATGCCGGTGGCGCCAGAACCAGAACAGACCGCACGACAGCAGCGCCCAGGCGGCCAGCACCAGGAACGGGAACGCGTGCTGCGCCCCCTGGAAGTAGACCGCCGAGTGCTGCGCGTTGACCGAGGCGCCCGGCGGCAGCCACTGACCGATCCGGCCGATCACCGTCGGCAGCAGCGGGGGCGCCACCGCGCCGCCCGACGCCGGGTTGCCGAGCAGCACCAGCAGGCCCCAGGTCGGGATCATCGCCCAGCGGTGGAAGAACGTGTTGAACATCGTGAAGACCATGCCGCAGGTGAACATGGTCAGCGCGAGGATCAGCCAGGACTCGACGAACGGCAGATCGACCGCGCCGAGCCACCAGTCCGCGACCGCCGCCACCGCGAACCCGCCGAGCAGCGCGTAGGCGAGCGTGAAGGCGATCCGTTCGGCCGGGTTCAGGGCGCGCGCGTGCACGCTCAGCTGGATCGCCCCGACGAACCCGATGATCACGGCCGCGAGCGAGATGTAGAAGATCGTCAGGCCCCGCGGGTCCCCGCTCTGCAACGGGTTGAGGTCCCTGACGGTGACCGGGATGCCGGTCGCCCTGCTGACCGCGGGCCCCGCCTCCGTGAACACCTGGGCGACGGTGAACCCGGACGCCCCCGAGACGTCGAGGCCGACCCGCGCGCCGCCGTCGCGCACGTCGAGGACCGCGTAGATCCGCTGCTGCTCGACGGCCTCATGGGCGGCCGCCGCCGAGTCGTAGGGCTTCAGGTCCAACTGGGCGTCGAGCGCCTTCTCCATCCCGGCGAGGAACTCCTTGCCGCGCGCGCTCTGGTACTGCCCGGTCACCCCGGTGGGGATGTGGTGCGGGGTCGGGTTGGCCATGGAGTACGTGTACGCCGCCGCGAACAGCGCGGCAGCCGCCGCCAGGATGAACACGAGCACGGTCGCCGGCAGGAAGGGCGACCCGGTGAAGGAGGCCCAGCGCTCGGACGCGCTCGGCGGCCGGCCGTGCTCTCCGTGCCGGGACTGAGGGGTTCCCTCGGGCAAATGCGACATAGCTGAACGCTAGGCCAGGAGGACCGCCCACACATCAGGACGAACGCCGCGCACCCCTCCCCCGCACCCGGGCCGCGCGGTCCGCCGGGCAAAAGCGTTCGCCATGGATTTCCCCGGGATGAGATCCTGGGACGCGTATGTCTACGCACCCAGCCCCCGCCCTCGGCGCCCTCGCCCCCCGCCTGACCGAGCTGTCCCTGCGCGACGCGCACCGGCTCGGGCGCAGGCTCGAAGGCGCGCGCAAGATCCGCAAGCCCGAGGCGCGCGCCGCCGTGCTCGCCGAGATCGGGGCGGAGGTCGAGAAAGCCGAGGAGCGGATGGGCCGCAGGCGCGGCCGGGTGCCCGCCGTCAGCTATCCCGAGCAGCTGCCGGTCAGCCAGAAGAAGGACGTGATCGCCGAGGCGATCCGCGACCACCAGGTCGTGATCGTGGCCGGTGAGACCGGCTCGGGCAAGACCACCCAGATCCCGAAGATCTGCATGGAGCTGGGGCGCGGGGTCCGGGGCATGATCGGGCACACCCAGCCGCGCAGGATCGCCGCCCGCACCGTCGCCGAGCGGGTGGCCGAGGAGCTGGACACCCCGCTCGGGCAGGCCGTCGGCTGGAAGGTGCGGTTCACCGACCAGGTCGACCCGGACGCCACCTTCGTCAAGCTGATGACGGACGGCATCCTGCTCGCCGAGATCCAGACCGACCGCGAGCTGCGCGCCTACGACACGATCATCATCGACGAGGCCCACGAGCGGTCCCTGAACATCGACTTCCTGCTCGGCTACCTCGCCCAGCTGCTGCCCAGACGCCCCGACCTGAAGGTCGTCATCACCTCGGCGACGATCGACCCCGAGCGGTTCTCCCGGCACTTCGGCGAGGCCCCGATCATCGAGGTCAGCGGGCGGACGTACCCGGTGGAGGTGCGCTACCGGCCGCTCCTGGAGGACGTCACCGAGGAGTCCGCGGACTCCGACCGGGACCAGATCACCGCGATCTGCGACGCCGTCGAGGAGCTCCAGGGCGAGGGGAAGGGCGACATCCTGGTCTTCCTCTCCGGGGAGCGGGAGATCCGCGACACCGCCGACGCGCTGGAGAAGAAGAAGTACCGGTTCACCGAGGTGCTGCCGCTGTACGCCCGGCTCTCGCACGCCGAGCAGCACCGGGTCTTCCAGCCGCACACCGGCCGCCGGATCGTGCTCGCGACGAACGTCGCCGAGACCTCCCTGACCGTCCCCGGCATCAAGTACGTCATCGACCCGGGCTTCGCCAGGATCAGCCGCTACAGCCACCGCACCAAGGTGCAGCGGCTGCCCATCGAGCCGGTCTCGCAGGCCAGCGCCAACCAGCGCAAGGGCCGCTGCGGCCGGACCAGCGACGGCATCTGCGTCCGGCTCTACAGCGAGGACGACTTCAACGCGCGCCCGGAGTTCACCGACGCCGAGATCCTGCGCACCAACCTCGCCTCCGTCATCCTCCAGATGACCGCGGCCGGCCTCGGCGACATCGAGAAGTTCCCCTTCATCGACCCGCCCGACCACCGCAACATCCGCGACGGCGTGCAGCTCCTCCAGGAGCTGGGGGCGCTCGACCCGGCGCAGCAGGACGTCCGCAAGCGGCTCACCGACACCGGCCGCAAGCTGGCCCAGCTGCCGGTCGACCCGCGCCTGGCCCGGATGGTCCTGGAGGCCGACCGCAACGGCTGCGCCCGTGAGGTCATGGTCATAGCCGCCGCGCTCTCCATCCAGGACCCGCGCGAGCGCCCCGCCGACAAGCAGGCCCAGGCCGACCAGCAGCACGCCCGCTTCAAGGACGAGACGAGCGACTTCCTCGCCTACCTCAACCTGTGGCGGTACGTGCGCGAGCAGCAGCGCGAGCGGGGTTCGTCGTCGTTCCGGCGGATGTGCAAGCAGGAGTACCTGAACTTCCTGCGGATCCGCGAGTGGCAGGACATCTACACCCAGCTGCGCACGGTCGCCAAGCAGATGGACATCCGGGTCGAGGAGGCCGCCGAGAGCGACGCGCCCGCCGACCGCATCCATGTCTCGCTGCTCGCCGGTCTCCTCTCGCACATCGGCATGAAGGACGTGAAGGACGCCGGGGCGGAGAGCGGCAGGGGCTCGGGCAAGAACGAGTACCTGGGCGCCAGGAGCGCCAAGTTCGCGATCTTCCCCGGCTCCGCGCTGTTCAAGAAGCCGCCGCGGTTCGTGATGTCGGCGGAGCTGGTGGAGACCTCGCGGCTGTGGGCGCGGGTCAACGCGCGCATCGAGCCGGAGTGGGTGGAGCCGCTCGCCGGGCACCTGGTGAAGCGGACGTACAGCGAACCGCACTGGGAGAAGGACCAGGCGGCCGTGGTGGCGTACGAGAAGGTCACGCTGTACGGCGTCCCGATCGTCGCCCAGCGGAAGGTGAACTACGGCCGGATCGACCCCGAGGTCTCCCGCGAGCTGTTCATCCGCAACGCCCTGGTGGAGGGCGACTGGCGCACCCACCACAAGTTCTTCGCCGACAACCGCAGGCTGCTGAGCGAGGTCGAGGAGCTGGAGCACCGGGCCAGGCGCCGGGACATCGTCGTGGACGACGAGACCCTCTACGACTTCTACGAGCAGCGGGTGCCCGAACACGTGGTGTCCGGCGCCCACTTCGACTCCTGGTGGAAGCACAAGCGGCAGGAGCAGCCGGAGTTCCTCGACTTCGAGCGGGCGATGCTGATCCGTGAGTCGGCCGAGGCGGTCACCAAGGCCGACTATCCGGACTCCTGGCGGCAGGGGCAGCTGAAGTTCCGGGTGACGTACCAGTTCGAGCCGGGCGCGGACGCCGACGGTGTGACCGTGCACGTGCCGCTCCAGGTCCTCAACCAGATCACCGACGAGGGCTTCGACTGGCAGATCCCGGGGCTGCGGGAGGAGGTCGTCACCGAGCTGATCCGCTCCCTGCCCAAGCCGATCCGCCGCAACTACGTGCCCGCGCCGAACTTCGCGAAGCGCTTCCTGGACAGCGCCGTGCCGCTCCAGGAGCCGCTGACGACGACCATGGCGCGGGAGCTGAAGCGGATGGTCGGGGTGCCTTTCGAGGCGGACGACTTCGACTGGGCGAAGGTCCCCGACCACCTGAAGATCACGTTCCGGATCGTCGACGAGCGGCGCCGGAAGCTGGCCGAGGACAAGGACCTGGAGGCGCTGCGGCTGCGGCTGCGGCCGAAGGCGCGGCAGGCGCTGTCCCAGGCGGCGGCCGCGACCGCCGAGCGCGAGGGCGGCGAGTCCCTGGAGCGCACAGGGCTCACGGACTGGACGATCGGCGCCCTCACCCGCGTCTTCGAGACCCGCAGGGCGGGACAGCCGGTGAAGGCGTACCCGGCGCTGGTCGACGACGGCGACACGGTCTCGGTGCGGCTGTTCGACACCGAGGCGGAGCAGGCCGAGGCGATGTGGCGGGGCACCCGCCGGCTGATCCTGCGCAACATCCCGGTCAATCCGGCGAAGTTCGCGTCCGAGAAGCTGACCAACGCGCAGAAGCTGGCGCTGTCGTCGAATCCGCACGGTTCGATCCAGGCGCTGTTCGACGACTGCGCGACGGCGGCGGCGGACCGGCTGATCGCGGACTTCGGGGGTCCCGCGTGGGACGAGGAGTCGTACCGGAAGCTGTTCGACAAGGTGCGCGCGGAGATCGTCGACGCGACCGTACGGACGGTCGGGCAGGTGCAGCAGGTGCTGGCCGCCTGGCAGGCCTGTGAGCGCCGTCTGAAGGGCGTACGGAGCCCCGCGCTGCTGGCCAACCTCCAGGACGTGCGCGGGCAGTTGGACGGCCTGGTGCGGCCGGGCTTCGTGACGGCTGCCGGGCTGCGGCGGCTGCCCGACCTGATGCGCTACCTGGTGGCGGTGGACCGGCGGCTGCAGCAGATGCCGACCAACGTCCAGCGGGACACCACCCGCATGGAGAAGGTGCGGGAGATGCGCGACGAGTACGCGTGGCTGCTCGAACAGCTGCCGCGGGGCCGTCCGGTGCCGTCCGCGGTGACGGACGTCCGCTGGATGATCGAGGAGCTGCGGGTCAGCTACTTCGCGCACGCGCTGGGCACCGCGTACCCGGTCTCGGACAAGCGGATCGTGAAGGCGATCGACGCCCTCGCCCCGTGACCGGCCGCCCACCCTGGGTGAGTTTTACCAGGAGGCGCAGGCTCCTGTAGAGTCCTGTCTCGCAGCGCAACGCACGAATCGCACTGCGAAACCTGGTCCTGTGGAGCAGTTTGGAGTGCTCGCCACCCTGTCAAGGTGGAGGCCGCGGGTTCAAATCCCGTCAGGACCGCAGTAAAGAGAGAGCCCGGACATCGTCCGGGCTCTCTCGCGTTGTCCGCGCGCGCCTCGGCCGCCGGATTCCCGTCCGTCGGGGGCCCGTTCACCGGAGTGCCGCCCTCCGTCCTTGACGGTGCCCGGGTCCGCCGGTAACCAGATGTCAGGACCCGTCGCGGGCGCGGGTGCTGGAGGTGGCGCATGGCGGCTCCGGTGAGGCACGAGACGCGGGCGCTGCTGCGCGCGCATCTGTCGGCCGCGCTGCCCTACCGCCACCGGACCCGGCACTGCCCGATCTGCCATCGCCTGCTGCGACTCGCGATGGACTCGGGGCCGCCGCCGGCCCCAACTCCCGCCCCGCGCAAGGACGCTGGAATCGAGGGCTCCTCTAGCGCAGCCGCGTCCGGGTGACAAGGACTCCGGCATGTGACGGGTGTCACCGCATAAAAACCGCACGTGCCGGTTCTTACTCACCTCCTACAACCGGTCAATTTAATATGTGCAATTGCACTCCCCCCGGGACTCCCCGTACGGGCCTCTCAGGAGCCCCCGCGGAGACGGTGTGACAGCACCCCCACAGGAGATCCGACAGGCCTCCCCAGAGTCCGACAAGGCCGCTCACAGAGCCTCCGCCGGCGCCCCCGGGGCGAACAAAGTCGCCCGGAAGGCACCGGACACAAAAAAGATCGCGCTGGACCCGGCGGAGTCCAGCGCGATCGACGACGCACCCATGTCACGTTCTTGGGAGGCTCCGAGGAGCCGGGGCGTGGGGTCCGTTGGGGCGGACTCCGCGTCGTATGGAGCTAGTTTTCGGGCGTTTCGGCACGTTGGGGGACGTGTCGCACCACCCTGCTATGAAGTTGTCAGGCCTCGGTGCGCTGCTGCGGAATACCCGCGAGCAGTGCGCGCACCTCGGCCTCGCGGTAACGGCGGTGTCCGCCGAGCGTGCGGATGGACGTGAGCTTTCCGGCCTTCGCCCACCGCGTGACCGTCTTGGGGTCGACACGGAACATGGTGGCGACCTCAGCCGGGGTCAGCAGCGGCTCGGCATCAGGGGTGCGAGCGGTCATGAGCGGCCTCCTCGGGAGAACCGAACCTTCTCGGTTCTTTCCTCTAAATTCTGCACCTTGACCCGCGTTGCCCGAAATGGCGGACGCGGGTCGAGTCGGTTATAGGACGAACGGCTTGTCCTCGGCACTACAACTACACCATCCGTCCAGCCGCGTCGGCCAAACCGATGGAATTGCCCTCCCAGGTAGTCATCAGCCGCGGAAGCCGATGGACCATGCCATAGCGGACAGTCACGCCTCTGTGACGATCAGTCACATGGCGATCAGGAGTCACCAGACCCCCCAAAGCAAGCAAAGCTGAGATTCCGCCCACAGTGGTACGTACTGGAACGGATAGAGCCCTCCCCGGACTCCTTGTCCTATTTTGGCATGAGGAGGGGCAAGCGGCGCAAGGGCCGCGTACGTGCGGTCCGTCACGCTTGACACAAAAGCCCGGATCGGGACGTAGGTCCCGACGTGCCGGGATCCCCTGGTGGAACCCCGAGACCCCAGGGGCAGGACGAAACCCCAAAACGGGCGTCCCGTCAAACGTCAGTTCGCCGAGCGCCGGTCCCTGACCGCCCGCCAGCGCTCCGCGAGCCGGGCGTACGCCAGCCCCGCCGCCGCCCCGTCGCCCTGCCGCAGCGCCTCGATGCCGGCCGCCACGTCGGCCGCCGACCGGTCGTCCTCCAGCTCGCCCGCCGACAGGATGTGCACGAGACCGCCGTAGTCCAGCTCCACCAGCGAGCGCGGGTGGAACTCCTCCAGCCAGCGCCCCACGTCCAGCAGGCCCTCGACCATCGGCCCCTCGCCGATGGAGTCCTTGAGGGTCCGCAGACCGCGCGCCACCCGACGCCTGGCCTGGACCATCGGCGTGCGGTAGCGCAGCATCGGCGGCACCTCGCCGCACCCCGCGTCGTAGCGCCGCTCCTCGTCGCCCACCAGCACGAACCAGTGCAGCGGCACCTGCCAGGTCCCGGTGCGGATCCACGGCCTGGCGTCCGGGTTGCGGGTCAGCCAGCGCTCGTAGTCCTGCGCGGCCTGCATCCGCACCAGCGGCGGCAGCACCGCGTCGAGCACCGGCGCGGGCAGCTCCTCGGGCAGCTCGGCCAGCGCCTGCCAGCCGCGCAGCCGGGTCCGCCACGGGCAGACGCACACCACGCCGTCGCTCTCCAGCACGAACGCGTCGGCGCTCTCGTGCACCGGCACCGGGATCGGCGGGGTGGGCAGCAGATCGGCCAGCGAGCGGCGCAGCTCGTCCTGGTAGGAGGGGCGTTCGGAGCGGCGCGCGTACCGCGCCCAGTGGTCGCGCTCCGGCTCGGGGAAGGCGGCCAGCGGCTCGTAGACACGCAGGTACGCCGCGTACGGGACGGTCACCGAGGACACCTTGGGCACGCCTGCTCCCTCCCCCGCCCACCACCGGGGAAAACTGCCGGACCCGCCGACAAACGCGCGGGAAATCTATGCAAATCGTCGCACGGCCGTAACCCGGTGGTGGGTGATCCTGAGCACTGCGCGGTGGCGGGGCCCCGCAGGCCCTAATCTCGTCCTCACAGCCCCGCCACCCGCACGGGAGCTGGTCTCCACCCGCCGCTATTTACTAGGAGTCACTACCGTGACCGACGTAACCGGCGCACCTGCTGACGTACTGCACACCCTGTTCCACTCGGACCAGGGCGGCCACGAGCAGGTCGTGCTCTGCCAGGACCGCGCCACCGGACTGAAGGCCGTGATCGCCCTTCACTCCACCGCCCTGGGCCCCGCCCTCGGCGGTACGCGCTTCTACCCGTACCCGAGCGAGGCGGCGGCCGTCGCCGACGCGCTGAACCTCGCCCGTGGGATGTCGTACAAGAACGCCATGGCCGGGCTCGACCACGGCGGCGGCAAGGCCGTCATCATCGGCGACCCCGACCAGCACAAGACCGAGGAACTGCTGCTCGCCTACGGGCGGTTCGTGGCCTCCCTGGGCGGCCGCTACGTGACCGCGTGCGATGTCGGCACCTACGTCGCCGACATGGACGTCGTCGCCCGCGAGTGCCGCTGGACGACCGGGCGTTCACCGGAGAACGGCGGCGCGGGCGACTCCTCGGTGCTCACCGCGTTCGGCGTCTACCAGGGCATGCGGGCCAGCGCCCAGCACCTCTGGGGCGACCCCTCGCTGCGCGGCCGGCGGATCGGGGTCGCGGGCGTCGGCAAGGTCGGCCACCACCTCGTCACCCACCTCCTGGCGGAGGGCGCCGAGGTCGTCGTCACGGATGTCCGCGAGGACGCCGTCCAGCGGATCCTGGAGCAGCACCCGGCGGGCGTGACGGCCGTCGCCGACACCGAGGCGCTGATCCGCGTCGAGGGCCTGGACGTGTACGCGCCGTGCGCGCTCGGCGGGGCGCTCGACGACGCCTCCGTGCCGGTGCTGACCGCCAAGGTGGTCTGCGGCGCCGCCAACAACCAGCTCGCCCACCCGGGCGTCGAGAAGGACCTCGCCGACCGCGGGATCCTCTACGCGCCGGACTACGTGGTGAACGCGGGCGGGGTCATCCAGGTCGCCGACGAGCTGCACGGGTTCGATTTCGAGCGGTGCAGGGCGAAGGCCGCGAAGATCTTCGACACCACGCTGGCCATCTTCGCACGTGCGAAGGAAGACGGGATTCCGCCGGCCGCGGCGGCCGACAGGATCGCCGAGCAGCGGATCGCCGAGGCGCGCGCCGCACGCTGAACCAGGTCACGCCCCCTGTTCTCGGGCGTCGGGCGGTACCCGCCGGCGGGCAGTTGGAGAGAACTCTCACGTTCGTCGGCGGGTCGCTCGCCAAGAAGTGGTTAAAATCGCGGTTGACCAGCGGGGACGACGCGCCCCGCGGGTCCTGGGGTCGGGCCCGAAGTGCGGGCGACGTACCGTATGGGCGCGGGCTCAGGTACCGTGGATGCCCTACGGACCGGTCTTTCTGCGGAGAGCCCGTTCCAGATCATGAACGCGTGTCAAGACTCTGGGGCCGTCGAGCCCCGTCACCGAGGGGGTCGAGCCATGGGGCGCGGCCGGGCCAAGGCCAAGCAGACGAAGGTCGCCCGCCAGCTGAAGTACAACAGCGGCGGGACTGACCTGTCGCGTCTGGCCAACGAGCTGGGCGCTTCGACTTCGAGCCAACCGCCGAACGGCGAGCCGTTCGAGGACGACGACGAAGACGATGACGACCCGTACGCCCAGTACGCGGATCTCTATAACGACGACGATGACGACGACGACGGAGACCAGTCCGGTCCCGCGTCGCGACATCGTCGCGGTGCTTGACCCGACGGTCTCAGCAGTTCACCGGTCCGTCCGGCTGTTCTTGCGACTGCACCTCACCCGGTCCGGGGCCTCAGCGCCGGACCGGGTTTCGTGCTGACCGTCAGGAGTAGTCGCCAACCAGCTCGGCGCCGGTCGCCCTGGTGCCGCGCTCGGTGATCTCACCGGCGACCCAGGCTTCGACGCCCCGGTCGGCGAGGGTCGCGAGGGCGACGTCCGCGGACTCCTCGGGGACGATCGCGATCATGCCGACGCCCATGTTGAGGGTCTTCTCCAGCTCCAGGCGCTCGACCTGGCCGGTCCTGCCGACGAGGTCGAAGACCGGGGCAGGCGTCCAGGTGGAGCGGTCCACGACGGCGTGCAGCTCGTCGGGGACGACCCGGGCCAGGTTGGCGGCGAGGCCGCCGCCCGTGATGTGCGAGAAGGCGTGCACCTCGGCGGTCCTGGTGAGCGCCAGGCAGTCAAGGGAGTAGATCTTGGTGGGCTCCAGCAGCTCCTCGCCGAGCGTGCGGCCGAACTCCTCGATCCGCGTGTCGAGGGCGAGCCCGGCCTGCTCCAGCAGGACGTGCCGGACCAGCGAGTACCCGTTCGAGTGAAGCCCGGAGGCGGCCATGGCGATGACCGCGTCCCCCGTACGGATGCGGTCGGGGCCGAGCAGCCGGTCGGCCTCCACGACGCCCGTACCGGCGCCGGCGACGTCGAAGTCGTCCGCGCCGAGCAGCCCCGGGTGTTCGGCCGTCTCGCCGCCCACCAGGGCGCAGCCGGCCAGCACACAGCCTTCGGCGATGCCCTTGACGATGGCGGCGACCCGCTCGGGGTGGACCTTGCCGACGCAGATGTAGTCGGTCATGAAGAGCGGCTCGGCGCCGCAGACGACGATGTCGTCCATGACCATGGCGACCAGGTCGTGGCCGATGGTGTCGTACACGCCGAGCCGGCGGGCGATGTCGACCTTGGTGCCGACGCCGTCCGTGGCGGAGGCCAGCAGGGGCCGCTCGTAGCGCTTGAGGGCGGAGGCGTCGAAGAGGCCGGCGAAGCCGCCGAGGCCGCCGAGGACCTCGGGGCGCTGCGTCTTCTTCACCCACTCCTTCATCAGCTCGACGGCGCGGTCGCCCGCCTCGATGTCGACGCCCGCGCTCGCGTAGCTGGCACCGGCGCCCGGAAGCGGAGCGCGCTGATCAAACTCAGCAGACATGGGGTGAGAACTTTCGTGTCGTCCTGCGGGGGCTTACGGGCGACGGATCGCGTCGGCCGCTGCCGTGCCGGCCGGACCGGCCGCCAGCTCGGTCTCCAGGAGCTGCTTGCCGAGCAGCTCGGGGTCCGGGAGCTCCATCGGGTACTCGCCGTCGAAGCAGGCGCGGCAGAGGTTCGGCTTGGCGATCGTGGTCGCCTCGATCATGCCGTCGATGGAGATGTACGAGAGGGAGTCGGCGCCCAGCGAGGTGCCGATCTCCTCGATCGTCATGCCGTTGGCGATCAGCTCGGCGCGGGTGGCGAAGTCGATGCCGAAGAAGCACGGCCACTTGACCGGCGGCGAGGAGATCCGGATGTGGACCTCGGCGGCGCCCGCCTCGCGGAGCATGCGGACCAGGGCGCGCTGGGTGTTGCCGCGCACGATCGAGTCGTCGACGACGACCAGGCGCTTGCCCTTGATGACTTCCTTGAGCGGGTTCAGCTTCAGGCGGATGCCGAGCTGCCTGATGGTCTGCGAGGGCTGGATGAAGGTCCGGCCGACGTAGGCGTTCTTGACGAGGCCGTTGCCGAACGGGATGCCGGAGGCCTCCGCGTAGCCGACCGCGGCCGGCGTGCCGGACTCCGGGGTCGCTATCACCAGGTCGGCCTCGACCGGGGCCTCCTTGGCGAGGCGGCGGCCCATCTCGACGCGGGAGAGATAGACGTTGCGTCCGGCGATGTCGGTGTCGGGGCGGGCCAGGTAGACGTACTCGAAGACACAGCCCTTGGGCTTCGCGTCCGCGAATCGTGAGCTGCGCAGGCCGTTCTCGTCGATCGCGATGAACTCGCCCGGCTCGATCTCGCGGACGTAGCTTGCGCCGCAGATGTCGAGGGCGGCGGACTCGGAGGCGACGACCCAGCCGCGCTCCAGGCGGCCGAGGACCAGCGGGCGGATGCCCTGCGGGTCGCGGGCCGCGTAGAGGGTGTGCTCGTCCATGAAGACGAGGCTGAAGGCGCCGCGCACCTTCGGGAGCACCGCGTGCGCGGCCTCCTCGATGGTCAGGGGCTTGCCGTCCTCGTCGGCCTGGGCGGCGAGGAGCGCGGTCAGCAGGTCGGTGTCGTTGGTCGCCGCGACGCGCGGGGTCCGGCCGCCCTCCTGCTTGGGCAGGTCGGCGACCATCTCGGCGAGCTGCGCCGTGTTGACGAGGTTGCCGTTGTGGCCGAGCGCGATGGAGCCGTGCGCTGTGGCACGGAACGTCGGCTGGGCGTTCTCCCACACGGAGGCGCCGGTGGTCGAGTAGCGGGCGTGTCCGACCGCGATGTGACCCTGGAGCGATCCGAGCGAGGTCTCGTCGAAGACCTGGGAGACCAGGCCCATGTCCTTGAAGACGAGGATCTGGGAGCCGTTGCTGACCGCGATTCCCGCGGATTCCTGGCCCCGATGCTGGAGGGCGTAGAGCCCGAAGTACGTGAGCTTGGCGACCTCTTCGCCCGGAGCCCAGACACCGAAGACGCCGCAAGCGTCCTGGGGGCCCTTCTCGCCGGGGAGCAGGTCGTGGTTGAGTCGTCCGTCACCACGTGGCACGGCACCGAGTGTAGGCGAGATCGACCACTGGTCCGAATTGGGGATACTCGCGCCTAGTGGATCTCCGATGCCGCGACGGCGTCGACGGTTTCGCCGTTCTTGCTGGTCAGCGTGAGGGTGCGGTGGTCGATCCGGTAGTCGACCCGGCCGTCGAAGAGGCGCAGGAGGGCCTTCTCGGTCTTCATGAGTGAGGTGTCGCACATCATGCGGGTGGTGGACGGCCTGCCGAGGGTGATATGCCCGTCGCGGACCGTGGCGCCGGCGGTGACCTTGTTGCAGCCGAGACTGCCGCTGACCTTGGCGGCCTTGGTGTCGAAGGTCAGCCGGGCGCCGGTTTTCGCGGGGACGGCGGTGGCGGTGCCGTCGGCACCCAGTGCCGTGACCGTCCAGGCGGTGCCGCGCAGCGGGGCGTCCGGCTCCTTGGTGAGGTGGACGCGGTCGCCGTCGTCGGTGGTGAGGGTCAGCCGGTCGCCGGTGCCCTTCAGGGCGAGCGGGCCCGCGCCGAGGGTCGCGGAGAGCCGGCGCTCGAAGTCCGTCGGGGTGTCGTCGCAGGCCATGCCGGTCGACTCCAGCCGGCCGAAGGAGACGCGGTCGCCGGTGACGGACGCCTCGCCGCCGAAGGTGTTGCAGCCGAGGTCGCCGCTGGTCCTGCCGTTGTCGTCGATGCGGAGGTAGGCGCCCGCCGGTGCCTCGCTGGTCCGGCCGTCGGCGGTGAGGCTGTCGACGCTCCAGTGCACGCCCTTGACGGAGGGGCCCGCGCCGACCGAGGAACTGTCCGCTTTCTGCGCACCGCACGCGACGACGAGCGGGAGCACGGTGAGGGCCGCCAGGGTCAGTCGGTGTGTGTTCATGACGATGGGACGGGAGAGACCCGGTACCGGTTCCGCCGGGCGGGTTCAGCCCAGCAGCGGCAGCAGCCCGCCCAGGTCGGCCCGTTCGCCGCTCGCGCTGACCTTCGCGTCGTCGAGCGCGTCCCGCCAGGAGAGCCGTCCGGTGGCGAGCCTGATCCAGGTGAGCGGGTCGGTCTCGACGACGTTGGGCGGGGTGCCGCGGGTGTGCCGGGGCCCCTCGACGCACTGCACGACGGCGAACGGCGGGACGCGCACCTCGGTGGAGCCTCCGGGCGCCTTCGCGGCGAGGGCGTCGGCGAGCAGCCGGGTGCAGGCGGCCAGGGCCTGCCGGTCGTAGGGCACGTCGAGCCCCGGCACGGCGGCGTTCAGGTCGTCGGTGTGGACGACGAGTTCGACGGTGCGGGTGACCAGGAGGTCCGCGAGGGAGAGGGCGCCGGTGCGGGTGGCGACCAGGCGGTGGTCGGGGGCGGCGGCGAGCGCGTCGGTCAGGCGCTGGGCCGCGCCGTCGTAGAGGGCGTCGAGGCCGCCGGGTCCCGCGTGGGCCGCGGCCAGTCGACGGGTGTCGTCCGCGATGGCGTCGGCGCGCCCGGCGGTGGCGGACGGCCACTCCAGGAGCGTCAGTCCTGCCTTCGGCGGCTCGGGGCTCGCGAGGCCGCGGCCGACGGCGTCCACGGCCATCGTCAGATGCGCGGCCACCTCGCCGACGGTCCAGTCGCCGAGCCGGGTCGGCGCGGCCGACTGCGCGGGCGTCAGGGTGCGGACGGCGTCCCGCACGTGCCCGAACTGGGCGAGGACGGCGGCACGGGTCCTGGCGGGGTCGTAGCTGCGGGGGCGCTTCTTGGCCGGGGGCATGGGGTGAGCCTATTGCGGGCCCGGGGCGGCCCTGGCGGGGGACCGGGTCAGGCCGGGCGGCGGGCGTAGTCGCCGAGGCCGTGCTCCACCAGGGCGAAGGCGTGCGCGGCGCGGGCGGCGGCGTCGGCGGCGACCGTGTCGACGCTCTCGCCCGCGTCGATCCGCCGGTGGTGCTCCTCGACGAGGGCGTTGCGGGCCGCGGTGAGGGTGGCGGCGGCGATCAGGGCCTGGACGGCGTCGCCGGTCTCCCCGGTGAGCAGGTCGGCGAGTTCCCGCGCGCCCTTCTCGGAGGACGCGTAGGCGCGTTCCCTGAGCGCGGGGGTGGTCATCATGACGCGGCGGATGCGGCGGCCGAACGGTTCGGCGTGCAGGCCGATCGAGGGGTCGCGGGCCGTGACCATCTCCAGGAAGTCGCGGCGCACCGCCTCCAGCGCGGACTCGCCGGGGAGCCGGTCGCGGACGGCGCGGACGGCGTCCTGGAAGTGCTCCTCCATCGGCCGGAAGATCAGATCCTCCTTGGAGCCGTAGTAGTTGAAGACGGTCATCTTGGAGACCTCGGCGGCGTCCGCGATCTCCTGCACGGAGACCTCGTCGAAGCCGCGCTCGTCGAACAGGGCGAGGGCGGTGCGGTGGATCCGCAGTGCCGTCTCGGCCTTCTTGCGTTCGCGCAGCCCCGGCGCCCCGTCAGCCATGACGGCACCGTACCAAGACCGGTCCGGCCCCCCGGAGCATTCATGTACCGAGAATAAATATTGACTCGGTACACAAATATCGGGCACAGTGCCGCTCATGACCGAGACTCAGCGGAAAATCGGCCTCCTCGTCTGCCTCGTGACGATCGTCCTGGCCATCCTCGACCTCCAGATCGTGTCCGCGGCCACCGTCCCGATCGCCCGCGACCTCGACCCGGGCCACGGCATCGACTCGATCCCCTGGCTGGTCAGCGCCTACGCGCTGGCCTCGGCGGCGATGCTGCCGCTCTACGGCAAGCTCTGCGACGTCGTCGGCCCGAAACGCGTCTTCACCGGCGCCATCGCCGTCTTCCTGGCCGGCTCCGCGCTCTGCGGCGCCGCCCAGTCCATGGGCCAGCTCATCGCCGCCCGCGCGGTGCAGGGACTCGGCGGCGGCGGACTGATGAGCGTGACCATGGTGGTCATCGCCCACCTCCGCGGCCCCGGCGACCAGGACAGCGGCAAGGGCGCCACCGCGGGCGGGCTCGTCTCCGGCGCCGCGATGGCCGTCGGACCCTGGGTCGGCGGCCTGCTCGCCGACCACGCGAGCTGGCGGTGGATCTTCTACGTCAACCTGCCGGTCGGCCTCGCCGTCCTGGTCGGCTCCGCCGTCGCCCTGAGACTCCCCGAGCGGCACGTCAGGCGCCCGCTCGACTGGGCGGGCGCCGCGCTCGCCGCCGTCTTCTCCAGCTCGCTGCTGCTGGTGACCGACTGGGGCGGCGGCCGGTACGCCTGGTCGTCACCCGTCGTCCTCGCCCTGATCGCCACCACCGCGCTCGCCCTCGCCCTGTTCGTGCGCCGGCAGCTCTCGGCGCCCGACCCGGTGCTCCCGCTCTCCCTGTTCCGCGTCCGCGAACTGCGCCTCGGCTTCGGCGTGCAGGCCGTCCTCGGCGCCTCGATGACCGGCGCCATCTACTACGTGCTCGTCTACCTCCAGGTGGTGCGCGGCATCGCCAGCTCCGCCGCCGCCCTCTACCTGGTCCCGATGGCGTTCGGCCTCGCCGCCGGCGGACTGCTGACCGGGCCGCTCGCCGCCCGCGGCTGGACCGCCAGGACCTCCGCGATCGCCGGCACCGCCACCTCGTCCGTCGCCTTCGCGCTGCTCGCCGCCACCACAGGGCCCGACACCTCGCTCTGGCTGATCCGCGCCGAACTCCTGCTGATCGGGGCCGGGTTCGGGCAACTGCTCGGCCAACTGGTGGTGCTCGTCCAGAACGCGGCCCCGGCCGGGCGGCTCGGCGTCGCCACCACCTCCGTGCGCTACTTCCAGACCCTCGGCAACGCCCTGGGCACCGCCCTGTTCGGCACCGTCCTGACCCGGCTGTACGCCGACCGGGGGCCGGGCGGCGACGTGACGGCGCTGGCCGGGCTGACCGGCGCCGCCCGCGCGAGCGGCCTGCGGGCCTTCGTCGACGCGACGGGCGTGGTGTTCTGGAGCGGCGCCGCGCTGATGGCGCTGGCCACCGTGCTGGCGCTGCGGCTGCCCAGGACACCGGAGCGCGCTCCCGCACAGGACGGCGACCGGGTCGCCGCGTGACGAGGGCCCCGCCGGTCGACCGGCGGGGCCCTCGTCAGCGGTGCGGGTCAGGCGAGCAGCGCCGGGATGGTGCCCTCGTGCGCCGCGCGCAGCTCGTCGAGCGGCAGCTCGAACTCGCCCTGCAGCTCGACCGACGTGCCGTCCACGACACCGACGCGGGTCGCGGGCAGACCCCGCGCGCCGCACATGTCGGTGAACCGCAGCTCCTCCGAGCGCGGTACGGCGACGAGCGCGCGGCCCGCCGACTCCGAGAACAGCAGCGTGAACGCGTCGAGACCGTCCGGGACGATCAGCCGGGCGCCCTTGCCGCCGAGCAGCGCCGACTCCACGACCGCCTGGATCAGACCGCCGTCGGAGAGGTCGTGCGCCGCGTCGACCATGCCGTCGCGGGAGGCCGAGATCAGGATCTCGCCGAGCAGCCGCTCCCGCTCCAGGTCGACCTTCGGGGGCAGTCCGCCGAGGTGCTCGTGGACCACCTGCGACCAGGCGGAGCCGTCGAACTCCTCGCGGGTGTCGCCGAGGAGGTAGAGCAGCTGCCCGTCCTCCTGGAAGGCGACCGGGGTGCGCCGGGCCACGTCGTCGATGACGCCGAGCACCGCGACGACCGGCGTCGGGTGGATGGCGACCTCGCCGGTCTGGTTGTAGAGGGAGACGTTGCCGCCGGTCACCGGGGTGCCCAACTGGAGGCAGCCGTCGGCGAGTCCGCGCACGGCCTCCGCGAACTGCCACATCACCGCGGGGTCCTCGGGGGAGCCGAAGTTGAGGCAGTCGGAGACGGCGAGCGGCTTGGCGCCGGTCGTCGCCACGTTGCGGTAGGCCTCCGCCAGCGCCAACTGGGCGCCGGTGTACGGGTCGAGCTTCGCGAACCGCCCGTTGCCGTCGGTGGCGATGGCGACGCCGAGGCCGCTCTCCTCGTCGATCCGGATCATCCCGGAGTCCTCGGGCTGGGCGAGCACCGTGTTGCCCTGCACGAAGTGGTCGTACTGCGAGGTGATCCAGGACTTGGACGCCTGGTTCGGCGAACCGACCAACTGGAGGACCTGCGCCCGCAGTTCGGCGCCGTCGGCGGGCCTGGCCAGCGTGGCGGCGGTGTCGGCCTGGAGCGCGTCCTGCCAGTCGGGGCGGGCGTAGGGGCGCTCGTATACCGGGCCGTCGTGGGCGACCGTGCGCGGGTCGACGTCGACGATCTTGCCGCCGTACCAGAAGATCTCCAGCCGGTCGCCGTCGGTGACCTCGCCGATGACCGTGGCGATGACGTCCCACTTCTCGCAGATCGCGAGGAACCGGTCGACCTTCTCCGGCTCGACGACCGCGCACATCCTCTCCTGCGACTCGCTCATGAGGATCTCCTCGGGCGAGAGCGTGGAGTCGCGCAGCGGGACGTCGTCCAGGACGACCCGCATGCCGCCGGAGCCGTTGGACGCCAACTCGCTGGTGGCGCAGGAGAGTCCGGCCGCGCCGAGGTCCTGGATGCCGACGACCAGCTTCTCGGCGAACGCCTCCAGGGTGCACTCGATGAGGAGCTTCTCCTGGAACGGGTCGCCGACCTGCACGGCCGGGCGCTTGGACGGCTTGGCGTCGTCGAAGGTCTCGGAGGCGAGGATGGAGGCGCCGCCGATGCCGTCGCCGCCGGTCCTCGCCCCGTACAGGATGACCTTGTTGCCTGCGCCCGACGCCTTCGCGAGGTGGATGTCCTCGTGCCGCATCACACCGATGGCGCCGGCGTTGACCAGCGGGTTGCCCTGGTAGCAGGCGTCGAAGACGACCTCGCCGCCGATGTTGGGCAGGCCCAGGCAGTTGCCGTAGCCGCCGATGCCCGCGACCACGCCGGGCAGCACCCGCTTGGTGTCGGGGTGGTCGGCGGCGCCGAACCGCAGCGGGTCGACGACCGCGACCGGGCGGGCGCCCATCGCGATGATGTCCCGCACGATGCCGCCGACGCCGGTGGCCGCGCCCTGGTAGGGCTCGACGTAGGACGGGTGGTTGTGCGACTCGACCTTGAAGGTGACCGCGTAGCCCTGGCCGACGTCCACCACACCGGCGTTCTCGCCGATGCCGACGAGGAGCGCGTCGGAGTGCGGGGCCTTCTCGCCGAACTGGCGCAGATGGACCTTGGAGGACTTGTACGAGCAGTGCTCGGACCACATCACCGAGTACATGGCCAGCTCGGCGCCGGTCGGGCGGCGGCCGAGGATCTCCACGACCCGCTCGTACTCGTCCTTCTTCAGGCCGAGTTCGGCCCAGGGCAGCGCGACGTCAGGGGTTTCGGCCGCGTGCTCGACCGTGTCCAGAGGCGTCCGGCTCATGCGTTGACCAGCTTCTTGAGGATCGAGGTGAAGAACGGCAGGCCGTCGGTACGACCGGTACCGATCAGCGACTCGACGGCGTGCTCGGGGTGCGGCATGAGACCGACGACGTTGCCGGCCGCGTTGGTGATGCCCGCGATGTCGCGCAGCGAGCCGTTGGGGTTCATCCCGAGGTAGCGGAAGACGACCCGCCCCTCGGCCTCCAGCTCGTCGAGCGTGCGCTCGTCGGCGACGTACCGGCCGTCCATGTTCTTCAGCGGGATGTGGATCTCCTGGCCGGCCTCGTAGTCGCCGGTCCAGGCGGTGTCCGCGTTCTCCACCCGCAGCTTCTGGTCGCGGCAGATGAAGTGCAGGTGGTTGTTGCCGAGCATGGCGCCCGGCAGCAGGTGGGCCTCGGTGAGGACCTGGAAGCCGTTGCAGATGCCGAGCACCGGCAGCCCGGCCCTCGCCTGCTCGATGACGGTCTCCATCACCGGTGAGAAACGCGAGATGGCGCCGGCCCGCAGATAGTCGCCGTAGGAGAACCCGCCGGGCAGCACCACGGCGTCGACCTGGTGGAGGTCCTTGTCCTTGTGCCACAGGGCGACCGGTTCGGCGCCCGCGAGACGGATCGCCCGCTGGGTGTCCCGGTCGTCGAGACTGCCGGGGAAAGTGACGACGCCAATACGAGCGGTCACTTGGCGGCCTCCGCGACTTCCGCCGCCTCTTCGACCTTGACGGTGAAGTCCTCGATCACCGTGTTGGCGAGGAAGGATTCCGCAAGATCGTGGATGCGGGCGAGCGCGGCCTCGTCGACCGGCCCGTCAACTTCCAGTTCGAATCGCTTTCCCTGACGTACATCGGAGATGCCTTCGAAACCCAGCCGCGGCAGTGCGCGCTGCACCGCCTGGCCCTGGGGGTCGAGGATCTCCGGCTTGAGCATGACGTCGACTACGACGCGTGCCACTGGCACTCCCGGTGTTGTGGTGCTGAGCAGGTTCCTACAAGTGACTTCAGACTACCCGCACAAAATTTCTACGCGGGTAGCGTTGGAGGAAGCTACGTGACGGCCGTCACGGACGCGTGGAAGGGTGTCCGTGGTCGAAAAGTTCCGGGAAAGATCCGAGATCGACACCCGATACCTATTGCGCTCGGACACGCGGGAGGATTTAGTCGAGCTTCACATTGCAATGCAAGGCACTGTACAAATGAATTTGGCAACGTGCCGTACGGAGGGACCGATATTCGTGGCGCAGAAGGTCGTGGTCACGCTCTCTGACGACATCGACGGCTCGGAAGCGGCGGAAACGATCGCCTTCGGACTCGACGGCAAGTCGTACGAGATCGACCTGAATCAAACCAATGCCAGGAAACTGCGTAAGGCGCTGGCGCCGTACGTGGAAGCCGGCCGCAAGCGGTCGCGCTCCGGCAAGACCTACCGGCAGACGGAGGTCGCCCCCGACCCCGCCGCCGTCCGCGCCTGGGCCCAGGCCAACAAGATGGACGTACCGGCCCGCGGGCGCATCCCCAAGAAGGTGTACGAGGCTTTCAGCGCGGCCCAGTGAACGGCGGGCCGCCGAGGGGCCGACGACCGGTCATCGGCCCCTCGGGAGAACCGACTTGCGTTGCACCCCTCTGGGTCGGCTAGAGTCTGGAGCACGCCGAGGGGCGAGGCCGAAAGGCCCGGTCCGAGGAGTACATGCGGGTGTAGTTCAGTAGTAGAACATCCCCCTTCCAGGGGGAAGGCGCAGTGTGCAATTCCTGTCACCCGCTCTGCACCGCCGGTCCTGACCAGTCCTCTGGCTCAGGTACGCTGGTGCCCGCGCCGATCGGTGGGAGCCGGTCGGAAGCAATGCGGACGTAGCTCAGTTGGTAGAGCGCAACCTTGCCAAGGTTGAGGTCGCGAGTTCGAGCCTCGTCGTCCGCTCGTGACGAAGACCCCGGTCCATCGGACCGGGGTCTTCGCGTTGTCCCGACGACACCGTTCGGCTTCCGCCTTCCGTGTTCAGCTTGCCGTCTTCCGGCTTCCGGCTTCCTTCCGGCCTCCCCGCTGTTCTTCTGACATTTGTCATGGCGGGCGATGACACCGCGCACTGCCGACGGGACCCGTCCGGCGGAACGCTGAGGACATGGCAACCCACGACATCCACGAACACGAACACGTGATTGAGGTCACCGACCTCCACCGCGTCTACGGGGGCGGGTTCGAGGCCGTACGCGGAATCGGCTTCCAGGTCGGCCGCGGTGAGGTCTTCGCGCTGCTCGGCACCAACGGCGCGGGCAAGACCTCCACCGTCGAAGTACTCGAAGGACTCGCCCCGGCCAGCTCGGGCCGGGTGCGGGTGCTCGGCCACGACCCGTACACCGAACGCGGTGCCGTCCGCCCGCGCACCGGCGTCATGCTCCAGGAGGGCGGCTTCCCCTCCGAACTGACCGTCACCGAGACCGCCAGGATGTGGGCGGGCTGCGTGAGCGGGGCGCGGCCCGAGGCCGAGGTCCTCGACCAGGTCGGGCTCGGCGGGCGCGGCGACGTCCGGGTCAAGCAGCTCTCCGGCGGCGAACGGCGCCGCCTCGACCTCGCGCTCGCCCTGCTCGGCGACCCCGAGGTGCTGTTCCTCGACGAGCCGACGACCGGACTCGACGCCGAAGGGCGCCGCGCCACCTGGGAGTTGGTGCGCCAACTGCGCGCCACCGGCACCACGGTGCTGCTGACCACGCACTACCTGGAGGAGGCCGAGAACCTCGCCGACCGGCTCGCGATCATGCGGGAGGGACGGATCGCCGTCACCGGAACCCCCGCCGAGGTCACCGCCGCCCAGCCCGCCCGCATCTCCTTCCGACTGCCCGACGGCTACCACCTCGGCGACCTGCCGCCGCTCGGCGCGCTCGGCGTCTCGGGGCACGAGCTCGACGGGAACGTCGTCCGGCTGCGCACCCGGGAACTGCAACGGGCCGCCACCGGACTGCTGACCTGGGCCGAAGGCGCCCGGGTCGAACTGCGCGGACTCGACGTGCGGTCCGCGTCCCTCGAGGAAGCGTTCCTCGGGATCGCCCAGCAGCAGGCCGGAGCGCGGCAGAACCCGGCCGCCCAGGACGCGAAGCCGGAGGCCCTCGCATGAACGACGTCATGGACGACGCCGCGAACAGCGGCACGGACAGCACCGCGACCACCGGCGCGGGCCGCACCGCTCGCGGCGCCGCGCACGCCACCGTGCCGCCCGCAGGACGGGCCACCCCGGGCCGCAGGCTGCGCGCCCTGGCCCGCGCCGAACTGACCCTGCTCGGGCGCAACCGCACCGCCGTCTTCACCGCGCTGCTGGTGCCGCTGGCGCTGCCGTTCAGCGTCCGGCCCGCCCTCGACCAGCTCGACCTCAAGGGCCAGGGGCTCAGCGTCGGCACGGTCCTGCTGACCGCCGCGATCGGCTTCGCCTTCCTCTTCGCCGTCTACACCTCCCTGGTCAGCGCCTATGTCTCGCGCCGCGAGGAACTCGTCCTCAAGCGGCTGCGCACCGGGGAGATCGGCGACACCGAGATCCTGATCGGCACCGCGCTGCCCTCCCTGTGCGTCGGCCTCGCGCAGTGCGTGATCGTCGCCGTCGGCTGCGGGCTGCTCCTGGGGACCGGGGCGCCCGAGGAGCCGTTGCTCGCGGTGCTGGGGGTGGTGCTCGGGCTCGTGCTGAGCGCGGCGCTCGCGGCGGTCACCGCCGGCATCACCAGGACCGTGGAGAGCGCCCAGGTCACCGCGTTGCCGCTGATGTTCCTCTCGATGCTCGGCTCCGGGATGGCCGTGCCGCTGGAGACGCTGCCCGACCGGCTCGCCGACATCTGCCGGTTCCTGCCGCTCTCCCCCGCCGTCCGGCTGGTGCAGGGCGGCTGGACCGGCCGGCTGAGCGGCCAGGAGACGCTGGTCACCCTGGTGATCGCGCTGGCCTGGACCGCGCTGGCCGTGTTTGCTGTACAGCGGTGGTTCCGCTGGGAGCCGAGGCGCTGAGCCGGGCACAGGTCCGCGCCCCGGCCGTCGTCCGCGCCCCGGAACGGAGACCGGTGCCGGCCGGGACACCGGTGACGGCGAGGAGACCGATGACGGCCGGGACGACGGGTGCGGCGACGACGGCGACAGCGGCGACAGCGGCGACAGCGACGACAGGGGCCGCGGTGGGAGCGGACACGGTGACGGGAACGGGAACGGGAGCGACGGGGATGATGCGCGGTCCTGGGGGCTGGTGGCACCGCAAGAGCACGCCCGCGAAGTTCGAGACGTACACCCGGTGGTCGTTCCACTTCCTCGCCGCGGTGGAGGTCCCGAGCATCGGCCTGCCGGCCTTCGGCGCGCTCGGAGCGGCCCTCGGTACCCTGCTGCTGGGGCTGACGGCGGTGCACGCGACGGTGTCCATGGTCACGGTGTCACAGGGCCTCGACTGGACCCGGGGCAGGCGCCCGCAGCCCGTGCGGCTGCTGTGGACGCTGGCCGCCGTCACCGCGGCCGCCGGGCTCACCGCGCTCCTCGTCGCCCGCTCGGAGCCGGACAGCGACCGCCTCGCGAGCGCCACCGGCATGGTCTTCGGGATCGTCGTGGTCGTCGGCGCCGGGATCTCCGCCCTCGGCATGCGCGGAGGGCGCCGGATCGCCGCCCTGGTGGCCGGGTACGGCCTCACCTCCTGCGCGCTCGCCTTCGCCCTCGGGGTGCCGTGGTTCGCGGCGCTGATCACCGGGGGCGGCGTGCTGGTCGGCGGCGGCTTCATCGCCTTCACCGCCTTCTTCTCCATCTGGCTGCTCGACGCGGTCTACGCCCTCGACGAGGCCCGCGAGACCCGGGCCAGGCTCGCCGTCGCCGAGGAGCGGCTGCGGTTCGGGCGCGACCTGCACGACGTGATGGGCCGCAACCTCGCCGTCGTCGCCCTCAAGAGCGAACTCGCCGTCCAGCTCGCCCGGCGCGGGCGGCCCGAGGCCGTGGAGCAGATGGTCGAGGTGCAGCGGATCGCGCGCGAGACGCAACGGGAGGTCAGGGACGTCGTTCGGGGCTACCGCGAGGCCGACCTCGGGGTCGAACTCGCCGGTGCGCGCGGGGTGTTGGCGGCGGCCGGGATCACCTGCGAGGTGCGGGGCGAGCCGTCAGGGCTGCCCGACCAGGTGCAGTCGGCGCTCGGCTGGGTGGTCAGGGAGGCCACCACGAACGTGCTGCGGCACGGCAACGCCGGACGGTGCGCGGTCCGTCTGGAGACCAGGGAGGGTCGAGTGGTGTTGACGGTGGAGAACGACGGCGCCGGTGACGTGCGCGGCAGCGGCGGCTCCGGGCTCGCCGGGCTGCGCGAGCGGCTGGCCGAGGTGGGCGGCACCCTGGAGGCGGGCCCCGCGGACGGCGACCTGTTCCGGCTGGTCGCCGAGGTCCCGCTGGCCGTACAGGAGGTACCGGCGTGAGTGTGCGGGTGCTGCTCGCCGACGACGAGCATCTGATCCGGGGCGCGCTGGCCGCGCTGCTGGGCCTCGAGGACGACCTCGTCGTGGTCGCCGAGGCCGCGTCGGGGCCCGAGGCCCTGGCCATGGCGCGGGCCCACGAACCGGACGTCGCGGTCCTCGATCTCCAGATGCCCGGCGCGGACGGTGTGAAGGTCGCCACATCCCTGCGCGGCGAACTGCCCGGCTGCCGGGTCCTCATCGTCACCAGCCACGGCCGCCCGGGACATCTGAAACGGGCCCTCGCCGCCGGTGTGCGGGGATTCGTCCCGAAGACGGTGAGCGCCCAGCGGCTCGCCGAGATCATCCGCACGGTGCACGCCGGAAACCGGTACGTCGACCCGGAGTTGGCCGCCGACGCGATCGCCTCCGGCGACTCGCCGCTGACCGCGCGGGAGGCCGAGGTGCTGGAACTCGCCGCCGACGGCGCACCCGTGGCGGAGATCGCCGAGCGGGCCGCGCTGTCCCAGGGGACCGTGCGCAACTACCTGTCGTCCGCCGCCACCAAACTGGGCGCGGAGAACCGGCACACGGCGGTGCGGCTCGCGCGGGAGCGAGGTTGGGTATAGTTGCTCTCGCGCCACGGCGCAGTGCGGACGTAGCTCAGTTGGTAGAGCGCAACCTTGCCAAGGTTGAGGTCGCGAGTTCGAATCTCGTCGTCCGCTCCGTACAGAAGGCCCCCGGGAGACCGGGGGCCTTCTGCGTTGCGGGAGCCTTCTGGGCGGCATGAGCCTTCTCTGCCGCGGGGGCTCCGTCTGCGGACGCCTTCTCTGCCGCGAGGGTCGCCGTTGCGGACGCCCTCTCTGCCGCGGCGGGGCCGGCGCCGGTCGGCGTCGGCCCCGGGTGTCGCTACGACCAGCTCAGGCCGGTCAGGAGTTCGTACGCCTCCAGGTACTTGGCGCGCGTCGCGTCGACGACCTGCTGCGGCAGCGCGGGCGGCGGGCGCTCGCCGGTGCGGTCCCAGCCGGAGGCGGGCGAGGTCAGCCAGTCCCGCACGAACTGCTTGTCGTACGACGGCTGCGCGCGCCCCGGCTGCCACCGGTCGGCCGGCCAGAACCGGGACGAGTCCGGGGTGAGGACCTCGTCGGCGACGACCAGCGTGTCGCCGTCGAAGCCGAACTCGAACTTGGTGTCCGCGAGGATGATCCCGCGCTCCCTCGCGATGTCGCGGGCCCGCGCGTAGACGGCCAGGGTCGTCTGCCGCAGCTCGGCCGCGGTGTCGGCGCCGACCTGGCGGGCGACCTCCTCGTACGACACGTTCTCGTCGTGCTCGCCGACGGCGGCCTTGGTCGCCGGGGTGAAGATCGGGGCGGGCAGCTCCGAGCCGTCGACCAGGCCCTCGGGCAGGGCGAGACCGCAGACGGTGCGGGAGGCGTCGTACTCGACGAGGCCCGAGCCGGTGAGGTAGCCGCGGGCCACGCACTCGACCGGGACCATCTCCAGGGACTTGCACACCAGGGTCCTACCGGCCCAGTCGGCGGGGGCGCCCGGCGGCAGCTCGGTGCTCAGGACGTGGTTCGGGACCAGGTCGGCGAGCTGGTCGAACCACCACAGCGACAGCCGCGTCAGCACCCGGCCCTTGTCGGGGATCTCGGTGGGCAGCACCCAGTCGTAGGCGGACATGCGGTCACTGGCGACCATCACGAGGTCACCGGCGTCGTTGCGGTACAGCTCGCGCACCTTGCCGGTGTGCAGGTGCACCAGGCCCGGAACCTGGAGCGGCTCGGGCTTTTCGACGAATCCGGACACGTTGCCTCCTGTGGTTCTGTCCAACTGGCTCGATTCTCCCGTACCCGGGGTGGGCGAGGGGCGTGGGGTGGGCCGCGGCGGGCCGGTGGCCGGCCCTGGGAGCCGTCGCGAGGCGGCGGTGGCGGGCCCCGGCGGTCAGTCGCGTTTGCAGATACGGTCCAGCAGGTTGGCGGTGGCGCGCTGCACACGGGCGTCCACATGGCCGGGGCGGTCGAGGAACGGCGTCCAGGCGAAGGTGCCCGACGCGAAGACGAGCGCGCCGGACGGGGCCCGGTACAGGGACGTCTCCTGGTGGCGCAGGACGCCGTCCGTGTCGGTGTACGGGGAGTGCGCGAGCAGCATGCGGTCGTCGTGCTCGGGCAGCGCGGTGCGCGGGAAGTAGCGGTCGGCCTCGCCCGCGACCAGTCCCTCGATCGGGTCGCCCTCGTGCGCGCCGGTCGCCTCCCACAGCCAGTGGTCGGCGTTGCGGACGATCAGCGGGCTCGGCTCGGGCACCCGGCCCGCGTACTGGATGCCCATCACCTGCTGCTCGGGGCGGTCGATCTCGCGCCACAGCACGGGCCTGCCGGGGCCCCGGCGTTTGCGGCAGGTCAGCAGCCGCTCCGGGGCGCCGGACGGCGAAGGACCCAACTCCACCTGCCAGTAGAGGGTGTTGGCGGAGAGGAAGACCAGGGAGGTGCCGTGGTCGCGGGCCTGCTCCACGGTGCGACGCATGGCGGCCGACCAGTACTCGTCGTGGCCGGGGAAGACCAGTCCCCGGTAGCGGGTGGGGTCGACATGGCCCGCGTGCAGATCGCGGGCGTCGGCGTAGGCGAGGTCGTAGCCGTACCGCTCGGCCCAGCGGATGAAGTCGTAGGCGTGGCCGACGTGCAGCGGCAGCCCCGCGCCCGCGTAGGGGCGGTCGAAGGAGACGGTCGTCGCCGCGTCCGCCTCGCCGAGCAGCCGGCCCCGCTCGTCCCAGGCGTGGTAGAAGCTGGCGCCGGTACGGCCGTCCTCCGGGTACAGGTTGTACGCCTGCCAGGTCACGTCAGGCAGCACCAGCAGCAGATCGGCCGGGTGCTGGTCGCGGACCGTGAACGGGATGTGGGAGCGGTAGCCGTCGACGGTGGTGAGGACGGCGACATAGGCGCCGATGCTCCAGTACGACGGGATCTGCAACCGCCAGGACAGCCACCAGTGGTGGCAGGAGACGGTGCGGTCCGCGGTGAGCGGCGCGGGCTGGACGATGCCGGAGAGCCGCGGGCTGGTGGTGATCTTCGCGGCGCCGTCGCCGCCGTAGTGGCCGATGCGGTAGATGTCGACGGCGAACTCCTGGGGCGGGTCGACCGTGATGTGGAAGTCGACGGCCTCGCCCGGGGTGATCACGCTGGTGGAGATGAAGCCCTTGATCTGCCGGCCCACGTCGTCGGCGGCCCGGGGCCCCGGGAAGCGGGCCTTCTCGCCGGCCCGCGGGCCGGGGGCGCGGGAGGGAGCGCCGGGGCGCGGGCCGGTGGTGCGGAGGTGGTGCTCGCCGGGGCGGTGGCCTGGGGCGCGGGAGTTCCCGTCGCCGGGGGCCGTGGACCGCTGGTCGGCGGCGTCCACGTACCAGGCGACGACGCGGCCGGTGTCGCCGAAGTAGGTCTCGCCGCCGCGGAGCCAGGGGACCGGGCCCTGGCCGAAGGGGTCGTTGACGGCGTGTGCGAGCGCCCCGGACTCCCAGCGGCGCACGTGCGCCGACGACTCCGCCGATTTCGACGACTCCGACGACTCCGACGACTCCGACGACTCCGACGACATGGTGGATCCCCTCCCTCATGCCCCCGTTGTCCCGTGCCTGGTACGTGTGGCCTGTCGTGTGGCCGGTCCCAGCACATCACATACCGCACGCGGCCGGTCACAGCTCGTCGCTAATCGGCGGAAAGTGGAAGCGGCTGTTCCCGTCTGGTTCCGGGGTGGGCGTCAGACCAGTCGGACCGGCTTCTCCGCGCGTATGCCGGAGGCGGCCAGCCAGGCCCGCAGCGGTGCCGGGTCGCCGTCCTCCACGAGGCTGAGGACGCGGGGGGCCAGGTCCTTCGTCCGCTCGCCGCCGAACAGCAGGGAAGGCCCGTCGAGCCAGTCGAGCCCCGGGGCGGCGCCGGCCGTGTCCATGGCGGCGCAGCACACCATCGCGGTGACGTGGTCGGCGAGCAGCTCTCTGGCCGTGCGGGGCGGCTGGAGCGGGAAGAGGGGGAGGCCGCCGTCGTCCCACAGGGCGGCGTCGGGGGTGGCCTCGGGCCGACCGGTGGCGGAACCCGCGCCGCCACCGGCGGTGGCCTCCTCACGGGCCAACTCGGTGGTGAGCCGAGCGGCGAGCACGGCCCCGCGCTCGTTGCGGGGAACGGCCTCCTCTTCGGGGAAGAGGTTGCTCTCGGCGGGGTCGTGGGGGGTGTGGGGGTCGTGGGGGGTGGGTTCGTGAGGGGAGTGGGGGGGCTGGGGGTGTTCGTGGGGGGTGGGGGCTGTCTCGCCGTGGGCTGTCTCGCTGTGGGGTGTCCCGCCGTGGGGTGTCCCGCCGTGGGCGGTGTCCGTGGGGCGGTTCGCCGTGGGGGCGCTGTCCGTGCGGGCGGTGCCCGTAGGAACGTTCTCCGTGGGGCCGTTCGCCGTGCGGGCCGTGTCCGTGGGGCCGTTCGTCGCGGGGGCGCTGTCCGTACGGGTGCTCTCCGTCCGGGTGGTCTCCGTGCCGGTGCTCTCCGTGCCAGTGGTCTCGCCGGGGGGCGGGCCGCCCGAGGCCGTTCCGTCGGCGGGGTCCGTGTTCTCCGGTATGGGGGTGCGGGGCGTCGGCTGGGGCAACGTCAGGTGTTCCAGGACGCGGGACAGGGTCGGGCCCTGGGCGGGGCGGGAGGCGATGGGGGCGGGGGCGGCGGCGTCGTCGTGCCCGGCGAAGGTGTCGTGCGGCGTCGGGGCACCGTGCGGGGTCGGGCGGTCATGTGAGGTCAGGGCGTCGTGCGAGGTCGGAGTCTCCGGCGGGGCGAAGGTGTCGTGCGTGGCCAGGGTGTCCAGGACGCGGTGCAGGCGGGCCGCGTCGGTGCGCCACTTGCGGTCGACGACCTCCTCCGGGTACTCCTCCCAGTCCACCGGGGCCCAGTCGGGGCCGGACTCGGCGGGGCCGCCGTGGAAGAGGCGGGCGGCGAGCAGGGACGTGGCCTCGTCGATGACGCCGGGTTCGTCGAGCAGATCGCAGGCCGGGCGTTCGCCGAGGCGGGAGGCGAAACCCTCCGCCAGCCGGTCGCGCCGGGACAGCTCGGTGAGGGCGGCGACGACACCCGCGTCGAGCCGGGACGGCCAGCGCCCCATCCGCCAGGCAGGCAGCGCGACCCGGGTGAGCAGCCGGTCCCAGCCCGCGTACGCGAGCCCGACCTGTTCCTGCGCGACGATCCGCAGCCCGTAGTCCACGGCCTGGGCGCGCTCGGCCGCCGCCGCGGCAACCCCGCGCTCCATCTGCGCCGCGTGCTCGCGGCAGGCCCGCAGCAGCAGCCGGGCGCTCCAGCCCACACCGGCCCTGACCGGCCGTGTCAGGGTGCGGCGACCGGGCGTCGCGGCGACCGCGACGGCGGCGTCGAGGCCCCGCACGAAGCGGCGGGCTGCGGCTATGTCCGGGTGCGCGGACGGTCCCGTACCGGCGACCACCGGGGCGAGCACCGCGCGCAGTTCACCGACCCGCATCCACCACAGGAAGGGCGAGCCGATGACGAGGACCGGCGCGGCGGCGGTGCGTCGGTGCGCGGCGCGCGCGCCCGCTATCTCGTCCCGCTCCTCGGTCGGGGGCGTGCCGTGCGACGGGTGGGTGCGGTCCTCGAGCCAGCTGTCGCAGTCGGGGGTGAGGGCTATCGCGGACGGTGCCGGGACGTCGAGCCGGTCGGCGAGGTCACGCACCATCCGGTAGAGGTCGGGCGCGCTCTCCTCGGGGATCGCGACGGTGGGGCTCACGGCGGGGCGGGCCCTGGCGACCACCAGGCCGACGGCGCCCGCGGCGAGCAGCACGAGGACGGCGAGCGGGGTCATGACCCAGCGTGCCGTGTGCCAGAACGGCCCCACCAGATGCTCCGTCCAACCGCCGGCCAGCAGCACCACGGCGACCGCCGCGGGCAGCAGGGCCACCGCAAGCGCGCGGCTGCGGACCCGCAGCACCGCGAGAGCCCTGGCACGCGCGCCGCGTGCGCCCGCTTCCTCACCGATCCCGTTACCGGTCACGACCCGACCTCACCCCCTCCCTGGAACCCTGGCCGCCCCGACAGCCCTGGCCGACCTGACGGTCCTGGCTGCCGTGCCGGTCCTGGCTGTCGTGGCCTTCGTTGCTGTCGTGGCCTTTGTTGCCGTCGTCGCGTTGCTCACTCCCCCACTGTGGCAGCCGCCACTGACATCGCAATGCCGGTGGGCCAAGTGCCGGAACGCTTGCGCCGCACCCTAGTTGGGGCCCCGGCCGGAGTCAGCCGGATGGGCCATCGGTCACTCGATGGAATGGCTTTGGGGAGAGGTGGATGACAGAGGGCAAGGATCAGGCCCCGAATCCAGAGACGGATTCGGGGCCTGCGAGGTTGGTGCGGACCGGGGCTCGGTGCCCGGGTTCTCCTGATCCTCAGGCTTCGGACGCCGCTTTCGCCGCGATGTCCGTGCGGTGCTGGGAGCCGTCGAGCCGGACCCGGGCGAGGGCCCGGTAGGCGCGGTCCCTGGCCTCGGTGAGGTCGGCGCCCGCCGCCGTGACCGACAGCACCCGGCCGCCGGCGCTGACGACGGCGTCACCGTCGTGCCGGGTGCCGGCGTGCAGCACGTACGCGTGCGGGGCGTCCTCGGCGGCCACCGCGTCGAGGCCGGTGATCGGGTCGCCGGTGCGCGGGGTGCCGGGGTAGTTGTGCGAGGCGATGACGACGGTGACGGCGGCGTCGTCGCTCCAGCGCAGCGGCGGGAGGTCGGCGAGGGTGCCGTTGGCGGCGGCGAGCAGGACACCGGCCAGCGGCGTCTTCAGGCGGGCCAGCACGACCTGGGTCTCCGGGTCGCCGAACCGGGCGTTGAACTCGATGACCCGCACGCCCCTGCCGGTGATGGCGAGCCCGGCGTAGAGCAGCCCCGAGAACGGGGTGCCGCGGCGCCGCATCTCGTCGACCGTCGGCTGGAGAACCGTTTCGAGGACCTCGTCGACGAGCTTGGCGTCGGCCCACGGGAGCGGCGAGTAGGCGCCCATGCCGCCGGTGTTGGGGCCCTCGTCGCCGTCCAGCGCGCGCTTGAAGTCCTGGGCGGGCTGGAGCGGGAGGACCGTCACGCCGTCGGTGATGGCGAAGAGGGAGACCTCGGGGCCGTCGAGGAACTCCTCGATGACGACCCGCTCGCAGGCGTTGGCGTGCGCGCGGGCGGCGTCGAGATCGCCGGTGACGACGACGCCCTTGCCGGCCGCGAGCCCGTCGTCCTTGACGACGTAGGGCGCCCCGAAGGCGTCGAGCGCCTCCTCGACCTCGGCGGGTGTCGTGCAGACGTACGAGCGGGCGGTGGGGACGCCCGCGCCCGCCATGACGTCCTTGGCGAAGGCCTTGGACCCCTCGATTTGCGCGGCCTCCCCGGAGGGTCCGAACACCGGGATGCCCGCCGCGCGCACGGCGTCGGCGACCCCGGCGACCAGCGGCGCCTCCGGGCCGACGACGACGAGGTCGGCGTCCAGCTCAGTGGCGAGCGCGGCGACGGCGGCGCCGTCGAGGGCGTCGACCTGGCGCAGCTCGGCGACCTCGGCGATTCCGGCGTTGCCGGGCGCGCAGTGCAGCGCGGTGACCGCGGGGTCGAGGGACAGGGAACGGCACAGGGCGTGTTCGCGGGCGCCGCCACCGATGACAAGGACCTTCACGGGGTCAGCCTAACGGCCTGGGGGTGCCGTCCTTCGTGCGGGCGTCCGAGAACCAGGGCGAGCCCGCCCTGTGTGTTCGTACGACGGAGTCGGGGTTCGGCGCGGGAGCCGAGGTGCGGGTCAGTGTCGGCGTCGGCGTCGGCGTCGGCTCACTCGTTCGTGAACTCGTCGACGACCGTGGCGCCCAGCTCCCTGACGATCAGGTCGTGCCCGGAGAGGGCGGAGTCGACGAGGTCGGGATCGTCGTCCTCGGGGGTGTCGTCCTCGGGGGAGATCGGGTGCGGTTCGGGTGCGGCGGAGGGCTGGGGGGCGGGTCTGGACGGCGCGGACGGGGCGTAGGAAGAGGAGGCGGTGGCGCCGGTGGCGCCGGTGGGCGAGGAGCCGCCGGGGCCCTGCCCACCGGGGCCGGAACCGGAACCGGAGCCGTACCCACCGCCGCCGCTGTTGGCTGCGTTGCCGCCGTGACCGCCGTGGCCGCCCGCAGGGGCGCCGCCACCGCCGCCCGCGCCACCGCCGTAGCCGCCGCCGTATCCGCCGTTGAAGCCGGGCCCGCCGGGGGGCGGAGGTGCCGAGCCGCCACCGCCGCCGCCTCCGGAGGGGTCGACGACGGTCTCGATCTTCCACTGCACGCTGAACTGCTCGGCGAGCGACTGCCGCAGGACGTCCTCGCTGCCGCTGCTGGCGAAGTTGTCACGGGCACCCGCGCTGGCGAAGCCGAGCTGGAGGGTGGTGCCGTCGAAGCCCGCGACGTGGGCGTTCTGGCTGAGCAGGATCCAGGTGAAGCGGCGCCGGTTCTTGACGGCCTCCAGGATGTTCGGCCAGAGCATGCGGGGGTCGATGCCGCCGCTGGGGGGCGCGTAGGCGGCGGGGGCGGCGGCGGGCGGCCCGCTCGGCGGGGCGGAGGGCGCCTGTCCGGCGGGGGCCTGCCCCGAGGGCGCCTGCCCGGAGGGGGCACCGGTGGGCGCGGCGGTGGGCCAGCCACCGGGACGCCGCCCGCCACCGACGGGCGCGGCGGTGGGCCAGGCACCGGGGGCGGCGGGGGCCGGGGAGGCGGGCGGGGGGGCCTGGTGGCTCTGCTGGGGGGCCTGCTGCGGGGCCGGCTGCTCCTGGGGGACGGGCGGAACGGCCGCGGGAGGGGCACCGGCCCCACCGCGCACGGCGGCCCGAGCGGCGGCGACACCGCCACCGGGAGCCGGGGCCGGGGCGTGTGCGTCGGGTCCGGGCACGTATCCGACGGGAGGCATGGCGGGCATCCCGGCCGGACCGGAAGGACCGGATGCGGCCGGAGGACCGGATGCGGCCGGAGGACCGGATGCGGCGGGAGGCCCGGCCGCGTACCCGCCGACGGGCACGGGGGCAGCTCCGCCCGCGCCGCCCGCACCGGCCGTACCGCCCCCGCCGCCGAAGTGCGCGCCGCGTTCGAGGCGGTCGAGGCGGGCCATGACGGCGCGGTCGTCGCCGTAGGCGGCGGGGAGCAGGACGCGGGCGCAGATCAGCTCGAGCTGGAGGCGCGGGGAGTGGGCGCCGCGCATCTCGGTGAGGCCCTCGTTGACGAGGTCGGCGGACCGGCTCAGCTCGGCCGCGCCGAAGGTACCGGCCTGGGCCAGCATCCGCTCGATGACGTCGGCGGGGGCGTCGATGAGGCCCTTCTCGGCGGCGTCGGGGACGGCGGCGAGGATCACCAGGTCACGCAGCCGCTCCAGCAGGTCGGCGACGAACCGGCGGGGGTCGTTGCCGGCCTCGATGACGTGGTCGACGACATCGAAGGCGGCGGCGCCGTCACCGGTGGCGAAGGCCTCGACGACGGAGTCCAGGAGCGAGCCGTCGGTGTAGCCGAGGAGGGAGGTGGCCATGGCGTACGTCACACCGTCGGCGGCGGCGCCGGCGAGCAGCTGGTCCATGACGGACATCGAGTCACGCACCGAACCGGCGCCCGCGCGCACGACGAGCGGCAGCACGCCGTCGTCGACCGGGATGCCCTCCTTCTGGCAGACCTCGCCGAGGTACTCGCGCAGGGTGCCGGGCGGGACGAGCCGGAACGGGTAGTGGTGGGTGCGGGACCTGATGGTCCCGATGACCTTCTCGGGCTCGGTCGTGGCGAAGATGAACTTGAGGTGCTCGGGGGGCTCCTCGACGACCTTGAGGAGCGCGTTGAAACCGGCCGACGTGACCATGTGGGCCTCGTCGATGATGTAGATCTTGTAGCGGCTGCCCGCGGGCCCGAAGAACGCCTTCTCGCGCAGCTCGCGGGCGTCGTCCACACCACCGTGGGAGGCGGCGTCGATCTCGATGACGTCGATGGAGCCGGGGCCGTTGCGCGCCAGGTCACGGCACGACTGGCACTCCCCGCAGGGGGTGGGCGTCGGGCCCTTCTCGCAGTTCAGACAGCGGGCGAGGATGCGGGCGCTGGTCGTCTTGCCGCAACCGCGCGGCCCGCTGAACAGGTACGCGTGATTGACCCGGTTGTTGCGCAGCGCCTGCTGCAACGGGTCGGTTACATGCTCCTGCCCGATGACCTCGGCGAACGACTCCGGGCGATAGCGGCGATACAGCGCAAGAGACGACACACGTACGAGGTTATAGGCGCCCACTGACAGCGAGGGTCCCGACGACCTCCCGGGGGCACGAAGACGCCCCCCACGCACCCGCCAGAGCCGACCTACCCTTGCTGCCTTCCGGCCCTGGGGGAGTTCAGTCAGATAGCGCCGCGTGAGGGGCTACCCAGAGAGTACCCGACGTCAGCGCCTGCGAACGAGTTCGCAAGCACCCTCCTCGGTCATGTAATGTTCCCGGCGGAGGATTCGCCTAGAGGCCTAGGGCGCACGCTTGGAAAGCGTGTTGGGGGCAACCCCTCACGAGTTCGAATCTCGTATCCTCCGCCAGTGCCTCACCGGGCACTAACGTCGAAGGGCCCCACCGCGAGGTGGGGCCCTTCGACGTTGTCCGCCCCCTCACTACACTCCCCCCGCATGGACTGGCTCGATCGTGTCGCGCGTCTTCGGCAGTGGAGCAGGGACGGGGTCCGTGCCCCGCACAAGCCGTTGCTGTTGCTGTACGCGCTCGGCCGGTATCAACGTGACCCCGGCGGCGCGGAGTTGCTGTACAGCGCCGTGGAAGGTGATCTGAAGCGGCTGTTGGCCGAGTACGGGCCCGTCCGCGCGACCACGCCCGCCTATCCGTTCCACCATCTCGTCAGTGACGGCGTCTGGGAGGTGCGCACGGATCGGGGGCCCGGCAGTCCCGGCAGCGTCGTGCGGGAGCTTCGCGCCAGTGGGGCCGTGGGGCGGCTCGTCCCCGAGCTGCGGGACGCCCTGCGCCGGGAGCCCTCGCTCCTCGGGCGGATCGCGCGGACACTGCTCGACTCCCACTTCCCGCCCTCCCTGCACGCCGACCTCTGTGACGCCGTCGGGCTCGAACTCGACGACGCGGCGGGGGCCCCGGTCCCCGGCGGGCGCCGTCGGCGGGGCTCCCGGATGCGGGAGTCGGTGCTGACCGCGTACGAGTACCGCTGCGCCTTCTGCGGTTACGACGGCATGATCGGGACCCTGCCCGTCGGGCTGGAGGCCGCGCACGTGCGGTGGTGGGCGTACGGCGGTCCCGACGACGTCGAGAACGGGCTCTGCCTGTGCTCGCTGCACCACAAGCTCCTCGACCAGGGCGTCCTCGGGGTCGGCGAAGGGCACCGGGTGCTCGTGTCGCAGCGGTTCGTGGGGCGCGGGAGTGCCGCCCGTGAGCAGGTCCTTGCGCTCGCCGGGCGGCCGCTGCTCGGTCCGCAGCCCGGCCTCAGCCCCGTCGCGGACGCCCACCGGCTCTGGCACGCGCGGCAGGTGTTCCAGGGGGAGGCTCGGCCAGCACTCCAACACCAGCCTCAGCCCCAACCTGAACTCGGATCCGAACCCCGGGCCGCCCCCGCCCCTTGAGCTACCCCGTGATCCGTACCCGCGCGCTCGCGCTCACCTGGTCCAGCTCCGACACCCGCACCGTCACCTTCATCGTCCAGGTCCCGGCCAGTGGAACCGTGAGGTCGCTGGTCGTCCAGTAGCCGCCCGCGTCGCGGATCCTGGCGTCGAGGGGGCCGATCCTCTGGGACGGCAGGGTGAGGGAGAGGCGCAGTTCGGGGACGGTCGACAGGCCGCCGTCCGGGCCGTAGACGACCGCCTGCACGGCGTTGTCGCCGACCCGGCCCGGGTCGAGGGTGATCTGCACCTTGCCCTTGCCGTTCGGGGTGCCGACGTCGAACGGGATCGTCGTCACGGACGCTACGGGCAGGCCGCCCGCCGTCGCGGGACCCTCCGCCGCCTCGGCCGCCGCCCGGCCGGGCAACGTCCCGCTGAGCACCGTGCTGATCACCAACACCACCACCGCGACCGCGACTTCGGCCAGCACGGAGCGCCGCAGCGCACGGCGGTGCGGGAGGGGGGAGGGGGCGGATTCGGGTACAGATTCGGGGGCGGGGTCCGGATCGGGGGCGGCGGCCAGTCTGCCCGTCCAGCTGCGGGAGAGCGCCGCCGCCGTCAGCAGCACCACCACCGCCGCCAGTTTGGCCGTGAGCAGCGCGCCGTACGTCGTGCCGGTGAGGGCGTCCCAGGAGCCGAGGCCGCGCCAGGACTGGTAGACGCCGGTGACGACCAGGACCGTCACCGAGGCGAAGGCGAGCCGGGAGAACCGGGTCACCGTGGCCGGGTCCAGGTCGGCAGCGCGGTACAGGGAGAGCAGCAGCGCGGTGAGGCCGCCGAGCCAGACGGCCATCGCCAGCAGGTGCAGCACCGCCGATGTCATCGCCACCGGCACCTGGATGCCCGCCGAGGCGTGTTCGGCCGTCGCCCAGGTGAGAGCGAGACCGACGGCGAGGGCGCCGCCCACCACACGCACCAGCCTCTCCCGCCCGCCGACCCGGCCGGCGGGGTCGGCGTGCTCGCGCAGCCGTGCGTGGCAGAAGGCCGCCGCGAGCAGCAGGGCGAGGCGGGCCAGCAAGGCGATTCCGGGGCGGCCGGTGAGGGTGCGGCTGAGTGCGGCGGGATCGAACGCCGTGCCGGGGCCCGTCCCCGTCTCGTACGGGGCGCGCAGCACCAGCAGGACGAGGGTGGAGCCGAGCAGCGTCCACCAGCCGATGAGCAGGGGGGCGCGCAGCGGGGCGGGGTCGGCCGGGCGGCACAGGGCGATGAAGGCGGCGGTGCCGATCAGCAGGGCCGCCGCGAGGTAGGCGAGGTAGCGGCCGATGTCGTAGAGGCTCGCGGTGGCCGGGTCCTCGGTGGGGCCTGCCGTGGTCACGGCGAGGGTGGGGGACGCCTTGCCGACGGAGAAGGTGAACGCGCCCGAGACGGGGTGGCTGTCCGCCGACACCACCCGCCAGACCACCACGTAGGTGCCCTGCGCCAGCTTCGGCGGCAGGCTCACCCGCGCGGTCCTGGCGCCGCCAGGACCGTGTCCCGCCTCGCCCGTGTCCACCCGCCGGTTCTCCGGGTCGAGGACCCGGAAGGAGTCGTCGAGGAGGGCGACGGACTCGGTGAAGGTCAGCGTGAGCCGGCTGGGGGCGGTGGCGACGACGGCTCCGTCGCCGGGGTCGGTGGAGCGCAGGGCGGCGTGGGCGGACGCGGTGCCCGCGCCACCGAGGACGAGCAGGACCAGGACGGACGCCAGCGTCACCAGCCCTTGAAGCCGCCTTCGCCCGCGCCCGTACCGGGGCCGGGGCTGGGGCCAGGGCTGGGGCCACCGTCCGTACCCGTGCCGGCGCCAGCACCTTGGCCCACGCCCGCGCCCGCCTCCTGGCCCACGCCCGCGCCCGCCTCCTGGCCCACGCCCGCCGCGCCCGCCGTCTCCGCCGTGCGCGCCGTCAACGTCGCCGCCGCCGCCGTCGCCGTCTCCGCCGCCGTCACACCCCACGTCACTCTCCGTCGTACGTCTGTCCGTCTTGTGCAGGGGTACGGGCGGCGGGGGCGGAACGCTCACCGGGGCATGGTGCGTGACGTGGGCGCCGATGTCACCCGGGGAAGGCGGTGGCCCGGTCGAGGAACGCCAACTGGGCCTTCTTCTCGGGCAGATACACGTCCGGGAGGTCGATCTCGGGCAGGACGACGGTCTCGCCCGCCGTGAAGCCCTGCTTGAGGAAGCGGGCGACGGCCTTCTCGTTGCGGACGTCCGGGTCGACGACCACCCGGTCGCGGTCGAGCACCCCGAGGACGTACCGCGCGACGACGCCGAGCAGCGCCGTCGACCAGCCGGCCGTGGCGCCGTCCGGGCCCGGGGGCGCGAGCAGCAGGTGGACGCCGATGTCGCCGGGGCGCACCGGGTAGCACTCGCCGACCCGGTCGGCCGCCGGCTCGTAGGTCTGGAGCAGCGCGGCGGGTTCGCCGTCCTTGACGACGAGGTGGGCGTGGTGGGTGTCGAGGGTGGCCATGTGGGCGTAGATCTCGGTGACTTGGGCGGCGGTGAGGCCGTTCATGCCCCAGAACGCGGCGCGTTCCTCGCGGACCCAGGAGTGCAGTACGGGCGCGTCGGCGTCGGGGTCGAGGGCCAGGACGCGGACGGTGCCGAAGCCGTCGACCGTCTGCTCGTGCAGCGCGGCGCGGTGGGCGTACGGCTCAGACATCGTCGTTCTCCTGGGTGAGCTGGTCGAAGTCGGTGATGACGGGGGCGAGTCGGCCCGCGTGCCACAGCGGGAGCTGGTCGCGGTGGTGGGGGCTGCCCGGCACGCCGGACGCGCCGAGCGGGACCACCCAGCGGCTGTCGTCGCGGCGGGCCAGGTCCCAGACGTAGCGGGCCGAGGGGCCGCGTCCGCTGAGGTCGGTGAGGCCGGGCACGGACGACGTGGCGAGCACGCAGTCGTGGTCGCCCGACAGTCCGGGTTCGTCGTACGCGGTGGTGGTGAACGCCCGCCAGGGGGCGAGGCGGTGGGTGTCGCCCCAGGTGCCCTCAGGCGGCCTTGCGGCGACCTCCTCGACGGCCGCGCGGACCACGGCGGCCCGGTCGATGCCGTACAACTCCCGGGCGCACAGCAGGTGTTCGAGGGCGTGGGCGACGCGCGGCACGAGGGCGAGCCAGGGGTGGAAGACGTCGGGGTAGGCGGGCGGTACGGCGAGCGCGGCGAACTCGGGCCGTGCGGCGAGGAGTCGGACGACGGCGCCGCGGACGGCCGCGTAGCAGGCGGCGTCTGCGCTGTCGGCGTCCATGTGGCGGTCCCAGCGCAGCAGCCGGTCGCGGAGCGCGGCGGCCTCGGGGGTGAGGCCGTCGAGGGCGGCGAGGTGGTCCAACAGGGGTGCGGCGGAGGCGAGTCGGGTGTCGAGGTGGATACGGGGGAGGTCGCCGGGGGCCCAGCGGTCCCGTTCGGCGAGCAGGGCGGCGATGCGGTCGGCGCGGTGCGGCGGCGCGAACTCGACGCCGAGCGGGGTGGCGAGGCCGCGCTGGTTGGCCATCACGGCGACGCCGTCGGTGAGCCGGCCGCGGGGGGTGTCGTGCCAGCCGTGCCACTCGTGGCCGGGTTCCCAGGCGGGCACGAGGCGGACGGAGTTGGCGTCGGCGCGCACCGGCACCCGGCCCGCGACCCGGTGCAGCACCCCGCCCTCGGTGTCGGCGGCCTGCACGACGTTGACCGGCTCGGCCCAGCCGTCGAAGGCCCGGTCGACGTCGTCGACCCGGCGGGCGCGCAGCAGCGGCAGCAGGGCGCCGAAGCCGAGGTCGCCGGTGACGCGCGGCGGGTAGCGCAGGCTGACGGCGACCGGTTGGCTGCCGGGGACGCCCTCGTCGAGCCCTTCGGGGCCGCCGATGATCACCGGGCCGCGGTCGGTCTCGACGATCTCGACCTCGACCGGGTCCTCGCCCGCGACCTCGACGGTCTCGGTGTGCCGGACGGCGCGGTGCCAACTCCCGTCGGGGCCGAGGGCCTCGACGCCGGCGCCGGTGCGGCGCAGCCGTTCGCGGTAGAGGTCGTGGTAGTCGGCCATGGCGTTGGTGATGGCCCAGGCGACCGTGCCGGTGTGGCCGAAGTGGGCGATGCCGGGGACGCCGGGCACGGCGAGGCCGACGACGTCGAACTCCGGGCAGGAGAGGTGGATCTGCTGGTAGACGCCGGGGTCCTCGATGAAGCGGTGCGGGTCGCCCGCGATCGCCGCGTGGCCGGTGGTGGTGCGGGCGCCGCCGACCAGCCAGCCGTTGCTGCCCGAGGTGCCGGGTCCGTCGGTGGCGAAGAGGCCGACGGCGTCGTCGCCGAGGTGTCTGACGGCCTCCTCGCGCCACAGCTTGGCCGGGAATCCGGCGAACAGGATGTGGACGGCGAGCCAGACGCCGAGCGGGGTCCAGGGCTCCCAGCGGCCTGGGGCGAGCCCGGTCGCCTCGAACTCCGGTCCAGGGGTGAGCCCTTCGTTGACGCCGTCGACGTAGGCCAGGACCCAGTCGGCGGTGGCGGGGTCGGTGGCCCGCAGCCGGTCCAAGCAGCGGCGGGCGGTGTCGTCGAGGCGGGCGCGGCGGGCCAGGACGTCCCAGGAGACGGCGTCGTGGCCGAGGAAGGCCGCCGAGGTGCCCTGCGCCCTGTGCCGTTCGACCTCCAGTTGCCAGGAGCGGTCGCGGGCCGTCACCCGGCCCTGGGCGCGGGCCAGTTCGAGGGCGTCGTCGGCGCGCAGATGCGGGATGCCCCACGCATCGCGGTAGATCTCGGTGGCCACGCTGGGACCGTCCTGTCTTTTAGGTTAGCCTTACCTAAGTAATCGGTGGAGGAATCGTACGCGAGGGGTGGAGACGGCATGGCGCAGGGGCGGGGCTGGGAGGGCACGGTCCTCCGGCTGATGCGGGCGAAGGACTTCACCTTCACCGTCACCGGGGTCGAGGACGTCACACCGGAGTACCGGCGGCTGCGCCTCTCCGACGGCGGGCTGCTCGCCGCGGCCGGGGTCCACCCCACCATGTGGGTCAGGCTCTGGTTCGGCAACGCGGGCAAGCCGCACCAGCGGGCCTACACCCTGGTCGACCCGGACCCCGCGGCCGGCACCTTCTCCTTCGAGTTCGCCCTGCACGAGGGCGCCGCCAGCGACTGGGCGCGCGCCGCCGCGCCCGGCGACACCATCGAGGCGACCGTCCAGGGCACCGGCTTCGAACCGCCCGAGCCCGCCCCCGGCCGGATCCTCGCCGTCGGCGACCCCGCGTCGCTGCCCGCGATCAACTCCCTGCTCGGCTCGTTCACCACCGCACCGGCCACCGTCTGGTTCGAGGGCGGCGGCGACGGCCTGCCCTTCCGCACCGACCCCGCCCGGCACGAGGTGCGCCGGGTGCGACGCGGTGACCTCGTCGCCCAGGTGCGCGCCGAACTGCCCGCGGCGCTCGCGGCCGACCCGGCGCCCTACGTCTGGATCGCCTGCGACACCCGCACCACCCGGGCCCTGTCCGGGTACGTCCGCAAGGAGCTCGGCCTCGCGAGGGAACGCACCCACGCGCTCGGGTACTGGCGCGCGACCTGACGCCCGGCGCGCGATCATCGAACCATGGACGTCACCCTGCACCTCGCCCAGGACCCCGAGGCCGACGCGCTCCTCGGGCGGTCCCCGCTCGCCGCGCTGACCGGCATGCTGCTCGACCAGCAGGTGCCGATGGAGTGGGCGTTCAAGGGGCCGCGCACCATCGCCGACCGGCTGGCGGCCACCGATCTCGACGCGCACGCCATCGCCGTCCAGGACCCGGACGCGTTCGCCGCGCTGCTCGCCGAGAAACCGGCCGTGCACCGCTACCCCGGCTCGATGGCGGGCCGCGTCCAGCAGCTCTGCCAGTACCTCGTGGAGCACTACGACGGCAACGCCGAACTGGTCTGGAAGGGCGTCGACGACGGCGCCGAACTGCTGCGCCGCCTCCAGGAGCTGCCCGGCTTCGGCAGGCAGAAGGCGCAGATCTTCCTGGCCCTGCTCGGCAAGCAGCTCGGGGTGCGCCCGCGGGGCTGGCGGGAGGCGGCCGGCGCGTACGGCGAACCCGACTCCTTCCGCTCGGTGGCCGACATCACCGGCCCCGACTCCCTGGCCAGGGTCCGCGCCCACAAACAGGAGATGAAGGCGGCGGCAAAAGCCGAGAAAGCTGCGGAAGCCGAGAAAGCCCAGAAGGCCCAGCAGTCCGGGAAGACGGCGGGGTCCGCGAAGTCGGGGAGGACGGCGAAGTAGCCGCCCCCCGCCGACCAGGCGGCCGCCCAGCGCCTCCCGTCTGCCGCCTCCCGCCTGCCGTCAGCCGCTCGCCGCGAGCCGTCAGCCACCCGCCGTTCAGCCATACGGCAGGCCCCCGTCAGCCAGGCCCCGTCAGCCAGGTGGACGTCAGCGGTGGCGGGGCCGTCGGGGCGGTTCCCACCATGGACCATGACGCAGCCATCGCCCGGCTCCTGGAGCCGCGACCACCACGACCAGGCCGCCGGCAGCCCCTCCTCCCCGTACGGCCATGACGAGCCGCCGTTCGAGGGTCCCCTGCACGCCCTCTCCCGGGCCGCCTGGCAGGTCGTCCTGCTGACCGGCGTCGCCTCGCTGGTCCTCGGCGTGCTGATCCTGGTCTGGCCCGACGCCTCGCTGCGCGTCGCCGGCATCCTCTTCGGCCTGTACCTAGTGGTCAGCGGCGTCTTCCAACTGGTCGCCGCGTTCGGCACGCACCGCAGGACGGCGCTGCGGGTGCTGGCGTTCATCAGCGGCACCGTGTCGATCCTGCTCGGCCTGTTCTGCTTCCGTGGCGCGATGCAGTCGATCCTGCTGCTCGCCCTGTGGATCGGCATCGGCTGGCTGATCCGCGGGGTCACCCAGACCCTGGCCGCCGCCTCCGACCGGACCATGCCCGCCCGCGGCTGGCAGATCCTCCTCGGGATCGTCACCTTCGTGGCCGGCGTGGTGCTGATCGACTCCCCGTTCGAGTCGGTGGCCGTGCTCACCGTCGTCGGCGGGATCTGGCTGGTCGCGGTCGGTGTCGTCGAGATCGTCACCGCGGTCCGGATCCGCGGCCGGGCGGAGCGGATTCCAGCCACTGTGTGACAAATAGTCATTGCGGGCGAATTTCACGTCCAAAGTGATGAAAGCCGTACGCCAGGTGGGGAAATGGGAGTCGTGAGCATCGCGCGACGTCTCCCCCGCCGGCAGTGGCTGCGGACCTTCGTCCTGCTGCTCGCCCTGCTGGTGCCGACGGAGACGTACACGGCTCCGGCCCTGACCGCGTCCGCGGAGAACGTCGAGTACGGCGTCACGGACGCCGCGACCCGGCCCGTCGCGCACGCCGCCCAGCGGATCGCCGTCCCGCCGCGCCCCGCGCCCCTGCCCGACCGGACGCCCGCCACGGCCGGCCACCGGCCGCCGCCCGGACCGCCGGGTCCCGCGCGCGCCCCGCGTCTGCTGCGTTCCGTGGTCCTGCGCTGCTGACAGACCCCGCTTCCGGCCGGTCGTCAGCACCTCGCACGAATCACGAGGAACACCGTCATGCCCAGAGACCCGTACGCGGTCCTGCGCGCCCTGCTGCGCGCGGAGGCCGTCCGCAACACGGCACCGAAACGCGACCCGAAACCCCACACGAGCCCGACGAACTCGTCGACCACGACGCCCCCGACGCCTCAGACGGCCTCGGCGCCCCCGACAACCCTGACGGCCGCGACAGCCGCGACAGCCGCGACAGCCGCGACAGCCGCGACGACCCCGAACCCCCCGAACCCCGCGCAGACAACCAAGGCCGCCAAGACCGCCAAGGCCGCCAAGACCCCGCCGAAGGGCGAGCGGCAGGCCGCGCAGGAAGCGGAGCCGTTGACCCGGGCCCACTGACCCGGTGTCCGGCGGGCGGTCGGGACGGCGGAGGCGCCGGGCCACCGAGGTCCGGCGCCTCCGCCACCCGCCACCCGCTGCCCGCTGCCCCCGCATCCGCCGGGCCTCCCCGGCCCCTCCCCTCCATCTCACCTGCGGCGCTTGGCCGTTCCGAAGAGGGAGCGGGTGATCTCGCGGCCGACCTGGGTGCCGATCGAGCGGGCCAGGGACTTGAACATCCCGCTGCCGACGACCTGTTCGACCATCGACGGCTCCGCCTTCGGCCCGGTCGCCGGGGCCCGCGGCGCCGTGGGCGCGGTCGCGCGGGCCGCCGTCAGCTTCTCGTACGCCGACTCCCGGTCCACGGCCTGGGCGTACCGCGCGTACCCGGGGGACGTCGAGACCGCCCGGTCGAGGGCCGCCGCGTCGAGCGGGCCCATCAAGGACTCGGGCGCCCGCAGCCGGGTCGCCGCGACCGGCGTCGGCGCGCCCCTCTCGCTGAGCACGGTGACGACCGCCTCACCCGTGCCGAGCCCGGTCAGCACCTCCTCCAGGTCGTACGGGGAGTCGGGGAACGTCTTCACCGTCGCCCTGAGCGCCTTCTGGTCGTCGGGCGTGAAGGCGCGCAGCGCGTGCTGGACGCGGTTGCCGAGCTGGCCGAGGACGTCGGACGGCACGTCCTTCGGGCTCTGCGTGACGAAGAAGACGCCGACCCCCTTCGAGCGGATGAGCCGGACGGTCTGCGTGATCGAGTCGAGGAACGCCTTGGAGGCGCCGTCGAACAGCAGATGCGCCTCGTCGAAGAAGAACACCAGCTTCGGCCGGTCCAGGTCGCCGACCTCGGGCAGGTCGTGGAAGAGGTCGGCGAGCAGCCACATCAGGAACGTCGAGAACAGCGCGGGACGGTCCTGGACGGCGGGCAGTTCGAGGACGGAGACCAGGCCGCGCCCGTCGGAGGCGGTGCGCAGCAGCTCGGCCGTGTCGAACTCGGGCTCCCCGAAGAAACCGGCCGTGCCCTGCGCCTCGAACGCGGTCAGGGAGCGCAGGATCACCCCGGCGGTGGCCGTGGACAGGCCGCCGATCTCCTTCAGTTCGGCGCGGCCCTCGTCCGAGGTGAGGAACGCGACGACGGCCCTGAGGTCCTTGAGGTCGAACAGTTCGAGGCCCTTGGTGTCGGCGTAGTGGAAGATCAGGCCGAGCGACTGCTCCTGGGTCCGGTTGAGCTGGAGCACCTTGGCGAGCAGCACCGGCCCGAAACTGGTGACGGTGGCCCGCACCGGGATGCCGGTGCCGATGCCGCCGAGCGCGTAGAACTCGGCCGGGAATCCGGTCGCCGTCCACCGCTGGCGCACCTCGTCGGCCCGCGCCCGCACCTGGTCGCCCGGTGCGCCGGGCGCCGAGATCCCCGACAGGTCGCCCTTGACGTCCGCGAGGAAGACCGGGACGCCCTGCGCGGAGAGCTGCTCGGCGATCAGCTGGAGGGTCTTGGTCTTCCCGGTGCCGGTGGCGCCCGCGACCAGACCGTGCCGGTTCAAAGCGGCCAGCGGGACGCGGATCCGCGCGTCCGGCAGGCATCGGCCGTCCCACAGCAGGGCGCCCAGGTCGAGGGCGGGGCCGGTGGCGGCGTAGCCGAGCGCGATGGCGGCGGCCTCGGGCGGCAGGGCGGAAGCGCTCCGTCCGGCGCCGGGAGTGGTGGCCGCGGGCGCGCTCTCGCTGTCGCTCATGTCAGACCCCTGTTCCCGGTTTGCCCTGGTTGGAGACGTCTTTTCCAGCCTCGCACTCCGCCGCCATGGCTGCGCCCGGAACGTCTGGGCCGGTAGGCTTTCCGTGTGATCTTCAAGCGCATCGGAAACGGCCGGCCGTACCCCGACCACGGCCGGGAGAGCACCCGGCAGTGGGCGGACGTCGCGCCACGCCCGGTCCGCCTCGATCAGCTCGTGACGACCAAGGGGCAGCTCGACCTGGAGACCCTCCTGGCCGAGGACTCGACGTTCTACGGTGACCTGTTCGCCCACGTCGTGAAGTGGCAGGGCGACCTCTATCTGGAGGACGGCCTGCACCGCGCGGTCCGTGCCGCGCTCCAGCAGCGCCAGGTGCTACACGCCCGCGTCCTGGAGCTGGACTGAGCCGTTCCGCCCACCGGTTGACCCTTTCGGGTTCTCCTGTAGGCCGACCGATGATCATCTAGTAGGAATCACCGCCCGGTCGCACTACGCTGCGTTCATGAGCATGCTGACTCCCCCGGGTATGGGCGGCAAGTACCGGATCAGCGGGGACGTGTACCCGCGGATGCGGCAGCGCCGGCGCCGCGGCAGGCTCGCGTTCCTGGCGGTCGCCTCCGTCGCCGTGCTCGGCCTGGTCGGCTGGGGGACCCTTCAGCTCATCGACGTCTTCACCGGCGGCGGCAAGGCCTCGGCCGCCGGTTCCGCGACCGACTGCCCGTCCCCGCGGGCGAGCGCCTCATCGGTCGCCGTCACCCGCTCGGGACCGCTGCCCGAGCCCGGCCGGATCACCGTCAACGTGCTCAACGCGACGCCCCGCAGCGGCCTCGCCAAGGAGACCGCCGACGAGCTGAAGAAGCGCGGCTTCAAGATCGGCGAGGTGGGCAACGCCACCAAGGAGTACGACAAGAAGGTGCCCGGCAGCGGTCTGCTGCTCGGCCCCGCGTCCGCCCTCGACACCTCGCTGCCCGTGCTCGGCACCCAGCTCGGCGGCGCCGAGCGGCGCACCGACGCGGCCCGCAAGGGCACCGACGTCGATCTGATCCTGGGCACCGGCTTCAAGAACCTCACGGCGAAGGCGGTCGCCGACAAGGCGCTGGCCGAGCTGGCCGCGCCGGAGCCGACGCCCACCGCGTCGTCGAAGAAGAAGACCTGCTGAGCGGGCGCACCCGCGCGGCGGCCCGCCCGGCGCGGACGGGCTACTCGGCCGCGCCGTACAGGCGGTCGCCCGCGTCGCCGAGGCCGGGGACGATGTAGCCCAGTTCGTTGAGGTGGTCGTCGACCGCGGCCGTCACGACCGTCACCGGGCTGCCGGCCAGCTCGCGTTCCATGATCTCGACGCCCTCGGGGGCCGCGAGCAGCACCACCGCGGTCACGTCGTCGGCGCCGCGCCGCATCAGCTCCTGGATGGCGGCGACCAGCGTGCCGCCGGTGGCCAGCATCGGGTCGAGGACGTACACCTGGCGGCCGGAGAGGTCCTCGGGCATGCGGCTCGCGTACGTGGACGCCTGGAGCGTCTCCTCGTTGCGGATCATGCCGAGGAAGCCCACCTCGGCGGTCGGCAGCAGCCGGACCATGCCGTCCAGCATGCCGAGACCGGCCCGCAGGATCGGCACCACCAGGGGGCGCGGGTAGGAGAGCTTCACGCCCGTCGTCGAGGCGACCGGCGTCCTGATGTCGACCTGTTCGGTCCGCACGTCACGCGTGGCCTCGTAGGCGAGCAGGGTGACCAGCTCGTCGGCGAGACGGCGGAAGGTCGCGGAGTCGGTGCGCTGGTCGCGCAGCGTGGTGAGCTTGTGGGCGACCAGAGGGTGGTCGACGACGTGGAGACGCATGTCCACAACAGTAACCGGGCCCCCGGCCCGGCTCGCCCTGGCATCAAACCGGCCGTCCGGGGGAAGGTGCACGGACGGACTGGGGTGATGAGCCGATGCCTGACCTGCCTGACCGCGATTCCGAGCGCGACCTGCCGTCGACGCGGCCACGGTCGTCGATACCGCTGTCGTCGCCGCTGAGTCCCCCCGGGCGCGACCTCTCCGCCCACGAGAGCGACTCCGAGCGCCGGCGGCGCCGCGCCCGATTCCTGCGCGACCTGGCCGAGGCCCGCGAACTGCGCGACCGGGTCCAGCCCCGCCGCGCCAAGGTGGCCAGACTGCGCCACGCGATGCGCATGCGGACCTTCCGCTGGTAGCGCGGCCACCGGCAAAAGATCGCCGGTAGTACGGGCGTTGACCGGGTGGCCGTGCGTGGGCGGGTGGGAAACCCGCGTACGATCCGCTCGTGGCGGCAACGAGTGCGCTGGTGGGTCCTCCACCGGTGCCCGGTCAAAACTGCCGGACACAGGGTGCGGAAGACGTCCCCTGAACGCCTTGTTTCTGCCACGATTCCGAGTGGGTGGGGCTCGGAGCACCGCTCTCCCCGCCCGTAACCTCCGCCGGGGGGACCCCCAACCGGCACGCCTCAGACCAGTGGGAGAGTCACGGTGTACTTCGCCGCACTGCTCGCGCGCACCGAAGACGGGTGGGAAGCGAGCGACACGGAGCTCGACGATGTGGAGACCCTGGCCGACCTGGCCGATCTGGCCCGGGAGTCCGCCGGTGAAGACGACGACACCGTCCTCGTCTTCATCGAGCAGGAGGAGTCCTGGTTCGGCATCGTCCGGGTGGACGGTGAGGAGGACCCGCGCGTCTATGTCTCGAACGCCGCCGCCGCCGCCCGCAGCTCGTACGGTGAACTGCTGCTCACGGACGAACTGCTCGGCAAGGACGGTTCCATCGACCTCGACGACCTCGACCTCGACGGCACGGAGGACGGTGAGCCGGACGACGAAGGGGACGACGACTCCGCCGACTCGGTGCCGTCAGGGCCGGTGGGCGACGTCTCGATCCTCGCGGACCTCGGGGTCGGCGAGAAGGAGCTGAGCGCCCTCGACGACGACGCGCTCGGCGACATCGCCGAGGCCCTGGGCGCCTCGGAGGTACTGGAGACCGTGCGCTGACCCCGCCCCCCGACCCCGAACCCCACTCCGTCCCCGACCCGGTCCGCGACCGCTGGCGGGCCGCGATGCGGCTCGCCCTGGCCGAGGCCGGGCGGGCCGGTGACGACGTCCCCGTCGGCGCCGTCGTCCTCGGCCCCGACGGCACCACGGTCCTCGCGGCCGGGCACAACGAGCGCGAGGCGACCGGCGATCCGACGGCCCACGCGGAGGTCCTGGCGATCCGCGGGGCCGCCGCGCGGACCGGCGACTGGCGGCTGTCCGGCTGCACCCTCGTGGTCACCCTCGAACCCTGCACGATGTGCGCGGGCGCGCTCGTGCAGTCCCGGGTCGACCGCGTGGTCTACGGCGCCCGCGACGAGAAGGCGGGCGCGGCCGGCTCCCTGTGGGACGTCGTCCGCGACCGCCGCCTCAACCACCGTCCCGAGGTGGTCGAGGGCGTCCTCGCGGACGACTGCGCCCGGCTGCTGACCGCCTTCTTCCGCACCCCCTGAACACCGATTTCGGAGCACGGCCCCCGGTGTTGTAAGGTCTCTCTCGGTAGCGTGTCCGAGCGGCCGAAGGAGCTCGCCTCGAAAGCGAGTGTGGCGTAACCCGTCACCGAGGGTTCAAATCCCTCCGCTACCGCTTCAGAAGGGCCCCGTCGTCAGACGGGGCCCTTCGCGCGTCCCCCGGACCGGCCCGCGGCCCTGCCCGACGGCGGTGCCGAACGCCTTTCGCGCACGGGTGGTTGGCCCCGCGAGCGGGCACGGAGGTTACACTCGCCGCCGACCTGATCCACAGGGCAGGCACCAGGCGCAGCAGTCACAGGGGAGGCCGCGGTGGCGGTGAACATCAAGAAGATCGCCGTCTACGTGATCGTGGTCTTCGTCTTCTACGTGATCATCACGGATCCGAAGGGGGCCGCGGGGTACGTCCAGATAGGCTTCGAGGGCATATCGGACGCCGCGAAGGCCATCGGCGACTTCATGACCTGGGCCGCCAAGGGAGGGAACTCATGATCCGCCACCTGGTGCTGTTCAAGCTCGCCGAGGGCGTCGAGCGGGACGACCCCCGGGTCGTCGAGGGTGTCGCGGCCTTCCGTTCGCTCGAGGGCTCGATCCCCGAGATCCGGTACTGGGAGCTGGGCTGGAACATCAGCGACCGCCCCATCGCCTACGACTTCGCCATCAACTCCGGCTTCGACGACGCCGACGCGCTGCGCCGCTACGTCGAGCACCCCGAGCACCAGGCCGGCGTCGCGCTCTGGAAAGAGTTCGCCACCTGGGTGATCGCCGACTACCCGTACGAGGCTCATTGAGCCTGCCCGAGGCGCACTGAGCCTCGCCCTCCCGGGCCCTCCGCCGTGACGGCGGAGGGCTTTTTTGTGCTTTATATCCCAACTGACCCACAACACGGTGTTATGGGGTGCTTGCACACAGTGCACATGTCTTGTGATGCTATGACCGCTTTTGACGGATGGACCGAAGAAGAGGTGGCGTTGACCGTGTCGGCCAGTACAGCGCCTCCCCAGGAGGCCCAGGAAGTCACGGAGACCCCCCAGCGCAGCCGAGGCGCCGACACCCGGGCCCTCACCCAGGTGCTGTTCGCCGAACTGAAGGACCTCCACCCGGGCACGCCGGAGCACAACCGGGTGCGCGCGGCGCTCATCGAGGCGAACCTCCCGCTCGTGCGCTACGCGGCGGCCCGCTTCCGCTCCCGCAACGAGCCGATGGAGGACGTGATCCAGGTCGGCACGATCGGGCTGATCAACGCGATCGACCGGTTCGACCCGGAGCGGGGCGTGCAGTTCCCGACCTTCGCGATGCCGACCGTCGTCGGCGAGATCAAGCGGTACTTCCGCGACAACGTCCGCACGGTCCATGTCCCGCGCCGGCTGCACGAGCTGTGGGTGCAGGTCAACGGCGCGACCGAGGACCTCACGACGGCGTTCGGGCGGACCCCGACCACCGCCGAGATCGCCGAGCGGCTGCGCATCGGCGAGGACGAGGTGCTCTCCTGCATCGAGGCGGGACGCTCGTACCACGCGACCTCCCTGGAGGCCGCCCAGGAGGGCGACGGGCTGCCGGGGCTGCTCGACCGGCTCGGCTACGAGGACCCGGCCCTGGACGGCGTGGAACACCGCGACCTGGTCCGCCATCTCCTCGTCCAACTCCCCGAGCGGGAGCAGCGGATCCTGCTGCTGCGGTACTACAGCAATCTCACCCAGTCGCAGATCAGCGCCGAACTCGGCGTCTCCCAGATGCATGTGTCGCGGCTACTGGCGCGTAGCTTCCAGCGGCTGCGATCCGCAAACAGGATCGAGGCGTAACCGTCACGAGCGAATCGCTCACCAGGGCGGTTCCCGGTTGTTTTGGCCCGATTGACCGTCAGACCCCTTTCTTCCAGGGCCTTTTCGCGTTTCACATGTCGACATGTCACTACAGCGTGTTGCCGACATGTGACATTCTGCCGGAGACGCGTTTGCCGTGGCCTCGGCTCCGGTATTCAGGTGAAGGCTGGCGTTCCTCGTCCGGAGCGTTCGCCACGACCGTCCCGCGACCCAAAGGGGGTGGCATGTCCGCAGACCAGGGCAGCTCGAAGGTGCTCACGCTCGTCAAGAGCGAGTCCGCGCCCGACGCCGCGCTTGACGATGTACAGGTGATCGAGGTCCCCGCGGCCCCGGCTCCTCCCACGGCCTCGGAAGCCATCGACACCCGCACCCTGTCCCGCTCCCTGTTCCTGCGGCTCGCCGCGCTCGCCGAGGACAGCCCCGAGCGCGCCTACGTCCGGGACACCCTGATCGAGCTGAACCTCCCGCTCGTGCGCTACGCGGCGGCCCGCTTCCGCTCGCGCAACGAGCCGATGGAGGACATCGTCCAGGTCGGCACCATCGGCCTGATCAAGGCGATCGACCGCTTCGACTGCGAACGGGGCGTGGAGTTCCCCACGTTCGCGATGCCGACGGTGGTCGGCGAGATCAAGCGGTTCTTCCGCGACACCTCCTGGTCGGTGCGGGTCCCGCGCCGCCTCCAGGAGCTGCGGCTGGCGCTCACCAAGGCGAGCGACGAGCTGTCCCAGAAGCTGGACCGCTCGCCCACCGTCGCCGAACTCGCCACCGTGCTCGGGGTGTCCGAGGAGGACGTCGTCGACGGCCTCGCGGTCGGCAACGCCTACACGGCCTCCTCGCTCGACTCCCCGGCCCCGGAGGACGACGGCGGCGAGGGCTCCCTCGCGGACCGCCTCGGCTACGAGGACACCGCCCTCGAAGGCGTCGAGTACCGCGAGTCGCTCAAGCCGCTGCTGGCCAAGCTGCCGCCCCGGGAGCGCCGGATCATCATGCTGCGCTTCTTCGCCAACATGACCCAGTCGCAGATCGGCGAGGAGGTCGGCATCTCCCAGATGCACGTCTCCCGGCTGCTCACCCGCACCCTCGCCCAGCTCCGCGAGGGCCTCATCTCGGACTGACCGCGGCGGTGGCCGGTTCCGGCTCCGGGACCGGCGCCGCGGGGTTCCTATTTGACGGAGCGTCAGTCACCATGGCGCGATGCTTCGAGCGAACTCCGGGACGCGCGGCATCCTGACCCGTGGCCGTCGAGGCGCCCTGATCGGCGCGTCGGCGGCCGTCCTGTGTCTGGGCGGGGCGCTGGCCGCCTGCGGCGGGGGCGGACGCGACGGCTATCTCGCGACGGACGGGGTCACCGGCGCCTCGGCGGCGCCGCCACGCCCGACGGAGGCCGTCACGCTCGTCCCGCTGGACGGGCCGACGGCGACGGAATCCGCCAGAAGCCCTTCGGCGGGCGGGAGTTCGGGGCCGCCGACGGCCGCGAGGGGATCGGCGTCGGGGACAGGCCCGGGGTCCGCGTCCGGTGGGGGCGCGGGGGACGCCGACTCGGGGGTTCCAGGCGCTCCAGGCGCTCCAGGCGCTAAGTCGCCCTCCGTGGGCGGGAGTTCCCCGGTCGGCGGGGGCTCTTCGGGTTCCGCGGCGCCGACGGAGGCCGCGCCCGCCGCGTTGCGCTGGGGCGAGCCCGTGCGGGCGGTCGGCGAGGTGCGGTGGTGCGAGGACGTGACCGTCGGTTTCCGCAACTCGGGCGGGAGCGCGGTGCGTTCGGGGACCGTCACGTTCGGGACGCACGTCATCGGCGCGCTGGGCGTCGACTGGGCGACGGTCATGTCGACCGAGGACCTGCCGACGCCGATCGGGGCCGGAGCGCGCGTTGCGAAGACCTGGACGGTGTGCGTGGACGCCTGGCGGGTGCCGTGGGGCATGCACGTCGAGACGCGGGACGTGACCGTCCGGTGGAAGTAGCCCGCGCGGTCGGTTACTTGAGCGCGAGCCAGGCGACGGCGGCGACGACGAGGACAGCGACGACGACGCCGACGATCAGGCCGACGCGCGGACCGGAGGAGACCGGCTGCTGCGCCTGCTGACGGCCCTGCGGGCCCTCGTCGACGAACGCGCGGAACATCTGGGTGCTGCCGGCCGGGTCGGGGTTGCCCTGGGGGTTCTGGGGGTTAGCCATGGCACGAGACCCTAGCGAATCCGCGGTGCCGACCCAAGTGCGGGGCCTCCGGTGCCCCTGACTGCCCTCACCTGCGCGTTTACTATCGCAATACTTGACTTTGCCAAGTTTTTGTCCCGTGTGCCCCCTTTTTGTTTGCCTGTGGCAACCAACAACTTCTATGGTTGCCCCAAGCAACAAACGTGGGAGGTCGGGGATGGCCGAGCGGGCCCAGTACGAGGAACTGCTCCGTCAGTTCAGCGCCTTCGGGGCCGTGAAAAGGGAGTTGGGGCGGATCCTGCCGTCCGACTGCCCGAGCGGAAGCGCAGCCGTACTGACCCTCCTCGGGCGCCACGGCGCCATGCGCATGAGCAAGCTCTCCGAGCTGCTCTCGGTGGACATGTCGGTCACCAGCAGGCACGCGGCGCACCTCGCCGAGCGCGGCTGGATCGACCGCTCCCCCGACCCGGCGGACAAGCGGTCCCGGATCCTGCACCTCACACCGGAGGGCGTCGCCCTCCTGGAGGAGCTGTCCGAGCGGACCGCCCAACTGCTCGCCGACCGCCTCGGCGACTGGAGCGACGACGAAGTCGCCCAGCTCATCGTCCTGATGACCCGGCTGCGGGCGAGTTTCGACGACTGCCGTGCGCCGGCCAGGCTCCCGCCACCCGCACTCGCACCGACCACCCGTACACCCGCGAACACGTGAGATAAGGAAGTCCATGGCAACGACCACACCAGCCGGTGTGCGGGCTCATGCCAAGCACGGGGGAGGATCCACCGGTCCCTCCGGCGACGTCCCCATGACGCACCGGCAGATCATGGAAGCACTCTCCGGCCTGCTGCTCGGCATGTTCGTGGCGATCCTGTCGTCCACGATCGTCTCGAACGCCCTCCCGGAGATCATCGGCGACCTCGGCGGCGGCCAGTCCGCCTACACCTGGGTCGTCACCTCGACGCTGCTGGCCATGACGGCCGCCACCCCGCTGTGGGGCAAGCTCGCCGACCTGTACAACAAGAAGGCGCTCGTCCAGATAGCCCTGGTCATCTATGTGCTGGGCTCGGCGGCCGCCGGCCTGTCGCAGAACCCGGCGATGCTCATCGCCTGCCGGGTGGTGCAGGGCATCGGCGTCGGCGGTCTCTCCGCCCTCGCGCAGATCGTGATGGCCGCGATGATCTCGCCCCGCGAGCGCGGCCGCTACTCCGGCTACCTCGGCGCGACCTTCGCCGTCGCCACCGTCGGCGGCCCGCTGCTCGGCGGTGTCATCACCGACACCAGCTGGCTGGGCTGGCGCTGGTGCTTCTACGTCGGTGTGCCGTTCGCGGTCATCGCGCTGATCGTGCTCCAGAAGACGCTGCACCTGCCCGTCGTGAAGCGGGACGTGAAGGTCGACTGGGCCGGCGCGTTCTTCATCTCGGCCGCCGTCTCGCTGCTGCTGGTCTGGGTCACCTTCGCCGGTGACAAGTACGACTGGCTGTCCTGGCAGACCGCCGTGATGGTCGCGGGTTCCCTCCTGCTCGGCCTGATCTTCGTCTACGTCGAGTCGAGGGCCAAGGAACCGATCATCCCGCTGCGGCTGTTCCGCAACCGGACGATCACGCTGTCCTCGCTCGCCTCGATGTTCGTCGGTGTCGCGATGTTCTCCGGCACCGTCTTCTTCGCCCAGTACTTCCAGCTGGCCCGGGACAAGTCGCCGACCATGTCGGGCGTCATGACCATCCCGATGATCGGCGGTCTGTTCGTCTCGTCCACGGTCTCCGGGCAGTTCATCACCCGCACGGGCAAGTGGAAGGCGTGGCTGGTCAGCGGTGGCGTGCTCATCACGGCGGGCCTCGGCCTGCTGGGCACCATCCGCTACGACACGGACTACTGGAAGACGGCCGTCTTCATGGCCCTGCTGGGTCTCGGCGTCGGCATGATGATGCAGAACCTGGTGCTCTCCACGCAGAACCAGGTCGACCCCGCCGACCTCGGCTCGGCCAGCTCCACGGTCACCTTCTTCCGGTCCCTCGGTGGCGCCATGGGCGTCTCGGCGCTCGGCGCCGTGATGGCCAGCCGCATCACCGACTACGCCCAGGACGGCATCGCCGACCTCGGACCCAAGTACGCCTCGCTGGCCGGTTCGGGCTCCTCGGGCGCGATCCCGGACATGGACAAGCTGCCCGCGCCGCTGCGCACCGTCATGGAGAGCGCGTACGGCCACGGCATCGCGGACGTCTTCATGATCGCCGCCGTGATGGCGCTGCTGGCCCTCCTGGTCACGCTGTTCATCAAGGAGGTCCCGCTGCGCACCAGGGGCGCGCTGGCCCAGACCGCGGGCGACGAGGAGCCCGCCACCGCCGAGATACCGGCCCAGGCGTCCGCGCCGGGCCAGGTCACGGCCACCGCCGCCGACGGCGTCGCGACCGCCGACGGTCTCGGGACGGCGCCCGAGGACACCCGGCGGCTCGCCGCGCTCGCCACGGCGGACCGGCCCGAACAGCAGTTCGCGGACGCCGGGGGAATCCCGGTGCACGGGTTCGTGCGGGGCGCCGAGAGCGCGCCGGTGCCGCAGGCCGCCGTCACCCTGATCTCGCTCGCGGGACGGCAGCTCGGCCGCTCGGTCGCCCAGGCCGACGGGTCCTACACGCTGGACGCGCCGGGCACCGGCTCCTACGTGCTGATCGCCTCAGCCGACGGCTTCCAGCCGCAGGCCTCCACGATCGTCGTGAACGGCGACGCGGTGGCCTACGACATCCTGCTCAGCGGCACCAGCGGGCTGAACGGCCTGGTCAGGGCCGCGCAGACCGGACTGGCCGTCAAGGACGCGATGGTCATCGTCACCGATGTGCGCGGCGACCTGCTGGCCACCGGCACCACCGGGGAGAACGGCGAGTTCGGGTTCGCCGAGCTGGTGCCGGGCGCCGTCACCGTCGCGGTGAACGCCGCCGGGTTCCGGCCGCGGGCGCTGCCCGTCGAGGTGGGCGGCGCCGGGGTCACCCGGATCGAGGTCGACCTCGACGCGGGCGCCCAGCTCCAGGGCGTCGTCCGGGCACCGCACGGGCCGCTGGCCGACGCGCGGGTCACCCTGGTCGACGCGGCGGGCAACGTCGTCGGCACCGCCACCACCGGGATCGACGGGGCGTACGCCTTCGCCGACCTCGACGGCGGCGAGTACACGGTCATCGCCACCGGCTACCCGCCGGCCGCCACCGCGCTGACGGTGACCGGTCCGGGCGTCGACGGCCACGACATCGAACTCGCCCACCCGGGCGAGTAGTTCACACCCGGCCCGTGGTGGGCACGCCTCCGACCGAGGCGTCCCCACCACGGGCCGGCCTGCTCCCCCACCGCACTCGCCCCTCACCCCCACTCCCCCCACGCACCGACCCGACACATCGGCCACGCCCCGCGACCCCACGCAGCACCGGCACGGCCCGCAAGGAGAAACACGGGATGGCACTGACCGCGAAGATCCGTACCAGGGACGGATGGGCCGTGTCGCACGCGGTCGTCACGGTGACCGACATGACCGGCACCCAGGTGGTGCGCGCCGAGGCCGACCCCGAAGGCGCCGTACGGCACCCGACCGCGCTCGCGCCGGGCGCCTACACCGTGATCGTCACGGCGATCGGGTACGCGCCCGTCGCCTCCAGCGCGCTCGTCACCGCGAGCGGACGCGCCGACCTGGGCAACGTGACGCTGGCCAGGCAGGGCGGCACCGAACTCCCGCCGCCCGGCCCGTGGACCGTCGACCCCGCGCACTCCTCGGTCGGCGCGGTCGCCCAGCACCTGGGGATCTCCAGCGTGCGCGGCCGGTTCACCGACTTCGGCGCGCGGATCGAGATCGCCCCCGACGAGGTCGAGAAGTCCCGCGTCGAGGCCGTCATCCGGGCCTCCTCCATCGACACCGGCAACGCCATGCGCGACGACCATCTGCGCTCCCCCGACTTCCTGGACGTCGAACGGTTCCCGGAGATCACGTTCCGCTCCACGGGCATCGCCCCGGCGGGCCCCGACCGCTGGACCGTCCACGGCGACCTGACCCTGCACGGCGTGGTCCGCGCGGTCGACCTCGACCTCGCCTACCTCGGCACCGGCGCCGACCCGTGGGGCGGCACCCGCGCCGCGTTCCGCGCCACGACGGAACTGCGCCGCGACGACTTCGCCATGAACTACAACCAGGTCGTCCAGGCGGGCATCGCGGCGATCGGCACGACCCTCCGCGTGGAACTGGACGTCCAGGCGGTCCAGGGGGAGTCACTGCCGGAGGGGTGAGCGGGGGTGGGGGCGGGGCCACCCGGACGGGCGGAAGTTCGAACCGGACGGCGGGCAGAAGTCCGACCTGGACGGTGGACAGGAGTCCGACCTGGACGGCGGGCACGGGGACTCTCCGCGCCCGCCGTCCGGCGCGGGCGGTTCCCGCCCCGCGCCCAGCGTGTCGGGGACGGCTACGCGGGATCGGCCGAGTGCGGCCTAGGGTGGCCGTATGGCACCGAACATCGCTACCAACACCCGCGTCTCCCTCGACGAGTTGCTGGACTTCGTGCGGCCCAGGCATCGGGCGCTGCTGCTGACCCGGCGTGGTGACGGGGGGCCGCAGGCCTCGCCGCTCACCTGCGGGGTCGACGACTCCGGGCGGATCGTCATGTCCACGTACCCCGAGCGGGCCAAGACGCGCAACGCCAAGCGTGACCCGCAGGTCAGCCTTGTCGTGCTGAGCGACGAGTGGAACGGGCCGTGGGTGCAGATCGACGGGACCGCCGAGGTCATCGACGCCCCCGACTCCGTCGAGCCGCTCGTCGAGTACTACCGCAACATCGCGGGTGAGCACCCGGACTGGGACGAGTACCGGGCGGCCATGGCGAAGCAGGGCAAGTCGATCATCCGGATCACGCCCCGGAAGTGGGGCCCGGTGGCCACCGGCGGGTTCCCGGCGCGGCTGGCGACTCCGGAGGCGTGACCCGGGGCCCGGGAGGGGACGCGGCCGGGCCCGCGGCTCACTCCTCGCGGGTCAGCATCGCCTCGATGCCCGCCACCAGGAGGTCGAGGCCGAAGGTGAAGTCGCGTTCCCACATCTCCTGCGGGGTGTCGCCGCCGCGCGCTTCCATGATGTCGGCGGACTCCTCGATCATCGCGGCGGCGCCCGGGTCCTGGCTCGCGGCGCTCACCGAGTGCCGGAAGTACTCGTCGTGGGTCATGCCGGCGGCCGCGACACGCGCCCCGAAGTGGCCCTCGATGGTGCCGAACCCGTACACGAACTGGAGGACGGCGGAGATCGCGCCGGTCAGCCTGGACGCCGGGAGGCCGGTCCCGCGCAGGGTCCGCTGCACGACCCGGGCGAAGGCCAGCGCGTTCGGGCCGATGTTGAGGTACGTGCCGACCAGCGGCGACAGCCAGGGGTGCCGGACCAGCAGGGCCCGGTACTGGCCCGCCAGCGCGCGGAGCCGGTCGCGCCACTCCCGTGGCTCGGCCGGGTCGGGCAGCAGCAGCTCGCCGTAGACGGCGTCCAGGGCGAGTTCAAGGAGGTCGTCCTTGGTGTCGACGTACCAGTAGACGGACATCGCGGTGACGTTCAGTTCGGCGGCGAGCCTGCGCATCGAGAACCGGGCGAGCCCCTCCGCGTCCAGCAGCCGGACGGTGGCCGCGGTGATCCGCTCCCGGTCGAGCCCCGACGGCTGCCCGCCGCGTCCGCCCCGCCGGGCCTTGCCCTCCAGCCACACGCTGGACCGACCGGCCGCATTCGTCATGCGCACACCTTCCTCGCCTCCGCACACCGGCCGCCCCCGAGTCTCCGGGCGGACCGTGCGACCAGCCCGAACGAACCCGCAGCCGCACGTCTACCCAAGCACCCGGGTGCCTAGGCGGTCACCACGTCCGACTCCGCGCGTTCGGCCCTGCGCAGCAGGACCGCCGCCAGCAGCCCGCCCAGCAGCACCGCGCACGCGCCGACCAGCAGGCTCGTCTCGAGCCCCGCCGAGAAGGAGTCCGTCACCCGCCGCCGTTCGGCCGCGGAGCCGGCCGCGGCCAGCGCCACCGGCAACGACACCGCCAGGAAACGGGAGTTGAGGACCGCGCCGAGGACGGCGACGCCGAGCCCGTTGCCGAACTCGGCCAGCGTGCCGTTGATCCCGGCGCCGACACCGGCCTTGGCGGGCGGTATCGCGCTCATGATGGCGTGCGCCATCGCGGGGCTGGCGACGGCGCCGCCCGCGCCGATGAGCAGCAGCCCGAGCAGCGTCCCGGGGTAACCGCCGGACGCCAGCAGCGCGATGACGACCAGACCGCCCGACATCAGCACCATGCCGATCGCGATGGCCAGCGGTGTGCCGAGCCGGGTCATCCACTTCGCGGCGACACCGGTGAAGTTGAGCGCGACGATGGTCAGCGCGAGCGGCGCGGTGCGCAGTCCGGCCTCCAACGGGCCGTAGCCGAGCACGAATTGCAGGTGCTGGGTGAGCAGGAACAGCGAGCCGCCCATGCCGAACGCGATCAGCACCGCGCCCGCGACCGCCCCCGTGAACCGGCGGTTGCGGAAGAAGTGCAGGTCGAGCATCGGGTACGGGATGCGGCTCTCCCAGTACCCGAACAGCGCGAGGACGACGACGGCGACGGCCGCGCTGGTCAGCACCCTGCCGGAGGTCCAGCCGTGCGCAGGGCCCGAGATGATCGCGAAGACCAGGGCGCTCATGCCGACCGTGGAGAGCAGCGCACCCAGCAGGTCGGGGCGGTCGCCCTGCGGGTTCTTCGACTCGGGGACCAGGGCGACGACCGCGACCAGGCCGAGCGCGGCGACCGGCAGGTTGATCAGGAAGATCGCGCCCCACCAGAAGTGGTTCAGCATGAAGCCGCCGATCAGCGGCCCGGTCGCGAAGCCGAGCGAGTTGACGGCGGCCCAGATGCCGATCGCCTTCGGCTGCTCCCCCGGGGTGAAGATCTGCATCGCCACGGCGAGCGTGGTCGTCATCAGCAGCGCGCCGCCGATGCCCATGCCGGCCCGCGCGGCGATCAACTGGGCGGTGGTGGAGGCGAGTCCGGCGGTGAGGGAGCCGACGCCGAACAGGGCGAGGCCGGCGATCAGCATCTTCTTGCGGCCGTAGCGGTCGGCCGCGCTGCCCGCGGTGAGCAGCAGCCCCGACTGGACGAGCGAGTACGCGTTGATCATCCACTGGATGTCGGAGGTGGTGGCGTTTAACTCCGTGGTCAGGGAGGGGATCGCCACGTTCAGGACGGTGTTGTCCAGCAGCACGGTCAGCTGCGCGAGACAGATGACACCGAGGATGAGCCAGCGCTGCGGGTGGCCCTGGGGGGTCGTCGTCATGCCGTACACCGTAGAACAGTTTCTTATACGTCGTACAACGACTTGTGGCGCGCGGCGGCTGCTCCTGTGCGCGGCGGCTGCTTCTGGCACGGCGGCTGCTCCTGGCGCGACGGCTACTCCTGGCACGGCGGCTGTTTCCGGCTTGGCGGCTGCTCCTGGCACGGCGACGGCTGCCGTGCGGCACGGCGAAGGGCGGTGACCTGGGTCACCGCCCTTGTGCCCGGGGCCCGTCGGGCCCGTGGTCAGTCGCTCGCCTTCTGGGTGAGGTCGTAGAAGGTGGCCGAACCGACCGTCACCTTCTGGTAGGTCTTCTCGACCCACGAGGTGATCTGCGTGGACGTGCCGGTGCTGTCGCTCCCGCCCGCCATTCCGCCGCCCGAGCCGCTGGAGATGAAGTAGTGGATCTTCCCCGCGGCCACGTACTTCTTGAACTGGGCCAGCGTCGGGGACGGGTCGGTGCCGTTGAAGCCGCCGATCGCCATCACCGGGTCGCCGGTGGAGAGCTGGTAACTCGCCGCGTTCTGGGCGCCGATGGCCGCCGCGACCCAGGTGTAGTCGCCGGAGTCGGCGGTGAGCAGCTTCTTCGCGGCGGAGCTGACGGTCGCGCCGTTGAGCAGCCCGCCCGCGCCGCCGCCCATGCCGCCGCCGTCCATGCCGCCGCCGTCGCCGGTCCGGCCGCCGGGAGCGCCACCACCCTGCTGGCCCTGGCCCTGGCCTTGTCCCTGGGTGTTGCCGTTGCCGTTCTGGCCCGGCATCCCGCCGCCGAAGCCGCCGTTGCCCCCGCCCGGGAAGCCGTTGCCGTTCTGCTGGTTCTGGGTGCCGCCACCGGGGCCGCCGCCCGGCATGCCCCCGCCCGTGCCGCCTCGGCCACCGCCGGGGCCGCCGCCCATGCCTCCGAAGCCCATGCCGGACGGGCCCGCCGTCGGGATCGATCCGGTGTGCGCGGAGCCGACCGTGCTGAGGGTGTACGCGGTCGGGCCGCCGAGCGCGGCGACGATGCTCACCGCGACCGCGGCCAGGGCGAGTTGGCGCCTGACGTGGCTCGCGAAGATCAGACCGAGCGCGCCGGCCAGACCGCCGACCAGGACCAGCCACTTCAGCCAAGGCAGGTAGCTGGAGGTCCGGTTGAGCAGCACATAGCCCCACGCCGAGGCCGCCACCACGGAGGCCGCGAGAGCGAGGGACGCCCAGATCTGAGCGCGCTTCTCCCAGAGGATGCCCGCGCCCATGCCGACCACGGCCGCGAGGTAGGGGGCCAGCGCCACCGTGTAGTACTGGTGGAAGATGCCCGCCATGTAGCTGAAGACGATCCACGTCATCAGCAGCGAGCCGCCCCACACCAGGAACGAGCCGCGGGTCACGGACGTCCGCCCGAGCCTGCGGGTGGCGACCAGGCCCGCCGCGAGCAGGATCAGGGAGGCGGGCAGCAGCCACGAGATCTGGCCGCCGATCTCGGAGTTGAACATCCGGTCCCAGCCGGTCTCGCCCCACATCCCGGTGCCGCCCGCGCCGCCCCCGCCGCCGACGCTGCCGGTCTCCTCGCCGTTGAGCCGGCCAAGTCCGTTGTAGCCGAAGGTGAGTTCCAGGAAGGAGTTGTTCTGGGAGCCGCCGATGTAGGGGCGCGAGGAGGCGGGCCACAGTTCGACGATCGCCACCCACCAGCCGCCCGCCACGATCAACGCGCCGGTCGCCGCCGCCAGTTGGCCGATCCGCTTCTTCACCGACACCGGCGCGCAGACCGCGTAGACGATCGCGAGCGGCGGCAGGACCAGGAACGCCTGGAGGGTCTTGGCGAGGAACGCGAAGCCGATCGCGACCCCGGCCCACACCAGCCACCTGGTCCGGCCGTCCTCCAGCGCGCGCACCACGAAGTGGCAGGCGAGCGCCATCAGCAGGGCCAGCATCGCGTCCGGGTTGTTGAACCGGAACATCAGCGCCGCGACCGGGGTGAGCGCGAGCACCGCGCCCGCGAGCAGCCCGGCACCGGGGCCGAACCGGCGGCGCACCGAGGCGTGGACGACGGCGACCGTGCCGACGCCCATCAGGACCTCGGGGGCCAGGATCGCCCAGGAGTTCAGGCCGAAGACCCGTACCGCCAGCTCCATCGGCCACAGGAACGCCGACGGCTTGTCCACGGTGATCGCGTTGGCCGCGTCCAGCGAGCCGAAGAACATCGCCTTCCAGGACGTGCTGCCCGCCTGGACGGCCGCCGAGTAGAAGGAGTTGGCCCAGCCTGAGGCGCTCAGGTTGTAGAGGTAGAGCAGGGCGGTGGCGAGCAGCAGGCCGAGGAGGGCGGGGCGGGCCCAGCGCGGGTCGTCCGGCCTGCCGCGCCACGCTCTCCTGAGGAGCGGCTGCCGCGGCTCGCCGCCCGCGGGGGCCGGCACGTCCGGCACATCCGGGGCGGACGGCGGCGGGGAGGCGCCCTGCGGGTCGGCGTCCCGCGGGTCGGCGTTCCGCAGGTCGGCGTCCCGCGGGTCGGCGGGTGCGGCGCCCCCCGGACGCGTCGTCTCGTCGTGCTGGGTGGTCATCGCTTGTCCCCCGGTTCGGTGGAGTCGTAGGGGCGCGCCGGCCGGAGCCCCTGCGCCGGGGCGGCCTGGCGACGCGGCAGCGGGGGCTGCTCCGGGTGTCCGGGGTGCGCGGCGTACTCGGGCACGGCGCCGGTCGGATGCGGCGGGGCGGGGGAGGTGCCGAGGGGGGTGCCGGGGGCAGGGGTGTGGGAGGCGACAACCGTCGAGCGGCCGACGGGGTGGCCGGTGGGACGGCCGGTCGGACCGTCGGTGGCCGCGGGCCCGTCGACGGCGCCGTCCCTGCGGTCGGGGAAGACCCAGGCGCGGAAGAGGAGGAAGCGCAGCACGGTCGCGGCGAGGTTGGCGGCGATCAGGACCGCCAGCTCGGTGGAGTGCGCGGGTTCGCTGCTCGCCGCGTTCAGGGCGGCGAGCGAGCCGCTGGTCAGGGCGAGCCCGATGCCGAAGACGACCAGGCCCTGCGCCTGGTGGCGGACGGCGCCGCCGCGGCCCCGTACCCCGAAGGTGAGGCGCCGGTTGGCCGCGGTGTTGGCGACCGCGGAGACCAGCAGGGCCAGCGCGTTGGCGATCTGCGAACCGGAGAACTGCCGGAAGGCGCTGTAGAGCAGCAGGTAGAAGAGGGTCGAGAGACCGCCGACCACGCAGAACCCGACCAGTTGGCGGGCCAGACCCTTGGGGACGTCCTTGATGTCGCGGTCGCGCGGGTCGTCACCGAACGGCCGGGCGAGCCGGTCGAGCGAGAGCGAGCCCGACGCCAGCGCCTTCCCCACCCGCCACACGCCCTTGAGGTCCTCGGTCGCCGTCCTCACGATGTGCACCGTCGAGTCCGGGTCGTCGACCCAGTCCACCGGCACCTCGTGGATGCGCAGCCCGGCCCGCTCGGCGAGGACCAGCATCTCGGTGTCGAAGAACCAGCCGGTGTCCTCGACCAGCGGCAGCAGCACCTGGGCGACATCGCGCCTGATCGCCTTGAAGCCGCACTGCGCGTCCGAGAACCGGGCCTGGAGCGAACCGCGCAGGATGAGGTTGTAGGCCCGGCTGATGAACTCCCGCTTCGGCCCACGCACCACGCGCGAGGAGCGGGCGAGCCGGGAGCCGATCGCCAGGTCGGAGTGGCCCGAGATGAGCGGCGCGACCAGCGGCAGCAGCGCGTTCAGGTCGGTCGACAGGTCCACGTCCATGTAGGCGAGGATCGGCGCCTCCGAGGCGGACCACACCGCCCGCAGGGCGCGTCCCCGGCCCTTCTGTTCCAGCCGGAAGTGCGAGACCTCGGCGATCTCCGCCCCGAGCCGTGCCGCCACCGCCGGGGTGGCGTCCGTCGACGCGTTGTCCGCGACCGTGATGCGGAAGGCGTAGGGGAAGGTGCGCCTGAGGTGGTCGTGGAGTCTCAGCACACACGGTTCGAGGTCCTTCTCCTCGTTGTAGACGGGGATCACTACGTCCAGGACAGGCGTACCGGCGTCGCCGGCCGGGAGGTGCTCCCGCGCCGGCAGGGTGCCGGAAGAAGAGTCGGTTCGCATGGGAACGACTCTTGTCAAGCGCCCTGTTGCACCCATGTGGTGGCACTGTGCTGCGCCTGTGAGTGCGATTGCCAGTTCGTTTCGGCGTCCGGCCGGGGGCCCTGCGGGACGAGCGCGGGCAGATGCACGGTGAACACCGTGCGTCCCGGAACGCTGTCGACGGTCACCGCGCCGCCGTGCGCGGCCGCCACGGCCTGCACGATCGCGAGGCCGAGCCCGGTCGAGCCGGTCGCGCGGGAGCGCGCGGAGTCGCCGCGGGCGAACCGTTCGAAGACGTGCGGGAGCAGCTCGGCGGGGATGCCCTGGCCGTCGTCCTCGACGTCCACGCACATCCACGGGCCGCGCCGCTGCACACGGGCGGTGACCGTGGTGCCGGGCGGGGTGTGTTTGCGGGCGTTGCCGAGGAGGTTGACGAGGACCTGTTGCAGGCGGGCCGCGTCGGCGGAGACCTGGGCCGGTTCGTCGGGCAGGTCGAGGCGCCAGTTGTGGTCCATGCCGGCCGCGCGGGAGTCGCTGACGGTGTCGACGACGAGCGGGATCAGGTCCGTCTGCTCGAACTGGAGCGGCCGTCCGGCGTCCAGGCGGGCGAGCAGCAGCAGATCCTCGACGAGCAGGGTCATCCGGCCCGCCTCGGACTCGATCCGGCCGAGGGCGTGCCGGGTGTCGGGGCCGACCTGTTCCCGGCCGCGCCGGGTCAGTTCGGCGTACCCGCGGATGGAGGCGAGCGGGGTGCGCAGCTCGTGGCTGGCGTCCGCGACGAACTGGCGGACCCGCATCTCGCTCTGCTGGCGGGCGTGCAGGGCGCCGTGCACGTGGTCCAGCATGCGGTTGAGCGCGGCGCCGACCTGGCCGACCTCGGTGTGCGGGTCGGTCTCGGACTCGGGGACGCGCTCGCTGAGGTTGACCTCGCCGGTGTGCAGGGGCAGTTCGGAGACCCGGGTGGCGGTCGCGGCGACCCGGCGCAGCGGCCGGGTGGCGACGCCGACGAGCACATATCCGGCGATGACGGCGGCGCCGAGCCCCGCGGCCGTGACGCTGACCTCGACGATGATCAGGGTGTTGAGGGTGCTGACGGTGTCCTTGGTGGGGATCGCGACGTAGTAGGTGCCCTTGGTGCCGTCGACGTACGTGACGCGGTAGCCGCCGAGCCCGGGAAGATCGACGCTGTGCGGCTTGTCGTCGTGCGGGACGCTCGCGAGGGTCCGCTCCTGCGCGGTGGTCAGGTCACCGGGCTTCATCGGGTTGTCGTCGGCGCTGTTGGCGTCCTTCTCACCGATCTTGGAGTCGGTGATGGACCCGTTCTGGACCTTCGCGATGAGCGTGCCGACCACCAGCGGGCCCCGGGTGACGAAGTCCTCCAGGTTGACGGCGGTGGAGACGACCGAGTTGACGGAGCCGTCGTGCCCCGGCTGCCCGTCCTTGGGGACGCCCGGCGGTACGGCCATGCCGCCCGCGCGCGCCGCCGCGTCCTTGAGGTTGCCGTCGAGCTGTTCGTAGAGGTGCGAGCGCAGGGCGAGGGTGGTCACGGTGCCGATCACCGCGCAGACGACGGCGATCAGGACGACGGACGCGACGACGAGCCGCGCCCGCAGGGTGCGCGGCTGTCCCGCGCGTCGCTTCCGGGGGCGCGACTGCCGCCGCCCGCTCATGACACGGCGGGCTTGATCAGGTAACCGGCCCCGCGCCTGGTGTGGATCATCGGCTCCCGGCCGGCGTCGATCTTGCGCCGCAGGTAGGAGATGTACAGCTCGACGACGTTGGCCTGGCCGCCGAAGTCGTAGGACCACACCCGGTCCAGGATCTGCGCCTTGCTGAGCACCCGGCGCGGGTTGCGCATCAGGAAGCGCAGCAGCTCGAACTCGGTCGCGGTGAGGTGGATGTTGGCGCCGCCGCGCGAGACCTCGTGGCTGTCCTCGTCGAGGGTGAGGTCGCCGACCACCAGCACGGAGTCCGAACGCCGGTCGGCGGCACCGGAACGCCGAATCAGCCCGCGCAGCCTGGCCACGACCTCCTCCAGGCTGAACGGCTTGGTGACGTAGTCGTCGCCGCCCGCCGTCAGACCCGCGATCCGGTCCTCGACGGCGTCCTTGGCGGTGAGGAACAGCACCGGCACGTCAGGCAGTTCACGACGGAGCCGGCCGAGCACCGTGAGGCCGTCCATGTCGGGCAGCATCATGTCGAGGACGACGGCGTCGGGACGGAACTCCCGGGCGGTCTGGATGGCGCCGGTGCCGTCACCGGCGCTGCGGATCTGCCACCCCTCGTAACGCAGGGCCATGGACAGCAGCTCGGTGATCGACAACTCGTCGTCCACCACAAGCACGCGGACGGGGCTCCCGTCCGGCCTCAGCAGTTCGGTGCGCCCCTGGGGCGAGGTCGTGGTCATGATGGACACCTTGTCGGCGCCCTCTGAGAGCACCCTTTCCCTCACCTGTGAATTCTCTGAGAAACACACAGGGGGCTCTCAGGCGGGGCATGGGAAGGGGCCGGCGGGGGTCCCCGCAGTCCCACCGGTCGCCTACCGGGCGAACAGCCGCTTTCCGTTGTCGTGGCAGACGGCCCTCAGCCAGTCGTCGCCGAGGCCGAGCCGCTCCAAAGCCTGGAGCTGGTGGAGGTAGGGGTAGGGGATGTTCGGGAAGTCGCTGCCGAGCAGGACGCGGTCACCGAGGGCGGCGAGCCGGGGCAGCGCCCGCGCGGGGAAGGGCGCCAGCCGCTCACTGAAGTCGGTGAACGTCATCGTCGTGTCGAGCCGGACCTCCCCGTACCGCTCGGCGAGGCCGAGGAAGTCCTCGTACTCGGGCATCCCCAGATGCGCGACGACCAGGCGGAGTTGGGGGTGGCGGGCGAGCACCCGGGCGATCGGCTCGGGTCCGGTGTGCCGACCGGGCGCGGGCCCTGACCCGCAGTGGATCACCACCGGGACCCCGGCCTCGGCGAGCAGCCCCCAGACGGGGGCGAGCAGCGCGTCGGCGGGGTCGTAGGCGCCGACCTGCACATGCGCCTTGAAGACCCGGGCGCCGCGCTCGACGGCTTCCCTGACGTACCGCTCGACGCCCGGCTCGGGGAAGAGGGTGGAGGTGTGCAGGCAGTCGGGCGTCCTGCGGGCGAACTCCACGGCCCAGCCGTTGAGCCACTCGGCCATGCCGGGCTTGTGCGGGTAGAGCATGGCGGTGAAGGCCAGCACACCGAACTCCCGCAGCACCGCGAGCCGTTCGTCCTCCTCGTGCCGGTAGGTGATGGGCCAGTCGAGGTCACCGCCGAGCGCCCCGACGGAGTCGAAGTAGGCCCAGACCTTGCGGAGGACGCGCTCGGGCATGAAGTGGGTGTGGACGTCGACCAGCCCGGGAATGCCCAACCGCTCGGTGAACCGGCGGATCTGGAGGGCTTCAGCGGGGAGGGAAAGGGTCCCCGCGGTGAGTGGGGAGGCTTCGGCGGGGAGGGGAAGGCTCTCGTCGGCTCGGGAAGGAATCTCCTCGCCCGACTCCCGTGTCTCGTGCATGTGCCTGCCCTCCGCGCGACGCGACGCCCACTGCTGTCCCTCTCGTTTCTACCCCGGCGGGGTGGTGGACGGTCGAGGCGGTGGCCTGTTGGGGGGGCGGCGGCACCGCTGGTGGCACAGCCGGGGGTGGTACGGCAGGGGTGGCATGGCAGGGGGTGGTACGGCAGGGGGTGGCTTGCCGTACGGTCGAAGCCGTCCTCAGAACAGCCCGTCCTGGACGGCAGACCCGTCGTCGGGTGGGCGGAACTCCCTGATCGGGAAGCCGATTTCGCGGCCTGGACCGCCGTACGGACCGCTTGGACCGGACCCGCCGCCCGGACCCCCGGGACCGGAAGGCCCCCGGGAACCACTCCGGGACTGCCCGCCGGGTCGGTCGTCGAGTCGGTCGTCGAGTCGACCCCCGGACAGGCCGTCGAGTCGGCCGCCGGATCGGTCGCTGGGCCCCAGCTCCCACCCCCGCAGGAGTCGGGTGTCGAGGACGACGACCCCGCGGCCGTCGGCGAGGTCGAGGTGCAGGTCGGGACCGGCCGCCGCGACCAGCTCCCCGCTCAGGGCGCCGCCGGCGACGAGCCCGCTGACCTCTCCGAGGGCCGGTGGCAGATCGGCGAGGCCGAAGACGCCGAAGTGGTCGACGGTCAGGCAGGGTTCACGGGCGAGCGACTCCGGCCAGCCGTCGAGGGCGACCGCGCGAGCGTGCAGCGCCCGCACCTCGGCGGCCCGCTCGGCCTCCGTGCCGGGCAGCGCGGAACGGACGGCCCGCTTGTCGGCGTACGGAATGCGGTCGGGCACCTTGAGGGCGGCCCGCAGCAGCTCCTCGGAACGCCGGGCGGCCATCAGAGGGCCGGTGCCGAGCCAGCTGAAACAGACGGCGCCCTGCTCCAACAGCCGGACGGATCCCCGTTCCACGCGGGTGATGCCGACCTTGACCAGGCCGGGCCCGAACCACGCGAGATAGACGCGGTAGGGGCGGGGGTCGTCGGCGAGGGTGTCGGCGGCGACGGAGTGCGCCCGGTCCAACCGCGCGCACTCCTCGCACCGCGCCCCCGTGCTCCGCGCCGAGACGACGGCGCGCATCGGGCAGAGGTGCCCCCGAGCCCCCACACAGGTCCGCACACCCCCGTCCGCGACCTTGAAGGCCACCCGTTTCCCCCAGGTCAACGCGGAGCGCCGACCGCCGTCCCACACCAGCTCGGGCACGCCGTCCACCCACCGCAGCCCCGAGCACTTCCATGCCTGTGCCATTGCTTCGAGAGTAGGGCCGACCACTGACAACGGGACGGCGAACAGGACGGCGAACAGGACGGAGGGCGGGGCCGAGGGGAGGGCCGAAGGCAGGGTCGAGGACAGGGTCGAGGACAGGGGATGTCACAGATTGGACACCTCCCGCACACATCTCCCACACATCACTCTCCCGGGCACTACGGTCACTCCACGCAACGCTCCCAGGGGGGAAGAGATGACCAACCCGTACACCGCTCCGATACCGCCGGCACCGCGACCGCCCGACGCCCGCCCGCTCCGCAAGCGTGCCCTCGTCTGGCTCGGCGGATCGGCGCTGTTCCTGACGGGTGTGCTCATCGGCTCCACCGGGGACGCCGAGCAGCAGCCCGTCGAGGCCAAGGTGCGGCCCGCGACGACGGTGACGGCGACCGCCACGACCACCGCGACGCCTGAACCGGCCCCGACCGTCACGGAGACCGTGAAGGTGAAGGCGAAGCCGGCCCCGACGGTCACCGTCACGAGGACCGCGGCGGCGAGGGTCGCCGGCGCGGGCGGCGGAAGCGGCAGCACCGGCGGAAGCGGCACCACCAGCCGCACCGGCACCTGCTCGATCGTCTCGAACGCGGGGAACTGCTACTCGGCGGGCCAGTTCTGCCGCAACAGCGACCACGGAGCGGTCACCAGCACGGCGAGCGGGACGACGATCAAGTGCGTGTACAGCGCGAACGCGTGGCGGTGGACGGCGGCCTGAGAGCCCCCGACCGAGCCCACCGCGAAAGGCCCCGGGACCGGAACGCTCCCCCGGGGCCTCCACCGGACCGTGCGTCCCATGTGCCCCGCAGCCCCGCAGCCCCGCAGCCCCGCAGCCATGATCGAGGACCGGATCTTGCGTCCCCCGCGCCCCGCACGCAGGATCGAGGAATGTCCCGCAGCGTAGGCCGACACACCGCCGATCCCTGTCCCCGGTGCCGCGTCGAGGCGGTCCGCCTGGGCCGTCCGACGACCGTCGAGGGACGCGAGGTGGTCGCCTACTCCTGCGAGCGCTGCGCGCACGAGTGGAACCGGCCGGTCGAGGATGACGTGGAGATCGACGACACGGTCAGGGTGGACCTCCCCGAGGCCACGCTCTACGGCTCCGTCCAGCAGCGGGAAGGCGACCGCGTCCAGGTACGCGGACCGGCAGGCGCCTGGCTGCTGTGGGTCGAACGCTGGAGAGTCATCGTCTACTGAGGCCGCATACGTAGGGCTGAGCCACTGCCTGCGGACGGGATCGAGGGGACGCCGGCGCGCGGAGGGCGCCTGACCCGAAGACCACGGCAGCGACACAACTCGGCTCGGCGCACGGCCCGTTGGCGCGGGTCTCCGAGACGGCCGCGCCGAGGCCGAGGCCCCCGGGGAGCGGGGTCCGCCTCCCGTGCGAGGGTCACCCGTACGGGTCAACCTGGCGTGCGGAGATCACCCGGGCGGGTGTGCATAGAGGGAAGTGCCTGCGTCCCGTCGCCCGGAGGTGGCCCATGCCCGCGCACGTCACAGCTGTCCGCGGACCGCTCATATGGTTCCGGGACGATCCGTTCCTGGTCGGCCGTGACGACGCCTTCGTGTACGAGAGCGACGGGCTGCTGATCTGCGAAGGCGGTGTCATCACCGCGGCCGGCGACTACGGCGCCCTGCGCGAGCGACTGCCCCGGGGCACCACGGTGGACCACTACCCGGACCACGTGATCACGGCCGGGTTCATCGACAGCCACATCCACTACGTGCAGACCGGCATCATCGCCGCGTTCGGCTCCCAGCTCATCGACTGGCTCAACCACTACACCTTCGTCGAGGAGCAGCGCTTCTCCGACGCCGACTACGCCCGCCGGATCGCGTCGTTCTTCTGCGACGAACTCCTGCGCAACGGCACCACGACGGCCCTGACGTTCTGCGCGGTGTACCCGCAGTCGGTGGACGCGCTGTTCGAGGAGTCCTCCCGGCGCGGCATGCGGATGGCCGCGGGCAAGGTCCTGATGGACCGCAACGCCCCGACGCCCTGCTCGACACCGCTCAGTCGGGCTACGAGGACTCCAAGGCGCTGCTGGAACGTTGGCACGGCAAGGACCGCAACCTCTACGCCATCACGCCCCGCTTCGCCCCGACGAGCACGCCGGAGCAGCTGGAGGCGGCCGGCACGTTGTGGCGCGAGCACCCCGAAGCGCTGGTGCACACGCACATCTCCGAGAACACCGGAGAGGTCTCCTGGGTACGGTCCCTCTTCCCTGACCGGCGGGGCTACCTCGACGTCTACGACCACTTCGGGCTCCTCGGGCGCGGCGCCGTGCTGGCCCACGGAGTGCACCTGACCGGCCGCGAACGCGCCCGATGCGCCGAGACCGGCACGGCCGTCGCGCACTGCCCCACCTCGAACCTCTTCCTCGGCAGCGGTCTCTTCCACGTCCACGACGCCAAGGACGCCAGACGCCCCATGCGGGTGGGGCTGGGCACCGACATCGGCGCGGGCACCTCGTTCTCGCTGCTCGCCACGGTGAACGAGGCCTACAAGGTCGCCGAGCTGAGCAACTACCCGCTCGACTCCGTCAAGGCGTTCTACCTCGCCACCCTCGGCGGTGCCCAGGCGATGGGCATCGACGACAAGGTCGGCTCGCTCGAACCCGGACACGAGGCCGACTTCGTCGTCCTGGATCCCAGGGCCACCCCGCTGCTCGCCCGGCGCACCTCTCGCGTGAGCGACATCGACGAGCTGCTGTTCGTCCTCGCCGTCATGGGTGACGACCGCACCGTGCGCGCGACGTACGTCAACGGCGCCCTGGCGCACGACCGCGACCGTGGGTCCGCCTGAGCCGACAGGAGAACGACATGGCGAGCACCGCCCCCGCCCCCACCTCCGGTACCGGCGACGAACCCGAGTACAAGAAGCACCCCGGCGCCCGCATGCTGCACGGCCCGCACCGAACCATCGGCGGCGTCGAGGCGTGGCTCATCTGGGGCCTGTGCACCGCCTTCGTGGTCTGGCTGTTCTCCATCCAGACCGGCTACGCCGTGGTCTCCCCCGAGATCCAGAAGTCCGCCTCGCTCACCGTCGCGCAGATCGGCCTCGCCGGCTCCATCTACACGTGGGCCTTCGCGCTGTGCCAGTTCTTCTCGGGCGCCCTGCTCGACCGCTTCGGCTCCCGCCCGCTGCTCGCCATCGCCGTCGCCTTCGTCACCGCGGGCGCCTTCCTGTACGCGCAGACCACCGGCATGGCCACCCTGATCGCCGCGCAGATCGTCCTCGCCGTGGGTTCCTTCTTCGGATTCGTCGGTGCCGGATACATCGGCGGCCAGTGGTTCCCGGCGGCCCGCTACGGCCTGATGTTCGGCCTCGTGCAGTCGCTCGCCTCACTGGGGTCCGCCTTCGGCCAGCCCGCGATCTCCTGGCAGCTCCAGCGAGTCAGCTGGCAGCAGCTCCTCAACGGCTTCGGCGCGGGCGGCCTCCTGCTGATCGTGCTCTTCGCCCTCCTCGTACGGAACCCCACGGCCGGCCCCGCACAGCTGGCCCAGGCCACGGGGGCGGCCCGGCCACCGCTCGTCCCCGGCATCTTCCGCGACCTCGGTACCTGCTTCCGCAACCGCAATGTGGTGCTCTCCGCGCTGCTGGCCGGTGTCTCCTTCGGCTCGATGCTCGCGATGGGCGTGCTCTGGGGCCCGCGCGTCATGGAGGCCCGCGGCGCCGGCACCTCGCTCGCCGCGGTCCTGACCGCCATGTCCTGGCTCGGCCTCGCCGTCGGCGCGCCCCTGTTCAACCTGCTCTCCGACCACTGGAACAACCGCCGCGTCCCCGCCGTCGTGGGCGTCCTCCTCCAGGCGGTCGCGGTAGGTCTGCTCGTCTACCTGCCCAGGGAGACCAACTCCGTCTCCGTGGTCACCATGTTCTGCGTGGGCCTCTTCGCCGGCGCCCACATGCTCGCCTTCACCGTGGCCGGCGAGTCCGTCCCCGGCAAACTCGTCGGCAGCTCGGCGGCCATCGTCAACGGCGTCTGCTTCATCATCGGCGGACTGCTCCAGGCCGTCCCCAACAAACTCCTGCCCGGCTCACCGACACTCACCGACTACGGCCACGCGCTCCTCATGATGCCGATCCTGCTGGTCCTGGGAGCACTCGCGGGCCTCTTCATCAAGGAAACGGCGACACCGCGCTCGTAGCGGATGCGCGGTAACGAGACGGAGCCGACGCCCTCCTCGACGTCCAGTCCAGCAGCCTGCTGTACTTCGCCGCCGGCCGCCACCACAACGCGAAAGGCCCCGGATCTCTCCGGGGCCTCTCATCTATGTGCACTCGGCAGGATTCGAACCTGCAACCTTCTGATCCGTAGTCAGATGCTCTATCCGTTAAGCTACGAGTGCTTGTTCTGTTGTTGTCTTGGCTTCTGGTCCGGGGTTTTCCGGGCCGTTGCGGCGACAGGAAGAACATTACATGACTGCCGCCGCCATGTGAAATCCGTTCGGGTTACCCCTTGTGAGCTGCGGAAACGACGAAGCCCCGGTCCTGGGACCGGGGCTTCGTGATCTTGCGCGGAGGCGGAGGGATTTGAACCCTCGATGGGCTTTAAGGCCCAAACCGCATTAGCAGTGCGGCGCCATAGACCGGACTAGGCGACGCCTCCAGCACAACCCCCCGCGCGAGCGCGAGTGGTGCGTGCAGATGATGACACAGATGAGCGCGCTGTCACCAATCGGCTCCCACGGTACTAGGCGGGCGGGCCGCAGGGCAAAGGGCTTCCCCGCCGCCGCGGAACGAGGTGTCGCGGCTCGGCGCATCGTCCTGGGGCGTGCCGCGTTAGGCAGGTCATGTCTCGTCTTCTTCCCCTCCCCGCCCTCCCCGCCCGCTCACCCAGCGCCGCCCACCCCCGTCCCCTCATCGTTCTCGCCGCCCTCGGCGTCTCCCTCCTCTCGTCCCTCTCCTCGCTCTCGTCCCCCGTCGCCCACGCGGCGCAGACCCCGGTCGGGGACCGTCTCTCCGTGACCGTCCGGCACGCCGGTGCCGGGTTCGACGGGACGTTCGAGCTGTACTGCCATCCCGGTGGCGGCAGCCACCCCGACTCCGGCGCCGCCTGCGACCGGCTCGACCGCATCACCCAGTGGGGGCGGGACACCTTCGCGCCCGTTCCCGACGACAGCGTCTGCACCTTGCAGTACGGCGGTCCCGCCACCGCGCACGTCACCGGTACCTGGGCCGGGCGGCCCGTCGACGCCTCGTTCGACCGTCGCGACGGCTGCCACATCGGGCAGTGGGACCGGCTCGTGCCGCTGCTGCCCGATCTGAGCCCCCGTCCCCAGGGCAGCTCCTGACCCGCCGCGGCCGTCTTTCTCAATCCCCCGTGGGCCTGAGCTGGCGGTCACATGTTCTGCGTCACTTCGACGTGCGACCTCCCTCTCATTGAGCGCCCCCGGCGGTACCCGGGGTCGTAGACTCCCTCGCGTGACACGTCGCGGGTCGGTTGGCAAGATGGCCCGAGCGGTCGGCAAGGTGCGGTAACAGGGAGGAAGCGTCTCGTGAGCAGCAGGCCATCCCGAGGCGCTGCTCGCCTCGCAGCGATACTCGACGCACTGCCCGACGCGTTGGTCCTGGTCAACGCCAACGGGACGGTCGTCAACGCGAACACCATCGCCCTTGAGGCCTTCGAGGCTCCGGGCACCGCGCTCGTCGGGCGCGGACTGCTCGATCTGCTGCCGCAGTTCGACTCCAAGCTGATCCCCGGTTCCATGCGCAGGCCCGACCACATGGACCCGCGCGGGCAGACCAAACCGACCCGGATGGTCGCGCGGCGCACCGACGGGACGGAGTTCCCGGTCGAGGTCACCAGCGCCAACCTGGAGAACGGGCAGCAGGCGTACGACAGTTACGGCTACAGCGGCGACGAGCTGCTGATGCTGGTCGTCAGGGACCTGACCGGCACCGTGGACACCGAGGCCGAACTGGCGCGCTCGCAGCGGCAGACCGAGATGATCCTGCGGGCCGCGAGCGAGGGCGTCGTCGGCACGGACACCGACGGGCGGATCGTGCTCGTCAACCCGGCCGCCGCGCAGATCCTCGGCTACCGCGCCAGCGACCTCGGCGGCAAGGAGCTGCACACCCTCGTCCTGCACTCGCGGGCCGACGGCGGGCCGTTCCCGTACGGGGAGTCGCCGCTCGCCGACACCCTGCGCTCCGGGCGCAAGCACCGGGTGCGCGGGCAGGTCGTCTGGTCCAAGTCCGGTGACCAGGTCTCCGTCGACCTGACGACGGCTCCGGTGCGCGACGGCGACCAGCTCGTCGGCGCCGTCATGACCTTCACCGACCGGCGGCCGTACGACGTGCTCGCCGAGGAGAAGGAGGAGGCCGAGCGGCGTCACCACGAGGACCTGGAGCGCCTCGACGAGGAGCACGCCTCCGAACTGACCGCCCTGCGCCAGAAGCACGTCACCGAACTCGAGGAACTGGCCGAGCGGCACGCCGAGGAGCTGGCCGCGGGCGAGGAGCGCATCGCCGCGCTCGGCGAGCGCGAGAAGGACCGCTACGAGGCCCTCGCCGGGCGTCACGAGCAGTTGCTGACGCTGCTCGGACGGTCGTTGCGCGGCCCGCTCGACGAGCTGCGCCGGGAGCTGGCCGCGCTCGCCGCCGACGACGCCGGGCAGTTGTGGCCCGAGGCCAACCAGGTGCTGCACCACCTCTCGGCCGGCTACTCCCGCATCACCACCCTCATCGACAACGTGCTCGGCTACCAGCTCCTCGACACCGGCGGCGAGACGGTCAGCCGCACCAAGGTGATGCTGGACGCCGTCGTCGCCGCCGGTGTGGACGGCGCCGTCGAGCTGATCGGCCCCGGCCGGGTGCAGTTCGCCGTGCACGCCCCGCCCATCGAGGCCGAGGTCGACCCGCAGCGGCTCGCCACCGCCCTCGCGCACCTCATCGCGGACGTCGCGGGCGTCGACGCCACCGGCAACACCCCCGTCTCCGCGGGCGGTTACCTGGACAACACCGTCGTCGTCGCGGCGGCGCAGCGCGGCGAGGTCGTACGGATCGAGGTGCGCGGCCCGTACGCGGGCGGCGACCCGGTGCACGAGCCGATCGTGCGCGGGATCGTGCGCGCCCACGGCGGAGTGCTCCAGACCCACGAGGTCCCGGGCATGAGCGGCAACGCGTTCGTCCTCGAGGTGCCCATCGGCGGTGGCGCGGGCGCCGTCCCGGTCGTGGCGCAGGAGGCGCCGCCCGCCGAGGAGCAGACCTCGGGCGGCGGCAGGCGACGCGCCCGGCGGGCCTCCGTCGACGCCTTCCTGGAGAGCGACGTTCCCGGTGACGGCGGTGAACCGGCCGGCGAGGGCGGTGCGCCCACCGGGCGGCGGCGCAGGCGGGCCGCGGAGGGTGCCCCCGGCGCGGACGCCGTGGCAGGACCCGGGGCCGTGCCTGGTGCAGGCGCTGTGCCTGGCGCGGGGGCCGGTGTCGGGGGCGCGCTTCCCGCGCTTGCCTCCTCCGCCGGGTCAGCCCCTTCGGCCGGGCTGGACGGGGCCGATGAGTTCGACGGGTTCGATGGGTTCGATGGGTTCGACGGGGCCCGTGATTCCGGTGGGGACGGTGGTACCGGGCGGCGGCGTGGGCGGGCCGCCGAGGGTGCCGTGGATCGCGGGGTCGCCGACACGGGGGTGCCCGGGGTTCCCGGGGCTCCGGGCGGGCCGGGGGGTCCGGGGGGTCCGGGGGGTCCGGGGGTCTCCGAAGGTGCCGTCGTCATGGCCGGGGAGCACGCGGCGGGCGCCGCGGCCGTCGGGACGGGGCTGGGTGGCACCGTTCCGCCGCGCGGTGTGCCCGCGCCCGGCGGGGGTCGCCGGGCTCTGAACGAGCACGGTGAGCAGCACGCCCTGCCGCCCGCCCTGCCCGCCGCCTCCGCACCTCAGCCGACGCCCCCGGGACAGCCCGTTCCGGTCGACGACCCGGGTCAGCCGAGCGGGCGGCGCCGGCGTGCCCTGGCCGCGGCCAACGAGCGCGCCGCGGCTCAGGAAGCCGCCCCGCGCCCGGTGTTCGCCCTGCCCCCGGCGGAGGCGGACCGCACCCCCGAGACGGCGGCCCGGCAGCACCTCCCGCACCAGGCGCAGCCTCAAGCACCAGCACAGGCCCAGCCGCAGCCGCCGGCACCTCGTCAGGCGCAGCCGATGCCGGGTGCGGTCGCGCCCGCGCCCGTTCAGATGCCGGGGCAGGCGCAGGCGCCGGGGCTCGCGCCCGTGCAGGGCAGGGGTCAGGCCCAGGGGCCGGTGCCCGCGCAGGGCCAGCCACCGCGGCTCGCGCCGGTCCAGGCGCAGGGGCCCGTTCCGGCGCAGGGCCTCGGGCCGGTCCCCGCGCAGGCGCCCGCGCTCGGCCAGCCGCAGCCGGGACCCGCCCAGCCGCAGGCCCCGGTGCCCGGCCAGGCGCCGGGTCAGCTGCCCGGTCAGGCGCACGGTCCGGTACCCGCCCAGGCGCAGGCCCCCCGGCCCCAGAACGCCGGTCAGCCCCAGCTCCAGCCGCCTCCCGGCCTGCCGCAGGCGACCGGCCAGCCCCAGGTCCCCGGTCAGCCGCAGGCAACCGGCCTGCCGCCGACGACCAGCCAGCCCCAGGTTTCCGGTCAGCCGCAGCCCGTCGCGCGGCCGCAGCTTCCCGGGCAGAGCGGGCAGGACGCCTCCGGTGACGCCCTGATCGACGACGGTCGGCACGACGCCGTTCCGCTCGACCAGGACGACGACCACACCCCGCCGCAGCCCCACCCCACCGCCGCGCCCACCGGACGCCGTCGCCGTGCCGTCGCGCAGCCGGGCGGCCCGGCCGGGACGCCCGCGCAGGGGACCGCCGTCGGGTCCGAGCAGGCGCAGCCGGTCGCCGCGCAGCCGCTGCCGCCCGCGTCCGCCGCGCCCGGTGGCCCCGCCCAGAACACCTCGGGGCAGCCGCTGCCGCTGCCCGCCGAGGCGACCGCGGCCCCGCTGCCTCCTGAGGCCCCGGCGCAACCCCGGCCCCAGCCGCTGCCCGCGGAGGCCGCCGCGCCGCCCGCGCCGCTCGACCCCAACTCCACCCAGGGGCGGTCGATCAGCGTCCGGACGCTCGGGCAGGGGGTGCCCTTCACGCGGCAGGCCGCCCAGGTGCAGTTGCCGACGGCGACGCCCCCGCCGCACCAGCCGAACGGCGGCGGCAGGCGCCGCAAGCTCGGTACGCCGCCCGACCCCGCCGCGGGCCGCCCGCACCCGACGGGCGAGCAGCCCGCCGCGCAGGCCCAGCCGCAGGCGCAGCCGTCCTCGCAGGCCGGGCAGTCGCGGCTCGCGCAGGGGACCGAGGGCAGCGGACGGTCGTACGCGATAGGCGCCCCCGACGTGAACGCCGATGAGGGGCCCGAGCCGTTGGACGGTCCCGGCGGCGCCGTCGAGGTCGCGGATCCGCCGCGTGCGCAGCCGTTGGACGACGAACTGCCGCCCGAGCCGCTCGACAACCCGCGTCGGCTGCTGGTCTGGCCCGCCCCTGATGTGACGACCCAGCAGGCGTTGAGCGACCGCGGCTACCGGCCGGTGATCGTGCACTCGCGCGAGGAGGTCGACGCGCAGATAGCGGCGTTCCCGGCCGCGCTGTTCGTGGACCCGCTGACCGGGCCGATCACCAGGACCGCGCTCCAGTCGCTGCGGCAGGCCGCGGTGGCCGCCGAGGTGCCCGTGATGGTGACGGCCGGGCTCGGGCAGGCGACCCGCGAGGCCGCGTACGGCGCCGACCCCGCCGTGCTGCTGAAGGCGCTCGCGCCCCGGGACAGCGAGCAGCATCCGCCGCGGGTGCTGCTGATCGAGGAGCACGCGGAGATCGCGCTCGCGCTGACGTCGACGCTGGAGCGGCGCGGGATGCAGGTCGCGCGGGCGGCGAGTGACGCCGACGCGGTGGCGCTGGCCGGGCAGTTGCGGCCGAACCTGGTCGTGATGGACCTGATGCAGGTGCACAGGCGGCAGTCGGGGTTCGCCGGGATCATCGACTGGCTGCGGGCGAACGGCCAGCTCAACAGGACCCCGTTGGTCGTCTACACGGCCGCCGTCGACCAGGCCGACCTGCCCAGGCTGGCCTCGGGCGAGACGGTCCTGTTCCTCGCCGAACGGTCCACGAGCCCCGAGGCGCAGAGCCGGATCGTCGACCTGCTGGCCCGGATAGGCACCAACTGACCTCCGGGCAACCGGAGTCCGGCCCCGGTCTCGGTCGGGACAGCTCGACCGGCCCGCCGGGTGCTGCTCAGGGCGCCACGATGCGGCGGGCCGCCTCCTTGATCGACGCGCGGAGGCGGTCGCGGTCCGTCGGGTCGGCGCCCGCCAGGATGCGGCTCATCTGCGGGACGACCGTCGCCCAGTTGGCCAGGGCGATCAGCAGAAAGAGCAGGTCGCGGGCCGGGATCGCGTCGCTGATGACACCCCGGTCCTGGCCGTCCTGGACGGCGGCGACCTTGCCGGTGTAGTGCGCCTGGCGCTCGCCCTCGTCGGGGAGTTCGGCGCTGCCGTACTCGATGCCCTCCCAGTAGAGGAGGCGCAGCAGTCCGGGGTGGACGGCGTGGTAGTCCATGAGCCGGTCGAGCCAGCCCTCTATGTCGTCCGGGTCGACCGGGACCGCCGCGGCCAGGTCGACCATGGACCGGCCGAGGACCTGTGAGAACAGCTCCGCCTTGTTGCCGAAGTAGGCGTAGATCAACTGCTTGTTGGCCTTCGCCGCGGACGCGATCCGGTCGATCCGGGCGCCCGCGATGCCGTACCGGGCGAACTCGGTGACCGCCGCCTCGAAGATCCGGGCCTTCGTCGCCTCGGGGTCCCTGCTTGCTGCCATGAGGGCAGGGTACCGCCGCAAGTAACCAACCATTTGGTTGACGGGGAATGCGGGGGCGCCGCAGACTGTTGCCGCCTTCGTTCCAACCAACCGGTTGGTTGCCGTCCCGCCCCGTCCCGCCCCGTCCCTCACACTCGCTCCTCCTCGCACTCGCGCCCTCGGCACACTCACTCCCTCCGCAGCCTCACTCCCTCCGCACCCTCCGTAACCGCCGCACCCTCCGCACCCTCCGTCCCAAGGAGCGCCTCGCCATGCCGTCCGAAGCCACCGCCGCGCGCACGAGTCCTCGGCAGGTCCGACGACCCCCGTCCGCGCTCCGGGACCGGATACTCCTCCCGCTCATCGCCGTCTGCACGGCCGTCACGGCCGCCAACATCTATCTCGCGGCGCCGCTCCTGCCGCTGATCGCGCACGACTTCGGCTCCACGCCGTCCGCCGTGGCCTGGGTCGCCTCGGTCGCGCAGTTCGGCTACGCGGCCGGGCTGTTGTTTTTCGCCCCGCTCGGCGACAGCGTCAGCCGGCGCCGGCTGGTCGCCGTCCTCTCCCTGGTCACCACGGCCGCGCTGGCCGTCGGCGCGCTGGCGCCCGGGATCGCCGCGCTCGCCGCCGCGGTGCTGGTGGCGTCCGCCGCCACCGTCGTCCCGCAACTGCTGGTGCCGCTGGTCGCCGAACGCGCCCCCGTCGACCGGCGGGCCCGTCATGTCGCCGCGGTGATCTCCGGACTGTTCACCGGGGTCGTCGCCGCCCGGGTGCTGGGCGGGCTGGTCGGGCAGGCGTTCGGCTGGCGGGCCGCCTTCGTGGGCGCGGCCGCGCTGACCGCCGTCCTCGGCCTGGCCACCGCCGCCGTCCTGCCGGTCGAGAGGCGACGGCGCGAGGGGCCGGTCTTCGCCGGGCTGGCCGCGATGCCGTCGCTGGTGCGCCGCTCGCCCGACCTGTGGCGGGCGTGCGTGCGGCAGGCCGGGATGTACGGCGCGTGGAGCGCCCTGTGGACGACGCTCGCGCTGCTGCTGACCGAGCGGCCGTACGGCCTCTCCACCGCGACCGCCGGCCTCTTCGGCCTCTTCGGACTCACCGCGAGCGTGGTCGCGCCGCTGGCCGGCGGTCTGGTCGACCGGTTCGGCGCCGCCAAGGTCGTCCGGTACGCGTATCTCCTCGCGGCGGTGTCCGTGCCGCTGTTCTGGCTGGGCGGGCAGGTGATGGCGGCGCTGTTCGTGGCCGCGATCGTGATCCACGCGGCGCTGGTCGCCTCGCACGTCGCCAACCAGACGCTCGCCCTCACCACCACCCGCTCCCCGGCCGCCGCCAACAGCGCCTACGTCGTGGCGGGCTTCGCGGGCGGCGCCACCGCCTCCGCGCTGGCCGGTCTCGCCTTCACCCACTGGGGCTGGGGCGGGGTCTGCGCGGTGGCGGGGACCTGGCTGGTGGCGGGGTGGGGGAGCACGGCTGTAAGGCGGTGACCCCCGGGACCCACGCGGGGAGTGACCACAGTGGACACGGCGGTACGACCGTACGGCCGTGCGACCGTACGGCGGTCCGACGGCGACCCCGTCACCGCTCGCGGGGGACCACCACGGTGATCCCCCGCCCGGCCCGCGTCAGGACCGTCGTCCCGGCGACCGTCTCAGAGTCGCGTCACGTCCAGGTCGCCGTCCGCGTACCGCCTGCGCAGCACCTTCTTGTCGAACTTGCCGACGCTCGTCTTCGGGACCGACTCGATGATCGTCCAGCGCTCCGGGAGCTGCCACTTGGCGATCCCGCCCTCCTCGGCGAGGAAGGCGCGCAGCGTCGTGAAGTCGGCGGTGGCGCCCTCCTTGAGGACGACCGTGGCCAGCGGGCGTTCGCCCCACTTGTCGTCCGGGACGGCGACGACGGCGGCCTCGGCCACGTCGGGGTGGGCCATCAGCGCGTTCTCCAGCTCGACCGAGGAGATCCACTCGCCGCCCGACTTGATGACGTCCTTGGCGCGGTCGGTGAGGGTGAGGTAGCCGTCCGGCGAGATGGTGCCGACGTCGCCGGTCTTCAGCCAGCCGTCCTCGCTGAACTTGTCGGCGGGGCGCAGCGGTTCGGCGTCCGGGCCGTTGTAGTAGGCGCCCGCGATCCAGTTGCCGCGCACCTCCAGCTCGCCCGCCGACTCGCCGTCCCAGGGCAGCCGCTCGCCGTCGGGTCCGGTGAGCCTGGCCTCGACGCCGGCCGGGAAGCGGCCCTGGGTGAGCCGGTACGCGAACTCCTCCGGCGTGCCGATCGCCTGGGCCGGCGGCCTGGCGACCGTGCCGAGCGGTGACGTCTCCGTCATGCCCCAGGCGTGGCAGACCCGCATGCCCAGGCGGTCGAAGGCCTCCATGAGGGCCGGCGGACAGGCCGAGCCGCCGATGGTCACCTGGGTGAGCGAGGTGACGTCGCGCGGGTGGGCGGTCAGCTCGGCGAGCAGGCCCTGCCAGATGGTGGGGACGGCCGCCGCGTGCGTCGGGCGCTCGCGTTCGATCATCTCGGCGAGCGGCACGGGTTGCAGGAAGCGGTCCGGCATCAGCATGTTGACGCCGGTCATGAAGGTGGCGTGGGGCAGTCCCCAGGCGTTCACATGGAACTGCGGGACGACGACCAGGGAGGTGTCCTGGTCGGTGAGGCCCATCGACTGGGCCATGTTGACCTGCATCGAGTGCAGGTAGATCGAACGGTGGCTGTACACCACGCCCTTGGGGTCGCCGGTGGTCCCGGAGGTGTAGCAGAGGGCGGCGGCCTGCCGTTCGTCCAGCTCGGGCCAGTCGTACGAGGTCGGCCGGCCGGCGATCAGGTCCTCGTACTCGTGGACGCGCGCGGTGGCGTCGGCGAGCGGGGCGCGGTCGCCCGGACCGCTCACCACCACGTGCTCGACCGTCTTGAGGTGCGGGAGCAGCGGGGCCAGGAGCGGGATCAGGGAGCCGTTGACGATCACCACGCGGTCGGCGGCGTGGTTGATGATCCAGGCCAGCTGCGCGGCCGGGAGCCTGAGGTTGAGGGTGTGCAGGACCGCGCCCATCGCCGGGATCGCGAAGTACGCCTCGACGTGCTCCGCGTTGTTCCACATCAGGGTCGCGACCCGGTCGTCGTCCGCGACGGCCAGTTCGTCGCGCAGGGCGTGCGCCAGCTGGGCGGCTCGGTCGCCGATCTCGGCGAAGCCGCGCCGGTGCGGCTCTCCTCCGCCGGACGCGCCGTCCGTCCAGGTGGTCACCTGCGATGCCCCGTGGATCGTCGACCCGTGGGTCAGGATCCTGGAGATCAACAGTGGTACGTCCTGCATCGTGCTCTGCACGGCGTCCTCCCGGGGCGACATTGCCGACGGCGGTGGGGTTTGCGCCGATTCTGCGCACGTACCGCGCGGTATGTCACTAGGTGCCGGTGATCGATCACGTCACGTCCGGCGGACATCTGCCCAGGATTGGGCGTATTACCGTACAAGCCCCAGCTCGGTGTCCTCGCGCAGCTTGCCGAGCGCACGCGACACCGCCGACTTCACCGTGCCCACCGAGACACCGAGGACCTCGGCGGTCTGCGCCTCGCTGAGGTCCTCGTAGTACCTGAGAACGACCATCGCCCGCTGCCGGGCCGGAAGTCTCGTGATCGCCCGCCACATCGCGTCGCGCAGCGCCTGCTGCTCGGCCGGGTCGTCGCCGGCCGGCAGCGGCTCGGGCTCGGGCAGCTCCTCGCACGCGAACTCGTCGACCCGGCGCTTGCGCCACTGCGAGGTGCGGGTGTTCAGCAGCGCGCGGCGGACATAGCCGTCCAGCGCGCGGTGGTCCTCGATCCGCTCCCAGGCGACGTACGTCTTGGTCAGCGCCGTCTGCAACAGGTCCTCGGCGTCGCACGGGTTCGCGGTCAGCGACCGGGCGGTCCGCAGCAGCACCGGCTGGCGGGCCCGCACGTAGGACGCGAACGACGGGTACGAGGGGGCCCGCGACGCGGGTTCGGCAGCCGCGGACGCGCTGGTGCAGACGAGTGTGGTCATGGATTCCACGCTAGGAGCGGGGGTGCCTCCGGCGGATCGGCCGCAGGTCCCGAAGCGGGGTCCCCCTCAGGTTGTAGGGGTGGTGCGGGCCCCACCTCCTGAAGGTGGAGGAACGGGTCGGGGGTACTGCGGGATGACCCCCGGCCCGCCCCTGATGACAGACCCCTGGAGGGCGGGAGCGGCACGGGCTCCGGAGGACGGGAGCGGCACGGCTTCTGGAGGGACCGGAGGGAGAGGCACGGCCCCTGGAGGGACCGGAGGGAGGGGCGCGCCCCGCCGCCAGCCGGTCAGCCGTAAGCCACCCGCCGCCCGCCGTCCGCCGCTCAGCCGTCCGCCGCTCAGCCGTCCGCCCGCCGCCCGCCGCCCGCCGCTCAGCCGTCCCCCGTCAGGATCAGCCCCGACGTCGGCACGCCGGTGCCCGCCGTCACCAGGATCCGTTCCGCGTCCGGCACCGGGTTCGCCGCCGTGCCGCGCAGTTGGCGCACGGCCTCCGCGATGCCGTTCATCCCGTGCAGGTACGCCTCCCCCAGCTGCCCGCCGTGCGTGTTGAGCGGCAGCGTCCGCCCGGCGACGAAGTCCGCCGCCTCGCCCTTCCCGCAGAACCCGAACTCCTCCAGCTGCATCAGCACGAACGGCGTGAAGTGGTCGTAGAGGATCGCCACGTCGATGTCGGCGGGGGTGAGCCCGGAGGCGCGCCAGAGCCGGCGGGCGACGACCTCCGTCTCGGGCAGCCCGGTCAGGTCGTCGCGGTAGTAGCTGGTCATCTGCTCCTGGCCGCGCCCGGCGCCCTGGGCCGCCGCCGTGACGACGGCCGGCCGCCGGGCCAGGTCCCTGGCCCGCTCCACCGAGGTGACGACGATCGCCTGGCCGCCGTCGGTCTCCTGGCAGCAGTCGAGCAGCCGCAGCGGTTCGACGATCCAGCGGGAGGCCGCGTGGTCGGCGAGGGTGAGGGGGCGGCCGTAGAAGTAGGCCGCCGGGTTCGTCGCCGCGTACATCCGGTCGACGACGGCGACCTGGCCGAACGCCTCCGGGGTCAGCCCGTAGGCGTGCAGATACCTGCGCGCGGCCATCGCCACCCAGGAGGCGGGGGTGAGCAGCCCGAACGGCAGCGCCCAGCCGAGCGCCGCGCCCTCCGCCGACGGCTCCCGGTGCCGCACCCCCGAACCGAACCGGCGCCCCGAGCGCTCGTTGAACGCCCGGTAGCAGACGACGACTTCGGCGACGCCGGTCGCCACGGCGAGCGCCGCCTGCTGGACCGTCGCGCAGGCCGCGCCGCCGCCGTAGTGGACCCGGGAGAAGAAGGACAGCTCGCCGATCCCGCACGCCTGGGCGACGGTGATCTCCGGGCTGGTGTCCATCGTGAACGTCACCATGCCGTCGACGTCCGCCGCGGTGAGCCCGGCGTCGGCGAGCGCGGCCCGCACCGCCTCCGCCGCCAGCCGCAGCTCGCTGCGCCCCGAGTCCTTGGAGAACTCGGTGGCGCCGATCCCCACGATCGCCGCCCGCCCGCCGAGGCCGTCCCGCCCGCGCGCCCTCACCGACGGCCTCCCGACGACGGGACGACGACGGTGGCGGTGCCGGTGACGTGGTGCCCGAGGCCGTTGACCCCGACCACCCGGACGGTCACGACGTCCCGGGCACCGGTTCCGTCGCCTGACCTGCCGGCTCCCTCAGCGCCGTCGGTGTCGGGCGCGACCTCCTCCACCGTCCCGGTCAACACCAGTGTGTCACCGGGGTGGTTGGGGGCGCCGAGTCTGATCGCCAGCCGGCGCAGGACGGTCTCGGGGCCGAAGCGGTCGGTGAGGTAGCGTCCGACCAGGCCGTTGGTCGTGAGGATGTTCATGAAGATGTCCGGGGAGCCCTTGCTCCTCGCGGCCTCGGCGTCGTGGTGCACGTCCTGGAAGTCCCGGGAGGCCAGGGCCCCGGCGACGATCAGGGTGCGGGTCACGGGTATCTCCAGCGGCGCCAGCGTCTCCCCCGCGCGCACGGTCATACCCCCACCGCCTCTCGGACGCGGAACACGGGGAGCGTCAACTCATCGTCGTAGGAACGGAATTCGACGGCGACGGGCAGGCCGACACGCACCTCGTCGTGCGGCACCCCGACCACGTTGCTGATCATCCGCACGCCCTCCGCCAACTCGATCAGGGCGACCGCGTAGGGCGGTTCGAAGGCCGGGAACGGCGGATGGTGCATGACGACGTACGAGTAGACCGTGCCCGCGCCGCTCGCCTCGACCGGCGTCCACTCCGGGCTGCCGCAGCCACCGCAGCCGGGGAGCCAGGGGAAGCGGAGGGCGGCGCAGGCGGCACAGCGCTGGATGAGGAGGCGGTGGTCGCGGACGCCCTCCCAGAAACCGGCGTTGTCGCGGTTGACGACGGGCCGGGGCCTGCGGGTGTCCGCGCCGCCGCCCCGCTCCGGACTCGCTTCCCGCGGGGCGTACTTGAGGATGCGGAAGCGGTGGGTGCCGACCAGGCGGGGGCCGACCCGGACGTCCATCCGGGTCGTGACGAAGTAGCCGGTGCCCAGCTTGGTCGTCTTGCGCGCGGAGACGGACTCGATGACGGCGTCGAAGCTCACCTCGTCGCCCGGGTGCAGGGGGTGGAGGTACTCCTGCTCGCAGTCGGTGGCGACGACGGAGGCGCAGCCGGCGTCGTCGAGGGCGGCGAGCAGTTCGACGTAGGGCCCGGTGCGGCTGTTGCGGCCGTCGAGGCCGGCCATCGTCCAGGCCTGGAGCATGGTGGGCGGCGCGACGGCGTCCGGTCCCCGGTAGCCGGGGTGGGCGTCGCCCATCGCCTCGCACCAGTGCCTGATCATGGCCGGGTTGACGGGATCGCGCCCGCGCCCCGAGACGGCGGCAGGCTGCCCCTCGTACCGCTTGAGCAGCGCGCCGAACGGGTCGTCGACACTCTCGGTTCCTTCTTCGCTCCTCGCCACGGTTTCTGACTGTCCGTCAGATCTGATGACCTGTCAAGGCATGCCTTTGCGACCGGACATGGGGAGCGCCGCCGCATCTACCGGGGGCGGGGAAGGGGCGACGGCAGGGCAAGGAGAGGAGAGGGCGAGAGGGCGGCGGAAACGCCTGTGCGGCGGCGCCGAAGCACCGCCGCACAGACGTGTCACCACCCCACGAAGGACACCCCGGCCATCAGGGGCGGCTCACCACAGGCGGTTGAAGTGGACGAGCACGTTCTCGTTGCCCTGGTTGACGGCGGTGAAGGCGGAGCCCTTGACCTGGGCGGTGTTGCTCTGGTTCGAGGCCCCGGAGCCGACCGCGTTCTGCTGTGTGGTCGCCAGGTTGCCGGTGTTGTCGTGGCCGACGCCACTGCCGACGATGCTCGCGACACCGGCGTTCGATCCGTCGGCCGCGAAGCCACCGTTGTCCGCCGCCGCGACGCCGGTGAACAGGGCGGCTGCGAGCGGGAGGGCGGAGACGGCGGCGATGACGCGGGCGGTACGGATGCTTGCCATGTTTCTTCCTCCAGAACCCGGCTGTCGCCGGAAGTACGTCAAGTAAGGCTCTTTCCGAGGCAGTTGGCCGACCGTCTCGGTGTGTTGCACGACGTCGCGGAATCAGAGTTGCCCACCGCACCCCGATGAACCACCTCGGAAGAGACGATTCCCCCTCAAGTGCTACGACAAGTCGATAAACCCTTTTCGCTACCTCTTCCACAGAGACAGGACAGAGGCCGCGTTAACGACCCAAGCGGCACATAGGGTGAACCGTTTCGCCAGATCCTGACCGACCCCGGCGGAACCCGGCGCACCGAGACCGCCCCTCTTCCTTTTTTCGAACGTGAGTACGAAAATAAAATCATGGCCACCGACCGGCAGGCCACGAGGCCGGCCCTCGCGCACGCCCTGTCAGCCGCGGACCGCGGACTGGCGGTGATCCCCCTGTCCCGAACGAAGCTCCCGGCACTCCGCTCACCCCACCGGGAGGAGACCGGGGACGGAGGGGGAGGCGAAGGTGGAGACCGGGGCCGGGGCGAAGGTGGGGGTGGGCGCCGAGGCGAAAGTGGGGGCCATGGCCGGGGCGAAGGTGGGGGCCGGGGCGAGGGCGTCGCCCGGCCCGCCCGGCCCTGTCACGGTGAGTGCGGGCGTCCCGGGCACGGGGTGTACGACGCCTCGACCGACCCGGCCCGCATCCGGGCGCTGTTCGCCGCGGCGCCCTGGGCGACCGGCTACGGCATCGCGTGCGGGCTGCCCCCGCACCACCTCATCGGCGTCGACCTGGACACGAAGCCCGGCACGGACGCGTCGGCGAACCTGCGCGCGCTGGCGCGGCGCCACCTGTTCACGATCCCCGAGACGGTGGTCGTCCTGACCCCGAGCGGTGGCCGCCACCTCTGGCTCACCGGCCCAGCGGACGCCGTCGTCCCCAACTCGGCGGGCCGGCTGGCCCCCGGCATCGACATCAGGGGCGCGGGCGGCTACCTGGTGGGCCCAGGCTCCCGTACGGACCACGGCGTCTACAGCACGGCACCGGGCACGGACCGGCTGGCTCCCGCGCCCTGCCCGGTCCCCCTCCTGCGGCTCCTGCTGCCCCCGCCGCGCCCGCTCCACCCGAGGTCGGCACCGGCGGACGGCGGCTACCACGGGCAGGGCCTGGTCCAGTTCGTACGGTCGGCGCGGCCCGGCCAACGCAACACCCGCCTCTTCTGGGCGGCGTGCCGCGCCTACGAGAACGGCATCGGCCCGTCCCTGACCGGCCCCCTCCTGGACGCGGCCCGCGCGACGGGCCTGACCGAGCGGGAGGCCAGGGGGACGATCGCGTCGGCGGCACGGATGACGGGACACCGGGGGTAGGAGATCAGGACAGGGCCGGGGACAGGACTGAAGCCACGGACCCGGGGACAGCCCGGGTGAGGGGCTGTGCCGGAAGGCCGACCAGGCCGCCGCGGCACCTCCCACGGCCGACGGAACGCGCGTCGGCGTGCTCCGGCCGGTCGCCCCGGTCGCCCCCGGTGGTCACCCGGAGGTGCGGCGGAGGACGAGCGTGAGGAAGCCGAAGCTGTCGCGGTAGCCGCGCAGCCACTGGGAGCGGTGGGTGGTGGCGGCGTCGAGGACGTCGGCGCTGTCGGGGTCGTCGGGGTGGTCGAGCGCCCACGTCGCCAGGGAGCCGGTGTGGCACCACTCGAAGTCGTCGAGTTCCTGACGGGTGCTGATGTGCCCGAAGACCGGGGTCCAGCCGTGGGCGACGACGTGGTCCACGGTGGTCGCCAGGTCCTCGTACTCGCCCAGCACCTCGCGTGCCGCGGTGGTGGGTTCGCGCTCCCAGTAGGCGTCGCCGACCAGGACCAGGCCACCGGGGGCGAGATGGCCGCGGGCGGCGTCGAGGGTGGGCAGGAGTCCGCCGAAGGCATGGGCGGCACCGACGCTGAGCACGGCGTCGAAACGCCCGTCGGACGCGAACTCCGCGGCGTCCTGGTGGTGGAGGACGAGCCGCCGCTCGACGCCCAGAGCGGCCGCCTCCTTCCGGGCCTTCGCGAGAGCCTGGGCCGAGTTGTCGACGCCCACGGCGGTCACGTCGGGATGCTCGACCAGAGTCCGCAACAGCCAGGCCGCCTCACCGCAGCCGAGGTCGAGCACGTGTGCGTCGCCCCGGCCGACGGTCCGACGGAGCAGCCGGCGCACCGACTCGTCGTCGAGCGGGCTGTTGACGGGGTGGTCGGCGTGCGCCAGCTGAGAGATCTTGTCCCGGTCCATGGCGCGCAGCCTGACAGCGCCGCCCGCCCGCCGCACCCGCTTTACCCGCCACCGGACGGAGACCGGGCGACGGCACCCTGACCCTGTCCCGCGTGCGAGGCCCGGAGGCGGTGCGGATCGACGCCGGTCAACGTGACCGGGCGGAAGCGCACCGGTGATGACCTGGGGTGCGCACCTTCGAGCTGTCCTGGCTACATGTGCGGGACGTCCCACGACCGAGGTCGCACGTCCGGTGCCCACTCGGGCCGGTAGTCCGGATGGTCCGCGTAGGGCAGTGCGAGCAGTCTCAGCACCGCGTCGTTGCCGAAGGCCCCGTCCGGGCGCTCGTCGATGGCCCGTGCGTGGCGCTCGCAGATGACATCAGGGTCGTACTCATCCCCGTAGGGATCGAAGTGGACGCTGTTGGTGCAGGGGTGGCCCGGATGGGGATCAGTGGCGTCGGGCCGGTACTTGTCGAGGATGCCGAGCTTGGCCCGCACCTCGCGACGGACCCGAGCCGGGTTGTGGCGGGCTATGTGAAGGGCCTCCAGGTGGTCGGGGACGCCGGTGTCGGGGACCACGATCCAGCCGGTCGACTTCTCCTCGATCGGCCCCTCCTGCCCAAGCCGCCCGCGCATCAGCCACTCGCCTCCGCCGTGCGTAGCCACCGCCATCTCGGCGAAGGCGTCGTCCTCATCGAGTCGGGCACGCAGGAAATCGACCAAGTCGTCATTCACGTGCTACTCCCGGGCAGGCGTGCAGCGGCCCGGCAGAGTTTAGCCAGCGAGCCCCGCGGCCGGAGCCCTGTCGACAGGGAAGACGCGAAGGCCCGCCCGCCTGAAAGGCATCAACACCCTGCCCCCTGCCCCTGCCCCACTCAAGATCACGCCAGCCCTGCCGCGATGGCGCGGCGGACGGCGTCGGCGCGGTCCTGGATGCCGGTCTTGGCGAACAGGTTGTTGATGTGGGTCTTGACCGTGGCCTCGCTGATGAAGAGGTTCTCGGCGATGGCCCGGTTGGGCAGGCCCCGGCCGATGAGGGTGAGCACCTCGCGTTCGCGGCGGGTGAGGTCGGGCGGGAGCGGCTGCGCGTCGGCCGTGGGGCGGGTGCGGACGGTGGCCAGGAGGCGGTTCTGCACCTCGTGGTCGAGCACGGACTGTCCCGCTGCGGCGGCCCGGATCGCGCGGACGATGTCCTGACGTCCCGCGTTCTTCGTCAGATAGCCGCGGGCGCCGGCGCTCAGGGCGGCCAGGATCGAGTCGTCGTCGGCGAAGGTGGTCAGCACGACCACGGCCGTACCCGGGTGCTCCTCGCTCAGCCGGCGAGTGGTCTCGATCCCGTCCATCACCGGCATGCGCAGGTCCATCAGGACGACGTCGACCGGCGCGGCGGCCACGGCGGCGAGCACCTCGGTGCCGTCGGCGGCGGCGGCCACGACGTCGATGTCCGCGGTCATGTCGAGCACCGCGGCCAGCGGCTCGCGGACGGCGGCCTGGTCGTCGGCGACGACCACCCTCAGCGTGCGCTCGGCGGGCGGGTCCTGCGGGGCGGGTGGCTCCTGGGCCGGTTCGTTCGTCGTCATCCTCGGATCACTGCCTCCACCTGCCAGCCGCCCCGGTCCTCTCCCTCGGTGAGGGGACCCGCGGTGAGGGTGCCGCCCAGCAGGGCGACGCGTTCGCGCATTCCTATCAGCCCCATGCCGCTGCCGACGCCCGCGCTCGGCTCACCGGTCGGGGGTCCGTTGCGGACGGTGAGGGTCGTCGACGCGGTGTCGAACGTCAACTCCACCGCGATCTCGGCCCCGGGAGCGTGCCGGGCCGCGTTGGTCAGCGCCTCCTGCGCGATGCGCAGCACGTTCTGGGTGACCTGCGCCGGCAGTTCGCGGACGGTCCCGGTGACGGTCAGCGCCTCCCGGTGGCCGGACGACTCGATCATGGCGGTCAGGCTCTCGAGCAGTGGCAGAGAGTCCTCGCGCAACGCGTGCACGGTCCACTGGGCCTGCTTCAGGCTCTCCTTGACGAGGCTCTGCGCCGTGTTGTGCGCGGCGCGGACCTTCTCCAGGTCACCGGTGTCGATCAGGGCGTCCGCCAGCTCCAGGTGCATGTTGATCCCGGCCAGTGAGTGCGCCAGCACATCGTGGACGTCCCGGGCGATGCGGCCGCGTTCGGTGAGCACGGCCGTCCGCGCCTCGGCCCGCGCGGCCCGCTCGGCGGACTCGGCGGCCTGGAGCTTCGCCTCCACCGCCTGCTGCTTGCTGCGGCCCAGGATTCCGGCCACCACCGGGATACCCGTGCTGAGGCCGAAGGTCCACGTCATGACCTGGTGGTCGGGGCCGACGTAGAAGTAGAAGACAGCGCCGCACAGCAGGCTGGAGAGGGCCGCGACCGCCAGGGCCTGCTTGAGGGGGAGCCGGTAGCCGGCGTGGCCGACGAGGAAGTAGGCGAAGAGGTAGCCGGAGCCGGCGTCGCTCACTTCGAGCAGGGCGGCCGACGCCACGACACCGGCGGTCAGCCAGAGGAGCGCGGCCCGGGGCGGGAGGTCGGGCGGCAGATGCCTGGCGAGCAGGGCGGCGGAGTTGACCACCAGCAGGGCGACCACGGCCAGGCCCTGACCGCTGACGCCCACCGGCCGGACGGTGGCGACGGCGATGGCGACGATCAGCAGGGTGACGGCCCACTGGAGACCGGCGTCGTAGCGGAGCACGGCCCGAGGGCCGGGCTCCCGTTCGGAAGCCGGCCCGGGGAGTGAGGGGTTGTCGTAGGCGGACACGGCGCGACGATAACCCGGACTCAGACCGACCGGTCCGCGGCGACCGCGGCGCGCGGTCCGGCCGCGACCGGCTGCCGCTGCTCCCGGGTGGCCATGCGGCCACGGAGGAATATGGTGCCCAGCCGCGTGACCACCTCGGTGAGCGCCATCAGCACGAACGCGGCCACCCACGCGTCCCCCGTGGTGATCTGGTGGGCCAGGCTGAAGCGGGCCACGTCGTCGGCGCCACCGTGGTCGACCCACAGCTGGAACCCCATCCGCGCCCCCATGCCCAGCACCCACAGGGCCGCGGAGACGGCGCCCGCCTTGATGAACAGATGCGTGCCGACCTGGCGTACACGGGTGTACACGCCACCCGCGATGCCGAGGGCCGCCCCGACGGCGACGAGCGCGCCGATCAGCACCAGGTCGTTGCCGGCCGTGGGCACGCTGTCCAGATAACTGTGCGCGACGAACGCCACGATCCCCAGCGGGATCAGATACGTCTTGGCATCCAGCCGGTCCTCCCGCAACTGCCGGAAGACGACGAGGAGAAGGGCGATGTCAGTGATCCAGTCGGTCGTTGTCATGCAACAAGCCTGCTCGCCCGCCCCCGTCCACACCTGGACCCGTGGGTGGAACTACGGGTGGAGTTCGGGGGGGCGCTCGGGTGGACAGCGAGCGGGGGGGCGGGGGGCGGGGGGGCGGGCCGTCGGGGGGCTGATGACGTCGACGTCGTCGGCGGCGAGCGGGGGCGGCCGGGGGACGACCCGGGGGACGGCGGACGTCGATGGTGGCGAGCGGGGCGGGCCGGGGGACGACCCAGGGGGCCGCGGACGGCGTCGGCGGCGACCGGGGGCGGCCGGGGAGAGGGCGGACGTCGTCGCGCCTGCCGGTCGTGCGATGCCGGACGCCCAGAGACGGCGGTACACCTGGTCCGGGAGGCGCAGCGGCTCGGCGGACAGAAGAGTGTCCCCTCGCCCGCGGACGTGGCTGTACGCGGCGGAGGCGGAGATCTGCGCCCGAGCCGGGCTCGCGGACGACTGCGACCAGGCCCTCGATCGGGCGATGCGGCACCTGCCCGCCGGCGAAGACGCCCGCGATCCCGACATGCTGAGCATTTTCCTCAACGAGGGCCACCTCACCAGATGGCGCGGAAGCGCCCTGGCCCTGATCGGCGACGCCGAAGCGGTGAACAGCCTCTACACCGCGCTGGACACGACCGACCCCACGTTCATCAGAGCATCAGCGGGACTGCACTGCGACCTGGCCCAGGCGCACTGGGCCCGCGGCGAGTACGGCGAGGCGCAGAAGCACCTCCGCAAGGCCCGACTGGTGGCGAGCCGCACCGGATCGGTACGGCTCGCCACATCATCAGGACGCGATCCTGGTCGTCGATGACCGCGGCGATGGCCGCGTGGTGGAGCTTCACCACGTGGTGCTCGAAGACCCAAGCTCCGAGCTTCAGCCGGATGTCGGGTGACCCGTTGCTGCCCCGCCGTTCAGCGCGTTGCTGATCTCCGAAAGGCGGGGCGCGGGCAGAGCGAACGCGTTGCTGGGGTTCCGGTGCGAGTGCCCACCGGCATTGATGCGGACGCCGTCTTCCAGCCACCAGTGAGCGGGAGTCCATTGGCCCTGGTGCTCAAGGAGCATCCTCGCCACTTCGGCGGGCTCCTCGATCACGGTGAGAGCAGTGAGCGCGCTGGTGAGGGCGGCGGTTGCGTCGCCGGGAAGATGAGCGTCGCCAAGTGTGGGGAAGAGCAGCAGGAGACGGGCGTCGGGGTCGTCAACGCCCTCGGTCGCCGGCTGTCGAGCAGCAGACAGCAACTCCGACCAGGCCATACCAGGCCCCATGAAGTGACCGTCGTCCACGGCAAGGGTCTCCGCTGTGGACCACGCCGGGTGATGTATCAGGTAGTCCACCCCATGGTCGCCCTCGATGTTGCGGTAGACGACGTGGATGGTGTGCCCGGAGGACAGAGGCACGCTGAACACCGGCCACTCACGCTCGGCGGACAGCACCCGATACAGCTTCATGGCCGCGTCCCAATCCGCACCGAACGCAGCTCGCTGCGCGTCCTCACCGCGCAAACAGGTGCCGAGGTGCACGGGCCAGAAGAACGGATCGGCCAGGTAAGCAGTGCCCTGGACCAGAGGGCCGTCTTCGTATCCGGGGATCTTCAGCACGTGAGGATGATGGCACGAGGGACGGACACCCCCTCGGGGCTGGAGCTTCCGTCCCGTCTCAGTCTCCATCCCATTGCTTCCGGCACGCCGCCGTCTCGTTCTGGATCAGTGGCCTGGTGGACCCGGTGGAAGTCGCGTACCGAGCCGGCCACCGCGTCGCCGTGCTGTACCGCTTCTACGCCAAGATCCTCAAGGGTGCTTCGGCGCACGCCAACAGCCTCATCCAGCAGGGGGTGAAGGCGGAGGAAGCGGAGTGAGTCCGGCCCACGGCTGGCCCACACGCACTGGTCAGAGGCGGTACACCCCCGATCCAGAGTGAGACAGGGTGAGCAGAAAGGGCGCGATCCCCGACGGGGGTTCGCGCCCTCTGACCAGCTACTTCGATGACCTCTGCGCGGAGGCGGTGGGATTTGAACCCACGGTGACATCGCTGCCACGACGGTTTTCAAGACCGTTCCCTTAGGCCGCTCGGGCACGCCTCCCCGCGCCGGCCGGTGATCGGCGGCGCGGGGACAAGAGTAACGGGTCGGTACGCGCGCGTGCCGGTCAGCTGTCGCCGTCTCGGGTGGCCAGCGTGAGTTGCACCGTGTGGGTCTTGCCGCCCCGTTCGTAGGTGATCGTGACCTTGTCGCCGGGCTTGTGGGTCCAGATCTCGCCGATCAGGGTGGGGCCCGAGTCGATGACGTGGTCGTCGAGCTTGGTGATGACGTCGCCCGGCTTCAGTCCCGCCTCGGCCGCGGGGCCGCCCGCCTCGACCGCGTCCGAGCCGCTCGCGCCCTGCTCGGTGATCTTCGCGCCGCCCGCGGAGTCCTCCAGGGACACCGACGCGCCGATCTTCGCGTACACCGGCTTGCCGGTCTTGATCAGCTGCTGGGCCACGTACTTGGCCTGGTTGATCGGGATCGCGAAGCCCAGGCCGATCGAGCCGGACTGGCTGGAGCCGCCGAGGCCGCCGCTGCCGGTGGACTGGATCGCGGAGTTGATGCCGATCACGTTGCCCTGGGCGTCGAGGAGGGGGCCTCCCGAGTTGCCCGGGTTGATCGAGGCGTCCGTCTGGAGGGCGCTCATGTACGACGCGTTGGAGCCGCTGCCGTCGCTGGAGGCGACCGGGCGGTTCTTGGCGCTGATGATGCCCGTGGTGACCGTGTTGGACAGGCCGAACGGCGCGCCGATCGCGATCGTCGAGTCCCCGACGGCGACCTTGTCGGAGTCGCCGAGGGTCAGCGGCTTGAGGTCCGACGGCGCGTTCTTCAGCTTGATGACGGCGACGTCGTAGCCCTGCGCGTGGCCGACCACCTCGGCGTCGTACTTCTTGCCGTCGGGGAAGGTCGCCGACAGCTTGCCGCCGCCCACCGCGTCGGCGACGACGTGGTTGTTGGTGACGATGTGGCCCTGCTTGTCGAAGACGAAACCGGTGCCGGTGCCGCCCTCGCCGCTGCTGGACTCGGCCTCGATGGTGACCGTGCTGGGCAGCGACTTGGCCGCCACGCCCGCGATGGTGCCCGGGTCCCGCTTGACGGCGCCGCCGCTGGTGGACGCGGAGACGGTCGTCGAGCCGCCGCCGTCGTCGTTGTTCTTGGCCAGGGTGTAGCCGACCCCGCCGCCGAGACCGCCGGCCACCAGGGCGGCGATCAGGATCGCGACGGCCAGGCCACCGCGCCCGCGGCCGGACTTGGGGGCGGGCTGCTGGGGATACGCGGCGCCCCACACGTCGGTCCCACCGGTCCCGCCGGCTCCACCGGTACCGCCGGCACCGCCGGACCCGTCGATTCCGCCGGACCCGTCACCCGTGCCGGCCGCGCCCGCGCCCTGGTACGCGTACGCCGGTGTGGCGGGCGGCGGGGGCGGCCAGGACGCGTCGGGCGCCGAAGCGCCGTACGGCGGGCGGTGCGGGTCGCCGTGGGCGGCCTGCGGAGCCGTCGCGCCCTCGGCGCCCGGGTAGCCGGGCGCCGGCGCGGGGGCGCCCTGGGGCACCGGCGGGATCGGGGTCGTGGGGGCGCCGGCGGCCCCGTCGGCGGCCGTGCGCTCCTGGGGTGCGGGGGCAGCGGGAGCGTCCACCGGCACGGGGGGTGCGGACGGGGCCGGTGGTACCGCGGTGCCCTCGTTCTCGGTGCTCACAGCTTCTCTCCTCGATCCACGGCTGTTGTTCTCGGTCGCACTCGGTCACGCTCGTTCTCGTTGGTCGACGGCCCGGCGCGCTTCAGCTGTGCATGTCCTTTTGTATGCCGTCAGCTTTTCCCATGAGCCGTCAGGGCACCATAAGCTGGGCCTGTGGGTGTACGGCTATTCCTTATATAGGTCATGACGGTACAAAAGGCTGCAATTCGGATTCCGCCGATCGCCCACCAGGTCCTTTACGCGGACACACCCGCCACCGCCCCGCCCACGATGGCACCATGACGCGGTGACCCACGCACGGCAGCACCGGATCCAAGTCGTCGCCCACCGCGGAGCCTCCGAAGACGCTCCCGAGCACACCCTGGCCGCGTACAAGAAGGCGATCGAGGACGGTGCGGACGCCCTCGAATGCGATGTGCGGCTGACGGCCGACGGACACCTCGTCTGCGTCCACGACCGCCGCGTCAACCGTACGTCCAACGGCCGCGGCGCGGTCTCCGCGCTGGAGCTGGCCGACCTCGCCGCCCTGGACTTCGGCTCCTGGAAGGCGCGCGACGAGGCGCCCGACTGGGAGTTCGGCGCGGACGACCGCGCCGACACCTCCGTCCTCACCCTCGAGCGGCTGCTCGAACTGGTCGCGGACGCCGGGCGGCGGGTGGAGCTGGCGATCGAGACCAAGCACCCCACGCGCTGGGCGGGGCAGGTGGAGGAGCGGCTGCTGCTGCTCCTGAAGCGGTTCGGCCTCGACGCCCCCGCCTCCGCCGCCGACTCCCCGGTCCGCGTGATGAGCTTCTCGGCCCGCTCGCTGCACCGCGTGCGGGCCGCGTCGCCGACCCTGCCGACGGTCTATCTGACGCAGTTCCTCTCACCCCGGCTGCGGGACGGACGGCTCCCCGCGGGCATCCGGATCGCGGGCCCCTCGCTGCGGATCGTACGCAGCCACCCGGGATATGTGGAGCGGCTCAAAAGGGCCGGCCACCAGGTGCACGTGTGGACCGTCAACGAGCCCGAGGACGTCGACCTCTGCGTCGAACTGGGCATCGACGCCATCATCACCAACCGGCCAGGTCCGGTCCTGCGCCGCCTCGGCCGCTGAGGCGCCGCCGGCCGGAACCCGCCGACCGGTGAAGACCTGACGGCACACCGCGGCCCACGGCCCCCTCCGCCGTCATTCCCCGACCACACCCCAGGGCCCAAATCAGGCCAAACGGCTACAGGGTGTGCACCGGCGCGTTCGGTGCGTGTTCGAACGCGGTGAATGCGTCGTCGGACCCGATGCGGCCGGTTTCCGGCACAGGCGGGTGGGGCATCCACACCGTGGCGTGGGGCGAAGGAGGTGTCGGGGGTGGCGTTGGTGATGGCACAGGAAGTGCCCGCGTCGTCGAGCATGGCCGTTCCCCACGGTCCTGCGGGCGTGGGCGAGGCACGACACCGGATGCGGGAACAACTACGTGTCGGCGGGGTGTCGGACACGGTCATCGACGATGCCGTTCTGATCCTGTCCGAACTGCTGAGCAACGCGTGCAGACACGGCCGCCCGCTGGGCGACGCCCTCGCGGGGGACGGCGACGTCCGGGCCGCCTGGAACGTCGACCTCGGCGGCCGGCTCACCGTGGAGGTGACGGACGGCGGCGGCCCGACCCGCCCGGCTCCGGCCACCCCGTCGGTGACCGCGCACGGCGGCCGCGGCCTGAACATCATCACCGCGCTGGCCGACGACTGGGGCGTCAGGGACGACGCCCGCGGCGAGGTCACCGTCTGGGCGGTGGTCCACAAGGACGTCCACGATCCCGATGCCGGCTACCGCGGGGACGATTTCGCTACGCGCGTCACCGCCCCGTCGCCCCGCCCGCTGGCGACGACCCTGCCCGCGCTGGACTTCGCGGACGCCTTCGACGACCTCGACTGAACGACGTCACCGGCCCGGCGCCCGGAACGGCGCCCGGCACGGCGCCCGGCACGGCGCCCGGCACGACGGCGGCCCGGCACCCGGCACGACGGCCGGCACGACGGGCCGGGCCCTCGCCGCGCACCGGGCCCTCGCCGCAGGCCGGGCCCCCAGCACTGGTCGAGCCATCTCCACGGACCGGCCGGTGTCCACAGGCAGCCCCTGTCCACAGGCGGCCGTGTCCGCGGTCCTGGCGGTGTCCACAGGCAGGCCCCGCCCGCACGCAGGCCCTGTCCACATGCGGCCGGTGTCCACAGGCAAGCCGTGTCCACGGACCGGCCCCTGTCCACAAAGGGAGTGTTGTCCACAGGCTCCCGACGCTTTTGGCTCGAACGGCTAGGCTCCCGCCGTACCAGACGAGCCGTAATCGGGAGACACCCACGATGGCCAAGAAGCAACCCCAGACGAAGGCCAAGCGCCCGCAGCTGAAGGACGCGGAGATCCCGGTGGTCGGCGCGCGCGAGCCCTGCCCCTGCGGCAGCGGCCGGCGCTACAAGGCCTGCCACGGGCGGGCCGCCTCGCACGCCGTCACCGAGCTGGTGCACCGGCCCTTCGAAGGGCTCCCCGGCGAGTGCGACTGGGTGGCGCTGCGCGAGCTGGTCCCCGCCGCCACCGTCGAGCTGCCCCTGAAGGACGGCCTGCCCGAGGGCGTTCCCTCGGTCACCCTCGCCACCGTCCTGCCGATGGCGTGGCCCGCGCTGCGCCGGGAGGACGGCTCGGTCCTGCTCGGCCTCCAGAACGACACGGCGTCCGGCGACATCAGCCGCGACCTCGCCGACACCCTCGTGCGCGCGCTCGACGCTGCGCCCGGCTCGCCGGTGCAGGGCCGCCGGGCCCCCGCCGAGGGTCCCCGGTTGCAGGATCTGCTGGACCCCGCAGGCGCGTTCGAGCCAGTTGTGCACAGCGGCTTCGAGTTCTGGGTCCCGGACGCGGAGAACGCCACGCCGGAGGTCACCGCCTCCCTCGAGCGGGCCAACGCCGCCGCCATCCCCACGGTGCGCCTCGCGGGCGTCGACGCCGCCTACTGGTGCGAGACGCCGGACAAGAACCACCTGCGCTGGGTCATGCCGTACCCGGAGGAGCAGCTTCTGGACGCTCTCGCGCGGCTGCACGCGGCGGGCCGCTCCAGTCTCGGCGAAGGCACCCGTCTGGTGGGCTCCTTCCGCGCTCACGGGCTCACCGTGCCGGTCTGGGACCTGCCGAGCGGGGTCGGCGCGGAGGATGTCGAGAAGCCGGCCGCCGAGTTCGCCGACCGGCTCGCCGAGGCGCTCGCGGCGGACGCGCCGCTGACTGCCGACGAGCGTCGGGCACGTGGCGGACTGACCAACCGGCAGGTCACGCTGAGTTGACGGGCGGTGTCGGGACCGGCCTCGGCTGACTCGCCGGTCAGTCGCGGCCGGTCCCGCCCGATCGGTGACTCCGGTCACAAGTACCCGTCGTCAGCGGCGAATCCGTGACCGGAAAGCCCGGATCGAATTTGCGAACCGGCGATCTCTTGTTACCGTTCCAGTAGCCCGGTTGCTGGTGCATCCCCCGTCGCCAGCAACCGGGTCTTTTCATGCCCGCGTTCTCTTTACGGAACGCCGCCGTCCGTCAACTCCCGTCAGGTGCACCGGAGTTGCTGCCGGACCGCAGCAGCAGAGGCCCACGGCCCGCCCGCGCCGCGAACTCCGTGACGGCCGTGTAGCCGTCGAAGCCGCCCCTGCTGGACTCCCTCGGCGTCTCGCACGTCCTCGGGTCGTCGCCGGCCCCCACGGCGCAGCTCGTCCGCACGGTGCGGTCCTCGGGACCCATCAGGGTGAGGACGGCGTCGAGGGCGTCGCCGGTCGCGTTGCGGTAGTAGGTGCGGGCCCAGGTGTCGCCACCCTGTGTCAGCACGCACGTCTGTGCCTCGATGCCCTCGGGGGAGGTGAGTTCGGGGCCGCAGCGGGCGGCGGTGGCCAGGCCGAGGCCGAGCAGCAGCGGGGTGCGGGAGGGCCGGGCGGCGGGCGCCTTGGCGTCCTGACCGGCCGGACGGGCCTCCCCGAAGGAACCGGGGGAGCCGACGGAGCCGGGGGAGCCGACGGAGCCGGGGGAGCCGACGGAGCCGGGGGAGCCGACGGAGCCGGGGGAGCCGACGGAGCCGGGGGAGCCGACGGAGCCAGAGTGGCCGGAGTAGCCGGAAGGTGCGGGCGGGCCGGACGCGTCGGTGGGGTCCTGCGGTCCGACGAGCCCGGACGATCTCATGGGTCCGGTGGCGCCGGCGGACCCGGATGGGGGGCGCGCGGCGGCGTGGTCCCTGTCGCCGACCGGCCCCGCGGACGCCACGGCCAGCGGCAGCGCGAGCGCGCACACCACGGTGCCGGCGAGGCCCAGCAGACGAAGGTTCATGGGACGGAACATAACTTCCGCGCGCGGGCAGGCCGCCCCGCGCGCGCCGGACACCCCTACAAGTCGGGCGCGCTCACACCCGTACGAGTGAGAGCCTCCACCACGGCGTCCACCACGGCCTCGACGTCGGGCACCCAGGGGGTGGCGGAGCCGGGCAGCGGCGCGCGCTCCCAGCGCAGTTCGCCCTCGCCCGTCTCGGACGGCGGCAGGGCGAGATAGCCGCCCTCGCCGTGGAAGCGGAGCGAGTGCGGCACCCAGTCCTGGGCGTAGAGCAGCTCGCCCAACTGCTCCATGGAGTAGGGCTTGACGAGGATCGCCCACCGGCTGGGCGTGGCGACGACCGGGCCGAGCCGGATGCCCGCCAGGTCGAGCGCGGCGAGGGCCTGCGCGGCGGCGTCCGCCGGCAGGCTGACCGCGCAGGGTGCCCGGCCGCCGGTCGCCAGGATGATCGGCGCGGTGGGCCGGTTCGTCCACCACCAGCGGACCATGCGGGCGTCCGTGGTGGCCGCGAGCACCGCGGGGTCGAAGGGGTGGGCACCGGGAATCGTGCACTCGGGGTCGGGGCAGGCGCAGCGGGAACGACCCTCCGGGTCGGCCGGTACGCCAGGGAGTACGGGCCACTGCCATTCCGCCGCGAAGGTCAGGGCCGCGCTGATCAACTCAGCCCTCCCGTCGCCGCGCTGGGACAGGAGCCTGCGTCGCCTTCCGAGGATCTCGCGCATGAGCGCTCGTTCCTTTCCGTTGCACCGCTGGCAACACCGTGGGCCACATCACACCATGTGTCGATCACTGGACTGTGCGTACCTGTTGGCGCATCACACCCCTGTCCGAGACAGAGGGAACCCCTACGGGCCGGTCATCGGCCTCGTCCGTGGCGGTCGCTGCCGCCGTGCCGTGCGCGCCCTTGCTCTCGCACGAGCAGGGGCAGGGCGTGGGAGTGGCGAAGTCTGGCGTCGTGCCGTCCCGCGTCGGTGCGTGTTTCTCTTCGCCTCCGCCACGGGAGGGTGGGGCACGGTCGTCGGTGGCTAAGACGCTCGGGTCGGTCACCAGGTTCCGGGTGGCGGTCAACCACCCCTGGCCTTCTCCGAGTACGTACCCATCACGACCGGTGTGACGCTCTGTGGAGCAAGGCCAGTCGACCGCAATACCCCGTAACCCGAGGCAGTTTTAAGCCAACTTTGCCTTTCGGTAAGAGTTCGTCGGGAGTCCCGCGGACACCACGAATCCCGGCAGGACAATGCTGGACATCCCCTGACGACTGCGTGTACATGTGGAGACACTGCCAGCGGCGCAGAATGACATGGGGGTTTGCGATGCTTCTGAGCAATACGCACCGGTCGGAAAGCCGGACACCATGAACGCCCCTCACCCTCCGAAAGTGGCTGGAATCGATTCAGCAGTGCCCTCTCCCGCACAGACTGTCGCGCCGTCCCCGGCCTCCCCGATCGCCCCGGTCAGCTCGCCGACCCCGCCCGGCGCCCTGCTCCAGGACCGGCTCGCCGGCTGGGTCTCCGACCTCACCACGCTGCACGAACTCACCGAACGGCTGGCCCGCACCGCCTCGCTCGACGACGCGCTGCGCGAACTCCTGCGCGCCGGAGCCGCCCTGGTGGGCGCCCCGCGCGGGCTCATCGTCCTGGAGCCCGCCGACGGGCTCGGACCCGACACCACCGTGGGCCTCGGCCTGACCCGGGCCGACCTCGGTCATCTGGAGACGGTGCCGCGCGCCGCGACACCGCAGGGCCGCGTCCTCGACGGACTCGCGGACGCGGACGGCGACATCACGCAGCCCGACCTCCTCGCCGAGGCCGGCCTCGACCCCAGGCACCGCGAGGTGGCCGCCCGGCTCGGCTGGGCGGCCAGCTACGCCCTCCCGCTGACCGCGGGCGCGGGGCAGCGCGTCGGCGCCGCCGTCTGGCTGTACGACGAACCCGCCGAACCCTCCGAGCGGCGGCGGCATCTGGCCGGGCTGTACGCGCGCGGCGCGGGCGCCCATCTGGCCCGGCTGGTCGAGGTGGAACGCACCCGCGCGGCCATGGCGACGATCCACGAGGAGCTGCTGCCCTCGCGGCTGCCCCGGGTGGCGGGGGTCCAGTTGGCGGTCAGGCACCGCGGCGGGCCGCGCGGCGGCGGCGACTGGTACGACGCGCTGCCGCTGCCGGACGCGGCGCTCGGTCTCGCCGTCGGCTCGGTGACCGGGTCCGGGCCGAGCGCGGTCGCCGCGATGGGCCGGCTGCGGGCCTCGCTGCGGGCGTACGCCGTCATGGAGGGCGAGGACCCGGTCGCGGTCCTGTCCGACCTGGAGCTGCTGCTGCGGCTGACCGAGCCGGCCCGCTCCGCCACCGCCCTGTTCGCGTACTGCGAGCCCGCGCTGCGCAAGATCACCCTGGCGGGCGCGGGGCACTGCCCGCCGCTGCTGGTCGGCGAGCGGCGCACGGAGTTCGTGGAGACGACCGTCTCCGCGCCGCTCGGCATGCTGTCCTGCTGGGAGGCGCCGAGCGTGGAACTCGAGGTGCGGCCGGGCGAGACGGTGCTGCTGTACACCGACGGCCTGCTGCACCGCACCGGCGAGACCACCGACCAGGCGTTCGCCCGGCTGCACGCGGCGGCGGCGGGCGTGCCGCGGGCGGTGCGCCACGACCCCGACGCGGTCGCCGGGCACGTCCTGCGCACGATGCTGCCCGACGGCCTGGCCGAGGCGGACAGCGCGGAGGACGTGGTCCTGCTGGCGGCCCGCTTCGATCCGGCGGAGTGAGCCAGGGCCGGCCCCGGCCCGGCGGAGTGACCCGCCGGACACTCGGCCTGCCCCGGCCCGGTGGAGTGGGTCACAGGACACTCGTCCTGCCCCGCCCCCGTGGAGTGGGGCACAGGACACATCCGGCGAAAGGTCCGACCGGGTCGGCGGGCCCGACAGGGTCATAACCCCCTCTACCCCCTTACGCGCGACACGTGCGACCGTACGATGTACGGGGTATGGGGGTCCCCCTACCCGGGCGAAGCCGAGAACCCGAGGGCGGGTCCCGCGCCGTATCGAGGAGGATGACCGTGGCCGAGGAGCTCAACCCGGAGAACCCGGACGAGGCCGAGAAGCCGATCAAGCAGCGCAAGAACGGCCTGTACCCGGGCGTTTCCGACGAGCTGGCCGACAGCATGAAGTCCGGCTGGGCCGACACCGAGCTGCGGGACCTGCGGCCGATCGCGCAGGCCGCCGAGACCGCCGCCCGCCGCGCCGCGCTCTCCGCGCGCTTCCCCGGCGAGCGGCTGGTGATCCCCGCGGGCAACCTGAAGACCCGCTCCAACGACACGGAGTACGCCTTCCGCGCCTCCGTCGAGTACGCCTACCTCACCGGCAACCAGACCGAGGACGGCGTCCTCGTCCTGGAGCCCGTCGCGGGCGGCCACCGCGAGACGATCTACCTGCTGCCCCGCTCCGACCGGGAGAACGGCGAGTTCTGGCTCGCCGGGCAGGGCGAGCTGTGGGTCGGCCGCCGCCACTCCCTCACCGAGTCCGAGGCGCTGTACGGCATCCCCGCGTCCGACGTGCGCGAGCTGGCGGACGCGCTGCGCGAGGCCACCGGCCCCGTCCGCGTGGTGCGCGGGTACGACGCGGGCATCGAGGCCGCGCTGACCGACAAGGTCACCGCCGAGCGCGACGCCGAGCTGCGGACCTTCCTCTCCGAGGCGCGGCTCGTCAAGGACGACTTCGAGGTCGGCGAGTTGCAGAAGGCCGTCGACTCGACCGTGCGCGGCTTCGAGGACGTCGTGAAGGTCCTCGACAAGGCCGAGGCGACCAGCGAGCGCTACATCGAGGGAACGTTCTTCCTCCGTGCGCGCGTCGAGGGCAACGACGTCGGCTACGGCACCATCGCCGCCGCCGGGCCGCACGCCTGCACGCTGCACTGGGTGCGCAACGACGGCCCGGTGCGCTCCGGCGACCTGCTGCTGCTCGACGCGGGCGTCGAGACGCACACCTACTACACCGCCGACGTCACGCGGACGCTGCCGGTCAACGGCCGCTTCAGCGAGATCCAGCGGAAGATCTACGACGCGGTGTACGACGCCCAGGAGGCCGGCATCGCCGCCGTCCGCCCCGGCGCCAAGTACCGCGACTTCCACGACGCCGCCCAGCGGGTGCTCGCCGAGCGGCTCGTGACGTGGGGGCTCGTCGAGGGCCCGGTCGAGCGGGTGCTCGAACTCGGTCTCCAGCGCCGCTGGACCCTGCACGGCACCGGCCACATGCTCGGCATGGACGTGCACGACTGCGCCGCCGCGCGCGTCGAGTCGTACGTCGACGGGACGCTGGAGCCGGGCATGGTGCTCACCGTCGAGCCCGGTCTGTACTTCCAGGCCGACGACCTGACCGTGCCGCAGGAGTACCGCGGGATCGGGGTGCGGATCGAGGACGACATCCTCGTCACCGCCGACGGGAACCGGAACCTCTCCGACGGACTGCCCCGGGAGTCGGGCGAGGTCGAGAGCTGGATGGCCGGGCTGCTCAAGGGCTGACGCACGGGTCGACGGCCGGGCACGGGTGCGTGCCCGGCCGTCGTCGTACCCGGCCGTCGTCGTACCCGGCCGTCGTCGTACCCGGTGGTCGTCCTGCCCGGTGGTCGTCCTGCCCGGTGGTCGTCGCGCCCGGTGGTCGTCGTGCGCGGGTCGAGCGGGTCAGGCGGGCCACCGCGGTGCGGCGGGCCGTCCGATCGGCAGGGAGTCGAGGAACAGGGCGCCCGCCAGCAGTCCCGCGCTGCCGCGTGGGCTCCACGCGCGCGCGTGCAGGTCGGCGTCGAGGGCGAGCAGGGCCGCGCGGCCGGCCGGCGTCGCCGTACCGCCCGCCTCCAGGACGCCCCTGGCGCCCGCCTGGACGTGCCGCAGGCCGTGCGGGCCGGCCGTGTGCAGCAACTCGGTGTCCTGGAGCGTCGACATCACGGTGAGCAGGGCGTCGAGGCCCGCCTCGGTCTCGTCCGCGCCGGCCGCGCGGGCCGCCGTCAGCGCCGTCACGGCCCGCCGTACGTGCGGGAAGCCCGCGCGGGCCTCGCCGCGCGCGCCGGCCGCGCCGTACCTGACGGAGATCGTCGAGCCCCTGGACGGGCGGCGCGGGGCGCCCCGGTCGGTGAACGCGGCGAGCCTGCGCGCCGTCGCGGCCACCTCCGGCGCCTTCGCGCCCGGGGTGAGCGCGGCCGCCGCGACCAGGAACCCGAGCGCCCACAGGGCGCCCCGGTGGCCGCCGCCGGTCAGGCCGACCGTGTGTTCGGTCGACCGGCCGATCGCGCCCAGTTCGGCGCGCAGCCCCGCGGTGGGCTCACCGGTGCGGCGGGCGGCGGCGGCCATCGCCGCGAGGCCGGGCGCGAGCGCCTTGGCCGACCAGCGCAGCGCGCGGTGGTCCCGGTGGGTGACGCGGGCGCCGAGGTCGCGCGGGTCGGGCAGCCCCGGCTTGGGTGCCAGGGCGAGCTGCCCGGTGAGCGCGCCGACGGCGGTCTGTGCCAGCTTCTCGTCCTCGGGTCCTGCCATCCGTCAGGAACCCGTCGGGGATGCCGATGACGCGGCCGACGACGTTGCCGACGGCGAGGCGTCGTCGGTGGGCCGGGGGCATCCGGTCACCGCCATCGCGCGGCGCCCGGTGCTGATCGGATCGCTGTGCTTTCTCGTCATGAACATGGAAACTAGGGCGTCCGGCCGTCAGCCGGATGGGGTGAACCCAAGAACCAGCTGTGAATGCCAGGGAAGCCGAAGTCTGTCCGAAAACCCCTCAGCGGGCGGGGCGTCGGGCGCCGGTCAGACCGCCATCAGCGGGGCGTCGTCGCGCCACTTCAGCAGCTTGTCGAAGCTCACCACCGTGCCGCCGCGGCCCGGCTTGTCGCCGATGTGGACGTGGTCGGCCAGTTCGCGGATGAGACACAGGCCCCGGCCGTGCTCGTCGTCGGGGCGGGCCTGGCGGACCGGGACGGCGGCGGTGAACCCCGGGCCGGAGTCCGCGACCTCGATCCGGCACTTCTCGCCGTCGAGGTAGGCGGTCACCCGGTACGCCTCCGACGGAGTGCCCCGGCCGCCGTCACCGCCGTGCTCGACGGCGTTCGCGCACGCCTCGGTGAGGGCGAGCGAGAGGTCGAAGGAGATGTCGGGGTCGACGCCCGCGGTCTCCATGGTGCCGAGCAGCAGACGCCGGGCCAGCGGGACGCTCGCCGCCTCGCGCCTGAGATGGAGTGACCACCAGATGCTCATGTTCCAGCCTCCTGGCCGCGGCTCGACATACCGTTACCTATTGCCGCGCACGGCCATCGGTAAGCGCACAGCGGACGTGATGCCGCCCATACAGCCGATGCGGGGGTCCCGGGAATCGGTGTATGTGCGGGCGGCCGGTGCCAGAACGTGATGTTCCGGGGCGCTGCCGACCTTGTGGACCTGCCGTGTGGGGGTGGTGGGCCCAGTGCGATGATGAGCCCGCCATGACTGCCCCCCGCACCCGCACGGCGCGCTCCGGGAGAGACCTCCGGATACTGAGGGCCGCGGTGTTCGCCGCGGTCTGCGTCGTGCTGGCCGCCGCCGGGCACACCCTGGCCTCCTGCGCCACCGTCCCCGCGTGGACGCTCGGCGCGGGGTTCCTCGGCGTCTTCCTGATCGCCGCGCCGCTCGCCGGACGCGCCCGCTCGCTGCCCGCGGTCGCCGCCCTGCTCGCGGTCGGACAGACCTCGCTGCACACGCTGTTCGGCCTGGGGCAGCACACGGCCGGGCCGACCGGCATGGCCGGGATGCCGGGGATGGCCGCGGCGCCCGCTGGCTCATCGGTGGCGGACACCTCGCTGGTCGCGCACGCCGCGCGGCTGGTGTGCGGGAGCGCCGCCGCGGCGATCAGTCCCGCGCAGGCCCGCAGGATCCTCACCGACGCGCGGCTCGACCCGGACACCCTGACCGCGGGGCACCACACCACGGACGCGCTCTCCGCCGGCGCGTCGGGTCCCGCCGCGCTGCTGCCGTCCCTGCCGATGCTGCTCGGCCACGTCCTCGCGGCGATCGCGGCCGGCTGGCTGCTGCGCCGCGGTGACCTCGCGCTGCTGCGGATCGTCGCCCTGTCGACGGTGTCCGCGCACGCGGTCGCCGAGGGCGCGCTCGTCCGCTCCCTGCGCGCGGCCCTCGCGCTGGTGCGCGCCCTCTGCGCGGGGCTCGTCGCGCTGCCCGAGGCGGGTCCGCGTCCGCCGCGCGCCGACACCGGCGCGTCCCGCACCCCGCGGGAGGCGGCGCTCCAGCACACGGTCGTCAGGCGCGGGCCGCCCGCGTCCCGCGCCCTCCTCACGCTCGCCGCCTGAGCGACGCGACCTCCACCGCCGGTGCGGAAGGGGCCGCCGTCGTGCGGCACACACGCGTGCCCGCGTTCTCGCGTCCCGCGCGCGTATCCCCCTCCAGCATCTGAACCCACTCGAAGTGGAGTGCATCCGTCCATGAAGGCTTCTCGTCGTCTCGCCGCCGCCTGCGCCCTCGCAGGCACCGCCGTCCTGGCCCTCTCCGCCCCCGCGTTCGCGCATGTCAGCGTGGCCGCCGAGGGCACCGCCGCCAAGGGCGGTTACGCGGTCGTCGACTTCAAGGTCCCCAACGAGCGCGACAACGCCTCGACCACCAAGGTCGAGGTCACCTTCCCCACCGACCACCCGCTGGCGTCCGTGATGCCGGAGCGGATCGCCGGGTGGACCGCCGAGGTCACCAAGTCCAAGCTGGCCAAGCCGCTGGAGATGCACGGGCAGAAGATCAGCGAGGCGGTCTCCAAGGTCACCTGGACCGCCGACGCCAAGGGCGGCATCCAGCCCGGCTTCTTCCAGAAGTTCCCCGTCTCCCTCGGCACCCTGCCCGAGGACACCGACGAACTGGTCTTCAAGGCCGTCCAGACGTACGACAACAAGGAGGTCGTGCGCTGGATCGAGGTCCAGGAGGACGGCCAGGAGGAGCCGGAGAACCCCGCCCCGGTCCTCGCCCTGTCCGCCGCGTCCGAGGACGGCCACCACGGTTCCTCCGCCACCGGGAAGACCTCGGACAAGGACGCCGACACCGCCAAGACCACCGAGACCGCGGCCGCCGACACCGGCGGCTCGGGCACCGACACCACTGCGCGCGTGCTGGGCGTCGTGGGCATCGTCGTCGGCGCCCTTGGCGTGGCCTACGGCGTTCTGGCCGGCCGTCGGCGTACCAACGTCTGAGGTCCGATCACCGCCGTTCCGCACCGGGGTCCGCCGGACCCCGGTGCGGGCCGGAGCACTCACATCTGGGACATTTTCCTATGCGCAAGAAGACGTTCGCCGCGGCCGCGCTGCTCGCCGCCGCCACCCTGACCCTCTCCGCCTGCGGCAGCGGCGACGACAGCAACTCGCCCGTCGCCGTGGTCTCCGAGGAGACCACGCAGCAGGCCGCCACCCTCCTCGACCAGCCGTTCGAGAAGCCCGACCTCGTCCTGACCGACACCCAGGGCGAGAAGTACGACCTCCGCAAGGAGACCAAGGGCCGGCCCACCCTCGTCTACTTCGGCTACACCCACTGCCCCGACGTGTGCCCGCTGACGATGAACAACCTCGCGGTCGCCAAGAAGCAGCTCTCCAAGGCCGAACAGGACCAGCTGCGGATCGTGTTCGTCACCACCGACCCCGACCGTGACACCCCGTCCGAACTCGGCACCTGGCTCAAGGGCATCGACCCCCAGATCGTCGGCCTGACCGGCGACTTCGCCACCATCCAGGCCGGCGCCCGCACCCTGGGCATCTCCATCGAGCCGACCCAGAAGGACAAGAAGACCGGCAAGACCGTCTCCATGCACGGCACCCAGGTCATCGCCTTCTCCCCGAAGACGGACGGCGGTTACGTCCTCTACGGCGAGGACGCCACCGTCGACGACTACACCAAGGACCTCCCCAAGATCGTCAAGGGGGAGAACCCGTGAGGCGGCCCGGCCGGTCCAGCGCGGTGCTGGCCTGCGCGCTGGCCGGGGCGTTCGCTCTGACCGCGTGCGGCGGCTCGGGCGACGACAGCAAGGCCGCACTGTCCGTCAGCTCCGCCTACATGCCGCAGCCCGTCTCCGAGATGGCGGCCGGTTTCCTCACCGTCGCCAACAAGGGCGGTACCGCCGACCGGCTGACCTCCGTCACCAGCGACGTCGGCCCGGTCAGCGTGCACGAGACGGTCGGCCAGTCGATGCGCGAGGTCAAGGACCTCGACGTGCCCGCGCACGGCCGGCTCGTCTTCGAGAGCGGCGGCAACCACCTGATGTTCGACAAGCTGAAGCGGACGGTGCGGCAGGGCGACACGATCGACGTCGAACTGCACTTCGCCACGTCCGGTGCCGTGAAGGTCGAGATGCCGGTGAAGCCCGCCACCTACCGGCCGGCGACCGGCCACTGAGGGAGGGACCACCTTGACGCAGACCATCACCCCCCGCGTGCGGACCCTGATGCTGCTGATCCTGGCCGTCACCGGCATGCTCCTCGCCGGTGCCGGACCGGCTTCCGCGCACGCCGCGCTGACCGGCAGCGACCCCGCCCAGGGGGTGGTGGTCGACAAGGCGCCGACCCAGGTCTCGCTCACCTTCTCCGAGCAGGTCGCGCTCTCCGACGCCTCACTGCGGGTCCTCGACCCCAAGGGCGCCCGCGTCGACACCGGGAAGCCCACCAACGTCAGCGGCACCACCTATGCCGTGCCGCTGCACAGCGGGCTCGCCGACGGCACCTACACCGTCACCTACCAGGTGGTGTCCGCCGACAGCCACCCCGTCGCCGGCGCCTACACGTTCTCCGTCGGCGCCCCCTCGCAGACCACCGTCACGGCCGTCGGACAGGAGGTCGGCGGCGGGGTCGTCGGCTGGCTGTACGGCCTCGGACGGTATCTGTCGTACGCCGGCTTCATCGTCCTGGTCGGCGGCGCCACCTTCGTGCTCGCCTGCTGGCAGCGCGGCTCCGGGGCCCGTCCGGTGCAGCGTCTGGTCGTCTCCGGCTGGCTCTCGCTCACCGTCGCCACCCTTCTGCTGCTGCTCCTGCGCGGCTCCTACACCAGCTCGGGCAAGGTCTCCGACGTCTTCGACCTGACCCTGCTCGGCCAGGTGCTCCAGACCAAGACGGGCGCCGCGCTCGTCTCCCGGCTGCTGCTGCTCGCCGCCGCCGCGCTGTTCGTCGCCGTGCTGTTCGGCGCCTACGACAAGCGCGAGGACCAGGAGAAGCGCGACCTGACGTTCGGGCTGGCGATCGGCGGGGCCGTCGTCTCCGCCGGGCTCGCGGCGACCTGGGCGATGGCCGAACACGCCTCGACCGGACTCCAGGCGGGCATCGCCATGCCGGTCGACGTGATCCATCTGCTGGCGGTCGCCGCCTGGCTCGGCGGGCTGTGCGCGCTGCTGGTCGCGCTGTACCGCTCGGACACGCCGATAGAGGCGTCCGCGGTGCACCGCTTCTCGCGGCTCGCGTTCGGCAGCGTCGTCGCGCTCGTCGCGACCGGCGTCTACCAGTCGTGGCGCCAGCTCGGCTCCTGGTCGGCCTTCACCGACACCCGGTACGGGCAGTTGCTGCTCGCCAAGATCGCCCTGGTCGCCGTCCTCGTCGGCATCGCCTTCTTCTCCCGCCGGTGGACGGGACGACTGGCAGAGACGGCCACGGGGGCGAAGGTGACTACGGAATCCGAGGCCGCCGCGTCCAAGGCCACCGCATCCAAGACCGGCGCCTCCAAAGCCACCGCATCCAAGACCGGCGCGCCCAAGACCGGCGCGCCCAAAGTCACCGCCTCCAAGACCACCGCATCCAAAGCCGGTGGCTCCGAGGTCGCCGGGTCGGCGCGGGCCGCTCAGCTCGCCCGGCAGCGGGTCGCCGTGGACACCGCGCGGCAGAAGCGGCAGCGGGACGCCGACCCCGACCGGTTCGGGCTGCGCCGCTCCGTGCTGGCCGAGGCCGCGGTCGCCGTGGTGCTGCTCGCCGTGACGACCGTCCTGACCCAGACCGAGCCGGGACGCACCGAGGAGGACGCGAAGGCGGCCAAGGCGTCGGCATCGTCGTCCCAGTCGTCGTCGGCGTCGGGCTCCGACCCCTCGGCCGGGGCGCTGACCCTGACGATGCCGTTCGACACCGGCGGCAAGGACGGCAAGGGCGTCCTCTCCGTCGACCTCGACCCCGCGCGCGTGGGCGGCAACGAGATGCACGTCTACGTCCAACGGCCCAACGGCCGCGCCTTCGACGTCCCCGAGGTCAAGGTCGCCTTCACCCTCACCGCCAAGAAGATCGGTCCGCTGCCCGTGGTACCCGACCACATCACCACCGGGCACTGGTCCGCCAACGGGGTACAGATCCCGATGGCCGGTGACTGGAAGGTCGCCGTGACCGTGCGGACCTCGGACATCGACCAGGTGACCGTCTCCAAGAACGCGCAGATCGGCTGACACGCACCATGCCCGACCAGTCCCTCCCGCAGACCCGCACCCCTGCGGAGCAGACGACCCCGGCCGAGCCGCCCGCCCCCGGCGGACGGCTCTCCCGGCGCACCCTCCTCGGCACCGCGGGCGCCACCGGGCTCGTGCTCGGCGCGGCCGGCGGGGCCGTGGGGTACGCGGCCAGGCCCGCCGAGGCCACCCCGCTGACCTCGCTCGGCTCAGGGCGCGCGATGTTTCACGGGAAACATCAGCCCGGCATCACCGAGGGCCTCCAGGCCCGCGGCCACCTCGTCGCCTTCGACCTCACGGCGGGCGCGGGCCGCAAGGAGGCCGCCGCGCTGCTGCGCCGCTGGTCGGCGACGGCCGCGCGGCTGATGGCGGGCGAGACGGCGGCCCACGACGACACGGGCGTGGCGCGGGACGCGGGACCGTCCTCGCTGACCGTCACCTTCGGTTTCGGGCACAGCTTCTTCGCCAGGACCGGCCTCCAGAAGCAGCGCCCGGTGGCGCTCGACCCGCTGCCCGACTTCTCCTCCGACCGGCTCGACAGGAAGCGCAGCGACGGCGACCTGTGGGTGCAGATCGGCGCGGACGACGCCCTGGTCGCCTTCCACGCGCTGCGCGCGCTCCAGAAGGACGCCGGGAGCGCGGCCCGGGTGCGGTGGCAGATGAACGGCTTCAACCGCTCGCCCGGCGCCACCGCCCACCCCATGACCGCCAGGAACCTGATGGGCCAGCTCGACGGCACCCGCAACCCGAAGCCGGCCGAGCCCGACTTCGACCAGCGGATCTTCGTGCCGTCGTCCGGCGAACCGTCCTGGATGGCGGACGGCTCCTACGCCGTCGTCCGCCGCATCCGGATGCTCCTGGACGACTGGGAGAAGCTCTCCCTCGCCGCCCAGGAAGGGGTCGTCGGGCGCCGCAAGGCGGACGGGGCCGCGCTGTCGGGCGGGTCGGAGACGACGGCGATGGACCTGGAGAAGACCGACGCCTCGGGCGATCTGGTCGTCCCGATCAACGCCCACGCGCGGATCACCCGGCCCGACCAGAACGGCGGGGCCGCGATGCTGCGCCGGCCGTTCTCCTTCCACGACGGCTTCGACGACGACGGCACCCCGGACGCGGGTCTGCTGTTCATCTGCTGGCAGGCCGACCCGCTGCGCGGTTTCGTCCCCGTGCAGCGCAAGCTCGACCGCGGTGACGCCCTCTCGAAGTACCTCCGCCACGAGGCCAGCGGCCTCTTCGCGGTGCCGGGCGGGGCGGCGCGGGGCGAGTACGTGGGGCAGCGGTTGCTGGAGGGGTAGGGGCCGGAGGGCCAGAAGGTCGGGGGCGGGTGCCGGGGTGCCAGGGGGTGCGCCGGGCGGACGGGACTGCGGCGGGGCGACGGCCTGGGGCGGCCGGGTGGGTTCACTCGGGGGAGGGGCGCTCGTGAGACCGGTGAGCCGTGGGGGCGTGCGCCCATTAGGGTGAGCCCATGCCAGCGAGCTACGCGTATCTCGGCCCCGAGGGCACCTTCACCGAAGTCGCCCTGCGCACGCTTCCCGAAGCGGCCACCCGGGCGCTGGTCCCGTACGTGTCCGTGCAGTCCGCGCTGGACGCGGTCCGCGTCGGGGACGCCGAGGCCGCCTTCGTGCCGATCGAGAACTCCGTCGAGGGCGGCATCACCACCACCCTCGACGAACTGGTCGCGGGCACCCCGCTGATGATCTACCGGGAGGTGCTGCTGTCGATCACCTTCGCGCTGCTGGTGCGGCCCGGCACCGAGCTGTCCGCGATCAAGACGGTCACCGCGCACCCGGCGGCCCAGCCCCAGGTCCGCAACTGGCTGAAGGCCAACCTCCCGGACGCCCTGTGGGAGTCGTCGGCCTCGAACGCGGACGGCGCCCGGCTGGTCCAGGAGGGCCGCTACGACGCCGCCTTCGCGGGCGAGTTCGCCGCCGCCCGGTACGGCCTGACGGCCCTGGAGACCGGCATCCACGACGCCGAGAACGCCCAGACGCGGTTCGTGCTGGTCGGCCGCCCGGCCAGGCCCGCCGCCCCGACCGGCGCCGACAAGACGTCCGTCGTGCTGTGGCAGCGCGACGACCACCCCGGCACCCTGCGCGACCTGCTCGGCGAGTTCGCCACCCGGGGCATCAACCTGATGCTGCTCCAGTCCCGGCCGACCGGCGCCGGCATCGGCAACTACTGCTTCTGCGTCGACGCCGAGGGCCACATCTCCGACCGTCGGGTCGCCGACGCGCTGATGGGGCTGAAGCGGATCTGCCTGGAGGTGCGTTACCTCGGCTCGTACCCGCGCGCGGACATCGGCGTGGACGGCGCGCGGCCGCTGCGCCCGGGGACGTCGGACGCCGAGTTCACCAAGGCGTCGGACTGGGTGGCCCGCTGCCAGGACGGGCGTTTCTAGCTCGTTTCCCGCCGGTCACACCTGTCCTACCTGTAGATTTTCGTTATCCACAGGAGTTATCCACAGGTTGGCTTCTCGACCTGGGGACAAGTCGACAACAAAGTGCCACTCGGTCGACAAATCGGCTCCCGGTGCCCACAGGGCCCCACCTTCACGTCACTCACCCTTCGTCCACTCGTTTCCCCCTCGCCATCCTTTGGGGCGACCCATTTCCACCCGAAAGTGGGGGTGAATCCGGTTTGTGAGGGGAATTACACGGCACGCGACCTCGATTCGGAATGATCAATTCGAGTGTCCACAGATCTTCCACACACCCTGTGGATAACTTTTCCGGAGAGCGGTATCCCTGTGGACAACGAGGAGCCAAGTCCCTTTCTTCACAAGGGATTCGGGTCGATCGCAGTCAACCGGGGGTCCGGTCGGTTACCCGTCCAGGGAGTCGGACGGCTTTTATTGACACGTTGCGCAATTCGCCCAAAACGTAACGTAAGCCATAGTTCGGAATGGCTGTCGTACAGCGTCAGTGCGCACCGGTAGCCTGGACCGTGTGATTGACCTTCGCCTGCTCCGTGAGGACCCCGACCGTGTGCGCGCCTCCCAGCGCGCCCGTGGAGAGGACGTCGCGCTCGTCGACGCCCTCCTCTCCGCCGACGAGCGGCGCAGGTCGTCCGGCGTCCGCTTCGACGAGCTGCGCGCCGAGCAGCGGTCGCTCGGCAAGCTCATCCCCAAGGCCGACGCCGAGGAGAAGGCCGAGCTGCTGAAGCGGGCGAGCCAGCTCGCCGCCGACGTCAAGGCCGCCGACGCCGAGCGCGACGCGGCCGACACCGAGACCCAGCAGCTCCTGCTCCAGCTCGGCAACCTCGTCCACCCGGCCGTCCCGGTCGGCGGCGAGGAGGACTTCGTCACGCTTCAGACGCACGGCACCATCCGCGACTTCGGCGCCGAGGGCTTCGAGCCCAAGGACCACCTGGAGCTGGGCAAGCTGCTCGGCGCGATCGACGTCGAGCGCGGCGCGAAGGTCTCCGGCTCGCGCTTCTACTTCCTCACCGGCGTCGGCGCCCTGCTGGAGCTCGCCCTGGTGAACGCGGCGATCGCGCAGGCGACGGCGGCCGGCTTCACGCCGATGCTGACGCCGGCGCTGGTGCGCCCGCAGTCGATGGCGGGCACCGGCTTCCTCGGCCAGGCCGCGCAGGACGTCTACCACCTCGACAAGGACGACCTCTACCTGGTCGGCACCTCCGAGGTGGCCCTCGCCGCGTACCACATGGACGAGATCATCGACGCGGACCGGCTGCCGCTGCGCTACGCGGGCTTCTCGCCCTGCTTCCGCCGCGAGGCCGGCTCGCACGGCAAGGACACCCGGGGCATCTTCCGCGTCCACCAGTTCGACAAGGTCGAGATGTTCTCCTACGTCTCCCCCGACGACTCCGAGGCCGAGCACCAGCGCCTGCTGGAGTGGGAGAAGCAGTGGCTGACCTCGCTGGAGCTGCCGTTCCGCGTGATCGACGTCGCCAGCGGTGACCTCGGCTCCTCGGCGGCCCGCAAGTTCGACTGCGAGGCGTGGATCCCGACCCAGGGCAAGTACCGCGAGCTGACCTCGACGTCGGACTGCACCGAGTACCAGTCCCGCCGCCTGTCGATCCGGGTCCGCGACGGCAAGCAGACCAAGCCGCTGGCCACGCTGAACGGCACGCTGTGCGCCGTCCCGCGGACGATCGTCGCCCTCCTGGAGAACCACCAGCAGGCCGACGGCTCCGTGCGCGTGCCCGAGGTGCTGCGCCCCTACCTGGGCGGCCGCGAGGTACTGGAGCCGGTGGCCAAGTGAGCACGACCGGGCTCGCCTACCGGCTGATCGCGACGGACCTCGACGGCACGCTGCTGCGCTCCGACGACACGGTCTCCGGGCGCACCCGTGACGCCCTCGCGGCGGCGACCGAGGCCGGCGCGGCGCACATCGTCGTCACCGGCCGCGCCGTCCCGTGGACCCGGCACGTCCTGGACGACCTCGGCTACGAGGGCCTGGCCGTCTGCGGTCAGGGCGCGCAGGTGTACCACGCGGGGGAGCACCGGCTGCTGACGTCGGTGACGCTCGACCGGCAGCTCGCGGGCGTCGCGCTGGCCAAGATCGAGGCCGAGGTCGGCCCGCTGCACCTGGCGGCGAGCCGGGACGGCCTGGACGGCGAGGTCCTGGTCGGCCCCGGATACGCGCTGGTCGGGAAGCTGCCGGTGCGGCCCCTCACCGACGTGGGCGACCTGTGGTCGGCCCCGCTGAACAAGATCTACATACAGCATCCGACGCTCTCCGACGACGAGTTGGCCGAGGCCGCCCGGCAGGCCGCGGGCGGCTTCGTGACCGTCGCGATGGCCGGCGCGGGCGTGGTGGAACTGCTGCCGCTCGGCCTGTCCAAGGCGACCGGCCTCTCCCTCGCGGCCCGCCGCCTGGGCCTGAAGGCCACGGACACCATCGCCTTCGGCGACATGCCCAACGACATCCCGATGTTCGCCTGGGCCGCCCGGGGCGTGGCCATGGCCAACGCCCACGCCGAACTCCGCGCCGTCGCCGACGAGGTGACGACGTCGAACGACGAGGACGGCATCGCGAAGGTACTGGAGCACCTGCTGGCAGAGGCGGGCCGCTAGCCCGCAGGGCCCAGCCCGCAGGGCGAGTGGCCCGCGGGGTGTCCCCCCGTGTCCCTCGTGTCGTCCTGCGTCCCCCGTGTTCGTGCGGGCGGGAGCGTGTCGCGCGGGACGGGGACGCTACCGGCGCCGCCACTTGCGGCGCCGGGCCTTGCTGAAGAACCAGCCCGCGGGCGGCTCGTCCGAGCGCCACGGCTGCGGTTCGGGTTGCTCGGTGCGCCAGCGCGCCGCGAGCATCCGGGCTCGGGCGGACGGCTCGGTCGTCCCGGCGGAGCGTATGAAGTCCTCGTCCAGCACGACATCGTCCGGAGACTCGTCGTCGCGCCGGCCCGCCTCGTCTGCCATCCCCGTCCTCCCAGCCCGTTCTCCGCCGCCGTCCGCCCGTGTCGTCCCCTACGCCCAGTGTGCCCGCGCAGGGGTGAAGAACCCGTCAAGAACGGTCGTCACGGACATCTCACTCCTCGCCCGCCAGTGTCAGCGAGCGCAGCTTGTGGCCGGCGAACCAGGTGGCCAGGACGGTGACGACGACCAGCAGGACCGTTCCCGTGGTGAGTCCGACGTCCGAGGTCACCAGGTTGCCGCCGGCCACCTTGTGGGCGACCGCGAGCGACCACTGCTGGACGCTGAGGGTGCGCGCGCCGGGCACCAGGGAGCCGAACAGCGCCTCCCAGACCAGCGCGTAGACCAGGCCGAAGACGACCGCGTGCCGGGAGACCGTGCCAAGCAGCAGGAACAGCGCCGCGTAGGCGATGGAGGAGACCAGCGCGGCCACCGTGTAGGCGACGGCGATCTGCTGGCCGTTGCCGTTGAGGATGAACCCGGCGATCAGGGTCGGCAGGGCCGAGAAGACCATCGTCACGCCGATCGCCACGATCAGCTTGGTGAAGATGATCGTGGGCCGCTTCAGCGGCTTGGACAGCAGGTAGACGACGGAGCCGTCGTCGATCTCGGGGCCGATCGCGCCGGTGCCCGCGATGACGCCGATGATCGGCACCATCGTGGCGAGCGCGAGCCCGCCGAGGAGGTCGGCGGCGGTCTGGTCGTCGGCCCCGGCGAGGGCGCGCACCACCAGGGAGAGCGCGATGAGCAGCAGGGGCAGGGCGCCCAGGATGAGGGCCCGGCGGCGGCCGAGCAGGGCCCGGTAGGTGAGGCGGGCGACTGTGGGGTCGTACATCGTGGCCTCCTACGCCGTGACCAGGTAAGAGAAGACGGATTCGAGGGACTCGTCGGACGGCGACACCGTGAGCAGCCGGATGCCGTGGTCCTTGGCCACCCGGGGCAGCAGCGCGGTGAAGCGGCCGAAGTCGACGGCCTGGACGCGCAGCGCGCCCTCCGCGAGGTCGACCTCGATGCCGGCCGTCGACGGGTCGGCGATCAGCGCGGCGGCCAGCGCCCGGTCGTCGCTGGAACGCACCAGGTAGCGGTGCGGCCGGTCGGTCATCAGGCGGCGGATCTTGCGGAAGTCGCCGCTGGCCGCGTGCCGTCCGGCGACCATGACCTCGATGTGCCAGGCGAGTTGCTCGACCTCTTCGAGGATGTGCGACGAGAACAGCACGGTGCGGCCCTCGTCGCCCATCCGCCGCAGCAGTTCCATGAGCTGCATGCGCTGGCGCGGGTCCATGCCGTTGAAGGGCTCGTCGAGCAGCAGCAGCGACGGCTCGTGGACCAGGGCGCTGGCCATCTTCACGCGCTGGCGCATGCCCTTGGAGTACGTGGAGATCTTGCGGTCCTGCGCGTGCTCCATCTCGACGGTCGCGAGCGCCCGCTGGGCCTCCTTGTCGCCGAGGCCGTGGAGTTCGGCGTTGGCGACGACGAACTCGCGTCCGGTGAGGAAGTCGTACATCGCCTCGCGTTCGGGGACGACGCCGATGTGCCGGTAGATCTGCTCGTTGCGCCAGACCTGCCGGCCGTCGAGGGTGACGGAGCCGGTGGAGGGGGCGAGGAAGCCGCCCATCATGTTGAGGAGGGTGGACTTCCCGGCGCCGTTGGGGCCGAGCAGTCCGGTGACGCCGGGTCCGACGGTCATGGTGACGTCGTTGACGGCGACCACGTTGCCGAACCAGCGGGAGACGTGGTCGATGGAGAGGGTGGTCACAGTCCGACCTTCCGGTAGCGGCGCATCAGGAGGCCGTAGCAGGCGGCGATGAGGCCCAGCACGGCCAGGACGTAGACGACGCCCTCACCGTGGCTCGGGCCCACCCCGCCGGGGAACGACGAGGTCGCGCCGAGGAAGGCGGACTGGAGGCCGTCGATGAGGGTGACGGGCGAGAAGAGGCCGATCCAGGGCACGGCGCCGGCGGCGTCCTGGCCGTCGGCGATGGCCTGGAGGGTGGAGACGGCGCCGTAGGAGATCGTCATCACGGCGATGACGGCCGCGATGCCGAAGCCGCGGCGCGGTGTCACCGACGCGATGACCAGGCCGATGCCGGCGAACAGGAGGGAGAGCAGTGTCACGGAGACCAGTCCCTGGCCGAGTCCCTTGGTCTGGTCGGCGAAGTCGAGTTTGGCCAGCAGCGCGCCCACGTAGAGGACGAGCAGCGGCATCGCGGTGAGGACGAACAGCGCGGAGGCCAGCGCCGCGTACTTCGCGCGCACGTAGTCCGCGGTCTCGATCGGCCGCGAGAAGTACAGCGGCACGGTCTTGAAGCGCAGGTCGCGGGAGACGGACTGGGGTGCCTGCGAGGCGATGTACAGGCTGATCACGGCCTGGAGGAAGATCGCGTACCGGGTGTAGTCGACCGGCAGCTCCTTCAGCTTGGTGGCGACGGTGACGGCGACCATGATGGCCGCGGGCACGCACATCACCACGAACAGCAGCATCGGCAGCACCTTGGACTTCGCGGAGCGGCCGAGGCCGTAGGCGCCGCGCAGGGACTGCGAGTACAGCGACCGGGTGGCGTAGGCGCGGCCCAGGCGGGGGCCGTCGTAGCTGCGGTAGCCGATGTTGTGGATGCGGGTCTGGTCACCCTGGGCCGGTACCGGTGCGTGCGTGGGCTGCTCAACCGCCATGGCCGACCGCCTCCTTCGACTGCTCGTCGCTGTCCCGGAAGACCTCCGCGATGTGGTGCCTGCGCTGCTCCATGCGCACCAGGCCGAGACCGAGGTCCGCGACGACGTCGCGCACCAGGTCGTACGTCTCCTCGCCCGGCGCGGTGAGCAGCAGGATGTGCCCGGCGCCCGGCAGGCCGCTGTTGTCGTGGGTGTCGACCCCGCGCGCGTGGAGCGCGTCCCGCACCGCCTGGGTGCCGTCCGGGTGGTCGTCGGTGTCGGTGACCTCGATCGCGAGGGTGGTGGTGATCTGCGTGAAGTCCGTGGTGGAGCTGGAGCGCAGGAGTTTCCCGCCGTCGACGACGATGACGTGGTCGCAGGTGCGTTCCAACTCGCCCAGCAGGTGCGAGGTGACCAGCACGGAGATGCCGAAGTCGGTGTGGATGCGGCGGATGAGGCCGAGCATCTCGTCGCGGCCGACCGGGTCGAGGCCGTTGGTCGGCTCGTCGAGGAAGACCAGCTGCGGGTCGTGGACCAGGGCCTGGGCCAGTTTCACGCGCTGCTTCATGCCCGTCGAGTAGCCGCCGATGGGCCGGTAGCGCTCCTCGTAGAGGCCGACATGGCGCAGCGTGTCGGCGGTGCGCTCGCGGGCCGCGGTCGGCGGCAGTCCGGACATCCGGGCCATGTGCACGACGAACTCGGTGGCCGAGACGTCGGGCGGCAGGCAGTCGTGCTCGGGCATGTAGCCGACCCGCTCGCGGATGGCGGCACCCTTGCTGGCGACGTCGAGACCGAGCACTTCGGCGCGGCCCTCCGTGGCGGGGGACAGACCCAGCAGGATCTTGATCAATGTGGACTTGCCGGCTCCGTTGGCTCCGACGAGCCCGGTCACACCGGGTCCGACGTCCACGGAGAGCCGGTCAAGCGCGGTCACCCGGGGGAACCGCTTGCTCAGGCTTTCGGTCGCGATCACAGTCACGTGGTCGACGGTAGTGACGGGCGCCACCCCGGTCGTCCCCCCGGAGGGCCGTCTTCGTCTCACACCTCAGATGTACGGGGACCCCTAGGGACCCCTTCCTGAGAGTTATCCACAGGCCAAAACCGCGCTATTGACGCCACCTCCAACAACTGTCACATTCACCGGTGTCACGTTACTGACACGTAGGGCCGACGACGATCCGCCGCACCCGCGGCGCTGGGCGGAGGAGAAGTGACGGTGCTGAGAGGCGCGCGGGAGCGCTGGGTGCGGACGGGCGGCATCGAGCTGTGCGTGGCGGAGCTGGGCGAGCCGGGGCGTCCCGTGGTCGTGCTGGTGCACGGCTATCCGGACAGCAAGGAGGTCTGGTCGGAGGTGGCCGCGCGGCTGGCCGACCGCTTCCATGTGGTGCTGTACGACGTCCGGGGCCACGGCCGCTCCTCCGCGCCGAAGCCGCTGCGCGGCGGGTTCACCCTGGAGAAGCTGACGGACGACTTCCTGGCGGTGGCCGACGCGGTCAGCCCGGACCGTCCGGTGCACCTGGTGGGGCACGACTGGGGCTCGGTGCAGTCCTGGGAGTTCGTCACCGTCGAGCGCACCCGGGGCCGGATCGCGTCCTTCACCTCGATGTCGGGTCCGTCCCTCGACCACTTCGGGCACTGGATCGACCGGCGGCTGCGCAAGCCGACCCCGCGCCGGGTCGGCCAACTCCTCAACCAGGGCGCCAAGTCCTGGTACGTGTACCTGCTGCACACGCCCACGCTGCCCGAGCTGGCCTGGCGCGGCCCCCTCGGCAAGCGGTGGCCCGGCATCCTGGAGCGCGTCGAGAAGGTGCCCGGCGGCGCCTACCCGACCTCCTCGCTGCCCGAGGACGCGGCGCACGGCGCCTGGCTGTACCGGGACAACGTCCGCGCCCGGCTGCGCAGGCCCCGCGCCGACGCCTACGCGCACGCGCCCGTGCAGCTCATCACGCCCCTGGGGGACGCGTTCCTGTCCGAGCGCCTCTACGACGAACTGGAGCAGTGGGCACCGGGGGTGGTCCGCCGCACCCTGCCGGCCAAGCACTGGGTGCCGCGCACCCGGCCCGACCAGGTGTCCGCGTGGATCGCGGAGTTCGTCACCTCGGTGGACAACGGCCGCCCCGGGACGCGGCCCACCGGGAAGCACGCCGAGCGGTTCGGCGGCCGGCTGGTGCTGGTGACCGGCGCGGGCAGCGGCATCGGGCGGGCCACCGCGGTCGCGTTCGCGGAGGCGGGCGCGCGCGTGGTCGCCGTCGACCGGGACGCTGAGTCCGCCGCCCGCACCGCCGAGCTGTCCCGGCTGGTCGGCGCCGGGGCGGCCTGGGCGGAGACCGTGGACGTCTCCGACGAGCAGGCCATGGAGAAGCTCGCCGAGAAGGTCCGCGCCGAGTACGGCGTGGTGGACGTGCTGGTGAACAACGCGGGGATCGGCCTCTCCGGTTCCTTCCTCGACACCAGCGCGGAGGACTGGCGGAAGGTCCTCGACGTCAATCTGTGGGGCGTCATCCACGGCTGCCGCCTCTTCGGGAGGCAGATGGCCGAGCGCGGGCAGGGCGGCCACATCGTCAACACCGCGTCGGCGGCGGCGTTCCAGCCGTCCAGGCTGCTGCCCGCGTACAGCACCTCCAAGGCGGCGGTCCTGATGCTCAGCGAGTGCCTGCGCGCGGAGCTGGCGGGGCGGGGCATCGGCGTCAGCGCGATCTGCCCGGGTCTGGTCAACACCAACATCACCGCCACCACCCGGTTCGCCGGTGTGGACGCGGCGGAGGAGAAGCGGCGCCAGAAGCGCTCGACGCGGCTGTACGGGCTGCGCAACTACCCGCCGGAGAAGGTCGCCGAGGCGATCATGCGGGCGGTGGTGCGCGACGAGGCGGTCGTGCCGGTGACCCCGGAGGCACGCGTCTCGAAGCTGATGGCGCGCTTCACACCGGGTGTGCTGCGGGCGATCGCGAGGCTGGAACCACCGCTGTGAACAGCCCTCCAGGGGAGCGCGAGTCCGCGACCACCGCCGGGGGCGGCCTTCCAGGGGCACGCGGCACCGGAACCACCGCCGGGAGCGGCCCCGCCGGCGGTCGCGGGAGTGGAACCACCGACGGGAGCGGCGAAGTCGGGCGGCCCGTCGACGCGCCGCTCCGCCCCGGGCCCGTCTACCGGATCGAGGACCTGGCCCGTCTCGGCGGGGCCTCGGTGCGTACCGTCCGCGCCTACCAGGACCGCGGCCTGCTCCCCCGTCCCGAGCGGCGGGGCCGCGCCAACGTCTACACCGACGCGCATCTCGCGCGGCTCGGGCAGATCGGTGATCTGCTCGAACGCGGCTACACCCTGGCGTCCATCAAGGAGTTGCTGGCGGCGTGGGACACCGGCCGGGGGCTCGGCGGGGTGCTGGGCCTGGTGGCCGAGGTCGAAGGACCGTGGAGCGACGAGCGGGCGGGACGGATCTCCCGGGCCGAACTGGTCGAGCGGTTCGGCGGGTCCCCCGACGACGCCGCGGTGGCCGACGCCGTCGAGCTGGGCATCCTGGAGCCGGTCGCCGGCGACCCGGACTCCTTCCTGGTGCCCAGTCCCCAAGAGCTGTCCGTGGCGGTCGAGTTGCACGGCGCGGGGGTGCCGCTGTCCGCGATCACAGGCCATCTGCGGGAGTTGAGAGGGCAGGTCGAGCACATCGCCTCCCGTTTCGTGGAGTTCACCGCCGAGCACGTGTTCGCCCGCTACCTGGCCGGAACGCACCGCCCGACCGACGCCGAGACCGCCGAGGCGGCCTCCCTGGTCCGCCGGCTGCGCCCGCTCGCACAGCACACGGTCGACGCCGAACTGGCGCGGGCGATGCGCCTGTTGGCGGTCAGACAGCTACGTGGGCGGCTCGGCGGCGGGGAGGAGCAGCCGGAGGGTTCCGAGGCCCGTTCGGTGGCGGTGCCCGCCGGGACAATGCGGGCCGTGGAGGCGCTCGTCGGCCGGGAGCAGGCCGCCGAGTTCATCGCGCTCGCCGCCGAACGCGAGGTGCGGGCGCGCGCGTTGGACCGGCTCACCGCAACTCACGCCAGAACAGATGATCTTGACGAAATCCCCTGAATCGACCGGCCAGTTGTCCACAGTTTCGTCAATTCCTCTGTGGATAACCGCACTTGGCTGTGGATCAAACCTCCGAAGCAAAATCGATCGCGTGACGCCCGTCTCTCCCGCCACCCTGGTGGCCATGGACGAGAGACGCACCGTGAAGGTGTCGAAGTACCTGTCGAAGCACCTGCGGCACCAGCCGGAACGGATCGGGCTCACGCTCGACGAGGGCGGCTGGGTCGAGATCGACGCGCTCCTCGCGGCGGCGACGGCACACGGGTTCCACATCACCCGGGACGACCTCGACCACGTCGTCGAGGCGAACGACAAGAAGCGCTTCGCCGTCGAGGGCACCCGCGTCCGCGCCAGCCAGGGCCACAGCGTCGAGGTCGACCTCGGGCTCGCCCCGGCGACCCCGCCGCCGTACCTCTACCACGGCACCGTGGGCCGGCACCTGGACGCGATCCGGGCCGAGGGGCTGCGGCCGATGAACCGGCACGACGTCCACCTCTCACCCGACCGCGAGACGGCGACCCGGGTGGGCGCCCGCCGCGGCCGTCCCGTGGTGCTCCCCGTGGACGCGGGCGCCATGCACCGCGACGACCATGTCTTCCGGGTCAGCGCCAATGGCGTCTGGCTCACCCAGGCCGTTCCCCCGCACTACCTGCGGTTTCCCGCCTCGCACTGACCGTCGTGACCGTCGAGGGGTGGAGGGCGGTGCCGGGGGTAGGGGTCCGGGGCGCGGTGGCTGTTTCACGTGAAACACGTCCGGCCGCATAGTCTCGGACCATGAGCCTGCGTCTGAGCACCGTGATCCTCCCGTACCGCCGCTGGCAGGAGGGATCCCGAGCGGCCTGGCAGCGCGCGGAGCAGCTCGGTTTCCACACCGGCTACACCTACGACCATCTCTCCTGGCGCACCTTCCGGGACGGCCCCTGGTTCGGTGCCGTGCCGACGCTGACCGCCGCCGCGGCCGTCACCGAGCGACTGCGCCTGGGCACGCTGGTGACCTCGCCGAACTTCCGCCACCCGGTGACCCTCGCCAAGGAGCTGATCTCCCTGGACGACATCTCCGGCGGCCGCGTCACCCTCGGCATCGGGGCGGGCGGGACCGGCTTCGACGCCACCGTGCTCGGCCAGGACCCCTGGACCCCGCGGGAGCGGGCCGACCGGTTCGCCGAGTTCGTGCCGCTCCTCGACCGGCTGCTGACCGAGGACTCGGTGACGTACACGGGCGACCACTACGCGGCGGACGAGGCCCGGAACATCCCCGGCTGCGTGCAGCGGCCCCGGCTGCCCTTCGCGGTGGCGGCGACCGGGCCGCGCGGGATGCGGCTCGCCGCCCGGTACGGGCAGGCGTGGGTGACCACCGGGGACCCCAAGCTGTACGAGGACGGCACGCCCGAGGAGTCGGATCAGGCCATTCGCGGGCAGATCGAGAGGCTCGCCGACGCGTGCGCCGAGATCGGGCGGGACGCGGCCGAGCAGGAGCGGATCCTGCTCACCGGGTTCACCCCGGACCGCGCCAGGCCGCTGGAGTCGGTCGACGCGTTCGTGGACTTCGCCGGGCGTCAGCGGGAGCTGGGGATCACCGAGATCGTCGTCCACTGGCCCATCCCCGACTCGGACTTCGCCACCGACGAGAAGGTCTTCGAGCGGATCGCCGAGGAGGCCCCGGCACAGCTCGGCTGAGGCCGGGCGGTGCATGTCACCGGGTCACCGGGTCGCTGACTCCCAGGGCCACCAGGTCGCCGGCGGGCCGGTGCGGTGGCGGGCCAAGGGCTTCGCCGAGGTCGGGAATCACTCACCTGTGCGGGCTCCCGCACGGTCGTGCGGGGATATGCGGGAGAATGACCGGGTGACCTCAGCGACTCGACAGCCCGAGAGCCCCGCCGCCGCCCTGCCGCCGCGGCTGATCGCCACCGATCTGGACGGCACCCTGCTGCGGGACGACAAGTCGGTCTCCCCGCGCACGGTCGCCGCCCTCGCCGCCGCCGAGGAGGCGGGCATCGAGGTCTTCTTCGTCACCGGCCGCCCCGCCCGCTGGATGGACGTCGTCAGCGACCACGTCCACGGGCACGGCCTGGCGATCTGCGGCAACGGCGCCGCCGTCGTCGACCTGCACGGCGGACCCGGCGCCCACCGCTTCGTGAAGGTGCGCGAGCTGGCCAGGGACAACGCCCTGGACGCCGTCCGGCTGCTGCGGGACGCGGCGCCCGGCACCGTCTACGCCGTGGAGCAGACCTACGGCTTCTACCAGGAGCCCGCGTACCCGAAGATGCACCTGGAGGTCCCCGACACCCTCGCCCCGGCCGAGGAGCTGCTCGCGCCGGACGCGCCCGGGGCCGATGAGCCGGTGCTGAAGATCCTCGCCTTCCACCCGACGCTCGACCCGGACGGCTTCCTCGCCCTGGCCCGCCTCGCCATCGGCGACCGCGCCAACGTCACCCGTTCGAGCCCCAGCGCCCTGCTGGAGATCAGCGGCCCCGGCGTCTCCAAGGCCAGCACCCTCGCCCTCAGCTGCGCCGAGCGCGGCATCTCGCACAGCGAGGTCGTCGCCTTCGGGGACATGCCGAACGATGTCGAGATGCTGACCTGGGCCGGCCGTTCGTACGCGATGGGCAACGCCCACCCCGACGTGATCGCCGCCGCCTCGGGCCGGACCGTCGCCAACAACGAGGACGGCGTGGCCGTGGTCATCGAGCGGATGCTCGCCGAACGCGCCTGACGGCGGCTCATCCGCGCTCGGCGCCGGGCTGTCCGAGCGGCACCCCGCGCTCCTCGAGCCACGGCACCGGGTCCACCGCGGAGCCGTACTCAGGGGTGGACCGCACCTCGAAGTGCAGATGCGGTCCCGTGGAGTTGCCGGTGGTGCCCGACTGGCCGATCCACTGCCCGGCGGCGACCCGCTCGCCCTCGTCGACGGTGACGGCGGCGAGGTGCGCGTACTGCGTGCAGGAGCCGCCCTCGTGCCGGACGACGACCTCGATCCCGAAGGCGCCCCCGCAGGACACCCGCACCACCCGGCCCGCGCCGACCGCCCGCACCGGCGTCCCGATCGGCACCGCGAAGTCCTGCCCGGTGTGCCGCCTCGCCCACCGGGCACCGCCGCTGCCGAACCCCGCCGACAGGTCGTAGGACTCCACCGGCGCCACCCACCCGCCCGTGGACCGGGTCCCGGGCTGGTCGAGCCTGACCGCGCCCCGGCAGGCACCGGCCGCCACCGACGCGTCGGCCCTGCTCTGCAACTGGTCGCGGGCCGCGTCGAGTTCGCGGCGGACCGTCTCCTGCCGCCCCCGGTCGTCGTGGCGCGCGGCCACGGCGGACTCCGCGTAGAGCCGGGCCACCCGCGCGCTGACGTCCGAGCCGCCGCCTCCCGCGTCGCCGTCGCCTGGGCGGGCCGCGAGGACCACACACGCGCAGATCAGGACCGGAACGAGCAGCGGGTAACGGCGAGATGAGCGCATGTCAGCGATCCTGACCCGGCCCCGCGCACCGGTCCTGTTCAAGGGGTGCGCCCGGGGGACACGTTGCTGCGGACGGGTCACGGCGGGCCCCTCGACCTCCCGCTCAGTACGGTGCCTGCCACACCACCGTCGTGCCACCGCCGTCGCCCGGCCCGTACCCGCTCTCGCCACCGAGGGACTCCGCGCGCCGGCGAAGGTTCTCCAGGCCGCTGCGCCGGCCGCCCTCCGGGATGCCGACGCCGTCGTCCACGACCGTCAGCCGCACACCGGGGCGCCCGTCGGGCAGCGTCACGCCCGCGTCGACGACGACCTCGGCGCGGGAGGCACCGGCGTGCCGGAAGACGTTGGAGAGGGCCTCGCGCAGCGCGGCGATGAGGTTCTTTCCGGTGAGATCGCCGACGGCGGTGTCGAGCGGCCCGGCGAAACGGTGGCCCGGCGTGAAGCCGAGCGGCACCGCGGCGGTGGTGATCTCCCGAAGCACCCGGTCGCGCAGCCCCGACGGCGCCTCGGCAGGCCCCTGTTGGAGCGCGAAGATCGCGGTGCGGATCTCCTGGATGGTGATGTCCAGCTCCCCGACGGCCCGGCCGACCCCGTCGCGCACCTCGGGCGCCACCGCCCCGCGCTGGGCGCGCTCCAGCATCAGCCCGGTGCCGAACAACCGCTGGATCACCAGGTCGTGCAGGTCACGGGCGATCCGGTCGCGGTCCTCGAACACCGCGAGCCGCTCCCGGTCCCGTTGCGCCTCCGCCATCATCAGCGCCAGCGCCGCCTGCGAGGCGAACTGCGTCCCGAGCGTGCGCTCCGCCGCCGTGAACGGGCGCTGCCCGCGCGCTCTCGGGGTGACGAGACCGCCCAGGACCCGGCCGCCGCTGCACAGCGGCAACAGCATCATCGGACCGTACCCGCGGGCCGGTCCTGTCCTGGTGCGCGGGTCGGCGGCCGGGTCGTCCACGAACACGGCCCGTCCCGCGAGGAGTTCGGAGACGAACCCGTTGTCGGGCGGCACCACGGTGCCCAGGGTGCCCGCGGGCCGCTCGCCCGCCACCGCGACGATCTCCAGGCCGCCCTCGGCCGCGGGCAGCACCACGATCCCGGCCGCGGCCCGGGACAGCCTGCGGGTCTGCTCGGCGACGACCTGGAGCGCCTCGTCCGCGTCCCCGCCGGAGAGCAGGGCGGTGGTGACGGCGACCGAGCCGTCGATCCACCGCTCGCGCTGCTGGGCGGCCTCGTAGAGCCGGGCGTTGCCGACGGCGATCCCGGCCTCGGCGGCGAGCACCCGCACCAGGTCGAGATCGTCGTCGTCGAACGGCTCACCGCCGCGTTTCTCCGCCAGGTACAGGTTGCCGAAGACCTCGCCCTGGACGCGCACGGGCAGGCCGAGGAAGGTGCCCATCGGGGGGTGGTGGGCGGGGAAGCCGCAGGACCGCGGGTCCCCCGCGAGGTCGTCGAGCCGGACCGGCTCCGGGTCCCGGATCAGGGCGCCGAGCAGGCCCCTGCGGCCGTCGGGCAGCCGCCCGATCCGCCGGGCGGTGTCCGGGTCGACGCCGTGGTGGACGAAGTCGCCGAGTCCGTCGCCGTCCTCGTCGACGACGCCGATGGCCGCGTACCGGGCGCCGGTCAGCTGCGCCGCCGTCGCGCAGATCCGCTCCAGCGTGGCGTGCAGTTCGAGCCCGCTGCCGACGGACCGCATCGCGTCCAGCAACCGCGGCAACCGCCCGGCCGCTCCGGCGGCCGACGCCCCGGACGGCGGAACGGGCGACGACCCGGACGGCGGCCCAGCCGGAGGCCCGGACGGCGGCCCGGACGGCGGGGGCGGAGACGGGGGCGGGTCCGGGGACATGACCTGAGCCTAGTAACTCCCCTTTGCCCCGGAAAGTCGGGCGCCTGCCGCTCGCTACCCGGCCGCGACCAGCAGCTCCGTCTCCGCCTCCCGCTCGGCCATCGCCCGCAGCGGCCCCGGTACGGCGGCCAGCTCCCGGTAGGTGCCGCGCTGCGCGACCCGCCCCCGGTCCAGGACGACGACCTCGTCCACCGCGTCGAGTCCGGCCAGCCGGTGGGTGATGAGCAAGGTCGTGCGGCCCTCGGTCGCGGCCAGCAGATCGGCGGTGAGGGCGTCGGCGGTCGGCAGGTCGAGGTGTTCGGCGGGCTCGTCGAGGACCAGCACGGGGAAGTCGGCGAGCAGCGCGCGGGCCAGCGCCAGCCGCTGCCGCTGGCCGCCCGACAGCCGGGCCCCGTGCTCGCCGATCAGCGTGTCGAGGCCGTCGGGCAGCCCGTCGGCCCAGTCGAGCAGCCGGGCCCGGCCGAGCGCGTGACGGAGTTCGTCCTCGGTGGCGTCCTTCCTGGCGAGCAGCAGGTTCTCCCGGACCGAGCTGTCGAAGAGGTGCGCGTCCTGTGCGCACAGCCCCACCAGCCGCCGCACGTCGTCCCCTTCGAGCCCGTACGCGTCGACGCCGGCCAGCGTGTAGGAGCCGGCGCGGGCGTCGAGGAACCGCAGCAGCGTCTGCGCCAGCGTCGTCTTGCCCGAGCCGGACGGCCCGACCACGGCGATCCTGCGGCCCTGCTCCAGGGTGAGGTCGAGGCCCGTGAGGGCGTCCCGGTGCTGCCCGGTGTGGCGGGCGGCGAGGCCCTTGAGGACCAGCGGGAACGGTGTCGCGGGCGCCTGCCTGGGCCGCTGCGGCTCCCGCACCGGGTCGGGCGCGTCCAGAACCTCGTTGACGCGCTCCGCGCTCCTGCGCACCCGCTGCCGGTACTGCACGGCGAGCGGCAGTCCGAGGACGGCCTCGAAGGCGGCCAGCGGGGTGAGGACGACGACGGCCAGGGCGACGCCGTCGAGCCGGCCGGCCGCGACGCCCTGGGCGCCGACGAGGGCGGTGGCGGCGACCGTCAGACCGGAGATCAGGGCGGTGAGCCCGTCGCCGAGGGCGGTGGCGGTGGCGGCGCGTGAGGCGATCCCGGTGAGCGTGCGGTCGGCCCGCCGCGTCTCGGCGGTCCGGGCGGGCAGGACGCCCGCGACGGTCAACTCGGCGGTGCCGGTGAGCAGATCGGTCACCCGGGTGGCCAGGAGACCGCGGGCGGGGGCCAGCCGCCGCTCGGCGCGGCGGGAGACGGCGCCGGTGAGCACCGGCACCCCGGCACCGGCCGCCAGCAGTCCGACGGCGAGGACGGCACCGGCCTCGGGCAGCAGCCAGGCGGTGAAGCCGACGGCGGCGGCGGAGACGGCCACCGCGGCGCCGGCCGGCAGCAGCCAGCGCAGCCAGTAGTCCTGGAGGGCGTCCACGTCGGCGACGAGCCGGGACAGCAGGTCGCCCCTGCGGGTGCGGCGCAGTCCGGCGGGCGCGAGGCGTTCGAGGCGCCGGTAGACGGCGACCCGGGTGTCGGCCAGCATCCGCAGCACCGCGTCGTGGGAGACGAGCCGCTCCGCGTACCGGAAGACGGCCCGCCCGATCCCGAAGGCACGCGTGGCCGTCACGGCGACCATCAGATAGAGCACGGGCGGCTGTTGCGAGGCCCGTGAGATCAGCCACCCGGAGGTGGCCATGAGCCCGACGGCGCTGCCGAGCGCGAGCGCGCCGAGCAGGAGGGCGAGGGCCAGCCGTCCCTTGCGGGGTCCCGACATGGCACGCACCCGGGCGAGGACCCGGCGGGGAGCGGCGCCGGGCGCGACACCGCCGGGACCGCCGGAATCCCCAGAACCCGCAGAACCCCCAGAATCCGCAGCGGGCTCGGCGTCCGCCGCGGGCCCGGAGAACAGCGCCTCGATGTCGTCGCCACACCGCGCGTCGATGTCCCGGCCACCTCGCGCGTCGACGTCACGGCCACCCCGCGTCGCGTCCCTGGCGGCGGCCCGTGTGCTGTCTCCGCGCCCCGCCCGCTCAGCGGGTGCCCGGCTCGCGGCCGTTCCGCGCGTGTCCGTGCCGGGTTCCCGGCTCCCAGCCGTCCCGCGCGCCCCCGTGCCGGTCCCCGGTCCGTCCGGTCCGGGGACCGCGGCCGTGCCTGCCGACCGGGTCACCGCATCGGCCGACGCTTCCGTCCCGGTGACGGCCCGCACCGACGCCGTCGGCCCGGCGAGCGCGTCCACCGGACCGCTCGACCGGATGGCGGACTCCAGCGGCCCTTCCGCCCCGGCAGCCGCCCCCGCCGTTCCGTCATCGTGCGGCTCCGCCAGCCGTACCACCCGGTCCGCCGCGCTCAGCAGCGCGGGGCGGTGGACGACCAGCAGGACGGTCCTGCCCTCGGTCAGCCGCCGCACCGCCGCGACGACCTCCGCCTCGGTGGCGCCGTCGAGCGCCGCCGTCGGCTCGTCGAGCAGCAGGACCGGACGGTCCGCGAGGAACGCCCGTGCCAGCGCCAGCCGTTGCCGCTGCCCGGCGGAGAGTCCCGCGCCGTCCTCACCGAGCACGGTCCGCGCCCCCTCGGGCAGCGCGTCGACGAACTCCACCGCCCCGGCGTCCATGAGCGCCCGTCGCAGGGCGGTGTCGTCGGCGTCGGGGCGGGCCAGCCGGACGTTGTCGGCGATGGACCCGGCGAACAGCTGGGGCCGCTGGGGCACCCAGGCGATCCGGGACCGCCACTGCTCCAGGTCGATGTCGGCGAGGTCGGTGCCGCCCGCGCTGACCCGCCCCTCGGTCGGGCGCACGAAGCCGAGCAGTACGTTGAGCAGCGTCGACTTGCCCACGCCGCTCGGTCCGACCAGCGCGACCGTCTCCCCCGGCGCCACCGTGAAGGACACGTCCGCGACGGCGTCCCTGGCCCGGCCCGGGTAGCGGACCGAGACGCCCTCGAAGGCCAGGGCGCCCGCGGGCACGGGAGCCGTCCCGGACACCGGGACGGGTGTCTCCAGGACGGCGAAGATCTCCTCGGCGGCGGCCAGCCCCTCGGCCGCCGCGTGGTACTGCGCGCCCACCTGGCGCAACGGCAGATACGCCTCGGGCGCGAGGACGAGGACGAGCAGGCCGATGTAGAGATCCATGTCGCCGTGGACGAGCCGCATGCCGATCGTGACGGCGACCAGCGCCACCGAGAGCGTCGCCAGCAGTTCCAGCGCGAAGGACGAGATGAAGGCGATCCGCAGGGTGCGCATCGTGGCCTGCCGGTACTCGCCGGTGATCCGCCGGATCGAGTCGGCCTGCGCCTTGGCCCGGCCGAACACCTTCAGGGTGGGCAGCCCCGCGACGACGTCCAGGAAGTGCCCGGAGAGCCGGGACAGCAGCCGCCACTGACGGTCCATCCGGGACTGGGTGGCCCAGCCGATCAGCACCATGAAGACGGGGATGAGCGGGAGGGTGCCCACGATGATCGCGGCGGAGACCCAGTCCTCGGTGACGATCCTGGCCAGCACCGCCACCGGGACGACCACCGCGAGGCCCAACTGCGGCAGATAGCGGGAGAAGTAGTCGTCGAGGGCGTCGATCCCGCGGGTGGCGAGGGCGACGAGCGATCCGGTGCGCTGGCCGCTCAGCCAGCCGGGACCCAGCTGGACGGCCCGTTCCAGCAGCCGTCCCCGCAGCTCCGACTTGACCTCCGCGCTGGCCCGGTGGGCGGCGAGTTCGGTGAGCCAGGAGACCAGGGCGCGGCCACCGGCGACGGCCGCCAACAGCAGCAGGGGAGTGCGCAGTTCACCGACGGACAGGCCGTGCTGGAAGGCGCCGACCACCACTTCGGCGATGAGCATCGCCTGCGCGATGACCAGCCCGGCTCCGACGGCTCCCAGAGCGACCACGGCCAGCAGGAAGCGGCGGGTCGCACGGGCGTGGCGCAACAGACGCGGATCGATCGGTTTCACGTGAAACATGCCCTTCGGGCCGAGAGGGGTGTTTCACGTGAAACATCGCGTCGCACGCGAAACGCCCCTCTTCCAGACTCAGTGCGCGGCTTCGGCGGCGATGTGCTGCGTGCCGATCCGCTTGCGGAACACCCAGTAGGTCCAGCTCTGGTAGAGCAGCACGATCGGTGTGGCGATCCCCGCGCACCAGGTCATGATCTTCAGGGTGTACGGGCTCGACGAGGCGTTGGTGACCGTGAGGCTCCACTCCGCGTTGAGCGACGACGGCATGACGTCCGGGAAGAGCGTCAGGAACAGCATCGCCACGGCGGCCACGATGGTGACGCCGGACAGTGCGAACGACCAGCCCTCCCGGCCGATCTGGTTGGCCGCCAGCGCGGCGACCAGTGCGGCCACGGCGACCACGAGCGCGACGAGGCTCGCGCCGTCACCGCCGTGGATCTGTGTCCAGACCAGGAAGACCACCGCCAGCAGGGCGGTGACGAGACCGACCTTGAGCGCCAGCTTCCGCGCCCGCTCCCGGATGTCCCCGACCGTTTTGAGGGCCGTGAACACCGTGCCGTGGAAGGTGAACAGCGTCAGGGTCACCAGCCCGCCCAGCAGGGCGTACGGGTTGAGCAGGTCCCAGACGTTGCCGACGTACTCGAAGTTCCGGTCGATCTTCACGCCCCGGACGATGTTGCCGAAGGCCACCCCCCACAGGAACGCGGGGAGCAGGGAGGTCCAGAAGATCGCGGTCTCCCAGTTGCGCTGCCACGTGTCCTCGGGCCGCTTGGCCCGGTACTCGAAGGCGACACCGCGCACGATCAGGCAGACCAGGATGACGAGCAGGGGCAGGTAGAAGCCGGAGAAGAGGGTGGCGTACCACTCGGGGAAGGCGGCGAAGGTCGCGCCGCCCGCGGTGAGCAGCCACACCTCGTTGCCGTCCCAGACGGGCCCGATCGTGTTGATCAGGACCCGCTTCTCCAGCCGGTCGCGGGCCAGCAGCTTGGTGAGGACGCCGACCCCGAAGTCGAACCCCTCCAGGAAGAAGTAGCCGGTCCACAGGACGGCGATGAGAACGAACCAGACATCGTGTAGGTGCATGACGTGATCTCCCTGGGCCTAGTACGAGAAGGCCATCGGCTTGTCGGCGTCCCGGGAGTCGCCGCCGATCTTCGTGGGCGGGTTGAGGTCGGCCTCGGTCAGCTCGGGCGGGCCGGCCTTGATGTACTTCACCAGCAGCTTGACCTCGATGACCGCGAGGACGGCGTAGAGGGCGGTGAAGACGATCATCGAGGTGAGGATCTCGCCCTGGGAGACGCCGGGGGAGACGGCGTGCCGGGTCTCCAGGACGCCGTAGACGACCCAGGGCTGGCGGCCCATCTCGGTGAAGATCCAGCCCCAGGAGTTGGCGATCAGCGGGAAGCCCAGGGTCCAGATGGCGACCAGCCAGTACAGCTTGGAGAGTTTCGGGCTGAGGGCCTTGTTGCGGAACAGCACCAGACGCGGCACCTCGTCCTCGCCGACCCGCAGATGCTGGGGCAGCAGGAACTTCTTGCGGGTCAGCCAGAGTCCGAGCAGGCCGATGGCGAAGGACGCCATGCCGAAGCCGATCATCCAGCGGAACGCCCAGAACGTGACCGGGATGATGGGCCGGTAGTCGCCGGGTCCGTACTTCGCCTGCTCGGCCTTGTTGGTGTCGTTGATGCCGGGCACGTACGAGCTGAAGTCGTCGTTGGCGAGGAACGACAGTATGCCGGGGATGGACAGCTCGACGCTGTTGTGGCCCTTGCTGACGTCGCCGTAGGCGAAGATCGAGAACGGCGCGGCGTCCTGGCCGTCCCACAGGGCCTCGGCGGCGGCCATCTTCATCGGCTGCTGCTTGAACATGACCTTGCCGAGGGTGTCGCCGCTGACCGCGGTGAGCAGTCCAGCGACGACCACGGTCACCAGGCCGAGCCGCAGCGAGGTCTTCATCACCCGGATGTCCTTCTTGCGGAACAGGTGGAAGGCCGCGATGCCGACCATGAACGCCCCGCCGGTCAGGAAGGACGCGGTGAGCGTGTGGAAGGCCTGGGCCAGCGCGGTGTTCTGGGTGAGGACCTGCCAGAAGTCGGTCAGCTCGGCGCGGCCCTTGGCCTCGTTGATCCGGTAGCCGACGGGGTGCTGCATCCAGGAGTTGGCCGCGAGGATGAAGTACGCCGACAGGATCGTGCCGATCGAGACCATCCAGATGCAGGCCAGATGGATCTTCTTGGGCAGCTTGTCCCAGCCGAAGATCCACAGTCCGATGAAGGTGGACTCGAAGAAGAAGGCGATCAGCGCCTCGAAGGCGAGCGGAGCGCCGAAGATGTCGCCGACGAAGCGGGAGTAGTCGGACCAGTTCATGCCGAACTGGAACTCCTGCACGATGCCGGTGACCACGCCCATGGCGATGTTGATCAGGAAGAGCTTCCCCCAGAACTTGGTGGCTCGGAGGTACTTCTCGTTCTCCGTGCGCACCCATGCGGTCTGCAACCCGGCCGTGAGGGCGGCGAGCGAGATCGTCAGGGGGACGAACAGGAAGTGGTAGACGGTGGTGATACCGAACTGCCATCGCGCCAGGGTCTCCGGCGCCAGAGCCATTTCCACGTCGTCAGTCTCCTTACGTCGCCGTGGTCAGCGGCAGTTTGCCCCTCTTGTCACGCACATCACGGGAGCAACCGGGACACGCTTGTGAACGCGTTCACATTCACAAGCCATTATGACCTACCGATTTTCGCCACCGCGCAGGGGGGTCCCACGGGACGGTGCGGAGGCCTGACCGGGGCTTCCCCGGGACCGTGCGGGGGCCTGACCGGGGGTCCCACGGGGGCGCGGGAGCCTGACCGGGGTTCCACGAGGTCGGGCAGGAGCCTCACGGCCGGGGCAGCGTCTCGCGGACACGGCCCCGGAGACACGAAAATCGCGAGGCGGCTCAAGGGCCGCCTCGCGATGTCCGGTACCGCGCCAGAGGTGCCGGCGCCCCAGTGGGCCCGGCAGCCCCGGGCTAGATCTCCTTGCGGAACTCCGCCGCCGCCTTCAGGAAGATGTCGTTCGCCTCGGTCTCCCCGACCGTCACCCGCACGCCCTCCCCGGCGAACGGGCGGACCACCACGCCGTGCCGCTCGCACACCTCCGCGAAGGCGGCCGTGCGCTCCCCCAGCCGCAGCCAGACGAAGTTGGCCTGGGTCTCGGGCACCGTCCAGCCCTGGGCCCGCAGCCCGTCCACCACCCGGGTGCGCTCGCCCACCAGGGAGCCGACCCGGCCGAGGAGCGCGTCCTCGGCGCGCAGCGAGGCGATGGCCGCCTCCTGTGCGATCTGGCTCACACCGAAGGGCACCGCCGTCTTGCGCAGCGCCGCCGCCACCGGCTCATGGGCGATCGCGAAGCCGACCCGCAGCCCGGCGAGCCCGTACGCCTTGGAGAAGGTGCGCAGGACGCAGACGTTGGGCCGGTCCCGGTACAGCTCCACGCCGTCCGGCACCTCGGCGTCCCGGATGAACTCCCGGTACGCCTCGTCGAGGACCACCAGCACATCGCCCGGCACCCGGTCGAGGAATCGTTCCAGCTCGGCCCGGCGCACCACCGTGCCGGTCGGGTTGTTGGGGTTGCAGACGAAGATCAGCCGGGTCCTGTCGGTGATGGCGTCGGCCATCGCGTCCAGGTCGTGCGTCTCGCCCTCGGTCAGCGGCACCCGGACCGACGTCGCGCCGCTGATCTGCGTGATGATCGGGTACGCCTCGAAGGAGCGCCAGGCGTAGACGACCTCGTCGCCCGGTCCCGAGGTCGCCTGGAGCAGCTGCTGGGCGACGCCGACCGAGCCGGTGCCGGTGGCCAGATGGGCGGCGGGGACGCCGAAGCGGTCGGACAGCTCGGCGGTCAGGCCGGCGCAGGCCATGTCCGGGTAGCGGTTGAAGGACGCGGCCGCCGCCGTCACACTCTCCATCACGCCGGGCAGCGGCGGGTAGGGGTTCTCGTTGGAGGACAGCTTGTAGGCCACCGGGCCGCCGGCCGCCGCGGGCCTGCCCGGCCTGTAGGTGGGGATGCCCTCCATCTCGGCGCGCAGCTTGGGGCTCGTCTCGCTCACCGCAGTCCTCCTCGCGACCACCGGCGGACGTCAGTACCGCCGGCTACCAATGCTCCTCACCTTATGAGGATTCGACGCGTCTGCGAACAGCCGGGCACCGACCTGGTCCGTCACACCCGCATCACGGGCATCGCCGTACGAAGAGGCATGAAACGAGGGGCGCAGCCACATATATCTATGCGCCGGTGGCTCGCGCCGTGGCGCGCATCACCCGTGCAGGTGAGTTGAGACCTCTTCGAAACATCGGACAGTTGGCAGGCTCATGCGTGCCGACGAGTCACGTAGCATTATTGAACCGGCCAACTACCTGTGCTTCACAGGCAGTTGACCCAAAATGACCATGCAGAAACGTGCCTGTCAACGCGTGCATATGCGTCCGCCCTACCCGGCCGCATGAGCCCTACTATCGGCTCGCCATGACAGCAGCAGGGAAGCACCAGGTGAGCCGCGCGGAAACCTCACGTCGAGGCAGCCGGCCGGGTCGGGCGGGCATCAGAGACGTCGCCGCCGCCGCCGGAGTCTCCATCACGACCGTCTCCGATGCCCTCAACGGCAAGGGCCGGCTCCCGGACGCCACCCGGCGCCACGTCCGCGAGGTCGCCGACCGGCTGGGCTACCGCCCGTCGGCCGCCGCCCGCACGCTCCGCACGGGCAAGTCGGGACTGATCGGCCTGACCGTGACGACCTACGGGGATGAACCTTTCACCTTCACCGAGTTCGCGTACTTCGCCGAGATGGCGCGCGCCGCGACCTCGGCAGCGCTGGCGCGCGGCTACGCGCTCGTCATCCTGCCCGCGACCTCGCGCCACGACGTCTGGTCGAACGTCGCCCTGGACGGCACGGTCGTCATCGACCCCTCCGACCAGGACCCCGTCGTCAGCGAACTGGTCAGACAGGGCTTACCCGTGGTCTCCGACGGGCGCCCGGCCGGCGCGCTCCCGGTGACCGCCTGGGTCGACAACGACCACGAGGCCGCCGTCCTCGGCATCCTCGACCACCTGGCCGCCGCCGGCGCCCGCCGCATCGGCCTGCTGACCGGGACCACCACGGACACGTACACCCACCTGTCGACCACGGCGTACCTGCGCTGGTGCGAACGTGTCGGCCAGGACCCCGTCTACGAGGCGTACCCGGCACACGACCCGTGCGCGGGCGCGGTGGCCGCCGACCGGCTGCTCGCCCGGCCCGACCGTCCGGACGCCGTCTACGGGCTGTTCGACCCCAACGGCACCGATCTGCTCGCCGCGGCGCGCCGCTACGGCCTGCGGGTACCTGAGGACCTGCTGCTGGTCTGCTGCAGCGAGTCGACCGTGTACGCCGCCACCGAACCGCCCATCACCACGCTCTCCCTCAAGCCGCGCCGCATCGGCACGGCGGTGGTTCAGCTCCTCATCGACGCCATCGAGGGGGTCGAATCGGACCAGCCGGTCGAGCAGGTGATACCGACCGAACTGATCGTGCGCACCTCGTCCCAGCGGCGTCCGCCGCGCACGACCGTCAGCCCGCCGCGTTCGCCCGAGGGCGCGTAGCGACACCCCCACGGGGGCGCGACGTGGGGGCGGGAGGCGGGCGACAGCCGGTCGAAGCCCGCCCCAATCGGGGCGAAAGCCACGCCTCGGTGGACTCTCGCTCCGATTCACCACCCCTGGGTCGTCACATGGCGCGATCGGCATTCCTATGATGGGCGCACGACACCGCGGGCCGCTGCGACCAGGCAGTCCGAAGCGGTGCAGACGCGGCGGGATGGTGGAGGGGTCTGATGACTCAGGGGGCCGGTCAGGGACCCGAGGTGGAGCGGACGGCGACGTTGCGCGACTTCCGGGTGCCTGCGTACGTCCATGAGACCGGTCCGTACGACCAGAGCACGCACCCCGGGGACGTCGTCCCACCGCACGAGCAGGGCTACCCCGACGGGTACACGCCCACCGAGCGGGACCTCCCCGTGATCCAGCGCGGTGACACGCTCCAGGTGTCCCTCGACCCGGACTCGGTGTCGGCGCCGCTCCCCGTCTCGGACGACGGCGCGGGCCCGCTGTACGTCGTCGGCGACGTCCACGGCTATCTCGACGAACTGCTCGCCGCGCTCGCCGAGAAGGGCCTCGTCGACGACGCGGGCCAGTGGTGCGCGGGCACCGCCAGGCTCTGGTTCCTCGGCGACTTCACCGACCGCGGCCCGGACGGCATCGGCGTCATCGACCTGGTGATGCGGCTGTCCGCCGAGGCGGCGGCCGCGGGCGGCTACTGCAAGGCCCTGATGGGCAACCACGAACTGCTGCTGCTCGGCGCCAAGCGGTTCGGCGACACCCCCGTCAACTCCGGTGCGGGCACCGCCACCTTCCAGGCGGGCTGGCTGCTCAACGGCGGCCAGAAGACCGACATGGACCGCCTCCAGGACCACCACCTCCAGTGGATGGCCCGCCTCGACGCCGTCGAGGAGGTCGACGGCTATCTGCTCGTCCACTCCGACACCACCGCCTACCTCGACTACGGCGACTCGATCGAGGCGGTCAACGACACCGTCCGCGAGACCCTCACCCGCAACGACGCCGACGAGTGCTGGGATCTCTTCCGCAAGTTCACCAAGCGCTTCTCCTTCCGTGACGAGGGCGGCGCGGACGCCGTCCGCTCGCTGTTGGATACGTACGGCGGCACCCGCGTCGTTCACGGCCACAGCCCCATTCCGTACCTGCTCGGCGAAGTGGGCTCCGAGGACGGCGAGGACGATTCGGGTCCCGTGGTCGACGGACCGCACGTCTACGCCGAAGGACTGGCCATCGCGATGGACGGTGGCGTGACCATGGCCGGAAAGCTGCTGGTCCAGCAACTGCCTCTGGAAAACTGAGCGTTCACCGGGCAGGCCGACCCGCGCGCTGAGGCCGCGCGGGACGGCGCAGGCCAGGGGCCAATTTCCGCAAACCCCCTGTCACCGTGTGCCGTCCCCGCTCTACCATCGGCTTATCCGTAGCAGGCTCCCCTCCGTTTCTGCCCGACGGCTCGTTGGCATGCGAGCCCCAAGCCCTACGGAGCATCGGGGGATGCACATGAACAGCGTTCCGCAGTACCTGTTGAACGAGGACCGCCAAGACTTCGAGCGGATCCTCGACGAGGCGCTGCGCTCCGCCCCACACCGCCAGGATCAAGCCGCTCTCGGCCACAGGTTCAACCCGGAACAACTGCGCACCAAGGCGCTCAACGCCACCGAATCGATCACGTCGGCCGCCGCCACCGAGTACCAGCACTACGTCAAGGTCCGCGAGGAACAGCGCCGACCCGCTCCGGCCACCGCGTCGGCCGGCCCGTCCTCCGCCCATGACTCCGACCTCTCGGAGCCGGGCGCGACGGGGCTCGCCGCCTCCCTCGACGACCCGGCCGAGACCTCGGGCGCGGGCGCCGTCGCCGTCGTCGCCGTGCTCGCGCCCGTCCTCGCCGGGACCGCCGCGCTGATATTCCTGCTCGTCGGCTACCTCCTCAAGATGGTCAGCCCCGGACTGGGGTTCGCCCGGACGATGATCACCGCGGGCTGGGTCTTCGGCGCCGTGACGGCGGCGGCGATCCTGGGCGCCGCCGTCGGACTGCTGCTCACCGCGCTGCGCAACCAGCCCAAGGTCGAGGCCGGTGCGCCCCACGGATCGAGCGAGGAGGTGGACCGGGCCAGGGACGCCTGGCGGGACGCCCTGCTGGAACGCGGCATCCTGCCGTTCCTGCGGGACACGCTCGCCGACCCCGGCACGCCCGCGCCGACGGCCGTGCGCCCGCCGAGGACGACACCCGCGCCGGCCGGCCGGATGCCGCAACTCGGCTACGGCCGCCCCGGCTTCAGCAGCCGGGACGACGACCAGGACAGCGGCCACCGCCCGCGCTTCTCCAGCCCGGACTACAGCAGCCCGGACTTCGGCGGCCCCGAGAACCAGCCCGACTGACCCCGGGCCCGCGCCCTCCCCGACGGCCGATCGGCCGTGCGGGAGAGCGCCTGCCGCGAGGCCACCGGGCTGGGCGAGCCGCCGCACCAGGGCACCCCACCGCCCGAACTTGCCTCTGGCACAGCAGAGTTGACGACTTCTCAGTCGGCGATCGGCAGATACACCCGACTCCCGCTCGCGGCGAACTCCCGCGACTTCTGAGCCATGCCGTCCTCGATCTCCGCCCGGCTCCCCCCGTGTTCGCGGCGGATGTCGTGGGAGATCTTCATCGGGGACGACTTCCGTCCGGAGTTGGCCTCGCCCGTACGACTGCGAAGACCTGCAGGCGCCGTGAGAACTGTGCGATGTGCCCGGCACAGCCCCGTTGTCAGACCGGGATGGCACAGTGCAGCACCATGAACATAGACCGGTTCTGGCACCTCATCGAATCCGCGCGTTCATCCGCCACCGTCTCCGGATCCCCCTTCGACGAGACACTGGTGGACGTCCTCGCCGAGTGCCCTCGGCGAGAGATCCTTGAATACGCCGAGCGATTCGACGAGGTACACGACGCCCTGTACCGCTGGGACATCTGGGCTGCGGCCTATCTCATCGGCGGTGGCTGTTCCGACGACAGTTTCATGGACTTCCGTGCAGGGGTGATCGCACTGGGCCGGGACTGGTACGAGTGCACGGCTCTGAGCCCGGACAGCCTCGCCGGGCACCCCGCTGTCGTCGAAGCCGCAAGCGCCCACCATGACGAGGCTCTGTTCCACGAGAACGTGAACTACGCAGCCAGTGAGGCTTTTGAACGCCTCACCGGTGACCGGGAAGCCTTCTATAAGGCTCAGGCCGAGCACCGGTCCGCCGGCCGGCAGCACGGCAGCGCGACGGACATGGGTGAAGACTTCGACTTCGACGACGCGGATGAGATGCATCGACGACTGCCCCGCCTGGCGGCGCTCTACCTCTGAGCGTCCGGCCGGCCCACGGCTCCTCCGAGAGACGTGAGCCGACCTATAGGACCAAGGGCTACTCCGCCAGCGGCAGGTACACCCTGTTCCCGCTCGCCGCGAACTCCTTCGACTTCTGGAGCATCCCCTCAGCGACCTCCTCGGCCGACGCCCCCGCAGCCGCCGTACCACCGAACTGCTTTGTGATGGATTGGCTGATCTTCATCGAGCAGAACTTCGGCCCGCACATCGAGCAGAAGTGCGCCGTCTTGGCGGGCTCCGCCGGAAGTGTCTCGTCGTGGAACTCTCGCGCCGTGTCCGGGTCGAGCGCCAGATTGAACTGGTCCTCCCAGCGGAACTCGAACCGGGCGTCGGAGAGCGCGTCGTCCCACTCCTGCGCACCCGGATGCCCCTTGGCGAGGTCGGCGGCATGGGCGGCGATCTTGTAGGTGATGACACCGGTCTTGACGTCGTCCCGGTCGGGCAGGCCCAGGTGCTCCTTGGGGGTGACGTAGCAGAGCATCGCCGTACCCCACCAGGCGATCATCGCGGCACCGATACCGGAGGTGATGTGGTCGTACGCCGGCGCGATGTCCGTGGTCAGCGGGCCGAGCGTATAGAACGGAGCTTCATCGCAGATCTCCTGCTGAAGGTCGATGTTCTCCTTGATCTTGTGCATCGGGACGTGTCCCGGGCCCTCGATCATCGTCTGCACCTGAAAACGCTTGGCGATCGTGTTGAGTTCCCCGAGCGTGCGCAACTCCGCGAACTGCGCCTCGTCGTTGGCGTCCGCGATCGAGCCGGGCCGCAGACCGTCGCCCAGCGAGTAGGTGACGTCGTAGGCGGCGAGGATCTCGCAGAGCTCCTCGAAGTTCTCGTACAGGAACGACTCCCGGTGGTGCGCGAGGCACCAGGCGGCCATGATCGAGCCGCCGCGCGAGACGATGCCCGTCTTGCGGTTCGCGGTGAGCGGCACGTACGGGAGGCGGACGCCCGCGTGCACCGTCATGTAGTCCACGCCCTGCTCGGCCTGTTCGATCACCGTGTCCTTGTAGATCTCCCAGGTCAGCTCCTCGGCCCGGCCGTCGACCTTCTCCAGCGCCTGGTACAGCGGCACCGTGCCGATGGGGACGGGGGAGTTGCGCAGCACCCACTCGCGGGTGGTGTGGATATTGCGCCCGGTGGACAGGTCCATGACCGTGTCGGCGCCCCAGTGCGTCGCCCAGGTCATCTTCTCCACCTCCTCCTCGATGGAGGAAGTCACCGCGGAATTGCCGATGTTGGCGTTCACCTTCACCAGGAACCGCTTGCCGATGATCATCGGCTCGATCTCCGGATGGTTGACGTTGGCCGGCAGGACCGCGCGGCCGGCCGCGATCTCCTCGCGGACCACCTCGGGCGAGACGTTCTCCCGCAACGCCACGTACTCCATCTCCGGAGTGACCTCGCCCCGGCGCGCGTAGGCGAGTTGGGTCACCGCGGTGCCGTCCCTGCCGCGACGCGGCTGACGCGGGCGGCCGGGGAAGACCGCGTCGAGGTTGCGCAGACCGCCCCTCGGTGAGGTGTGCTTGATGCCGTCGTCCTCGGGGCGGACCGGGCGACCCGGGTACTCGGCGGTGTCGCCGCGGGCGATGATCCAGTTCTCCCGCAGCGGCGGCAGCCCCCTGCGGACATCGGTGTCGACGGACGGGTCGGTGTACGGGCCCGAGGTGTCGTACAGCGCGACCGACCGCCCGTTGGTGAGATGCACCTGACGGACCGGCACCCGGAGGTCGGGGCGCGATCCCTCGACGTACCCCTTGTGCCAGCCGATGGACTTCCCGGTCTCCTGCGACGGTTCGCCCGTGGCGGGCTGCTCGTCCTGGCTGGAGGCAGGCGTGCGTGCGTCCTTGATGGTCATGAGACCTACTCCCTACGCCGGCATTACCCGGTAACAGGTTCAGCGGTCGACGCAGCGGCTTCCGTCTGCCGACGCTCCGTGTGGAACATCACTCAACTGGCGTGATGTTCCACGTGAAACATCGCTGGGACGGAGGTCAGCGCCCTCTCAGCCCGGTGCTCCGAGCTCCCGCGTGTACAAAGGTGACTCCACGCTAGCGTCAATTCGGGCGCGGTGAACAGGGGGCCCCTGCCGTTCTTGCGATGATCTGGCGGTGACCACGACACATCAGCCTCCGTACCCCCCGCCCGAGCCGCCGCACGGGAACGACCAGGGCGGACGCGGGGCGGGTCCCGAACCCGGACACGGGGCAACTCCGGGGCCCGGACGCGGCCCAGGAGCGGGACAGGGTGCCGGGCAGGGACAGGGTGCCGGACGGGGGCGAGGTCCCGAACAGGCGCGAGGCCCCCGACAGGGGCAAGGGTCCGTGCAAGCGCCGGACCCCCGACAAGGGCGAGGTCCCGGCCCCGGACCGGGGCAACGGCCCACGCAGGGACAGGGGCAGGGGCTTAGGCAGGGGCAACGGCCCGTGCAGAGGCAGGGTCTCGGCCAGGACCAGGAGTACAGACAAGGGCAAGGTCCCGGGCAGGGGCAACGGCCTGGGCAGGCGCAGCGTCCAGGGCCGGGCTCGAGGCCGGACGCCTGGCCGGGTGCCGGTCCCGGTTCCGCGCCGGGGACCGGCGGGCAGGGGCCGGGGGCGTTCCCCGGGTACGGTCCTGGTCCCGGGCAGGGCGGGCCTGGCGGCGGATACGGCAGCGGACACGGTCCAGGACCGGGCGCCGGTGGCGACGGACCACGCCCTGGCGACGGCGGTGGCGGACCGGGGGGCGGCCAGGGACCCGGCGACGAGCACGGTCACGGCGGCGGGCACAGTCATGGCGGCGGCCATGGGCCGGGAGGCGGACACGGTCACGGCGGCGGTCACGGTCCCGGCGGTGGTCACGGGCACGGGCCCGGTGGCGGGCACGGCCCGGACGGCGGGAGTGGGCACTCGCACGGGCACAGTCACAGCCACGGCCCCGCAGCCCCGGTCTCCAAGCATCTGCGCAAGGTCATCGCCGCCGTCCTCATCCCGTTCGCGGCGGCCGTGGTGGTCGGGCTCGCGGTGCTGTGGCCAGGCGGCGCACCAGCGCACGAGCGCACCGGTGTCGGCTTCGACCGGCAGAGCCAGCAGGCGACGGTCACCAAGGTCGTGAAGCTCAGCTGCACGTCCGTCAACGCCTCGGGCGGGTCACCGACCGGCGAAGCCCCGGCCACCGGGAGCGCCGCGGCCGACGGGTCCGCCGCCAAGGAGGAGGACGGCGACTGCAAGAAGGCGACGATCCGCGTCGACACCGGCCAGGACAAGGGCCGGACGTTCACCGAGATCGTGCAGCCCGACCAGTCGCGGCAGTTGCACGAGGGCGAGAAGGTCGTGGTCGCCTACGAGCCCTCGGCGCCCAGGAACCTCCAGTACTCGGTGACCGACGTCAACCGCCGGATCCCGATGACGGTGCTGGCCGGCATCTTCGCGGTCGTCGTCGTCCTGGTGGGCCGTATCCGGGGCGTGATGGCGCTGGTCGCGCTGGCGATCAGCTTCCTGATCCTCAACTTCTTCATCCTGCCCGCGATCCTCCAGGGTTCGAACCCGCTGATCGTGGCGGTGGTCGGGGCGAGCGCCATCATGCTGATCGCCCTGTACATGTGTCACGGGCTGTCGGCCAGAACCTCGGTCGCGGTGCTCGGCACACTGATCTCGCTGGTGCTGATCGGCATCCTCGGCTCGGTGTTCATCGGGTGGGCGGCGCTCACCGGCAACACGGACGACAACACCGGTCTCATCCACGGTCTGTACCCGCACATCGACATGAGCGGTCTGCTCCTCGCGGGTGTCATCATCGGCTCGCTCGGCGTCCTTGACGACGTGACGGTCACCCAGACCTCGGCGGTCTGGGAGCTGCACGAGGCGAACCCGTCGATGGGCTGGCGCGGGCTGTACCGGGCGGGCATCCGCATCGGACGCGACCACATCGCGTCCGTCGTCAACACCCTCGTCCTCGCGTACGCGGGTGCCGCGCTGCCGCTGCTGCTGCTGTTCTCCATCGCGCAGAGCAGCGTGGGCACGGTCGCCAACAGCGAGTTGGTGGCCGAGGAGATCGTGCGGACGCTGGTGGGCTCGATCGGCCTGGTCGCCTCGGTGCCGGTGACGACGGCGCTGGCGGCCCTGGTGGTCGCGGCGGACCGGCCAGGACAGGACGCGCCCGTGGGGGCGGGCGCGGGCCCCGGCTCCGGGAACGGCTCGGTCGCCGTCGCGACGGCCGGGGCGCAGAGCGGGACGGCGGTGGGGCAGCCGCGCACGGGGCGGGGCCGGCGCCGGAAGCGGTGAGGGGAGCCGCCCGCCGCACGGCCGGAAGCGGTGAGAGCAGCCGCCCGCCGCACGAGCGGACGCGGCGAGAGCAGCCGCCCGCGCCGCACGGGCGAGAGCCCCAGGCGGCTGAGAGAAGCCCCGGGCTCTCGGCCTGGGCAACCGCCCGCCGCTCGGGCCGGGAGCCCCAGACGCTGAGGGAAGCCGCCGAGCGCTCGGGCGACGCGGTTTCCCTCCACACCAGCGCCCCCGTTTCCGGGAGCCTCCGCAGAAGCGTTACTGCACAACTTCTTCACACGGAACAAGCCACTGCGCCCGCCTCCGGCCACCCGCACCGGAACTCGCCGCCGCCCCCGCGCCCGGCCGTCACCCGGCGCTCTGCTCCTCCGCCAGGATCCGGTCGAGGGCCTCGTCGAGGTGGGTGTCGAAGTCGGCGAGGGCACCCTCCTGACCGAGCGGCACCAGTTTGTCGGTGCGGTCGAGGAACGCGATGACCGGCGCCGTCGAGGACCGGAACAACGCCTGGTCGCGGCCGACCTGAAGGCGGATCAGCACCTCGACGAGGGAGTCGCAGTCGGCGGGCTCGACCCGCACATCGCCTTCCCCGCAGGGCCTGCCCACTCCGTCGATCAGCAGTTCACGGCCGAACGTCCAGGTCACCGGGGCGTCGCCCGGCAAGTGGAAGGTCAGCCGCACGGCATAGGGATCGCCGGTCTCGTACCGCAGCTCGACCGGGATGCGGAACGAGAGCTCCTCGGAGACGAGAAAGCTCATCATGACCTCTGCCTGTACGGACTCGCGCATCGCCTACCCCGTCGTATGAAGCCGGTTGGCTGGGAATGATCCCCCCTGACACTCCAGGCATCTTGCTTAACGTGCACGACAGATCACAAGGAGTGATTTTTCAGATACTGATAGAGATCGACAGTGACCCCAGCAAACGCCCCACTTCGGCCTGCAACTGACGTGCCGCGGCGGGCAGCCGGTCGGCCTGGTGAGCGGGCAGAGACAGGGCCACAGCTGCGGCTGTGCTGCCCGCGGTGACGGGAATTGCCGCACAAACCGTGCCGAGCGCATATTCCTGTCGCTCGAGCACCGGATCCATCCGACCCACCCGTTCGAGGCGCCGGAGCAGGCTGTGACCGTCACGCACCGTGTACGGCGTGATGGTGCGGACCGGGTAGCGGGCGAGATGGTCGCGGCGGGAGGCGTCGTCGAGCTGGGAGAGCAGACACTGCCCGATGGCGTGCGCGTGCGCCGTCTCGCGGAAGTCGGCCCACTCGGCGACCGCCGGGGTGGCGGGGGTGTCGGAGACGATCTGGACCTCGACCTCGCCGTCGACGTAGACGGCGTAGTAGATGGGCGCCCCGAGGGCGTCCCGCCAGCGGGCGAGGATGTCGGCGACCGTGCTGCGACGTTTCTGCCGTGCGCCGCCGCTGCTGAGGCGCTCCGCCGCGTCGCCGAGGAAGAACAGGCCGCGGTCCCGGCTGAGATAGCCCTCGTGCACGAGGGTGCGCAGCAGGTGGTAGGCGGTGGGCAGGGCGAGCCCGGTCTCGCGGGCGAGCTGTTTGGCGGGGGCGCCGTGCTGGTGCTCGGCGACCCGCTCCAGCAGCCGCATGGCCCGCTGCACCGACCCGATGAGCGTGCCGGGCGGCGCGGCTTCGGCGTGGTGGGGCTGCGCGGGGGCGGTGGCCGGTGTGGGCCGGGGCCGCGCGGCGGGGGCGTCGGGGGGTGCGGGGTGGGGGTGGGACGAGGGCGGCGGCGGGGGCGGTGCGGGTGTCCGGGGCGCGGAGGTGCCGGCAGGCGTCGCCTGGGTCTGCCGGGCCGCGGGAGCGGCACGAGGCGCCGGGGGTCGGCGGGTCTCGGGGGGTGACGGCGGTGTGGCCGGCACCCGGGACGATGGGGCGCCGGGGAGCGACGGTGGCGTCGCGAGCGCCCGGGACGGCGGGGTGCCGGACCGCGCCGGACGGGGTGGCCCTGCCGCCGGGGCGGGAGGGGGCACCGGGTGGGCCGCCGGGGACGTCCGCGCCGAGGAGTCAGCCGAAGAGGCAGAGGAGGTGGCCGAGGAGGGCGTCCTCCAGGGTGGTCGGTCCGGCGGAGCGGCCGGCGGCGCGGCGGGCGGTGCCGCACGGTCCTGGGTCGACGGACCCGGCTGTTCCGGGGGTCTGGCCGGGCGGGCGGCCACCGGGACGACCGGACGGCGTGAGGTGGGTCCCGGCGGTGCGTGGGGGGTGGTGGATGCGGTGTCTGCCGTCGCCAAGGGTCACTCCCGATGCGCGCGGGGACGGCCCGTGCGGAGCGACACGGGAGGGGGTGTGCCCCTCGCGGGGTGGTCCCCGCGTCGATTTCCGGACTCTAACCGCCCGTCGTCGCCCGTGGACCGCCCGTCAGGAAACTTCCCCCGCGCGAGGGAACCGGTGATTCCCCTTGGCCGCCCGGCCGCCCGCGGGCGTCACCAGTCGCTGCGCGACGACGAGCTGGAGGTGAACTTCCGCACCACGTAGATCAGTCCGGCGACCAGCGCCACGAACACCAGCACCTTGAACAGCACCCAGATGACGAATCCGAGGACGCTCACGATCAGGCTGCCGAACACGACCAGCGCGATCACGGGCACCGCGACCCACTTCACCCACCAGGGAAGTCCCGCGAAGATCTCACCCATTGCTCTCGTCCTTACCTCTCCGCCCGTACTCGCACCGGGTCCCTTTGATGTCTGTGTCCGATGCTAGGACCGGCCGGGGCCCAGCGGGGGCCCCGCACCCCCTGTCCTGCCCTGACTGATCCCCTAGGGAACCCGGAGGCCGCGCCTCAGCTCTCCGGGGGAGAGAACACCACGAGAACCCGGAGATCCTCGCTGATGTGATGGAACTTGTGCGCGACACCGGCCGGCACGTAGACGACGCTGCCGCGCGCGACCTGGGTGGTCTCCATGCCGACGGTGATCGCGGCCCGGCCGCTGACGACGAAGTACACCTCGTCCTGTTGGTGCGGACGCTGCGGGTCCTGGCTCCCGGCGTCGAGCGCGTAGAGGCCCACGGACATGTTCCGCTCACGCAGGAACTGGAGGTAGGCGCCGTCGTTGGCGGCGCGTTCCGCCTCCAGTTCGTCCAGCCGGAAAGCCTTCATCGTCCTGTAGTCCTCGTCCCGATGCTCGTGCCCGATCCCGTCTGCAACGATCAGACACATGAAGAATTTCCTAGTCAAGACGATCGCCAACGCGGGTGCCCTGGCGGTTGCCGTCTGGCTCCTCGACAAGATCACCCTGACCGGTGACAGCACCGGCAAGAAGGCCGGCACGCTGATCGTCGTCGCGCTGCTGTTCGGCCTGGTGAACTTCCTGGTCAAGCCCATTGTGAAGGTCCTGACGTTCCCGCTGTTCATCCTGACGCTCGGGCTGATCACCCTGGTGGTCAACGCGCTGATGCTGCTGCTGACCTCGTGGCTGGCCGACAAGCTCGACCTCAGTTTCCACGTCGACGGATTCTGGACAGCGGTCCTGGGCGGCCTGATCATCTCTGTCGTTTCCTGGGCGCTGAACGTCGTTCTGCCTGACTCGGACTGAGCGCACGATGACCTATCACGTCTGTTTCGTCTGTACGGGCAACATCTGCCGCTCCCCGATGGCCGAGTCCGTCTTCCGGGCCCGCACCGTCGAGGCCGGTCTCGCGGACCTCGTCGAGGTCGACAGCGCCGGCACCGACGGCTGGCACGAGGGCGACGGCGCCGACCCGCGCACCGTCTCCGTCCTGGAGGACCACGGCTACGGGACCGAGCACACCGCACGCAGGTTCGACCGGTCCTGGTTCGACCGTCTCGATCTCGTCATCGCCCTCGACACCGGCCACCTCGCGTCCCTCCGCCGCCTCGCGCCGACCGCGCGGGACGCGGAGAAGGTGCGGCTGCTGCGCTCGTACGACCCGGCGGCGGGCTCGGACCTCGACGTTCCCGACCCTTACTACGGGGGCCTGGACGGCTTCGAGGAGTGCCTTGAGATGGTGGAGGCGGCGAGCGACGGCCTGCTCGCCGCGGTACGCGAGCAAGTGGAGGGACGAGCGGTATGAGTGATTCCGCCAGAGAAACGCCGGTGGACGACGGCAAGGGCGACGGCACGCGCGCGGTGCGGGCGGGGCTGCCCGAGCCGGTCAAGCACGAGCCGACACTGCCGGGACCGGTGTTCGCCGCCCACTTCCACCTGCCGGGGGAGCCGACCGGGGCGTACACCTACGGCCGGGACGAGAACCCCACCTGGACGCTCCTGGAGCGCGCCATCGGCGAGCTGGAGGCGCCCGGCAGGGACGACGTCGAGACGCTCGTGTTCGCCTCAGGGATGGCCGCCATCTCGGCCGTCCTCTTCTCCCAGCTGAGCGCGGGCGACACGGTGGTCCTCCCGAACGACGGCTACCAGGTGCTGCCCCTGGTGCGGGCGCAGCTGGAGGCGTACGGCGTCCAGGTGCGCACCGCGCCGACCGGCGGCGACGCCCAGCTCGACGTGCTGGACGGCGCGAAGCTGCTGTGGATCGAGTCGCCGTCCAACCCCGGGCTCGACGTCTGCGACATCCGCCGGCTGGTCGAGGCGGCGCACGCGCGGGGCGTCCTGGTCGCCGTCGACAACACGCTGGCAACGCCGCTCGGGCAGCGCCCGCTTGAGCTGGGCGCCGACTTCGCCGTGGCCAGCGGAACCAAGCAGCTCACCGGGCACGGGGACGTGCTGCTCGGATACGTCGTCGGCGGCGACGCCGGGGCCATGACCGCCGTCCGCCGCTGGCGCAAGATCGTCGGCGCGATCCCGGGGCCGATGGAGGCGTGGCTCGCCCACCGTTCGGTCGCCACGCTCCAACTGCGCGTGGACCGGCAGTGCGCGAGCGCCCTGCTGGTCGCCCAGGCGCTGCGGGAGCGGCCCGAGGTGACCGGACTGCGCTACCCGGGGCTGCCCGACGACCCGTCGCACGAGGTCGCCTCGCGGCAGATGCGGCGCTACGGGTGCGTGGTGTCGTTCACGCTACCCACGCGCGCGCGTGCCGAGGCGTTCCTGGACGCCCTGCGGCTGGTGGACGACGCGACCAGCTTCGGCGGGGTGCGCTCCACGGCCGAGCGGCGCGGGCGCTGGGGCGGGGACGCGGTCGCTGAGGGTTTCGTCCGGCTGTCGGTCGGCGCCGAGGACCCCGAGGATCTGGTGGCGGATCTGCTCCGGGCGCTGGACGCGTCCGCACGGTGACCGGTTTACGCCCCTCCGCCCGACTGTCCCGGGAGGATGGCGGACGGTCCGAACCTCCCCCCTCGTGGCTCGGACCGTCCTCGGCTCCGCGCACGCGAAGAACCGTGCGTACGAGGCTAGTTGACTCTCTGTCAGTGTCCAATCACAGTAGCGACAGAGACCTATCGACTTATTTATAGTTGGCCCCTGCCCAACGGCTGGAGGACGGGCGGGGAAAGGGAAGGCGCACTATGGATCTGGCCCTGCTGCGCACGTTCGTGACCGTGCACCGGGCTGGTTCCTTCACCCGCGCCGCCGCGCTGCTCGGCCTCTCCCAGCCGGCCGTGACCTCCCAGATAAGGACGCTGGAACGGCAGCTGGGACGCCCCCTGTTCCTGCGCCAGCCGCGGGGTGTGACCCCGACGACCATCGGGGACGAACTCGCGCACAAGGCCGCCCCGCATCTCGACGCGCTGGTGGAGATCACCGAGACCGGCCTCGACGAGGACTCCGCCCTGCGCACCCTGCACCTCGCGGGCCCGCCGGAGTTCACCGCGGAACGGGCGCTGCCCGCGCTCACCGAGCTGACGGGCGAGGACGGCCGGGGCTTCGCGCTGCGCGCCTCCTTCGGGACCGCCGAGGAGACCTTGGAGGGGCTGGGCGCCGGGCACCATGATCTGGCCATCGGAACGGCCCGTCCGCGCGGCTCCCTGTTCACGGCGACCCCGCTCTGCGACGAGGAGCACGTCCTGGTCGCCGCCCCCGGGTACGCCGAGCTGATCGGCCCGGCGGACGGCGGGCGGGACGGCCACCGTCCGGGGGCGGCGGAGCTGGCGGGCGTCCCGGTGATCGAGGTGCACGAGACGCTGCCCTTCGTCTCCCGCTACTGGGCCTCCGTCTTCGACTGCCGGCCGACCGCGCCGGGCACCGTGATCGTGCCGGACCTGCGCGCGGTGCTCGCCTGCGCGGTCGCGGGCGCCGGGCTCGCCGTGCTGCCGCGCTATCTGTGCGCGTCCGCTCTGGAGCGCGGTGCCGTGGTGGCGCTGCACGAGCCTCCGGTGCCGCCCCTGCGCACGTACTTCCTGGTGGTCCGCTCGGGCACGCTGGCCCTTCCGCACATCGCGCGGGCGCACGACTGGCTGCTGAGGGCCGCGGCGGGCTGGACCTGACCGGAGAGCCCCCGGCGGCGACCGAGGGTTCGGCCGATGACGTCCCGCGATGTTTCACGTGGAACCAGCGGGGCCACATTTCTCCCATGACCGTCCGACCCGTGGTCAAGCGCACCGCACGTGCCGTCCTGCTGGACGGCGACGACCTGATCCTGATCAAGCGCACCAAGCCAGGTGTCGATCCCTACTGGGTGACCCCCGGTGGCGGGGTCGAGGCCGAGGACACGACCGTCGTCGACGCCCTGCACCGCGAGGTGCACGAGGAACTCGGCGCCAAGATCATCGACGTGGTCCCCTGCTTCGTCGACACCGTCGAACACATCGGCGCGGACGCCGCGACGACCGGCGTGAAGGTGCAGCACTTCTTCGTCTGCCGCCTGGAGTCCATGGACATCTCGCAGCGCCACGGCCCCGAGATGGACGAGCCGGCCGGGGAGTACGAGATCGTCCGGGTGCCCTTCACCCGCGTCGGGATCGCCTCGGTCCACCTGGTGCCGCTGTCGCTGCGCCACTACCTGGACGGCAACATCGAGGGCGTCCGCGCGATGCACGCCCCCGACCTGGGCTGAGGCGGGGCGACGGATCAGCCGTCGACGGTGAGGAGTTCCTCCACCTCGTCGTGGCGTATGCGCTCCTGCGGGAACCCCGCGCTGCGCAGGACGTGGACTCCGCTGCGGATCATGCCGGGCGGCCCTGAGAGATAGGCGTCGTAGCCGTTCCACGGGCCGAACTCGCGCACGGCGTCGGGAAGTCCGATGTGCCCCTGCTGGTCGATGATCGCGCGGACCGAGAGCCACGAGTGGGCCTGCTGGAGCCTGAGCATGGTGTTGATGTCGTACAGGTCGACGTCGGTGCGGGCGCCGTAGAACACCTCGACCGGCCGCCGCTCGCCGTGTTCGGCGACGTCCTCGACCAGGGCCTTGATCGGCGCTATGCCGGTGCCGCCGCCCAGGCAGAGCAGCCCGCTGTCGCTGGTGTGGTCCACGGTCATCGCGCCGCCCGGCGGACCGAGCCTGATGACGTCGCCGAGCCGGGCGCGGTGCACCAGGGCGTTGGAGACCCAGCCCGCCGGGACGGCCTTCACGTGGAAGGAGAGCAGTCCGTCGGAGCGGGGCGCCGAGGCGAAGGAGTAGTGCCGCCAGACGCGCGGCCACCACGGCGTCTCGACGCTCGTGTACTGCCCGGCGAGGAACGGGTACGGCTGGTCGGGGCGGACCGTGACGACGGCTATGTCAGGCGTCCTGCGGTCGTGCGCGACCACCTCGGCGTGCCACCAGGCGGGCGCCCGCATCTGGTCCACGGCGGCCGCGTCGATCATGACCTGCGAGATCGTCGTGTACGCCCGGACCCAGGCCGCTTCCATGGCCTGGTCCCAGATGTGCGACGCGTACTTGCTCAGCGCGCCGATGAGGCACTCGCCGACGGCCGGGTAGTGCTCGGGGAGGGTGCCGTACTTGCGGTGGCCGCGGCCCAGGTTCTGGAGGTAGGCGACCAGCACCTCGGTGTTGTCGATGTGCTCGGCCGCGGTGAGCAGCGCCTTGAGCAGCCGGTCGCGCTGGGTGTCCATCGCGGCCGGGAACAGCGGCCTGAGTTGCGGGTGGCGGACGAACAGCAGGGCGTAGAAGTACGAGGTGACCTTGTCGGCCACCGGCTCGACCTCCGCCATGGTCCGGCGGATCAGGAGCGCGTCGGGTGACGCCTGTTGGGCCGGGGGCGGCGGCGGGGTGTGGTCCTGGGCTGCCGGGCCGGGCGGGGCGGTCTGGGCGCGCTGCGGGGGGACGCGTGGGCGCTCACCGAACATCCCGATGTTCTCGGCGAGTCGTCGGTCGGCCTGGCCGCCGTCGCTCGGGGGCCGTGCGCCGTTCGGGGTCGTCTCGGGCTGGGGCGGCGTGCCGAACCAGCCGCCTCCGCCGCCCGAAGTGCCGTTGTCGGCCGACGCGGTGGTCGGAGCGTCCATCGTGAGCCTCGCCTCGAACATCTTTCGGTCGGTCTCCGCACTTCCTCGATCGGAAGATGCCCGCTTTCCCCCGTAGACGGCTTTCCTAACCCGTTTCGTTCCCTTGGCCGACGCGGCCTCATTCAACCTTCGTCGACAATACGTACCGGCGGGTAAGGCGAGAGTGTGAGATGTACCGCAGCACGGTCGACCACCACACCCCCGTCGAACCGGAGTCGACCATACCGGTCGTCGCTCCGATCACAAGTCTGTGCTCCCGTCACCTCGGTTTTTCCTCCCGAAAAAGGCGGCGCGAAACGGCAGTTATCCCAACTACCGGACGTCCCGGCCCCCTTCGGGGACTGCCCGCCGATTCGGCGCGGGACGGATTGCGCCCTCCATCCAAGTCGGCCGTTCTGCGTTCGCCCATGTTTCACGTGAAACACCCCCCGGAGAGCCTTGGTTGTGCATCGGATCACGGCATGGCCAAAAGCTCGTGCGTCTCCCCGCAAAGAGGTGGACGACGGGGGTACCCGTCAGACAGCCTGACCTGCGTGCCGACTCCTTCCGTCAACACTCTTTCCATTCGCCGTCTGACGCTCCGGGATCTCACCGCCTGCGCCGACTTGTCCGAGGACCGGGGGTGGCCGCGCGAGGAGCACAAGTGGGGCTTCCTCCTCGCCTCCGGGAAGGCCTACGGCATCGACGACCCCGACGGCGGTCTCGTCAGCGCCTGCGTCCTCACGGAGTACGGACCCCGCGAGCGACCGGACCTGGGCGCCGTCGGCATGGTGCTGGTCGCCGAACGGCACGCCCGCCGGGGCATCGGGCGCCACCTGATGCGCCATGTCGTCGCGACGGCGGGCACCACCCCGCTGACCCTGTACGCGACCCCCGACGGCCGCCCGCTCTACGAGGAACTGGGCTTCAAGGTCACCGGCCGGGCCGAGATGCTGCGCGGGCGCTTCACGCCCGGTGGCTCCGCCCCGACGGTCGCCACCCGCCCGGCCACCGCCGAGGACCTGACCCGGATCGTCCGGCTCGACGAGGAGGTGTTCGGGGTCGACCGCACCCACCTCATCACCCGGCTGCCCGCCTTCGCCGACCGGCTGCGCGTCGCCGAGGAGAGTGGCCGGCTCATCGGGTACGCGGCCGCCTGGCCCAACATGGACACCCACGTCGTCGGCCCGCTGATCGCCCGGGACACGGAGACGGCCAAGGCGTTGATCGGCGCGCTCGCCGAGCAGAGCGACCGCCCGCTGCGCACCGACATCGACGTGCGCCACGAGGCACTGCTGGCCTGGGCCAAGGAGCGCGGGCTGGCGTCCGTCGCCTTCAACTCGGTGATGACGTACGGCATCAACGATCTGCCCGGCGACTGGACCCGGAGGTTCGCTCCCCTGACGGTCGCGGCCGGCTGAGGCGCCGCGGGGGCGGATGCCGAGGGCGGGACGGAGGGGGGAGGGCCGAAGAGGGAGGGCCGGAAGGCAAGGCAGAGCGCGGAGCACGGAACACCTGTCACCGGTCACCTGTCACCGGTCCTGTCACCTGTCACCTGTCACCTGTCACAGGGAACGGAGCGCGGACAGGGTCCGTGAGGAGCGGACAGGGTCCGGTGCGTAGGGTGCGGGCATGGGAGACCTCGACATCCGCCCCGTCACGCCCGACGACGTACCGGCCGTCGTCGCGATGCTCGCCGACGACCCCCTTGGGGCGCGGCGCGAGTCGCCGGACGACCTGACGCCGTATCTGGCAGCCTTGGAGCGCCTCTCGGCCGACCCGAACCAGCACCTGGTCGTCGCCGTCCGGGAGGGCCGTGTCGTGGGCACGCTCCAGCTCACGATCATTCCCGGGCTCTCCCGGCGCGGCGCCGTCCGCTCCATCATCGAGGCCGTCCGCATCCACGCCGACGAGCGTGGCAGCGGTCTGGGCACCCGGCTCATGGAGTGGGCGGTCGACGAATCCCGGCGCCAGGGATGCCAGTTGGTGCAGCTGACCTCTGACGCGTCCCGCACCGACGCCCACCGCTTCTACGAGCGGCTCGGATTCACGGCCTCCCATGTGGGGTTCAAGCTCCAGCTGTGACGGGTGGGGCCAGGCGGGGGCGCCGCCGGGCCCGCCCGGTGAGTGTCGTGTTTCACGTGAAACAGGACACTCACCGCGTATCGATGGCTAGCCGATCCCCCGCCACCCGTCCGGATCGACCCCGCCCGGCACGGAAGCCCCCTCCTCGTACGGCTGGCGCGTGAAAACGAAGGACCCGAGGTCCAGATGGTCCACGGTCCCGTCCGGCCGCCGTACGGCCCGCAGAAGCTCTCCGGCGTAGTAGCCCTCAAGGCCGGTCCAGGTCCCGTCGCCGTTGGCGCGGAAGCGCGAGCGGCGTCCGCCGCCCGTGAGCGGACCCAGCGAGACCATGCCGTCGGCCGTGAGGCGCAGCGCGAAGGCGTTCGTCCCCCAGTACCAGGGCCCCGCCAACTCCAGCACGGAGGGATCCACTGCGGGCAGCGGCCGCCACGGCGCGGGAAGGCGCGGTTCGGCCTCGGCGACGATCCGGACGAGGTCGGCGCCGATGGTGGCGATCGGCGGGCCCGACGTGCAGTTGGCGAGGACGACGGAAGCGAGGTCGTCCTCGACGCTGACGGTGAGGTTCGCCAGGAAGCCCGGCAGCGATCCGGAGTGCCCGATCAGCAGCCGTCCGCCGCGCCGCTGGATCTGCACGCCGAGCCCGTAGGAGGTGCCGTCCGCGACATCCGCGGCCTCGACCACCGTCGCCGGTGTCCGCATCTCACGCACCGACGCGGCGCTCAGCACCCGGTCGTCGCCGTGCGCGAGGAAGACCGCGAAGCGGGCCAGGTCCGTGGTGGTGGACCAGAGCTGGCCCGCCGGGGCCATCAGACCGAGGTCCTCGACGGGTTCGGGCATGAGGGTGTCGGCCCACGGGTGCACGGCCCAGCCGTCCGCGTAGGGGGCCAGCGGCTGGGCGCTCGTGCGGTCAAGGCCCAGGGGTTCGAGCACTTCACGCCGAAGTACCTCCGCCCAGGGGGCACCGCGCAGTTCCTCGACGAGGGCGCCGAGCACGGTGTAGCCGGGGTTGGAGTAGTGGAAGCGCCGGCCGGCCGGGTGGAGCAGCGGCCTCTCGCCCAGGACGTCGGCGAGCCCCGGGCGCAGCGACCCGGGGGTCCGCTCCCACCAGGGCGCCGGTGACTCCGCGGCGAGACCACCCGCGTGGGCGAGCAGCTCACCGACGGTGGCCTCCCCCACGCCGGTGCCCGGCAGGTGCCGCTCCAGCGGGTCGTCGAGTCCGAGGGCGCCTTCGTCGCGCAGCCGCATCACCAGGACGGCGGTGAACGTCTTGGTGAGGGAGCCGATCCGGTACTGCACCCGCTCACCCGGGTCGGGTCCGTGCCCGGCGGTCCTGGACCCGTGCCACACGGCCTGCCCGTCCCGCACGACGGCCGCGACCATCGACGGCGCCCGCCCCTCGGCCTGCCCCACGGCGATCCGGTGCAGCAGCGCACGGCGGGTACCGGGCAGCAACGCCCCCGGCGACTCGTCCTGATGAGGTGTCGTCATGCTCCCAGTCCACCCCGCGGACACCCCGGGAGTCGAACCGGCGGGACGTCCGGGCGCGAGGCCCACACGCGAGCCCGCACCGCGCACCGATGAGTCTCCCGTGCCGCGCCGGTCTGTACGCGTGAGACCGACTCACGGAAGGCTGGCGCCATGCGGAAACTGATCTACGGCATGAACCTGTCCCTGGACGGCTACATCGCCGCGCCCGGCGACGACATCGGCTGGAGCACGCCGAGCGACGAGCTGTTCCAGTTCTGGTCCGACCGGTTGCAGGCGACCGAGCTGTCGCTGTACGGGCGCAAGCTGTGGGAGTCGATGAGCTCCTACTGGCCGACCGGCGACCAGCAGCCCGACGCGACCCCGGCGGAGATCGAGTTCGCGCGCCGTTGGCGGGACATGTCGAAGGTGGTGTTCTCCTCGACGGTCGACGCGGTCGACTGGAACACCCGGCTGGTCACCGGCGACGCGGTCGCCGAGATCACCCGGCTCAAGGCCGAGGACGGCGGCCCGATGGACATCGCCGGCGCGACGCTCGCCGGGGCGGCCATGCGGGCCGGGCTGATCGACGAGTACGTGCTGGCCACCGCGCCGGTCCTGGTGGGCGGCGGCACACCGTTCTTCACCGCGCTGGACAACTGGGTGAACCTGAACCTGGTGGAGACCCGGACGCTTCCCGGCGGCGTGACCCTGACCAGGTACGAGACGAGACGCTGAGGAGCGGCGCCCACGCGCGGCCCGTGCAGGGGAGCCACGAATCTCGGCACTCTTCGTCGCGCTGTGCGGGTGGTTGAGCAGTCTCGTCAGCCGATGGATTGGCGTAGTTGAGCACGTTCACGGTGATGCGACACCCACCGGCTCGCCCGACGGGGCACCGCTATCGTCCGCAGGGTGACTCGCCATGAGGAAGTCCTGGACTCGATCCGTCGGGACTCCGATCTTGCCGAGGTGCTCTGGCGTCTCTGCGAGTTCGATCTCTCGCGCAGCGATCCCGGTGAGCCTGTCCGCCTCTCGTCCGGCGTGGCACTGGAGGGCATCGCAGGCGATTACACCGGCGGGACCTTCTTCCTCTGCGGCAACGGCAAGGTCCGTCCCGTGCTCTATGCGAGCTCCGAAGGACAGGCCGGCCTGATCGGCAACAGCTTGACCGAAGCGTTGGAGATCGTGGTTGGGCTGCCTTCCTGGTGGGACTGCCTGAAGTTCTCCGGGGCGGGTGATCTGGCGGTCATGCGCGCGACCGCTGATCACCTGCGCGATGACGAGCTTCGGGATGAGCCTGGGAAGGACGCGGATCGAGCAACAGTCGCTCAAGCACTGGGCTTGGGATCCGCGCCCGTCTCGACCCTGTTGGGCCGCCTGCATGCTGCGGTTTCCGCCACGGTTCCCGACTTCGTGCTGACCAGCGGGGCAACAGAGTACGAATCCCTGTTCGGCCCCTGGCTGCGGAGCCGAAACCCCTCCTGGCAGTAATCGGCAGGTTCGGAGCCGCTGCTGCCAACGCAGCCTCAGCACCACCGGTTTGAGCAACTCGGGCTCCCAGGTCGCCTGCGGTCGCAGAGCCAGCTCCCGGATCGTCGCCCCTCCGGCTGCCGCACCAAAGAACCTCGTCCAGCACCTCCGCCGCCACGAGCCCGTCGCGGCGCTGGCTCGCCAGGAACGGCACCTTCGCGAGGAAGACCGGGTCCTCGCCCGACCAGAGCTCGTGGGCCCACCCGTGTCCTCGATCAGCTTCGCCGGCCGGGTGAGGGCTTCGGGCAATCTCCGGCTTGGCCAGTTGGGAGGAGGGCTTGACGTTGACGACCGTCACCGACCGGTCAGCCCGCACGAGGAAGTAGTCCGGGACATGCCGCCTGGCCCGGCCAGCAACACTGGCCCGGATCCGGAACGGCTGGGACGCGATCTCCACCACCTGGGGATCGAAGTTACGCCACGGCTTCGCCCGCACCACCTGGCCGAGCGAAGCTGCCTCATCGGCTTCTCGACAGTGCTGTCGTCCATCTCCCGCAGCGAGACCAGCGCACCCCTGGCGCCACCACGCGCCGCCCGCGCGGCTGCGAGGCGGCACACAGTCCGGCCTCATCGTCTGGGTACCCACGACGAACTACCCGACATTGCTGATGTACCGCTGAGACACGGGCTCGACTGCTGAACTAAGTCGACCCCCTCCAACCTTGTAGGTTCTCACTTTCGGTGTCATGCGCCGACGCTATGACCTGGACGTTCCCCTCCAGTCGCACGACGTGTCGGCAGGCGGCTGTCTCAGATCGGTGTCTTTCCGCAGACTGCCCAGCCGGCTGCACCGCATGTCCGCGTCCCGTCTGAGTGCACCACCACGTACGGAGATACCTGCACCGGCAAGCAGTTCATGTCATCGCGCGGGCAGGACGGTGGCAGGGAGGCAAACCCCCAGGATGGCTGCGGTGCCAGCCACGGCTCGGTCCTCGTGCATGGTGATCTGCTGGCCGGGCTGGACGTGCGACCAGTGGGAGGGAGTGAGGGGCACAAGGCGAACCGTGGCTCGCCCGCCGGGCTCCAGCATGGGCATGTTCTCAACCCAGAGCCCAGCGATGCTGACCGCACGTCCGCCGGTGGGTGAGAGGAGACCGATGTCCCACATGGGCCGCAGAACACCCGCGCCGGAGATTGGCGTCGTGCGTCGCGCCTCGGCGGCAGGGCGGAGCGTCAAATCCGCCCTGATCAAGCCGTTGCGGAGCTCGGAGCATCGCCAATGGCACCAAGCCGCACTCCGCTCCAGCTGGAGTTGATCAGCCGCTTCGGCGAGCTTCTCCCAGAAAGCCAGAGGGAGCGAGTGAGCCTCCCCAAACTCCTCCAGCAGACCCAGGGCGATCTCCCACTCGTCGTGAACGAGGTAGTCCCAGACGTCTCCCACCGTGATGTCATTCCCGGTGGCGGTCTCTTCCGGAACCAACAGGAAAGCTGCTTCGAGCAACTCAGGGACGTCCATGCGCTCATTGTCGACCGCATGAACCTGCTGCCCGGTCCGGATGTCAGACCCTGCGCTTGGAGTACGGCGAGATGGGGCCGGTCCGAGGCCGCCAGCACCGGAAACGGCAGCCTCCCTGGCCTGCTCGGGGGTGGTTTCGGCCCAACCAGCGTCCAGGGATCGTTGAGGGCCACGAGTGCAGCCTGTCAGCCCGGCCCCTTCGAGTACCTGATCGGAGTCAGTATCGAGCGACCCGGTGCATCGCGCCCGCCCCGGGTACATTCACCGCGATCGGAGAGCATCGTGAAGAACAGCGCGTTGTGGCGAGTGGTGGACAATCAGAGTGGTACCCAGTCCATCGTCAGCACGCCCTCCGAGGCGGTCGCGTTCGTCAACAGCCGGTTCGACACCGATGACGACGACGAGCCGTTCAGCATCACCGAGGTCGGCCCTCTCCTTCCGAAGCCGCTCGGGGTCATCACCGCATGGGCCGCCGAGAAGGACGGCGAGCGAACCGACGGGCGTACTGCCCCGATCACCATCAGGCCGGTTGTGACGGACAACGCCAGCGAGTGCGATGACGTCGTGCTCTGGGGCGACGTGTACGTCTCCTGGGACCACGACATGTACACCGTCGAGGAGCCGGAGAGCTCCGAGTACAGCGAGGCCTACAGCGCAGCCGAGTTGAGCGCGATCCTCGACGAGTACGCCGACGACTACGAGTACGCGTCTGAAGGGCCTGAAGGGCCCGACAGCCACGGGTGGCCGAAACCGGAAGAGTTGATCACCTACGGCGCCCAGGAGTGTGCCAAGCGGTTCGGGCACCTCGACGACGACGCCCTGCTGTGGCTCGCTGCCACCCGCATCACGCTCGCGGTGTGGCGCAACACACCCGTCGAAAACTGGCATGCCGGGAAGAGTCCGCTCCACGACGGCACAATGATGCGGATCAACACGGCAACCACCCGACTCGTGCGCTCGATGCTGTCGTTCGACCATGTCGACTGGATCGGTCTCGGTCTCGCGATCGTCAACCCGTCCCGGGTTCTACCGACAGGGCAGTCCGTACTCGAGCTCGGGCTGGCCTGCCACAACCCTGACGACCCGGCGCACGAGGTTGATCCGCGAGAAGAACTCGCAGAGATGGCACAGGTCGCGATCTCATGGGGGCGAAGGTACTGCCTTCGCGAGAAGGAGTTCGGCCTGCGAACCCTGATCGAATCCTTCTGTGCGTCCGACAACGGCTGGTTCGGAGCACCGAGTTGGTGGCGCATCGTCGATCGGTTCCTTACGGCTGTCGACGACCGGGAGAACGCGCACTGGCGCGTACACCAGGACAAGCCTTGGTTCGACGAGTGGTTCACCAACCGGCCGGCCGACATCGCGGACACCACGGAATTTCGTCGGCTGCTCCTCGCCGGGCCCGACCTGCTGTCCGAGGAGGCCGCCGAATGGTGCGTGGATGGTGCCATCGGCTACGTCTGCCAGGACGACCACGCGACCGACTGCTGGCGGTGCGGTATCCCACCGGCAACGGAGTCCCCCAACGAGTGAACGTGGGCACCAGCATAGAAAGCATCCTGATTGGCCTCCAGCGGCTCCGCCAGCGCGTACTCGTCACGCGGCTCGGCGTCGGCCGCCAACTCCGGGCTGCCCGACCGGAATCCCATCAGTACCTCCCGCATGTGTCCGGCCCGCTCGGCCGTCGCCTCACGCCCGTCGTCGCCGAGCTGGTCCAGGACCACCGAGGCGAGCTCGTCGGCGGCTGCTCCTGACGGACCAGGACCATCGGGAATCACGCGAGCCCGGTCGGAGAACAGCAGTTCCTTCAGCGACAGTCGCTGGACTCGGCCTCGGACATCCTTCAGGGCGACTTCGTTACCAGCTGTCGTCGCAACCAGCTCGATCACCTCGACGGCCTCGCCGTCGTAGACGAAGCGCGTCCCGACATCGACCCGCGTGCCGGCTCCGCTCACGCCAGCCTCATCCGAAGGAGCTCAGGATCGAGCAACCACTCCCGGCGGAAACCCGCCAGAAAACGGATGTTCTCCAGCTCCGCAGGCGGCGGCTCGCTCCAGACCTCGTAGCGCCACCCGCGCTCCTCCACCGCACGCCTGGTCCAGGCGAAAGTGGAGTCCACCACCGGATCGTCCAACCGCCACCGCGGCTTCACGTCCACGACGATCGGGCCATCCTCGGTCACCAGGAAGCAATCCGGGATGTGCTTGCCGACCTTCCCCTCCACCACCTTCTTCAGGAGGAACGGCTGGGCCACGATGCCGCGTACCGAAGCGTCGAAGTCGGCGAACAACAGCCGGGCGAGCTCCAGTCACGACTCGTAGATCACGAGATCCCCGACCGTCGCCGACCAGTACGTGCCGGAGTAGTGCTGCCCCATGTACCAGCGGAACGTCCGCCGCGGAGGAGCCGACTCGATCGACCGCGCTGTCGTGGACGCCCACGCCCGGTCTTCAGCCGTACCGTCCTGCCGGCTGATGCTGGCCGCAGCCTCCATGCCCCCACCCCCACTCCGGTGCCGTCGACAGCACTGCCGCTTACGCCACACCGGGCGGGATCACCCGCTCAGGACTTCACCCAAACCCAGGACGACATGACCGGCGAGTCTCAAGACGGTGGCACATCCGACTCTGACCCGACATCAGCCATGAGAGTCCGACATGAAATCTGAGACCCTACAAGCCCGAGGTCAGGTCTGTGCCATGTCCACGAAGCGTGAGTAGTGGCCCTGGAACGCCACCGTGATCGTCGCCGTCGGGCCGTTACGGTGCTTGCCGACGATGATGTCCGCCTCGCCCGCGCGCGGGGACTCCTTCTCGTAGGCGTCCTCACGGTGCAGCAGGATCACCATGTCCGCGTCCTGCTCGATGGAGCCGGACTCACGCAGGTCGGAGACCATCGGCTTCTTGTCGGTGCGCTGCTCGGGGCCTCGGTTCAGCTGCGAGAGCGCGATCACCGGGACCTCGAGCTCCTTGGCCAGCAGCTTGAGGTTTCGGGACATGTCCGAGACCTCCTGCTGACGGCTCTCCTGCCGCTTGGAACCACCGGCCTGCATCAGCTGGAGGTAGTCGATGATCACGAGCTTGATGTCGTTGCGCTGCTTCAGCCGGCGGCACTTGGCGCGGATCTCCATCATCGACAGGTTCGGGGAGTCGTCGATGTAGAGCGGCGCGGAGGACACCTCGGGCATCCTGCGCGCCAGCCGCGTCCAGTCCTCGTCCGTCATGGTGCCGGAGCGCATGTGGTGCAGCGCGACCCGCGCCTCGGCGGACAGCAGACGCATCGCGATCTCGTTGCGGCCCATCTCCAGGGAGAAGATGACGCTGGGCAGGTTGTTCTTGATCGACGCGGCGCGGGCGAAGTCCAGCGCGAGGGTGGACTTACCCATGGCGGGGCGGGCCGCGATGACGATCATCTGGCCCGGGTGCAGGCCGTTGGTGAGGGAGTCGAGGTCGGTGAAGCCGGTCGGCACGCCCGTCATCTCGCCGCTGCGTGAGCCGATCGCCTCGATCTCGTCGAGCGCGCCCTCCATGATGTCGCCGAGCGGGAGGTAGTCCTCGCTGGTGCGCTGCTCGGTGACCGCGTAGATCTCGGCCTGGGCGCGGTTGACGATCTCGTCGACGTCGTCGTCGCCGGCGTATCCCATCTGGGTGATGCGGGTGCCGGCCTCGACCAGGCGGCGCAGGACCGCGCGTTCGTGGACGATCTCGGCGTAGTACTCGGCGTTGGCCGCCGTCGGCACCGTCTGGACGAGGGTGTGCAGATACGACGCCCCGCCGACCTTGTTGATCTCGCCGCGCTTGGTGAGTTCGGCGGCGATCGTGATGGGGTCGGCCGGCTCGCCCTTGGCGTAGATGTCGAGGATCGCCTGGAAGATCGTCTCGTGCGCCGGTTTGTAGAAGTCGTGGCCCTTGAGGACCTCGACGACGTCGGCGATGGCGTCCTTCGACAGGAGCATGCCACCGAGGACAGACTGCTCGGCGTCGAGATCCTGGGGAGGCACCCGCTCGAACGCGGTGCCGCCGCTCTCCCACTCGCCGCTCTCCCGGCCGCGGTCGTGCTGGTCGTCACGGCTGCGGCCGCCGCCCTCGCCGCGACGGCGGGAAGCAGGCAGACGATCACTCGGACCGCTGTCGGCCCACGGGTCGTCCAAGGGCTCGGAAATGCTCACCGAGCCACCTCCTCCCGTCCGCCGAGCGGACCTAGGGCCTGTCGTTTGGATCATGCGGCGAGTCGCAGGTCAGGCCACGCACATCTGCCGCGTTGTCGTCACTCGCCGACGTCCCCCAGCCTTCGGCCGGGGGTACCCCCACCGCGTCGACTCCCTCCTCCGCCTTGCAGCTGCACGCGTCCTGACCCGCTCGGGTAGGCCGACGAGGCACCGCACCCCGATGCCGCCTGATCCAAACGACAGACCCTAGCCATGCCCCACATTTCTACGGCACGGCACTGACAAATAAGAGGCCCAACTCCGCTTCGGGCGCGTCGGTTTTGTGACGGTTTCCCGGTCGGCGAAAGGAGTGTGCGCCGGACCACGTTAGGCCCGTGGGCACCGTCAGCCAATCTGGTTATCCACAGGCCATGTGGACGACGGCCCCGATGCTGTGGAGAACTCCGCAAAACCTGTGCACGACCCGGTGGACAGCCCTGTGAACAAGCTCGCTTTGCCTCCCACCTCACCCCTCTGACCAGGCACTTCACCGTCCACCGGCTGTGCAGAAGAAAAACTTTCGCCCTCAGCCCGAGATCGCTTCGAACGCTGCGCGAAACTGTGCCCGACGGGAGCCGATGTAAGGGTCACAAGCGACTTGTATCTCTTACCTGTGGATGATTACATTGCTGCTCATGACCCAGGCTCCCGCGACACCCAAGGCCACCCGGCGGCAGCACGACCGTGAGATCGTCGCGCTGGCCGTGCCGGCCTTCGGCGCGCTCGTCGCCGAGCCACTCTTCGTCATGGCCGACAGCGCCATCGTCGGCCATCTCGGCACCGCCCAGCTCGCCGGGCTCGGCGTCGCCTCGGCCCTTCTCACCACCGCCGTCAGCGTCTTCGTCTTCCTCGCCTACGCCACCACCGCGGCCGTGGCCCGCCGCGTCGGCGCCGGTGATCTCCCGGCCGCGATCCGCCAGGGCATGGACGGCATCTGGCTGGCGCTCCTGATCGGCGCCGCCGTGATCGCCGTCGCCCTGCCCACGGCGCCCTCTCTGGTGGCACTCTTCGGCGCCTCCGACACGGCGGCACCCTACGCGACCACCTATCTGCGCATCTCGGTCCTCGGCATCCCAGCCATGCTCGTCGTGCTCGCCGCGACCGGCGTCCTGCGTGGCCTCCAGAACACCAGGACCCCCCTCTACGTCGCCGGCGCCGGCTTCATCGCCAACGGTCTCCTCAACGTGCTCCTCGTCTACGGCGCCGGTCTCGGCATCGCCGGTTCCGCGTGGGGCACCGTCATCGCCCAGTGCGGCATGGCCGCCGTCTATCTCGTCGTGGTCGTCAGGGGCGCCCGCCGGCACGGCGCCTCCCTCCGTCCCGACCTCGCCGGGATACGCAACTCCGCCCAGGCCGGTGTGCCCCTGCTGATCCGCACCCTGTCGCTGCGGGCGGTCCTGATGATCGCCACGGCCATCGCCGCCCGGCTCGGCGACGCCGACATCGCCGCCCACCAGATCATCCTGTCCCTGTGGAGCCTGCTGGCCTTCGCCCTCGACGCCATCGCCATCGCCGGGCAGGCCATCATCGGGCGCTACCTCGGCGCCGACGATCCCGCGGGCGCCCGTGCCGCCTGCCGCCGCATGGTGCAGTGGGGCACCGCGGTCGGTGTCGTCCTCGGACTGCTGGTGGTGGCGACCCGGCCCGCCTTCCTGGCGATGTTCACCGGCGACCAGATCGTGAAGGACGCCGCGCTCCCCGCACTCGTGATCGTGGCGCTCGCCCAGCCGGTCTGCGGCATCGTCTACGTCCTGGACGGCGTCCTGATGGGCGCGGGCGACGGCCCGTATCTGGCCTGGGCCATGCTGCTCACCCTGGCGGCCTTCACCCCCGTCGCCCTGCTGGTCCCGGCTTTCGGCGGCGGGCTCACCGCGCTCTGGGCGGCCATGACGCTGATGATGACCGTGCGCCTGGTGACCCTCTGGCTGCGCACCCGCTCCGGCCGCTGGATCGTGACCGGCGCGACCCGCTGACCTCAGCGCCCCAGCCCCTCAACCCAGCTCCCAGCCCCCAGCCGCACCGCCGAACCTGCGCGCGAGCCGCCGCAACCCTGCCCGGGTCCGCACGCTCACCCGCGCGCCGTTTCACGTGAAACATCGGCTCCCGCCCCCGTACGCCTCCCGTCCACCCCTCGTCAGAACACGAAGAAGGGCCGCACCCGGTGGGGTGCGGCCCTTCTCTCAGCTGTTCAGCCGAGCACGGCGATCAGGCCGCGACGACCTCGATGGTGACCTTGGCGGCCACCTCGGGGTGCAGACGCACGGACGTCTCGTGCCCGCCCAGGGTCTTGATGGGCGAGCCAAGCTCGATGCGGCGCTTGTCGACCTCGGGGCCGCCGGCAGCCTTGATCGCCGAAGCGACGTCGGCCGGGGTGACGGAACCGAAGAGACGACCGGCGTCGCCGGAGCGGACGGCCAGACGGACCTTCACGCCTTCGAGCTGGGCCTTCACGGAGTTGGCCTGCTCGATGGTCTGGATCTCGTGGATCTTGCGAGCGCGACGGATCTGCTCGACGTCCTTCTCGCCACCCTTGGTCCAGCGGATAGCGAACTTCCGCGGGATCAGGTAGTTGCGAGCGTAACCGTCCTTGACGTCGACGACGTCGCCCGCGGCACCGAGGCCGGAGACCTCGTGGGTGAGGATGATCTTCATTTGTCGGTCACCCTTCCCTTATCGCGCGGTGGAGGTGTAGGGCAGCAGCGCCATCTCACGGCTGTTCTTCACGGCCGTGGCGACGTCACGCTGGTGCTGCGTGCAGTTGCCGGTCACGCGGCGGGCACGGATCTTGCCGCGGTCGGAAATGAACTTCCGCAGCATGTTCGTGTCCTTGTAGTCCACGTACGTGACCTTGTCCTTGCAGAAAGCGCAGACCTTCTTCTTAGGCTTGCGCACAGGCGGCTTCGCCATGGTGTTTCTCCTGTGTGATCAAGAAGTGGGGATGCGAGCCCTAGAAGGGGGGCTCGTCCGAGTAGCCACCGCCGCCGCCGGAGTTTCCACCCCAGCCGCCGCCACCGCCGCCGCCCTGGTTGCCACCGGCGGGAGCACCGCCGGTCGCCCACGGGTCGTCCGCGGGAGCGCCGCCGCCCTGCTGGCCGCCGCCGGAGTTTCCACCCCAGCCGCCGCCACCCTGGCCGCCGCCGCCACCGCTGCCGCTGCCGCCGCCGTAACCACCCTGGCCACCGCGACCGCCACCGGCCGTCTTGGTGACCTTCGCCGTGGCACTGCGGAGGCTGGCGCCGACTTCCTCGACGTCCAGCTCGTAGACCGTGCGCTTGACGCCCTCACGGTCCTCGTAGGACCGCTGCTTCAGCCGGCCCTGCACGATGACGCGCATGCCTCGCTGGAGGGACTCGGCGACGTTCTCAGCCGCCTGACGCCAGACCGAGCAGGTCAGGAACAGGCTCTCGCCGTCCTTCCACTCGTTGGTCTGACGGTCGAAGGTCCGGGGCGTGGACGCGACACGGAACTTCGCGACGGCCGCACCGGAAGGGGTGAAGCGCAGCTCGGGGTCGTCGACAAGATTGCCGACGACCGTGATGACGGTCTCGCCTGCCATGGGGGAACCTCTCGGCGGGTTTGCTGCTGGGCTGCTGGTGCTGCTACTCGAATCCCGAGATCAACTGAGCCGGTGGCTCAGTGCATCTCGGGGCGGAGGACCTTGGTCCGGAGGACCGACTCGTTCAGGTTCATCTGGCGGTCGAGCTCCTTGACGACCGCAGGCTCGGCCTGCAGGTCGATGACCGAGTAGATGCCCTCGGGCTTCTTCTTGATCTCGTACGAGAGACGACGACGGCCCCAGGTGTCGACCTTCTCGACCTTTCCGTTGCCCTCACGGACGACGGAGAGGAAGTTCTCGATCAGCGGGGAGACAGAGCGCTCCTCGAGATCGGGGTCGAGGATGACCATCACCTCGTAGTGACGCATGTGGAACCCACCTCCTTTGGACTCAGCGGCCACGGTCGTTCCGTGGCAGGAGGGTTGTGATGCGTACGCAACGGTATCGGCCGCCACTGACAATCGGGGGTCGACGAGCGACATCCCCGAGCGGCCCGGACGAATCCTGGGCACTGCCTGGGCAGACACCGGTGCAGAGGGTACAGACTACCCGCACGGCGGCTTCCGGTTGAAATCCGGCCCCTCGGGCAGTCAACTTGTACACATCGGGTGTGTATGGCGCTACGATGCGCCGCCTTCCGCAGGAGGTGCCTCATGGCACAGGCAATGCGACCCAACACCGTCGGCGGACTCTTCGCCACGGACGGAAAGTCCCATCCCCTCCAGGACACGCTGCTCGCGGTGACGCTGGTGCTCGGCTTCACGGCGGCCATCACAGCGATCTTCCACAGTCTGCACCTGGTCAGCTCCTGGGCCGGCCTGATCGGCATCTTCACCGGGGCGTACGGCCAGTGGATCTCGGTGACGACGCGCGAGCGGTTCGGGCTCATCCTGGGTCTCGGCGCCTCGGCGATCGGCTTCTTCCTCGGCATGGCCCACGGCGGGCTGTTCGGCGGGATCGTCGGCTAGCGCCCCGGTCCTCCGCTCCGGTCCTCCGACCCCGCGGACGGCCCCCGGCGGGCGGCCGGAACCGGGACCGCCGGTCCGCACCCGGAGACGGGAGTACCCCGCCACCCGCCGGGAAGCCGTACAAAACAGGGTGGAACGCCCCGGCCGCGTGTGGGTCGGGGCGCCGCTTCCGTACGCCCATCCGGGGCGCTCGCACGGCGCAGTAGGCTTCGGCGCGAGAGCCGGAGCCCCTGTACCCATGGGGACACCCCAGCCCGAGGAGCGCCCCGAATGAGCCTGACCCTGAGGACGATCAGCCGCGAGCAGCATCTGGCGTACATCCAGAGCCTGCCGTCGGCGAGCCACATGCAGGTTCCCGCCTGGGCCGACGTCAAGGCGGAGTGGCGCGCGGAGAGCCTCGGCTGGTTCGACGACCGGACCGGTGAACTGGTCGGCGCGGGGCTCGTCCTCTACCGTCAGCTGCCCAAGATCAAGCGCTACCTCGCCTATCTGCCCGAGGGCCCGGTCATCAACTGGTTCGCGCCGAACCTGACCGAGTGGCTCGAGCCGATGCTCGCCCACCTCAAGCACCAGGGCGCCTTCTCGGTGAAGATGGGCCCGCCGGTGATCATCCGGCGCTGGGACGCGAACTCGATCAAGCAGGGCATCCAGAACCCGGACGTGAAGCGGCTGCGGGACATCGAGGCCGACTTCATCGAACCGCGCGCCTTCGAGGTCTCCGACAAGCTGCGCCGGATGGGCTGGCAGCAGGGCGAGGACGGCGGCGCCGGCTTCGGCGACGTGCAGCCGCGCTACGTCTTCCAGGTGCCGCTGGCCAACCGTTCCCTCGAAGAGGTCCACAAGAACTTCAACCAGCTGTGGCGGCGCAACATCAAGAAGGCCGAGAAGGCCGGCGTCGAGGTCGTCCAGGGCGGCTACCAGGACCTGGAGGAGTGGCAGCGGCTGTACGAGATCACGGCCGTGCGCGACCACTTCAGGCCTCGCCCGCTCTCGTACTTCCAGCGCATGTGGACGGCCCTCAACACCGAGGACCCCAACCGGATGCGGCTGTACTTCGCCCGCCACAACGGGGTCAACCTGTCGGCGGCGACGATGCTGATCGTCGGCGGGCACGTCTGGTACTCCTACGGCGCCTCCGACAACATCGGGCGCGAGGTGCGGCCGTCGAACGCGATGCAGTGGCGGATGCTGCGGGACGCCTACGCGCTCGGCGCGACCGCCTACGACCTGCGCGGCATCTCCGACTCGCTGGACGAGACCGACCACCTCTTCGGCCTGATCCAGTTCAAGGTGGGCACCGGCGGCCAGGCCGCGGAGTACCTCGGCGAGTGGGACTTCCCGCTCAACAAGCTGCTCCACAAGGCGCTCGACATCTACATGTCGCGCCGCTGACGTCACGTTCAGTGATTCGATACCTCTGACACACCGCTGCCACGAGAAAGGTCCCAGGTCCGGCCATGGCGCTCACGCTCTACGTCGACACCGCGCGCTGGCGTGCGCACCACAAGCACGTGCAGGAGCAGTTCCCGGGGCTCGTCCCGGTCTGCAAGGGCAACGGCTACGGCTTCGGGCACGAGCGGCTGGCGGAGGAGGCCACCCGGCTCGGCTCGGACGTGCTGGCCGTCGGGACGACGTACGAGGCGGCGCGGATCAAGGACTGGTTCGGCGGTGACCTGCTGGTGCTGACGCCGTACCGGCGCGGCGAGGAGCCGGTCCCGCTGCCCGACCGGGTGATCCGCTCGGTGTCGTCGGTGGACGGGGTGTACGGCCTGGTCGGCGCCCGGGTGGTGATCGAGGTGATGTCCTCGATGAAGCGGCACGGGATCAGTGAGCAGGACCTTCCGCAGTTGCACTCGGCCATAGAGAACATCCGGCTGGAGGGCTTCGCGATCCACCTGCCGCTGGACCGTACCGACGGCTCGGACGCCGTCGAGGAGGTCATCGGCTGGATGGACCGGCTGCGCGCGGCCCGGCTGCCGTTGCACACCATGTTCGTCAGCCACCTCAAGGCCGACGAACTGGCGCGGCTGCGGCAGCAGTTCCCGCAGACCCAGTTCCGCGCCCGGATCGGCACCCGGCTGTGGCTGGGGGACCACGAGGCGACGGAGTACCGCGGCGCGGTCCTGGACGTGACGCGGGTCGCCAAGGGGGACCGGTTCGGCTACCGCCAGCAGAAGGCGGCCTCCGACGGCTATCTGGTGGTCGTGGCGGGCGGTACCTCGCACGGGGTGGGCCTTGAGGCCCCCAAGGCGCTGCACGGCGTCATGCCGCGCGCCAAGGGCGTGGCGCGGGCCGGTCTCGCGACGGTCAACCGGAACCTGGCGCCGTTCGTCTGGGGCGGCAAGCAGCGCTGGTTCGCCGAGCCGCCGCACATGCAGGTGTCGATCCTGTTCGTGCCGTCGGACGCGCCGGAGCCGCAGGTCGGCGAGGAACTGGTGGCCCATCTGCGGCACACCACCACGCAGTTCGACCGCATCATGGACCGCTGACGAGCGCTGCTTCCCGCGTGGGACGCGCGCACGCACGCGTGAAGGGCCGTACCCGAGCTGTTCGGGTACGGCCCTTCGTCGTGCGCCGCGCGCGCGGCCGACCGGAGTCGGCGGTTCCGGTCGCGTTCCGGTCGTGTTCGCTCAGAGCGAACGGTCCGCCGGGGACGGTCCTGGCCCGCCCGCGGCGCCGCTGCCCCAGTCCACCGACGGCCCCTCCACGGGCGCCTCCTGACGCACCGGGCGGGCCGCGGCGCCGAGCACGAAGACGTCCCGGGCCCCGTCGAGCACGCCGCCCGACGGATCGTCGTCGCCCGACCTGCGCACCGGGTCCCGTTCCGGCAGCAGGATGTCGCGCACCACGACGGCGCACAGGTAGAGCGTGCCGAGCAGGTGGGCGGCGATCGCCCAGTGGTAGCCGTCCTGCGGCAGTCCCTTGTGGGCGTCTCCGCTGGTCGTGTAGGCGAGGTACATCCAGATGCCCAGGAAGTACAGGACCTCGCAGGCCTGCCAGATCAGGAAGTCGCGCCACTTGGGCCGGGCCAGGACGGCCAGCGGCACCAGCCACAGCACGTACTGCGGCGAGTAGACCTTGTTGGTGAGGATGAACACCGCGACGACCAGGAAGGCGAGTTGCGCGAACCGCGGCCGGCGCGGCGCCGTCAGCGTGAGGGCGGCGATGCCCGCGCAGCCGAGCAGCACCAGCAGCGTGGCCAGGGTGTTGACGGTGTCGGTGGTCAGCGGGTCGGTCGAGTTCTGGGCCAGGATCAGCCAGAACGAGCCGAAGTCGACGCCCCGGTCGTGGCTGAAGCGGTAGAACTGCGCCCAGCCGTCCCAGGCGAGCACCATCACCGGCAGGTTGACCACGATCCAGGCGACGGCGGTGCCGCCGAGGGCCTTGCCGAACTCCCGCCACCTGCCCGCCCGCCAGCACAGCACGAACAGCGGGCCGAGCAGGAAGAGGGGATAGAGCTTGGCGGCCGTGGCGAGCCCCAGGAGGACGCCGAAGGCGATCGGGCGGCTCCGGGACCACATCAGCATCGCCGCGGCCGTCAGAGCGACCGCCAGCAGGTCCCAGTTGATGGTCGCGGTGAGCGCGAAGGCGGGCGCGAGGGCGACCAGCAGGCCGTCCCAGGGGCGCCTGGCGTGCGTACGGGTCACGCAGACGGCGATGATGGCCGCGCACACCATCAGCATCCCGGCGTTGACCATCCAGTACCACTGCTCCTGGTGCTGGATGGTGCCGCTGCCCGGCGTGAGCCAGCCGGCCACTTCCATGAACACGCCGGTGAGCACCGGGTACTCGAGGTAGGGCATGTCGCCGGGGAGCCTGTCGAAGTACGGCACGAGCCCGTCGGCGAAACCGCGCCCCTGGTACAGGTGCGGGATGTCCGAGTAGCAGGCCTTGGTGTACTGCGAACTGGCGCCGAAGAACCAGGCGCCGTTGTAGCAGGGCGCCTTCTGGACCAGGCCGAGGGCGAACATGCCGATCGCCAGGAGCGCGATGACCCGCACCGGGGTCCACCAGGACGTGCCGGTCAGGGCGAACCGCCCGAGCGGGCCGCCGATCAGCTCGCTGCCTGACCGGGCGACCGGGTCCTCCCTGGTGGGCAGTACCGGCTCGGGCTCGTGCGCGCTCGCTTGCGTCGATTCTGCACTGGGCATGGCGCACATCCTGCCGTATGCGCCTGAGCGCGACGACGGCGGTCGCCGGGCCCGGACCGCCGCCGGGGCAAATCAATGGGGAAGTCCGCCGAAGTCCGGAAGGCGCCATGGAATTCTTTTGTCGGCCTGATCCTCCATAATTACCGACCGCGACGGCGATGGAAACCGGGCAGGCGTGGCGGATTCACGCCAGTTTTTTGTACCGATACACCCCGGAAAGCGCCCATCGTCGATCTTGCCGCGGCCAGATGCGTGACAGTAAAGTGAAGACCAAGTTGGAAATTAAGATCGAAAGCAGATGGCAATTCCGACCAATGGGGGAACGGGAGTGATCGACCGCCTATGCGCCGATAACCTGGATCTGGAAATACTGCGCCTGATGCGCAAAGGCCTACCGGACCAAGCGATCGCCCAGCATCTCGCGCTGGGCCACCGCACCGTCCAACGCAGGGTGAACCGCCTGATGGAGCACCTGCAAGCGCGCGGACGGTTCGCGCTCGGCCTCCGTGTGAGCGAGCTGGGGCTGCTCGACGAAGCCGCCTGAAGCCCGCCCTCCACGCCCCGGGGGAATCTGACGATGGAGGTTCAATGAGAAGAAACATGTCCGTCCGGGTGTCCGCGGTCGTCACGGCGGCCATGGCCGCCGTCCTGATACCGCTGGCCGGCACCTCGTACGCCGCTTCCTGTTCCGGCACCGGCTGCGACAACAAGGGTCCGGTCGGCTACGGATGCGACGCCGACGCCGTGACGAAGAAGACCGTTTCCGACGGGATCAGAAAGGCCGAGCTGCGCTGGTCCGCCAAGTGCGCGGCCGGATGGGTCCGCGGGAGCGACCCGGTCGGCAAGGACGACTACTGGGCGCACTACGCCTACATCGAGAAGCACAGCACGGAGAGCGGCGCCCCGCTGCTCAAGTCGCTCTCGGTGGCGATCCCCGACGGGGGTTCGGACTGGTCCAACATGCTCGGCGGGTCCAACTACTACTACCGCGTCTGCCAGAAGGACGCCGGCACGCTCGAGGTGTGGTGCAGCGGCTACTGGTAGAGCGACCGCGGCACCGGATGTGACGAGGGCCCCGGAGCAGTCGCTCCGGGGCCCTCGTTCTGGTGCCGCGCTATCCGTTGGGGCCTCCGAAGATGCCCCCGTTCTCGGTGCCTCTGGTGGTCCCGCCGGCGCTCTCCGACTCCGAGGTGGTCGGCGACGGCGAGGTGCCGCCGTCCGTGCCGCCGTCGTCGGTGCCGCCGGTGTCCTCGTTGCACTGCCAGCTGAACCGGCAGGACTCGGTCGGCGACGGCGGCGCCGACGGAGTGGTCTCCGTCTTGCTCGGCGTCGGGCTCGGCGTCGGCGACTCCTCCTCGGTCTCGGAGGGGGTCGGGGTCGGCGTCGGCGTCGGGTCGGCGTTGACGACCTCGCCGATCGGCTCCGGGGTGGGGAACTTCTCCACCGGGAGGCCCTTCATCGCCTGTGCCATGTAGTCGTGCCAGATCTCGGACGGGAACGACGCACCGTGGATCTTCGCCTGGTTACCCGTTCCGAACATCTTCAGGAACGTCCGGTTCTTCTGCGACTCGTCGTCGTCGTAGCGGAACATCGTGATCGACGTCGACAGCTGCGGGGTGTAGCCCACGAACCAGGCGGACTTGTTGCCGTCGGTGGTACCGGTCTTGCCGGCCACCTCGCGGCCGGGGAGCTGGGCGTTGCTGCCGGTGCCCTTCTCCACCACGGTCTTCAGCACGTCGGTGACGTTGTCCGCGACCTGCGAGGTGAACGCCTGCGCGGTCTTGACCTTGTGGGTGTAGACCGTGCCGTCCTTGTCGGTCACGCTCTTGACCGAGTACGGGTCGCGCCGCTCGCCGCTGGCGGCGAAGGTGGCGTAGGCGCCCGCCATGCGGATCGCGCTGGGGTCGGAGATGCCGATGGAGAACGACGGGAAGCTGGTGCCCGCCAGGCTGTCCTCCTTGAGGCCGGCGTCGATGGCCGCCTCCTTGACCTTGTCCAGGCCGACGTCCATGCCGAGCTGCACGAACGCGGAGTTCACCGACTCCCGCATCGCCTCACGGAGGTCGATCTTGTAGTCGGGCGGAGTGCCGTAGTCCTTGTTGCCGTCATTGGTCTGGAGCCACTCCTTGCCCTTCTCGTTCTGCCAGACCGTCCCGTCGTACTTCTTGATCTTCAGCTGGTCCTTGCCGCTGAACAGGCTCTTCGGGGAGACCTGGGTGCGCTCGTCCTGCGCCTGCTCCTCGCCGAGGCTCTTGTCGCGCACGCCCCACTTCATCGCGGCGGCGAGCACGAACGGCTTGAACGTCGAGCCGACCTGGGCGCCGGTGACGTCGGCGTTGTTGGTGAAGTGCTTGGTCGCGTCGGTGCCGCCGTAGATGGCGCGGATGGCACCGGTCGCCGGATCCACCGAGGCACCGCCGAACTGCACGTGGGTGTCCGTCTTCGGGCGCAGCTCGGGCTTGATGTTGGCCTTCTGCACCTTCGTGACGGCGGCCTCCAGCTCCTTGACCTTGTTCTTGTCGAAGGTCGTGTGGATCGAGAAGCCGCCCTGCTGAAGGCGTTCGGAGGTGATGTCGGTGTTGTTGACCAGGTAGCCCTTGGCGAGGTCGACGAGGTAGCCGATCTGGCCGCTCAGGGCGAAGTTGGAGCGCGGGTTCTCCAGCTTGGGGAGCTTGGTGTACTTGGCCCGCTCGGCCGCCGGCAGGTGCCCGTACTCGACCATCTTGTCGAGGGTGTCCTGCATCTGCGACAGGGCCCGCCTGGTGTTGGCCTGCCGGGTGGCGTTCACCGAGTCGATCGAGGGGTTGCCCGCCGGGTCGTAGTAGGTGGCGCCCTTGAGGGTCGCCGCCAGGAAGGCGCACTCGCCCGCGTTGAGGTTCTTGGCCTCCTTGTTGAAGTACGCGCGCGACGCGGCCTGGAGGCCGTAGGCGCTGCGGCCGTAGTACGCGGAGTTCAGGTAGCCCGCCATGATCTGGTCCTTGGGCACCTTGGCGCCCACCTTGATCGAGACGAGGATCTCCTTGAACTTCCGGGAGACGGTCTGCGACTGGTCGTTCAGCATCGCGTTCTTCACGTACTGCTGGGTGATCGTGGAACCACCCTGGGTCTGGCCGCCCCGCGCCATGTTGAAGAACGCGCGCGCGATGCCCTTGGGGTCGACGCCGCCGTCGGTCTCGAAGGTCTTGTTCTCCTGGGAGATGACCGCGTACTGCATCTCCTTGGGGATCTGCGAGATGTTGATGTTCTGGCGGTTGACCTCACCGCCGGTGGACACCATCTGCGAGCCGTCGCTCCAGTAGAAGACGTTGTTCTGCGCGCTGGCGGTCTTGTCTATGTCCGGGACGACAACGAAGGCGTAGCCGACGCCCGCGACGGCGATCATGCCGCCGAAGAAGGCGATGAAGGCGCCGGTCACCAGCTTCCACGACGGCAGCCAGCGGCCGGCGCCGTACTTGCCCGCCCGCGGATAGTCGATGAAACGCTTCTTGCCGGGCTCGTCAGGGCGTCCTCTGCCCCGCCCCGGCCCGCTCGGACCGCCCGGTGGTGCGCCTCGGCGCCCCCCACGGGCGGGCTCGGCCGCCCTGCGGCGGCCCCCTCCACTCTTCTGCGACGCGCGCCTCGACTCGGCCCGGCCGCCGTACGACCGCTCCTCGTCCATCGGCTCCTGGCCCAGCCCGTACTCGGACGCGGACCCGGTGGCGCCTCGCGGTGCCGCCCGGCGGCCGGAGGACGGGCCGGACTGACCGCGTCGGGCCGCGGCACGTCCGCCTCCCTGCGGCTGCGGCGGTTTGCGACGGTGCTCGCTCATCGAACGACTACTCCTCGGGCAGGCGCACCCGTGCGCGCCTGGAAACGGCGGCTGGTTTCCGGTCCCCCCGAAGTACGGATGGGGTCGTTTTCTCATTCACCCGTACTGCACCGAGGAGCATGACGCCCCCTCGCGTCACGCGGTTCCCGGTGGTCTGCATGGCGGACAGACTACGCACCGCCAAAACCTCCCGAGGCCATAACTTCAGCCCAAATCAGGCAACTTGCAGGGGATGAACAGGTGATGTGATCCCGTTCACCATCTCACCTCTTGTCGCATCCGCAGCACCGTTCTATCGTCTAGATGTATCGAGTCGATACATCAGCGCGAGATAAAGACGAGGAGGCGAGAGGATGAGCCGACGGTCCGGCATCCTTGAGTTCGCCGTACTCGGCCTGCTCCGCGAGTCCCCGATGCACGGCTACGAGCTGCGCAAGCGGCTCAACACGTCGCTCGGCGTGTTCCGTGCGTTCAGCTACGGGACGCTCTATCCCTGCCTCAAGACGCTGCTCGCCAGCGGCTGGTTGATAGAGGAACCGGGCAACACCTCCGAGGACGCCCTGGCGGCACCGCTCTCCGGGCGACGGGCCAAGATCGTCTACCGCCTGACCGCACAGGGCAAGGAGCACTTCGAGGAGCTGCTCTCGCAGACGGGCCCCGACGCCTACGAGGACGAGACCTTCGCCGCCCGGTTCGCCTTCTTCGGGCAGACCTCGCGCGACGTGCGCATGCGCGTGCTGGAGGGCCGCCGCAGCCGGCTGGAGGAGCGGCTGGAGAAGATGAGCGCCTCGCTGGCCCGCACGCGTGAGCGCCTCGACGACTACACACTCGAGCTCCAGCGCCACGGAATGGAGTCCGTGGAGCGCGAAGTGCGCTGGCTGAACGAGCTCATCGAGAGCGAGCGGGCCGGACGCGACCTCAAGGGGTTCGCGGCCGGCGGGTCCGCTCAGCAGAACACCACATCTGGAGCGTCGGGCGCCCTGCCCCGGCCCGGGGACCTCCCCGGACCGGATGCGTCCGACGACACCGCAACGTGACGGTCCGTTCGGACGTCACTCGTACACAGGGAGCAACCGGAATGGGTTCGATTCGTGTGGCCATCGTCGGCGTGGGCAACTGTGCCGCGTCGCTGGTGCAGGGAGTCGAGTACTACAAGGACGCCGACCCGGCGTCGAAGGTCCCCGGTCTGATGCACGTCCGGTTCGGCGACTACCACGTCGGTGACGTCGAGTTCGTCGCCGCGTTCGACGTCGACGCGAAGAAGGTCGGCCTCGACCTCTCGGACGCGATCGGCGCCAGCGAGAACAACACCATCAAGATCTGCGACGTCCCGAACAAGGGCGTCACGGTCCAGCGCGGGCACACCCTCGACGGGCTCGGCAAGTACTACCGGATGACGATCGAGGAGTCCGAGGAGACCCCGGTCGACGTCGTCCAGGTCCTCAAGGACCAGCGCGTCGACGTCCTCGTCTGCTACCTGCCCGTCGGTTCCGAGGACGCGGCGAAGTTCTACGCCCAGGCCGCCATCGACGCCAAGGTCGCCTTCGTCAACGCCCTCCCGGTCTTCATCGCCGGCACCAAGGAGTGGGCGGACAAGTTCACCGAGGCGGGCGTCCCGATCGTCGGCGACGACATCAAGTCGCAGGTCGGCGCCACCATCACGCACCGCGTGATGGCGAAGCTGTTCGAGGACCGCGGTGTCCGGCTCGAGCGCACCATGCAGCTCAACGTCGGCGGCAACATGGACTTCAAGAACATGCTGGAGCGCGACCGCCTGGAGTCGAAGAAGATCTCCAAGACGCAGGCCGTCACCTCGCAGATCCCCGACCGCGAGCTGGGCGAGAAGAACGTCCACATCGGCCCGTCGGACTACGTCCAGTGGCTCGACGACCGCAAGTGGGCCTACGTCCGCCTCGAGGGCCGCGCCTTCGGCGACGTCCCGCTGAATCTGGAGTACAAGCTCGAGGTCTGGGACTCCCCGAACTCCGCCGGTGTCATCATCGACGCGCTGCGCGCCGCGAAGATCGCCAAGGACCGCGGCATCGGCGGCCCGATCCTCTCGGCCTCCTCGTACTTCATGAAGTCCCCGCCGGTCCAGTACTTCGACGACGAGGCGTACGCGAACGTCGAGAAGTTCATCAAGGGAGAGGTCGAGCGCTGAGCGACGCGCGCTGATCACCGGTTGATCGGCCGCCCACGCTCCACGCTGTCGCAAAATCGCTCCTGCCAGGGCTGTCGAAGGTCCCCGGGTCACTGATCCGGGGACTTTCGGCGTATGTGAGGCTGGGCCGTATGGCTGTCGTCCGTGACCTGCGCGTCCTGCTGCGCCTCGGGGGCTTCCGGCGGCTGCTCGCCGTGCGGCTGCTGTCCCAGGGCGCCGACGGCGTCTACCAGGTCGCGCTCGCCGCGTACGTGGTCTTCTCCCCGGAGAAGCAGACCTCGGCCGCCGCGATCGCCTCCGCGATGGCCGTCCTGCTGCTCCCGTACTCGCTGGTGGGCCCGTTCGCGGGGGTCCTGCTCGACCGCTGGCGCCGCCGCCAGGTCTTCCTGTACGGCAATCTGCTGCGCGCGCTGCTGGCGTGCGCGACGGCCGCCCTGATCGTCGCCCAGGTGCCCGACTGGCTCTTCTACGCCTCCGCGCTCTGCGTCACCGCCGTCAACCGGTTCGTGCTGGCGGGTCTGTCCGCCGCGCTGCCCCGCGTCGTCGACGACGAGCGCCTGGTGATGGCCAACTCCCTCTCCCCGACCGCGGGCACGCTCGCCGCGACCGCGGGCGGCGGCCTCGCCTTCCTGGTCCGGCTGCTGGCCGCCGACTCCGACGCCGCGGTGGTGCTGCTCGGCGCCGCCCTGTACCTGGGCGCGGCGCTCGCCTCCCTGCGTCTCGGCCGCGAGCAACTGGGGCCCGACCGCGCCCTGGTACGCCCCAGCCTCTCGACGGCGCTTTCCGGCACCGCACGCGACCTGGCGGCCGCGGTACGGCACCTGGCGGCGCCCGCGCGCCGGGAGGCCGCCTGGGCGCTGGGCACGATGACGCTGATGCGGTTCTGCTACGGCGCCCTGCTCGTCCTGGTGCTGATGCTGTGCCGGTACGCCCTCTCGGCGACGCCCGAAGCGGGACTCGCCCTGCTGGGGCTCGCGTTGGGGGTCTCGGGCGCCGGCTTCTTCGTGGCGGCCGTGGTGACGCCGTGGGCCGCGGGGCGGTTCGGGGCGGTGCGCTGGATCGCCCTGTGCGCCGCTGCCGCCGCCGTCCTCGAACTCGCCCTCGGCCTCCCGTTCGCGACGGTCCCCCTGCTGGTCGCGGCGTTCGTGCTGGGCCTCACCACGCAGGGCGCGAAGATCGCGACGGACACCATCGTCCAGTCCTCCGTCGACGACGGGTTCCGCGGCCGGGTGTTCTCGCTCTACGACGTGCTGTTCAACCTCGCCTTCGTGGGCGCCGCCGGACTGGCCGCCCTGCTGCTCCCGCCGGACGGCCGCTCGTCGGTGCTGGTGGTGACGGTCGCGTGCGTCTACGGGGCGGTTGCGGTGACTATGGCCCGCTTTGAGCGCTGGTAAGTGTCACATCAATGACACAGAGACCGCTGGGGGCTGGGGCGTTGTCAGTGGCGCCCGTTAACTTACGTGGGTCTTACCCGGGCCTTATGTCCGGCACATACTCATGTTCTAGGGGGAACCCCAAGTGACCACTCCGCCGCCCCAGGGCCAGAACCCGTCCGCGCCGAGCGAGCCGCCCGCCCCGCAGGGCCCGCCAGCTCCCCAGGGCCCGCCCGCCCCCGAAGGCTCGGCGGCCCCTCAGGGCCAGGCGCCCTACCCGCAGCACGCGGGCCAGGCGCCCTACCCGCCCCACCCCGGGTTCCCCCAGCAGGGCGCGCCGGTCCCGCCGCCCCGGGGCCGGCGCGTGAGCAAGACGCTGATACGCGTCGGCGCGTTCGTCGTCCTCGCGATCGTCCTCGCCGTGGTGAAGTTCTACGTCTTCCAGTCCGACGCGGAGACCACCTCGGTGGGCAGCTGCATGCACAACGACGGCAGCCAGACCAAGCCGGACCTCAAGACGGTCGACTGCTCCTCCAGCGAGGCGCAGTTCAAGGTCGTCGAGAAGTTCGACGGCACCAGCGACGACAGCCGGTGCGAGACCGTGCAGGGCGCGACGATCTCCTACTACCAGTCGGGCAACAACCACGACGTGGTGCTCTGCCTCAACGAGGTGAAGTAGGGCGCGCCTCCGTACGGGGGCGCGGGATCGGCGCCGAGGGGCGGTGTTTCACGTGAAACACCGCCCCTCGGCGGATCCGGGACCATCCGGCCGACGACAGCGGGCGGGGTCATGTTTCACGTGAAACATGACCCCGCCCGCTGTCGTTCCGCTCCGCAGGGGACGCGCTCAGCTCTGCTCGGCCCACCACTCCTTGAGCGCGGCCACCGCCGCGTCGCGCTCCATCGGCCCGTTCTCCAGCCGCAGCTCCAGCAGGAACTTGTAGGCGCCGCCGATCGCCGGCCCGGGGCCGATGTCCAGGATCTGCATGATCTCGTTGCCGTCGAGGTCCGGGCGGATCGCGTCCAGCTCCTCCTGCTCCTGGAGCTGCGCGATCCGCTCCTCCAGGCCGTCGTACGCCCGGGAGAGGGTCGTCGCCTTGCGCTTGTTGCGGGTCGTGCAGTCCGAGCGGGTCAGCTGGTGGAGGCGGCCGAGGAGCGGGCCCGCGTCACGGACGTAGCGGCGCACCGCCGAGTCCGTCCACTCGCCGGTGCCGTAGCCGTGGAAGCGCAGATGCAGTTCGACCAGCCGGGAGACGTCCCGCACCAGATCGTTGGAGTACTTCAGCTCCGTCATGCGCTTCTTGGTCATCTTCGCGCCGACCACCTCGTGGTGGTGGAACGAGACCCGCCCGTCCTCCTCGAAGCGCCGGGTGCGGGGCTTGCCGATGTCGTGCAGCAGCGCGGCCAGCCGCAGGACGAGGTCGGGGCCGTTCTCCTCCAGCGCGATCGCCTGCTCCAGGACGATCAGGGTGTGCTCGTAGACGTCCTTGTGCCGGTGGTGCTCGTCGCTCTCCAGCCGCAGGGCGGGCAGCTCGGGCAGGACGTGGTCGGCGATCCCGGAGTCGACGAGCAGCGTCAGGCCCTTGCGGGGGTGCGCGGAGACGATCAGCTTGTTCAGCTCGTCCCGGACCCGCTCGGCCGAGACGATCTCGATCCGGCCGGCCATGTCCTTCATCGCGGCGACGACCTCGGGGGCCACCTCGAAGTCGAGCTGCGCGGCGAAGCGGGCCGCCCGCATCATCCGCAGCGGGTCGTCCGAGAAGGACGCCTCGGGGGTGCCAGGGGTACGCAGCACCCGCGCGGCGAGGTCCTCGCGGCCGCCGTGCGGGTCGATGAACGTCCGCTCGGGCAGCGCCAGGGCCATGGCGTTCACGGTGAAGTCGCGCCGGACGAGGTCCTCGTCGATGGAGTCGCCGTAGGACACCTCGGGCTTGCGCGAGGTGCGGTCGTAGGCCTCCGACCGGTAGGTGGTCACCTCGATCTGGTAGCCGTCCTTCTGCGCGCCGACCGTGCCGAAGGCGATCCCGACCTCCCACACGGCGTCCGCCCAGGGCCGCACGATCGCGAGGACGTCGTCGGGGCGCGCGTCCGTCGTGAAGTCGAGGTCGTTGCCGAGCCGGCCCAGCAGCGCGTCCCGCACCGAACCGCCGACCAGGGCGAGAGAGAACCCGGCCTCCTGGAAGCGGCGGGCGAGGTCGTCGGCGACGGGGGCGACACTCAGTGGCTCGCTCACCGCGTGCTGTCGCTCCTGGCTCGGGACGGCGGGATTTTCTTCGTTGGCGTTCGGCACAACAGAAGAGGGTACGTGGCCCACGGACCACGGGGCGCCTCCATAAATCGTTCACGGACACCTCCCCCGATACCTCCGCAAGGCCCGCCCTTCAGACACAGCACCGCTCTCCTCTTGATACGCGGATATAGGGGACGCGCCTGATCCTCCGGGCGATCTTGTGGAGCAGACCGCGGCACTTCAGCTCAGCTCGCATCGTTACCATGCGTGGACGCACAATCCGACGACCACTGACGACGAGGGACGGGCAGCGCGTGGCCGACGCGGCAGACTTTCCGAGGACGAGTCCCTCACCTGCCCGCCGCTGGCTGCGGCGCACCGGGGCACTGCTCACCGGTGCGCCCCTGCTGGCCGGTCTCCTCCAGCTGCCCTCAGCGCCTCCGGCGCAGGCCGCCGAGCAGTCGTCCGCGCGGGAGGCCGCCGGTTCCGGCGCGGTCTCCGTCGCCCTGGACACGCTCACCCCGGCCGCGCCGACGGACGGGGACACGCTGACCGTGTCGGGCACGGTGACCAACAACGGCAAGCAGGCGGTGACCGACGCGCATGTGGGGCTGCGGGTGGGGTCCGCGCTCAGCACCCGCTCGGCGATCGACGACCTCACCGACGACAGCACGGACGTCCGTACCGCCGCGGGGACGGAGGTCGGCGGCAAGTACGTCGAGAGGTTCGCGAAGCTCACCCCTGGCGTCTCCGAGCACTTCAGCATCCAGGTGCCGGTCGACAAGCTCGACCTCGGCGACGACGGCGTCTACGCGTTCGCCGTCTCGCTCTCCGGCATGACCTCCGCGCAGCCCTGGGACCAGCTCCTGGGCATCCAGCGGACGTTCCTGCCGTACCAGTCGGAGGAGGCCGACCCGACGACGCGGACGACGTATCTGTGGCCGCTGATCTCCACCGTGCACATGACGGCGGAGACCGGCGCCAACGACCAGCAGACGCCGGTCTTCCTCAACGACGACCTGGCCAAGGAGATCGCCCCCGGCGGGCGCCTCGACCAGATGCTGTCGCTGGGCGCCGGTCTGGACGTCACCTGGGTGGTCGACCCCGATCTGCTGGCCTCCGTCGACGCGATGACCCGCGGCTACCGGGTACGCACCGGCGACGGCGGCACCACGGCCGGCACCCACCAGGCGGTCGCCAAGTCGTGGCTGGCGCAGGTCCAGAAGGCGGTGGCCGACAAGGAGGTCGTCGCGCTCCCCTTCGCCGACCCCGACCTGGCCTCGCTCGCGCACAACGGGACGGGCGTCGCGGGCTCGCTGAGCCGCCTCAAGGACGCCACCGACGTCGTCGCCAACACCGTCGAGCCGATCCTGCACGTGAAGCCGGTCACCGACTTCGCGTGGCCGGTGAACGGCGCGGTCGACCCGTCGATCGTCAAGGTCGCCACCTCGGCCGGCGCCGACAAGATCATCACCCGTAGCGACAGCCTCCAGGAGACCGGCGGCCTCACCTACACGCCCTCCGCCGCCCGCCCGATCGGCGGCGGCACCACGGCGGTGGTCGCGGACGCCCGGCTCTCCACGGAGTTCCAGGGCGACCTGACGTCCGCCTCGGCGTCCACGCTCGCGGTGCAGGAGTTCCTCGCCCAGAGCCTGTCGCTGAACGGCCAGACGGACACCGCGCGCAGCGTCGTCGTCGCCCCGCAGCGGATGCCCACGGCGAGCCAGGCGCAGGCGATGGCTCAGGCGCTGACGGCCCTGCAGAGCGGCAACTGGTCCACCTCCCAGGAGCTGACGGCGGCGGCGAAGGCCAAGCCCACCCTCGGCGCCACCACGCGGATCCCGTCGGCGTCCGCCTACCCGGCCGCGCTGCGCAAGCAGCAGCTGCCGCGGTCGGCGTTCCAGCAGATCGCGGCCACCGAGGCGAAGCTCGACAGCTTCCAGGTGATCCTCTCCGACCGGTCCCGGGTGGTGACCCCCTTCGGGCGGGCCATGAACCGCGAGATGTCCGCCTCCTGGCGCGGCAGGCCGGCCGAGGCGGAGAGCTTCCGCAGCGCGGTGGCGGCCCATCTGGAGGAGCTGGCCGACCAGGTCAAGCTGATCGACAAGTCGGACACCAAGCTGTCGGGGCGCAGCGCCACGATCCCGGTGACCGTGCAGAACAACCTGGTGCAGAACGTCGACCACCTGGTGCTGCGGCTCAGCTCGACCAACCCGACCCGCCTCCAGATCGGCGGGCACGACTACTACGAGCAGCCCGTCTCGGTCTCGGGCGGCCACGCGCAGACGGTGAAGTTCACCACCTCGGCCAAGGCGAACGGCCAGGCCACGGTGGTCGCCCAGCTGTACACGCAGGACGGCCAGGCCTACGGCGCGCCCGTCACCTTCGACGTCAAGGTCACCGAGTTCACGGCCACCGTGATGCTGGTGATCGGCGGCGGCTTCCTGCTGCTCGTCCTGGCCGGCTTCCGGATGTACACCCAGCGCAAGCGGGCGGCGGCACGTGACGCGGAGGGCGGCGGCCCCGACGCGGCGGGCGGTCCCGGCGACGGGCCGCGGGGCCCGGAGGAGGGCCCCGGGGACCGGCTCAAGGAGGAGCCCGGCGCCGACGCCCGGGTGGACGACCCGGGGCAGCCGAGTGACCCTGCGCCGGACACCCCAGCGGAAAGCGCGGACCCGTCCGGCGTGGGTGAGAGAGTGGACCGTTGACATGTCGTGGCCGGTGGGCCGGGGACGATGAGGTGGGGTAGCGATGAACGCGCCGTACGACGGTGACCGCGGTCAGGGCGCGGGCGGCTCGGGTCACCCCGAGGGCCCGCCGCCCGCGGACGGCCAGGTTCCGCCGCAGCAGCCCGCCGACATGTACCTCCAGGACGCCTACGCGCCTGATCCGTACCGGGCCCAGGACCTCTCCGCGCAGGACCCGGTCGCCGAGGCGCTCTACGACCGGGCCGCGCACCCGCCGCCGCCCCCGGGCACCCAGCAGCCGCAGCAGCCGCTGTACGGGCGGCCCCCGCAGACCCCGTACGCGCCCGACCCCCGGGTGTGGGCGCAGACGCCGCCGCCCGAGCCGGGCGCGGCCACCCAGTACCTGCCGCACGGCGACGACCCGCGCACGACGCAGTTCGTCGGCGTCGACGACCTCGTCACCCAGGCCGGCGACGAGCGCCCCGGGCAGGACGCCTTCGCCCATCTCTTCCGTGACCAGCAGCAGGGCGGCGGCTACGGCGGCTCCCCGCAGGGCGGCGGTTACGGCGGCCCGCCGCAGGGCTCCGCGCAGCCGTCCTACGGTCGGCCCGGGGTTCCCGGCCCGTCCCCCGCGCCCGCCCAGGCCGCCGCCGGGTACGGCGCCGCGGCACCGGCCGCCGAGGCGCCCGCCCCGGCCCCGGCTCCCGCCGCGCCCGCCAAGAAGGGCGGCAAGGCGGCCGGGCTGCTGAAGTCGAGCGCCGTGATGGCGGCCGGCACGATGGTCTCCCGCCTCACCGGCTTCATCCGCTCCGCGCTGATCGTGTCGGCGCTGGGCATCGGCCTGCTCGGCGACACCTTCCAGGTCGCCTACCAGCTGCCGACCATGATCTACATCCTCACCGTCGGCGGCGGCCTCAACTCGGTGTTCGTGCCGCAGCTCGTCCGCGCCATGAAGGACGACGAGGACGGCGGCGAGGCGTACGCCAACCGGCTGCTGACGCTGGTGATGGTGGCGCTCGGCGCCCTCACCGCGCTCGCCATGTTCGCGGCACCGCTCCTGGTGCGGATGCTGTCGGTGCCGGTCGCCGACGACCCCGCCGCCAACCACGTCGCCGTCACCTTCACCCGCTACTTCCTGCCCTCGATCTTCTTCATGGGCGTCCATGTGGTGATGGGCCAGATCCTCAACGCGCGCGGCAAGTTCGGCGCGATGATGTGGACCCCGGTCCTGAACAACATCGTCATCATCGTGACGCTCGGGACGTTCATCTGGGTCTACGGCAGCGCGGGCAGCTCCGGCATGACGGCCGGCAGCATCCCGCCCGAGGGCCAGCGGCTGCTGGGCGTCGGTGTACTGCTCGGCCTGGTCGTGCAGGCCCTCGCGATGATCCCCTACCTGCGCGAGACCGGGTTCCGGATGCGGCTGCGCTTCGACTGGAAGGGCCACGGCCTCGGCAAGGCCGCGATGCTCGCCAAGTGGACCGTCCTGTTCGTCCTCGCCAACCAGGCGGGCGCCATGGTCGTCACCCAGCTCTCCACCGCCGCCGGCAAGGACTCCCCGGTCGAGGGCACCGGCTTCGCCGCCTACGCCAACGCCCAGCTGATCTGGGGCCTGCCGCAGGCCATCATCACCGTCTCCCTGATGGCCGCCCTGCTGCCGCGCATCTCACGCTCGGCGGCGGAGAACGACGGCGGCGCGGTCCGCGACGACATCTCGCAGGGTCTGCGCACCACGGCCGTCGCGATCGTGCCCATCGCCTTCGGGTTCCTCTCCCTCGGCATCCCGATGTGCACGCTGATCTTCGGATCCTCCGGCACCCGCGAGGCCACCAACATGGGCTTCATGCTGATGGCCTTCGCCCTCGGCCTGATCCCGTACTCGGTCCAGTACGTCGTCCTGCGCGCGTTCTACGCCTACGAGGACACCCGGACGCCGTTCTACAACACGGTCATCGTGGCCGCGGTCAACGCCACCGCCTCCGTGGCCTGCTTCTTCGTCCTGCCGGCCCGCTGGGCCGTGGTCGGCATGGCGGCCTCCTACGGCCTCGCCTACGCGATCGGCGTCGGCATCGCCTGGAGCCGGCTGCGCAAGCGGCTTCAGGGGGACCTGGACGGCGCCCGCGTCCTGCGCACCTATGCTCGGCTCTGTATCGCCTCGGTACCGGCGGCACTGCTCAGCGGCGCCGCCTGCTACGGGATCGGCCACACGCTCGGCCAGGGGGTCCTCGGCTCCTTCGCCGCGCTGCTGGCCGGCGGTGCGGTGCTGCTCGTCGTCTTCTACGTCGCGGCCCGCCGGATGCGCATCGAGGAGCTCAACTCCCTCGTGGGCATGGTGCGCGGGCGTCTGGGGCGTTGATATAGGGGTAGGCGCGCAACCATCGTCCCTCGCTGCGTGTCGTGCATTGCGGCGGACTGTGGGCACAATTGGTTTCGGCGTCGGACGGCCCGCACGGATACCGGTCGGCGCGCGACGAGTGGGGAGGCAGGGACGACGGTGGCGGAACGGAGCACAGCTGCCGTCGACGTGGCAGACAACAGTGGCGACCAGCCGCTGACCGCACAGGCGGACCAGTCCACGGCCGACGGGGTGGCCCAGAACCGGGAGCGGGACACGGAGAGCGACGAGGCACAGGGGAGTGGCGGTACCGGCGGTGCCGGGATGGCCTCGCCGCCCGAGCTGCACAGCGGCCACAAACTCGCCAGGCGGTACCGGCTGGAGGAGTGCGTCACCCGTCTGGACGGGTTCAGCAGCTGGCGTGCGGTGGACGAGAAACTCCGCCGCGCGGTCGGCGTCCACACACTGCCCGCGGACCACGCACGGGCACGGTCCGTCCTGGCCGCGGCCCGCTCGTCGGCGCTGCTCGGCGATCCGCGGTTCGTCCAGGTCCTCGACGCCGTCGAGGAGAACGACCTCGTCTACGTCGTCCACGAATGGCTGCCCGACGCGATCGAGCTGACCGCGCTGCTCGCGACCGGCCCGCTGGAGCCGCACGACGCGTACCAGATGGTCAGTCAGGTCGCCTCGGCGATGGCCGCCGCGCACCGCGAGGGCCTCGCCCACCTCCGGCTCAACCCGAACGCCGTGCTGCGCACTTCAAGCGGCCAGTGGCGCATCCGCGGCCTCGCGGTGAACGCGGCCCTGCGCGGTGTCACCTCGGAGACCCCGCAGCGCGCCGACACCGAGGCGATCGGTGCCCTGCTGTACGCGTCGCTCACCCAGCGCTGGCCGTACGAGGAGGACGCCTACGGCCTCTCCGGGCTACCCAAGGACATCGGTCTCATCGCACCCGACCAGGTGCGGGCCGGGGTCCACCGCGGGCTCTCCGAGCTGTCGATGCGGGCGCTCGCCAACGACGGGGCGACCGCGTCCCGGCACGAGGCGGCCTGCACCACGCCGGAGGAGCTGGTGAAGGCGATCGGCGAGATGCCGCGCATCCGGCCGCCCGAGCCGACGTTCACCGCCCCGCCCGAGTACCAGCGCACGACGTACCAGCAGGGCAACTACGGCCGCCCCGCGCCGCACCCCGGGGTGACCGCGCCGGTGCCGACCCTGCCCGCCCCGCTGCAGAGCCGGACCGGCAAGGCACTGAAGTGGGGCGTCTCCGCCCTCCTCATCGCCGCCCTCGGCCTCGGCAGTTGGCAACTCGCGGACGCCCTGATGGACAGCGGCAACCAGTCCGACGACCAGAACAAGACCCAGACGACGGACGACGGCGACAAGAACAGCGCCGTGCCCAAGCCGACCAAGCCGCTGAAGATCACCGGCGCGCAGGAGTACATCGCCAAGGGGGACCCCCAGCACCCGGCCGATGTCGGCAAGACTTACGACGGCAACAGCTCCACGTACTGGCGCACGTCCAGCTACAAGGACGGCCCGGACATGAACCCCGCGTTCAAGCCAGGCGTCGGCATCGTCTACGACTTCGGGTCGGCCAAGGCGGTCTCGACCGCCTCGATAGGGCTGCTGTTCGGCGGCGACCACACCACGGTGACGCTCTACGCGACCGACTCCATGAGTTCCGCCGTCCCTCTCACCTCCATGAAGAAGCTGGGGTCGGTGACGACGACCGGCACCACGGCGAACGTGAAGGTCACCAAGCCGGTCGAGAGCCGCTACGTGCTGGTGTGGTTCACCGCGCTGCCGTACGCGCCGAGCGACGGCTACAGCGGCACCGGCTACAAGCAGGCGATCACGGACCTGAAGTTCACCGGCTGACCGTCACGTCCCAGGGGAGGGGGTCCGATGGCGGGTGAGACCGCGTACGGCGACACCAGTGATCAGGACCTCCTGGCCCGCCACGTGGACGGCGACCAGGACGCCTTCGGCGAGATAGTCCGACGCCACCGCGACCGGCTCTGGGCGGTGGCCCTGCGGACGCTCGGCGACCGTGAGGAGGCCGCCGACGCCGTCCAGGACGCCCTGGTCTCCGCCTACCGGGCCGCGCACACCTTCCGCGGCCACTCGGCCGTCACGACCTGGCTGCACCGCATCACGGTCAACGCCTGCCTGGACCGGGTCCGCAAGGCGGCCTCCCGCAGGACCTCCCCGGTCGACGACACCGAACGCCTCGAGCAGCTGCTTGAGCCGCACGAGTCGGCCTCGGCGCCTGCCGAGCGCAACGACCTGCACCGCCAGCTCCTGGAAGCCCTCGGCACCCTGCCGCCGGACCAGCGCGCGGCTCTGGTCCTGGTGGACATGCAGGGGTACCCCGTCGCCGAGGCGGCCCGGATGCTCGACGTCCCCACCGGCACGGTCAAGAGCCGCTGCGCCCGGGGCAGAGCGAGACTGCTGCCCCTGCTCACCCATCTGCGCCCCGGGAACTCGGGCGGCGACGACGAACCCGGCACGGGACGGAACCACTCGCGGGGGACATCCGTCCCACCGGCAGCGGGGCCACCGGCCATCGGTTCCCGCGACACCGGGCCGAACGATCAAGCTGCTGTGAAGGGCGGAGGTGGGCGAGCGTGACATTCACGGAGGACATGACCGGGCACCCGGACATCGACGAGCTCTCCGACCTCACCGAGGGCCTGCTCACCCCGTCCAGGACGGCCGAGGTGCGCCGGCACCTGGACGGCTGCGAGCCGTGCGCGGATGTCCGCGCGTCACTGGAGGAGATCAGGTCGCTGCTCGGCACGGTGCAGGAGGAGCCGGTCGCCATGCCCGACGACGTGGCCGACCGCATCGACGCGGCCCTCGCCGCGGAAGCCCTTCTCGACGCGGCAGCCCCCACCGACTCCCCGGCGCCCGGAGTCCCGGACCCGTCCGGACCCGACGGCGGCGGCGCGCATGTTTCACGTGAAACATCGCCGTCGGCGACGGCATCGGCCGCGTCCACACCGGCACCGGCTGCCGCCGCGGCCCGTCCCGCCGGACGCGCCCGTACCTCCACCACCGGACCGGGGCGCAAGGACCGCAGGCCCGGCGGACGCCGTCGGGTCGCCGTGCTCGGCACCGTCTTCACGGTCGCCGCGCTGGGCATCGGCTCCGTCCTGCTGACGAACCTGCACGACGACAAGCCGACCACGCAGAGCCAGGCCCAGGAGACGTCCAAGGACACCTTCTCCCAGGCGAAGCTGGAGAGCCAGGTCTCCGCCCTCCTCCAGGACCGGCCCGCGAGCACCGCCTCCGAGGCCCCGCGCAGCATGGGGATCGAGGGCAGCAGCAACCAGCCCAAGGTCTTCAAGGAGCCCACGGTGCCCGCGTGCGTCCGTGAGGGCATCGGCCGCACCGAACCGGCGCTGGCCGCCCAGACAGGCACCTACCAGGGCACCGGAGCGCTGCTCGTGGTGCTGCCCGACGTCTCCGACGGCACGAAGGTGACGGCGTACCTGGTGGACGCGAGCTGCGTCACCCACCCCTCGTCCACCCGGGCGAAGGTTCTGCTGACGCGGACCTACACCCACCCCTGAGCTGCGGCTGTCCCCCCACCCTCGCCGGGCCTCCGTGTGCCCGGACACAGTGGGAATGCGCGCCCCTTAGTATCCGTTGGGTGGGATGAGAGTTCCGAGAGGTGCTCCCCCCCGGTCCGCGACGCAGTCCAGAGACGAGGAACCAAGCCGTGAGCGACGTCCGAAACGTGATCATCATCGGCTCCGGGCCCGCCGGCTACACGGCGGCGCTCTACACCGCGCGCGCCTCGCTGAAGCCGCTGGTCTTCGAGGGTGCCGTCACCGCGGGCGGCGCGCTCATGAACACCACCGACGTGGAGAACTTCCCCGGCTTCCGCGACGGCATCATGGGCCCCGACCTCATGGACAACATGCGCGGCCAGGCCGAGCGCTTCGGTGCCGAGCTGATCCCGGACGACATCGTCTCCGTCGACCTGTCCGGTGACATCAAGACCGTCACCGACACCGCGGGCACCGTCCACCGGGCCAAGGCCGTCATCGTCACCACCGGCTCCCAGCACCGCAAGCTGGGCCTGCCGAACGAGGACGCGCTCTCCGGGCGCGGAGTCTCCTGGTGCGCCACCTGTGACGGTTTCTTCTTCAAGGACCAGGACATCGCCGTGATCGGCGGCGGTGACACGGCCATGGAGGAGGCGACCTTCCTCTCCCGGTTCGCCAAGTCCGTGACGATCGTCCACCGCCGGGACACCCTGCGCGCCTCCAAGGCGATGCAGGAGCGCGCCTTCGCCGACCCGAAGATCAAGTTCGTCTGGGACAGCGAGGTCGCCGAGATCGAGGGCGACCCGAAGCTGTCCGGCCTCAAGCTGCGCAACCTCAAGACCGGCGAGCTGTCGGACCTGGCGGTCACCGGCCTCTTCATCGCGATCGGCCACGACCCGCGCACCGAGCTGTTCAAGGGCCAGCTGGACCTGGACGAGGAGGGCTACCTGAAGGTCGCCGCGCCCTCGACGCGCACGAACCTCACGGGTGTCTTCGGCGCCGGTGACGTGGTGGACCACACCTACCGCCAGGCCATCACCGCCGCCGGCACCGGCTGCTCGGCCGCCCTCGACGCCGAGCGCTACCTCTCCTTCCTCGCGGACGGCGAGAACGCCGAGCCCGAGAAGACCACTGTCTGACCTCCCGCCCCGCCCCCACCGCACAACCCAGTAGAGGAGCACCCGCCGTGTCCGACCTGAAGAACGTGACCGACGCTTCCTTCGACGAGGACGTCCTCAAGAGCGACAAGCCCGTTCTCGTGGACTTCTGGGCCGCCTGGTGCGGCCCGTGCCGTCAGATCGCCCCGTCCCTCGAGGCGATCGCCAAGGAGCACGGCGACAAGATCGAGATCGTGAAGCTGAACATCGACGAGAACCCGGGTACGGCCGCCAAGTACGGCGTCATGTCGATCCCGACGCTGAACGTCTACCAGGGTGGCGAGGTCGCCAAGACCATCGTCGGCGCGAAGCCGAAGGCCGCGCTCCTGCGCGACCTCGAGGACTTCATCGCCTGATGTTTCACGTGAAACATTGAAGGGGCCGACTCGCCTGAGAGTCGGCCCCTTCCGCGTGCACGGCCTCCGCGTGACGGCCACGGTCCGGGCGGCATCCGCGAACGCCGTGCACCGAGCGGGCCACCTCAGCCCGCCCCACAGCCGCCTCGGTCCACCTCAGCCCGTCCCGCCCCGCCTCACAGCGGTCGCAGCACAGGTTCCTTCTGGACGGCGCCCAGGAGCCGGTCCAACGCCATCTCCACGTCTTCCTTCCAGGAGAGCGTCGTCCGCAGCTCCAGCCGCAGCCGGGGGTGCGTGGGGTGCGGACGGACCGTCTTGAAGCCGACCGCGAGGAGATGGTCGGCGGGCAGCAGACACGCGGGCTCGGTCCACCGGGCGTCCCCGAACGCCTCGATCGCCTTGAAGTTGCGTCGCAGCAGGTCCTTCGCCACCGTCTGCACCATGACCCGGCCCAGCCCCTGCCCCTGGTACTCGGGCAGGATGAACGCGGTGATCAACTGCACGGCGTCCGGTGAGATCGGGCTGGTGGGGAACGCCGTCGAGCGGGGGACGTAGTCCGGCGGGGCGTAGAGCACGAAGCCCACCGGCACGTCGTCGACCTGGACGACACGGCCGCAGGAGCCCCAGTCCAGCAGGACGGCGGAGAGCCAGCCCTCCTTCTCCCCGGCGGACGTGCCCGCCTTCACCGCGGCTTCGCCCCGGACGGGGTCCAACTCCCAGAAGACGCACGACCGGCAGCGCTGGGGGAGGTCTTCGAGGTTGTCCAGCGTGAGTGGTACGAGCCGGCGCCCCATGAAGGCTGTTCCTCGCTTTTCTCGCCCGCTGCGTCGCGGGCGGCTGTCAGAGCGCTCCGTTCCCTGAGCGGGCCGCCGACGAATCCGCCGACCGCGCCGAGTCCCAGGGCCGCCCCCGTCAGTCCGGTGCGGCTCATCGTTCGCAGGGCACCCACTTCCCTCTCCGAGGTGCCGCCAGGTGGATGCGCCATACCGAACGCATCGTATCCACGAAGCGATGGCATCGATACGGAATGAAAGCAAAGAGCGGGCCGTGTCCGGCACACACCGGACACGGCCCGCTCGGACGGCCCACCGGGCGGCGAGACCCGGCCGGCCGACGGCCCGCTACTCCTCGCCGTCCTCGTCGTCACCGTCGAGGAGGCTCCTCTGCAGGACCGGTCCCTCGCCGGGGGCGAGGGAGCCGAGGATGCGCTCCAGGTCCTCCATGGAGGCGAACTCCACGGTGATCTTGCCCTTCTTCTGTCCCAGGTCGACCTTCACCCGCGTCTCGAAGCGGTCCGAGAGCCGGGTCGCGAGGTCGGAGAGCGCCGGGGAGACCAGGGCTCCGGCCCGCGGCCCCTTGGAGCGCTGGACGGCCTGCGGGCGCGATCCCATGAGGGTCACGATCTCCTCGACCGCCCGGACCGAGAGACCCTCCGCGACGATCCGGTGGGCCAGCCGGTCCTGTTCCTCCGAGTCGTCCACGGAGAGCAGCGCCCGCGCGTGACCGGCGGAGAGCACCCCGGCGGCCACCCGGCGCTGGACGGCCGGAGACAGCTTCAGCAGGCGCAGGGTGTTGGAGACCTGCGGCCGTGAACGGCCGATGCGGTCGGCCAGCTGGTCGTGCGTGCAGCTGAAGTCCTTCAGCAACTGGTCGTAGGCGAAGGCCTCTTCCAGCGGGTTCAGCTGCGCGCGGTGCAGGTTCTCCAGCAGGGCGTCGAGAAGGAGCTTCTCGTCGTCCGTGGCCCGCACGATCGCCGGGATCGCCTCAAGGCCGGCCTCACGGCAGGCCCGCCAGCGCCGCTCACCCATGATCAGTTCGTAGCGCCCGGGACCTGCCTGACGCACGACGACCGGCTGGAGGAGACCGACCTCCCTGATGGAGGTGACGAGTTCCTGCAGCGCGTCGTCGTCGAAGACCTCACGCGGCTGGCGCGGGTTCGGCGTGATGGAGTCGAGGGGCAGCTCCGCGAAGTGCGCGCCCACCGGGGACGCGGGCAGCTCCGCACCGCCGCTCGACGGCAGTTCGCCGTCTTCCTCGTAGACGGGCGGCAGCGTGGCCACCTTCGCCGCGGCCACACCGCGGTCGGTCATCAGCACCGGCACCGCCGCCGGGGACGCGGAACCCGCGCCGCCGACCGCGGACTGCGCCGGTGTCCTCTCCGTCGGGGCAGCGGGGATCAGTGCGCCTAGACCACGACCCAGACCCCTCCGTCGCTCGCTCACTGGATACCCTCCACCATGCTCGGGTCACTCTGGGCGCCGATATGGGCGTGCTGCGCGTCGTAACTGACGCCGACACCCCTCAGCGCGATTTCACGTGCCGCCTCAAGATAGGACAGGGCACCGCTCGATCCTGGATCGTAGGTCAGCACCGTCTGTCCGTAGCTCGGTGCCTCGGAGATACGGACCGAGCGGGGAATGCTCGTCCGCAGGACCTCGGCGCCGAAGTGGCTGCGCACCTCGTCCGCGACCTGGGAGGCGAGACGCGTCCGGCCGTCGTACATGGTGAGCAGGATCGTCGAGACGTGCAGGGCGGGGTTGAGGTGCCCCCGCACCAGATCGACGTTGCGCAGGAGTTGGCCCAGGCCCTCCAGCGCGTAGTACTCGCACTGGATGGGGATGAGCACCTCGGCCCCGGCGACCATGGCGTTGACCGTCAGGAGACCGAGGGACGGCGGGCAGTCGATGAGGATGTAGTCCAGCGGCTGCTCATAGGCCTGGATGGCCCGCTGAAGGCGGCTCTCGCGTGCCACCAGGGACACCAACTCGATCTCCGCACCGGCGAGATCGATGGTGGCGGGGGCACAGAAAAGACCTTCGACATCGGGGACCGGCTGAACGACCTCGGACAGTGGTCTGCTGTCGACCAGGACGTCGTAGATGGAAGGGACTTCGGCGTGGTGGTCGATCCCCAGCGCGGTGGACGCGTTGCCCTGGGGGTCGAGGTCGACCACCAGCACCCGTCCGCCGTGCAGGGCCAGGGAGGCGGCAAGGTTGACGGTCGTCGTCGTCTTGCCGACACCGCCCTTCTGGTTGGCGACCACCATGACACGGGTCTGCTCGGGCCGCGGCAGGCCCTCACCGGCACGGCCCAGAGCCTCTACCGCCAGTTGGGCAGCACGACCGATCGGTGTGTCGTCCATGGGGGGCGGTGTTTCACGTGAAACATCCTCCCCCATCGACTCGGTACGGGGACCGGGGACCGGATCGGTCATCGGTCCCGCGATGTTGGCGTCGGACCGCAAGGATTCACTCTCCTCGACTTCAAGCTCGCAATGAACAGAGCCTGCCATGCCTTCGGGGTCATGAACCAGTGAGGCCTGGTGTTCTGTGGAGAAATCCACCTCTGTGGACAACTCCACACCCTCTCTGAGTGAACCAAGGGGCTTTCGGTCACGGGGTTCGGCCGCGGCGCGGCCCCGGCTGATGATGCCGTGCAGCAGTGAGCGACGTTTCACGTGAAACACGATGCGCCCACGCCGAGGCCGAACTGTCGCGACACTCCGGCATGTCGAGCTGTGACAGCTTGGGTGGAGTACGGCCGGTCCGCTCACCGACGCCGGCGAGTCCGCCCTGTCCGGGCCGCCTTCGCGCGCTTGGCGGCGAAGCGGACACCTCCCGGGCTCTCTCCGACCTCGACCCGTACCACCGTCGACAGCGGGTCCACGATGCCCTCGCCGACCTGGAGGACGGACGTCTCCACCGCGCCGAGCTTGCTGAGCGCTGCGCCCGCGGCCTTCAGCTCCTCCTCGGCGGTGTCGCCCTTGAGGGCCAGCATCTCGCCGTAGGGACGCAGCAGCGGGATGCCCCAGGTCGCCAACCGGTCCAGCGGCGCCACGGCCCGTGCCGTCACCACATGGACGGGCGGCAGCTGGCCCATGACCTCCTCGGCCCGGCCGCGCACGACCGTCACATGGTCGAGGCCCAGGAGTTCGACGACCTCGGTGAGGAAGTTCGTCCGGCGCAGCAGCGGCTCCAGGAGCGTGATCTTCAGGTCGTCCCGGACGAGTGCCAGGGGGATGCCGGGCAGTCCGGCGCCCGAGCCGACATCGCAGACGGTCACGCCGTCGGGCACGACCTCGGAGAGCACCGCGCAGTTCAGCAGGTGCCGTTCCCAGAGCCGGGGCACCTCGCGCGGGCCGATCAGGCCGCGCTGCACACCGGCCTCGGCGAGCAGCTCCGCGTACCGCACCGCGTCCGCGTACCGATCGCCGAACACCTCATGTGCCACCTCGGGCACAGGGGGAAGCTCCGCTGCCTCCGTCACGGGGGACCGTCCTTCCGAACCGCGTGGGCGCACCGGGCGCCGGTATCAGAACTATCAGGCTGACAAAGTTCGGCCCCGCCTGCGCTACAGACGGGGCCGGGGGAACGTGGGAACCGATCAGGCGGGCAGTACGACGACGAAGCGCTCGGGCTCCTCGCCCTCGGACTCGCTGCGCAGGCCCGCGGCCTTGACCGCGTCGTGCACGACCTTGCGCTCGAACGGGGTCATCGGGTCCATCTTCACGGGCTCGCCGCTGCTCTTGACCTCGGCCGCGGCCTTGGCGCCCAGCTCGGACAGCTCGGCGCGCTTCTTGGCCCGGTAGCCGCCGATGTCCAGCATCAGCCGGCTGCGGTCGCCGGTCTCCCGGTGCACGGCCAGGCGCGTCAGCTCCTGAAGCGCCTCAAGCACCTCGCCGTCACGGCCGACCAGCTTGTTCAGATCACGGCCGCCGGAGTCGCTGATGATCGACACGGCTGCGCGGTCGGCCTCGACGTCCATGTCGATGTCGCCGTCGAGGTCGGCGATGTCCAGCAGACCCTCGAGGTAGTCCGCCGCGATCTCGCCCTCCTGCTCCAGGCGGGACAGGGTGTCTGCACCCTCGGCAGCGGCGGAGGTGGTGCCTTCCGTCACGGGATGGACTCCTTCTTACTTCTTGGACGGGGACTTGGGGCGCTGCGGGCCCTTGCGCTGACCGGACTGGGCCTTGCTGCGGCCACCGCCGCCCGACTGCGGCTGGGCCTTCTTGGCACCGGCGGCGGGCTTGCCGCCCTGCTCGTCGGACGCCTTGCTCAGCGAGGGGGAGGACGACGAGGAGGAGTCCGCGGCCTCGGTGGACGTGCCGCTCTCACCGGCCGACCTGGGGCCGCCCTGCCGCTGCGACTTGCTCTGCCGCTTGGGCTGCTGGCGCTTGGGGGCGGCGCCGGTGCCCGGCGTGCCGTCCTCGTTCTCCAGGACGGCGGTGTCGCTCTTGAGGACGGTGCCGTCGGTCTGCGCCGCGAGGCCGGCCTTGCTGAGGGAGTTGATGAACTTGCGCTCGAACTCGTTGCGCTCGCGTCCCTTGGCGACGATCGCCTTGACGATGGTCTTCTCGCTGCGCCTGCGGGTCTTGCCGTGGTGCGTGACGTGCTTGGTCAGTCGCTCCAGGTAGGCGGCCTGCGCCTTGGAACCCGGGGTCGGGTTGTTGCGGATGACGTACATCTGCTGGCCCATGGTCCACACGTTGGTGGTCAGCCAGTAGACGAGGACACCGACCGGGAAGTTGATGCCGAAGACGGCGAACATGACCGGGAAGACGTACATCAGCATCTTCTGCTGCTGCATGAACGGCGTCTTCACCGTGGTGTCGACGTTCTTCGTCATCAGCTGGCGCTGCGTGTAGAACTGCGACGCCGACATCATGACGATCATGATCGCGGTGACGACCCGGACGTCCATGAGGGAGGCGCCGAGCGCCTCCACCGTCGACGAGCTGTCGGTGAACTTCGCCGCGAGCGGGGCGCCGACGATGTGTGCCTTACGGGCGCTGGCGAGCAGCGACTCGTTGATGACGCCGATCGTCGAGCCCGTCGCGATGGCGTTGAGCACGTGGTACAGCGCGAAGAAGAACGGGGACTGCGCCAGGATGGGAAGGCACGAGGAGAGCGGGTTGGTGCCCGTCTCCTTGTACAGCTTCATCATCTCTTCGGACTGACGCTGCTTGTCCGTCTTGTAGCGCTCCTGGATCTTCTTCATCTCGGGCTGGAGCGTCTGCATCGCCCGGGTCGCCTTGATCTGCTTCACGAACAGCGGGATCAGGCAGATGCGGATCAGGATCACCAAGGACACGATCGACAGGCCCCAGGCCCACCCGGTGTCCGCGCCGAAGATGGCGCCGTACACCGTGTGGAACTGGACGATGACCCAGGAGACGGGTGTCGTGATGAAGCTGAACAGGCTGGCAATCGTGTCCACTAATCATGCTCCTTGGGCATGGGACGGGCTCTCTGCGGCCGGGCCCGGGGGACGCTGTCCCTCGGTGGCCGGTTCTGCGGCGGAGGTCCCGCCCCTGCGTTTGCGCCACGCGTCACGCAGCATTTCGTGCCACCGCGGACGCTTGCGCGGCGGGACATGGTCCACACCGCCCAGCGACCACGGATTGCAGCGCAGGATGCGCCAGGCGGTCAGTGCCGTGCCCTTGATGGCACCGTGCCGGTCGATGGCCGTGTAGCCGTAGTGGGAGCACGACGGGTAGTACTTGCAGACCGGTCCGAGCAGCGGACTGATCGTCCACTGGTACAGCTTGATCAGAACCAGCAGCGGGTACTTCATCGCGCGCCCCCTCCCAGCAGCCGCTCGAGGGCGGCATCCAGGTCTCGGGCCAGCTGTGCATGGTCGGCGTCGCCCGCTGGGGGCAGCGCTCGTACGACTACCAGGCTACCGGGGGGCAGCAGCGGCACTCGGTCACGCATCAGATGGCGAAGTCTGCGCTTCACCTTGTTGCGGACGACCGCGCCGCCCACGGCCTTGCTGACGACGAAACCCGCACGCGTCGGGGGAGCGCTCTCCCCAGGCGCGTGCGGGTCCGTGGCACCGCTACGAAAGTGGACGACGAGGGACGGGCGGCCGGCCCGGCGCCCTCGTCGTACTGCGGTCGCGAAGTCCTCGCGCCGCCTCAGCCGGTTCTCGGTGGGCAGCACGACGGCATGACCTGACCGGGATCAGGCGGAAAGGCTGGCGCGACCCTTGCTACGGCGGGACGCGAGAATCGCGCGGCCGGCACGGGTACGCATACGCAGCCGGAAGCCGTGGGTCTTGGCGCGACGACGGTTGTTCGGCTGGAAGGTGCGCTTGCTCACTCGGGGGCTCCAGAGATAAATCGGTGGTGGCGGGTGCCGTCCTGGCTGTCACCGTGCGCCCACGAGTAGCTCGCGTCACGCCCGAGTGCACCGCTTCCCGATCACCTTGAGCGATCTGTGCCCATCGGAGGCAGGCGGCAGCAGCCATCGACAACTCGACCTGGTTACGGTACGCGCGGCTGCGCCATCCGGTCAAACCAGAGGCGCGGGGGAGACACTGTCCACAGCCTGGGGACAACAACTTGAACCGTAGCCGTCGCCCTGACTACCTTGGCTGAACTCCGATTCGTTCCCTTGTCCCCGATGCCACCCGATGTAGATCCCGATCCGTCCCGCAACCACACGTTCGTGGGACCCGCGAGAGAGCGTGCCCTGTGGCTGACGTACCTGCCGATCTTGCCGCAGTGTGGCCACGAGTACTGGAGCAGCTCCTCGGGGAGGGCCGCGGTCAGGGCGTCGAGTCCAAGGACGAGCACTGGATCCGGCGCTGCCAGCCGCTCGCGCTGGTCGCGGACACCGCGCTGCTGGCCGTGCCGAACGAGTTCGCGAAGGGCGTGCTCGAGGGCCGGCTCGCCCCCGTCGTCAGCGAGACGCTGAGCCGGGAGTGCGGCCGTCCGATCCGGATCGCGATCACCGTCGACGACTCCGCGGGCGAGCCCGCGCCGCCGCCCGTCCAGCCGTCGCGTCCCCAGCAGCGCTACGAGGAGCCCGAGCTGCCGTCCTACGAGGGCGGCGGCTACGGCCGGCACCGCGCCGACGACCGCCCGCCCGGCCGCGGCGACCAGCTGCCCGGCGACTCGCTGCCCAGCGCGCGGCCCGCCTATCCGTCGGAGTACCAGCGTCCTGAGCCCGGCGCCTGGCCGCGTCCGCAGCAGGACGAGTACAGCTGGCAGCAGCCCCGCCTCGGCTTCCCCGAGCGCGACCCGTACGCCTCGCCGCAGGAGACCTACGGCCAGCAGGACACGTACGGCTCCCCGGGGCAGGACGGCTACGGGCAGAAGAACTCCGGCGGCCAGGACGGCTACGGGCCGCCCGCGCAGGACGGGTACGGGCCCCGCGACTACCGCGTGCAGCCGATGGACCGCTCGCCCTACGACAACCAGCGGCCCGACTACGACCAGGGCCGCTCGGACTACGACCAGGGCCGGGGCGACTACGAGCGGGGGCGCGACGCGCGCCGCGACCGGTCCGAGCCGCCGTCGGGTTCCGGACACGTCCACCGCGGCGGTCCCGTGGGTTCGTCCGCCTCCAGCGGCGCCCCCGGCCCGCTGGCCGCGCAGCCCGCGCCGGCCGCGGGTCCCGGTGAGCCCACCGCGCGGCTGAACCCGAAGTACCTCTTCGACACGTTCGTCATCGGCGCCTCCAACCGGTTCGCGCACGCGGCGGCGGTCGCCGTCGCCGAGGCGCCCGCGAAGGCGTACAACCCCCTGTTCATCTATGGGGAGTCGGGGCTCGGCAAGACCCACCTGCTGCACGCGATCGGGCACTACGCGCGCAGCCTGTACCCCGGCACGCGGGTGCGGTACGTCAGCTCCGAGGAGTTCACCAACGAGTTCATCAACTCCATCCGCGACGGCAAGGGCGACAGCTTCCGCAAGCGCTACCGCGAGATGGACATCCTGCTCGTCGACGACATCCAGTTCCTCGCGGACAAGGAGTCGACGCAGGAGGAGTTCTTCCACACCTTCAACACGCTCCACAACGCGAACAAGCAGATCGTGCTCTCCAGCGACCGGCCGCCCAAGCAGCTGGTGACGCTGGAGGACCGGCTGCGCAACCGCTTCGAGTGGGGTCTGATCACCGACGTCCAGCCGCCCGAGCTGGAGACACGGATCGCGATCCTGCGCAAGAAGGCGGTGCAGGAGCAGCTGAACGCCCCGCCGGAGGTGCTGGAGTTCATCGCGTCCCGGATCTCGCGGAACATCCGGGAGCTGGAGGGCGCGCTGATCCGGGTGACGGCGTTCGCCTCGCTCAACCGGCAGCCGGTGGACCTGGGCCTGACGGAGATCGTCCTCAAGGACCTGATCCCCGGCGGCGACGACTCCGCGCCCGAGATCACCTCGACGGCCATCATGAGCGCCACCGCCGACTACTTCGGGCTGACCGTCGAGGACCTGTGCGGCACCTCGCGCGGGCGGGCCCTGGTGACCGCCCGGCAGATCGCCATGTACCTGTGCCGGGAGCTGACGGACCTCTCGCTGCCGAAGATCGGCGCCCTGTTCGGCGGCCGCGACCACACCACCGTCATGCACGCGGACCGCAAGATCCGCAATCTGATGGCCGAGCGGCGCTCCATCTACAACCAGGTGACGGAGCTGACGAACCGCATCAAGAACGGCTGAGGGCCGCGCGCAGAGGTCCCGTCGAGGGCGCTCCCGGAGAGATCCGGTGGGCGCCCTTCTTCGTTCCCCCGTCCCCAGCTGTTCGATTACCTGTGGGGTTACGGCCGTCCTCCACAGATTGGGCGACTTTCTCGTGTCCACATCCTGGGGACCGCGAAGTTGTCCAGATCGTGTCCACAGGCGCCGCGGGTGAGGGACCATCGGACCAGGTCAGGTGCCTGTGGATTGGTGGACAAAAGATTTCCACAGCCTGTGGACAGAGTTTTGGTCCACAGGCTGTGCACGGAGTTGTCCACCGGTGACCCACAGGTTCGGGCGCGTTGTCCCCAACGATCTCGCGCTTCTCCACAGTCCTGTCCACTGTTCGGCAACGCGACGCGCCTGCTCACCGGGTCGAGTGAAAGGCGTCACACGAAGGTGCCGGGTTGGGCTGTGGGAAAGCCGGGTAAACCTGGGGACGCACCTGGGGAGAACCCGCCCTCGCCTGTGCATGGAGTGTGCAGAACTTTCCGTTCTCCACAGAGAGGCCCGGTTTTCCACCGCCTCCGCCCACAGGACCAGTGGACAAAATTTCCGGTCTGACCTGCGAAAACGCGGTTATCCACCGTTTCCACAGCCCCTACTACTACTCCCAACTAGAGAGAGCTGGGAAGACGTTTCGAAGGGGGTCCTGTGCACAACTCGCTCTCCGGCCGCCGACCGCCCCTCGTCACGACTTGACCCCGAGAGGCACCTACTGTCAGTGCCGTGCGTCAGACTGTTCCCCGGTGTCCTTCCCCCACCAGGGGCCGACGACACCGAGACAGACGACGAAGCCAGGCAGGCCGAGCAGCGCCGGCAACAGCAGGAGGCGGCAACAGTGAAGATCCGGGTGGAACGCGACGTACTCGCGGAGGCAGTCGCCTGGGCGGCGCGCAGCCTCCCGGCCCGTCCGCCGGCGCCGGTCCTCGCGGGCCTGCTGCTGAAGGCCGAGGAGGGCCAGCTGAGCCTCTCCAGCTTCGACTACGAGGTCTCCGCCCGGGTGTCGGTGGAGACCGAGGTCGAGGAGGAGGGCACCGTCCTGGTCTCGGGCCGGCTGCTGGCCGACATCTGCCGCGCCCTGCCCAACCGCCCGGTGGAGATCTCCACCGACGGCGTCCGGGCCACCGTGGTCTGCGGCTCCTCGCGCTTCACCCTCCACACCCTGCCGGTGGAGGAGTACCCGGCCCTGCCCCAGATGCCGAACGCGACCGGCACGGTCCCCGGCGAGGTCTTCGCCTCCGCCGCCGCCCAGGTCGCCATCGCGGCCGGACGTGACGACACGCTGCCGGTGCTGACCGGTGTCCGCATCGAGATCGAGGGCGACACCGTCACCCTCGCCTCCACCGACCGCTACCGCTTCGCGGTCCGCGAGTTCCTGTGGAAGCCGGAGAACCCGGAGGCGTCCGCGGTCGCCCTGGTGCCCGCCAAGACGCTCCTGGACACCGCCAAGGCCCTCACGAGCGGCGACAGCGTGATCCTGGCGCTCTCCGGCTCCGGCTCGGGCGAGGGCCTGATCGGCTTCGAGGGCGCGGGCCGCCGCACCACCACCCGGCTCCTGGAGGGCGACCTCCCGAAGTACCGCACGCTCTTCCCGACGGAGTTCAACAGCGTCGCCGTGATCGAGACCGCCCCCTTCGTGGAGGCCGTCAAGCGCGTGGCCCTGGTCGCCGAGCGCAACACCCCGGTGCGGCTCAGCTTCGAGCAGGGCGTGCTCATCCTGGAGGCCGGCTCCAGCGACGACGCACAGGCTGTGGAGCGCGTCGACGCCCAGCTGGAGGGCGACGACATCTCGATCGCCTTCAACCCGACGTTCCTGCTGGACGGCCTGAGCGCCATCGACTCCCCGGTCGCCCAGCTGTCGTTCACGACGTCCACGAAGCCCGCGCTGCTCAGCGGCAAGCCGGCGCTGGACGCCGAGGCGGACGAGGCCTACAAGTACCTGATCATGCCGGTGCGGCTGAGCGGCTGACCCGCTCGGCACGAACCCCCAGGTGAGGGCGTACGTATGAGCGCGTATGCCCACAGGTGTGCGGGAGCGTCCGGGTCTAGGCTCGGACGCGGGTACGCACGTGCCTCACACGCCACACCGCAACCTAAAGGAACCAACTGATGGAGCTCGGTCTCGTCGGCCTCGGCAAGATGGGCGGCAACATGCGCGAGCGGATCCGCCGCGCGGGCCACACCGTCCACGGATTCGACCGCAACCCTGACCTCGCCGACGTCCACAGCCTGGACGAGCTCGTGGGCAAGCTCGAGAGCCCGCGCGTCGTCTGGGTGATGGTCCCGGCCGGCGGTCCGACCCAGTCCACCATCGACGAGCTGGGCGAGCTCCTGGAGCCCGGCGACGTCGTCGTGGACGGCGGCAACTCCCGCTGGACGGACGACGAGAAGCACGCCGAGGAGCTGGCGGCCAAGGGCATCGGCTTCGTCGACTGCGGCGTATCCGGCGGCGTCTGGGGCCTGGAGAACGGCTACGCGCTCATGTACGGCGGCGACGCGGAGAACGTCGCCAAGGTGCAGCCCGTCTTCGACGCCCTCAAGCCCGAGGGCAAGTACGGCTCGGTGCACGCCGGCAAGGTCGGCGCGGGCCACTTCGCGAAGATGGTCCACAACGGCATCGAGTACGCCATGATGCAGGCCTACGCCGAGGGCTGGGAGCTGCTGGAGAAGGTCGACTCGGTCACCGACGTGCGCGAGGTCTTCCGCTCCTGGCAGGAGGGCACCGTGATCCGCTCCTGGCTGCTCGACCTCGCCGTCAACGCCCTCGACGACGACGAGCACCTGGACCGGCTCAAGGGCTTCGCGCAGGACTCGGGCGAGGGCCGCTGGACCGTCGAGGCGGCCATCGACAACGCCGTGCCGCTGCCCGCGATCACGGCCTCGCTGTTCGCGCGGTTCGCCTCACGCCAGGACGACTCGCCGCAGATGAAGATGATCGCCGCGCTGCGCAACCAGTTCGGCGGGCACGCCGTCGAGGCGAAGTAGTCCACACCCTGGGGATGCCGGGCGGCACCCTCGGGGGTGACCCGGTTGTCCACAGGCCGTGGAAGGACCGGGGACAACCGGAAGCGCAGCGCACCACGTTGGGGGAGGTCGGCGAACGACCATGCACGTCACGCACCTTTCGCTGGCCGACTTCCGCTCGTACGCCCGGGTCGAGGTCCCGCTCGACCCGGGCGTCACCGCTTTCGTCGGACCGAACGGCCAGGGCAAGACCAACCTCGTCGAGGCCGTCGGCTACCTCGCCACCCTCGGCAGCCACCGGGTCGCCTCGGACGCGCCCCTGGTCAGGGTCGGCGCCGACCGCGCGGTGATCCGGGCGCAGGTCCGCCAGGGCGACCGGCAGCAACTCATCGAGCTTGAACTGAACCCGGGCAAGGCCAACCGCGCCCGCATCAACCGGTCCTCGCAGGTCAGACCGCGTGACGTGCTGGGCATCGTACGGACCGTGCTGTTCGCGCCCGAGGATCTCGCGCTGATCAAGGGCGATCCCGGCGAGCGGCGCCGGTTCCTCGACGAACTGGTCACCGCCCGCTCCCCGCGGATGGCCGGCGTCCGCTCCGACTACGAGCGGGTCCTCAAGCAGCGCAACACCCTCCTGAAGTCGGCCGCGCTCGCCCGCAGGCACGGCGGCCGCTCCCTCGACCTGTCGACGCTCGACGTCTGGGACCAGCACCTCGCGCGCGCGGGCGCCGAACTCCTCGCCCGGCGCCTTGACCTCATCGCCGCGCTCCAGCCGCTCGCCGACAAGGCGTACGAACAGCTGGCGCCCGCGGGCGGGCCCGTCGCCCTGGAGTACAAGCCGTCGGCCCCCGGCGACGCGCACACCCGCGAGGACCTCGCCGAGCAGCTCCTCGGGGCGCTCGGCGAGGCGCGCAAGCAGGAGATCGAGCGGGGCGTCACCCTCGTCGGCCCGCACCGCGACGACCTGCTGCTGAAACTCGGCGAGCTGCCCGCCAAGGGCTACGCCTCGCACGGCGAGTCCTGGTCCTACGCGCTGGCGCTGCGGCTGGCCTCCTACGACCTGCTGCGGGCCGAGGGCAACGAGCCGGTGCTGGTCCTCGACGACGTCTTCGCCGAGCTGGACGCCCGCCGCCGCGAACGCCTGGCCGAACTGGTCGCGCCCGGCGAGCAGGTCCTGGTGACGGCCGCGGTCGACGATGACGTGCCCGACGTCCTCGCGGGCACCAGGTACGCGGTCGCGGACGGGACGGTGGAGCGGGTATGAGCGCCCCCGACCACTCCGACCGCTCCGAGCCCTCCCAGGCGGCCGCGAAGGCCGCCGAGCCGTCCGGTGTCGACCTCGCGCGCGTGGCGCTGCGCGCGGCCAAGGAGGCGGCCCGCGCGCGCGGTGACGCGGCGCAGCAGCGCAAGCAGGCCAGGCGCGGTGGACTGCGCTCCGGCGCGCGCGCCGACGGCCGCGATCCGATGGCGTTCGGGGCGGCCATCAACCGCCTGATCAACGAACGTGGTTGGGAGGCGCCGGCCGCGGTCGGCGGGGTCATGGGGCGCTGGCCTGAGATCGTCGGCGAGGACGTGGCCAACCACTGCGATCCTGAGAAGTACGACGAGGAGGAGCGCGTGCTGACCGTGCGCTGCGACTCCACGGCCTGGGCGACCAACCTGCGGCTGCTCGCGCCGACCCTGGTGGCCCGGCTGAACCAGGATCTCGGCCACGGCACGATCACGCTGATCAAGGTGTTGGGGCCGCAGGGTCCCGTGCGCCGCTACGGTCCGCTGCGGGCCCCCGGCAGCACCGGACCCGGTGACACCTACGGGTGACGGACATCACGTCACGAGCGCCCGCGCGTGCGCCGCGCGCCGCTCCTCGCGCGACCCCGCGCGGTCGCGCGTCCCGACCTGACTCCCAAGTAGCCATGGGTTGACAGCCGGAAGCGCTGAGTGCCGCTGTGAGCCTCTTGGAGCCCTGCTCCCCATATGGGGACCCGGAAGAGACCGGTTGAGGGCGGCACATGAGGACTCAGGTACCCGCAAACCCCCATCACTGTCGGCGCTACCGGTAGACTGGAAGCCAATCCCGCCCCACTCGTGGGGATCGTCCGGGACACGCTGAGCAACGCTGAGCAACGCTGATCAAGGCTTACCAACGCAACATGCCGCAGCCGCTCCGGCAACCCGCCGACGAGCCCGGCTCGTGCTGTGCCAGAAAGGGCGCTTCGTGGCCGATTCCGGCAACCCCAACGAGAACATCCCGTCCACCGATGACGCCGGCGCGAGCGCCGCGGTCACCCCGCCGACCGGTGAGGTCACCGCTTCGTACGACGCCAGCGCCATCACCGTCCTCGAAGGGCTGGACGCGGTCCGCAAGCGACCCGGTATGTACATCGGCTCGACCGGCGAGCGCGGTCTGCACCACCTGGTGTACGAGGTCGTGGACAACTCCGTCGACGAGGCGCTTGCCGGGCACGCGGACACCATCGACGTGACGATCCTGCCCGACGGCGGCGTCCGCGTGATCGACAACGGCCGCGGCATCCCGGTGGGCATCGTGCCGTCCGAGGGCAAGCCGGCCCTCGAGGTCGTGCTGACCGTGCTGCACGCGGGCGGCAAGTTCGGGGGCGGCGGCTACGCGGTCTCCGGCGGCCTGCACGGCGTCGGCGTCTCGGTGGTGAACGCCCTGTCCTCCAAGGTCGCCGTCGAGGTACGGACCGACGGCCACCGCTGGACGCAGGAGTACAAGCTGGGCGTCCCGACCGCCCCGCTGGCCAAGCACGAGGCCATCGACCGGACCGGCACCTCGGTGACCTTCTGGGCCGACAGCGACATCTTCGAGACCACCGAGTACTCGTTCGAGACCCTGTCGCGCCGCTTCCAGGAGATGGCGTTCCTCAACAAGGGCCTGACGATCAAGCTCACCGACGAGCGCGACTCGGCGAAGGCCACGACGGGCGCGGACGAGGCGGGCACCGACGTCAAGGACGAGGTCAAGACCGTCACGTACCACTACGAGGGCGGCATCGTCGACTTCGTGAAGTACCTCAACTCCCGCAAGGGCGAGGCGGTACACCCGACGATCATCGACCTGGAGGCCGAGGACAAGGACAAGAGCCTGTCCCTCGAGGTCGCCATGCAGTGGAACAGCGGTTACAGCGAGGGCGTGTACTCCTTCGCCAACATCATCCACACGCATGAGGGCGGCACCCACGAGGAGGGCTTCCGCGCGGCGCTCACCAACCTGATCAACAAGTACGCGCGCGACAAGAAGCTGCTGCGCGAGAAGGACGACAACCTCACGGGCGACGACATCCGCGAGGGTCTGACGGCGATCATCTCGGTGAAGCTGAGCGAACCCCAGTTCGAGGGCCAGACCAAGACCAAGCTGGGCAACACGGAGGCCAAGACCTTCGTCCAGAAGGCGGTCTACGAGCACCTCAACGACTGGCTCGACCGCAACCCGGTCGAGGCCGCCGACATCGTCCGCAAGGGCATCCAGGCGGCCACCGCGCGCGTGGCGGCCCGCAAGGCGCGCGACCTGACCCGCCGCAAGGGCCTCCTGGAGTCGGCCTCGCTGCCGGGCAAGCTCTCCGACTGCCAGTCGAACGACCCCATCAAGTGCGAGATCTTCATCGTCGAGGGCGACTCCGCCGGCGGTTCGGCCAAGTCCGGCCGCAACCCGCAGTACCAGGCGATCCTCCCGATCCGCGGCAAGATCCTCAACGTCGAGAAGGCGAGGATCGACAAGATCCTCCAGAACCAGGAGATCCAGGCGCTGATCTCCGCCTTCGGCACCGGCGTGCACGAGGACTTCGACATCGAGAAGCTCCGCTATCACAAGATCATCCTGATGGCGGACGCCGACGTCGACGGCCAGCACATCAACACGCTGCTGCTGACCTTCCTCTTCCGCTTCATGCGGCCGCTGGTCGAGGCCGGGCACGTGTTCCTGTCCCGCCCCCCGCTGTACAAGATCAAGTGGGGCCGTGACGACGTCGAGTACGCCTACTCGGACCGCGAGCGCGACGCCCTCATCGAGATGGGCCGCCAGCGCGGCAAGCGCATCCGCGAGGACTCGATCCAGCGCTTCAAGGGCCTCGGCGAGATGAACGCGGAGGAGCTGCGCGTGACGACCATGGACCAGGAGCACCGCGTCCTCGGCCAGGTCACCCTCGACGACGCCGCGCAGGCCGACGACCTGTTCTCGGTCCTGATGGGCGAGGACGTCGAGGCCCGCCGCCAGTTCATCCAGCGCAACGCCAAGGACGTCCGTTTCCTCGACATCTGAGTCGGTCTCAGCTGACCGCATCAGGAAGGATCTTCACCAGCAATGGCCGACGAGAACACCCCTGTCACCCCTGAAGAGGGCGGCGACGTCGTGATGCGCATCGAGCCCGTCGGGCTCGAGACGGAGATGCAGCGCTCGTACCTGGACTACGCGATGTCCGTCATCGTGTCCCGCGCGCTGCCCGACGTCAGGGACGGACTCAAGCCCGTCCACCGCCGCGTCCTGTACGCGATGTACGACGGCGGCTACCGCCCCGAGCGCGGCTTCTACAAGTGCGCCCGCGTGGTCGGCGACGTCATGGGCAACTACCACCCGCACGGCGACTCCTCCATCTACGACGCCCTGGTGCGGCTCGCCCAGCCGTGGTCGATGCGGATGCCGCTGGTCGACTCCAACGGCAACTTCGGCTCCCCGGGCAACGACCCGGCCGCCGCCATGCGCTACACCGAGTGCAAGATGGCGCCGCTGTCGATGGAGATGGTCCGCGACATCGACGAGGAGACCGTCGACTTCACGGACAACTACGACGGCCGCTCCCAGGAGCCGACCGTCCTGCCGTCCCGCTTCCCCAACCTGCTGATCAACGGCTCGGCCGGCATCGCGGTCGGCATGGCGACCAACATCCCGCCGCACAACCTCCGCGAGGTCGCGGCCGGCGCCCAGTGGTACCTGGAGAACCCCGAGGCCAGCCCCGAGGACCTGCTCGACGCCCTGATCGAGCGGATCAAGGGCCCCGACTTCCCGACCGGCGCGCTCGTCGTCGGCCGCAAGGGCATCGAGGAGGCCTACCGCACCGGCCGCGGCTCGATCACCATGCGCGCGGTGGTCGAGGTCGAGGAGATCCAGAACCGCCAGTGCCTGGTCGTCACCGAGCTGCCCTACCAGGTCAACCCGGACAACCTCGCGCAGAAGATCGCCGACCTGGTCAAGGACAGCAAGATCGGCGGCATCGCCGACGTCCGCGACGAGACGTCGTCGCGCACCGGCCAGCGCCTCGTCATCGTCCTGAAGCGGGACGCGGTCGCCAAGGTCGTCCTGAACAACCTCTACAAGCACACGGACCTCCAGACGAACTTCGGCGCCAACATGCTGGCGCTCGTCGACGGCGTCCCGCGCACCCTCTCCCTCGACGCGTTCATCCGGCACTGGGTGACGCACCAGATCGAGGTCATCGTCCGCCGGACGAAGTTCCGCCTGCGCAAGGCCGAGGAGCGGGCGCACATCCTGCGCGGCCTGCTGAAGGCCCTGGACGCCATCGACGAGGTCATCGCGCTCATCCGGCGCAGCGACACCGTCGACATCGCCCGCCAGGGCCTGATGGGCCTCCTGGAGATCGACGAGATCCAGGCCAACGCCATCCTGGAGATGCAGCTGCGCCGGCTGGCCGCCCTGGAGCGCCAGAAGATCGTCCAGGAGCACGACGAACTCCAGGCGAAGATCCGCGAGTACAACGCGATCCTCGCCTCGCCCGAGCGCCAGCGGTCCATCGTCAGCGACGAGCTGGCGGCGATCGTCGACAAGTACGGCGACGACCGCAAGACGATGCTGGTGCCCTACGACGGCGACATGTCCATCGAGGACCTGATCGCCGAGGAGGACATCGTCGTCACCGTCTCGCGCGGCGGCTACGTCAAGCGGACCAAGACGGTCGACTACCGCGCCCAGAAGCGCGGCGGCAAGGGCGTGCGCGGGACGAAGCTCAAGGAAGACGACATCGTCGACCACTTCTTCGTCTCCACCACCCACCACTGGCTGCTGTTCTTCACCAACAAGGGCCGCGTCTACCGCGCCAAGGCGTACGAACTGCCGGACGCCGGACGGGACGCGCGCGGCCAGCACGTCGCGAACCTGCTCGCCTTCCAGCCCGACGAGGCCATCGCCGAGATCCTCGCGATCCGCGACTACGAGGCGGCGCCCTACCTGGTGCTCGCCACCAAGGCCGGTCTGGTCAAGAAGACGCCTCTGAAGGATTACGATTCACCGCGCTCGGGCGGCGTCATCGCGATCAACCTGCGCGAGGGCCAGGACGGCTCCGACGACGAACTGATCGGCGCCGAACTCGTCTCCTCCGACGACGATCTGCTCCTGATCAGCAAGAAGGCGCAGTCGATCAGGTTCACCGCCACGGACGACGCGCTGCGCCCCATGGGCCGCGCCACCTCCGGTGTCAAGGGCATGAGTTTCCGCGAGGGCGACGAACTGCTGTCGATGAATGTTGTTCGACCCGGTACGTTCGTGTTCACTGCCACAGACGGCGGGTACGCGAAGCGCACCGGCGTCGACGACTACCGCGTCCAGGGCCGTGGCGGCCTCGGCATCAAGGCCGCCAAGATCGTGGAGGACCGCGGGTCGCTCGTCGGCGCGCTGGTCGTCGAGGAGACCGACGAGATCCTCGCGATCACGCTGTCCGGCGGTGTGATTCGTACGCGAGTCAACGAGGTCAGGGAGACGGGCCGTGACACCATGGGCGTCCAACTGATCAACCTGGGCAAGCGCGACGCCGTCGTCGGCATCGCGCGCAACGCCGAGGCGGGGCGCGAGGCGGAGGAGGTCGACGGTGACATCACCGTCGACGACACCGCCGAGGACGTCATCACAACCGGCACGGACGAGGGTGAGGCACCCTCGGTCGAGTAGCACGAGGAGAGAGTCATCGTGAGCGGAGCCACGGGCGCCGGATCGGCCGGAAGTACCTCCACGGGTACGGGAACGGACGGTGGCGGCCGTGGCTCCGCCGCGCGTCCGGCGGACTCCCACACCACGCAGCTGCGCAAGATCGAGGTAGGCACGACCGATTCGCGCTCGCCCGACACACATGGATCCCAGGGGGGGAACGTGCCGGACACCCGCGGCCAGCAGGCCGCACACAAGGCAGGCGCGGGCAAGGCGGCGGGCGCCAAGGGGGCGGGCGCCAAGGGGGCCGCGTCCGGCGCCCAGGCGTCGCCGCTGCCCGGCGAACGCCAGCCGCAGCAGCCGTCGGGGCCCTACCACCCGCCGCAGGCCTACGAGGCGCAGAGCGGGGCGGCCGCCGGCGCGACGCGCCGGCCGCGGACCGGGGCGCGGACCACGCCCCGCATCCGCAAGGCACGACTGCGGGTGGCGAAGGCCGACCCGTGGTCGGTCATGAAGGTGAGCTTCCTGCTCTCCATCGCGCTCGGCGTCTGCACGATCGTGGCGTCCGCGGTGCTGTGGATGGTCATGGACGCGATGGGCGTGTTCTCGACGGTCGGCGGCACGATCTCGGAGGCCACCGGCTCGAACGAGTCGAACGGCTTCGACCTCCAGTCGTTCCTGTCGCTTCCGCACGTCCTGACGTTCGCGTCGATCATCGCCGTCATCGACGTCGTCCTCGCGACCGCTCTCGCGACCCTCGGGGCGTTCATCTACAACCTCTCCGCGGGCTTCGTGGGCGGCGTCGAGCTGACGCTCGCCGAGGACGAGTGACGTCGCCAGGAACCGATTTTGGGACTGCCCTGGTCGTGCGCTAATCTTCAGGAGTCAGCGCGCGGCACACACCGCAGAGCGCGGCGGGGCTATAGCTCAGTTGGTTAGAGCGCATCCCTGATAAGGATGAGGCCACAGGTTCAAATCCTGTTAGCCCCACCGAGGCGTAACGCCTGATCAGACGGCCGGTAGATCACTACGATCTACCGGCCGTCTACGTTTGATGATCTTGGTATCCCACTACTCTCCCGTAACAACAAGCTGCACCGCGGCCGGGCCTGGGGGCGGAAATGTTGCAACAACCTGCTGTTGCGGGCAGATGCGAAAGATGTGACCGGGCCTCTACTGTGAACGCAGAGACGCCCCCTGCTGATTCAAGCGGCAGGGGGCGTCTCGTCTTTCCAGTCAGGGCCTCCCGAGCACCAGACTGGAAGTCATTGCGGTGGGTGGTCAGCCCCAGCCGATGTCTCCGACCGTCGCCGCCGGCGAGGCGAGTGTCTCGCCCGCCGATGGCTCGATGCCGTCCGCCTCGGGTCCGGTGATGTCCGGTACAGCGGCGCCCCAGCCGATGTCCGCCGATAGGGCCGGCTGGGCGGTGCGATGGGGAACGCTGGCCGCTGCCGGGATTGCCAGGGCGGCCAGCGTAAGCAGGGCGGACGCGGCGGCGAGACGCACTCTAGCTCTGGTCACAGGCCCCCCTTTATCGAACATGCTTGCGAAACATGGTCTGGACCGACAGAGTGACACGTGCCGCCTATGTGGTCCAAGGTGCACGGTGTGCGGAAAACTGCACATGCAGGAATCCGCACACGCAACTGGGGGCGAAAATGGGTGACTTGGACAGATCGAGAGGCGAACCGCCGCTCACCGACGACGACTTCGAGACATACCGTCAGATCGCTACAGGGCCGTCGCCCCCGGACGGCCACGACGTCAGCAGGCTCCTCGCCCTGCGACTGATCGGCCGCGACCCCTATGCCCCCAGCGGCTACATCCCGGCGACCCGCGCATGGCTGTCCAAAGCCTCACCGGGGGTCTCCTGGGCGACCTGGAGGCGATCGTCGCCCGGGTCTCCCAGATCCCTGCCCTGGAGCGCCTGGCCGAGCACTTCGACCCGCAACGCCTCTACGGCGGCCCCGGAAGCGAGTACCTCGCCACCACCGCCCAGATGAACGCCCGCCTCGGCGAGATCAGTGCCGCTGCTCACTCCGACTTCTGCGCCGTCCAACCTGGCGAGCCGGCCGACCGAGACCCCGCAATCCTCCGCCTGGGTGTCGAGCGCACCCGCGCCGCGCTCCAGCGCGGGGTGCAGGTCCGCTCGATCTATCACCGCAGTGCGCACGAGCACTACCAGACCCGCGACTACATCCACGCGATGATCGCCGACGGGGCGAGGTGCGGGCATCCACTCTTCCCGGCCCCAGACTTGTGATCATCGATCGCCAGCACGCCTTCGTCGACAACCACGTCATAAAGGGCGAGGGCAACAGCGGCTGGCACCTCTTCGACCGCGCCGCCGTCGCCTGGGCCCGCAGCATCTTTGAGATGTTCTGGGACCACGCCACCCGGTGGCAGGACATCGGCCCGGCCACGTGCGACCCGCTGAGCGAACGGCAGTGGCGCATCCTTCGCGAGCTGGACGCCGGGTACTCCCAGCAGCAGGTCGGAGGACGGATCGGTCTCAGTCGCCGGGCTGTCGACAAGGAGCTGGCGACGGTCCGCGAAGCGCTGGGCTTCAAGACCATGTACCAGGTAATGAGCTGGTACGGCCGAGCGCAGTGTCCCCCGGTCGGGTGACGGGCCCGCGCTTGCCGTCTACTCGCTGTAGATGGCACGGACCAGTGAGTAAAGTGCAGGCGGGGAGGCGGAGCGGCTCGCTCCACCTGACGCATAACCCCAGACGAGCCCGGCCGGGATGCTCGGGAGGCACCCGGTCGGAAGGGCGTCGTCCCTCTCCGCTTGGATCGGGGAGGGGCGGCGTCAATAGGCGAACCGCCCCGCCCTCCGTACATACGTAGGGCGGGGCGGTCGTGCTCAGGCATGACGCCGAGCACTCGGGCCGGCGGACGCATATCACGCCAGACCCGCTCCGACAGCTACGAGAGCCGCCGAAGTTTGGCGGGCAGCCGCCCCCGACGGGGGGGCAGGGACGGCCGCCGATCCGGTGCCGCCGGAAACTCTCGTCGTCACCGGTAGATGCGCGTCGGCGTCGTCGGCCGCTCCGGCATCGGCCGGCACCCGCGGTCGTGAACCACGACATCGGGCGCCGCTCCGGTCGCGGAGTCCACGGGGAACGTCCTGACCGGCTCGCCGGGGCGATCGGCTGGGAGCAGTGGTCGCAGATCACCCGCCGCCTCCCGCTCGCTGGGCTCGCATCCACGCGCGGCGCAGTTCCCCGGCCGTCTGGCAGGCGACCGCCGTGGCGGTGCGGCATCGTCGGCAGGTGTGGCAGTGGTCGAGCAGCGCCCGGTACTTGGCGTCGGCGTCGCGCGGGTGGACGCTTTCCGGCGTGGCCGTCACCGCCGCCTCTGTGGGCACGCGGTGTGCGTGGTGGCTCCGCCCGCTGCGGACGGTGACTGCGACCGGTGCGTCTCGTACTCCTCGCCTGGTCCGATCTGGCGGGAGCAGGCGCAGCAGTAGCGGACCGGGGTGTGGGCGGCGACGAGGTGGCGCAGTGCGGCGCCGAGGGGGCAGTCGGTGGCGTCCTCGGCGCGGCAGGCCGGGCACATCGGGGCGTGCGCGACGAGGGCCTGGTGCGCGCGCTGCGCCGTGCAGGTGCGGCAGGCGCGCGGGAACCACGTCCGGCCGTCGACGAGTTGGACGCCGAGGTCGACCGCGGTCGGGTTCTCCAGCGGCTCGCCGCCCCAGACGCAGGAACGGCCGGCCGCACGCGCCTCGTCCAGCCTCGCCAGGGCAGGCAGGGCGAGGGCGGCCAGCACCTCCAGTCCGGTCGCCGTCGTTCTGGTCATCGGATCACTCCTGGACGTGGCGGAGCGGTAGCGTGCGGCACGTCGACTCCTCAGCAGTCGGCCATGCCCCGGGGCCGGTCGCGCGGTCGCCGGGGTTTCCTTCCCACCACGGTTTCAGTTGGAGCGGGCGCCGTCACGGGCGCTCATGACCAAATCTGGTGGACATCGCGCACTCCCCTGACCAGGGAAGATGCTGAATTTTGGGCGCGGATTTGGCTGCGACGGTGCCCCAGCTCTTGGGCATGCCAGGTGATGTGGGCCACACCGCGGCTACCGTGAGCACATCGCCACCGCATCGGGAGCCCGTCATGACCGACCGCTCGAAGCCCGGATCGAAAGGTGACCGAGACGGTCTCCGTCACCAGATGCTCGCCGTCGGGTGCACGACTGCCGAGATCGCCACCGAGATGCGCGTCCGGTACCGGATGCGCCCCCGCGAGGCATGGCGGCATGCCCACGGCTGGAGCCTCCAAGTCGCAGCCGACCGCATCACGCAGGCCAGCGCGAGCAGCACTCCCGTTGCCGCTGACGCGAGTCTCACCGCGAAGTGGGAGAAGTGGCCAAGCAACCCATCCGCCCGTCGTCCAAGCGTCCCGGTGATTCTCGCGATCGCCGCCGCGTACGGCTGTGAGCCCGGCGACCTCCTCGACATCGACGACCGGCGCGCCCTACCTGACACGGACCTGCGAGCCCTCACCCGTCCGGCGCCCCCGACAGTCGACCCTCAGCCCGTACCTGCTCAGTCGCCCAGCTTGCCCACGACCGACCTCGTCCACCTGGCCGCCGACGAGTCCGCCACATGGGCCCAGTGGGCAGAGGCTTCCAACGTGGGCGACCTCGGCCTGGAGCAGATGCTCGCCGAAATCCGAACCCTGGCTGGCGACTACCTCGTCTCCGACCCCGTGGTCCTATTCGGCCGCACCCGCCGCCTCCGCGACCGCGTGTTTGGCCTCCTCGAAGGTCATCAATACCCGCGGCATTCGCGCGAGTTGTACGCCGCGTCCGGATACCTCTGCGCCCTCCTCGCCTGGATGTCGTCCGATCTGGGCCAGCTACGCGATGCTGACACTCAGGGCCGCACAGCCTGGCTGTGCGCCGAACTTGCTGATCACGACGACCTACGGGCCTGGGTTCTGTCGACCCGGAGCAAGGTGGCGTTCTGGGACGGCCGCCTGCGAGACGCCGTGGCCTACGCCCGCCGCGGTGCCAGCTGCCGGCCGTCGGGCACGGTGTCCGTCCTCCTCGCCTGCCAGGAGGCTGACGCGTGGTCCGTGATCGGGGCGCATGACGAATCGCTCGCCGCCCTACACCGAGCTGAGGACGCCCGCGCCGCGCTGACGGGCACCGATGAGGTCGGAGGCATCCTGTCCTGCCAGCCGTCTCGGCAGGACAACTACGCGGCCGCCGTACACCTCCGCGGCGGCCGTCCCGCAGACGCCCTGCGCGCCACCACAAGCGCCCTCGCACTCCTCGCCGTTCAGCCAGTACGCGCCTACGGAACAGAGGCCCAGATCCACATCAGCCAGGCATCCGCCCACCTCGCCACCGGCGACGTCGACGGCGCCCGCGAAGCCCTGGCACCGGTCCTGGCAATGCCTCCGGACCACCGCCTCGCACCTGTCGCCCGGCGTCTCTCCGAGCTGTCCGCCGTCATAGATCATCGAGCACCTGGCGCCGGGGTAATCGGGCTGCGCGCGGCCATCACGGACTGGTGCGCGGACTCCGCACCGCGGCATCTTGCCCTCTCGCCAGGTAGCGGGGCCTCCTGATTGGATCTCGGGATGAGCACTCATCCTGAGAGCATGCGGACCCACTGGTGGTGGCGGCCCGGCTGGCGGGAGGGCCGCCGCTTCTACACCTGGCACCTCGTCTTCGACGGCCAGGACGACGTCCACCGCCTGGCCGCCGACTACCGGACCGCACTCGCCCCGCTCGGACCCGACAGCTTCACCCTGATCCCCGACCAGTGGCTCCACCTCACCATGCAGGGCGTTGGTTTCGTGGACGAGACCGACGCGCAGACGGTCGACGCCATCGTCACCACCGCCCGCCACCGGCTGGCGGGGATAGCCGCGTTCGACGTGACCCTCGGGCCCGACGCCGTCGTCGACCAGGAGGCGATCCTCCTGCCCGCACAGCCTGCCGAGCCAGTGCACGCGGTGAGGGACGCGATCCGCGCGGCGATCGGCGACGTGGTGGAGGAGGTTCCCGAGCAGGCCGACGGGTTTCGACCGCACGTGTCGGTCGCGTACAGCGCAGCAGCAGGGCCAGCCGACCCTGTCGTCCACGCCCTCGCGCGAGCCACATTCACCTCCGCTCGGGCCCGCATCACCAGCGCGGAGCTGATCGTCCTCGGCCGTGACGCCCAGATGTACGAGTGGACGTCCTACGCCACGGTGCCTCTCGGGAAGTGACCCAGGGCATGACGAAGGCCCCCTTCCGCCCGAAGGCGGAAGCGGGGCAGTGCCAGCGGGAGTCGCGCGTCCTGCGGATCACCCCCGCGCGTGCGGGGACCAGCCCTGCTACCACGAGCTGCTGGACGAACCGGGAGGATCACCCCCGCGCGTGCGGAGACCAGATCTCCGCGAATCCGGCGGCCAGCTCTCGCTTGGGATCACCCCCGCGCGTGCAAGGACCAGTCTTCCTGACCAGCGACGCTACCGTGCACAGTGCGCGGCTGCGGCAACTTTGCCAGAGACAGAAAAAGCCCCCTCCCGCCCGTAGGCGGAAGGGGGCAAGGGGCAGTTCAGCGCGAGTCACGCGCGGCGACCAGCTCGGGGTCCATCGGTATCAGCGGCAGCCCCGCCGCCCGGAGCTGCTCGTGCTGCGCGCTGATGTGATCGAGCGCCAAGCCGAGCAGTCGGTCCGTTCGGTCCGCGCGCGACCGCGATCTACTACCGGCAGTGGATCAAGGCGATCCAGACGGCAGGCGTCGCGCGCGTCCGGAAGAAGAAGATCAAGGTGGAAGTGACCAACCCGGAGACCGGGCGACCGATGATGCAGGAGAAAGTCAAGAAGCAGTGGTGGCCCGCCTTTCATGATCAGCGGCACACGTACGCCTCTCGGTTGCACGCCAGCGGTGTGCCCGAGGCGGTGGCTCAGGAAGTGCTCGGCCATGAGCGCGCGGGTAAGGTCACCTGGCAGTACACGCACGCGGCGGCCGACTACGCGGGTCAGGTCCTGGCGGCCCTTGAAGATCGCCGGGTAGACGGGCGACGCCTGCGGCTGGTGGCCTGACCTGGGTGCGGGGACTACCCCGTGGCTACCCCGGAACCACCCCAGGAAGCGGTGGAGTTCGACAGGGTTCTGGGGACGTCGCAGGCTGTAGATGGATGTAGACGCCCCCGGGACCTCCCTCGTTCTTGACCTGGGAAGATCGAAAATTGTGAGTCGGGTCCTGATGAGGATGAGGCCACAGGTTCAAATCCTATTAGCCCCACCGAGGCATAACGCCTGATCAGACGGCTGGTAGATCACTACGATCTACCGGCCGTCTACATTTGATGATCTTGGTACCCCAGTACTCCCCCGTAACAACAAGCTGCACCGCGGCCGGGCCGGGGGCGGCAATGCTGCGACCACACAGGACGACGTACACCTCCGTCGGCATGGTCGTGGAGTTCGCCATCGGAGTGCACGCGGCATCGCGCTTCGCCTGGGAATACGAGTTCCAGGTACCCGACTCGGCGAAGGACAAGGAAGACTCGCAGTGATCTCTGCACAGGACTGGGCCGACGCACGGCGCATCTGGAGCTACCACCAGATGGGCCACACTCTCCGACCCTGCTCCGTCGCTGTCGGACTCGGCAGCCACGACCTGGGGGTGGCCGACACGGCGGTAGATCTGTACAAGCGCGGGATGGCACCGCTCCTGGTCTTCACCGGAGCCACGAGCCCCACGACCCGGGATCGGATGCCCCGCGGGGAAGCAGTCCACTACCGGGAGCGGGCACTCGAACTGGGTGTCCCCAGCGCGGCCGTTCTCGTGGAGCCGAGGGCGCGCAACACGGGTGAGAACATCCGCTTCTCGCGGGACGTGCTTGAGGAGGCGGGCGTCGAGGTGTCCTCCGTCCTGCTGATCAGCAAGCCCTACGAGGAGCGGCGGGCGTACGCCACTGCCCGCAAACTGTGGCCCGAGGTGGAGATCGTCAGCGCCTCGACACCGATGACGCTCGATGAGTACGTAGACTCCATCGGGGACGCACGTCTGGTGATCGACATGCTTGTCGGTGCGCTGCAACGACTGATGGTCTACCCGGATCAGGGATTCATGATCAGCCAGCCCGTACCGGCCGACGTGACCGAGGCATACCAGCGACTCCGCCAAGCCGGTTTCACCAGCCGACTCCTGGCGACCGAATCACCCTCTGCCTGACTGGTGGCGAGAGCTGTTACAGGTTTCTCCACCTCATCAAGCCCCGGCTGCGCTCCGCTCCGCCGGGTGCGCTCCCGGCTCCGCTCCGCCGCCGCTCCTGCCTGCGGCCCGCTCCGGCGGGCTGCGCCAACGCGCGCCCAGGTGAGGGCCCGGGGTGATGGGTGATCACCCGTACTCATCCGACGGTCAAGACGATGCCTCCGGCGGGGGATCGGCCGGCACCGGGTGGGAGGGGGCACCGTTGCCGACCGCAGGCCCGTAGGGGTGCGCGTGGGGTGCTCCCATCCCGACCACCGTCGCCCCAGGCAGAGCCGAGCAGACGCGGCCCAGGGGCGTCAAGGTCGTTCGTACAGTGGCGCGCTCCACCTTGACGCCCCTGAACCACGCCCGCTCCACGGTGTGTGGGTCGACGGCGGACGGGATGGGAGCTGGGGAGAGTGGTGGGTTAGGGGCGTTTGAACACCTGCGGGAGTGATGGTCGTGCAACATACGACTATGCACCTTGCCTCCATAGCCACCGTCGCGCCGTTGCTCACGGCCGGCGCCGCGCTCATCGTTGGAGGAGTGACGAGGTGGACCCAACGGGGAGTAGCCCGAGATCGAATCCGTTGGGAAGGCAAGCTAGAGATCGCGAAGTTCGATGCGGCTCGGTTCGAGACGACCCTTCAGCACTTCATGGACGCAGCCGATGCCGGAAACCGGTATATGGCAGCGCTGCCGGACATCGACGCCACGGACTTCAAGCAGCGTGAAGAGTACGTATTCGCGATCTTGGTTCCGATTGGTCGGGCACGAGTCGAAGCCCACGCCCTACCCCAGTTCCTGGGCATCGACGAGGTGAAGGCGTCGATCAAGAGGCTTGAGAAGTTGGTGGCCATCCCCGAGAGCAACGATGCGCTCCTGGAGATCTGGGACGCGAAGGGCATCGGTGATGCCGTCGCTCTCCTTAGCAAGGGGCGGAGCTCGTACATGCGCGAAGTGACGCAGCTTGAAGTCCCGAATTGGCGGCGCTTCGTACCAAGCCGTCGCCACCGGGCGATCCCTGCACAGGAACCGGCTACACCGTCAAGCGGTGCCCTCTTGTCTGACACCAGTGGCTGACACCAACAGGCGCGAACAGGGACGGATGACGCCGAACCTCAGCGAACGACCGGCCCAGGACAGCAGCCGGTTGCGCGATGTCGCCAACCTCTCGTGATCGACCTGATAAGGATGAGGCCACAGGTTCAAATCCTGTTAGCCCCACCAGCTAGAAGGCCCCCAATCCCTTACGGGTTGGGGGCCTTTGCTGTGTCGGGGTGCCGGTGCGGTGTGCTGGGTGAGGCGCGCTGTGTGTGTGGAGGTGCGGTGCCGGGCGTGCCGTGCTGTGTGTGAGGCGCGGTGCCGGCCCTGCGGCGCTGGGCTGGGCCCTGCTGGGCTGGGCGTCACGTGTCGTGCGGTGCGCGAGGTGCCCTGTCGTGCGTGAGGTGCTTGGCGGGTGGGTCGTCTTCTCTCTTCGCCTTCCCATGACGAAGACCCCCGGCCGGGATGGCCAGGGGTCCTCGTGCAGGCGGTTGTGTACGCAAGGTCGCCTTGACGTCGGGAAGGTCTGGTCTGACGTCGGGGTGGAGCGGGGAAGGCCGCTAGTGCGGGCGGAGCGCCTGGTTCAGCGTTGGAGCGGGGCCGGTGCGCAGTCCGGGGGCGGGGGCGTCTGGTCCTGGGTGTCAGGCTCCGTCGGCATCGCGTCGGTGCGCGGGCGCTGGCGGCAGCCGGGGGAGTTGCCGTGGGCCTCGGCCCTGATGCGCTGCTTCATCGTGGGGGGCAGTGACTTCGCCGTGGACCAGGAGGACCAGGGGGGCGGTGCCGGGACCGTCGTCGTGCGGGGAGCGCTGTGGCGCGGCTGCTCGGTGGGCGGTACCGCCGCGGCGGCGGTCGTCGTGATGAGTCCGAGCGTCGTGCACAGCGCGAGGAACGCGGTGACGATGGCGGTCCACAGCTTCATGACCTGGTTCTGGGCCATGGCCCCTCACTTTCGGGTCGGGCGATTTGCGTACTTTCCTCATGATGTGTATGGCGACGCGGAAGCGGTGGACCGACGCTCGTGGCGCGTCGATCTTCTGATGAACACCACCCGTTTAGCGGCAAGAGGTCGGAAAAGTGCCGAAGAGGGGGCAAAGTCACCGTCCGTGGGGGTGTGATCACCCTCCGATCAGAGCGGCGGCTCCCCTCCTACTGCGTTCCGGGGGTGGGGAGTTGAGCGGTCCCGGCAGGTCACTGATCGGTCTCGGTCGGTGTGTATAGTCGGGCGCCATAGGTCCCCTCACGTCAAAGAAAGACGAGGTCGCGCGGTGAAGAAGCTTCTCCTGGTCGCCCTGGCCGCCATCGGCGGGCTCCTCGTGTACCGCCAGATCCAGGCGGATCGCGCCGAGCAGGACCTGTGGACGGAGGCGACCGACTCCGTGCCCACGGGTTCCTGAAGAACGACAACCGATACCGAACAGACCCCGGCCGCCCCGCGGTCGGGGTTTTGTGTTTTCCGGGGGCGCGCGCCGAGTGCCCCGGCGCGTGCCGAGGGCCTGCCGGCCATACGTTTCGGACGCTCCCGCCGATTGCGCGGATGACGTCCCGCCCCGCGGGGCAGGATGGGCCACGGCCTTGCGGACAGCGCGGGACGACGGTATCGGGGGCGTGGGATGGGGCGGGGACGTACGGCACGCGCGCGGGGTGCGGCCGTGAGGGTGGCCGCGGGAGGGGCGGTCGTGCGGGCGGTTGCCGGAGGGGCAGTCGTGCGGGCGGCCGCCGTGCTGGTGGGTGTTGTGGCTCTGGTCGGTGCGGGGCCTGCGGCTGGCGTCGGGAACGCCGTGTCCTCCGTTCGGTCCGGTGAGTCCGGTCAGTCTGTTCAGTTCGCTCAGTCCTATGACTACGCCTTCGCCTCCGACGCGCGGTCCGTCGACGGCGCTTCCGGTACCTCCGACGCGCCGCTCCTCGCGCCCGGCGGGACCTATCGCGGCACCCTCCCCCGCGCCGCCAAGCTCTACTACCGCCTGGATCTCGACGCCTCCTCGAACGCGTACGTCTCCGTCACCGCCGTCCCCCGCGCGGGCAGCGCGCTGACCGTCTCCGAGGGCATCCGGGTGGCGGTGCAGAGCGCCCAAGGCCACTCCTGTTCCTACGAGAACGCCACCTTCGGCGCGGCCCGCAGCCCCCACCCCGTCACGGCGTGGGGCGCCAGGACCACGTCACCGGTCAGCCGCGCCTGCGAGGGCGCCGGCTCCTACTACGTCGTCGTCGAACGGGTCGGGACGGCTGGTGCGTCGGCCGGTGCCTGGGATCTGGAGCTGACCTCCGTCACCGAACCGGCCCTGGAGTCGACCGGGGCGACCAAGGCGCCCGAGGTCTGGGACTCCGCCTCGCCCGCGCCCGCCGCCGGTGAGGCCGTGCGGCGCGCGGGCGGCGCCGGGTTCGCGGGGGCCGCGCCGGTCGGCCAGGGCGTGTGGCGCACCGACATCGCGCCCGGCCAGACCCTCTTCTACAAGGTGCCGGTCGGCTGGGGCCAGCAGCCGCACGCCACCGTCGAGTTGGGCAGTTCGGGCTCCGACTCCGGCTACACGCTCGGCGCGCTCGACCTGACCCTCTACAACCCGGTGCGCGCGGACGTCGAGGACATCGACGTCGGATACAACGGCAGGCAGACGACGGCCGCGCTGCCCGCCGTCCCGCCGGTCGACCACACCAACCGGTACTCCGGCAGCGACCAGGTCAGCGGGATGCGGTTCGCCGGGGCCTACTACCTCGTCGTCCATCTCGCGGCCCGGGTCGCCGACGAGTTCGGGGACGGGCCGTACGGGCTGACCCTGCGAGTGAGCGTCAAGGGCGCGGAGCGGGCCGGGCCCGGGTACGCGGGGCAGCCCGTGCCGCGGGACCTCTTCCAGGTCACGGCCCGGGACCGGCAGACCGCCGCCGACGGGACCGACGCGACGGGCGGCACCGCGATGCGGGCGCTCGCGGTGGGCGGGATCGGCGCCGGGACCGCCGTCCTGGTGGCGCTGGGCGCGTGGACACTGCTGGCGAGGCGGCGGGCCGGAGCGGTGTGACGCCCTCGACGCGGGGAGAGGCCCCGCGTCGGACTCGGGGCCGGACGCGACAAACCCGTCGGACCTATCGGACCCGTCGGACCTATCGGACCCGTCGGACCTATCGGGTCCATCGGACTCATGGGATTCGTCCGGCCCGTCAGATACGTGTCAGGGCCCAGAAGCCGATCGCGTAGCAGGCCAGCGCCAGCAGCAGGAGCGGGACGGCCACCTTGGCGGGCGGTCCCGGGCGGCGGGCCCGGTGACTTCCGCGGCCGACGTCGTGCGCGGGGGGCGTGCGGACCTCGGTGGTGTACGCGGCGGTCGCGGACTCGGCACGCTGGTACGGCGTCGGCGGGACGGGCCGCGCCGGGGGGAGGGGCTGCGCCGGGTGGTGGTGCGCCGGGGCGCGCTGGGAGTCCGGCAGGGGGTGCGTGGGGTCGTGCGGGGAGACGTACGGCGCCGGCGGGGGGAGCGTGGGGTCCTGCCGGGGGATGTACGGCGGTGCGGACGCCACCGGTGCCGCGGGCTGCGGGGGAGGCAGCGGGAAACTGCCCGTGTCCGACACGCCGTCGAACGGCTGCGGGGGGCGCGCGACGGGTGTCTGGCGGGGAGGGTCCGATGTCGGGGCCGGGGTCGAGGTGGAGGCGGGAGTGGGTGTCGGCGACGGGGCCGGGGCCAGGGTGTCCGTCGGGGGGCGTTCCAGGCCCGGTGGTCGCCTGAGGGGGCCCTGTGGGGTGAACCCGGGTGGGAGTGGGCCGAGTTGGTCGAAGATCTCGATCAGCTCGTCGTCGGGGCCCGGTGCCGGGAGCAGCTCCACGGCCGTGGCGAGCGCCTTGCGCGCTCCCGTGGCGGTACGGAACCGTGCCTGCGGATCGGGCTGGAGGAGCGACGCCACGACCTGCCACAGCGGCTCGGGGATGCTCTTGGGGGCGCTCGGTGTGCCGTGCGCCGCGAAGTGCTCCACGAGCGCCTTGGCGTCCGGTTTCGCGCCCTCCAGGAGGTACAGGGCGACGAGGCCGACCGCGAACAGGTCGGCGGGGAAGTCGGGTTCGGCGCCCAGGATCTGTTCGGGCGCGAGGTAACCGGGCGTTCCGACCACGAGATTGGTCTCGGTCAGCCGCGGCTCGCCCATCCGCATGGAGATGCCGAAGTCGGACAGCCGCAGCCGGGGCCGGCCGGTGCCGGTGGCTTCGAGGAGGACGTTGGCGGGTTTGACGTCCCGGTGCACGACACCTTCCGCGTGCACCGCGGACAGGCCCGCGAGGAGCTGGTCGAGGAGCGTGCACACGAAGACGGGCGGCAACGGACCGTAGTCCCCGATCAGATGGACCAGCGAGCCGCCCGCGACCAGGTCCATGGTGAACAGGACCTTGTCGTCGTCGGCGGCCCAGCTGGCGGGCGCGAGCACATGAGGGTGGTCGATGCGCAGCGCCTGTTCGCGGACGAACCGCAGCAGGGAGTGCGCGTCGCGCTGCTGGAGCACCTTGGCCGCCACATAGCGGCGACGGCGGTGGTCCCAGGCACGCCAGACGGCGCCGACCCCGCCGCGTCCGATCGGGTCGACCAGTTCGTACCGGCCGGCGAAGACCTCACCCATGACCCTGTGTCGCTCCTCCCCCTTCGGCTACCCCCTTGCTTCCCCCGTGACGAGCGGTACGACTCCCTTCGTCTCCCCGTGCGCCCCGCGCGTGCGCCGTGCGGCCTCGGATCCCGGGCCGGACGGCAGGTGCGGACCGCTACGTGCTGAGTGGCGGTGTACTGAGTGGCTACGAGCTGAGTGGTGATGCGCTGCGTAGCTGTGTGATGAGTGGCGGTGTGATGAGTGATACGTCCCGGTGGGCGCCCCCGCGCCCGTGCTCGACCGTGGCCCGGCCGCCGAACCCCCTTCGGCGACCGGCCCCCGGACTCAGCTCTGGTGGGACTGGTAGTGCGTGACGGCGTCGGAGGTGCGTCCGGCGCCGTAGACCCGGAGGAACTCTGCCAGTTCCGGGTGGGTCGGGGCGAGGGTGTCGGCCGCGTCGATGATGTCGCCCGCCGCGGCCACCGACCGCAGCAGCGACTGGATCTCGCGGACCACCCTCTTGACCGTCGGAGCACCTGAACTGCTCGTCGTGGTCGTGGTGTTGCTCAGCACCGAGCCTCCTTGCGACTTCTTGATCTCGTCCATGCGCTCGGTTGCCTCGGCCGCGCTGACACTGCCGTCCGCGACCTGCCCCGCCAGGTCCTGGAGCAGCTGCACCCGCTGTACGACGGCCGGATTGCCGATTTTCGCGCGCTGACCGCTCATCAGCTGTGACAGCATCGGAGCGGACAGGCCAAGCACCCCCGCGAGACGAGCCTGGTTGAGGCCAAGATCGTCGATGAGCTTACGGAAGAGCGCCCCCAGTGGCTCTCCGTACCAGTTCCGCTGCAGTTCCCGCGCTCTTGCGGTCGCTTCCTGCTGTGCGGCGTCCATTGCGTCTCCCCATCGCTTCCCCAAGTACTGTGGTTCGCTGCCGCGAACCACGCCGAGCATCTTACGGAGCGTGGTCGTGCGCGGGGACCCCCAATCTTTTTGCGAGATCCCGGGGGTGACCCGGTACTCTGGTCTCCGGTGTTCGTCGGGGGTGATCTCCGGGCGGACGCTTTTTCTCGGGGCCTTAGCTCAGTTGGTAGAGCGCTGTCTTTGCATGGCAGATGTCAGGGGTTCGACTCCCCTAGGCTCCACCCCTTGAACGCCCTCCGAGCTGCGGAAACGCGGTTCCGGAGGGCGTTTTGCGTGCCCGTCGACGGGTGCGGCCGCGTTCCTCGGCGATGAGTGGGTCGCTGTCGTTCGCGGGGTGTTCAGGGGCCGCGCGGGCTGCGGCCTGGCTCGCTCCTCGTCGAGCTCCTGGAAGCGGTGGATTGCGCAGGGTGATGCGCGCTGTTCTGGGCCGCCCTGGTCGGGTTCGCTCGTCGCCGTCACCCCCGTCTCACCCTCATCGGCAGGCCGGGACGGAGTGGCCGGAATCTGGTCCCCTCACCCTGCGTCGCATAACGATGCGGTAACGCACGCCGTGTATGGCCGGTAGGGTTCAGCCCGGGAAACGCCTTCCGTCGCATGTCTTCCGTCGCGCGCTCCATGACCTGACCTGTCCAGGAAGAAGGCGTCGCCCGTGAAGCAGAACGTGTCGTCCGCGAGGAACAGGCACAGGAGACAGAGCGCCGCCCAAGTCTCCGCGAGGTCTCCGACGCATGAACTGACGCCTGGTCGAACGGCCGGCGGACCCTTGAGGTGGCCCACAGCGTCGTCTACGAATCGATCACGACCCTTGCCGAGTCGGTCGCCCGCGCGGCGGAGGAGCTGACCTTCGAGTGGGTCCTGCCCGGCCCCGCCCCACCCGCTCAGGGGAGGCCGGGCCGGACTCGTCTCACATGTTCCAGAGGGGGCCGCGCGGTGGGGGAGCCGTCCGGCGGTTGACCGGGGGAATCCACCTGCCGGTCTCGAAGAACCGCTCCACGGCGGGCAGCCAGGGCCTGAACTCGATGCCCTGCTGATCGAGCCAGGCGTCGTTGTAGTACGTGGTGAGATACCGCTCGCCCGGATCGCAGAGAACGGTGACGACCGTGCCCCTCCGGCCGCTCTCGCGCATGCCGTGCAGGATCTTCAGCGCGCCGTACAGGCCCGTGCCCGTCGAACCGCCGGGCTTGATGCCCAGCCGGTCGGCGGCCACCCGCATGGTGGCGATCGACGCCGCGTCCGGCACCTGGATCATGCGGTTGACGAGGGGGAAAAGGAACGAGGGCTCGACGACGGGCCGGCCGATGCCCTCGATCCGTGAACCCGCCGCCTTCGCGTCGCGGTCGGTGTCACGCCAGCCCGGGAAGTACGCCGAGTTCTCCGGATCGGTCACGCACACTCGCACCTTGTGGTCGGTGTAGCGCGCGTAGCGGGCGAGCGAGGTCGCTGTCCCGCCGGTCCCGGCGCCCATGACGAACCAGTCGGGGTCCACCGCCCCGATGACCTCGCCCGCGATCCCCTGGTCGCTGCGCCAGTCGTAGGCACGCTCCGCGTAGGTGAACTGGTCCATGAAGTGGCCGCTGCGCTGCTGTGCCTCCCACCGGGCCCGCTCGGAGATCTCCGCACCGGAGGTCTCCACGATCTCGCCGCCGAGGTCGCGGACCGCTTGTTTCTTCTCCGCGTCCGTACCGGCGGGCATCACGGCGACGAAGGGCAGCCCCAGCTTCTGGCAGAACCACGCCTCGGAGATGGCGGTCGACCCGCTGGACGCCTCCACCACTGGCCCGCCCTTGCGCAGCCATCCGTTGGCCAACGCGTTCAGAAACAGCGCCTCGGCCAGCCGGTGTTTGTGACTGCCCGACGGATGGACGGACTCGTTCTTGACGTAGAGCCGAAGCCCGCGCAAGGCATTCGGCAGCTCCATCTCCAGCAGGGGTGTCCCGTGCGAGGACATCGCCCTGATCTGCTGGATCCGGTCGTTCACCCAGGCGCGTTCATCGAGGTAGACGTCCGACAGGTCGTCACCGGCGTCAGCCGCCCTCGCCCGTACGGAACCGGCGGCGGGACCTCGTTCCGCGCCTGCGTCGGCCGCGGCACGGCCCGCTGCCAAGGTCGAACCGACCGCCGTCCCCGCCCCTGCCAGCAGGACCGCACGCCGTGACACACCCATCCGACACCCTCCACACGCCTGTCCGTTCGATGTCCCCGCGGACACCGATGGCGTCTGTCTAACAGCCGGAAACCGCGCGAAGCGCTCGTAAGGGGGCGGCCAGCCGCAGATCACCTTGACGGCGCAGCGCGCCACCCTGCCCGCCGCGCGGCCGTCGGTCCTGTCCCGAGGAGGTCGCAGGGGTCCGCCCGGGACGTCGCTTGGTCCGGATGCGTGTCGGTGCCCGTCCTTCGTGGTGAACCTCTGGCGGTGGATGTTTCACGTGAAACATGGCGAAGGGGCGGGAGGCTCAGAGCCTCCCGCCCCTTCGGGTGTGGCCTCTCGGCCGGTGCCGGGTCAGCGGTGGTCGTCGCCGTCCTTCGCCTCGTCCTCGGCCTGCTTGGCCTCGACCTCGGGGTCGAGGGCCGCCGGGCTACCGTCGACCGACGTCAGATGCGTCGGCTCGTGGATCTCCGTCGGGGCGGGCGGCTCGACCAGCCAGTCCGGGTTGGCCTGCTTGTCCCACCACTTCCAGGCGGCGAACGCGCCACCCGCGACGGCGCCGGCGATCAGCACCACCTTGGCCGCGCGGCCCGCCTTGGCCCGGCGCTCGTGCTTGCGGACCAGCTTGCGGATCTCCTTCGCCGTCACCCCGCCGCGCAGGGCGGCGACGGCGGCCGTGGTGCGGGCCGCTGCCTCGTCCTTGACGGGTCCGGCGACGGCCGCGGCCTGTTCGAGGCGCGGCCGGGAGTAGTCGGCGGCCAGCTTGGCCGCCTGCCGGGTGCGGACCGCCGCGTCATGGGCGGCCTGGTCGACCTTCGGTGGCACATGCGTCCTGGCCTGCTTGAGCTGCGGGGCCACGTAGGCGCCGTACTGGACACGGGCCTGGTCTGCGGCCTGCGACACCTTCGGCGCGATGCGCACGCGGGCTTCGTGCGCGTAGAACGCGGCCTTGTCCTTGGCTGTGTCGGCGTAAGGCGCCACCGCTTCCGCGGCGTGCAGCACGCTGTCCTTCGCCGAACCGGTCGCGGCGCGCACGCTGTCGATGCGGGTCACGGGATCCTCCTCCTCGGTGGCGTACGTTATTTCGACTTTCCACCCTTTAACGGATCATGCCTGTCGACGACGCCGGGAGCATGCAGAGGGCGGGCATCCGGGTCATGCGGCTGCATATGGGGCATCAGTCCCCTGTCGTCGACAATGCCACGGATCGTCGCCGGGCGCCCCCGACCCGGGGGCACTCGACCGGTTTTCAGCAACCGACTTCCCCGGATCGCGCCGTGAAACCCGACGACGTGCTGTGACCCTGTCGGGCCGTGCGAGGATCGACGGGTCACGGACGACACACGGATGGAAGGCGGATCGTGGCCGAGCAGCTTTACGCCACCCTCAGAACGAGCCACGGCGACATCGAGATCCGGCTTCTGCCGAACCACGCGCCCCTCACCGTCAGGAACTTCGTCGAACTCGCGACCGGCGAGCGGGAGTGGACCAACCCGGAGTCGGGTGCGAAGTCCAAGGACCGGCTCTACGACGGCACCGTCTTCCACCGGGTGATCAGCGGGTTCATGATCCAGGGCGGAGACCCGCTCGGCAACGGCACCGGCGGCCCCGGCTACCAGTTCAAGGACGAGTTCCACCCCGACCTCGCCTTCACCAAGCCGTATCTGCTGGCCATGGCCAACGCGGGCCCCGGCACCAACGGCTCGCAGTTCTTCGTGACCGTCTCCCCTACGGCCTGGCTGAACCGCAAGCACACCATCTTCGGCGAGGTCGTCGACCCGGCCAGCCAGAAGGTCGTGGACGCCATCGCCGCGCTGCCGACCGCTCCGCACACCGAGCGCCCGCTCACCGACGTGGTCATCGAGACCGTCGTCGTCGAGAAGCGCCAGGGCTGAGACCCCGGGGGAACCAATCGTCCCGCCCGTCCGTAAAGATGGGCGGGGCGGTGTATTTCGCGTACGACGATCTAGGGGATGTCATGGAGCAAGCGGCAGGCGGTACGCCGGACGCCCAGAGCCTGCCGGGCTGCTACCGCCACCCGGACCGCGAGACGGGCATCCGCTGCACCCGCTGCGACCGTCCGATCTGCCCGGAGTGCATGGTCGACGCCTCGGTCGGTTTCCAGTGCCCGCAGTGCGCGCGCGGCGACGCGGGAACCGGCCACACGCCGGCCGCCTCCCGCCCCCGCACCCTGGCGGGCGGCACCGTCGCGGCTGACCCCCGGCTGCTCACCAAGGTGCTGATCGGCCTCAACCTCGCGCTCTTCCTGGTGCAGCAGGCCGTCGGCGACCGGTTCACCGACCGGCTCGACCTGATCGGTCAGGCGTATGTGCCGCTGCTCGGCTCGGTCGAGGGCGTCGCGCAGGGCCAGTGGTACCGGCTGCTGACCGCGATGTTCCTGCACGGCAGCATCCTCCACATCCTGTTCAACATGCTCAGCCTCTGGTGGATCGGCGGCCCGCTGGAGGCGGCGCTCGGCCGGGCCCGCTACCTCGCCCTCTACTTCGTCTCGGGCCTCGCGGGCAGCGCGCTCACCTATCTGATCGCCGCGCCGAACCAGCCGTCGCTGGGCGCGTCCGGCGCGATCTTCGGTCTCTTCGGCGCCACGGCGATCCTGATGCGTCGCCTCAACTACGACCTGCGCCCGGTGATCGCCCTGCTGGTGATCAACCTGATCTTCACCTTCGGCTGGTCGGGCATCGCCTGGGAGGCGCACATCGGCGGGCTCGTCGCCGGTGTCGTCACGGGGTACGCGATGGTGCACGCCCCGCGTCGGCGGCGGGCGCTGGTGCAGTACGGGACCTGCGCGGCGTTCCTGGTGGTCGTGGTCGTCGTCACTCTGATCAGGACCGCACAGCTCAGCTGATACCGAACCGTTGTCCACAGCGTGTGCCGGATCTTGTGCACACGGTGCGGGAACGCCTTCGCCCCCTGGATCCGACCTGTGTTCATGCAGGTCAGGCAGGGGGCGAACGAGTTTTCGGATGCCGGTAGGTCTGTCACACCGGCGTCAACCTCGGAGAGGTTATCCACAGATCGTCTTTCTTTTCCCCATGTGGAAAAGGGCTGTGGATAACTCAGTGGACAGTCCTGGCCAGAGCTGGCGCCCCGGCCCCGCGACCGCTACGGCGACCCCGGTCCGCGACCGCTACGGCAGCCGCGGCCGCCCTGCCGGACGGCCACCGCTCCCGCACCGGGCGAGGGCCGCTACTTCCACTGCGTGGAGACGCCGAACCCGGCGGCGATGAAGCCGAAACCGACGACGATGTTCCAGTTGTCCAGCTTGTCGATGGGCAGCGAACCGTCGGTCACGTAGAACACGACGATCCAGGCCAGCCCGATGAGGAACATGGCCAGCATGACCGGCGCGACCCAGGCCCGGCTGTTCAGCTTGATGGCGGTCGTCTGCTTCGCAGGCGGCGGCGTGTAGTCGGCCTTCTTGCGGATACGTGACTTCGGCACGAGGGTCTCTCCTGTCGATGCGCTGCGTGGCCGCGCAGGTAACTGGATCGGGCTCGGGGCAGCGTACAAGGGGACACTGAGTGCTCCCCCGGGCGTCCGTTAGCGTAGTGCTTCCGCGGCGCCGAAGGAGATAAGGGTACGTTGAGCAATTCTGCCGACTCCCCCGGGACGGAATCCACCCCTCCCCGCGATCGCCGTTTCCGGCCGGTGCGGGTGCTGACGGCCGGGGTCTTCGCGCTCGCCGGGCTCATCTTCTTCACCAGCTTCGACACCGCCAAGGGCACGAACATCCGTACGGACACGTCCCTGCTCAAACTCTCCGACCTGGTCCAGGAGCGCAGCCACAAGAACGGCACGCTGGACGAGTCGAACGCCACCCTGCGCCACGACATCGAGACGCTCGCCGAGCGCGACGACGGCCGCAGCGAGGCGGAGGACAAGAAGCTCGCCGGCCTCGAGGAGAGCGCCGGCACCCAGAAGCTGACCGGCCGCGCCCTCACCGTCACCCTGAACGACGCCCCGCCGAACGCCACCGCCAAGCTGCCCGGCTACCCCGAGCCGCAGCCCGACTACCTGGTCATCCACCAGCAGGACCTGCAGGCCGTGGTGAACGCCCTCTGGGAGGGCGGCGCGAAGGGCATCAAGGTCATGGACCAGCGGCTGATCTCCACCAGCGCGGTGCGCTGCGTCGGCAACACCCTGATCCTCCAGGGCCGCGTCTACTCGCCGCCCTACAAGATCACCGCCGTCGGCGACCCCGAGAAGCTGAACAAGGCGATGTCGGCGTCCAAGGCGATCCAGAACTACATGGTCTACGTGAACGTCTACGGCCTGGGCTGGAAAGTCACCCAGGACGGGACGGTGACTCTGCCCGGCTACTCGGGCACAGTGGATCTGCACTACGCCGAGCCCGTGGGGTGAACTGATCCGTTCAGGAGCTGCCGGTGCGCGTTGTCGTCAGGACCGTCAGCGAACTGTGCCTCACCGTCGGCGCCCTCATCGTCCTCTTCGTCGTCTACGTGCTGTTCTGGACCGGCGTCCGGGCCGACGGCGCGATGGACGACCAGATCGACGTCCTGCACCACGCCTGGGTGCGACAGCCGGCGCCCGCCGCCTCCCCGAGCGCCCCAGCGCGGCCGGCGCCGCCCGCGCCGTACAGGGCCGGACGGCCCTTCGCGATCATGTACATCCCGCGGCTCGGTTTCACGTGGAACAAACCCGTGCTCCAGGGCACCGCCGTGGACACCCTCAAGAAGGGCCTCGGCCACTACGCGGGCACCGCCCGGCTCGGTCAGCGGGGCAACTTCGCGGTCGCCGGGCACCGGCGCACCTACGGCGACCCGTTCAAGGACTTCCCGCGGCTCAGGGCCGGGGACGCGGTGGTGCTGACCGACGGCACGACCTGGTTCACGTATCGGATCGACAAAGGCCCCTACAAAACCGTGCCCTCGGACGTTGAGGTGATCGATCCTGTGCCACGTAAGTCGGGGTATGCGGACACGGGCCGTTATCTCACGCTGACCACGTGCGATCCGGAATGGGGCCACAGCCACCGCCTGATCGTCTGGGCGCACCTCGACTCCACCCAGCCCGTGGAGGCCGGGAAACCAGCGGCCCTGCGCCGTTAGTCTGGTGCGGTACGGCGTGAATCCGGTGCCGTGGTGGAACGGAAGGGACGGCATGTACGGCTGGATCTGGCGGCATCTGCCGGGGAACGCGTGGCTGAAGGCCCTGATCTCACTGGTCCTCGCCCTGGTCGTGGTCTACGTCCTGTTCCAGTACGTGTTCCCGTGGGCCGAACCGCTGCTTCCCTTCAACGATGTGACGGTGGACAACCAGTGAGCGCGCGGATTCTCGTCGTCGACAACTACGACAGCTTCGTCTTCAACCTGGTCCAGTACCTGTACCAGCTCGGCGCCGAGTGCGAGGTGCTGCGCAACGACGAGGTGACGACGGCACACGCCCAGGACGGCTTCGACGGCGTCCTCCTGTCGCCCGGACCCGGCACCCCCGAGGAGGCCGGGGTCTGCGTCGAGATGGTGCGCCACTGCGCCGCCACCGGCGTCCCGGTCTTCGGTGTCTGCCTGGGCATGCAGTCGATGCAGGTCGCCTACGGCGGGGTGGTGGACCGCGCGCCCGAGCTGCTGCACGGCAAGACCTCGCCGGTCGAGCACGGCGGCAAGGGCGTCTTCGCGGGACTGCCCAGCCCCTTCATCGCGACCAGGTACCACTCGCTGGCCGCCGAGCCGGCCACCGTCCCGGCCGAGCTGGAGGTCACCGCGCGCACCCAGGACGGCATCGTCATGGGCCTGCGCCACCGTGAACTGCCGGTCGAGGGCGTCCAGTTCCACCCCGAGTCGGTGCTCACCGAGCACGGCCACCTGATGCTGGCCAACTGGCTCGCGGAGTGCGGCGACACCGGCGCGGTCGCGAGGTCGGCGGGGCTCGCCCCGGTGGTGGGCAGGGCCACGGCGTGACCGCGCTGCGCCCCGAGCGCGAGTCAGGCGCCGCGTACGGGCAGCAGCCGTACGGGGCGTCCGACGCGTTCGAGGAGCACACCCGCGGCCGCGACGGCACCGACGGGCCCGCGACGGTGTTCCTCCCCCCGATCGACGAGGAGACGGTGGCGCTGCGGCTGCCGGATCCGCCGCCCGACGACCCGCTCGGCGCCATGTCCGCCTCTGCCGCCTCCGTGGCCCCATCCGCACCCGGAACCGCCCCGGGCGGCCGGGCGGCCCGCAGAAAGGCCGCCAAGCGCCGTCACGGGCGTCACGGCGGCTCTCCCGCGCCCGCGGCCGGCCCCGAGGGTGTGGACGGCGCGGGCACGGGCGGGTCGGGGGCGCCGCTGTCCCGGGTCGAGGCCCGGCGGCGGGCCCGCGCGCAGAAGGTCAACCCCGCCGTGGTGGTCAGCCGGGTGATCGGCGAGGTGTTCATCACCACCGGGGTGGTGATGCTGCTGTTCGTCTCCTACCAGCTGTGGTGGACGAACGTCCGGGCGCACGCGCAGGCCGACAAGGAGACCAGCAGCCTCCAGGACGACTGGGCGAGCGGGAAACGCGCGCCCGGCGAGTTCGAGCCGGGGCAGGGTTTCGCGATCCTGCACATCCCGAAGCTCGACGTGGTCGTGCCGATCGCCGAGGGCGTCAGCAACAAGAAGGTGCTGGACCGCGGCATGGTCGGGCACTACGGCGAGGGCAAGCTGAAGACGGCCATGCCCGACGCCAAGACCGGCAACTTCTCGCTCGCCGGGCACCGCAACACGCACGGCGAACCGTTCAGGTACATCAACCGGTTGACGGCGGGCGACGACGTCGTCGTCGAGACCCAGAGCGAGTACTTCGTCTACAAGATGACGTCCATGCTGCCGGTGACCCCGCCGAGCAACACCAGCGTGATCGACCCCATCCCCAAGGGCTCGGGGTTCACGACGGCCGGCCGCTACATCACCCTGACGACCTGTACACCCGAGTTCACCAGCAAGTACCGCTTGATCGTCTGGGGCAAGATGGTCGAGGAACGGCCGCGCAGCAAGGGGAAGCCGGATGCGCTCGTCGAGTAGGGGCAAGGGAACGTGGCAGCGACCACCGACGGCACACAGCACGAGGACCAGCACACCACCGCGCCCGGTCCGCCTCCTGGGCGGCGCCGGCCGGGACCGGTCGCCCTGGCGGTCGGATTCCTCGGCGAACTCCTCATCACCGCGGGCCTGGTGCTCGGACTCTTCGTCGTCTACTCGCTGTGGTGGACGAACGTCCTCGCCGACCGCAAGGCGGACCGGGAGGCCGACAAGGTCCGCGACACCTGGAGCCACCAGAACCCCGGCCCCGGCGGACCCGGCGCCCTCGACACCAAGAACGGCATCGGCTTCCTGCACGTCCCGGCCATGAGGAACGGCGAGGTCCTGGTCGAGAAGGGCACCTCGGAGAAGGTCCTCAACGACGGTGTCGCCGGCTACTACACCGACCCGGTGAAGGCGACCCTGCCCACCTCGGACAAGACCGGCAACTTCACCCTCGCCGCCCACCGCGACGGCCACGGCGCGAAGTTCCACAACATCGACAAGCTCCGCGAGGGCGACCCGATCGTCTTCGAGACCAAGGACACGTGGTACGTCTACAAGGTCTACTCGATCCTCCCGGAGACCTCGAAGTACAACGTGCAGGTCCTCACCCCGGTACCGAAGGAGTCCGGCAGGAAGAAGGCCGGCCACTACATCACCCTGACGACCTGCACCCCGGTCTTCACCAGCCGCTACCGGTACGTCGTGTGGGGCGAACTGGTCAGGACCGAGCCGGTGGACAACGGGCGGACACTGCCGAAGGAACTGCGCTGAGCGCGTCCTCCCGGGCCGACGACGGAGCCCCGGCACCCTGGGACAGGGGGCCGGGGCTCCGTCGTTCACGAGGGAGGGCGCACTCAGTCGTCCCCGCGGCCTCCGGTGAGGCCGCCGAAGAAGTTGGTGCCGCCGTTGTTCCCGCCGTTGTTGTTGCCGTTCTTGACGGCGATCAGGTTGACGGCGGTGCCCTTGTCGACGGTGTTGCCCTGGCCCGGGTCCGACGACACCACGATCGCGTCGTCGTCGTTGGAGCCCTGGATGTTGCCGACCTGGAGGCCCGCGTTCTGCAGCGCCTGCTTGACCGTCCCGAGGTTCTGGCCCTGGATGCCGGGCACCTGGACCTTCTCGTTCTCCTTGGCCTTGCCGATCTGGATGGTCACCGTCGAGTTCTTGTCGACCTGGGTGCCCGCCGCCGGATCGGTGCTGATGACCTTGCCGACCTTGGACTGGTCGTCGGTCTCCACCTCGGTGCAGTTGCCGGTCAGGTTGTTGGCCGTCATCTGGCCCTTGGCCGCGTCACAGGACTGGTTGCTGACGTCCGGGACCGTGGACTTCGCCACCGCCTTGGCGACGGTGAGGGTGATCGTGGAGCCCTTCTGGACTTCCTTGCCGAGCGGCGGGTCCTGGTCGAGGACCTTGTTCGGGTCCTCCGTGGACTCCCGGGTCTTCGTCTCGACGACGAACTTGTAGTCGTCGCCCTCCAGGATGTCCTTGGCCTCGTCGAGGCTCTTGCCCAGCACGCTGGGGACCGCGACCTTCGGAGCGCCCGTCGACACGACGAGGTTGACGGTCTCGCCCTTCTTCACCTTGGTGTTCTTGGCCGGGTCCGAGGCGCAGACCGAGCCCTTGGGCTGGTCCTCGCACGGCTTCTTGGTGACGGTGCCGAGGGTCAGATCGCTGTTGGTCAGCTGTTTCGTCGCGTCGCTCAGCGACAGGCTCACCAGGTTCGGGACCGACACCGGGTCACCGGCGGAGTCCTTGCCGGAGAACGCCCACTTGCCGATCAGGATCGCCCCGATCAGCACCAGGACACCCGCCACGACCAGCAGGATCGTCGAAGTGTTCGCCTTCTTCTGGCGGCGGCGGTCGGGGCGGTCGTCGTAGCCGTAGCCGCCGTCGTCCGGGTTCATCGGCGGCAGCATCGACGTGGCGCCGCCGTCCGCGCGCATCGCCGTGGTCGCCTGGTCGTCGCCGTAGCCGCCGTAACCGACCGAGCCCATCGCGGCGGTGGCGCCGACCGGCTGGCCGTCGAGGCACGCCTCGATGTCCTGGCGCATCTCGTCGGCCGACTGGTAGCGGTAGTCCGGGTCCTTGACCAGCGCCTTGAGGACGATCGCGTCCATCTCGGGGGTGATCTCGGTGTCGAAGACGGACGGCGCCTGCGGTTCCTCGCGGACGTGCTGGTAGGCCACGGCCACCGGGGAGTCGCCCACGAACGGCGGCCGGACCGTGAGGAGTTCGTAGAGCAGACAGCCCGTCGAGTAGAGGTCGGACCGGGCGTCCACCTGCTCGCCCTTGGCCTGCTCGGGGGAGAGGTACTGGGCGGTGCCGATGACCGCCGAGGTCTGTGTCATCGTCATGCCGGAGTCGCCCATGGCGCGGGCGATGCCGAAGTCCATCACCTTGACCTGGCCGTTGCGCGTGAGCATCACGTTCGCCGGCTTGATGTCACGGTGCACGATGCCGCTGCGGTGCGCGTACTCCAGGCCCTGGAGGATGCCGATGGTCATCTCCATGGCCCGCTCCGGCAGCAACTTGCGGCCGCTGTGCAGCAGTTCACGGAGTGTGGAGCCGTCGACGTACTCCATCACGATGTACGGGATCGAGACCCCGTCGATGTAGTCCTCGCCCGTGTCGTAGACCGCGACGATCGCGGGATGGTTGAGCGAGGCGGCCGACTGGGCCTCCCGGCGGAACCGGGCCTGGAAGGACGGGTCGCGCGCGAGGTCCGCGCGCAGCGTCTTCACCGCCACGGTGCGGCCGAGGCGGGTGTCATGGGCGAGGTAGACCTCCGCCATGCCACCGCGCCCGAGCACGTGGCCCAGTTCGTACCGGCCGCCGAGGCGACGCGGCTCTTCCATAGCTTCCTACCAGCCCTCTCCGTCGGTCCCGATCCGCACGGGTGTGCGGTCGGAGGCTGCCGTCCGGGCCTACCGTACCCGGCTCGCTCTGTGTGACCTGGCCAAGCCCGTCACCCGATACAGGACCGGTATCGCAACGTGCACCGATGTGAAGGGGACGTGAGCGGTGTCACTTCTTGGAGTCGATGACCGCCTCCATCACGGACTTCGCGATGGGTGCCGCGAGGCCGCCGCCGGAGATGTCGTCACGGCTGGCCTGGTCGTCCTCGACCACCACGGCCACCGCGACCGGCGAGCTGCCGTCGGCGAGCTTGGCGTAGGAGATGAACCAGGCGTACGGGTTCTTGCTGTTGGCGACGCCGTGCTGCGCGGTACCGGTCTTGCCGCCCACCGTGACGCCCGGGATCTGGGCGTTCTTGCCGGTGCCCTCCTTGATGACGGTCTCCATCATCGACTGGAGGATCTGCGCGTTCTTCGCCGACAGCGGCTGGCTCAGCTTCTCCGGGTCGGTCTGCGCGATGGTGTCGACGTTCGACGACTGGAGCTTGTCCACCATGTACGGCTTCATCAGCGAGCCGTTGTTGGCGATCGCCGAGGCGACCATGGCCATCTGCAACGGCGTCGCGGCGGTGTTGAACTGGCCGATGGAGGAGAGCGCGGTCTGCGACACGTTCATGTCGTCGGAGAACACCGAGGCGCTGGAGCGGACCGGCGTGAAGTGCTCGGCGTCGAAGCCGAACTTCTTCGCCTCCTCCAGCATCTTGTCCTTGCCCAGGTCCGCGCCGATCTTGCCGAACACGGTGTTGCAGGAGTACTGGAGCGCGACCCGCATGGTCGCGTTCTTGCACGGGATGTTGCCCTCGTTGGGGAGCGGGGTGGTGGTGCCCGGCATGATCCACGGCAGCGGGGTGTCGGTCTTCTCCTCGGCCGAGGAGTACAGCCCGTTCTCCAGCGCCGCCGCGGCCGTGACGACCTTGAAGGTCGAGCCCGGCGGGTACGTCTCGCGCAGGGCGCGGTTGAGCATCGGGTCGTTCGGGTCGTTCGTCTTCTGGAGCTTGGTCCAGTTCTTGGAGTCGGTGTCCGTGGAGTTCCCGGCGAACGACCCCGGGTCGTACGACGGGTAGGAGGCCAGCGCCAGGATCTTGCCGGTGGACGGGTCGATCGCGGCGACCGCTCCCTTGCCGCGCGCCTTCAGCCCGTTGTACGCGGCCTTCTGCGCGGCGGAGTTGAGGGTGGTGACGACGTTGCCGCCCTGCTTCGGCTTGCCCGTGACCATGTCCAGGGTGTTGCGGAAGAAGAGGCGGTCGTCGTTGCCGGTGAGGATGCCGTCCTCGATCGACTCCAGCTGGTTGGCGCCGAACGCCTGCGACGCGTACCCGGTGACCGGCGCCCACATCGGCCCGTTCTTGTAGGTGCGCTTGTACTCCAGGTCGTTCAGCCCGCTCTTGCTCGTCTTCGTCGAGCCGGTGATCGGGTCGCCGTCGACGATGATGTCGCCGCGTGGGGTGGAGTAGCGGGCGATGGTGACCCGGCGGTTCAGCGTGTCGTCCTTGAGGCTGTCCGCCTTGACGTACTGGAGCCAGTTGTCCCGCAGCAGCAGCGTGAGGACGAGCAGACCGCAGAAGATCGCGATCCGGCGCAGGGGCTTGTTCACGGGCGGACCACCTGGGTCATCTCGGCGTCGGGGTTGCCGGCGGGGGTGGGCGCGGGCCGGCGCGCGGTATCGCTGATGCGGATGAGGATGCCGATCAGCGCCCAGTTGGCCAACACGGACGAACCTCCGTACGCGAGGAACGGCATCGTCATACCGGTCAGCGGGATGAGCCCCATGACACCGCCGGCCACCACGAAGACCTGGAGCGCGAAGGCGCCGGAGAGGCCGATGGCGAGCAGCTTGCCGAACGGGTCGCGGGCGGCCAGCGCGGTGCGCACACCGCGTTCCACGATCAGCCCGTAGAGCAGCAGGATCGCCATCAGGCCGGCCAGGCCGAGCTCCTCGCCGAAGGTGGCGAGGATGAAGTCGGAGTTGGCGGCGAACCTGATGAGGTCGGAGTGGCCCTGGCCGAGACCCGAGCCGAGGGTGCCGCCCGAGCCGAACGCCCACAGCGCCTGCATGGACTGCTCGGAGTGGCCGTAGACGCCCTTCTGGCTGAGCTTGTACTCGGCCAGCGGGTTGAGCCACGCCTGGACGCGCTGCTGGACGTGCGGTTCGAAGCTGGCCACGCCGACCGCGCCGACCGCGGACATCAGCAGACCGAAGACGATCCAGCTGGTCCGCTCGGTGGCGACGTACAGCATGATGACGAACATGCCGAAGAACAGCAGCGACGTTCCGAGGTCGGTCTCGAAGACCAGGATGAGGATCGAGATGCCCCAGACGACGATGATCGGGCCCAGGTCCCGGCCGCGCGGCAGGTAGAGGCCCATCACCCGGCGGCTGGCGAGCGCGAGGGCGTCGCGCTTCACCATCAGGTAGCCGGCGAAGAAGATCGCCAGGATGATCTTCGCGAACTCACCGGGCTGGAGCGAGCCGAGGCCCGGGACGCGGATCCAGATCTTGGCGCCGTAGATGTTCGCGCCGAGGCCGGGCACCAGCGGCAGCAGCAGCAGCACCAGGGCGGCGAACATCGAGATGTACGTGTAGCGCTGGAGGACGCGGTGGTCCTTCAGGAAGATCAGCACCGCCGAGAACATGGCGATGCCGAGCGCGGTGTACAGCAGCTGGCGGGGCGCGGCCTGGACGTAGTTGGGCAGCGACTGGAGCAGCTTCGACTGGTCGAGGCGCCAGATGAGGACGAGCCCGAGGCCGTTGAGGAGGGTGGCGAGGGGCAGCAGCAGCGGGTCCGCGTACGGCGCGAACTTCCGCACCACGAGATGGCCGATGGCGGCCAGCAGACCGAGCCCGCAGCCGTAGCTGAGCAGGCCCGGCGGTACCGAGTCGTTGATGGCCAGGCCCACGTTGGCGTAGGCGAACACCGGAATGACGACGGCGAACACGAGCATCGCCAGTTCGGTGTTGCGTCTGCTCGGGGCGCCGATGGCGCCGATCGTGGACGTGTGGTGCGTCGGCGAGTTGGTAGTACTGCTCATCGTGTGACGGGGCCTCTCACGGCTTGCCTACTGCTTACCGCACAGCGAGACGACCTTCTGCTCCTCCTCCGAGAGGCTGGGGCCGGGGCTCGGGGTCGGGGCGGTCGCGGACGGGGACGGGGTCGGGGAGGTCGAGGGGCTCGGCGATGCCTTTGACGCGAGGGAGGCCGGGGTGGTTCCCGTGGTCCCGCCCGCCTCTCCCGTGCCGGTCTTCGCGCTGTTCCGGCTCTCGACCGCCTGCCGCTCGGACTCCTTCTTGCAGGCGGACGCCTGCACGGAGAGTTCGTCGATCTTCGACTGGGCGTCCTTCAGGCCGCCTTCGGCGATGGTGGCCTTCACCTGCTTCTGCTGGTACGGCGGCAGGTACTTGAGTTCGATCTCGGGGTGGTCCTTCTCGACCTTCGAGAGCGAGACCCAGGCCAGGTCCTGGCTGATGCCCTGGTAGAGGGCGAGGTGCTCGCCGTTGGTGCCGACGTAGTACTGCGTCTGCGTCCAGCGGTAGCCGCCGTACAGACCGCCGCCGATCACGGCCAGCGCCAGCACGGTGTAGAACGATCTCTTCAGCCAGCGCCTGCCCTTGCCGGGCTTGACGAAGTCCTGGTCGTCGTAGTCGCCGAAGGAGCCGGACGGCGCGTAGCCGCCGTCGTCGCCCGAGCCCGGCGGGCCGAACTCGCCGCCCTGGCCGGGGACTTGGCGGCCGAGCCCGGAGGCGCGGCCGGCCGGGGTCTGCATGATCGTGCCGTCGTGCTGCTGGTGCTGGTTCTCGGCGACCGCGCCGACCACCACCGGGGTGTCGGAGAGCTGCCCGGCGAGGGTGTCCCCGGTGTCCAGGTCGAGGACGTCGGCGATGATCACCGTGATGTTGTCGGGGCCGCCGCCGCGCAGCGCGAGCTGGATCAGCTCCTGCACGGTCTCCTGGGGGCCCTGGTAGCTGGCGAGGGTGTCCTCGAGGGTCTGGTGGGACACCACGCCCGAGAGGCCGTCGGAGCAGATCAGGTAGCGGTCGCCGGCCCGGACCTCGCGGATCGACAGGTCGGGCTCGACGTGGTCGCCGCTGCCCAGCGCCCGCATCAGCAGGGAGCGCTGCGGGTGGGTGGTGGCCTCTTCCTCGGTGATGCGGCCCTCGTCGACCAGCCGCTGCACCCAGGTGTGGTCCTGGGTGATCTGGGTCAGCACGCCGTCGCGCAGCAGGTACGCGCGCGAGTCGCCGACGTGCACGAGCCCGAGCCGCTGGCCGGTCCAGAGCAGGGCGGTGAGCGTGGTGCCCATGCCCTCCAGCTGGGGGTCGTCCTCGACCATCGAGCGCAGCTGGTCGTTGGCGCGCTGCACGGCGGCGCCGAGGGAGGTGAGGAGGTCGGAGCCGGGTACGTCGTCGTCGAGGGCGACGATGGTGGAGATCGCCTCGGAGGAGGCGACCTCGCCGGCGGCGGCGCCGCCCATGCCGTCGGCGATGGCAAGCAGGCGGGGTCCGGCGTATCCGGAGTCCTCGTTGCCCTCCCGGATCATGCCTTTGTGCGATCCGGCGGCGAAGCGCAGTGACAGACTCATGCGCACCTCGCCCGTCGGCTCCGGGTACATCCGCACGGTGCCCACCCTCCGGTCGGGAGCGCGCGGGGGACCTGCGTACCGGCCACCGCCGCGTGCTCGCTCCGCTCGCGCTCATTCATGACGTGGTACTACTTCCGCAGCTCGATGACGGTCTTGCCGATGCGGATCGGCGCGCCCAGCGGGATCGGCGTGGGGGTCGTCAGCCGGCTCCGGTCGAGATACGTGCCGTTGGTGGACCCCAGGTCCTCGACGATCCACTGGCCGTCGCGGTCCGGGTAGATCCTGGCATGGCGGCTGGAGGCGTAGTCGTCGTCCAGCACGATGGTGCTGTCGTGCGCCCGGCCAAGGCTGATGGTCTGGCCCTGGAGGGCGACCGTCGTGCCGGTGAGGGTGCCCTCCGACACGACCAGCTTGGTGGGCGCGTTGCGCCGCTGGCGGCCCGCGGCGGGCTGCTGCCGCTGCTGCGGTGGGGCCTGCTGGCGCTGGCTCTGCTGGGCCCGCCCCGCGTCCCGTCGCCCGCCGCGCTGCGTGACGCGCGTTCCGAACAGGTCGCTGCGGATGACCTGCACGGCCACGATCACGAACAGCCACAGTACGGCCAGGAAACCCAGCCGCATGACCGTGAGGGTCAGCTCTGACATTGCCCCCGCTTCACCCTTCGGCTTGCCGGTAAATGATGGTGGTGCTGCCCACGACGATCCGCGAGCCGTCGCGGAGCGTAGCGCGGGTGGTGTGCTGCCCGTCCACCACGATGCCGTTGGTGGACCCGAGATCCTGGATCGTCGAGGGCGTTCCGGTCCGGATCTCACAGTGCCGGCGCGAGACGCCGGGGTCGTCGATCCGTACGTCGGCCTCGGTGCTGCGGCCGAGCACGAGCGTGGGTCCCGAGATCTGGTGGCGGTTGCCGTTGATCTCCACCCAGTAGCGGGTGCGGGAGCCGGGCGCGGACGCGCCGACCGGACCCGAGGGTCCCGTGGGGCGCTGCGCGGGCTGGGCGGGCTGCGGGTAGCCGTAGCCGCCGGGGCGTCCGCCGGGGGGCGGAGCGGCGGGCATCGGCGGGGCGCCGGGGGATCCGGCGGCCGGCGGGTAGCCGTACCCGCCCGCGCCCGGTCCGCGACCGCCCGCGGGCGGGCCCGCCGGGGCCGCGGGGCCCGCGCCCTGCTGGTCGGTGGTGGAGGCGAGGGTGCGGCTGCGGACCCGGTAGAGGCCGGTGTCGAGATCGTCCGCCTTCTCCAGGTTGACCTTGATCGGTCCCATGAAGGTGTACCGCTGCTGCTTCGCGTAGTCCCTGACCATGCCGGCCAGCTCGTCGCTCAGCTGGCCCGAGTACGGGCTGAGCCGCTCGAAGTCGGGGGTGCTCAGCTCGACGATGAAGTCGTTGGGCACGACGATCCGGTCGCGGTTCCAGATCGTCGCGTTGTTGTCGCACTCGCGCTGGAGCGCTCCCGCGATCTCCACGGGCTGGACCTCGGACTTGAAGACTTTGGCGAAGGTGCCGTTGACCAAGCCTTCGAGACGCTGCTCGAACTTCTTCAGGACTCCCATGGGGCACCTCCTCCATAGCTGCTGACGTACTTGTTCTGCCCGCTCCGCGGGCGATGCACTGCTTGATACTGCTTACTGATCGTATCCACGCGCCGGTCGATCGGCTGGTTCCCCCTGTCGGCCCCGTCGTGCTCCCGCGCACTCCGGGTGGTCCGGCGTTCCCGTGGTGCGCTGCTTCTGCCCAGGATCGTAGAGGTGGCCGCAGACCAGTGTCCCGCACCGGACTGTGCGCCCGGACCTGCTCCTGGGGAGACGGCCGGTTCCGGTACGAGGTTGATACGTGAACGGATCCTTGTCCGTTCCGTGTCCCCCGTCGATACGGAGCGGACGACCCGGTGCGTTCGACGGCCGCGCGGGACGGTGCGCGCGACCTCCCTGGTCGCCGGTTGCCCGCCGTCGAGCGATGTGAATCCACCCCTGTCAGCGTGCTAATGTTCTGCGTGTCGGAAGGCGCCGCACCGCAAGGCACGGAGGCCCAGGACACACCCAATGCGCGGGTGGCGGAATAGGCAGACGCGCTGGATTCAGGTTCCAGTGCCCGAAAGGGCGTGGGGGTTCAACTCCCCCCTCGCGCACCAGTCGGAAGCCCCCCGGTCTCAGGACCGGGGGGCTTCCGCGTTCTCCGGGGACGGGTGCGTCGCGCCGGTCACGGGTGCGGGGCCGGGCGTCTCCGCGCCGGCCCCGTGGCCGTGTGATGTCCCTGCGGTGTGAGGTGTCTCACGGAGACCGGCCCGCCCTGGTGCCCCGGGAGCGGGCCGGTGGGAGCGGGTCAGGCCGCCAGGCGGTCCGCCAGGGACTTGGCCTTGGTGGCGGCGTCCTCCAGGGCACGCTCGCGCGACGCCTCGTAGAGCGGGACCAGGTCGGCCATCGCCGGATTGTGCGGGGCCATGGTCAGCTCCGGGACGATGAACTCCAGATCAGCGCCGAGCGCGTCGGCGAAGACCGCGCGCAGGTAGTTCTGGACGTACTCGAAGCCCTCGCGCGGGGTGCCGGGCGCGTAGGAGCCGCCCCGGCTGGCGACCACGGTGACCGGGGTGCCCTTCACCTTGGACTCCTCGGCGCCCGCGGTGCGGCCCATCAGGATCACGTTGTCCAGCCACGCCTTCAGGGTCGACGGGATCGAGAAGTTGTACATCGGGGCGCCGATCAGGACGGCGTCCGCGTTCTCCAGCTCCTCGATCAGCTTCAGGCGTTCGGCGAAGGCCGCGGCCTGCCCCGGGGTGTGCGTGGCCGGGTCCGCGAAGCCTGCGGTGTGCGCGTCGGCGCTGATGTGCGGCACCGGGTGCGCGGACAGGTCGCGGTGGATCACCGTGCCCTCGGGGTGCTGTTCCTGCCACGCCGTGCGGAAGGCGTCGGTGACGTCACGGGACGCGGAGGCGCCGGCCGGGAAGACGGAGGAGTCGATGTGCAGGAGCGTCGGCATGGGGGTCTCCAGGGAGTGGGGATGTCTGTGCGCCGTGCTGAGAATTAGTACTCGACTATGGATAACACAGTCACTTACTTTTTTTCATCCCCGTACGGGCGGGCAGTACCCTGGTCGGCATGACGGTCGAGGAGACACACGACCCCGCGGCGTGCAAGCGGGTCGACGCCGGGATCACCCGGGTCTTCCAGCTGCTCGGCAAGCGCTGGACCGGCCCGATCGTGGCCGTGCTGACCGGCGGTCCCGCGTACTTCGTCGACCTGCGCCGGGCGGTGCCCGGCATCAGCGAGCGGATGCTCTCCGACCGGCTCAGCGAACTGGGCGGCGCCGGGCTGCTGGTGCGGGAGGTCGACGAGGGGCCGCCGCTACGGGTCTCCTACCGGCTCACCGAGGCGGGCGAGGCCCTCGAACCGGCGCTGCGGAAGCTCGGCGAGTGGGCGAGCACGCATCTGCCGGAGGAGCGCGACGGCGGGATCTGCTGAGAGCTGGTGAGAGCGGGCTGCTGGGCGCGAGCTGCTGGGCGCGGCTGCGAGTTGCTGCGATCTGCTGCGAGCTGTTGCGGGCGTCTGCTGCGAGCTGTTGCGGGCTATCGGCTGCGAGCTGCTGGGGTCTGCTGAGGAGTTCGCGCCACGCGTAGGTCGCGTGTGGGCCGCGTGAGCCGGGGCGTGGAGAGCGTTCAGATGGGCGCGCCTTGCCGGACGTGGGTGGCGGCGATGGGTGGCGGCTGTGGGCCACTGGTGGCGGGTGCGCTGGGCCGTTCACGGGCGGTGATCGCGGGAGCCGGTGAGTTGTCCACAGGTCGTCATGGCGGGGTGCGCCGAGTTTTCCACAGGGTCTGACGCGTTTTCGTCACCGGCGGTACCGTCGGCACGAGTTGATGTTCGTGCGGGTACGGGGGAGGCGGTCGTGGTGGCCGGATTGGTGGGGTCGAGCGAAGTCGCCGGCGAGGGCGTCGGTGGGGGCGCGAGTGCGAGTGCGGGCGCGGGCCGGACGGGGCTCCGGAGGCCCTTCCGGGTGCGTGGGCTCGCCACGTTCCCCGCTCCCGCCTCGCCCAAGCGCGAAGGGAAGGCGCTGCGCGCGGTCCTGCCGAGGTCCGCGCACGCCACGCTCGACCTGGACGGCTCACGGCCGGACGCCGTCACCGCCGTCGAGGAGTCCAACCTCGGCCGGATACCGGCCCTCACGCCGATCCGGGCGGGCCGGATGGCGGCCACCCCCTTCGCCTTCCTGCGCGGCTCCGCCGGGCTGATGGCGTACGACCTGGCCCGCACCCCGACCACCCGGATCCGCGCCCAGCTCTGCGGTGACGCCCACGCCGCCAACTTCGGCCTCTACGGGGACGCCCGCGGCGGTCTGGTGATCGACCTGAACGACTTCGACGAGACCGTCGAAGGACCCTGGGAGTGGGACCTGAAGCGGCTCGCCGCCTCCCTGGTGCTCGCGGGCCGCGAGGCCGGTGCCGACGAGGACCAGTGCCGCGAGGCGGCGGGTGACGCGGCCGGCGCCTACCGTCGCACCATGCGGCTGCTGGCCAGGCTCCCGGCGCTGGACGCGTGGAACGCCGTCGCGGACGAGGAGCTGGTCTCGCACGCCGACGCCCACGATCTGCTCGGCACCCTGGAGCGGGTCTCCGAGAAGGCGCGGGCCAACACCAGCGGGCGGTTCGCGGCGAAGTCCACGGAGGCGACCGGGGACGGCGGCCGGCGCTTCGTCGAGGCCCGTCCGGTGCTGCGCCGGATACCGGACGCCGAGGCGGAGGCGGTCGCCGCGTCCCTCGAGTCCTACCTGGAGACGCTCTCCGAGGACCGGCTGCCGCTGCTGGCCCGGCACGCGGTGCACGACGTGGCCTTCCGGGTCGTCGGCACCGGCAGCGTCGGGACCAGGTCCTATGTGGTGCTGCTCCTCGACCACCGGGGCGAGCCGCTCGTCCTCCAGGTGAAGGAGGCGCGCGCCTCGTCGCTGGTGCCGCACCTGGCGACGGCCGGCTTCGAGACGCCCGCCGTCGCCCACGAGGGGCGCCGGGTGGTCCTCGGGCAGAAGCGGATGCAGGTCGTCAGCGACAACCTGCTGGGCTGGACGACGGTCGACGGACGGCCTTTCCAGGTACGGCAGTTCCGCAACCGCAAGGGCAGCGTCGACCCCGCCGCGCTCGCCGCCGACCAGATCGACGACTACGCGCGGATGACCGGCGCGCTGCTGGCCCGCGCCCACGCGCACAGCGCCGACCCGTCCCTGATCGCCGGGTACTGCGGCAAGAACGAGGAGCTCGACGAGGCGCTCGCCGACTTCGCCGTCGCCTACGCCGACCGTACCGAGGCCGACCACGCCGACCTGGTCGCTGCGGTGCGATCGGGGCGGGTCGCGGCCGAGCTGGGGGTGTGACGGGGGGCGGGTGGCCCGGTGGGCGGGCTGCGCGGTGTGCGGGCGGCTCCGTGGGTGGACGGTGGCGGAGGTCGGGCGGCTCGGAGGTCGGGGGTGGTGCGGTGGGGGCGGCGGCTGCGGCGGTCGGTCGGTCGGGGCGGGGGCCCGTGGGGCCGTGGGTCCGTGAGGGGCTCGCGGGGGTCTCCTGGTGACCTCGGTGGGCCGTTGGTGGCCTAGGCTGAGCGGGTGACGAGCTCCGGATCTGATGGTGAGGCGCAGGCGGCGGCCGAAGGCGGTGCGGCGCGGCCCGAGGAGCGGCTCGAACGGGCTGTGCGGGCCGCCGAGCAGGCGCTGATCGAGTACGAGATCGCGGTGGAGACGTTCCGCGTCGAGGTGGAGAACTTCTCCCGCCTGCACCACCAGAAGCTCGGCCCCATGTACACCAGGCTCGACGAGCTGGACGCCCGGATCGCCGAGGTCACCGCCGACCGCACCGGTGACCCGGAGGACCGGCGCAAGGCGGACGAGGCGCGGGCCCGGGTGATGCCGATGCCGGGCGTCGAGGAGCTGTTCAACGGCTGGATGGACGGCGACGGACTGTTCCCCGAGGCCGTCGCGATGCTCACCGACCAGCCGGTGCGGCCCCCTCAGCGGGTCCGCCCGAGCGACGAGGCGCGCAAGCTCTACCGCGACCTCGCCCGCAAGGCCCACCCCGACCTGGCGCCCGACGAGAGCGAACGTCAGCGGCGCGAGGAGTTCATCACCCGCGTCAACGCGGCCTACGCGCGCGGTGACGAGGCGCTGCTGCGCGAGCTGGCCGAGGAGTGGGCCAAGGGCCCCGCCCCCAAGGAGCGCGGCCCGAGCCACAGCGAGGAGCTGTACGCCCGTCTCGAATGGCTGTCCCAGCGCAAGGAGCTGCTCACGCTGGTCGCCAAGGAGATGGAGGAGAGCGCGATCGGCTCGATGCTGCGGCTCGCCCCCGACGACCCCGACCGGCTTCTTGAGGAGATCGCCGAGCAACTGCTCGCGCAGGTCGCCGCGCGCGAGGAGGAGCTGGCCGCGCTGCTCGGGTAGCCGGTGAGCCCGGGGGCCTGGCCCGGTGGCCCGGTGAGCCCAGTGGCCCGGTGGTCGGGTGGACGAGTGGGTCGACGGCTCGATCCGACTGATCCAACTGGTCCGACTGGTCCGGCGCGATGCGGCGCGATCCGGTTCGGGTAGCGTCGGGGCATGCAATTCGGAGCTGGTGTGCCCACGGTCGAGGTCGCGGACCTCAAGGACGGCGACTTCCTGCTGGACGTCCGCGAGGACGACGAGTGGCAGGCGGGCCATGCCGAAGGGGCCCTGCACATCCCCCTCAGCGAGTTCGTGGCCCGCTACGGCGAGCTGACCGAGGCCGCCCCGCAGGACGGCCGGGTCAACGTCATCTGCCGCTCCGGCGGCCGGTCCGCCCAGGTCACCATGTACCTGGCGCAGCAGGGCGTGGACGCCGTGAACGTCGACGGCGGGATGCAGGTGTGGGCCGCGGCGGGCCGCCCCGTCGTGACGGACGCGGGGCAGGACGGGTTCGTCCTCTAGCGGCTGCGGCTGCTGCCGCTGCGGGGCAGGGCGGGCGGAAGGCGTCGGCCTCTGCCCGTAGGGGCTGGTGGGCGCTGCGTGCTCGGGCGGTCAGCTCAGGGGGTGCGCGGCCAGCAGGTCGCCGAGGGCCTCCTCGTGTGCGGCGGCCGGGCCGAGCGACAGCTCCAGCTGCTTGGCCCACGCGTGGTAGCGGTGCAGCGGGTACTCGACGTCCGCCCCGAACCCGCCGTGCAGATGCTGAGCCGTCTGCACGACCCTGCGCACGCCCTCCGCGGCCCAGATCTTCGCCACCGCCACGTCGCCCGCGGCGGGCAGTGCGCCGGGCGCCCTGGTGGCGATCCGCCAGGCTGCCTGCCAGAGGGTGACCTCCATCGCGCGCAGGTCGATGTAGCGGTCGGCGGCCTGCATCGCGACGGCCTGGAAGGTGGCGACCGGGAACCCGAACTGCTCCCGCTTGCCGGTGTATTCGCCGCTCATCCGCAGCACCCGCTCACCGAGGCCGAGCGCCAGCGCGCAGGTCCCGGTGGTCAGCAGGTCCCGCAGCTCCTCCCAGGCGCCGTCGGAGTCGATGACGGACGCCGCCGGTACCCGCGCCGACTCCAGGCGCAGTTCGCCGAGCCGCTCACCGGTGGTGGAGATCTGCTCGGCGATGTCGGTCCCCTCCTGGCCCCGGGGGACGACGGCGAGGAGGGTGCGGCTGTCGCCCGTGGTGCTGCGGGCCGGGACGACGATGTGGTCGGCGGTCTGCGCCCACGGCACCGCCGTCTGGACGCCGTCCAGCAGCCACGCGTCGCCGTCCTGCCGTGCGGTCACGGCGAGTTCGGCCGGGTCGTGGCCGGTGCGGCCGCTCGCGGCGACCGTCAGCACCAGCTCGCCCCGGCCCGCGCGGGCCACCAGCGCCGACCTCGGCTCCGGGCCGCCGTGGGCCTGGATCGTCGCCACCGCCGCGCTGTGTTCGAGCAGCGGCACCCGGGCCAAGACCTTCGCGGACTCGCGCAGCACCAGGCAGAGCGCGATGGCGTCGAGGCCCGCGCCGCCCTCTTCCGGGTCGAGCAGCAGGCTCAGCAGGTCCGCCTCGGCGAGCCTGGCCCACAGGGCGCGGTCGAAGTCGTCGGCGACGGCGCCCACGACCATCGAGGGACTGGGCACCGAGTCGGGCGCGACGTCGGCGAAGACCCCCCGCGCCGCCTCCGCCGCCGCCTGCTGCTCCTCGCTGAAGGTGAAGTCCACGGTCCTGTCCTCCCGGCGGCTCCGCTGATCTGACGGAGCGTCAAGATAGAACAGGTTCTAGAAGAAGGGAACGGGCGGTCACCTCTTCGACCGACGACCGACGACCGACGGCTGACGGGCGACTGGCGACTGGCGGGTGCTGTCTGCCGACGGGCGTCCGGCCGTCTGGCGTTTGCCGTCTGGCGTTTGCCGACTGGCGACGAAGGACAGCGTGCCGCTGACGGCCGGCGGCAGCGCGGCAACAGGTGGGGTGTCGCCGTGAGCCGTTGTCAGCGGTCGAAGTCCACCTCCACCTCCTCCGTCACCGCGTGCGACTGGCAGGCCAGGACGTAGCCCGCCGCCGTCTCCTCCGGTTCCAGGGCGAAGTTGCGGTTCATGCGGACCTCGCCGGAGACCAGGAAGGCCCGGCAGGTGCCGCAGACTCCGCCCTTGCAGGCGTAGGGGGCGTCCGGGCGGTTGCGCAGGACCGTCTCCAGCACGGATTCGCCGTCCTCGACCGGCCAGGTCCCGCCGCGGCCGTCGAGGCGTGCGGTCACCGTGCTGTGCGCGGGGGCCGGGGCGGACGGCGCGGGAGCGGTGGTGTCCACGTGGAAGATCTCCTCGTGGACGAGGGCGCGCGGGACGCCGATCTCGCGCAGCGCCCGCTCGGCGCCCTCCACCAGACCCAGCGGGCCGCACAGGAACCAGCCCGCCACCCGCTCCACCGGGAGCAGCGCGGGCAGCAGCCCGGCCAGCCGCGCGTCGTCGAGCCGCCCGGACGGCAGCCCCGCCTGCTGCTCCTCCCGGGAGAGAACCGTGACCAGCTGGAACCGGCGCGGATACCGGTCCTTCAGGTCGGCGACCTCTTCCAGGAACATCGTGGACGCCGAGGTGCGGTCGCTGCGGATCAGACAGAACCGTGCCCGCGGTTCGCGCGCCAGCAGCGTCGAGGCGATCGACAGCACCGGGGTGATGCCGCTGCCGCCGACGATCGCCGCGTACAGGCCCGGCGCCGGGTCCAGGGTGAAGCGGCCCGCCGGGGTCATCACCTCCAGTTCGTCACCGGTGGTGATCTCCTTCAGGGCGTGTGTCGAGAACGCGCCGCCCTCGACCAGCCGCACCCCGATCCGCAGGGTGAGCGGGCCGCCGCCGTCGGGGTCGGGGGCGGGGGAGCAGATCGAGTAGGTGCGCCTGACCTCGGCGCCGTCGAGCGTGCGCCGGACGGCGAGGTGCTGGCCCGGTGCGTGCCGGTACCGCTCGCGCAGCTCCTCGGGGATGGTGAGGGTGAGGGCGACGGAGTCGTCGGTGAGCCGGTCGACCGCCGCCACCTGGAGCGCGTGGAAGCGGGCCATCACAGCTCCTTGAAGTGGTCGAAGGGTTCACGGCAGGCCAGGCAGCGGCGCAGCGCCTTGCAGGCGGTGGAGGAGAAGCGGCTGAGCAGCTCGGTGTCGGCGGAGCCGCAGTGCGGGCAGCGCACCGGCTCGGGAGCCGCGGTGCGGGTGGCGCCGAGGGTGACGGGGACCGGTCCTGACGCGGCGTGGACGCGCGGCGGCGCGATGCCGAACTCCCGTAGTTTGCGGCGGCCTTCGTCGGTGATGTCGTCGGTCGACCAGGCCGGTGTCAGCACCGTGCGGACGGTGACCTCGGCCATCCCGTGCTCGTGCAGCAGCCGTTCGATGTCCGCCGACATCGCCTCGATCGCCGGGCAGCCGGTGTAGGTCGGGGTCAGCTCGACCTCGGCCGCGCCGGTGCCGTGCAGCCGCACCGCGCGCACCACGCCCAGCTCGGCGAGGGTGAGCACCGGCAACTCCGGGTCGGGGACCGAGCCGGCGAGCGCGAGCAGCTCCGCCTCCAGGGCGGTGGGCGTCACCATGACGCCCCCGGGTGGCTGCGGTGCAGGTGCTGCATCTCGGCGAGCATCCGCCCGAACGACTCGGTGTGCAGGCCCTGCCGTCCGGCGCCCGCCGCCCAGCCGCCGGACGCCGGGCCCTCGGGGAGCGTCAGCGTGGCCCGGCGCAGCACCGCGCCCACCGACGCGTGCCACTGCGAGCGCAGCGCCTCGGTGTCCACGTCGAGCCCGGCCACCGGCTCGAACATCTCGCCGGTGAAGCGCCACAGGGCGTCGCACCCGGCCCGCATCCGCGCGTGGCTGACCTCCGTGCCGTCCCCGAGCCGCAGGGTCCACTGCTCGGCGTGGTCGCGGTGGTAGGCGACCTCCTTGACGGCCTTCGCGGCGAGCCCGGCGAACTCGCCCCCTCCGGCGGCCAGTTGCCCGTACAGCAGGTGCTGGTAGGTGGAGAAGTACAGCTGGCGGGCGATGGTGTGGGCGAAGTCGCCGTTGGGCTGCTCGACCAGCTGGAGGTTGGTGAAGGCGCGTTCCTCGCGCAGATACGCCAGGTCGTCCTCGTCGCCCGCGCTCGACAGCAGCACCCGGGCCTGGCCGAGCAGGTCGAGGGCGATGTTGGCGAGGGCGACCTCCTCCTCCAGGACGGGTGCGTGGCCCGCCCATTCGCCCAGGCGGTGGGAGAGCACCAAGGCGTCGTCCCCGAGGGCGAGGGCGGCCGTCGTCGCGGTGGTGGCGGTCACAGGTGCTTCACCCCGTCCGGGATCTCGTAGAAGGTCGGGTGCCGGTAGGGCTTGTCGGCGGACGGCTCGAAGAACGGGTCCTTCTCGTCGGGCGAGGAGGCGGTGACCGCGGCCGACGGGACGACCCAGATCGAGACGCCCTCGCCGCGCCTGGTGTAGAGGTCGCGCGCGTTGCGCAGGGCGAACGCGGCGTCCGGCGCGTGCAGGCTGCCGGCGTGGGTGTGCGCGAGGCCCCGGCGCGAGCGCACGAAGACCTCCCACAGGGGCCAGTCGGTGTCCGTCATGCCCGCTCTCCTTCTGCCCCGCCGGTCGTCTGCTTGGCCGCGTACGCGGCGGCCGCCTCCCGTACCCAGGCGCCTTCCTCGTGGGCCCGCCTGCGCTGGGTGAGCCGTTGTTCGTTGCAGGGGCCGTTGCCCTTGAGGACCTCGCGGAACTCCGACCAGTCGATCGGGCCGAAGTCGTGCCGGCCCCGCTCCTCGTTCCACCGCAGCTCGGGGTCGGGCAGGGTGAGGCCGAGGGACGCGGCCTGCGGGACGCAGATGTCGACGAAGCGCTGGCGCAGCTCGTCGTTGGAGTGGCGCTTGATCTTCCACGTCATGGACTGCGCGGAGTGCGCCGACTCGTCGTCCGGCGGGCCGAACATCATCAGGGACGGCCACCACCAGCGGTCGACCGCGTCCTGCGCCATCGCGTGCTGCTCGGGGGTGCCCCGGCTGAGGGCGAGGAGCAGCTCGTACCCCTGGCGCTGGTGGAAGGACTCCTCCTTGCAGATCCGCACCATCGCGCGCGCGTACGGGCCGTAGGAGCAGCGGCACAGCGGTACCTGGTTGGTGATCGCGGCGCCGTCCACGAGCCAGCCGATCGCGCCCACGTCGGCCCAGGTCAGCGTCGGGTAGTTGAAGATCGAGGAGTACTTCTGGCGGCCGGAGTGGAGCTTGTCGAGCAGTTCGTCGCGGCCGGTGCCGAGGGTCTCGGCGGCGCTGTACAGGTAGAGGCCGTGGCCCGCCTCGTCCTGGACCTTGGCCATCAGGATGGCCTTACGGCGCAGGGAGGGCGCGCGCGTGATCCAGTTGGCCTCCGGCTGCATGCCGATGATCTCCGAGTGGGCGTGCTGTGCCATCTGCCGCACGAGGGTGGCGCGGTAGGCGTCCGGCATCCAGTCACGCGGTTCGATGCGCTCCTCGGCGGCCACGGCGGCATCGAAAGCGTGTTCGTAGGCGCCGGTGGCGGTGTCCTCCTCGGCGGTCCGTGTCTCGTGCGCCGCTGCTGTCGCCATGCGGTCCCCCTCGACCTGGGCTGGGTCCGGGAGCCTGCTCCCGACCGATCGTTCGGTTCGTGTGATTCCATCGTCGGTCGCGCGCCGTAAGGTGTCAACCGCTGTGGATAACCCGCGGGCGGACCGCGGGGCTGTGAAGCACGGCTCGGCCTGAGTACCGTTCCCGGTGCGCGCGGCGGGCCTCCGGGCACGCGGCCGTGCGGACAAGCGGCCGGACGACGGACCGGGATCGGGAGACGGGGCGGAATGGACGCGTACGACCAGGGGGCGGGGGCGGACCGGACACGCGCCCCCGAACCCGAACCGGCCCCCGAACCCGACGAGCCCATAGACCCCATAGATCCCGCAGATCCCGCAGATTCCGCAGATCGCGCAGATTCCGCAGATCCCATAGATCCCTCAGACGTCACAGACATCACAGACGGCACAGGCCGTGCAGACCGCGCAGACCGTCCCGAAGGCTCCCGAGAAGCAGCCGCCGCACCCGGCGCCGAGCCCTCCGGCTGGCCCCGGCCGTCTCAGCCGTCCCCGTCGTCCCAGCCGCCTCCGTCGCCCCTGCCGTCCCAGTCCCTCTCCCCGTCTCCCTCGCCTCAGGCGTCTCAGTCGTCTCAGCCGTCCCAACCGCCGCTCTCCGGGGTCGCCGCGCTCTCGCTCCGCTATCAGCTGGTCGCCGCGCTCGCGCTCGCCGTCGTCGCCGTCACCGTCTGCACGCATCTCGGGATGGTCTTCCTGCATGTCGCGCCCTCGAACACGCTGAGCAAGCAGCACGGCAAGGCCGTCGACGACTGGGTGTACCCCGAGTTCGAGCAGAACTGGAAGCTCTTCGCGCCCAACCCGCTCCAGCAGAACATCGCCGTCCAGGTCCGCGCCGACATCGGCACGGCGGACGGCGGGGTGCGCACCACCGGCTGGTACGACCTGTCGGCCGAGGACGGCCGGGCCATCGACGGCAATCCGCTGCCCAGCCACACCGACCAGAACGAACTGCGCCGCGCCTGGGACTTCTTCGTCTCGACCCACGACACGGACAACCGTCCGAACGGCCAGCGCGGGGCGCTCTCCCAGACCTATCTGACCCGCATCGTGCTGCTGCGCCTGGCGCGCGAGGGCGCGGCGGGCGACGGCGGCACCGTGCAGCGCGTCCAGCTGCGCTCCCGCACCACCAACGTGCCGCCGCCCCGGTGGAGCGGCGAGAAGGTCTCGGACCAGCCGACGTACCGCGTGCTGCCGTGGTGGCCGGTGCCTGACGCGCGCCCCGCCCGCGACGCGAAGACCGCCGGAGCCGTCCAGTGAACCGATTCGCCCCGGCGGTCTCCGCCGCCCTCGCGCGGCTCACCGGATCCGCGCTCGGCCCCTACCAGAGCGCCGTCATCCGGATCGGATTCAGCGCGACCTGGCTGCTGTTCCTGCTCCGCGAGTTCCCGCACCGGCAGGAGATGTACGGCCCCGACGGGCCCTGGAGCTGGGACCTGGCGCAGCAGCTGATCGCGACCAACCACGCCTTCACCGCGCTGATGTGGTCGGACGGCCAGGGCTGGTTCGAGGCGGTGTACGCGCTCGCCGTGGTCAGCTCCGTCCTGCTGCTGCTCGGCTGGCGCACCCGCACGCTGTCCGTGCTGTTCATGGTCGGTGTGCTGTCGTTGCAGAACCGCAGTGTCTTCATGGGCGACGGCGGCGACAACGTCCTGCACCTGATGGCGATCTACCTGGTGTTCACGCGCTGCGGTCAGGTCTGGTCGCTGGACGCCAGGCGGGCGCGGCTGACGGCCGCGGCACGCGCGCGGGGGGAGCACGTCGTCGACCGGGTCGGTCCCGCGCTGTGGGGTGTCCTCGGGTTCACGCTGGTCGCGGTGACCGCCGGGGGGCGGCTCGACGCCGTCGACCCGACCGCTCCGACGGTCCTGTACGTGGTCTGGGTGGGCGTGGCGGTGCGGTGGGCCGTGGAGCGGTGGGCGCGCGGGCGCGAGCCGCGGGTGCTGCTCGACGTGGTCGCCGCCGTCGCGCACAACGGCGCGCTCTTCGTGATCATGGCGGAGGCGTGTCTGATCTACGCGACGGCCGGCTGGTACAAGATCCAGGGTTCGCGCTGGCAGGACGGCACCGCCGTGCACTACCCGCTGCACCTGGACTACTTCTCACCCTGGCCGGCCCTCGCCGATCTGCTCGCCGCCAGCGGCACCATGGTCATGCTGGTCACCTACGGGACGGTGATCGTGCAGGTCGCCTTCCCCTTCACGCTCTTCAACCGGCGGGTCAAGAACGTCCTGCTCGCGCTGATGATGGTCGAGCACGCGGTGATCGCCGTCGTCCTCGGGCTGCCGTTCTTCTCGCTCGCGATGATCGCCGCCGACGCGGTCTTCCTGCCGACGTCCTTCCTGCGCCGGCTCGGCGGCTGGGCGGCACGCGCGCGGGGCCGCCTCCAGGGCCGCGGCGGCCGGGCGACGGTCCCGGGGCCGCGGGGAGCGGGTGACGACGCGGCGGTCGGTGCCGAGGCCGGCCGCACGTAGGCTGCACGGCATGACCGCCGCCCCCCTGACCGACTGGCACAGGCTCGCCGCCGACGCCGTCCTGCTCGACGGGTTCCACGCCCTCAAGCACGCCGTGCGGTTCGGGGCCGACGTGCCGGTCGCGGTCGCCACCGACCGGGCGGCGGCCCTCGCCCTCGCCGACGACCTCGCCCCCGACGTCCGCGACGCCCTGGCCGCGCTCCTCACCGAGGTGCCGCGGGCGACGTACACGGCGCTCGTGCCGCGCCCGCACCCGACCGGTGTGGCCGCCCTCGCCGTACGCCCCGAGCGGGCCGGGCAGCTCGCGGTGCTGGCCAGGCTGCCGAGGACGGCGCCGGTCGTGGTCCTCGACCAGCCGCGCAACCTCGGCAACGCGGGCGCGGTCATCCGGCTCGCCGCCGGGTTCGGCGCGACCGGCGTCGTCACCACCGGCACCCTCGACCCCTGGCACCCGACCGTCGTGCGGGCCGGGGCCGGGCTGCACTTCGCGACCGCCGTGGAGCGGCTCGAAGCCGCGCAGCTGCCCGCAGGGCCGGTCTTCGCGCTCGACCCGGAGGGCGACGACCTCCGGGACGTGACGCTCCCGGACGACGCCGTCCTCGCCTTCGGCTCCGAGCGCAGCGGCCTCTCCGCGGAGCTGCGCGCGCGGGCCGGCCAACTGCTGTCGCTGCCGATGCGCCCCCAGGTCTCCAGCTACAACCTGGCCACCAGCGTGGCCATGACGCTGTACCACTGGAGCGCGACGGCCCGCTGAGCGGCGGGCCGGCCCGCCGGCCGCTACGCCGGGCGGCGCACCTCCACCGTCCGGAAGCGGTTGGCGACGAACGCGGTGTCCGTGAGGGCCGCGTTGGCCGCCGGGTTGCCGCCCGAGCCGTGGAAGTCCGAGAAGGCGGCCGTCTGGTTGACGTAGACCCCGCCCGTCAGGTTCAGCGAGAGCTGCGCCGACTCCTCCAGGCAGACCTCCTCCACCGACCGCTCCACGTCCTGGTCCGTGGTGTAGGCGCCGACCGTCATCGCGCCCCGTTCGCGGACCGTGCGGCGCAGCAGCTCCACCGCGTGCGCCGCCGAGTCGACCGCGACGGCGAAGGAGACCGGGCCGAAGCACTCGCTGGTCCAGGCGGCCTCGTCGTCCGGCTTGGTGCCGTCCAGCTTCACGATCAGCGGGGTGCGCACGACCGCGCCGGGGAAGTCGGGGTTGACGATCTCCCGTGAGGCGAGGGCGACTTCGCCGAGCCCGGCGGCTGCCTCGAGGCGGGCCTTCACCTCGGGGTTGACGAGGGCGCCCAGCAGCCCGTTGGCGCGCGCGTCGTCACCGAGGAGGCCGTCGACCGCGCGCGCGAGGTCGGCCACCACCTCGTCGAAGGTGCGCGGTCCGGCGTCGGTGCGGATGCCGTCCCGGGGGATCAGCAGGTTCTGCGGGGTGGTGCACATCTGGCCGCTGTAGAGGGAGAGCGAGAACGCGAGGTTGCCGAGCATCCCGCGGTAGTCGTCGGTGGACTCGACGACGACCGTGTTGACGCCCGCCTTCTCCGTGTAGACCTGCGCCTGGCGGGCGTTGGCCTCCAGCCAGTCGCCGAAGGCGGTCGAGCCCGTGTAGTCGACGATCCGGATCTCCGGGCGCGTCGCGAGGGTCTTGGCGATGCCCTCGCCGGGCCGCTCGGCGGCCAGCGCCACCAGGTTGGGGTCGAAGCCCGCGTCGGCGAGCGCCTCGCGCGCGATCCGCACGGTGAGCGCGAGCGGCAGCACCGCGCGCGGGTGGGGCTTCACCAGCACCGCGTTGCCGGTGGCGAGGGAGGCGAACAGGCCGGGGAAGCCGTTCCAGGTGGGGAAGGTGTTGCAGCCGATGACCAGCGCGACGCCGCGCGGGACCGGTGTGAACGTCTTGGTGAGGGCGAGCGGGTCGCGCTTGCCCTGCGGCTTGGTCCACTCGGCGGCGGCGGGGGTGCGGACCTGCTCCGCGTACGCGTACGCCACCGCCTCGAGGCCGCGGTCCTGGGCGTGCGGGCCGCCCGCCTGGAACGCCATCATGAACGCCTGGCCGCTGGTGTGCATGACGGCGTGCGCGAACTCGTGCGTGCGGTCGCTGATCCGCTTGAGGATCTCCAGGCAGACCATCGCGCGCAGTTCGGGGCCGGCGTCCCGCCAGGCCGGCTGTCCGGCCCGCATGGCGGGCAGCAGGACGTCCGGGTCGGCGTGCGGGTAGGTGACACCGAGGGCGATGCCGTACGGCGACTCCTCCGCGCCCGTCCAGTCGTCCGTGCCGGGCTGGCCGAGGTCGAGGCGGGTGCCGAGGAGGGCGTCGAAGGCGGCCTTGCCCGCCGCCGCATCCAGGCTGCCGTTCTCGCCGTAGGCCTTGGGGTGCTCGGGGTGCGGGGAACAGTAGGCGCGGGTGCGGATCGCTTCCAGTGCCTGGTCCAGGGTGGGCCGGTGGGCGGCGATCAGCGCGTGGGCGGACGGTTCGGCGGCCATGCGGGACCAACTCCTCGTCTGGAGAACTCTTCTTCGAGCTCATGACCTGGGCAGAAACAGCCGGACAGAGTTAGAGTAACCGAACGATCGGTCGGGACAAGGGGGACCGCCGCATCTGTGGAAAACCCCGTGCGGGAGGATCGCGCCCATGACAGCACTGGACCTCAGCAGCCCCGTGGCCGTGGTAGGCACCGGAACCATGGGACAGGGCATCGCCCAGGTGGCGCTGGTCGCGGGCCACTCCGTTCGGCTGTACGACTCGGTCGCCGGGCAGGCGGCCAGGGCCGCCGACGCGATCGTCGCCCGGCTCGACCGGCTGGTCGCCAAGGACCGGCTCACCGCCGCCGAACGGGACGCCGCGCGCGAGCGGCTGCTGCCCGCCGCCCACCTGTCCGACCTCGCGGACTGCACGCTGGTCGTCGAGGCCGTCCTGGAGCGGCTCGACGTCAAACAGGAGCTGTTCAGGCAGCTGGAGGACGTGGTCGGCGAGGACTGCCTGCTGGCCACCAACACCTCCTCCCTGTCGGTGACCGCGATCGGCGGCGCGCTGCGCAACCCCGGCCGCTTCGTCGGCCTGCACTTCTTCAACCCCGCCCCGCTGCTGCCGCTGGTGGAGGTCGTCTCCGGGTACGCCAGTGACGTCACGTCCGCCACGCGCGCGTACGAGACGGCGCGCGCCTGGGGCAAGACGCCGGTCGCCTGCGCGGACACCCCGGGCTTCATCGTCAACCGCATCGCGCGGCCCTTCTACGCCGAGGCCTTCGCGGTCCACGAGGCGCAGGGCGCCGACCCTGCCACCATCGACGCCGTGCTGCGCGAGTGCGGCGGCTTCCGGATGGGCGCGTTCGAACTGACCGACCTCATCGGCCAGGACGTCAACGAATCCGTCACCCACTCCGTGTGGACGTCCTTCTTCCAGGACGTGCGCTTCACCCCGTCGCTCGCCCAGCGCCGCCTGGTCGAGTCGGGGCGCCTCGGCCGCAAGAGCGGGCAGGGCTGGTACGCGTACGGCGACGACGCCGAGCCCGTCGAGCCGCACACCGCGGAACCGGGCAGGCGGCCCGCCCACGTCGTCGTCGAGGGCGACCTGGGGCCCGCGGCCGACCTGCTCGCGCTGATCCGCGAGGCGGGCATCCAGGTCCGCGAGGAGGACGAGGACCAGGGCAGCCGCCTGGTGCTGCCCGGCGGCGGCCATCTGGCGCTCGCCGACGGCCAGACGTCCGTGGAGTTCCGCGACGTCGTCTACTTCGACCTCGCCCTCGACTACCGCAGGGCCACCCGTATCGCCCTCTCCGCCTCCCAGGACACCTCGCCCCGCACCCTCGCCGAGGCCACCGGCCTCTTCCAGGCGCTCGGCAAGGACGTCAGCGTCATCGGGGACGTCCCCGGCATGATCGTCGCCCGCACGGTCGCCCGGATCGTCGACCTGGCGCACGACGCCGTCGCCAAGGGCGTGGCCACCGAGGAGGACATCGACACCGCGATGCGGCTGGGCGTCAACTACCCGCTCGGCCCCTTCGAATGGAGCCGCAGGCTCGGCCGCAACTGGGCCTACGCCCTCCTCGACGACCTCCATCTGCGCGACCCGTCCGGCCGCTACACGCCGTCCCTGGCGCTCTACCGGCACGCGTACGCCACCGACAAGCGGGAGGGCGGCACCCCATGACCACCGCCAAGCGCGACACGTACACCCCCGAGACGCTGCTGTCCGTCGCCGTCCAGGTCTTCAACGAACGCGGCTACGACGGCACCTCCATGGAGCACCTCTCCAAGGCGGCCGGCATCTCCAAGTCGTCGATCTACCACCACGTGGCCGGCAAGGAGGAGCTGCTGCACCGGGCCGTCAGCCGCGCGCTCGACGGCCTCTTCGGCATCCTCGACGAGGAGCACGCGCGCGTGGGGAGCGCCGCGGCCCGCCTGGAGTACGTCGTTCGGCGCATGGTCGAGGTACTTCTCGCGGAGCTGCCGTACGTGACGCTCCTGCTGCGGGTGCGGGGCAACACCGACACCGAGCGGTGGGCGCTGGAGCGGCGCCGCGACTTCGACCACCGGGTCGCCGACCTGCTGCGGGCCGCCGCCGCCGAGGGCGAGGTGCGCACCGACGTGGAGGTGCGGCTCGCGACCAGGCTGGTCTTCGGGATGATCAACTCGATCGTCGAGTGGTACCGGCCCGAGGGCCGGGGCGCGGGCGAGCGCGAGGTGGCCGACGCGGTCGCGCGGCTGGTCTTCGGAGGGCTGCGCGCGGCCGGCTGAGTCAGCCCTGCGGCTCCAGGTCCTCCTCCTCGAAGACCAGCAGGGTGCGGGTGCTGAGCACCTCGGGCATCGCCTGGAGCCGGGTCAGCACCAGCTCGCGCAGCGCCCGGTTGTCGGGCGTGTGCACCAGCAGCAGCACATCGAAATCGCCCCCCACCAGCGCGATGTGCGAGGCCCCCGGCAGCTGTCTCAGCTGCTCGCGCACGGTCCGCCAGGAGTTCTGCACGATCTTCAGGGTGATGTACGCCGAGGTGCCCTGACCGGCCCGTTCATGGTCGACCCGGGCACCGAACCCCCGGATGACGCCGTCGTCGATGAGGCGGTTGATGCGCGCGTACGCGTTGGCCCGCGAGACATGGACCCGTTCGGCCACCGACCGTATCGACGCCCGGCCGTCCGCCTGGAGCATCTGGAGGATGTCCAGGTCGATGGCGTCGGGCGGGCGCGGCGGTGGCACGGTGCCGCCGGCCTCCGACCGGTCGGCCATTTGTTCAGGTGCCATGTCCCCCCGCCTCCCTACCATGGACGTAGTGCGTTCATTCCAGGTTGTGGAGAACCGTTTGTCCACAGCCGTGAGGTGCCTGTAGCCAAAATGTGCCGACGACCGAACAATCGGTAGGTGAGGCGCATCACACCCGTGACGCGCCTGAAGCCTCTCCCACGAGGAGGTGCCGTCATGACGGTCCTGGAGCAGCGCGGCGCGTACCACCCGTCGCCGCCGCCCGCCTGGCAACCCCGCACGGACCCCGCGCCGCTGCTGCCCGACGCCGAGCCCCACCGCGTCCTCGGCACCGACGCGGCCGAGAGCGCCGACCCGGCCCTGATGCGCCGCCTCTACGCCGAGCTGGTGCGCGGCCGCCGCTACAACGCGCAGGCCACCGCCCTCACCAAGCAGGGCCGCCTCGCCGTCTACCCGTCCAGCACAGGACAGGAGGCCTGCGAGGTCGCCGCCGCGCTCGTCCTCCAGGAGCGCGACTGGCTCTTCCCCAGCTACCGCGACACCCTCGCCGCCGTCGCCCGCGGGCTCGACCCCGTGCAGGCGCTCACCCTGCTGCGCGGCGACTGGCACACCGGCTACGACCCGCGCGAACACCGGGTGGCGCCGCTCTCCACCCCGCTCGCCACCCAGCTCCCGCACGCCGTCGGCCTCGCCCACGCCGCCCGCCTGAAGGGCGACGACGTGGTCGCGCTCGCGCTCGTCGGCGACGGCGGCACCAGCGAGGGCGACTTCCACGAGGCGCTGAACTTCGCGGCCGTCTGGCAGGCGCCGGTCGTCTTCCTCGTCCAGAACAACGGCTTCGCCATCTCCGTCCCGCTCGCCAAGCAGACCGCGGCACCGTCGCTGGCCCACAAGGCCGTCGGCTACGGCATGCCGGGCCGCCTGGTCGACGGCAACGACGCGGTCGCCGTCCACCAGGTACTCACCGACGCGGTGCGACGCGCGCGTGAGGGCGGCGGACCCACCCTCGTCGAGGCGATCACCTACCGGCTCGACGCGCACACCAACGCCGACGACGCGACCCGCTACCGCGCGGCCGACGAGGTCGACGCCTGGCGGGCGCACGACCCGATCACCCTCCTCGAACGCGAGCTGACCGGACGCGGCCTGCTCGACGAGGCCGGCATCGAGGCCGCCCGCGCGGACGCCGAGGCGATGGCCGCCGACCTGCGCGCGCGGATGAACCAGGACCCGGCGCTCGACCCGATGGACCTCTTCACCCACGTCTACGCCGAACCCACCCCGCAACTGCGCGAACAGCGCGACCAGTTGCGCGCCGAGCTGGCGGCGGAGCGGGAGGGCGACAGCCGATGACGACCGTCGCCGTCAAGCCGGCCACCATGGCGCAGGCCCTCACGCGCGCGATGCGCGACGCCATGGCGTCCGACCCCACCGTGCACGTCCTGGGCGAGGACGTCGGCACCCTCGGCGGTGTCTTCCGGGTCACCGACGGGCTCGCGAAGGAGTTCGGCGAGGACCGCTGCACCGACACCCCGCTCGCGGAGGCCGGCATTCTCGGCGCCGCCGTCGGCATGGCCATGTACGGACTGCGCCCGGTGGTGGAGATGCAGTTCGACGCCTTCGCCTACCCGGCGTTCGAGCAACTCGTCAGCCATGTCGCCAAGATGCGCAACCGCACGCGCGGCGCGATGCCGCTGCCGATCACCGTGCGCGTGCCCTACGGCGGCGGCATCGGCGGTGTCGAGCACCACAGCGACTCCTCCGAGGCGTACTACATGGCCACCCCCGGCCTGCACGTCGTCACCCCGGCCACGGTCGCCGACGCGTACGGTCTGCTGCGGGCCGCCATCGCCTCCGACGACCCGGTGGTCGTCCTGGAGCCCAAGCGGCTGTACTGGTCGAAGGAGAGCTGGAACCCCGAGGAGCCCGCGCCCGTCGAGCCGCTGGGCCGGGCGGTGGTGCGCCGACCGGGGCGCAGCGCCACCCTCATCACCTACGGGCCCTCCCTGCCCGTCTGCCTCGAAGCCGCCGAGGCGGCCCGCGCGGAGGGCTGGGACCTCGAAGTCGTCGATCTGCGCTCCCTGACGCCGTTCGACGACGAGACGGTCTGCGCGTCGGTGCGGCGGACCGGGCGCGCGGTCGTCGTGCACGAGTCGGGCGGCTTCGGCGGTCCCGGCGGGGAGATCGCGGCCCGGGTCACCGAGCGCTGCTTCCACCATCTGGAGGCGCCGGTGCTGCGGGTCGCCGGGTTCGACATCCCCTACCCGCCGCCGATGCTGGAACGGCACCATCTGCCCGGTGTCGACCGCATCCTGGACGCCGTGGGGCGCTTGCAGTGGGAGGCCGAGGGCTGATGGCACAGGTGCTTGAGTTCAGGCTGCCCGACCTCGGCGAGGGGCTCACCGAGGCGGAGATCGTGCGCTGGCTGGTCCAGGTCGGGGACGTGGTGGCGATCGACCAGCCGGTGGTCGAGGTCGAGACGGCCAAGGCGATGGTCGAGGTGCCCTGCCCCTACGGCGGTGTCGTCACGGCCCGCTTCGGCGAGCAGGGCACCGAGCTGCCCGTCGGCGCACCGCTGCTGACGGTCGCGGTGGGCACCCCGGCCACCCCGGCCACCGCGGTGACCGCGCCGCCGCCGGCCCCTGAGCCGGAGGGATCGGAGCCGGAGGGCTCGGGCAACGTCCTGGTGGGCTACGGCACGACGGCCCCACCGGCCAGACGCCGACGGGTACGGCCGGGAGAGCCGGCCAAGGGCGCGGCGACCCACGGCGGTGCGGGAGCCGACGCCGGGGCGGTGAGCGCCGGGGGACCGGGATCGGTACCAGTACCGGGATCGGGCGACGGGAGCGCGGTGCCGGTCCAGGGGAGCGTCGCGGTCGCCGCCGCGCCGGTGCTCGGGAGTGCCTCGGTCGCTGCCGCGCAGTTGCACGGGAGCCCCGCTGTCGCCGCCCCGCCGGTGGGTTCCGGTGGACCCGTCGCCGTCATCTCGCCGCTCGTGCGGCGGCTCGCCCGGGAGAACGGGCTCGATCTGCGCGGCCTCGCCGGGTCCGGGCCCGACGGGCTGATCCTGCGGGCCGACGTGGAACGGGCGCTGGTCGGCACGGCCCCGCCCACACCAGGCGCGCCCACCTCCGCCGCGCCGCCCGCCACCGCGACGCGCGGCACCGGGACGGCTGTCCCCACCGGGACGCCCGGTTCCGGGACGGCTGTTCCCGTGCCGACCGCCCCTGCCGTCGCCTCGGCCGCGCCCGGCGAGACCCGGGTACCGCTCAAGGGCGTTCGGGGCGCCGTCGCCGACAAGCTGGCGCGGAGCCGGCGGGAGATCCCGGACGCGACCTGCTGGGTGGACGCCGACGCGACGGAGCTGCTGCGCGCCCGGACCGCCATGAACGCGGCGGGCGGGCCGAAGATATCGCTCCTCGCGGTGCTCGCCCGCATCTGCACGGCCGCCCTCGCCCGGTTCCCCGAGCTGAACTCGACGGTGGACACGCAGGCCAGGGAGGTCGTCCTGCTGCCCCAGGTGCACCTGGGGTTCGCCGCGCAGACCGAGCGCGGACTGGTCGTGCCGGTCGTCAGGGACGCCCACACCCGGGACGCCGAGTCGCTGTCGGCGGAGTTCGCCCGGCTCACCGAGGCGGGCCGGGCCGGACGGCTGACGCCGGGTGAACTCACCGGCGGTACCTTCACGTTGAACAACTACGGGGTGTTCGGCGTCGACGGCTCCACCCCGATCGTCAACCACCCCGAGGCCGCGATGCTCGGCGTCGGCCGGATCGTGCCCAAGCCGTGGGTGCACGAGGGCGCGCTGGCGGTGCGGCAGGTCGTGCAGCTGTCGCTCACCTTCGACCACCGGGTCTGCGACGGCGGTACGGCGGGCGGCTTCCTCCGGTACGTCGCTGACTGCGTGGAACAGCCGGCCGTCCTGCTGCGCACCCTGTGATCACGGTGGCGGGCGCGCGTTCCGCGGGCCCCTGACGGCCCGCATACTCGGGGGATGACCTCGCACGAGTCCCCCGGGGCACCCGCGTCCCCCGGGGCACCCTGGGCACCCCGGGCCCCCTGGTTCACAGGGTCCCCCGGTTACGACGCGGTCGTGCTCGCCGGCGGCGCCGCCCGGCGGCTCGGCGGCGCGGACAAGCCCGGTGTCCTGGTGGGCGGCCGTCCGCTGCTCGACCGGGTGCTCGCCGCCTGCGCCAGCGCCCGCACGACCGTCGTCGTCGCCGACCCGCGCCCCACCGCCAGGCCGGTGCGGTGGGCCAGGGAGGACCCGCCGGGCGCGGGCCCGCTCGCCGCGCTCGACGCCGGGCTGCGGCACCTCACCGCCGCCGAGGTCGTCGTCCTCTCCGCCGACCTGCCGTTCCTCGAACCTGCCACGGTGGCAACCCTGTTGGCGGCCCTGCGCACCCCCGGCACGGGCGCCCCCGGCCTCGACGGCGTCCTCCTCACCGATGCCGAAGGGCGGGACCAGCCCCTGGTGGCCGCCTACCGCACGGCGGCCCTGCGGCGCGGCCTCGCCGCCCTCACGGAGGCGGCGCCGCCCGGCGCCCCCGCGCCCCTCGCCGGGCTCCCGCTCCGTAAGCTGATCTCCACGCTCCACCTCACCCGCGTCCCGGACGCCGTCGCGGCCTTCGACTGCGACACCTGGGACGACATCGCCACCGCCAGGGCACGCATCAGGGAGCATGGGCACGTGTTGGATGAATGGATTTCCGCAGCCAAGGACGAGCTGGGGCTCGATCTCGACGTCGACACCGGCGTCCTGCTCGACCTCGCCCGCGACGCCGCCCACGGGGTCGCGCGGCCCGCGGCGCCGCTGACCACCTTCCTCGTCGGTTACGCCGCCGCGCGGGCGGGCGGCGGCCCCGAGGCGGTCGCCGAGGCCGCCCGCAAGGCAGCGGCCCTCGCCCTGCGCTGGGCCGCCGAGGACACCCCGGACACCGCACCGACTTCCGGCACCACACCGGCCACCGGCACCCCACAAACCCCCGGCACAGCACCAGCCACTGGCACCACACCAGCCCCTGGCACCACACCGGCCCCGAGCAGCGAGCAGGCACCCACCGCCGAGCCCGCACCCAGCCCCGCCGAGCCCGCGCCCAATCCCGCCGAGCCCGCGCCCGACCCCGCCAAGCCCGCTCCGGACGCCGGATGACCGCCCGGTCCGCCAGGGCCGGCGAGGGACCGGGGGACCTCGACGTCGAGGAGGTGCTCGCGCTCGTGAACGACAACGCCCGCACACCCGCGCCCGGCGGCGACCGCGCCCGCGGGCCGCAGGCCACCCCGCGGCCGGCGCCCGCACCCCGCGGGGACGACGGCCAGCACCGCGCCACCCCCTGGCCCGAGGCCCGCGCCCGCGCCGCGCGGGCCGGTGCCGGCCGCGGCAGCGGTCTCGTGTCGGTGCCGCTCGCCGACGCCCTCGGCCTCACCCTGGCCGCCCCGCTCGCCGCCCTCACCGACCTGCCCTCCTTCGACACCTCTGCGATGGACGGCTGGGCGGTCGCGGGACCAGGGCCCTGGGACGTCCGGGACGAGGGCCTGCTCGCCGGGCACGCCGAGCCGCCGCGGCTCACCGACGGCGAGGCCGTCAGGATCGCCACCGGCGCCCGGATCCCGCAGGACACCACCGCCGTCCTGCGCGCCGAGCACGGCCGCGGTGACGACAAGGGACGCCTCTTCGCCGCCCGCGACCTCCAGCACGGCCAGGACATCCGCCCGCGCGGCCAGGAGTGCCGCTCGGGCGACCACCTGCTCCCGCCCGGCAGCCTCGTCACCCCCGCGGTGCTCGGGCTCGCCGCGGCGGCCGGGTACGACACCCTCACCGTCGTCCCCCGCCCCCGGGTCGACGTGCTCATCCTGGGCGACGAGCTGCTCACCTCGGGGCTGCCGCACGACGGGCTGATCCGCGACGCGCTCGGCCCGCTGCTGCCGCCCTGGCTGCGCGCGCTCGGCGCCGACGTCGTCGCCGTCCGCCGGCTCGGCGACGACGCCAAGGCGCTGCTGAAGGCCGTCAAGGGCTCCCGCGCCGACGTCATCGTCACCACCGGCGGCACCGCGGCAGGGCCCGTCGACCATGTCCACCCCACCCTGGAGCGGGTCGGCGCCGAACTCCTCGTCGACAGCGTCAAGGTGCGCCCCGGCCACCCCATGCTGCTGGCCCGCGTCACGGAGAACCAGCACCTCGTCGGGTTGCCGGGCAATCCGCTGGCCGCCGTCTCCGGCCTGCTCACGCTCGCCGAACCCCTGCTGCGCGCGCTCGCCGCCCGCCCGGCCCCCGAGCCGTACACGGTCGCCCTCCAGGAGCCGGCGCACGGGCACCCCCATGACACCCGGCTGGTGCCCGTCCTGCTGCGCGGGGAGAGCGCCGTGCCGCTGCACTACACCGGACCGGCCATGCTGCGCGGGATCGCGGCGGCCGACGGACTTGTCGTCGTACCACCGGGGGGCGCCCGCGCCGGTCAGGAGCTGGAACTCCTCGACCTGCCCTGGGCGTCGGCCGGGACGGGGGAGTGTTTCACGTGAAACTTCCGGGCCATGACGCGATCGCCCGGCAGGCGGACGAGCACCTGGTGACCCATCGGGTGAAGCTGCCGAGGAAGGTGGTCGACCGGCCGATACGGCAGGTGGGCAAGCGGCTGATGATGGCGCTGCTGGTGCTGGTCGCCACGGCCTTCATCGTCTACTTCGACCGCGACGGCTACACCGACAACTCGGACCGGTCGGTCGACCTGCTCGACTCCTTCTACTACGCCACCGTCACCCTCTCCACCACCGGATACGGCGACATCACCCCGGTCAGCGACGGGGCGCGGCTCACCAACATCTTCGTCATCACGCCGCTGCGCGTGATCTTCCTGATCATCCTGGTCGGCACCACGCTGGAAGTCCTCACCGAACGCACCCGGGAGGAATGGCGTCTCAACCGCTGGAGGTCCGTCTTGCGGGACCACACCGTCGTCATCGGCTTCGGCACGAAGGGGCGTTCGGCGATCCAGACCGTCTGCGCGACCGGGCTGAAGAAAGAGCAGGTGGTCGTGGTCGACCCCAGCTCCAAGGTGATCGACGTCGCCACCGCCGAGGGGTACGCGGGGGTGGTCGGGGACGCGACCCGCAGCGATGTGCTCAAGCGCGCCGAGCTCCAGCGGGCCCGGCAGATCATCATCGCGACCCAGCGCGACGACACGGCCGTCCTGGTGACGCTGACCGCCCGCCAGCTCAACCGGAACGCGAAGATCGTGGCCGCCGTCCGCGAGGAGGAGAACGCGCCGCTGCTGAAGCAGTCCGGCGCCGACGCCGTCATCACCAGCGCCAGCGCGGCGGGCCGGCTGCTCGGCCTGTCCGTGCTCAGCCCCGCCGCCGGCATGGTGATGGAGGACCTGATCCAGCAGGGCAGCGGCCTCGACATGGTCGAACGCCCGGTCATAAAGGCCGAGGTGGGCCGCAGGCCGAAGGAGACGGACGACCTGGTGGTGAGCGTGGTGCGCGGCCACCGGGTGCTCGGCTACGACGATCCCGACGTCGGCACCATCCAGTTGACGGACCGGCTGATCACCATCGTGCGCGCCTCGCCCGGCGCCCAGGTCGCCCCGGACATCCGGCCGCTCCCCCGGGACTGACGCGGCCGGACGGTGCCCCGCGGCCGGCCGGGCCGCCCGGCTCGGGCGTCCGGCGGGGCCCGAGGGGTAGCGTCCCCTCCATGTATGCGATCACGATTCCCGATCCTGGTGGGCCCGAGGCGTTGGTCCGGGACGAGGTCCAGGACCCGGTGCCCGGCGAGGGCGAGGTACTGGTCGAGGTGGCGGCGAGCGCCGTCAACCGCGCCGACATCCTCCAGCGGCAGGGCTTCTACGACCCGCCCCCCGGCTCGTCCCCCTACCCCGGCCTCGAATGCTCGGGCCGGATCAGCGAACTCGGCCCCGGTGTCTCCGGCTGGGCCGTCGGCGACGAGGTGTGCGCGCTGCTCGCGGGCGGCGGGTACGCCGAGAAGGTCGCCGTGCCGGTCGGCCAGCTGCTGCCGGTGCCCCGGGGCGTCGACCTGGTCACCGCGGCGGCGCTGCCCGAGGTGACCGCGACGGTCTGGTCCAACGTCTTCCAGATCTGCCATCTGCGTCCGGCCGAGACCCTGCTGGTGCACGGCGGTTCGTCGGGCATCGGGACGATGGCGATCCAGCTCGGCAAGGCGATCGGGGCGCGGGTGGTGGTCACCGCCGGGTCGGCGGAGAAGCTGGCGGCCTGCCGGGAGCTGGGCGCGGACGTCCTGGTCAACTACCGCGAGCAGGACTTCGTCGAGGCCGTGCGGGAGTTCGGCGGCGCGGACGTGATCCTGGACGTCATCGGCGCCAAGTACCTGGACCGCAACGTCGACGCCCTCGCCGTGAACGGGCGGCTGGTCATCATCGGCATGCAGGGCGGGGTGAAGGGCGAGCTGAACATCGCCAAGCTGATGGCGAAGCGGGCCGCCGTCGCCTCCACGTCGCTGCGGGCCCGCCCGCTGGAGGAGAAGGCGGCGGTGGTCGCGTCGGTGCGCGAGCACGTCTGGCCGCTGATCGAGTCCGGCACGGTGAAGCCGATCGTCGACCGGGTCCTGACCCTGCCCGAGGCGGCCGAGGCGCACCGGCTGATGGAGTCGAGCACGCACATCGGCAAGATCCTGCTCCGGGTCGAGCCGACGGGTCGGTAGCGGCTGCGGGCCGGGACGCACCCGGGCGGCACCCGGGCGGCACCCGGACCGCACCCGGACCGCACCCGGTTCGGACGGCAGGCCCTAGCTCCGTCGAAGCCGCAGTCCGAGGAAGGCCAGGCCCAGGCCGAGGCCGATCAGTATGAGGCCGCTGCCCAGCGGCAGGATGCTCAGGACGGGCTCGCCCGTCTCGTTCCGGCCGGCGGTGCGGCCGACGGCCCCGGGCGGCACGGACGCCTCGGCCGAGGCCGTCGCGTCCGGGTCCTCGGGCGGGTCGGCGGCCTGGTCGGACGCGGTGGCGTTCGGGGCGGTGTCGCTCTCGGCCGGGACCGCCGCGTCGTCGTCCTGGTCGTCGGGCCGGTCCCGCGGCTCCGGTCTCCCCGGCCGCTCACGCCCCTCCCCGGCCCTGCTGCCGGCCCGGGAGGGCTCGGCGGCCGGGGTGACGGTCGCGTCGGCCGCCCCGGCGTGACCGGTGGGCGTGGAGTGACCCGAGGCGGGCGAGTGGCCGCCTGCCGCGGAGGGCCCGGGGCGTTCGGGGGGCGGAGCGGGCTCCGGCCGCTCGACGTGATCCGAGTGACCTGTGTGATCCGACTGGCCCGAGTGGCTGGAATGGTCGGAGTGACCAGAGTGGCCCGGCGGGTCCCGCGGGTCCCGCGGGTCCCGCGGGTCCTGCGGATCGGCGGGACCCTTCGTGTCCGTACCGTCGCTCCGCGCGGTCGGCGGGGTGGGCGCACCCTCCGGGGCCGGGCCGGCACCCGCCGCGGCTGCCGTCAGCGCCGCCCCGACCGTCGTCACCGCCCCGACCGTCGTCACCGCCGTCACCGTCGTCACCGCCGTCAGGCCGTGGCGCGCCGTCGCCGTGGCCGCCGTCGGCGCCCGTTGCGGGACCCCGGTGGCCGCCCGTGCCGCCGCGCTCCCGTCCGGCAGGCCGATCGCGGTCGAGCCGACCGCCACCAGCACTCCCGCCGTCCGCATCGCGCGCAGCCAAGGCATCACCCCACCAGGCTCGCCGCCCGCCCGGATTTCGGCACGTCGGGATCGGCCAGAGGGTCGAACCGGGGGCCGCCACGATGATGAAATACCTGGGTGCGAGACAATGAGGGTATGGAGATGCCGAGCAACGACAGGTCGCCGGAGAACCCCCAGATTCTGGTCGTGGGCCAGGACGGCATGGCCGTCGGGGGCGGTGACGCGGACTCTCGCGAGACTCCGGTGACGGAGATGGTCGAGCAGCCGGCCAAGGTGATGCGGATCGGCAGCATGATCAAGCAGCTCCTGGAGGAGGTGCGTGCGGCTCCGCTGGACGAGGCGAGCCGGGTCCGGCTGAAGGAGATCCACGCCAGCTCGGTCAAGGAGCTGGAGGACGGCCTCGCGCCTGAGCTGGTGGAGGAGCTAGAGCGGCTCTCGCTGCCGTTCACGGACGAGGGGACCCCCAGCGACGCGGAGCTGCGGATCGCGCAGGCGCAGCTGGTGGGGTGGCTCGAAGGACTCTTCCACGGGATCCAGACGACGCTGTTCGCGCAGCAGATGGCCGCGCGGGCGCAGCTGGAGCAGATGCGGCGCGCGCTGCCGCCCGGCGTCGGCCACGAGATGGGCGACGAGGGTCCGGCGGCGGGCCGCGTGGGCGGACCGTACCTGTAGGCCCTCGTGCGGGCGGTCACCCGGGCCGTGAGCGGCCTCGGGGACGGAGAACGGGCGGGGCCCGGCAGCTACCCACGGCTGCCGGGCCCCGCCCGTTCCTGCCTGTTCCCGAGGCCGCTCACGGCTCTTTCCCGACCCGGTGCGGACTGTCCGGGTCCCTTCGGGCTCGGGTCCCTTCGGGCCCGGGTTCGTTCGGTCCCCGGTCAGGAGGCCGGGTCGCCCGTCGACACGTCGAGCTGGATGTCGGGCATGTTCTTCGGGTCGACGTCCGTGCCCGCGGCCGGGAACTGGTTGATGACCGCGCCCTCGCCGTAGGTGTTCTCGTCGTAGTCCTTCACGTCCAGGTGCCATCCCGCGGCCTGGAGGCACTCACGGACCGACGTGATGTATTTGTAGCGGAAGTTCGGGACCTGGATCTTGCCGACCTCGTCGTAGGAGTCCCGCGGCTCCGTGCACTCGGTCTTGTCGATCGTCTTCGAGGTGTCGGGGCCGCGGTGGCCCACCTCGGCGGTCGGTGACGTGCTGGTGCCGGCGCTCGCCCCGCCGCTGCCCGACTCCTCGCCGCTGCCGCTGCCCTCGAACGACAGGGCCGCGACCAGACCGCCGACCGCGATCAGCGCGACCGCTATCGCGCCGATGACCACCGGCCGGTTGCTCCTGCCGCCCGCGCCGGTCGCCGCCGTGGTGGTCGGGTGCTGCGGGGCGAGCTGGTAGGGCGGCGGGGTCTGCGGCGGGCCGTACGGCGACGGCGACGGCGTCTGATAGCCGCCCTGCTGGGGGTAGCCGTAGCCGGGGGACGGGGTGGGGCCACCGTACGAGTGCTGCGCGGACTGCGGGTGCTGGTACGGCGTCTGGACCGGTCCCGGCGGTGTCTGGGCCGCCTGGTCGACCGGCGGGAACACCGCCGAGCCGACGCCCGCGCCGCTCGTGGCCGGGGTGCCGGGCACGATGCTGGGCGCGGCGGCCTGGAAGGAGGCGGCCACCCGCAGGCACTCGTCGCGCATGGCGACCGCGCTCGGGAAGCGTTCGTTCGGGTTCTTCTTCAGCGCGCGGGCGACCAGCGCGTCCACCGCGGGCGGCAGCGACCGGTTGACCGAGGAGGGCGCCACCGCCTCCTCCTGCACATGCGCGTACGCGATGGCCAGCGGCGAGTCGGCGTCGAACGGCAGCCGCCCGGTGACCAGTTGGAACAGCATGATGCCGACCGAGTACAGGTCGGAGCGCGCGTCGACGCCGCGGCCGAGCGCCTGCTCGGGGGAGAGGTACTGCGGGGTGCCCACGACCATGCCGGTCTGGGTCATCGAGGTGACCCCCGACTGCATGGCGCGCGCGATGCCGAAGTCCATCACCTTGACGACACCGCGCCTGGTCACCATGACGTTGCCCGGCTTGATGTCCCGGTGGACCAGGCCCATCTCGTGGCTGATGTCCAGCGCGGCCAGCACGTCGGCGGTCACCTGGAACGCCCGGTCGGCGGGCATGGCGCCCGACCGCCTGATGTCGTCGGCGAGCACCGAGCCCAGCGGGCTGCCCTCGACGTACTCCATGACGATGTACGGGGTCGTCGTCCCGTCGACGACGTCCTCGCCGGTGTCGAAGACCGAGACGATGTTCGTGTGCGTGAGTTTGGCCACCGCCTGCGCCTCGCGGCGGAACCGCTCACGGAAGGCCGGTTCGCGGCCCAGCTCGGTGTGGAGCGTCTTGACCGCGACCTGCCGGTCGAGCACGGTGTCGTACGCGAGGTGTACCGAGGCCATACCGCCCTCGCCGAGCAGGTCGCGCAGCTGATACCGGCCACCGGCGAGCGCCTTCCCACTGAACCGGCCGTGCGCGCCGTCCTGACTCATGTTCCGCGTCCCCCATAAGCCCTCGGGTCTGAGGCCCTCGGGCACCGCTGTCGTCGACCGGCCGACCGCCGTGATCGACCCGGCCGTTCCCGGCCAAGTCTGCCCCAGGGCACGGACACGTCAAGCGCGGTGCCCGTTCCGTGACCGTACGCGCGGGAAGCGTCGCGGGAGCGTTACAGACGCCCTACGGGCACCGCGCGGAACTTGCGTCGGGAGCGGGGATAACGATTTGATGGCCGGTCCGTCCTGTGCGGTTCGCGGCTCCCGTCCCGGACCGGCGGCGTGCGCCGAGGCTGTAGCGTGGCCGACGGAGACCGTGACAACACCGCGCGTACCGCGGGCAGAAACGACGGCGAGGACTGATGGCACAGCAGCAGCGCGCTCAGGGCCCGTCCGACCCCGAGGCGACTGGCGGCGGTATGTCAGATGCGCCGGAGATGTGGGGTAACGGCGGGCTGGTCGGGGACGGCCGGTACCGGCTGACCCGCAGACTCGGCCGGGGCGGCATGGCCGAGGTGTTCGCGGCCGAGGACGTGCGCCTCGGGCGGACGGTGGCGGTCAAGCTGCTGCGCGCCGATCTCGCCGAAGACCCCACGTCCAAGGCCCGGTTCACCCGCGAGGCCCAGTCGGTGGCCGGCCTCAACCACCACTCGATCGTCGCCGTGTACGACTCGGGCGAGGACTTCGTGGGCGGCCAGAGCGTGCCGTACATCGTCATGGAGATCGTCGAGGGGCGCACCATTCGCGACCTGCTCCTCAACGCCGAGGCGCCGGGTCCCGAGCAGGCGCTGATCATCGTCTCCGGGGTCCTGGAGGCGCTGGCCTACTCGCACCAGCACGGCATCGTGCACCGCGACATCAAACCGGCGAACGTGATCATCACGCACAACGGCGCCGTCAAGGTCATGGACTTCGGCATCGCCCGCGCGCTGCACGGCGCGTCCACCACGATGACGCAGACCGGCATGGTCATGGGCACGCCCCAGTACCTCTCCCCCGAGCAGGCGCTCGGCAAGGCCGTCGACCACCGCTCCGACCTGTACGCGACCGGCTGCCTGCTCTACGAACTCCTCGCGCTGCGGCCCCCGTTCACCGGTGAGACCCCGCTGTCGGTGGTCTACCAGCACGTCCAGGACATCCCGACGCCGCCGTCCGAGGTCTCCGACGCCTCGCCGCCCGAGCTGGACGGGCTCGTCATGCGCTCGCTGGCCAAGGAGCCCGACGACCGCTTCCAGACCGCCGAGGAGATGCGCGGGCTGGTCCAGTACGGCCTGCAGATGCTCTACGACCAGGGCGGCCACACCGGCACCTGGAACACCGGCCCCGTCGGCCTGCACGACGGCAGGCACACCCCGGCGGCCGGGTTCGCCGGCACCCAGATGATGTCCCACCCCGGCGACCACGCGGGCACCACGCAGATCCCGCAGCCGATCCTGCCGTCCGGCTACGGCGGCGGGGACGACGGCGGTTTCGAGGGGCACGGCAACCAGGGCAGCGGCCGCGGCAAGCTGTGGATCCTCGCGGTCCTCGCGGTGATCGCCGTCGCGGCGGGCGTCGCGCTGGCCCTGAACAACGCGGGCTCGGGCACCGGCGGCCCCGACACCACCAAGTCGCCGTCCGCCTCGGCGACGAAGGACGACGACACCGCCTCCGAGACGCCCAGCGACGAGGCGACCGACGACTCCACCGAGAAGGGCACGGACACCGGCAGCGGCAGCAGCTCGGGCACCGGCTACTCGCCGTCGTACCGGCCGTCGTGGACGCCGTCGGAGACCGCGAGCGAGGAGCCGACGAACGAGCCGAGCGAGGACCCGACCTCGCAGCAGCCGTCGACCAACCCCACCCCGACGCAGTCCCAGACCGTCCCGAGCGACCCGCCGGACGGCGGTGACGACGCCGGCGGCACCGAGGGCAACGTCACCACCGGTGTCGGCGGCCTCGGCTGACCCGCCGCTACCCGACGAACGCCTCGCGCACCGCGTCGTACTCCCTGGTCCACCACACCGCGAGCGCGGAGGCGGCTGGGAACTGGGGGTCGGCGCGGGTGTCGGCGCGCTCGTAGTGCCAGCGCAGCATCCAGAAGTCGTTCAGGCGCTCCCACCACACCCGGTGGACGGCCGCCGTGAGCTGGGCGGGCGTGGCGCCCGCGGCGCGCCGGTACGCGCGGGCGTACGCCCGCACCCGGGGCAGGTCGAGGGCGCCCGTGGGGCGCACGAAGAAGATCGCGGCGGCCCGCACCGCCTCCTCCGCGCGGGGCCGCAGCCCCAGCCGGTCCCAGTCGACGATCGCGGCGGGCGCGTCCCCCCGGTAGAGCAGGTTGTACGGGTGGAAGTCGCCGTGCACCCACCCCACCGACGAGCCGCTCGGCGGGCGCAGGTCGGCGTGGCGTTCCAGGAGCGCGCGGCGCTCCAGGAGGCGGTGGCGGGCCAGTTCGTCGAAGGAGTCGGCGGGGCGGTGCCCGCGGACCCGGCCGAGCAGGTCGTCGATGAGCGCGAACGTGTCGGCGGGGTCGGCGCTGGCGGCCGGCTCGGCGCCCGCGCGCGTGGGCGCCGGCATCACCCGCTCCAGGCTGGCGTGCACGACCCCGAGCAGGCGGCCGAGGCGCCCGCACTGCCCGGTGCTGAGCTGCCCGCCGTGCCGGTGCCTGCCCTCGACCCACGGGTGCAGGGCGTACGCGTGCCCGCCGACCTCGGCGACCGTGCGGCCGTCCCGGCGCGGCAGCGGCGGCGCCACCGGGACGCCGAGGCCCGCGAGCCGCTCGGTGGCGCGGTGCTGGCGGGCGATGGCCGCCGGGTGCGCCGTCTCGGGGTCGAAGTGGTGTTTGAGGAAGTAGCGGCCCCGCGTGGTGCGCAGCCGGTAGCCGCGGTTGAGCAGCCCCTGGTCGACCGGCTCGCAGGCGAGCGCGGTACCGGCGCGGTACTGGCGAAGCAAGACGTTCAGCGGGGGCGCGTGAGGCGCCGAAGGGGGTACGAGGGAGCGCGGCACGCGCCCGATGCTAGGTGCGAAACCGCCCCTGTGAGCTGGGGTTTCTCACACTCGGTCACCTTCGATCACGGAATGTGCGCGAAGGGGTGTTCCAGGGCGACGTCGTCGGACCGAACCGACCAGAACTGCGGCTCGATGAGCAGATGGACGACGTCCCAGGGCTCTCCGTCGGTCCGGGTGGGCACCGGGCCGAACCGCTCCCACTGGGCGGCCGTCGGTTCGTGCTCCGCGCACGCCCCCACGATCTGCACGGACCACCTGCGCTCGCCCGGCCTGGCCGTGTCCAGGTTGTCCGCCCCGTACGCGACGACGCTCCCGGCGCACGCCCGGTGGTGGCCGTGGCCGCGGGACATGCGCAGCAGGACCCGCCCGTCGTCCACGATGTGCCGGGCGGACGCGAGCAGCGGGAGGGCGCGCATGCTGGTGGCCACCCGTCCGTACTCGGCGCGGGCGAGCAGGTCGGCGGCGAGCTGATCGTCGGAGGCCATGCTTCCCACTCTCGGCCGACGGACCCCCCGGGCACAGAGGCGACGGCCCCGCATCGACCGGGACCTAAGACCCGGAACGCGCGTCTGCCGCTGCCGTCGCTGCCGTCGCTGCCGTCGCTCCCGCTCCCGTCACTGCCGTTGCCGTTCCGCCTGCACGCGGGCCACGTAGGCCGCCGCCTGGGAGCGGCGCTCCATGCCCAGCTTGGAGAGCAGGCTCGACACATAGTTCTTGATCGTCTTCTCGGCCAGGTGCAGCCGCTCGCCGATCACCCGGTTGGTGAGGCCCTCGCCGATCAGGTCGAGGATTTTGCGCTCCTGCTCGGTCAGGTCGGCGAGCCTGGCGTCCCCGCGCGCGGTGCCGCCCTCGCGCAGCCGCTCCAGCACGCGCGCGGTGGCGACCGGGTCGAGCAGGGACCGGCCCTCCGCGACGTCCCGGACGGCCGTCAGCAGCTCGTTGCCCCGGATCGCCTTCAGGACGTAACCCGAAGCGCCCGCCATGATCGCGTCGAAGAGGGCCTCGTCGTCGGCGAACGACGTCAGCATCAGACACCGCACCGACTCGTCCGCCGAGCGCACCTCCCGGCACACCTCGACCCCGCTGCCGTCCGGGAGCCTGACGTCCAGGACCGCCACATCGGGCCGCACCGCCGGGATCCTGGCCAGCGCGTCGGCCGCCGTGCCGGCCTCGCCGACCACCTCGATGTCGTCCTCGACGGTCAGCAGCTCGTACACACCGCGCCGCACCACTTCATGGTCGTCGAGGAGGAATACCTTGATTTTTCCGTCTTCGCGCACGAAACGCAGTCTCACACAGCGGCCCGCGCCCCGCCCGCGGCGAGACTCTTCCCGTGACCTGGGTCACCGGGATAACGTGCCGTTGTTCCGGCCCCCTGCGACGCTGTGACCAGGAACTGTTCCCGACTTTCGCGATTTACTTGGATATCCAAGCAAAAACGCAGGTCAGGAGGGGTTTCCCAGAAATGTGGAGCACTGGGTAACGTGCGTGTTGCAGGGCGCTCGCCGGGGCACCTTGTCACGCCTGTGCCGCACGGGCCCACCCACCCTGTGGGTCCGCGGGACGCAGGTGAGCCGCCTCCCCGAGCTCCTAAAAGGAGCGGGGAACCCCCTGCACCCGGCGAACCCGGGATGCCGGACCGACGGAGGAGCACACGTGACCGTGGAGAGCACTGCCGCGCGCAAGCCGCGACGCAGCGCCGGGACCAAGAGCACGGCCGGCAAGCGCACGACCGCCAAGAAGGCGGCGGGCGCCGACCCCGACCTCGTCCAGCTGCTGACGCCCGAAGGCGCCCGCGTCAAGAACGCCGAGTTCGACCCGTACGTCGCCGGCATCACCCCCGAGGACATGCGCGGCCTCTACCGCGACATGGTGCTCACCCGCCGCTTCGACGCCGAGGCCACCGCCCTCCAGCGCCAGGGCGAGCTGGGCCTGTGGGCCTCGCTGCTCGGCCAGGAGGCCGCCCAGATCGGCTCGGGCCGGGCCCTGCGCGACGACGACTACGTCTTCCCGACCTACCGCGAGCACGGCGTCGCCTGGTGCCGCGGCGTCGACCCGACCAACCTGCTCGGCATGTTCCGCGGCGTGAACCACGGCGGCTGGGACCCGAACACCAACAACTTCCACCTGTACACGATCGTCATCGGCTCCCAGACGCTGCACGCCACCGGCTACGCGATGGGCATCACCAAGGACGGCGCCGACAGCGCGGTCATCGCCTACTTCGGCGACGGCGCCTCCAGCCAGGGCGACGTGGCGGAGTCGTTCACCTTCTCGGCCGTCTACAACGCGCCCGTGGTGTTCTTCTGCCAGAACAACCAGTGGGCGATCTCCGAGCCCACCGAGAAGCAGACCCGGGTGCCGCTCTACCAGCGCGCCCAGGGCTTCGGCTTCCCCGGCGTACGGGTCGACGGCAACGACGTCCTGGCCACCCTCGCGGTCACCCGCTGGGCGCTGGAGCGGGCCCGCAACGGCGAGGGCCCGACCCTCGTCGAGGCGTACACCTACCGGATGGGCGCCCACACCACCTCCGACGACCCGACCAAGTACCGGGCCGACGAGGAGCGCGAGGCGTGGGAGGCGAAGGACCCGATCCTGCGGCTGCGCGCCCACCTGGAGTCGGCCCACCACGCGGACGACGCGTTCTTCGCGGAACTCGAGGCCGAGAGCGAGACGTTGGGAAGGCGGGTGCGTGAGGCGGTCCGCGCCATGCCCGACCCGGACCACTTCGCCATCTTCGAGAACGTGTACGCGGACGGGCACGCGCTCGTCGACGAGGAGCGCGCCCAGTTCGCCGCCTACCAGGCGTCGTTCGCGGACGCAGAAGGGGGCAAGTGACATGGCGGCGGAGAAGATGGCCCTGGCCAAGGCGCTCAACGAGTCGCTGCGCCACGCCCTTGAGTCCGACCCGAAGGTCCTCGTCATGGGCGAGGACGTCGGCAAGCTCGGCGGTGTCTTCCGGGTCACCGACGGCCTCCAGAAGGACTTCGGCGAGAGCCGCGTCATCGACACCCCGCTCGCCGAGTCGGGCATCGTCGGCACGGCCATCGGCCTGGCCCTGCGCGGCTACCGCCCGGTGGTGGAGATCCAGTTCGACGGTTTCGTCTTCCCGGCCTACGACCAGATCGTCACCCAGCTCGCCAAGATGCACGCCCGCTCGCTGGGCAAGGTGAAGCTGCCCGTCGTGGTCCGCATCCCCTACGGCGGCGGCATCGGCGCCGTCGAGCACCACTCGGAGTCCCCCGAGTCGCTGTTCGCGCACGTCTCCGGGCTCAAGGTGGTCTCGCCCTCGGACGCGTCGGACGCGTACTGGATGATGCAGCAGGCCATCCAGAGCGACGACCCGGTGATCTTCTTCGAGCCGAAGCGGCGCTACTGGGACAAGACCGAGGTCAACCCGCAGGCCATCCCGGGGCCGCTGCACAAGGCGCGGGTCGTGCGCGAAGGCACCGACCTCACGCTGGCCGCCTACGGCCCGATGGTGAAGCTCTGCCGGGAGGTCGCCGACGCGGCGGCCGAGGAGGGCAAGTCCCTCGAGGTCGTGGACCTGCGGTCGGTCTCCCCGATGGACTTCGACACGATCCAGACGTCGGTGGAGAAGACCCGCCGGCTGGTCGTGGTGCACGAGGCGCCGGTCTTCTTCGGCTCCGGCGCGGAGATCGCCGCCCGGATCACCGAGCGCTGCTTCTACCACCTGGAGGCCCCGGTGCTCCGGGTCGGCGGCTACCACGCCCCGTACCCGCCGGCGCGTCTGGAGGAGGAGTACCTGCCGGGTCTCGACCGGGTGCTCGACGCCGTCGACCGTGCCCTGGCGTACTGAGGAGAGGGTCGTGACGACGATGACGGAAGCGTCCGTACGCGAGTTCAAGATGCCGGACGTGGGCGAGGGGCTCACCGAGGCCGAGATCCTCAAGTGGTACGTGCAGGTCGGGGACACGGTCACCGACGGCCAGGTGGTCTGCGAGGTCGAGACGGCGAAGGCGGCCGTCGAACTGCCCATCCCCTACGACGGGGTGGTGCGCGAGCTGCGCTTCCCCGAGGGCACCACGGTCGACGTGGGCACGTCGATCATCGCGGTGGACGTGTCGGGCGGCGCCGCCCCCGCCGACGCCCCCGCCGCCCCGGCCGAGGCACCACAGCCCGCGCGGGCGTCCGCGAGCGCCCAGGCGCCCGCCGTCGAGGAGGAGAAGCCGGCCGCCCGCCAGCCCGTGCTGGTGGGCTACGGAGTCGCCGTGTCCTCGACGAAGCGGCGCCCGCGCAAGGGCCCCGAGGTGGTCGTCCCGCAGGCGCAGGCCGCGGTCCAGGCGGAGCTGAACGGCCACGGCCCCGCCGCCGCGGCTCCGGTCGCGGGCGGGCGGTCCAGGCCGCTGGCCAAGCCGCCGGTCCGCAAGCTGGCCAAGGATCTCGGCGTGGACCTCGCCGCGATCGTGCCGTCGGGAGCGGACGGCGTCATCACCCGCGAGGACGTGCACGCGGCGGTGGCCCCGGCCGCCCCCGCCGCCGCCCCGCAGGTCGCGGCGCCCGCGCCGGCAGCGCCGGCAGCGCCGTCAGCGCCGTCAGGCAGGCCCGCGACCGTCGTCGCCCCGCCGGTCGCGTCGTTCGACGGCGCCCGGGAGACCCGCGTCCCGGTCAAGGGCGTGCGCAAGGCGACCGCCCAGGCGATGGTCGGCTCCGCCTTCACCGCGCCGCACGTCACCGAGTTCGTCACGGTGGACGTCACCCGCACGATGAAGCTCGTCGAGGAGCTGAAGGAGTCCCCCGACACGTACGGCACCCGCGGGCTGCGGATCAACCCGCTGCTGCTGATCGCGAAGGCGTTCCTGGTCGCCGTCAGGCGCCACCCGGACATCAACGCGTCGTGGGACGAGGCGGCTCAGGAGATCGTCCTCAAGCACTATGTGAACCTCGGCATCGCCGCGGCCACCCCGCGCGGTCTGATCGTCCCGAACATCAAGGACGCGCACACCAAGACGCTGCCGGAACTCGCCGAGTCGCTCAGTGAGTTGGTGGCGACGGCACGGGAGGGCAAGACGTCGCCCGCGGCCATGCAGGGCGGCACGCTCACCATCACCAACGTCGGCGTCTTCGGCATCGACACCGGTACCCCGATCCTGAACCCCGGCGAGTCCGCGATCCTCGCGGTCGGCGCGATCAAGCTCCAGCCGTGGGTCCACAAGGGCAAGGTGAAGCCGCGTCAGGTCACCACCCTGGCGCTCAGCTTCGACCACCGGCTGGTGGACGGCGAGTTGGGCTCCAAGGTGCTGGCCGACGTGGCGGCGGTCCTGGAGCAGCCCAAGCGCCTGATCACCTGGAACTGACGGACCGGGCGCGGCGAACGGCAGCACGACGAAGGGGGCCTCCGCGGTCGCGGAGGCCCCCTTCCGTGCGCTGTGCGGTCGTCAGCCGGCCGTCGCGAAGCCGTAGTTGAGGAGCTTCGTCGCGTCCGTCGAGCGCACGGTGGCGCTCGTGGAGGCGAGCACCGTGCCGATGACGGTCTTGCCGTTGCGGGTGGCGGCGAAGACGAGGCAGTACTTCGCCTCCGGGCCCGAGCCCGTCTTCACGCCGATGGTGCCGCTGTAACTGCCGAGCAGGGTGTTGGTGTTGGTCCACGCGGCCATCGTGCGGGTGCCGCCGGTCTTGGTGACCGTCTTCGCCGTGTACGACTTGGCCTTCACGACCGTGCGGAACGTGGAGTTCTTCATCGCGTTGCTGGCGAGCTTCGTCAGGTCGCGCGGCGTCGAGTAGTTGGAGCCGCTGCCGATGCCGTCGAAGGAGTCGAAGTGGGTGTTCTTCAGACCCAGCGACTTGGCGGTGGTGTTCATCTTGCCGATGAAGTTCGCCACGCGCTTGGCGCGCGTCGTGCCGGTGCCGAACTTGTCGGCGAGCGCGTAGGCGGCGTCACAGCCCGACGGGAGCATGAGCCCGTACAGGAGCTGACGGACGGTCACCTTGTCGCCGACGATCAGCCGCGCCGACGAGGCGTTCTTGGAGACGATGTAGTCGCTGTAGGCCATCTGGATCGTGACCTTGGAGTCCAGGTTCAGATTGGCCTGCGAGAGCACGACCTTGGCGGTCATGATCTTGGTGGTGGAGCCGGTGGAACGCTTGGTGTCGGCTGCCTTCGAGTACAGGGACTTGCCGGTCGCGTTGTTCATCACGTAGCCGCCCTTGGCGGCGATCGTGGGCGTGGCGACGGCCTGCGCGGGTGCCGCGGTGAGGGCTCCGGTGGCGAGCATCGCGCCGGCCGTGACGGCGACGGCTGCGGCTCTGCGGATACGGATGCCCTTGATGCCGTTTATCAACTGAGATACCCCGATTGTGTTGAATGCGCCTGCGGTGCGGCCGAGTTGGAGGGGAAACAGATGGGCCGCACATGTAAGACACGTATCTAGCACGGATGGTTGTGCAACGACTGGGGCGGGTCGGGGTTCTGTGACGGCGTTGATACACGCCGCGTCCGTATGCTGGACCGTCTCGCTCATGCGTACGTGATGTATCTATCCTGTCGGCATGCCCGCAGCCCCGCCCGCGCCCGTCAAACAGCCCCCCGCCGCCGACCGCGTCTACACCCACGTCAAACAGGGCGTCCTGGAACGCCACTACGAGGGCGGAACGCTCCTCACCGAAGGCGAACTGGCCGACGCCGTCGGGGTCTCCCGCACCCCGGTGCGCGAGGCCCTGCTCCGCCTGGAGGTGGAGGGGCTGATTCGGCTGTACCCGAAGAAGGGCGCGCTGGTGCTGCCGGTCTCCGCGCAGGAGATCGCGGACGTCGTCGAGACCCGGCTCCTGGTCGAGGTGCACGCGGCCCGCAAGGCCGTCCCGGCGCCCGCGGGCCTCGTCGAGCGCCTGGAGCGGCTGCTGGCCGAGCAGAAGGCGCAGGCCGCCGCGGGCGACCTGGCGGGCGCCGCCGTCACCGACCGTTGCTTCCACGCCGAGATCGTCCGCAGCGGCGGCAACGAGATCCTCTCCCGGCTCTACGACCAGCTCCGCGACCGGCAGCTGCGGATGGGCGTCGCCGTCATGTACTCGCACCCGGACCGGATCGCCAAGACCCTCACCGAGCACGAGGAGATCCTCGACGCGCTGCGCTCGGGGGACGCGGAGGCGGCCGTGGCCGTCGTCCACCGGCACGTCGGCTGGTTCTCGCACCTGGCCAGGGGTGAGGTGCGATGAGCGGCTCCTCCTCGGTGTCCCTGCCGGGCGACCCGCCGGGCGGCCGACGCGCGGTCGCCGTCTGGTGCATAGGCGTCTCGGTCTACTTCGTCGCGGTCATCTTCCGCACCTCGCTCGGGGTGGCGGGACTCGACGCGGTGGACCGCTTCCACGTCAACGCCTCGGCGCTCTCCACGTTCTCGATCCTCCAACTGCTGGTCTACGCGGGCATGCAGATACCCGTCGGCCTGCTCGTCGACCGGCTCGGCACCAAGAAGGTGCTGACCATCGGGGTGGTCCTGTTCACCGCGGGCCAGCTCGGCTTCGCCTTCTCCCCCTCCTACGGCACCGCCCTCGCCTCGCGCGCGCTGCTCGGCTGCGGCGACGCGATGACGTTCATCAGCGTGCTGCGGCTCGGCACCCGCTGGTTCCCGGCCCGCCGCGGCCCGATGGTCGCCCAGCTCGCCGGACTGGTCGGCATGGCGGGCAACCTCGTCTCCACCCTCGTCCTGGCCCGGCTGCTGCACGGCGTCGGCTGGACCGCGGCCTTCGCGGGCAGCGCGGTCGCCGGTGTCGTCGTCCTCGTCCTGCTGCTGCTCTTCCTCAAGGACCACCCGGAGGGGCACGAGCCGCAGCCGTTCCCGCACCAGGGCGCGGCCTATGTGCGGCGGCAGATCGCCGCGTCCTGGCGGGAGCCCGGCACCCGGCTCGGCCTGTGGGTGCACTTCACCACGCAGTTCCCGGCGATGGTGTTCCTGCTGCTGTGGGGCCTGCCGTTCCTGGTCCAGGCGCAGGGCCTGTCCCGCGCGACCGCCGGTGAACTGCTCACCCTCGTCGTCCTGTCCAACATGCTGATCGGCCTGGTCTACGGGCAGGTGGTGGCCCGGCACCACGCGGCCAGGCTGCCGCTGGCGCTCGGCACGGTCGCGGCGACCGCCGTGGTGTGGGCGACGACGCTCGTCTACCCGGGCGAACACGCGCCGATGTGGCTGTTGGTGACGCTCTGCGCGGTCCTCGGCGCCTGCGGGCCCGCCTCGATGATCGGCTTCGACTTCGCCCGCCCGGCCAATCCGCCGGACCGTCAGGGCACCGCCTCCGGCATCACCAACATGGGTGGTTTCGTCGCCTCGATGACGACGCTGTTCGCGATCGGCGTGCTCCTGGACGCCACCGGCGACAACTACTCCGTCGCCTTCTCGGTGGTCTTCGTCCTCCAGGCCCTCGGCATCACCCAGATACTGCGGCTGCGCACCCGGGCCGCGCGGCTGGAGCGGGAGCGGCTGGTGGCCAGCCGGGTGGAGACGGTGCACGTACCGGCCTGAACGGCGGACGCGGGGGAGCGCCGGGAGGAGAGTGGGGCTGGCGGGGCTGGCGGGGCTGGCGGGGCAGGCGAGACGGGGGGAGACAGCGGCGGCGGGCCGAGATCCCCCGGCCCCGTGCGCCGGCCCCCGTGCTCACGCCCCCGAGCCCGGTGCTCCGTGCCCGGTGTCCCGTCCTTCGTGTCCCGCGCTCCGTGCCCCGGTCCGCTACCGCGTCACCGGAGCGCCGCCCACCGCTACTGCGTCACCGCGAAGTTGCGCAGGACGGCCGCCGTCAGCCGGGGGTCGCCGTCCGCCTTCACCCGGTCCGCCACCGCCTCGGCGGTCACCCGGCCGCAGGCGAGCCGGACGTACGTCTCCCAGTCCATCGCGAAGCTGGCGGCCGGGCCGAGCGCCGGGGCCGTCTCCAGGGTGCCGCGGCCCTGGATGTCGATGCGGATCGTGCGCAGGAACTCGATCGGGCCGTGCACGTCGAAGACGACCGCCGAGCTGCGGGGCGCGTCGGAGTCCTCAGCGACGACCTTCGGCAGCGCGGCCAGCAGCACGTCCCGCGCGACGTGCGCGCCGGGGGAGTCGAGGTTTCCGGGGACACCGAGGGCGGCCCGCAGATCCTGCTCGTGCACCCACACGTTGAACGCGTGGGTGCGCATCGACTCCTCCAGGGTGAGGTCGGTGCCGAAGGGGCTGCGCACCTTGGTGCCCGGGTCCCGTGACTCGTTGCGCAGCTGCCGGTTGCGCCGGATGATCGTGTACTCCAGCTCGGAGGTCATCTCCGGGGAGGTGTGGTGACGGCGGACGTCGACCTGCATCTCCATGTAGCGCTGGCTCTCGTTGGTCACGTGGAAGAGGTCGCGCGGCAGGGTGTGGATGGGGCGCGGGTCGCCGAGCATCTCGCAGTCCAGGCCGATGAGATGGGAGATCAGATCCCGCACCGACCAGCCTGGGCACGGCGTCCGACGGTTCCACTCGCCCTCGACAAGCGGCTGCACCAGCTCGGTTATCGCGTCGATGGAGTGGGTCCAGGCGTCGGCGTAGTGCTGGAGAGTGGGATGCAGACTCACGGAACGGGACCCCTCGGCGGTCGGTACACGGGCTGGTGACGGCGGCGTTGCCAGTGGGAGGTGGCTCTCGGCGGGTGTCTTGCAACTCCCCCAAGTTCTCGACCGAGCTCGAACAGGGGGGACCCCCAAGTTACGCTGCTGTGAGGCACCCCGGCAGTGCTTTCGTGTGACGATCGTAGGCCCGTGCGGGCGGGCCGAATGCCAGGACGGTGGTAGTGTGCGCGCCTTCCATCTCCAGATCGCCGTAGACGAGGGCGAATCGGTCGCCCCGCCTCAGTCGTCCTCGCGCTCCTTGTCCGCCAGGTGGATCACGCACACCGCGACCGCGATCAGCAGCGCCGGATCGGCGTCGTCGCGCACGACGTCGATGCCGTAGGTCTCGCGCAGGTGCAGCCAGCGGCGGGAGATCACGGCGAGGAGTTCGCCGTCGAACTCGATGGCGAACTCGCGGTCCAGGATCTTGCCGCTGACGTCGAGTTCGGAGCCGTCGGCGAGGGCGACCCGGTAGTGGTTGCGCAGCAGGGAGAGGCGCTTGCGCCTGATGGTCGCGAGGGCGGCGCCGTCCCGCTCGACGACCATCGTGTCGCGCAGCGCGAACATCTTCTGGTGGATGTCGATCAGGACGCGCCCGCGGGTGTCCTTCACCTCGAAGGTGTCCCGCAGCCGCATCGCCTTGCCGTCGACGAGGAACACCTTGTTGCCGTGGTCGTCCTCGATCCAGTAGTCGTCACCGATGCCGAGGAGCCGGTCGCGCACGAGGAATCTCATGTCTGACGGCTTCCCCGTCGAGGGCCCCGGGACGCAGCCCGTAGCCCGTCGGGCGGATCGGGCCGCCCGCGGGCGCTGTCAGAGGGGCGTGGCACCCTGGAACCATGAACGACTCCACTCCCCGGCGCGTGCGCGTACGCGCCCCCGAGCTGGTCGGCAAGGGCGGCTGGCTGAACACGGGTGATCAGCAGTACACCCTCGCCGACCTGCGAGGACGCATCGTCATCCTGGATTTCTGGACGTTCTGCTGCATCAACTGCCTGCATGTCCTCGACGAGCTGCGGGAGTTGGAGGAGAAGCACGCCGACACGGTGGTGGTGATCGGGGTGCACTCGCCGAAGTTCGTCCATGAGGCCGAGCATGCGGCCGTGGTCGACGCCGTCGAGCGGTACGGCGTGGAGCACCCGGTGCTCGACGACCCGGAGCTGGCCACCTGGAAGCAGTACGCGGTCCGCGCGTGGCCGACGCTGGTGGTGATCGACCCCGAGGGGTACGTCGTCGCCCAGCACGCGGGCGAGGGGCATGTACACGCCATCGAGCGGCTGGTCGCCGAGCTGGAGGGCGAGCACGCCGCCAAGGGCACCCTGCGGCGCGGCGACGGCCCCTACGTGGCGCCCGAACCCGAGCCGACCGTGCTGCGCTTCCCCGGCAAGGCGGTCGCGCTGCCCGGCGGCACGTTCCTGGTCAGCGACACCACCCGGCACCAGCTCGTGGAGCTTGCGGCGGACGGCGAGAGCGTGCTGCGCCGGATCGGCTCGGGCAGCCGCGGACTCGCCGACGGCCCGGCCGCGTACGCCGCGTTCAGCGAGCCGCAGGGCCTCGCCGCGCTCGACGACACCTCGGTGGTCGTCGCCGACACCGTCAACCACGCCCTGCGCCGGGTGGACCTCGCGACCGGCGAGGTCACCACGGTGGCCGGCACCGGCCGGCAGTGGATGCAGGGCGACCCGGCCTCGGGCGCGGCCCGCGAGGTCAGCCTCTCGTCGCCGTGGGACGTGGCGGTGTGGCAGGGCCGGGTGTGGATCGCCATGGCGGGCGTGCACCAACTGTGGGCGTACGACCCCGGAGGCGGCACCGTCGAGGTCACCGCGGGCACGACCAACGAGGGCCTGGTCGACGGCCCCGGCGCGGACGCCTGGTTCGCGCAGCCGTCCGGGCTCGCCGTCTCGGCCGACGGGGAGCGGCTCTGGCTCGCCGACTCCGAGACCAGCGCGCTGCGCTGGGTGGACCGCGAGGGCGCCGTCCACACCGCCGTCGGCACCGGCCTCTTCGACTTCGGGCACCGGGACGGCGCGGCCGGGCAGGCGCTGCTCCAGCACCCGCTGGGCGTCACCGCCCTGCCGGACGGCTCGGTCGCCGTCGCCGACACCTACAACCACGCCCTGCGCCGCTACGACCCGGCGACCGGCGAGGTCACCACCCTGGCGACGGAGCTGCGGGAGCCGAGCGACGCCGTGCTGGCCGGCCAGGACATCGTCGTCGTGGAGTCGGCGGGGCATCGGCTGACCCGGCTGCGGCTGCCCGAGGAGGCAGTGCGGGTGGAGTCGGTCGCCCACCGCACCCGGCGCGCCGCCACCGAGGTCGGCCCCGGCGGGCTGCGGTTGGACGTGATCTTCCAGGCCCCGGCGGGGCAGAAGCTCGACACCCGCTACGGGCCCTCGACCCGGCTCCTGGTGTCGGCCACCCCGCCCGCGCTGCTGCGCGCGGGCGAGGGGGCGGGCACCGAGCTGTCCCGGGCTGTGGAGCTGGACCCGGCGGTCACCGAGGGCGTCCTGCATGTGTCGGCGATGGCCGCGTCCTGCGACGACGACCCCGCCAACCCCTATCCGGCCTGCCATGTCCACCAGCAGGACTGGGGTGTGCCGGTGCGGCTCGTCGAGGGCGGCACCGGCCGGCTCGCGCTGGTCCTCGCGGGCATGGACACGGCGGGTGAGGCGCCCGGCACGGAGCCGGGCGCGGTCGATCAGACGCCGTAGCCGTCGCTGTAGCCGTCGCGGCGGTGGTGCCGCTCCTCCTCGACCACCGGAGCGGCGGACGGCACCACCACGCGCCGGCGCCTGGCGATGCTGCTGAAGGTGGTCACGCCGATCAGGCCCACGATCATCAGGATCACGCCGACCAGATGCAGGTTGACGCCCTGCATGTGCCAGTCGGTCGCGAACGTGAGAATGGCTCCCGCAGCGATGAGGATGATGCATCCACCGAGGCCCATGAGTGTCGCCTCTCTGTCCGGCCGAGTCAGGGCCGGTCCCTCCGGCCCGCAACCCGGGTACCCCGGCCGCCAACACCCATGCGCCCCACGCCCACTTGACGCACCGTCGTGCGCCGGGCCGGCTACCCCTCCAGGAACGCCACCAGCGCGTTCGCCAGCAGATGCGGGTCGTCGGCACCGCACAGTTCGCGGGCGCTGTGCATGGAGAGGATCGCGACGCCGATGTCGACGGTCTTGATGCCGTGCCGGGCCGCGGTGATCGGGCCGATCGTGGTGCCGCAGGGCATCGAGTTGTTGGAGACGAACGACTGGAACGGCACGCCCGCCCGCTCGCAGGCGGCGGCGAACACCGCGCGCCCCGAACCGTCGGTGGCGTAGCGGTTGTTGACGTTCACCTTGAGGATCGGGCCGCCGTTGACCCGCGGGTGGTGCGTCGGGTCGTGGCGCTCCGCGTAGTTGGGGTGCACGGCGTGACCGGTGTCGGAGGAGAGGCAGACGGTGCCCGCGAAGGCCCGCGCCCGGTCCTCGTACGATCCGCCGCGGGCGAAGACCGAACGCTCCAGCACCCCGCCGAGGAGGGGGCCGTCCGCGCCGGTGTCGGACTGCGAGCCGTTCTCCTCGTGGTCGAAGGCGGCCAGCACCGGGATGTACGGCGGCTCCCCGCCGGCCACCGCGGTCAGCGCCGCGACCCCGGCGTGCACGGACAGCAGGTTGTCCATCCGGGGCCCGGCGACCAGCTCCTTGTCGCGGCCCAGGTAGGCGGCCGGCTCCACGGAGTGGGTCATCAGGTCCCAGCCGGTGACGTCGCCCGGGGTGAGTCCCGCGGACTCCTCGAGGAAGGCGATGAGGTCGCCGTCGCGGACGGTGTCGCCCAGGCCCCAGATCGGCTGGAGGTGGCGCTGCTTGTCGAGCTTGAGGCCGTCGGCGGTGACGGAGCGGTCGAGGTGGATGGCGAGCTGCGGGACGCGCAGCAGCGGCCGGTCGATGTTGACGAGGCGGGTCGAGCCGTCTCTCAGGGTGAGCCGGCCGGCCAGGCCGAGGTCCCGGTCGAGCCAGGAGTTCAGCAGCGGGCCGCCGTAGATCTCCACGGCCACCTGGCGCCAGCCGTGCGCGCCGGTGTCGGGCAGCGGCTTGACCCGCAGGTTCGGGGAGTCGGTGTGCGCGCCGACGATACGGAACGGCGTGTGGGGCGCCGCGTTCTCGGGGACGTACCAGGCCACCAGCGCGCCGCCGCGCAGCACGTACCTGCCGCCGCTCGTGCTGTCCCAGGCGTCCGTCTCCGCGACCTGCCGGAAGCCTGCCTTCTCCAGCCGCTCGGCGGCACTCGCGACCGCGTGGTACGGCGACGGGCTGGCCGTCAGGAAGGACATGAGGTCGTCGGTGTGGCCGCGGTCGAAGCGGTGGGGTTCGCTCATGGGTTCACCTTAACGACGTACGAGGGCCCACTCCGCGTGACCGGAGCGGGCCCTCGTGAGGGCGATGTGGAATTCTGGCTACCCCGAACGGGTGCCGCCTGAACGCCTGCCCGGCGGGGCTCCTCGCACCCGCCGCGCCGTCTCGCTAGAAGGCGGCCTCGTCCAGCTCCATCAGGTCCAGGTCGACACCCTCGGCGAGCTTGCGGGCGCCGGTGACGCCGGGCAGGACGGTGGCCGCGAAGTACTTCGCCGCCGCGATCTTGCCGGTGTAGAAGGCCCGGTCCTTGCTGGACGCGGTCTCCAGCTTCTCGGCGGCGACCGCGGCGCCCTTGAGGAGCAGGTAGCCGACGACGACGTCGCCCGAGGCCAGCAGCAGCCGGCTGGTGTTCAGGCCCACCTTGTAGATGTTCTTGACGTCCTGCTCGGTGGCGGCGAGGTCGGTCAGCATCAGGCCGACGATCGCCTCCAGCTCCACGGCGGCCTTCGCGAGGTGCTCGCGGGAGCCGGCCAGCTCCTCGCCGCCGGTGGCCAGCGCCAGGAACTTCTTGATGTCCTCGGCCAGCGAGTTCAGCGCGGCGCCCTGGTTGCGGACGATCTTCCGGAAGAAGAAGTCCTGGCCCTGGATGGCGGTGGTGCCCTCGTAGAGGGTGTCGATCTTGGCGTCGCGGATGTACTGCTCGATCGGGTACTCCTGGAGGAACCCGGAGCCGCCGAAGGTCTGGAGCGACTGCGCGAGCTGCTCGTAGCCCTTCTCGGAGCCGTAGCCCTTCACGATCGGCAGCAGCAGGTCGTTGAGCGCGTGCTCGGTCTTCGCGTCCTCGCCGTTGGCCTCCTTGACGGCGATGGCGTCCTGGACGGAGGCGGTGTAGAGCACCAGCGCCCGCATGCCCTCGGCGTACGCCTTCTGCGTCATGAGCGAGCGGCGGACGTCGGGGTGGTGGGTGATGGTGACCTTGGGCGCGGTCTTGTCCATGAAGTTCGCGAGGTCCGGGCCCTGGACGCGCTCCTTGGCGTACTCCAGCGCGTTCAGGTAGCCGGTCGAGAGCGTCGAGATGGCCTTCGTGCCGACCATCATGCGGGCGAACTCGATGATCCGGAACATCTGCCGGATGCCGTCGTGCCGGTCGCCGATCAGGTAGCCGACGGCGGGGTGGCGGTCGCCGAAGGTCATCTCGCAGGTGTTGGACGCCTTGAGGCCCATCTTGTGCTCGACGTTGGTGGCGTAGACCCCGTTGCGCTCGCCCAGCTCACCGGTCTCGAAGTCGAAGAGGAACTTGGGCACCAGGAAGAGGGAGAGGCCCTTGGTGCCGGGTCCCGCGCCCTCGGGGCGGGCCAGGACGTAGTGGAGGATGTTCTCCTCCATGTCGTGCTCGCCCGAGGTGATGAACCGCTTCACGCCCTCGATGTGCCAGGAGCCGTCCTCCTGCCGGACGGCCTTGGTGCGGCCCGCGCCGACGTCCGAGCCCGCGTCGGGCTCGGTGAGGACCATGGTGGAGCCCCAGGTCTTCTCCACGGCGACGGCCGCGGCCTTCTTCTGCTCCTCGGTGCCCTCCTCGAAGAGGATGCGCGCGAAGGCGGGGCCCGAGGAGTACATCCAGACCGCCGGGTTGGCGCCCAGGACCAGCTCGGCATAGGCCCAGATCAGGGACGGCGGTGCGGTGGTGCCGCCGATCTCCTCGGGCAGCCCGAGCCGCCAGTACTCCGACTCCATGAAGGCTTTGTAGCTCTTCTTGAAGGAGGCGGGGACCGGGGCGGTGTGGGTCTCGGGGTCGTAGACCGGCGGGTTGCGGTCGGCGTCCGCGAAGGACTCCGCCAGCTCGTTCTCCGAGAGGCGGGTCAGTTCCGCGAGGACGCTCTTGGCGGTCTCGGTGTCCATCTCCTCGAACGGTCCGGTGCCGTACAGCTTGTCCCGACCGAGCACCTCGAAGAGGTTGAACTCGATGTCGCGGAGATTCGACTTGTAGTGCCCCATGGCGACAGCTCCGTAGAGAGATCGGCGAGGCACTGGGATCCTCGCGCCCGTTCACATACCAGCAAGTAGCTACGATGATGCTACCCGTCGGTAATAAGAAGCAAGCCCGATCCGGCCATCTGTGACTGAGTACTCTTTCGCACATGTACGGCTACGACCAGAACGTGGGCGCCCAGCAGCAGTACACCCCGCCGCAGCAGCAGATGCCCGGCGGCTACGGGCAGCAGCCGCCGCTGTACCCCGAGCCGTCGCCGCCCTCGCTCGCGGACGCGGTGCGGGCCTTCACCACGGGGCAGCTTGCGGCCGAGGACTTCCAGCAGGTCTTCGCGACGTCCAAGGTGTACTGCCCGCGCGGTGACAACCCCGGCTTCCTCGCCCTGCACAACACCCAGCAGCCGGTGATCCCGATGTTCAGCTCGCTCAAGGAGCTGCGCCGGTACGCGGGCAAGGAGTCCAAGTACTTCGTGATCACCGGCGCCGAGGTGATCGACCTGCTGCCGACCGGATACGGGTTCGTCGTCGACATGGAGGGGGAGCACCGGATGGTCTTCGACGCCAAGGCCGTCGAACAGATGGTCGATTTCGCGATGCGCCGCATGTACGGCTGACGGACCGCCCCCGTCGTCGGAGCCCGGAGGGAATGCCCTCCGGGCTCCTCGTGTTGTGGGGTGGCAGAAAGTTCAACGCTCAACTAAAGTGGCCGTACAAGGAGGTACCGACATGCCTGCAGTGACCGTCGAGAACCCGCTGACGCTTCCGCGCGTGACCGCGCCGGCCGACGCCGTGGCACGCCCCGTGCTCACCGTCACCACCGCGCCGAGCGGTTTCGAGGGTGAGGGCTTCCCGGTGCGCCGGGCGTTCGCCGGGATCAACTACCGCCACCTCGACCCGTTCATCATGATGGACCAGATGGGAGAGGTGGAGTACGCGCCGGGCGAGCCCAAGGGCACCCCCTGGCACCCGCACCGCGGCTTCGAGACCGTCACCTACATCATCGACGGCGTCTTCGACCACCAGGACAGCCACGGCGGCGGCGGCACCATCACCAACGGCGACACCCAGTGGATGACGGCGGGCTCCGGCCTGCTGCACATCGAGGCGCCGCCCGAGTCCCTCGTCGTCTCCGGCGGCCTCTTCCACGGCCTCCAGCTGTGGGTGAACCTCCCGGCCAAGGACAAGATGATGGCCCCGAAGTACCAGGACCTGCGCAGCGGCGAGGTCGGGCTCCTCACCACCCCCGACGGCGGCGCCCTGATCCGCGTCATCGCCGGTGACCTGGACGGCCACCAGGGACCGGGCGCCACCCACACCCCGATCACGATGATCCACGCGACGGTGGCACCGGGCGCCGAGCTGACCCTGCCGTGGCGCGAGGACTTCAACGGCCTCGCCTACGTCATGGCGGGCAAGGGCTCGGTCGGCGCCGAGCGCCGCCCCGTCCACCTCGGCCAGACCGCCGTCTTCGGCGCCGGCTCCTCGCTGACCGTCCGCGCGGACGAGAAGCAGGACGGGAACACGCCCGACCTGGAGATCGTGCTCCTCGGCGGACAGCCCATCCGCGAGCCGATGGCGCACTACGGACCGTTCGTCATGAACACCCGCGACGAACTCCAGCAGGCGTTCGAGGACTTCCAGAAGGGCCGCCTCGGCACGGTCCCCGCGGTCCACGGCATGACCCCCGGCGGCCCGCAGTAGCGACAACGGCCCACCGACGGCCCGCACGTCCCCCGGCCCCGTCTCCCCGCACCCGCGGGGAGGCGGGGCCGACCGCTGCCCGGGGCGGCCGTCAGGCGGCGAGGGCGACGGTGAAGGTGACGACGGTGAAGGCGCCGACGGTGCCGGCGATGGCCACAGCGCCGGAACGCCGCCGGTGGTGATGCCGCCGGCGGCGTTCCCCCGTTAGGGGTCAGCGCCGGCGAATCCGCCGATGTCGGCCACCGCACGGCCGCCCGACGTGTTCGGGTGGGGGGATGTCCCTGCTTCCGGAACCCGTACGGCGGTTCGCCGCCTGGTGCGGTGTGATCCTGCTGGTCTCCGGGGTCGGATACGTCGCGGTCCGGCTCTGCGCGGAGCTGCGGGCCGCCGTCACACCCGTGCTGCTCGCCCTCCTCGGCTCGGCGCTGCTCGGGCCGCTGTACCGGCGGCTGGTGAAGGCCAAGGTCAACCCGTCGATCGCGGCCGGACTCACCTGCGTCGCCGTGGTCGCCGTCGTCGGCGGCGCCGTGTACATCGTCGTCGCCGCGCTCATCGACACCGGCGACCAGATCGTCACCTCACTGAAGACCGCCGCGACCTCGCTCGCCCAGCACTTCGGGGCGGCCGGCACCTCGCTCGGCGACCTCGCGGGCAACTCCAAGGAACTGCTCGCCAAGTTCGGGGGCACCGCCGCCTCCAACGTGATCAGCGGCGTCAGCGTGGTCGCCGAGGTCATCGCCATGGCCGTCCTCGCGCTGCTCCTGGTCTTCTTCTTCCTGCGGGACTCGGAGCGGGCCGCGGGCGCCCTGCGCTCCCTCGCCCCGAGCGGCACCGCCGACCTCGTCGAGGCCATGGCCCGCCGGGCCTTCGGGGCCGTCGAGGGATTCATGCGGGGCACCACCCTCATCGCGTTCATCGACGCCGTCTGCATCACCGTCGGACTGCTGGTGCTGCGCGTCCCCGGGGCCGTCGGACTCGGCGCGCTGGTCTTCGTCGGGGCGTACATCCCCTACCTCGGCGCCTTCATCTCCGGCGCCGTCGCCGTGCTGGTCGCGCTCGCCGACCGCGGCTTCGTGATCGCGCTGTGGGCGCTCGGGGTGGTGCTCGCCGTGCAGGTGCTCGAAGGGCATGTGCTCCAGCCCATGATCCAGAGCCGGACCGTGCAGATGCATCCGGCGGTGGTCATGCTCGCCATCACCGCGGGCGCGGCCGTCGCGGGCATCCTCGGGATGCTGCTGGCCGTACCGCTCACGGCGGCGTTCTTCGGCGTCATCCACGAACTGCGCTCCCGCTATGGGGTCATCGACCCGCCGGGGGGTTCTCAGGGACGGGAGTCCTGACCCCAGGGCGACCGGGCTGCCCGTTCGCGGGACACAAGTGTCCCGGCGGCACGGACTCTAGGACACCGACGGACCGTCCGACTCGGCGGGCTCGGCGGGCTCAGCGGGCTCAGCCGACTCGGCCGGCTCACGTGTTTCCTGTGCCTCGGGTGATTCGTGCGGCCCCGGTGGCTCAGGTGGTCCAGGTGATTCATGCGGCCCCAGTGATTCATGCGGCCCCAGTGGTTCAGGTGGCACGAGTGGCTCAGGTGGCTCGTGGAGTTCGAACCAGATGCTCTTGCCCTCGCCCCTCGGGTCCACCCCCCAGGTGTCCGCGAGGAGTTCGATGAGGACCAGGCCGCGGCCCGAGGACGCCAGTTCGCCCGGGTGGCGTCGGTGCGGGAGGTCGTCGCCGGTGTCCGTCACCTCGACCCGCAGCCTGCGCCCGCCCGGCTCGCCGTGCACCTCCGCGAGCAGCAGCGCGTCGGCGTCGGTGTGCACGAGGACGTTGGTCAGCGTCTCGGACAGCAGCAGCACCGCCGAGTCGATCTGGTCGGCCGATGGCCAGTCGTGCAGCAGCTCCCGCACCTGCTGCCTGGCCACCGCCACCCGCTCCGGCTCCGCCTGGGCCACCGACAGCAGCGTGCGGCGCACCGCGGCCGGGCCCGCCGCCGGTGCGCCGGGGTCGCTGTCCGGGCCCGCGCGGCTCAGCAGCAGGACCGCGATGTCGTCCTCGCGGCGGTCGGCCAGCGGACCCGTGCTGTGGTGCGACGAAGGACCGTGCACGCCCTGGACCAGCGCGTCGGCCAGCTCCTCCAGATCCCCCTGGTGCTCCTCCAGGATCGCCCGGATGCGCTGCCAGCCGCTGTCCAGGTCGTGGCCGCCGGTCTCGATCAGACCGTCGGTGCAGATCAGCATCGTTTCGCCGGGTTCCAGGACGATCCGGGTGGTCGGGTAGTCGGCGTCCGGGTCGATGCCGAGCGGCAGCCCGCCCGCCGTCGCCCGCGCCAGCACCGTGCCGTCCGTCATCCGGATCGCCGGGTCGGGGTGCCCGGCGCGGGCGATGTCGAGGGTGCCGGTCGCCGGGTCCGCCTCGACGTACAGACAGGTGGCGAACCGCAGGTCGGACTCGTCGTCGTCGGGCGTGCCGTACGTCATGCCGTGCAGGAACCGGGAGGCGCGCGACAGCACCGCGTCGGGCCTGTGCCCCTCGGAGGCGTACGCGCGCAGCGCGATCCGCAGCTGGCCCATCAGACCGGCCGCCCGCACGTCATGGCCCTGGACGTCCCCGATCACCAGCGCGACCCGCCCGCCGCCCGCCTCGGTCCTGGTGGCGCCGCCGGGCAGCGGGATCACGTCGTACCAGTCCCCGCCGACCTGGAGGCCGCCCCCGGTCGGGACATAGCGGGCGGCGACCTTCAGCCCCGGTGTCCGCGGCCCGAGCCTCGGCATCATGGAGCGCTGGAGGCCGTCGGTGAGGGCACGCTCCGACTCCGCGGTGCCGGCCCGGGAGAGGGCCTGGGCGAGCATCCGGGCCACCGTGGTCAGCACCGACCGCTCGTCGGGCGTGAACGCGACCGGATAGGCGAAGCCCGCCATCCAGGCGCCCATGGTGCGCCCGGCCACCGTCAGCGGCAGGAACGCCCAGGAGTGACGGGCGAAGGGGGCGGCGATCGGCCAGGTCAGCGGGTAGCGAGACCGGTACTGCTGCGGCGAGGAGAGGTAGACGGCCCGGCCGGTGCGGACCACCTCGGCGGCGGGATAGTCGGTGCTCAGCGCCAACTGGGTGAACGGGCTCACGGCGCCCGGCTGCTGCCCGTGGTAGCCGATGAGGGTGAGGCGGTCGCCCTCGACGCCGAAGACGGCGAGCCCGTCAGGACTGAAACCCGGCATCGACAGCCCGGCCGCGACCCGCAGCACCTCCTCCGTGGACCGCGCCTCGGCCAGCGCCCGCCCGGCGTCCAGCAGGAACGCCTCCCGGGAGCGCCGCCAGTCGCCGGTGACCGCGCTGCGGCCCGCGGGGGTGCCGGGCGTCGGCTCGGTGACCTCCTGGAGGGTGCCGATCAGCCGGAAGGCCCGCCGCACCGGGTCGAACGACGGCTTGGAGCGGGAGCGGACGACCCGGACGATCCGGCCCAGCTCGTCCATGACCCGGATCCGCACCTCGGCGAGCGTGTTCTCGGCGACGGCGAGGCCGACCACCCCGGTGATCTCGTTCCAGTCGACGGGGTGCAGCCTGGCCCGGGTCTGCGCCTCCGTGAGGGTGGTCGCGCGGGCGGGCAGCCCGAGCAGCCGCGCGGCCTCCGCGTCGACCGCGACCAGCCCCGTGGCGGTGTCCCACTGCCACAGGCCGGTCGCGAGGGCGGCCAGGACCTCCCCCACGGCGGGCAAGGGCTCACCAGTGCGCATTGCCCCACTTTAGGAAGGAGGGATCGCGGCCTGCCACCGATCGGCGCCGCGATCACCCGATCCCGTGGCTGATCCCGTGGGCGGGCCCGGCGCGCGGGCCCGGCGCGCGGCCCCGCCCACGCCCCGGGCCCGCAGGCCCCCTCCCGGCGCTGACGGTGGGGAGCCGATCATGGGGTCCCCGGTAGGCTTGGGGAAGTTTCACGTGAAACACAACCCCGATCCGCGAAGGCTGGATGAACGACGATGCATCGGTACAGGTCCCACACCTGCGGCGAGCTCCGCGCCTCTGACGTCGGCACCGACGTCCGGCTCAGTGGCTGGCTGCACAATCGGCGCGACCTGGGCGGCATCCTCTTCATCGATCTGCGTGACCACTACGGCATCACGCAGCTCGTGGCCCGTCCCGGCACCCCCGCCTACGAGGCGCTCGACAAGGTGACCAAGGAGTCGACCGTCCGCATCGACGGCCAGGTCGTCTCGCGCGGCGCCGACAACGTCAACCCGGAGCTGCCGACCGGCGAGATCGAGGTCGAGGTCGGCGAGGTCGAGCTGCTCGGCGCCGCCCAGCCGCTCCCCTTCACCATCAACGCCGAGGACGGTGTCAACGAGGAGCGCCGCCTGGAGTACCGCTTCCTCGACCTGCGCCGCGAGCGCATGCACCGCAACATCATGCTGCGCACGGCCGTCATCTCGGCCATCCGCCACAAGATGACGGCGCTGGGCTTCAACGAGATGGCGACGCCGATCCTCTCCGCGACCTCCCCCGAGGGCGCCCGCGACTTCGTCGTCCCCTCCCGCCTCAACCCGGGCCGGTTCTACGCGCTGCCGCAGGCGCCGCAGCAGTTCAAGCAGCTGCTGATGATCTCCGGCTTCGACCGCTACTTCCAGATCGCGCCCTGCTTCCGCGACGAGGACGCCCGCGCGGACCGTTCGCCGGGCGAGTTCTACCAGCTCGACGTCGAGATGAGCTTCGTCGAGCAGGAGGACGTGTTCCAGCCCATCGAGCGGCTGATGACGGAGCTGTTCACCGAGTTCGGCGGCGACCGCGAGGTCACCTCCCCGTTCCCGCGCATCCCGTTCCGCGAGGCGATGCTCAAGTACGGCTCCGACAAGCCGGACCTGCGCGCCAAGCTGGAGCTTGTGGACCTCACCGACGTCTTCTCCGGCTCGGAGTTCAAGGCGTTCGCCGGCAAGCACGTGCGCGCCCTCGCGGTGCCTGACGTCTCCGGCCAGCCCCGCAAGTTCTTCGACCAGCTCGGTGACTACGCGGTCTCGCAGGGCGCCAAGGGCCTGGCCTGGGTGCGTGTCGCCGAGGACGGGTCGCTCTCCGGTCCGATCGCGAAGTTCCTCACCGAGGAGAACGTCTCCGAGCTGACCAAGCGCCTGTCGCTGGCCGCCGGGCACGCGGTCTTCTTCGGCGCGGGCGAGTTCGACGAGGTCTCCAAGATCATGGGCGCGGTCCGCGTCGAGGCCGCCAAGCGGGCCGGGCAGTTCGAGGAGAACGTCTTCCGGTTCTGCTGGATCGTCGACTTCCCGATGTACGAGAAGGACGAGGAGACCGGCGCGATCGACTTCTCGCACAACCCGTTCTCCATGCCGCAGGGCGGCCTGGAGGCCCTGGAGACCCAGGACCCGCTGGACATCCTGGGCTGGCAGTACGACATCGTCTGCAACGGCGTCGAGCTGTCCTCCGGCGCGATCCGCAACCACGAGCCCGAGATCATGCTCAAGGCGTTCGAGATCGCGGGCTACGACCGGGAGACCGTCGAGGAGAAGTTCGCGGGCATGCTCCGCGCCTTCCGCTTCGGCGCCCCGCCGCACGGCGGGATCGCCCCCGGCGTCGACCGCATCGTCATGCTCCTCGCGGACGAGCCCAACATCCGCGAGACGATCTCCTTCCCGCTCAACGGCAACGCCCAGGACCTGATGATGGGCGCCCCGACGGAGCTGGAGGAGGCCCGGCTGAAGGAGCTGCACCTGTCGGTGCGCACGCCGCAGCCGAAGTAGCCGCGACCAGGGCAGGCAAAGCGTAGGCAAAGGGCTCGAAACCGGCGTCGGTTTCGAGCCCTTTCCCGTGCGCACCCGATTCACAGCTCCCTCCGATGTTTTCGCCCACCTCGCCGCCCCTACCGTCCCGGTCCATGACAGATCATCAAGAAGCACCCGGGAAGAAGCAGTTGGACCGCCGGACGGTGCTGGTCGCCACCGGCGCGACCGTGACCGCGCTCGGCGCTGGCGGCGCGCTCGCCGTCTCCGCCTCCGCCCAGGACAACCGGGCCACGCCCGGCACCGGCCAGGGCGCGGGGGACGGTGAACCCTGCTACGCCCTCACCTCCGAGACCACCGAGGGCCCCTACTACATCGACGCGGACAAGATCCGCCGGGACGTCACCGAGGACCAGGAGGGCATCCCGCTGCGGCTGCGCCTGAAGGTGATCGACGCGGAGAGCTGCCGCCCGGTGCGGAACGCGGCCGTCGACATCTGGCACTGCAACGCGGCGGGCGTCTACTCGGGCTACGAGGACCAGGGCAGCGGGGGCGGCGGCCCGGCCCCCACCGGCGAACCGCCCACCGGCGAGCCCCCGACCGACGGCCCCGGCGGTCCCGGCGGCCCGGGTGGCGGTGGCGGCCACCAGGAGCCGACCGACGACGAGCGCTACCTGCGCGGCACCTGGCGCACCGACCGGCACGGGTACGTGACCTTCGAGACCGTCTTCCCCGGCTGGTACCGGGGCCGGTGCGTGCACATCCACGTCAAGGTGCACGTGGACGGCGAGTGGACGGACGCCGGGTACGAGGGCGGCCACACCTGCCACACCGGCCAGCTGTTCTTCGACGAGCGGTCGGTGCTGCTGACCGCCGACGTGCAGCCGTACGCGGCCAACACGACCGAGCGCACCACCCTCGACGAGGACACCATCTACCCGGGCAACGGCCATGAGGGCGGCCTGCTGGTCCTGGACTACGACCACCGGCACATCGCCCGAGGCGTCCGGGCCGCGCTGACCCTGGGGGTCGCGCCGGACGAGACGCACGACAGCACGGACACCCCGCCGGGTGCGACGGCGTCGCCCAGCGCGAGCTGACCTGCGGCTCAGCCCCTCGCTGTTCACATACATAGTCGTAGGAACAACCCATTGACCAGGGGGTTCTGCCTCCATATCGTGCTCAAGCACGTGATGGGTATTCCTGTATGTGAACAGCGTGGGAGACAACGATGTCAGATCCGTCCGCGACGCACCCGGGGGCCGGGGCCGGGGCCGAGAACGCGGGGAACCTTGGACACCCCAAGAACCCTGGGAACCCCGAGAGCCCCCAGAACGCAGCCCAGCGCCGGGCGGTCGGCAAGTTCCTGCGCCGCATGATGCCGCTGCTGGTCCTGATGCTGCTGATCAACAATCTGGACCGGACGAACGTGGGCTTCGTCCAGGACGAGCTGCGGGCGGACGTCGGCATCGGCGCCACCGCCTACGGCCTCGGGGCCGGCCTGTTCTTCATCGGGTACGCCCTCTTCGAGGTGCCAAGCAACATGTTGCTGGAACGATTCGGCGCCCGGGTGTGGCTGACCCGCATCATGATCACCTGGGGCGTGGTGATCATCGCGATGTGCTTCATCCACAACGTCACCATGTTCTACAGCCTGCGCTTCCTGCTGGGTGTCGCCGAGGCCGGGTTCTTCCCCGGCGCGATGCTCTACATGACGCAGTGGCTGCCGGACTCCGACCGCGGCCGGGCCAGCGCCATCTTCCTCGGCGGCTCGGCCGCCGCCGGCGTCATCACCGGGCCGATCACCGGCGCCCTGCTCGAACTGCACGGCCTGGGCGGCTTCGCGGGCTGGCGCTGGATGTTCGCGCTGGAGGGAACGTTCTCGGTGCTCGTCGGGATCGCCGCCGGGTTCTTCCTGGTCTCCCGCATCGAGGACGCCCGCTGGCTCACCCGCGAGGAGAAGGACGCGCTCGGCGCGGCCGTCGCCCAGGACCAGGAGGCCCGCAGCCGGGCCCCGAGGACCGCGCGCTGGCGGCTCGTCCTGCACCCGCAGGTCGCCCTGCTCACCGGCGCGTTCTTCGCGATGACGCTCACCGGGTACGCGATCACGTTCTGGCTGCCCAGCCTGATCGAGGAGATCGGCGGCCTGTCGTCCTTCCAGGTCGGCCTGCTCTCGGCGATCCCCGCGATCTGCTCCATGATCGCCATGTACTCGATGAGCCGGTTCACCGACCGGGCGCCTGACCGCCGCCCGTTCCTCGCGATCACGCTGGTCCTGTCGGCGATCGGCACGTACCTCGCCACCCTCGGCTCGCCCTGGTTCGGACTCGCCGCGATCACCCTGGCCGGGGTCGGCTCCAAGTGCGCGGCGACCCTGTTCTGGCCGATGGCGCAGTCAGGACTCGACCTGCGGATCGCCGCGCCGGGCCTCGCGCTCATCAACTCCGTGGGAAACCTCGGCGGTTTCGTCTCCCCCACCCTCTTCGGCTACCTCAAGGACACCACCGGCTCCACCAACGGCGGCATGTACACCCTGACCGCGGCGTCGCTCCTCGCGGTGATCGCGGCCCGGTACATTCGCGCGGCGCGGCCGGTGGGGTTGGGGGCGCCTGGAGGGACGGCCGAGGCTGCGGTGACCGAGGTGACCGAGGTGACCGAGGTGACCGGCGAGGCTGACCGGTCGGGAGTGACCGGTGGAGTCCGGAAAACCGGCTGATCCGGGGAAATCTGGCGGAACCTCACCGCAGGGCCACAGGAATCCTGGGGGAGACCCACAGCGGCCTGTCGTGTCATAGAGGACGACAGCCGCGACAGGCGGACAAGCCGGACCGCGCACGGGCCGGGGCGGCGGACGGGCCGGACGGGCGTCGGGCGGGGTCCGGCCGGGTTCGGTGGGCAAGGGGAGGCAGCCATGGGGTTCGCGATCGGGTTCGCGGCACTGCTGATCGCGGGAGCGTTGGGCACGGCGGTCGCGCGACGACGTGAGCGACGGCCCCGGACGGCGGCCGACCCGGACCAGACGAACGTCACGCACCCCGCGCGTCAGCGGTGCCTGTCGGGGCTGTCCGGCGGGACGGGGCGTTCCGTCGGGTCGGGCCGGTCGGGCCGGTCGGGCCGTTCCGGCAGGTCCGGTCTGTCCGGCCGGACGGGGCTCTCCGATCTGGACGCCGAGGCCGAGGCCAACCGGTGGCTGATCCGGTTGGGCGCGAGCCTCGTCCCGCCGGACGCGCCGACCTGGTCGACGGCGGCGGGGGAGACGGCGGGCCGGGAGCTGACCGAGGCGTCGGAGTGCCACCGGGAGGCCCGCGTCCGGCTGGCCGGGGCGCACACAGCGGCGGAGTACGCGGAGGTCACGCGGACGGCGCGGGAGGGACTCGCGCATGTGCGGGCGGCGCGGGAGGCGCTGGGTGTGGGTGCGTCGGACGGGGGACGATCCGAGGGCTCCCGACCTGATCGTGGTCCGGCCGACGGCCGGTCCGAGGATCGCGGACCCGCTCCAGATCCCGCCGAGGGACGGTCCGAGGTTTCCGGGCGTCCCGGACCCGGTTCCGTCGAGGGGGTGTCCGAAGGTCCCGCCGCGCCGCGTCCGCGGGTCGGTCCTTCGGCCGTCTCGACGTAGGACGGGGGCCGCGGCCGGCGGCCGGGGCGGGGGTGGCGCACCGCGGCTTTCCGCCTCTCTGTGGGGCGCGGGGAACGCGCCAGCGTCCGGCAACCTTTCGGCGGGGTGGTGGCGACAGAGGGACGTGAGGCCCGCGAACGGGCGCTCACCGCTGGTCAGTTCCCCCTGTACGTAAGGACTCCCCGTGCCCGCTCCCTCCCACCGCCGGTCCCTCCGCAAGCGCCGCGCCCTCGTCGTCTCCGCCGCCGCGGTGGCCGCGGGTGCCGCCGCGGGCGCGCTCGTGATGAACGCCAACGCCGGGACCGTCGACCTGTACCACCAGACGCTCGCCGCGAAGGACGGCTGGGCGTCGTCGGGGACGGGCACGACGGGTGGCGCGAAGGCCGACGCGGCGCACACCTTCACCGTCTCCACCCGCGCGCAGCTGGTGAAGGCGCTGGGTTCCGCGTCCGACACCACGCCCCGGATCATCAAGGTGAAGGGCACGATCGACGCCAACACCGACGACTCGGGCAAGAAGCTGACCTGCGCGGACTACTCCGCGGGCACCGGCTACTCGCTCCCGGCCTATCTGAAGGCGTTCGACCCGGCGAGCTACGGCCGCGCCAAGCTGCCGTCCGGCACGCAGGAGACGGCGCGGGACGCGGCGCAGGACAAGCAGGCGAAGAACATCGTCTTCAAGGTGCCGTCCAGCACGAGCGTCGTCGGCGTCCCGGGCACCAAGGCGGGGATCACCGGGGGCATGCTCCAGATCCAGAACGTCGACAACGTCATCGTGCGCGACCTGACGTTCTCGGCCACCGAGGACTGCTTCCCGCAGTGGGACCCGACGGACGGGGACGACGGCAACTGGAACTCCGAGTACGACGCGGTGACTCTGCGGGGCGCGAGCCATGTCTGGGCGGACCACAACACGTTCACCGACGCGCCGCGCTTCGACAGCGCCAACCCGGCGTACTTCGGCCGCGAGTACCAGGTCCACGACGGACTGCTGGACATCACCAAGGGGTCGGACCTGGTGACGGTGTCGTACAACCAGTTCACCGCCCACGACAAGACGATGCTGATCGGCAGCAGTGACACCGACAGCACGGGCAAGCTGCGGGTGTCCATTCACCACAACGTGTGGAGGGGCATCACCCAGCGCGCGCCGCTGGCCCGGCTGGGCCAGATCCACGTCTACAACAACCTGTACGACACGACGAAGCTGAACGGCTACGCGCCGCAGTACAGCATCAACTCCCGGGCGAAGGCGCAGGTCGTCGCCGAGAACAACTACTGGACCGTCCCGAGCGGCGGCAAGACCGCGAAGCTCCTGAGCGGCGACGGCACGGGGTCGATCGCGGGCACCGGCAACCTCGTCAACGGGACGACGACCGACCTGGTGGCCGCGTACAACGCGGCGGCGTCGAAGAAGATCAAGACGACGGTGAACTGGACACCGACGTTGACGGCGGGCCTGGAGAAGTCGGCGAAGAACCTCCCGACGACGCTGGGAACGACGACGGGAGCGGAGGTCCTGAAGGAGTCCTGACCACCCAACCCGCCCCCGAACGGCCGGCGGCCCGGTGAGGTGATTCCCGGGCCGTCGGCGGAGACGGCGGGTACGCGCCGGGGAACGGGACGAGCGGTCCCTTCCGCCCCGAGGACGTACCCACGTCCAGCTCAGCCGCGCATGGCCACCATCGCTTCGTCCCGGACGGCGCGCAGTTCCCGCAGTGCCTTCCTCGCGACGGCGGGATCCTCGTGCTCCAGGAGCCCCCGCGCGCGGACCTGGCGGGCGGAGAGCCCCGGACGGCGAGCGATCTCGATGTCCCTGGCCCAGGCGAGGACCCAGCTTCCCACCGGGCTCATCGACTGCCGCTCGACGGCTTCGGCGAAGGCCTCGTCCCTCGTCCGCCGCATCTCGTCCAGACGATCGGGGTCGACGGCGGCGAGGGCCGCGAGCAGGGCACCAGGTGTCCGACGGGGGCGGGGGATCAACGCGGCCTCCTGGTCGGCCTGGATACCTGTGCCGTCCCCGATGTCCGCCTTGGATGCCGTGTTGGACGTGGGCTCGTCCGCGAAGAGGTCGTCGACGGAGGCGACGGTCATACCGCGATCCAGCCAGTGAGTGAGGAGCGTGTGGTCGTCACAGGCGGTGATGCGGGTGCGGGCGGCTTCGGGGATGTCGAGACCACGACACTCCAGAAGGAGCACGACGCTCTTTCGAAGGCCCTTGGCATAGCCCTCGGCGTAGCCCTTCGCATAGCCCTTCGCGAAGCCCTCGGCATAGCCCTCCAGATAGGCATCGAGGTAGTCGTGGATGTAGGCGTCGTCGTCGAGTCGCTCGAAGACGAGTGACTTGTAGAACGAGAGGTTCATGGGCGCCTGCTACTCGTCGGTGAAGAGGTCGTTGACGGTGACGGCGTTCGGGGTGCGGGTGATCCAGCGGCGGAGGAGGTCCGGGTCGTCGCACGTGGTGATGCGTTCACGGGCGTCGTCAGGGATGTCGAGGCCGCGTGCTTCGAGGAAGGTCAGGATGGCTTTGACTTGGCCAATGGCTTCACCCTCGGCGCGGATTTCTTGGGAGATCGGTGACCTGTAGAACGAGAGATCCACGGGCGCCTGCTACTCGTCGGTGAAGAGGTCGTTGACGGTGACGGCGGTCGGGGTGCGGGTGATCCAGTGGTGGAGGAGGTCGGGGTCGTCGCAGGTGGTGATGCGTTCACGGGCGTCGTCAGGGATGTCGATGCCGCGTGCTTCGAGGAGCACGAGGATGTCCTGTGCACGCGTCTTGACCAGGGTCTCGTCCCGGATCTCCTGGAAGATGGGCGACTTGTAGAACGAGAGGTTCATGGGCGCCCGCTACTCGTCGGTGAAGAGGTCGTTGACGGTGACGGCGGTCGGGGTGCGGGTGATCCAGAGGCGGAGGAGGTCCGGGTCGTCGCAGGTGGTGATGCGTTCACGGGCGTCGTCAGGGATGGCGATGCCGCGTGCTTCGAGGAAGGTCAGGATGGCCTTGGCTTGGCCCTTGGCTTCGCCTCTGGCTTCTCCCCGAGCCTCGCCCCTGGCCTCGCCTCGGGCCTCGCCCCGGGCTTCGCCTTTTGCCTCGGCCTCGGCGCGGATTTCTTGGGAGATCGGTGACTTGTAGAAAGAGAGGTCCACAGCCATCAGTTTCCTCCAGATCTCTGCGGCTGGGTGCTTTCCCATGCCCTGTGCGATGAGTTCGACGATGGGGTCGGACAGGGTGTGCGGGGTCTCGCGCAGCACCGTTGTCATTGCCTTCAGTATGGTGCCTACGTCCGGGTTCGTGACGTGTGTGATCGCGGACAGGGTGGCCAGCGCCAGGTCCTTGCGGACCTCCGCCGGGTCGGTGATCACTGGCATGTTGTGCGGGCCCGCCACCAGCGGACGCAGTGTCAGCAGGGGCCACTGAGGTGGGCCGAAGCGGACCGGTCGTGACGCCCATTCCGCCGTCGCGCGGTCCTGGCAGACCACCAACAGCATCGGCTGCAACCGGTACTTCGTGAGCAGGTACGACGCGTAGTACGCCCAACTCGCCAGCTTGTCAGGGTCCTTCTTGCCCTGTGCCTCGATCGCCAGCAGAAACGGCTCCTCGTCCTCCGTCTCCAGGCGTAACAGCGTGTCGACCCGGCGTTCGAGCGGGCTGGTCTCCGTGAGGTCCGTGGGCATGATGCTCACGGCTGTCGGGCGGGTGAATCTCACGCCCAGCGCCTCCGAGACCCCCGAGAAGAGGCCCGGGTGGTCCTGGAAGATGCGGTGCATCGCCTCGTGGGGCGAACTGACCATGTGCGTTCCTGAGTCGTAGGTGGCAGTTCGGGCAGTGGCCCGGGGTGTGGGCGCGGAAGGCCTTCTCGCAGCCCTCGCAGTTCTGTAGCGGAGGTCTGGGCGGAGGCCGGGTGGCCGATGTCGCGGGGGCGAAGCTCGGGAGCGGCGGGAGACCCGTCGTCAGGCGGTGGGCCACCAGGGCCGCCGGGCGGCGGAGGGGTTCCGGTGGCAGGTCGTGGGCCAGGGCTCTGCGGACGGCCGTGGGGGTCAGGCCCCGTTCCAGCCAGGCCACCACGCCGGGTGCGAGGTGGTCCGCGTCCGTCGCCGAGATCAGCAGGCGGGGGTCCTCCCGGCGCAGGGCCGCCAGCGTGTCGATCGCCGTGTGCAGGAGGTCGGGGGGCGCGTAGGCCGGCTGCGGTACGGGAGGCAGCGCTCGGCGGGGTTCACGCCTCGGGGGCGGGGCTGTTGCCGGGCGGTGCGGCATCGGTGGGCGAGGCGCCGGGCGGTCCGGTGGCGGAGGGTGCGGCGGCGGGGAGTCCGGGGGCTCCGCCTTCGGGACGGTGGCGGCGGCTGCCGTCGGCTGGTTGCAGGACGTCGTGCGGGTCACCATCCGGCCCGACTCCACCCGTAATCGGGTGCGGCGCACGTAGCCGTGCGTCTCCAACTCCCGCAACGCGCCCGCGATGCGGGTCGCGCCCTCCGGGAAGCGGGACGCCAAGGTCTTGATGTCGATCGGCGCGCCCGTCGGCAGCGACTGGATGTGCACGGCCAAGCCGATGGCCAGCAAGGAGAGTTCGGCGTGCTGGGCCAGGTGGTTGCCGACGACCGTGAAGCGGGTCCGGTGGGGCGTGTTGTCGTGGATCAGGCCCCGGGCCTCCGCCGTGGTGCGGTTGACCCGGCGAGGGTGGTTCTTCGCGGCGAAACGGGCCTGGGGACGCGGGTCGTTGCTAGAATTCTGGATGTCCATCGGGAATGGCTAGGTTCCTAGGTGGGTAGGCCCTCGCGTGGGATGCCAGTCCCTGCGAGGGCCGTCGTATGTTCGGACGTCGTGCTGACGCCGCTGAAGGTAGCGCAGGCAATAGGGCGCAAACCAAACTGAGTTGGCTATGTTCACTCGGGAGAGTGAGCACGCTCCGTGGGCGGGAGGGGTGGGGTTTGGTGGGGTTCCTTTTCCCTTAGTGGTCCTTTTAAAGACCGCCCGCGGCACCGGCGCACGGGTTCCCATGCTTCGGTGCGAGGTCCAGTTCCGCCCATACGGTTTTGCGGGGCACCGGACCTGTTTCCACGCCCCACCGGTCCGCGAGCGCCTCGACGATCAGCAGGCCCCGACCCGACTCCGCGTCCGGTGAGGGTGGTTGAGGGGACCGGGGGATGTCCGTCCCGTCGCCGCGGGTGTCCGTCACCTCGATGCGGAGGGTGTTGTCCCGCAGAGTGAGCGCGAGGTGCGCGTCGCGGCCGGGGACTCGGCCGTGCGTCGCCGCGTTCGCGAGGAGTTCGGCCACGAGGTGCCTCGCGGACTGGGTCTTGTAGGCCGGCAGACCCCAGAGGCTCAGCCACGCCGTCGCGAGCAGTCGGGCGCCGCGGGCACCGCGTGGGGTGGCCGACAGCCGGATCGCGAAGTGGTGGGCCGCGGGGTGGAGTTGGGTGGAGATTTCCTGATTCATGTCACTCAGCGTGGCTGCCTGTGGTTGCCGTGAACAGTGACATGAGCGATACGTAGAGTGACTGTCCGGGGTTTGTCGGCATGCGTCTGAGCTGTCTTCCCCGGCCTGCGACCAGGTGACGGAGGGGCGCGGATGTCTGTGGACGGTGACGCGGGGCGACTCAAGGACGAGACCGACGAGCCGGGGTGGGAGGTGGACCCCGACGACGAGTGGGGACTCGCCGTAGTCACCACGGTGGGACGGCAGTTGAGGCTGCGACGGGAGGCGGTGGGGATGCGCGCCCCGGACTTCGGGGTGGCGGTCGGATACGGCGAGGACATGGTCTACAAGCTGGAGGGAGGCAAGCGGATCCCCCGCCCCGAGTTCCTGGACAGGGCGGACGAGGTGTTGGAGGCGGGTGGCTTGCTGGCCGCGATGAAGGAGGACGTGGCCAAGGTTCGGTATCCGAAGAAGGTTCGGGATCTGGCGCAGATGGAAGCGAAGGCGGTGGAACTCCAGCTCTATGATCCGCTGAACATCCATGGGCTGTTGCAGACGCCGGAGTATGCGCGGGCGCTGCTTCTGATGCGGCGGCCCGCGTACAACGAGGATGAGGTGGAGCGTTTCATCGCGGCGCGGGTGGCTCGGAAGGCGGTGTTCGAGAGGGAGTTGGCGCCGGAACTCAGCTTTGTTCTGGAGGAGTGGACGCTTCGACGCCCTCTGGGAGGGAAGGCTCGGCTGCGTGGCCAACTTGAACACCTTGCGCACATTGGCCAGTTGCGCAATGTTGAGCTTCAGGTGATGCCGATGGAGCGCGAGGAGCATGCCGGGCTGGCAGGTGGAATCGAAGTGCTGAAGTTCGAGGACGGCTCTGCGGTCGGGCGTTCGCCGGCTGTGGCCGGTGGCCGACCGGTTAGCGAGCTGAAGCAGCTCAGGATCCTTGAACTGCGGTATGGGATCATCCGGGCTCAGGCCCTCACGCCGCGTGAGTCGAACGCCTTCATTGAGCAACTGCTGGGGGAGACATGATCTGCGAAGCCTCGACTCGGGATGCATCGGGTCTGGTGTGGTTCAAGAGCAGCTACAGCAGCAGCAGCGAAGGCGACTCCTGTGTCGAGGTCGCCGCATCCAGCAGCACGGTGCACATCCGGGACTCCAAGGTCATAGGTGGGCCGCAGCTCGCTGTCGCGCCCGGCGCCTGGGCCGGGCTCGTGGCCTACGCCTTGAGTGGAGCCGTGTGATGGGCGGCTCTGTATTGGTGTGGTTCAAGAGCACTTACAGCAGCAGTGGGGACGGCAATGACTGCGTCGAGGTCGCCGTCGCGGCCCGTGTCGTGCACGTCCGGGACTCCAAGAACATAGGCGGACCCCAACTCGTCGTCGCCGGCGATGTCTGGGGCGGGTTCGTCGCCGGTCTGTGAGACGGGGAGGGCCCGGGAAGTCTTGCCTCCCGGGCCCTCACCCTGATCTACGGCGTCACGCCGCCGGCTCGCCGCCGAAGCGCTCCTTGTACGCCGCCAGGTCGTCGTCCGTCAGCTTCGCGAACAGGACCGGCGGGACCGTGAACGGGATGCCCGGCGTCAGCGTCGTCAAGGTCTTCGCCTCCTCCCGCGTCACCCACGTCGCCTCGTCCTCGGGGAGCGCGAACGCCGCGCGCATCGCCTTCGACGACGTCGGGATCAGCGGCTCGGAGACCACCGCGTACAGGTGGATCAGGTTCATCGCCGTCCGCAGCGTCAGCGCCGCCGCGTCCTTGTCCGTCTTGATCTCCAGCCACGGCGCCTTCTCCTCCAGGTAGGAGTTGCCCGCCGACCACAGCGCCCGCAGCGCCGACGCCGCCTTGCGGAACTGGAGCGCCGCCATCTGCTCCTCGTACTCCGCGAGCAGCCGCGCGATCTCCTCGCCGAGGCGTGTCTCCGCCTCGCCCGCCGTGCCGCCCGCCGGGACCTCGTCGCCGAAGCGCTTCTTCGAGAACGACAGCACCCGGTTCACGAAGTTGCCCAGCGTGTCCGCCAGGTCCTTGTTCACCGTCGCCGTGAAGTGCTCCCACGTGAACGACGAGTCGTCCGACTCCGGCGCGTTCGCGATCAGGAAGTACCGCCAGTAGTCCGCGGGCAGCACGTCGAGCGCCTGGTCGGTGAAGACGCCCCGCTTCTGCGACGTCGAGAACTTGCCGCCGTAGTACGTCAGCCAGTTGAACGCCTTGACGTAGTCGACCATCTTCCACGGCTCACGCACCCCCAGCTCCGTCGCCGGGAACATCACCGTGTGGAACGGGACGTTGTCCTTCGCCATGAACTCCGTGTACCGGACGTCCCCGGCCGCCTCGCCGTACCACCACGACTTCCAGTCACGGTTCTCCGGGTCCTCGTCCGACCACTCCTTCGTCGCCGCGATGTACTCGATCGGGGCGTCGAACCAGACGTAGAACACCTTGCCCTCGGCCGCCAGCTCCGGCCAGGTGTCCGCCGGGACCGGCACACCCCAGTCCAGGTCGCGGGTGATGGCGCGGTCGTGCAGGCCCTCCGTCAGCCACTTGCGGGCGATCGACGACGCGAGCTGCGGCCAGTCCGCCTCGTGCCTCGCCACCCACTCCTCGACCTCGACCTGAAGCTTCGACTGGAGCAGGAACAGGTGCTTCGTCTCCCTGACCTCCAGGTCCGTCGAGCCGGAGATCGCCGAACGCGGGTTGATCAGGTCCGTCGGGTCGAGCACCCGCGTGCAGTTCTCGCACTGGTCGCCGCGCGCCTTGTCGTAGCCGCAGTGCGGGCAGGTGCCCTCGACGTAGCGGTCCGGGAGGAAACGGCCGTCCGCCGGGGAGTACACCTGGCGGATCGCCCGCTCCTCGATGAACCCGTTCTCGTGCAGCCGGCGCGCGAAGTGCTGCGTGATGTCGACGTTCTGCGGGGACGAGCTGCGACCGAAATAATCGAACGCCAGAGCGAAGCCGTCGTAGACCGCCTTCTGCGCGCCGTGCGCGGTGGCGCAGAACTCCGCCACCGGCACGCCATGCTCCTTCGCGGCCAGCTCCGCGGGGGTGCCGTGCTCGTCCGTCGCGCAGATGTAGAGGACGTCGTGGCCGCGCTGGCGGAGGTACCTGGCGTACACGTCCGCCGGGAGCATGGACCCCACCATGTTGCCCAGGTGCTTGATTCCGTTGATGTACGGAAGGGCGCTGGTGATGAGGTGTCGAGCCATCGTGGCTGCTCCCAGGTCGGTCGTTCGGCGCACGTCGTGGACGTGAGAGACGGCGAACGGAGACTAGATACGAACCTTGAAATCGTATCCGACACGGCTGAGCCGCCCGCCTCCCCTTTTAGCGGGTGGGACGCGGGCGGCTCAGGCGGGACGGGGAGGGTTACGGGCGCCAGCCCGCCAGGATGCCCTCGTACAGCTCCGCGTCGGTCAGCTCCCGCGGGGTCGGGCCCGCGTGGAAGAACGACGTGTTCGGCGTCTTCAGCCTGCGGAGGTAGTCGAACGCCTTGTTGTCGTGCTCGCCGAACCCGACGAACGAGAAGAACAGCGCCGGGTGGTTCTTCGCCGCCTCCGTGAGCGACTGGGTCGCCGGGGTCTTCGCGTCCGGTGCGCCGTCCGTCTGGAACACCACGAGCGCGGGGGTTTCGGGGGTCGGGCGGTGCTTCTCGTGGTGCGCGACGACCGCCTCGACGGCCGAGTGGTAGCTCGTGCGGCCCATCCTCCCGAGGGAGGCGTGCAGAACGTCGATCTTGTTGTCGTGGTCCGTCAGGCTGAGGTCGGCGGTGCCGTCCAGCTCGGTGGAGAAGAAGACGACGTGGACGGGGGTGTCGTTGCCCGGGTCGAGGTGGGCGGCGAGGGCGAGGGTCTGCTCGGCGAGGGCCTGGGCGGAGCCGTCCCTGTAGTACGGGCGCATGGACGCGGAGCGGTCCAGGACGAGGTAGACGGTGGCGCGGGCGGCGGGGCGCGCGGCGAGCGCGGCCCCGGCGGCGGTGTAGGCGGTGAGGAGGGTGGGGGGCACCGCCCCGACGGCTCCACCTTCGGCGACCGGGGGCGCGGCCGGGGCGACAGGGGGCGCGGCCGGGGGTGCGACGGGGGGTGCGGCCAGGGTGGCGGTGGGGGCGGTCTCGGTCGCGGGCACGGGTGAGACCGGCTCGGGCGCGACCTCGGTTGCGATCGGCTCGGGCTCCGCCGCGACCGGCTCCGCCTCGACGGCCGGTTCGGCCACCGGCGCGGGCGCGGGCTCTGCGACGACGGGCTCGGGCTCCGCCTCCGCGACGACGGGCTCGGCGGGCGTCTCGCTCACCGGCTCGGGCGTCACCTCGGCCTCGGGGGCCGATTCCGTGACCGTCTCGACGGGGGCTTCCGCCACCGGCTCGGCCGCCACCTCGGGCTCGGCCTCGACGACCGGAGCGGCCGCCGTCTCCGTCTCGGCGACGGGCTCGGCCTCGACCTTCTCCTCCGCGACCGGCTCGGTCTCGGGCTCCGCGATGGGCTCCGCGACGGGCTCCGCCTGAGCCTCGGACACCGGCTCAGCCTCGACGACCGGCTCGGCAGCCTCCTTCTCGACGACCGGCGCGGCCTCGGCCACCGGCTCCTCGACGACCGGCTCAGCCGCAGCGTCCGCCGCGACGACCGGCTCAGCCTCGATCACAGGCTCCGTCTCGACGACCGGCTCAGCCGCAACCGTCGTCGGCTCGACCGTCACCGGCTCCTCGACCTCGGTCTCCGCGACCTCAGCCACCGGCGTCTCAGTCACCGGCGCCTCAGCCACCGGGCCGGCAGCCTCGGCCACCGGCTCCTCAGCCACCGGCGTCTCAACCACCGGGCCGGCAGCCTCGGCCACCGGCTCCTCAGCCACCGGCGTCTCAACCACCGGGCCGGCAGCCTCGGCCACCGGTTCCTCAGCCACCGGCTCCTCAGCCACCGGCTCCTCAGCCACCGGCTCCTCGGCCTCGGTCCTGGCCTCGACCGCAGTCTCGGGTGTCTCCGCCCGGGCCTCCGTTACCTCTTCCCCCGTGGCCGGTGACGTGTCCGTGCCCCCCGTCCCCTCCTCCGACGTCGTCGGCCTCGGGACCGTCACGTTGGCGAAGGCCGCCGTGACCAGGTCGTGTTCGTCGTCCCGTTGTTCCGGGACCGTCGGTGAGGTCGGGGCCTCCGCCTGGGTGGCCGGATTCGGTTCCTTGGACGGGGCGGGGACTGTCGGAGTCGCCGGGGACTCTGAGGCCGGCGTCTGCGAAGAGGTACGGTCCGCACCCTCCGCCTCGGCGTCACGCCCCTTGCGTGACCTGCCGAACGCGTTCCGCAGGAGAGTGAGAATGCCCATGTGCGCAACCCTTCGCGTGAGTTGAAGCCCGTCGATCGCAGGCCAGGCGCGTGCGTGGAAGCACGTCAATCGCTGGCCAGGACGGATACGTAAGGTTAGCGGCCCGAGATGGGGATCTTGGGTAGGGGCGGGAAGCCCATGCGGCTGATCTGTCAACACCTCCACAGATCCCCGGGGTTCACCCCTCGTTCATCCTGGCGCCGCGCCCCCGCTCCTGCGCCCCCTTACCGTCACGCCCATACCAAGGGATCGCAAGGGGAGAGTAAAGTGCGCAAGCCGCTGCCGCTGATCGGAACGCCGTCCGCTTCCCACCCGGGCGGGCGCTCCGCGCTGACCTGCCGTTTCCGGTGTGGTGACGCCTGTTTCCAGGAGGTGCCCAACACCACGTCCAACGCCTACGTCGGCGATGTCATCGCCGGTGCCATCGGCCGCCGTTCGATGATGCGGGCCGCCGCCGCGGTCACCGTCGTCGCCGCGGCCGGGTCCGCGACGGTCGCCGGGGCGCGGCCCGCCACCGCCGCCACCGCCGACTCCGTGGCCGGTTCCGGCGCCCGGAAGAAACCCGGGCACGGGTCCAGGGCCGCCCGCGGGCTGCGGTTCGACGCCGTCGCCCCCAACACCGCCGACGCCGTCACCGTCCCGGACGGGTACCGGCAGAACGTCGTCGTCCGCTGGGGCGACCCCATCCTGCGCGGGGCGCCCGCCTTCGACCCGGAGAAGCAGACCGCCGCCTCCCAGGCCGGGCAGTTCGGGTACAACAACGACTTCCTCGCGCTGCTGCCGGTTCCCGGCGAGCGGCACCGGCAGCTCCTCGTCGCCAACCACGAGTACACCGACGAGGTCCTGATGTTCCGCGGCTACGACCCCGAGAACCCGACCCGGCAGCAGGTCGAGGTCGGCTGGGCCGCGCACGGTCTCGGTGTCGTGGTGGTGGAGGAGGACCGCAGGACCGGCGCGCTCACCGCCGTCCCCCGGCACCACCTCAACCGGCGGGTCACCGCCACCACCGAGTTCCGGCTGACCGGGCCCGCCGCCGGGTCCCCGCTGCTGCGCACCTCCGCCGACCCGACCGGGCGCAAGGTCCTCGGCACCCTCAACAACTGCTCGGGCGGCACCACCCCGTGGGGCACCACCCTGCACGGCGAGGAGAACTTCAACCAGTACTTCGCCCACGGCACCCGGGCCACCGACAAGCGGTACGGGCTCGGCACCGGCGCCACCGAGCGGAAGTGGGAGCGGTTCGACAAGCGGTTCGACGTCGGCCAGGAGCCCAACGAGTCGCACCGGTTCGGGTACGTCGTCGAACTCGACCCCTACGACCCGCACTCCACGCCCCGCAAGCGCACCGCGCTGGGCCGCTTCAAGCACGAGGGCGCGACCGTGCGGCTCACCGACGACGGCCGGCCCGTCGTCTACACCGGTGACGACGAGCGCTTCGACTACTTCTACAAGTTCGTCGGCAGCAAGCGGATGAAGAAGGGCTCGTCACGGGCCGTCCGCGAGCACAACCTCTCGCTGCTCGACGAGGGCACCCTCTATGTGGCCCGCCTCACCGGCGACTCCCCCGCCATCGAGATCGACGGGAGCGGGAAGCTGCCCGCCGACGGCGAGTTCGACGGGAGCGGCGAGTGGATCCCGCTCGCCACCGCGACCTCGCGCGGGGCCGTCTCGCACGTCGCCGGGATGTCCGCCGACGAGGTCTTCGTCTTCACCCGGCTCGCCGGTGACAAGGTCGGCGCCACCAAGATGGACCGGCCCGAGGACATCGAGCCGTCGCCCGTCACCGGCAAGGTCTACGTCGCCCTCACCAACAACACCAACCGCGGGGTCGGCGCCAACGCCCCCGCCGACGAGGCCAACCCGCGCAACGCCAACAAGCACGGGCACATCCTGGAGCTGACCGAGCACCGGGGCCGCGCCGACAGCACCCGGTTCGGCTGGTCCCTCTTCCTCGTCGCGGGCGACCCCGACGACCCGTCCACCTACTTCGCCGGGTTCCCGAAGGACGCCGTCAGCCCCATCTCCTGCCCCGACAACGTCGCCTTCGACCCGCACGGCAACCTGTGGATCTCCACCGACGGCAACCAACTCGGCTCCCACGACGGCCTGTTCGGCGTCGCCACCCGGGGCGAGCGGCGCGGCGAGCTGAAGCAGTTCCTGACCGTGCCGACCGGCGCCGAGACCTGCGGTCCGCTGGTCCAAGGCCGGCGGGTGCTGGTGGCCGTGCAGCACCCGGGGGAGATCGCCGGGGCCACCGTCGAGAAGCCCGCGAGCGCCTGGCCCGACGGCCCCGGCAAGATCGTCCGCCCCGCCGTCGTCGCCGTCTGGCGCAAGGACGGGGAGGACATCGGGGTCTGAAACGGCTGAGCGGTCACCCGGCCGACTCCCCGCCCCGGGCTCCCCGGGGCTCCCCCCGGGGGGCTCCTTCCCCGGCCGCCCCCGGTCGGCACCCGGCCGCCCCCCGGCCATCCCCCGGCCGTCCCCCCTGCGTCCCCCCGGCGTCCCCGATCCTCTCCCGCGGCGCGTGCGTGCCTGCGCCCGTCCTACGAGAGGACCGGGGTCGGGGCGGGTGCCGGGGTCGGTCTTCCCTCTCTTTCCAGCCACTCGCGGTACGCGGGAGCCAGCCGTGCCGCCTCCCAGTACGCCTCCTCCAGGGCCGGCAGCGCGCCCTCCAGGTCCGTCTCCGTGCGGGCCGCGAGCAGCAGCCGCACGCCCAGCGGGTCGCCGTGCAGCCGGCGGACGGCCATGTCCGCGCGCGGCAGGCACGACGGCTGGCAGACGGTGACCACCTCGCCGGTCGCGACCAGCGCGGCGGCGGTGTGGTAATCGCCGTGCAGCACCGGCGGGTTGATGCCGGCCGCGCGGAACATCCGCTGCACCGCGTCCCACTCGCCGTCCACCGTCGGGTCGATCATCCAGCGGTCCCCGGCCAGGTCACGGACGTCGACCACCGGGGCGGCCGTCGTCGGGTGGTCGGCCGGCAGGGACACGAACTGCGGCTCCCGGCCGACCAGCACCCGCAGCCGCAGCCCCTCGGGGACGCGCAGCGGCGTGCCCTCGACCTCGTGCACGAACGCCACGTCGAGCTGGCCGTCGGCGACCATGTGGAGCAGGACGTTCGGAGAAACGTTCATGTGCAGGTTCGGTTCCTGGCCGCGGGCGCGCAGCCGGCGCAGCCAGCCCGCCAGCGCGCGGCTCGCGGTGGAGCCCACGCGCAGCTCGGTCCCGCCGGTCGCGCACGCCCTCGCCTCGCTCACCAGGGCGCGCATTTCGGCCACCAGCGGGCGGGCCCGGCTCAGCACCAGGCGGCCCAGCGGGGTGGGGCGGCAGCCGGTGCGGGCGCGGGCGAACAGGGTGCCGCCAAGCTCCTGTTCGATACGGCGCAACTGGGTGCTCAACGACGGCTGGGCCACGCCCAGTTGGCGGGCCGCCCGGTGCAGACTCCCGGTGTCGGCGATGGCGCACAGCGCGCGAAGGTGCCTCACCTCAAGCTCCATACGGCCGGAGCGTAAAGCGGAATCACAGGTTTCACCAGATGGGCAAAACCCCTTCAGCGGGGGCGAATCGGGGTGCGGGTCACCGGCGGGCCCGGCGGTGATACGCCCGTGCTATCGCCGGTTGCCATCATCACAGCCGCCCGCCTGGCGCCGAAACTCCTCGGTGACGACTCACCCCCCACCCTAGGAGTCATCGATGCGTACGTCCGTCTCCCGCAGCGCCCTCGCTCTCGGCGTCAGCCTCGGACTCGCCGCTCTCGGCGCCGCCGTTCCCGCCTCCGCCGCCCCCGCGCCGCAGGCCGCCTCCGCCGTCAGCGGGTACACCGGTTCCGCCGCCGAGTCCAAGGACAACCAGGCGTTCTTCGAGGCCGTCCTGAAGTCGGTCGCCGAGAAGCGCGCCGCCAACCCGACCTCGGCCGCCGCCGTGACCGTCGTCTACAACGCTTCGAGCGCGCCGTCGTTCAGCGCGGTGATAGCCCGTTCCACGCAGATCTGGAACAGCGCGGTCACCAACGTGAAGCTCCAGGCCGGCACCGCGTCCAACGCCGACTTCAGCTACCGCGAGGGCAACGACTCCCGCGGCTCGTACGCGTCCACCAACGGGCACGGCAGCGGCTACGTCTTCCTCGACTACGCGCAGAACCAGCAGTACGACTCGACCCGCGTGACCGCCCACGAGACCGGGCACGTGCTCGGTCTTCCCGACCACTACTCGGGTCCGTGCAGCGAGCTGATGTCCGGTGGCGGCCCCGGCACCTCCTGCACCAACTCGAGCCCGAACGCCGCCGAGCGGGCCCGCGTCAACCAGCTGTGGGCCAACGGTCTCGCGGCGGCGATGGAGAAGGCGCTCGCGAAGTAGCCACCTCGTCCGTGCGCCGGGCCCGCTGAGCGACCGCGGCCCGCACACGCCACCACCCCCCACACGGTGCGGCCCGCCCTCCTGCACAGGGCGGGCCGCACCCGTGCGCGCGGCTCCGGGCTCGGGGCGGCGCGGTGGCCGGTCAGCGCGGGGACGCCACCGCCCGCGCCGCGGCCACCTCCTGGCGCAGCGGTTCGAGGACGCTGTCGGCAGGACCCGTGAGGTCGGCGCGGACCCCGACGAGCACCGCCGACCTGCGGATGCCCTCGGTCAACTCCCTGATGTGCGCGATCACGTGCTCGACCTCCGCCGGGTCGGGCGGCGGCGCGCCGTGCCCGACCCGTACCCGGGCCGCGGTCGTCGCGTCCACGATCCGCTCCACCGCCACCACCAGCGGCCACCAGGCCGCCGCCCGGCGCCCGGTGGGCGGCGGTTCGGTCAGGGCGCGCTGGAACTCCGTGCGGACGACGGAGAGATCGCGGTAGATGCGGCGCCGCATCCGGGCGCGGGCGGCCGGTTCGGTGCCGTCGCCGAACGCCGAGGCGACATAGCGCGCGGTGTCCTCGACGGCGTCCGCGAGCCGGGTGCCGACCCGGGTGTGCCAGCTCTCCGGCCACAGCAGGTACCCGGCGACCAGCGCGATGGCGCACCCCGTCAGGGAGTCCAGCAGTCGGGGCAGGATCAGCCCGGTGCCCTGGTGGTTGAGGTTGTCCGACAGGAGCAGGATCACCGGGGTGATCGCGGCCGTCTGGTAGCCGTATCCGCGCGGGGTGAGCGCCGGGATCAGCGGGGCGAGCACCAGCAGCACCGCCAGGTCCCACCAGCCGCGCTGCACCTGGGAGAGGACGGCGGCCGCGACCACGAGCCCGGCGACCGTGCCCACGGCGCGCAGCAGGGCGCGGGAGAAGACCGAGCCGAGGTCGGGCTTCAGGACGAACGTGATGGTGAGCGCCACCCAGTAGGAGCGCGGCACCGGGACCGTCGACACCAGCACCTGCGCGATGCCCACGCAGAGCGCGAGCCGCAGCCCGTAGCGCCAGGACGCCCCGGACAGGGCGACGTCGCGGGCGGCGCGGGCGGCGCGGACACCGAGCGCGGCGGGGCGGCCGAGCCGGTCGTCGATGGCCTGCGGGTCGATGTCGGGGGTGGCGACCACCTCGGCGGCGTGCCGCAGCGCGTGGTCGACGGCCCGGGTGGCCTCCGAGGTGGGCGCGGGCAGCCGCAGTTCCACGGCTGCGACGGCGGCGACGGCCGCGGTGGGGCCCGCGGCGACCGCGTCGGCGAGTCCGCGCACCGCCGCCGGGATCGCCTCGGGCAGCGGACGGCCGCTGAGCCGGGCGGCGGGCGCGGCCTCCACGACCGGCGTGATCGCGTTCAACTGGGCGAGCAGGCGCGTCAGTTCGGGGCTGCGGCCGTGGTGGCGCGCACGCCTGGCCAGGATCAGGTCGTAGGACTGGTTCAGGGAGCGGGTGACGGCGTGCCGGGCGGCGTCGTAGGCGTCGGGGGCGTCCGGGGCGTCGGGAAGGTCCCGGCCGCCGGGACTCCCGGTGCTTCCGGCGTTCCCGGTGCTCCCGGAGCCGTCCGGACCGCCGGGGCTGGCGCTGTCGTGGGCCGCGAGCAGGTCGGCGACCGCCCGGTAGGTGTCGGCGACCGCCGCCCGTTCCGGCACCCCTGACCGCAGCGGCCAGGCCAGCAGCGCGAGCAGCAGCACCAGCAGCCCGCCGCCCGCCATCAGGACCGGCGCCGCCCACCAGGCCCCCGGCAGCGGCAGGCCCGCGCCGATCACCGCGTTGAGCAGGAGCAGCAGCCCGGAGACGGAGGCGACGGCGCCGATCGACGAGATCATCCCGGAGACGAGCGCGACGGCGGTGAGCGTGCCGACGGTGACCCAGCCGTGCCCGTACGTCAGCGCGCCGAGCGTCACGCCGACCGCGCCGAGAAGTTGCGGGACGGCGATGTTCAGGATGCGCATCCGGTACGCGTCGGCGGTGTCGCTGATGACCCCGGAGAGGGCTCCCATGGACGCCAGCGCCCCGTAGGCGGGCTCCCCGACGGCGAGTCCGACGGCCAGCGGCAGCGTCATCGCCACGGCGGCCCGTACGACGGCGGCCCGGTTGACGGCGGCCCGCTGCGGCCGAAGGGTGCGCAGCAGCCAGGCGGGCGGCGCGAGACCGGCGAACTCGGGGGGCATGCGGTGCGCCGGCGGCGGTCAGGTGGCCGTCGGCGGCTCGCCCGGGGGCGCGACCGTCATCTGCGGGGACGACGGCGGTGCGGACGAGGAAGGGGAGGCCATCGACGACGACGGCGATGACGATGGCGCCGGCGATGGCGATGTCGACGGCGAGAGGGGAGGGGCTGCCATCGGGTCGACGAGACCGGTGGGGGTGGTGGGAGCGGTGGGGTGAGCGGGAGCGGGGGAGGGAGTGGGAGCAGGGGAAGGGGTGGGGGCGGTCGCGACGGCGGGGCCTGGCGGGGCGGCCGGGCCGGGCGGGGTGGGGGGGACCCGGCGTCTGGTCAGCCAGGTGGTGAGGGCCGCCAGCAGGCCCAGGGCGACCAGGATCCAGGACGCCTGGCGCAGCGTCGTCGTGAGGGCGTCGTAGACGGCTCCCGCCGCCGGGCGGTGGGTCTCCTCCGGGAGGTCGGCCAGGGTCAGGCTGCGGCCGACCGCCACCGCCACGCCGAGGAACGCGCCGCCGAGCGCCGTGCCCAGCGCGGTCGCGGTGACCGCCCGGCGCCGGCAGGCGGCGACCGCGATCCCGGCGGCGGCGAGGACGACCGCCGCGAGCGGCAGCCAGAAACCCGCGACCTCCAGGAGCCTGAAGCCCTTGCGGAACCGGTCGAGCCGGTCGGCGGGCAGCACCGCGACCGCCGTGTGCTGCACCGGGATGCGGTTGGCCAACGGCATGTGGTCGTCGGTGAGTTGGCGTTTGACCTGGGCGGTGACCGGCGCCAGGTCCACCGTCACGTCCCGCTCGCGTCCGTCGCGCAGGGCGGTCAGCACCGCGTCGTGGACGGCCCGGTTGGCGGCGTCCCAGGCGGCCCGGAACGCGGCGGTCCTGGTGAAGGAGGCGACCGCGTCGTGGACGAAGGGCCGCACGGTGCCCCGTATCGGGCGGACGTCGGCCCGGTCGTCGACCTCGTCCATGATGCCGTCACCGACCGTGTCCGCGACGACGGCCCGGACCGCCGGGTCCCCGGCCAGCGGCGCCATCGCCGTGACGTAGCTGCCGGTGTCGGCGAGCCCGTACGCGGCCCACGCGGCGAGCGCGCCGCAGGGCGCGAGGAGACACGCGACGGCGATCAGCGTCGCCGAGAGGGCGCCGCGCACTCGGGTGGAGCCGGCGGGACGTGGGGGCACCCTCCCAGGCAAGACCCCCCGGGCGGTCCGTGCGAGCGGGATGACTGCATCTGGCCGCACAGGTCGGCCCGAACGGGGGCACGGTCGGTGCCGCCCGTGCCCCCGAACCGGCCCCGAGCTGCGGGTTCTTCGCCACGATCGGCCTTCGGGTGGAGGGTTGCCCCGAACGGGTGTTTCCTTGTGCTGGGAGAAGGAGGCTGATCATGCGCACCACTCCAGCCCTGCGGATTCTGACCGCGGCCCTGCTCACGGGCGGCGCCTTCGCCGCCGCCGCGGCGGGCACCACGGCATCGGCGGCGCCCGCGCCGGCCCACGCCGACGGACACGACTCTTCCTATCGGGACGACGACCACGGGGACCGTTGGGACCGCGGTGACCGCGGTGACGGGAACGACCGGGGTGATCGCGGCGGGCGCGGCGGCCCGGTCTGGGGCACCGTCGTCTCCCGCGCGGGCGGCGAGGTGCGGACCGGGCCCTCCGTCCACTCCCGGGTCGTCGACCGGCTCTCGCCCGGCAGCGAGGACCGGATCCAGTGCACCTCCAGGGGCCAGAGCCTGAACGGGAACTCCTCCTGGTACTGGATGGTCGGCGCGCGGGGCTGGGTGAACGCCGGCTCCATCGACACGCACGGCCGGTGGGTGTCGAGCTGCGACGACCCGTGTCCGCGGTGGCGGGACGGGGACGGCGGCCGGGACCGCGGCACCGACCGGGGCGACCGGGGCGACCAGGGCCGGCGGGACGGCTCCTGGGCCGGGTCGGGCTCCGGCTCCTGGAGCGCCTCCGCCTCGGGATCGTGGAGCTGGAGCGACGCGGGCGGCTCGTCGTCCTGGTGAGCGCACCGGGCGCCACCGCACGGGGAAGGGCCCCGGCGATCCGTCGCCGGGGCCCCTCCATGTGCGCGGGACGGTCAGCGGACGCGGTTGCCGACGGCGTCCTCGCGCGTGTAGTAGCGGTAGAAGAAGACGCCGAAGACGGCCGCGGTGACCGCGACGCCCAGGCCCGCGCTGCTCAGCACCGACGCGCCGGTCTGGCTGTAGAGGAAGCCCACCGAGGCGCCCGCGAACGCCGACTTCACCAGCGAGTGCAGTTCGCGCTTGAGCAGCGGCGCGAACCTCGCCACCGCGAGGCAGAGCACGATGAACGCGATCGCCGTCACGAAGCCGAACAGGACGTTCCAGCCGGTGATGGGACCGCCGTCACGGCGGTTGGCCGCCGCCCAGAGGCCGTAGACGAGGCCGAGGACGACGGGGATGCCGTACCGGGCCGCCCGGTGGACCTGACCGTTGAACACGTCGGGCAGTCCGTTCACGCCGACGCCGGTGCCGAAACCGCGCCGTCCACCGGGTGCGGGTGCCGCATGAGCCATGAGAGCTCTCCTCTCGCTCCTTCGCCCCCGTCTACCAGAGCACACCTGGTGACCGGCTCAGGCAAGTCGGCACCCGAACCTGTGAGGTCGGAAACGGAAGTGCCGTGGACGGCGCGCGACGGCCCGGCCGGTCGCATACTGAGGCCGTGAGCGGTACGGGCACCGGCCGGGAGGTCGCGGACGCCGACGAAGGACGGCCGACGACCCACGACGGGCGTGCCGGGCACGCGCTGCGCCCCGTGGCCGGCCGGCGCCGTACGGTCATCGACCGGCTGCCCGGCGGCGCGGAGGAGAACGAGCTGACCCGGCACCGCCCGCTGCGGGTGCGCGGCCGCAGCCTCGCCTGGGTGCCGCCGGTCCTGCTGCTGACGCTGATCGCGCTGATCGACTGGAACACCACGGGCGAGTTCCGGATCATCTCCTGGATCGTGCTGGTGCCCGGCATCGCCGCCGCGATCTGCGGGGTCCTCGGCACCGCCGTCATCGCCGTCCTCTCCCTCTGCGTCTACTTCCTCGTCGACAACGCCTGGCCCGGCCAGTACCAGGCCGGCTGGCCCGACTTCGTGCTGGTCGCCCTCGGCGGCATCCTCGCCTGCCTGGCCTGCGCGGTCCGGGTGCGCGGCGAACGCCGGATGCTGCACATGCGGGACATCGCCGAGACCACCCGCCGCACCGTGCTGCGCCCCATCCCGCCGGGGCTCGGCGGCCTCGACCACGCGGCCGTCTACCTCGCCGCCGACAGCGAGGCCCGGGTCGGCGGCGACTTCTACGACATCCAGCCGAGCCCGCACGGCACCCGGGTCCTGCTCGGCGACGTCCAGGGCAAGGGCCTGGCCGCCGTCGAGGCCGCCGCCGCGCTGCTCGGCACGTTCCGGGAGGCCGGCTACCACGAGAAGGACCTCGCGACGGTCGCCGCCCGGCTGGAACTGCGCATGCTGCGCCACCGCGGCCACACCGCCGCCCTCGGCCGCGAGGACGGCGACCGGTTCGCCACCGCCGTCCTCCTCGACTTCCCGCGCGGCGAGCCCGACGTCGTCGACGTGATGGTGTTCGGACACGATCCGCCGCTGCTGGTCGGCCCGGACGGGGTACGGCCGCTCGCGCCGGGCGACGGGCTCCCGCTCGGCCTCGGCGAACTCACCCGTGACGGGCTGCCCTCGGTGCGCCGGGTGCGCCTCGGGCCGGGCGAGACCCTGCTGCTGACCACCGACGGGGTGACCGAGGCGCGGGACGCCGAGGGCCGGTTCTATCCGCTCACCGCCGAGGTCGCGGGCGCCGTCGCCGCCGACCCGCGGGCCGCGGAACCGCGCCGGCTGGTGGCCTGGGTCAGGGACCGCACCCTGCGGCACTGCCGGGGGCGGCTGGCCGACGACACCACGGTCTTCGCGGTCCGCAGAGGTGATGAACCGTTCCTCGGGGAGGGACGTTTGCAGTCCTGAGACCCACCTTTGCAGCAGCAGCGGTTACGGTGCTGCCGTACGTGATCGACGGGGGATGGGGAGGGAACATGCCCGGAACCGTGCTGCTGCTCGCCGCCGCACCGGTCGGCAGGGGCTGTCTGGTGGACGCCGCGTCCGTGCTTCCCGTCCTGGCGGCGGTGGAGCCCGCCGTGCTGTCGGGGACCGAGACCGCGAACGTCGTGGAGCTGGCCGACCCGCTGGAGCCGCAGGCCGTCCTGACCCGGCTGCGGGCCGCCGCGACCGCGCCGGGGCCGCTCACCGTGTTCGTCGCGGGACAGCTCCAGCTCGACCGCAGACAACGGCTCCCGCATCTCGCGCTAGCCCGCACCACGCCCGCCACCGTCCGCTACACCGCCCTGCCCTGGCACTGGATCCGCGAGGAGCTGCGGCTGCGCCCGCCCGGCGCCACCAGCCTCGTCCTCGACCTGCACGCCGACGCCGAGACCTGGCAGTGGCTGCGCTCGCACCCGCTCGACAGCGGGCACCACCACACCGTCCACGGGCGGATCGCGCCGCCGCCCGGCCGCCGCGCCGTCGCCGCGCCCACCTACCTGAAGGCCGTCGCGACGATCCTGCGCAGCGGTCACCGGCCGCCGCTCGACGAGCTGCACCAGCAGGCGCTGCTGCGGATCGCGGACGAGCCGCCCGGTCTTGTGCTGGCCGGCGGCGGGCCCGCGGCTGACGACCCGCACGCCGTGATCTCCGCCGCCGTCCAGGCCGGCCGGCACGGCGAGGCGGAGTCGCTCGCCGCCCGGTACGAGCAGGCCGCCGCGCGCACCCACGGGCCGGGTTCCGAGCCGGTCCTGCACTGGAGCGAGGTCCGCGCGGACCTCGCGATGCTCGCGGGCGACCCGGCGCGCAGCTGCCGGGTCTGGCTCTCGGTGGCCGACGCCAGGCTCGCGGCGGGGCAGCCGGTGGACGCGCCGGCCGTGGAGGCGGCCGTCGACCGCGCCCACCACCAGTGGGGCCAGGTCGGGGAACCGGCCGCCGCCCGCGAACTCGGCCTCGCGCTCGCCGCGCTGCGCTCCCGGGTGCCGGGCCGCCGGGAGGGCGCCCTCGACCACGTCCAGCGCCAGTTGCGGCAGTTGCAGACGCAGGGGTGACGCCCGGCGGGCCGCGCGAGCGTCCCCGTACGGGTGGTGCGACCCGCCCTCCCGGCCGTCAACCCCGGCCGCCGGTGCCCCCGTCCGTCACCGGGCGTGGTGTGTCTGCTGTACGTTGCTGGTCCGCCGCTCGTCCACGGCTCTCGCCGGGACGGCGTTGGCGGCCAGGATCAGCGTGACCACGGCGACGACGGCCGCGCAGAGTCCTCGGGCGTAACGCTCGGAGATGTGTCGGAGCACGGCAACCTCTCAACAGCGTTGTATTAAACCCACTTAAGACGCCGTTTAACCTAAAGGCAGTCGAGGGTCAACAGCAAGAGGGCCAGGGGGAGTTGGGGATGTCCGAGCGTGACGACCCGGGAACCATCGGGCGAAGGGTCCAGCAACTGCGCGCGGAACGGGGGCTGACCCAACGCCAGTTGGCCGAGCCCGCCTACACGCCCGCCTACATCTCCACCCTGGAGGCCGGCCGGGTCCGCGCCTCCGAGGACGCGCTGCGGCACATCGCCGAACGGCTCGGCGTCGCCTACGAGGAACTGGCCACAGGGCGCCCCGCCCACCTCGCCACCGGCCTGCGGCTGCGACTGACCGAGGCGCAGCGCACCCTCGCCGCCGGGGAGACCGCGCAGGCCACCGAGCAGTACACCGCCCTGCTCGCGGAGGCCAGGGAGCACGCGCTGCCCGAGGCCGAGGCCGCCGCGCTGCTCGGACTCGGCGAGTGCGCCCTCGACACCGGGGAACTCGCCGCCGCCCGCCAGTACTTCGAGCGCACCGAGGACGCCCTCGCCGACGCGCCGCTGCCCGCCCGGGTACCCGCCCTGCGCGGCCGGGCCGTCTCCCACTACCTCGCGGGTGAACTCCGGTACGCCGTCTACCTGCTGGAGTCCACCCTCGACGAGCTGAACCGCGCCGGGCTGCACGACCCGGACGCGCTGCTGCTGCTCTACGCCAGCATCATCGGCCCCTACATGGACATGGGCGCGCACGCCCGCGCCGCCCAGGCGGCCGAGTTCGCGCTCACCCTCGCCCCGCAGGCGGGCGACCCCGCGCTGGTCGCCCGGATGCACCGCTCGGTCGCCCGCACCCTGCTCGCCGAGGGCCGGGTCGCCGAGGCCGACGCCTCCCTCGCGAAGGCCGCCGAGCTGTACCGCACCCTCCAACTGCGCACCGAACTCGCCAACTGCCACTGGATGCGCGGCTACGTGTACGCCCAGAACGGCGAACTGAAGCGCGCCGAGGAGGAGTTGCGCAAGGCCCTGGCCATGCTGGCGGCCGGCCGCGCCGCCCTCTACGGCAGCCAGGCCGCCGTCGAACTCGCCGACGTGCTGCACCGGCGCGGCAAGTCGGAGGAGGCCGCGGAGCTGCTGCGCGACGTGCTCAGCGACCTCAGCCCCGAGCGCGGCGCCCTGCACGCCGCCGCCGCGCACCGGCTGCTCGGCATCATCGCCGAGGACGCCCGGGACACCGAGTCCGCCGAGGAGCACTACGTCCGCGCGCTCAGCCTGCTGGAACGGGCGGGCGCGGTCGGTGACCTGGCCGACCTGTGCCGCCTCCTCGGCGACCTGCTGCGCCGCACCGGCCGGGTGGAGGCGGCCCTCGACGCCTACCGCACGGGCCTGCGCCACCGCACGGCCCCCGGCACCACCACCCTCGGCCCGGCCCCCGCCCAGCCACCCCTGTGACGGCCCGCCCGACGGTCACCGGGACCGGCGCGCCGGGGACCGGCCCGCCCCCGGACCAGGGGCCCGGCCCCGGTGCGGGCCTGCTCCGGGCCCGTCGCGGATCCGCCCAGCCTCCTCAGAGGCGGATCACGATCTTCCCTCGGGTGCGCCCGCGCTCGGCGTCCGCGTGGGCGTCGGCGATCCGCTCCAGCGGGTAGGTCCGCTCGATACGGGGTGTGTAGCGGCCCTGCCCGCCCAGGTCCGCCGCCGCGGCCAGGAGCGCCGAGTCGTTGACCGCGTTGGCCACCCGGGTGCCGAGGCGCTGCCCGCCCGCGTGGTCGGCGACCGTCGCGACGCGCTCCGGGTCGCCCGCGATGGCGACCAGGTCGTCGAGCGAGCCGGAGGCCGCGGTGTCGAGCACGAGGTCGACGCCGTGCGGAGCGAGCGTGGTGAGGCGCTCCGCGAGGCCGGGGCCGTAGGTGGTGGGAACGGCGCCGAGAGAGGCGAGGAACGCGTGGTTGCGTTCACTGGCCGTCCCGATCACGGCGGCGGCGCCGCGGGCCACGGCGATCTCGACCGCCGCGCTGCCCACGCCCCCGGCGGCGCCCTCGACGAGGAGGGTGCGCCCCGCGAGGGGGCCGAGCGCGGCGAGCCCGCCCAGCGCCGTCACGGAGGCGAGACCCGCGCCCGCGGCCTGCTCGTCGCTCCACGTCGCCGGGGTGTGCGCCCAGGCCGAGAGGACGAACAGCTCGGCGCTCGCGCCGGTGACACCGCCGAGGCCGAAGACCCGGTCGCCGACGCTCACGCCCCGCACCCCGTCGCCGATCTCGTCGACCACCCCGGCGGCGTCGCGGCCGGGGATGCCGGGCAGATCCACCGGGAAGACCTGCCGCAGGGCGCCGGAGCGCAGCTTCCAGTCGATGGGATTGACGCCGGCCGCCGCGACCCTGACCCGGATCTCACCGGGTCCCGGGTGCGGTTCCGGGGCCTGCTCGATCACCAGGTTCTCCGCTCCGCCGTAGGCGTGGAAACGGGCTGCGCGCATGATGGTCTGCCTCACGTCGATGGGCCGGAATGACCTGTTCGTCCCGGCGCTCGCCACTGTAGAACCTGACGTCGACGTGAGATGCAAGCCGCAACCGCCGCTCGCCGGGCCGCCGTGGCCGCCCCGGAGCCCGGGTTGCTAGCCTGAACCTGACGTGAACGTGAGGTATGAGCGGCAAGGGAGTGACCTGCGGCATGCGCATCGGACAGCTCGCCAGGCGGTCGGGGGTCAGCGTGCGGGCCCTGCGCTACTACGAGGAACAGCGGCTCCTGGAGTCGGCGCGGACGCCCGGTGGGCAGCGTGACTACCCCGACGAGGCACTCGAACGGGTCCAGCTCATCCAGGACCTCTACGCGGCCGGCCTCTCCAGCCGTACCGTCGTCGAACTCCTGCCGTGCGTGAGCACCGGAGTCGCCACCCCCGCCATGCTCGATCGGCTCATCGTCGAACGCGACCGCATCGCCGCCCGCATCCAGGACCTGACCCGGGCCGAGACCAGACTCGCCCGCGTCATCGAGAACGTGACCGCGGCGAAGGTGGTGCGGGACTGACCGACCCGTACCGGACGCGGTGGTGGGGCGCCTGTTTCGGCCTCGGGGGCACGGGTACCCGCGTGCGGTCCGGCCGCCCCGAGCACCCGGTGAGGAGGCGGTGGCCGTGCGACCCAGGCACGACCATGGCGAACCCGGCGGCGGGAGGGATCCCGCCGCCGAGGCGATCGCCGGGTGGCTGTGGGGCGCCGCGCCCGCCGAGGTCCCCGAGCGGCTGTGCCTGGCGGCCGTCGGACTGCTGCCGGTGACCGGCGCGAGCGTGTCGCTGTACTCCCGCGGGCTGCCGGTACGCCTCGGCGCGAGCAGCCGGCAGGCCGCCCGGCTCGGCGACCTCCAGGCCACCCTGGGCGACGGCCCCTGCCACACCGCGGCCGCCACCCGCGGGACGGTCCTCGCCGACGATCTGACCCGCGCCCCTGACGCCGCCCGCTGGCCGGTCTTCGCCCAGCAGGCCGTCGACGCGGGCGTGCGGGCCGTCTTCGCGCTGCCGCTCGGGACGGCCGCGGTCTGCGTCGGCACCCTCGACCTCCACCGCGCCGAACCCGGCCGTCTCGACGCGGCCGAACTGCGCACCGCGCGGGTCCTGGCCCAGGTCACGACGGCGGCCCTGACCGGGCTCGCCCGCGACGGCGAGCCCTGGCCGGGCGGCACGCACGTCGAGATCCACCAGGCGACCGGCGTGGTCATGGCGCAGCTCGGCATCTCCGCCGCCCCGGCCCTGGCCAGGCTGCGCGCCCACGCCTTCGCCGAGGACCGCACGATCCTCGACCTGGCCCACGAGGTGATGCGCGGCCGGGTGCGGTTCGACGGGGAGGGGTGAGGGGCGAGCAGGGGCGGGAGCCGGTGAGCGGGCGGAAAGGCGGGCGGAAGAGGCGCCCTCGCGACCACGGGCGCGGGGCGCGGGCAGACGCCGTCACCGCGCCCGCTGTCGTCGTGTCTCGCGCCCGCTGTCGTCGTGTCTCGCGCGCCGGCTGGAACGCCCTGCCGGGCCCGCGCCCCCCCGCTCCCGCTCCCGCGCCCGCGCCCACTCCCGCCGCCCCGCCCGCTCTCAGATCTGCACCCGTCCCTGCTTGCGTACCTCCGCCAGCCGTTGGGCGCCCAGTTGGGCCACCGCGCCCGTCACGTCGGCGGAGACGTCGCCGAGGCCGCCGTCCGTGACGGTGATCGTGTCGTCGCCGACCCGGACCGCGGCGACGTCCAGGGTGAGGACCTGCGCGTCGTCCTGGCCGGCCGGTCCCGTCAGGGTGACGCGCAGGCCCTGGCGGGCGTCGCCGACGTCGGGCAGCTTCGCTTCGGTGACCTCGACGGTGTGGGTGGCGCCGCCCGCGCCCTTGGCGGTGAAGTGGCGGCACCTGCCGGGCAGCGCCTTCAGCCAGGCCAGTGTCCGGTCCACGTCGGCGCGGGGCAGCGCGAGCACCTGGTAGCGGAGCTGGGCCTCGTCCATGGAGTCGTCGAGGCCGATCACCGCGCGGGTGCCGGGCGCCGCGCCGAACAGGTCGTCCGTGTAGAGCGCGTCGAGCAGCCGCCGGCAGTCGGGCGCGTCGGCGGTGGCCTTCAGCATGCTGTCCCGCCAGGTCGCCGCGCCCTGGGTCGGCGTCCAGGGGTCGCCCAGGTCGGCCGGGGTGACGAGGGCGGCGTGCGCCTGCGCGTCGGTGAGGGCGCCCGCGGCCGGGGCGGCGGGCGCCGACGAGCGGGCCGAGGGCGCGGGCGAGGCGTGCGCGCGGCCCTCGCGCGCCGGTCCGCCCGCGGGCGGACCGGCGGAGCAGCCGGCCGTGGTCGGCAGCGCGGTCGCGGCCAGTACGGCGAGCGCGGCGGAGGAGAGAACGCGGGCCGGGGTTCGGGGCATCGGGGTCTCCTGGGAACCATGAGCGGCGACGACGGGACGGACGGCGACCGCGCGGCCGGTCCGGGTTCCCAAGGGATCACCGCGCCGGTGGCTCCACCACCGAGCCGACCCGTCCGGGTTACCCCGGCCCGTCCGGGTTGCCGGGAAGGCCCGCTCCCGCCCCCGCTCCCGCCCCCCGCTCACCCTCGCCCCCGTCCCCCGCGCACCCCGTAAGGTCGCCTTCAGCAGGGCCTTCCCGGGCCCGTGAGAGGAGTTCCGCCGTGCCGACCGGTCAGCCCATCCCGGTGATCATCGACTGCGACACCGGTGTCGACGATGCCCTGGCCCTGCTGTTCGCGGTCCGGCACCCCGGGATCGATCTGCGGGCCGTCACCTGTGTCGCCGGGAACACCGACGTCGACGGTGTCGTCCGCAACACCCTGACCGTCCTGGAGATCGCGGGCGCCGCTGACGTCCCGGTCGCGCGGGGGGCCGCGCGTCCGCTGATCGAGCCCGCCAGGTCGGCCCAGCACGTGCACGGCGCCGACGGCATGGGCGACCTCGGGCTGCCCGCGCCCACCCGGCGGCCCGCCGACGTCGACGCGGTGACGCTGCTGCGCCGCGAGATCCTCGCGTCCCCGCGCCCGGTGACGCTGGTGCCCACCGCGCCGCTCACCAACATCGCCCTGCTGCTGCGCACCCACCCGGAGGTGACGCGCAACATCGAGCGGATCGTCTTCATGGGCGGCGCGGTGGCCACCGGGAACGCCACCCCGGTCGCGGAGTTCAACGTGTGGCACGACCCGGAGGCGGCGGCCGTGCTGCTCACCGCGGGGGTGCCGATCACGATGTACGGGCTCGACGTGTTCGAGCGGGTCGTGGTGCCGGGTGAGCAGGTGCGGCGGCTGCGCGGGAGCGCGGAGCCGGGCGCGCGGCTCGCGGGGGCGCTCCTCTCGCACCGCCCGGCGGGACCTGGCACGGTCGCAAGCGCGGACCCCGCCCGCGACGCCGACCCGGCCGGCGGGATCGGGGACGCGGGCGCGGTCTGCGCGGTCGTCGACCCGGCGGGGATCACCACCCGCCTGCTGCCGGTCGAGGTCTCCCTCGCCCCGGGGCCCGCCCGCGGTCAGACCGTCGTCGACCGCCGCGCGCGTCCCGGCGAGGCCGAGATCCACGAGGGCACCCGCGAACAGGCCCTGGTGGACGTCGCCCTCGACGTGGACGTCGACCGGTTCGTGCGGCTCTACCTCGACACGGTCGCCGGGTAGGGCTCAGGCGGCCGAGCGGTCCGCCGACGGCCTGCGGCGCAGCGCGGGCTCGGTGATCGGCGGGGTGTCGTAGGCCATGTCGAGCCTGCTGACGTCGGTGCCGGGGGCGACGACCCCGTCGATGCGGTCGAGCGTCTCGTCGTCGAGGGTGAGGCCGGCGCCCGCGAGCAGGTCGTCGAGCTGCTCCATGGTGCGCGGGCCGATGAGCGCCGAGGTGACGCCCGGGTGGGCGACGGCGAACGCCATGGCGAGGTGGGTGAGGGACATCCCGGCCTCCTCGGCGATCGGGATCAGCTGTTCGACGGCGTCGAGCCTGGCCTCGTCGGAGAAGTGCCGGAAGCCGCGGGCGGCCCGGCGGCTGTCGGTCGGCAGGCCCTTGCGGAAGCGGCCGGTCAGCATGCCCTGGGCGAGCGGGCTCCAGACCAGGGTGCCCATGCCGTACCGCTCGCAGACGGGCAGCACCTCGCGCTCGACGGAGCGGTCGAGGATCGAGTACGGGGGCTGCTCGGTGCGGAACCGCTGGAGGCCGCGCCGCTCGGCCGTCCACTGCGCCTCGACGATCTCCGAGGCCGGGAAGGTCGAGGTGCCGATGGCCCGCACCTTGCCCGCGCGCACCAGGTCGGTGAGGGCGGAGAGGGTCTCCTCCACGTCGGTGTCGGGCGCGGGCCTGTGCAGTTGGTACAGGTCGACGTGGTCGGTGCCGAGCCTGCGCAGCGAGTCGTCGAGCGCCCGGACCAGCCAGCGCCGCGAGTTGCCGCGCTGGTTGGGGTCGTCGCCCATCGGCAGATGCGCCTTGGTGGCCAGGACGACGTGGTCGCGCCTGCCGCCCTTGAGCGCCTTGCCGACGATCTCCTCGGACTCGCCGCCCGAGTAGACGTCGGCGGTGTCGATGAAGTTGACGCCCGCGTCCAGCGCCTTGTGGATGATCCGGGCGCAGTCGTCGTGGTCGGTGTTGCCGAAGGCGCCGAACATCATCGCGCCCAGGCAGTAGGGGCTGACCTTGATTCCGGTGCGGCCCAGCGTGCGGTACTTCATGGCTCTCCTCGGGGACGGCGGCCCTCCGCGGGCGCCCCGGTCGCGGGGCGCGGGAGAACGGCCCGCCGAAAAACGGGACATCGTTCCGTTACGACGATACGGAACGACGTACCGTTTATCAAGCTCCTGCCGTGGCCGCCCGGCCACCCGCACCGGGACAGACGAACGCCCCGGAACGGGGGAGGTCCGGGGCGTTCGGTTCAGGGGTGACGGCTCGGTCAGGCGCGGGTCGCCCCGCGCCGCCGCTTCGACATCACGAGGAACGCGGCGCCGCCCGCGACCAGCACCGCGGCGCCCGCCGCGAGCAGGCCGGAGTTGCCGCCGCCACCGGTCTCGGCGAGGTCGCCACCGCCGCCGTTCGGCGTGGCCGCGGGGGCGGCCGACTCCTTCGGCGAGTCCGACGCCTCCGGGGTGGTGGACGGCGCGTCGCTCGGGCTCGGGGTGCCGGCCGACGGCGTCGAGGAGGCCGGCGGGGTGGACTCCGCGGCCGGCGTCGACGGCTCCTGCGAGGCGGGGGCAGACGGTGAAGGCGAGGCGGGCGGCTGGGACTCCTCGGCCGTCGTGCAGTCCTTCGTGCCGCCGTTCCAGGCCGCGATCAGCTTGTCCTTGATGACCGGGCGGTCCGGGCCCTTGGGCAGGTCGCCGTGGTGGAAGCCGTCCTTCGCGTCCTGCTCGCCGTCGAACTTCACGGCACCCCGGTACAGGTCGATCTGCGCGAAGCAGCCCGCGTCCGGCACCGCGATGTCGAGCGAGTCGGTCTGGCCCGACTTCACCGTCACGGTGTCGAAGTCGACGAAGACCTGCTCGCCCGAGGTGGCGAAGGAGGCGCCGTGCGCCAGGTAGGAGGCGAGCGAGGCGGTGCAGGTGGTGGCGTCGCCGGCGGCGCGCACCTTGATGTGCGCCTTGCCGTCGTCGGTGGGCTTCAGGTTCTGGTCGTCGACCCGCACGGAGTCGGAGAACCCGGCGCCGTCGAGCGAGAACTGGCAGCGGTCGGTCTCGGTGACCGTGCCCGCGCCGGAGCCGGGGCGGTAGCCGCCGCCGTGCTTCCAGCCGTCACCGCCGGGGGTTCCGTGGGCCCAGGCGCCGGAGGCGGAGGCGACGGTGGCGGCGCACAGGACGAGCGACGCGGCGCCCGTTCCCAGCAGACGGCGCGCGGTGACACGACTCACTTTGGACATGCGTTCCCCATGATGCGTGTGCGGAACCCCGGCGGCGGGCGGCGCGGGACGGCGCGCGGCGGCCGGCCGCGGGGGCGAATGGTCTCGGGAGCACCGGGCTCATCGGTCGGCTCATCGCTCACATGCGCCACAGTGCCTTCACATCCTGGATCGCCCGGAGACAGGTGTCAACCTGCGGTGACTGAAAGGGAGTTCAACAAGTCGACGCATTTCCGTCACATGGGGAACGGGTGGCTCCGGTCCGTGCCGGGTTCCGCGACGGACGATATGGACAGAGATCCCCTTACCGACTCCACCGCCGACCGCACCGACCGACCCGGCACCGAGTCCACCGCCGACCTCAGCACCGAGTCCACCGCCGAACGCTCGTCGCCGACAAGGGGAGCACGTGACCGACCCCAAGCCCGACCTCTCGTCCAAGGACCCCGACTGGTGGCGGCAGGCCGTCGTCTACCAGGTCTACCCGCGCAGCTTCGCCGACGCCGACGGCGACGGACTCGGTGACCTCAAGGGCGTCACCGAACGCCTCGGCCACCTGGCCGCGCTCGGCGTCGACGCCCTCTGGCTCAGCCCGTTCTACCCCTCCGAACTCGCCGACGGCGGCTACGACGTCGCCGACTACCGCGACGTCGACCCGCGCCTGGGCACCCTCGACGACTTCGACGCGCTGGCCGCCGAGGCGCACCGGCTCGGCCTCAAGGTGATCGTCGACCTGGTGCCCAACCACACCTCCCACCGGCACCCGTGGTTCCGCGAGGCCCTCGCCGCCGGGCCCGGGTCCGACGCCAGGAACCGCTACGTCTTCCGCGACGGACGCGGCACGGCAGGCGAACTCCCGCCCACCGACTGGCAGTCCGTGTTCGGCGGCAGCGCCTGGCGTCGGGTGCCCGACGGGCAGTGGTACCTGCATCTGTTCACCCCCGAACAGCCCGACCTCAACTGGGACCGCGAGGAGGTCCGCGACGACTTCCGCACCACCCTGCGGTTCTGGTCCGACCGGGGCGTGGACGGCTTCCGGGTGGACGTCGCCCACGCCCTCACCAAGGAGCTGGGCGAACCGCTGCGCGACCTCGGCGGCCCCGAGTCGAGCCATGAGAGCGCCCTGCTCACCCTCCCGCCCGGCACCCACCCCTTCTACGACCGCGACGAGGTGCACGCGATCTACCGCGACTGGCGGACGGTCTTCGACACCTACACCCCGCCCCGCATGGCCGTCGCCGAAGCCTGGGTGCCGGGCGCGCGGCGGGCCCTGTACGCCCGCCCCGACGAACTCGGCCAGGCCTTCAACTTCGAGTACCTCCAGGCGGGTTGGGACGCCACCGAACTGCGCGCCGTCATCACCGAGTCCCTGGAGACGGCCCGCGCCGCCGGGGCGTCGGCCACCTGGGTGCTCTCCAACCACGACGTCGTGCGGCACGCCTCCCGGCTGATGCTGCCGCCCGGCACCGACACCGGCGCCTGGCTGCTCTCCGACGGGCTTGAACCCCCCGTCGACCTGGCGGCCGGGCTGCGCAGGGCGCGCGCGGCGACCCTGCTGATGCTGGCGCTGCCCGGCTCCTCGTACCTCTACCAGGGCGAGGAACTCGGCCTGCCCGAGGTCGCCGACCTGCCGCGGGAGGCGCTCCAGGACCCGGTGTGGGAGCAGACGGGCCGCACCTCCAAGGGGCGGGACGGCTGCCGGGTGCCGCTGCCGTGGACGCCGGAAGGACCCTCGTACGGCTTCGGCGCCGGCGGTGCCTGGCTGCCGCAGCCCGCCTGGTTCGGGCGGTACGCGGTCGCCGCGCAGGACGGCGCCGAGGGCTCCACCCTGGAGCTGTACCGGGCCGCCCTGAAGCTGCGCCGCAAGCTGCTCCAGGGCGAGTCGCTGACCTGGGCGCCCGACGCCCCGGACGGAGTGCTGCACTTCGCCCGCACGGACGGCTGGCGGTGCGTCGCCAACCTGTCCGCGAGGGACGTGCGACTCCCCACGGGCGAGGTGCTGTTGAGCAGCGCCCCGGTGGCGGACGGCAGGCTGGGCCCGGACACCGCGGTCTGGCTGGCCTGACCGGGCCTATCCGACGGTCGGGCCGGGGTTCGCGTTCACCGCGCCGCTGATGTCGACGGGGGTGGAGGTGGCGGTCGGCGGCGGGGTGAGGACCACCTCGGGCTGACCGGCGGACGGGGGCGGCGGCGTCAGGTCGCTCTTGGGCAGCTTGGGCGGGGTGGTCTGGGTGAACAGCGCGGTGTCGAAGTCGACCAGGCCGGTCTTCTCCATCACCGTGATGTGGTCGAGGACCGTGTTGTTGGCCTGGTCGGCGAGCGCCCGCACCAGGCTGTTCTTGGTCGTGGAGCGGACCTTCGCGATGGTGTTGAAGATCGAACCGTGGGTGATGCGCAGGATGTTGGCGAAGTCGCTGTCGAACTTCTCGCCGCTCTCCGCGTTCAGCGTGTTCACGAAGCCGATCTGCTGCGGGCTGGCCACGTTGGGCAGCGTGATGTTGAGCATCGGGGCGATCTTGCGGCAGGTGGTGTCGAGCGCCGCGTGCCCGTCGATGAGGTGCTCGGACGCGGTGAGCACCGCCTTGCTCGTGCCCTTCTTCAGGCCGATCTGCCCGACCGGGTACTCCCACAGCCCCGCCGCCCGCACCTTGACCACGAAGTCCCGGTCGAGCTCGGTCAGCGGCCCCCACTGGGTGGTGGCGATGACCCGGTCCTGCGCGGTCGTCACGTTGCTCACGCCCAGCATCGACGGGTAGGCGAGAGCGGCGAGGGTCAAGGTCAGGGCGCCACCCACGAAGAGAGTTCCCACCGCGTTCCGCGAAAAGCGCACCGTGCCTCCTGCCCGATCGTGGACCCCGCCGGCGTGCGGCAAGGGGCGAACGCAGGGGAGTACGGATCAGAGGCCGCCACGACTCTGTCGTTTCGGCAAAATCCCCGGGATGTGAGCCACGTCTCCCCGAACTCCCCCGCCGGCCACCTCACCTGGCCGGTCCCGTTGGCGCAGTGTTGACCAACTCGCGGGCGATTCAAGACGCGTTGGCGGGAGAGTCGTTAGAGGGACCCGACCTAGATTCGGCTCATGCCCCCACACCTGCCGCAGCGGCACCCCGGGTCGACGGCGCGCGCGGCCCTGCCGGTGCTGCCCTACCGCAAGCCCACCAGGGGACGCGACTACTGGGTCCTCGACGACGTCCTGCCCGACGCGGACGCCGTGCGGGAGCGCTGCCTCGCCAGGGACGACTGGGTCGAGGGCCACCCGTACACCGCGGAGAGCTGGCCGGGACTGCGCACCATGCCCGGCCTCGACGCCGGTGAACTCGCCCGCGTGGAGCGGCTGGTGCGCGCGGCGACCGGAGCGGAGAGGCTGTGGGTGCAGCGGGCGCCGGGCGGCGGCACCCTCAACCACAACTGCGTCCAGGTGGTCGGCGCGGGCGAGAGCGAGCCGCGCCCGCACACCGACTCGCGCGCCCTGTGCCGGTACGCGGCCGTGCTGTACCTCAATCCGGCGGTGCCGAAGGACTGCGGCACCAGCTTCTACCGCCAGTCCATGCCGGGCGGCCGGCTCGGCGGCAACACCGTGCGGGCACCGCACCACAATCTCGTCGAGGCGCTCGGCACCCGGTTCGTCGCCCCCGACGCCTTCGAGGAGGACGTGCGCGTCCCGCACCGCCACAACCGGCTGCTCCTCTACCACGCCAACCTCGTGCACAGCGCGACCGGTTACTGCGGCAGCACGATGGAGGACAAGAGGATGACGGCGGTGTTCTTCTGGATGGCGGGGTGAACGGGGCTCCTCCGGACGGCGGTTGAACCGGCCGCCCGGCGCAGCCGTCCTCTCCCCGGACGGGACCGACCGGAGGGAACAGCGGCATGGCGGAGCGGACACCGCGCGACGACACGGGCACCGACACCGACACCGACGCGGGCACAGGCACCGACGCCGCGACCGGAGCCGGGGCCGGTGACCGTGTCGGGGGCGGGCCCGACGGCGGCCCCGAGGCGCCGCGGTGGCGTCCGGCCGGTCCGCTCTCCTGGCGGCGCGGCCGGGTGCTCGCCGCGCTCGCGGTGCTGACGGCGGCCCTGCTGGCGTTCCACCGGCAGGTCCCGCAGACCCCCGGCAGGCTCGGCAGCCTGCTGGAGTCGTTCCTGCCCTGGCTCGGGGCGCCGGTGCTGCTCCTGCTCGCCCTGGCCCTGCTGCGCCGGGCGCCCCTGGCGCTGGCCGCCCTGGTCCTGCCGACGGCGGCCTGGGCGTACGTCTTCGGCGCCCTGCTGCTGCCTGGCTCCGCGCCCGGCGCGCGCGACCTGGTCGTGGCGCAGCACAACGTCAGCGACGAGAACACCGACCCGCAGGCCACCGCCCGCGTGCTGGCCGCCGCCGACCCGGACCTGATCGCCCTGGAGGAACTGGTCCCGCCGGCGCTCGCGGCCTACGAGCAGACCCTCGCGCCCGACTATCCGTACCACGAGGTCCGCGGCACCGTCGGCCTCTGGTCGAAGCACCCGCTCTCCGGCACCCGGCAACCGGACATCAGGCCGAGGGGGTTCGGGGACGACTGGAGCCGCGCCCTGCGCACGGTCGTCCGCACGCCCCGCGGTGACGTCGCCGTGTACGTCGCGCACCTGCCGTCGGTCAGGGTCTTTCCGCGCGGCCTCGCGTCGGCCGGCCGCGACGAGAGCGCCGTCCTGCTGGGGAGGGCGGTGGCCGCCGAGCCGGTGCGGCGGGTGATCCTGCTGGGCGACCTCAACGGCACCGTCGACGACCGCGGCCTGGCCCCGCTGACCTCGCGCCTGAACACCCCGGAACGCGGCTTCGCCCTCAGCTTCCCGAGGGCCTTCCCGCTGGTCCGCGTCGACCAGGTGATGGCCCGCGCGGCGAGAGTGCCCCGTATCGGCACCCTCCCGGGCACGAGTGGCGACCATCTGCCGGTGCTGGCCAGGGTCAGCCTGGGCTGAGCCAGGACTCGCCCGGCCGGGGCCGTGCCGCCGCCCGGGTCGGTGAGGCCGACCCGGGCGGCGGTGGTCCCGCTCAGCGCCGGCCCAGGCCGCCGCTGCCGAAGGAGCCGCTCGACCCGGGGAGCCAGCGTTTGCGCTTCTGGTCCTCGCCGGTCCTGCTGCCCGTGTGATGGATCTCGTGCGGGGTCAGCCGTTCCCGGCCCGTCGTGACGGGCATCTCGTCCGGCTCCCGCATCTCGCGGATCTCGTGGACCGCTCCGGTGTCGGGGAGGTGGGGCTGCTCGTCGGGGCGGGGACGCGGCGACTCCCGGTCCCGCACCCGCATGCCGAACTGCACGGCCCAGATCAGGGCTCCCACGATGATCAGGCCGCCGACCAACGCGGCGGTCACCTTGAGCCATCCGTTCGACCCGGCCGCCAGAAGTACATACGTCGCGGTACTCATGCACCTATTGTCCCGCAATATGACGGAATGTATATTCGAGGGCCCGGTGAACCCGCGTTCACCCGGCTCGCACCGGGTCTCCTCCGGGTTACGTATCGCTCAATCCCTGGTGGCCGGGCGGTGAGCGGCCCACCATGAGGGCATGACACCGGCCGAGACCGCCCTTCAGCAGCTGGAGACATGGCCCGACCTCAGCCGCTGTCCCGCCGCGTGCGGAACGGGCCTCGCGCTGCGCTCGGACCGGGACGAGATCGTCCACTTCCACTCCGCCCGGGACGTCGACCTGCACCTCACCGGCCAGGCCATCGCCCGCCTGCACCACGACATCGCCGGCTCGACGGCCCTGCGCATGGTCCCCGGCTCCCGCTGGGTCACCGTCCACCTCGACTGCGCCACCGACGTCGACCTGCTGCTCAGCCTGGTCAGCGTCGCCCTCAAGGCCCACCAGAGCGGGCCGGCGCCGCTCGGGCCCGTCGTCACGGCGATGTGCAACTTCCACCGGGTCACCGTGCTGCCGCGCGAGCACGGCGCCGACGTGTGAGCGACCGGTGAAAACGCGTTCACAACTGTCACAGCCATGACATAGGCTCCCGAACAGCAGCCGCGCCCCACGCGCCACCGTGAAAGAACGGTCGCGAGGGTGCCGCGCGGCGCTCTCAACCGCCCGGTTCCGTACCGGGTTTCCTCGTGGGGGTATCACACCTGTGCGTACGCGCAGCATCTCGGCCGCGACAGCGCTCGCGGTCCTCTTCGGCTCGGCGGCGCTGAGCGTCACCGTGGCCGGCACCGCGACGGCGGCCACCACCGCGTCGGTCGCCACACCCGGCGGGCTCGTCGCCAACGGCACCCTGAGGCGGGTGTACGTCGGCGACCGGTCGAGCGGCGCGATCACCGCCGCCGACTACGCCGGCACCGTCATCGGGTCGGTGCGCGGCATCGGCGGGGTCAGCGACCTCGCCCTCTCCGCCGACGGCGGCACCCTCTGGGCCGCGGCCTCGACCAGCCACGAGATCGTCGCGATCGACGCGGCCACCCTCGCCGTCACGGCCCGCTACCCCGTCGACACCGACACCGGACCGCGCCACCTCGCGGTCACCGCCGACCGGGTGTGGTTCACCTACGGCGCCCAGTGGGACGGCGACCTCGGCTCCGTCGACCCGGCCGCGGACCCCGCCACCGGCACCGGCCAGGTGACGCTGGGCCGCCTCTCGCAGGTGCACTCCACCATCTCGGGTCCCGGACTGCTCGACACCGACCCGGCGCGGCCCGGCGTGCTCGCCGTCGCCCAGACCGGCCTCTCCACCGACTCGATGGCCGTCCTCGACGTCACGGGCCCCGACCCGCGGCTCACCGCCTGGCACACCGGCGACTACAGCCTCAACTACGGCATCTCCGACATCGACCTGGTGCCCGGCGCCCAGGAAGTCCTGGTCGGCGGCTCGGCGCGGAACTCCTACGCGGACGGCGGCTTCAAGAAGGCCGGCGCCTACCCGGCGGGCCAGAGCGCCGACATCGGCCCCGGCGGCCTCGTCGCGCAGGTCGACGGCGGCACGATCGCGACCTACCGCGCCAACGCCGCCAAGCCGCTGCGCACCTGGAACAACGGCGTCGCCCACACCTCCGACCTGGCCTGGGCACCGGACGGCTCGCGGGTCTTCGCTCTGGTCGCGGGCGCGGGCGGCCGCTACACCCTGAAGGCGCTCACCGACCCGACGAAGAACAACCCGACCCTCACGGTCAACGCCCCGACGTCGGCGCCCCGCGCCAAGAAGCTCACCGTCACCGGCAAGCTCACCGCCACGGTCGCGCTGCCGGCCGGCGCGAAGCTGACCGTCACCCGCACCGACCTGGACAGCCCGAACGGCAAGGCGCTGCCCGCGGTCACCGTGAAGTCCGACGGCACCTACTCCTTCTCCGACACCCCGCCGGCCGGCGGCACCGTCACCTACACCGCGCGGTACGCGGGCGACAGCGCGCACACCGCGGTCAGCGCGAGCGACAAGGTCGCGGTCTCCCGGGCGAAGCCGACGCTGAGCCTGAACAACAACGGCAAGCTCTACGACTACAGCGCGGACGTGAAGTTCACCGCGCACCTCGGCACCACGTACAAGAACCGCACGGTCGAGATCTGGGCCAACCCCTTCGGCGCCGACAAGCCCAACAAACTCATCAAGAGCGCCAAGGTCAACTCCAGCGGCAACATCAGCGCGACCGTCGACATGACCCGCGACACCGACGTCACCGCCGTCTTCAAGGGCGACGCCCGCTACGCGCCCAGGACCGTCAAGTCCACCGCGTACGCCAGGGTGAAGGTCTCCACGGCCGTCTCCAGGCACTACAAGACGGCCAAGATCGGGTCGACGTCGTACTACTGGTTCCACAAGAAGACCGACCCGATGCTCACCACGAGCATGACCTACTACCCGGGCCGCCAGCAGCGGTTCGACCTCCAGGTCTACTACCAGGGCCAGTGGTACGCGCTGGACTCCGAGTACTTCCCGGTCGGCAGCAACGGCAAGTCCGCCGTCAGCCTGGAGGCCCCGGGCGAGTCCGGCATCCGGGTCAGGATGCGCTCCGCCTACCTCAACGGCGGCTCGGGCGACACCGTCAACTCGACGACGTACGGCTCCTGGAAGTACCTGTACTTCTCCAACTGACCCGTCAGCGCGGCGTCAGCGTCGGGGCCCCCGCCGTCAGCGTCGCGTCATGAACCGAGGGCAAGTACCCGCCTCCGGGCATAGCGTCCTGCGTGACCCACGAACCGACGCTTCCCGGAGGCACCTCCATGACCGCGACCCCGCACGACGAGGACCCCGACCCCGCTGAACAGGACCCGGCTCCGGCCGGACTCCTGTACGTGCCGGTCAGGCCGGGCCCCGCGGGCCTGGCGGCGCGGATGTTCCGCACCCCGCTCGGCCCGCGGACCGCCGTCGCCTTCACCTCCGCGCACCGGCTGACCGCGACGCTCGGCACGGGACAGCCCTGGATCAGGCTCGCGGAACCGGCCCTGCGGAGGCTCACCGCACCGCTCGGCGTGGCCCGCCTCACCGTCGACCCCACCCTCTGCGCACCCGCTCCCGCCCCGACACCGCCGTCCCCTCCGCGGGCGGCGCCGCTCAAGGACCCGGCCGCCGTGACCGCGACCGCCGCCCCGGTCGGCTGAGCACGGAACGGGAGACCAGCGATGACCACCCTGCCCAGGCCCGCGCACCCCGCCCCCGCCGCACCCCCCGACCTGACGGTCTGGCCCGCCTCCACCGAGGAACCCCGGCCGGGCTCCCTCACCGTCGCCGGAGTGCCGCTCCAGGAGATCGCCGAACGCTTCGGCACCCCCGCCTACGTCCTCGACGAGGACGAGGTCAGGACCCGCTGCCGCACCTACCTGAGCGCCTTCCCCGACACCGAGGTCCTCTACGCGGCCAAGGCGTTCCTGTGCCGCGCGATGATCCGCTGGATCGACGAGGAGGGCCTCGGCCTCGACGTCTGCTCGGCGGGCGAACTGGAACTCGCCGTCACCGGCGGCTTCCCGCCGCACCGGATCGTCCTGCACGGCAACGCCAAGTCGCCCCAGGACCTGGCCCTCGCCCTGCGGCTCGGCGTCGGCCGGATCGTCATCGACAGCCCCTCGGAGATCGCCAGGCTCGCCGCGGCCGTCGGACCCGCGGGACGGCAGCGGGTGATGGTCCGCGTGGTGCCGGGCGTCAGCGCGGGCGGCCACGACAAGATCCGCACCGGCACCGAGGACCAGAAGTTCGGCCTGTCGATCAGGGACGGCCACGCGCAGCACGCGATCACCCGCGTCCTCGGCCAGAAGCAGCTCGAACTGACCGGCCTGCACTGCCATGTGGGCTCCCAGATCACGGACGTCAGGCCGTACCTCGCGGCGGTCCGCCGGATGGTCGGCCTGATGGCGGCCGTGCACCGGCGGCACGGGGTCGTGCTGCCCGAACTCGACCTGGGCGGCGGCCACGGCATCGCCTACCGCCCCGGCGAACAGGCCCTGGACATCACGGAGTTGTCCCGCGCGGTGCGCGCCGAACTCGCCTCGGCGTGCGCGACGGCGGGCCTGCCGGTACCGCGCCTGATCATCGAACCGGGACGCGCGCTGGTCGGCCCCGCGGGCGTCGCGCTCTACCACGTGCTGGCCGTGAAGCACACCGGCGACCGCGTCTTCGTGGCCGTCGACGGCGGCATGAGCGACAACCCGCGCCCGGCCCTGTACGGCGTCCGCTACGCGCCCCGCCTGATCGGCCGGGCCACCGAGGCGCCCGCGGCCAGGATGACCGTGGTGGGCCGGCACTGCGAGGCGGGCGACATCCTCTCCCCCGACGCCACTCTCCCCTCGGACCTGCGGCCGGGCGACCTCCTCGCGGTGCCGGTGGCGGGCGCCTACCACCTGTCGATGGCGTCGGCGTACAACCTGGTGGGCCGGCCCCCGGTGGTGGCGGTGCGCGAGGGCAGGGCCCGCCTGCTGGTCAGACGGGAGTCCCTGGCGGACCTCACCGCGCGGGACGTGGGAGTGTGACGGACCCGCGGGTGTGAGCGCGGGGTGCGGCGAGGAGATGACGCCGCAGTCCGAGCGAGCGTGAGGTGACGCGGGCGTCCGCCGGGACGGCCGCGTCATCCGGCGCGGCGCCCGCCGTCGCGCGGGGCCGTGCCCACCAGCTCCGACGCCCGCTCCACCCCTCTGACCGCCTCCCCGTCCATCTCCTCGGACAGGCGTTCGATTATCTGTTCGCCCTCGACCAAGGTGCCCGCGCGCACCGACCGGTGCACCCCGGTCTCCAGCGCGTGCCAGAGGAACGGGGACGCCGTCAGGGCGCGCGGGTCCACCTGGACGTGGCGGCCGTCCACGTCGTGGAGCGTCAGCTGGGCCGAGACGCCGTCCTGCTGCCGTACCGACACCAGCGCGTCCGTGCGGACCGCGCGGACGCGGAGCCCGCAGCGCACCGTGAGCCGCCCCGGCGCCACCCTGATCCCTGGCGGCACCAGGACGGCCAGGAACACCGCCGCCAGGGCCGTCCACAGCAGGGCCCGCGGGACGGTCAGCGTGCCCGCGGCCCAGTCGGTCAGCAGGATCAGCGCCAGGAACAGCAGGGCGCAGCCCGCCCCGAACCCCGCCTGGCTCCGCCGACGGCGGTCACGGCATCGCACACCTTCGACGGTAGCCGCCCAGGCCCGTCCCGGCAGGGGCGCTGACGGGACCCTGACGCCCGGGGCGCGGTCGCTCGTTCGGCCGCACCGGGGGCCGTCGATCCGCACCGACCGGAATCGGCCCCCACCCCCGTAAGAGTCCCGTCAAGGCGGTGGCACGCGCCGTAAGAGAGGCGTCAACGGAGGGCGGGAGTGTTCGAACCCGGGTTTTCCTCGAACCGTCCGAGCCGTTCCCGTTCCCGAACCTCACCCAGGAGTCAGCGATGGCCGATCTGGCCTTCGTCCTCGTCACCCTCGCGGTCTTCGCGCTGGTGGCCCTCGTCGCCAAGGGGGTGACCAAGCTGTGACCGTCGAGAACATCGTCGGCCTGGTCGTGGCCGTCTCCCTGTTGGGTTACCTCGTCCTCGCCCTGATCTTCCCGGAGAGGTTCTGAACCGGACATGGGTCCCGTCCTCGCCGGAGTGCTCCAGCTGCTCGCTCTGACAGCGGCCCTCGCACTCGTCTACGTCCCCCTCGGCACCTACATGGCCAGGGTGTACACCTCCGACCGGCACTGGCGTGTCGAGAAGTGGATCTACAAGGGCATCGGTGCCGACCCCGACACCCAGATGCGCTGGCCCGCCTATCTGCGCGGGGTCCTCGGCTTCTCGCTCGTCGGCGTCCTCTTCCTCTACCTGCTCCAGCGGCTCCAGGGCGTGCTGCCCGGGTCGCTCGGGTTCTCCTCGATCGAGCCCGCGCAGGCGTTCAACACCGCCGCCTCCTTCGTGACGAACACCAACTGGCAGTCGTACGCGGGCGAGCAGGCCATGGGCCCGCTCGTGCAGACCGGCGGCCTCGCCGTGCAGAACTTCGTCTCCGCGGCCGTCGGCATGGCCGTCGCGGTGGCGCTGGTGCGCGGCTTCGCCCGCTCCCGCACCGGTGACCTCGGCAACTTCTGGGCCGACCTGGTGCGCGGCACCGTCCGGGTGCTGCTGCCGCTGGCGTTCGTCGCCGCGATCGTGCTGGTCGCCTGCGGGGTCCTGCAGAACTTCTCCGGCATCCACGAGGTCGGCCAGTTCCTCGGCGGCGGCCAGCAGTGGAACGGCGGCGCGGTCGCCTCCCAGGAGGCCATCAAGGAGCTGGGCACCAACGGCGGCGGCTACTTCAACGCCAACTCCGCCCACCCCTTCGAGAACCCGACGCCGTTCTCCAACCTGTTCGAGATCTTCCTGATCCTGGTCATCCCGTTCTCGCTGACCCGCACCTTCGGCGTGCTGGTCGGCTCGGTCCGCCAGGGCTGGGCGATCCTCGCCACGATGGCCACCATCTGGGTCGGCTTCGTCGCCCTGATGATGTGGACCGAGTTCGCCCACCACGAGGGCGCCCTGCGGATCGCGGGCGGCGCCCTCGAAGGCAAGGAACTGCGCTTCGGCGTCGGCGCCTCGTCGATCTTCGCGGTCTCCACGACCCTGACCTCGACCGGCGCCGTCGACTCCTTCCACTCCTCCTACACCGGCTTCGGCGGCGGCCTCACCATGCTGTCGATGATGCTCGGCGAGATCGCGCCTGGCGGCACCGGCTCCGGCCTCTACGGCATGCTGATGCTCGCGGTCATCGCGGTCTTCATCGCCGGTCTGATGGTCGGCCGCACCCCGGAGTACCTGGGCAAGAAGATCGGCTCCCGCGAGATCAAACTGGCCGCCGTCTACATCCTGATCACCCCCGCCCTCGTGCTGGTCTTCGCGGCCCTCTCGATGGCCCTGCCGACCCCGCCGCACTCGATCCTCAACCCGGGCGCGCACGGCTTCTCCGAGGTCCTGTACGCGTTCACGTCCGCGTCCAACAACAACGGCTCGGCCTTCGCGGGCCTCAACGCGAACACCGACTGGTACAACACGACGACCGCGCTCGCGATGCTCCTCGGCCGGTTCCTGCCGATGGTGTTCGTCCTCGCCCTGGCCGGCTCGCTCGCCCGGCAGCAGCCGGTCCCGGTCACCGCGGGCACCCTGCGCACCGACAAGCCCCTCTTCGCCGGACTGCTGCTCGGCGCCATCCTGATCATCGTCGGTCTGACGTACTTCCCGGCCCTGGCGCTCGGACCGCTGGCCGAGGGGCTGGCGTCATGACCGCCCGTAGCGAAAGCCGAGAGAGCGAGATGTCCACCCCCACCCGGGCCCCGCACAGCGACCTGCCCACCGGGCACCGGACGGCCGACAGCCGGGTCGGCGCCGGACTCTTCGACGTCAGGCAGCTCCTCGCCGCGCTGCCCGACGCCGTCCGCAAGCTCGACCCGCGGGTGATGGTCACCTCGCCCGTGATGTTCGTGGTGTGGGTGGGGTCCCTGCTGACCACCGTCTTCGCCTGCACCGACCCGGGCGACTGGTTCGGCTGGGCGATCAGCGCCTGGCTCTGGCTGACCGTCGTCTTCGCCAACCTCGCCGAGGCCGTCGCCGAGGGCCGCGGCAAGGCACAGGCCGAGACGCTGCGCAGGGCCAAGACGGACACCGTCGCGCGCCGCCTGACCGACGGCAGCGAGGAGCCGGTGCCCGGCACCGCGCTGCGCATCGGCGACCTGGTGGTCTGCGAGGCGGGCGACGTCATACCGGGCGACGGCGACGTCGTCGAGGGCGTCGCCTCCGTCGACGAGTCGGCGATCACCGGGGAGTCCGCGCCGGTCATCCGGGAGTCGGGCGGCGACCGCTCGGCCGTCACCGGCGGCACCAAGGTGCTCTCCGACCGGATCGTCGTCCGCATCACGACCAAGCCCGGCGAGACCTTCATCGACCGCATGATCAGCCTGGTCGAGGGCGCGGCCCGGCAGAAGACCCCCAACGAGATCGCCCTCAACATCCTGCTGGCCGCCCTCACCCTGGTCTTCCTGCTGGCCTGCGCCACGCTGCCGCCGTTCGCCGACTACGCGGGCACCCGGCTCACGATGGTGGTGCTGGTGGCCCTCCTGGTCTGCCTCATCCCGACCACCATCGGCGCCCTGCTCTCCGCCATCGGCATCGCCGGCATGGACCGGCTGGTGCAGCGCAACGTGCTCGCCATGTCCGGCCGCGCGGTCGAGGCCGCGGGCGACGTCTCCACGCTGCTCCTCGACAAGACCGGCACCATCACGCTCGGCAACCGGCAGGCCGCCGAGTTCGTGCCGGTGCGCGGCACCACCGAGGCCGAGGTCGCCGACGCCGCCCAGCTGTCGTCGCTGGCCGACGAGACCCCCGAGGGCCGCTCCATCGTCGTCCTCGCGAAGGACGGGTACGGGCTGCGCGAGCGGCACCAGGGCGAGATCGTCGGCGCCGAGTGGATCGCGTTCACCGCGCAGACCCGGATGTCGGGCGTCGACGTCGACGGACGCAGCATCCGCAAGGGCGCCGCGGGGTCCGTCGTCGCCTGGGTGCGCGAGCGCGGCGGCGAGATCGCCGACGACGCCGACGACGCCGTCACGGCCATCTCCGAGTCCGGCGGCACCCCGCTGCTGGTGGCCGTCGCCGACGAGCGCGGACCGCGCGTCCTGGGCGTCATCCACCTCAAGGACGTCGTCAAGGACGGCATGCGGGAGCGGTTCGCCGAGCTGCGCCGGATGGGCATCAGAACCGTCATGATCACCGGCGACAACCCGCGCACCGCGAAGGCCATCGCCGACGAGGCCGGCGTGGACGACTTCCTCGCCGAGGCCACCCCCGAGGACAAGATGGCCCTCATCAAGCGGGAGCAGGCGGGCGGCAAACTGGTCGCGATGACCGGCGACGGCACCAACGACGCCCCGGCGCTCGCCCAGGCCGACGTCGGCGTGGCGATGAACACGGGCACGTCGGCCGCGAAGGAGGCCGGCAACATGGTCGACCTCGACTCGAACCCGACCAAGCTCATCGAGATCGTCGAGATCGGCAAGCAACTCCTCATCACCCGGGGCGCGTTGACGACATTCTCGATCGCCAACGACGTCGCGAAGTACTTCGCGATCATCCCGGCGCTGTTCGCGGCGGTCTACCCGGGCCTCGACCGGCTGAACATCATGGCGCTCTCCTCGCCCGACTCCGCGATCCTCTCCGCCGTCATCTTCAACGCGCTGATCATCGTCGCGCTGGTGCCGCTCTCCCTGCGGGGCGTGCGGTACCGGCCGATGAGCGCCGACCGGATGCTCCGCCGCAACCTCGCGATCTACGGACTCGGCGGCCTGGTCGCCCCGTTCGTCGGCATCAAGATCATCGACCTGCTCATCTCCCTCATCCCCGGAATCGGCTGATCGCCATGAACAACTCGGTATCCCACACGGCCCGGTTGCTCGGCGCGGGACTGCGCGCCCTGCTCGTCCTGACCCTGCTGACCGGCGTCGCCTACCCGCTCGTCGTCACCGGCATCGCGCAGGCCGCGTTCAGCGGCAAGGCCAACGGCTCCCAGGTGAGCGCGGACGGCCGGGTCGTCGGCTCGTCCCTGATCGGGCAGTCCTACCGACTCCCGCTGGGCGAGGGCCGGCAGACACCCGAGGCGGACCTCAAGTGGTTCCAGGGCCGCCCCGCGAACGGCCTCGGCACCAACACCGTCAACACCCGGTACAAGCTGCTGCTGTCCGGCGCGACCAACCTCGCCGCCGACAACAAGGTCCTCATCGAGCAGGTCGAGGCCGCCAGGTCCGCCGTCATCAAGGACAATTCGGTGCCCGGCTACACCGTGCGGCCGGAGCAGGTCCCGGCCGACGCGGTCACCTCCTCCGGCTCCGGGCTCGACCCCGACATCTCCCCGCAGTACGCGGACCTCCAGGTCCACCGGGTCGCCGCGAAGAACGGCCTGCCGGTCGCGCGGGTGGCACACCTGGTCGAGGAGCACACCGAGGGCCGCACCCTCGGCTTCATGGGCGAGCCCCGGGTCAACGTCCTCGAACTCAACATCGCCCTCAAGGCGTTGGAGGCGAGCCACTGACGGGACACTGGGACGGACGGGGGGAGAAGGGACACCGCCGGCGCCCGCCGGAAGCCCCTCCCCCCTCCCATCGACGGGTGACGACACGAAAGGCACGCCCATGACCCGGGTGCTCGTGGTGGAGGACGACCCGCAACTCGTACGGGCCCTCGTGATCAACCTCCAGGCCCGCCAGTACGGTGTCGACTCGGCGCCCGACGGCGCCACCGCGCTCCGCCTCGCCGCCGACCGGCGGCCCGACGTCGTGCTCCTCGACCTCGGACTGCCCGACATGGACGGCGTCCGCGTCATCCGGGGGCTGCGCGGCTGGTCCCGGATGCCGATCCTGGTCCTCTCGGCCCGGCAGACGTCCGAGGAGAAGGTGGCCGCGCTCGACGCGGGCGCCGACGATTTCGTCACCAAGCCGTTCAGCATGAACGAACTCCTCGCCCGGCTGCGGGCCGCCGTCCGCCGCACCGAACAGCAGCCGGTGCCGCCCGCGACGACCCGGGTCGGGACGGCGGACTTCACCATCGACCTGCTGGCGAAGAAGCTGGTCCGCGACGGCCACGACGTACGCCTGACACCGACCGAGTGGCAGCTCCTGGAGATCCTCGTCACCCACCCGGGCAAGCTGGTCACCCAGCGGCAACTGCTCCAGGAGGTGTGGGGCGTCTCCCAGAGCGGCAAGACGAACTATCTGCGGGTGTACATGGCACAACTGCGCAGAAAACTGGAGAGGGACCCGTCGAGCCCGCGCTACCTGATCACGGAGGCAGGCATGGGCTACCGCTTCGAACCGTGACCCTGCCGGACCGCGGGTGCCGTACGGCGTGTGCCCTGCGGCCTGTACCGGCCTGTACCGGCCTGTACCGGCCTGTACCGGCCTGTACCGGCCTGTACCGGCCTGTACCGGCCTGTACCGGCCTGTACCGGCCTGTACCGGCCTGTACCGGCCTGTACCGGCCTGTACAGGCCTGCCCGCTGTGCCGGGGGCGCGGGGCTGTGCCGCCCGACCGCCGGGTCCCCGCCTCACCGGCCGTCGCTCAACTGCCGTATCTCCGAGCGGAGTCGGCGTCCGCCGCCCAGGCCGCGGATCGCGGTCATCTCGGCGGCCAGCGGTGACGGCGGGACCGCGAGGACCGGGCAGGTGGCGTGGGCCAGGCAGTAGCGGCTCACGGACGGCCCGCACATCCGGCGCAGCCGTCCCCGCCGCCCGGTGCCGATCACCAGCAAGTCGCTCTCGTCCGAGGCGAGTTCGACCAGCGCCCGGCCGGCCGAGCCACGGGAGGTGATCGCCGACAGCGGCACCCCCGGGCCCTCGGCGGCCGGGAACGCGTCCGCGAGGACGCCGAGCAGCCGCCCCTCGGCCAGGTCCCGCCACTCCCGCAGCAGCGACTCGGGCGCGGCCGACCGGCTCATCGGACCGTCGCCGCCCGGCGGCTCCCAGGCCAGCACCGCCCACAACTCCGCACGCCTGCACCGGGCCTCCTCGGCGGCGCGGGCCAGCGCGGTGAGCCCGCCCAGCGAGCCGCTCACCCCGACCACCACCCGGCGGGTCCCGGTGCCTTCCCCTCGCGCCCTGCCCATGCCCATGCCGCTCCCCACGTCACGGTTGCCGGGCCCGGCACACCTCCGACGGGCCCTCGCCCCATCAGACTCCCGTACGACGCCCCCGACCACCCCGCGCGCAGCTTTTTGCCGCCCTTCTGACAGCGCGGGACCGCGCGGCCACGCGATCCATCAACGTCCCGTCAGGACGGGGTGCATATGCCGTCGACGCGCTTAGGATCGTTCCCGAGCCCCGGCCGCCTCCCCGCGTACCGGGGCTCTGGCCATGGAAGGAACCCGGTCGGCGGGGCGCGGCCCCGCGCCGGTTTCCACCGGGAGCGACGCCCGCTCCGACGACGCACCAGCCACCACCGGAGCGGGCGCTCGCACCGCGGGGGAGCCCGGCTACCGCCGCAACGCCCGGTAGCGCCTCAGGAGTTCGGTGATGCGGGCCGGGTCGGCGGCGCCGTTCAGCTCGGTGAGGAGATCGTCCGGGCACAGCTCGTAGAGGTCGCCCCAGGTCCGTCGCCCCCGGTTGTCCCAGATGCGGTAGCCGCCCGGCACCCCGCGCGCCACGTAGCGTCGTCTGCTCACCGGCCGAACCCTACGCGGCTGCCGACGGCTGAGCCACGGGTTTCGACCGGAACCCCGCGAGAATTCCGCGAGAATTCCGCGCGAAAGCGAAAACCCCGGAAAGGGGGGGCGAATTCCGTGCGGATTCTCCTGTGAATTAACGGCAGGGCGGCGAGTCGAATGGGTCGGTCGGCGGTGGGTCGGTGGGGCAGCAGGTCAGAGTGGGTGTGAGGAAGCTGACTGCTAGCATGGCGGGCAGCCCTGCCGGGAGCGGCGGCGGGCCAGGAAAGGAAAACCTCGTGGAATATGCTGCGTTCGCGGACCGGACGCCGGATTCGCAATACCGTACGATCCTGGAGAACATCCTCGATCACGGAGAACCGGTGCCCACCCGACAGGGCCCGGACGCGTTGACGCTTATGCAGCAGACCATGAGCTTCGACCTCGCGAACGGATTCCCGGTCATCACCGACCGGAGCATGGCCCGATTCTGGCGCAAGCCGATCGGGGAACTCTGCGCTTTCATCAACGGCGCCACCACCCTCGACGAATTCGCCGAGTTCGGCTGCGACTGGTGGGGCCCCTGGGCGAGCGAGAGCAAGACGTCCAAGCGCGGGCTGCCGCCCGGCGACATCGGGCCGGGCTCGTACGGCGGGGCGTTCCACGACTTCCCCACGGCGGAGGGCGGCGGCTTCGACCAGTTCAGGCATCTGGTCGAGCAGATCTCCGAACTCCCCGCCGACCGCACGCACTTCGTCAGCCCGTGGATCCCGCAGTACCAGGTCCGCGGCGCGGGGAAGACCCCGAGGACGACCATCGCGCCCTGCCACGGCTGGGTGCACGTCCGGGTCATCGGCGGCCGTCTGCACCTGCACATGTTCCAGCGCTCCGGTGACGTCCCGGTCGGCGTCCCGTCGAACATGGTCCAGTACGCGGCGCTGCTGCTGATGCTGGAGCACCTCACCGGCTTCCCCGCCGCCCGCTACTACCACACGATCTCGGACGCCCACATCTACGCCGACCAGGTCGGCGGCGTGAAGCTGCTGCTCGACCGCGAGCCGCGCCGGCTGCCCACCGTCACCCTCAACGACGCCGGGCGCGCGGTCACCGACATCCACGACTTCCGCGGCGAGCACTTCGACATCGCCGACTACGAGCCCCACCCGGGCATCGGCTCCATCCCGGTGTCGACATGATCAGGTCCCTGATCGTCGCGGCGGCCGAGGACGACGTCATCGGCGTGGACGGCGACCTGCCCTGGTACATCCCGGGCGACCTGCGGTACTTCAAGGAGGTCACGCAGGGCCACGCGGTGGTCCTCGGCCGCCGTACCCACGAGTCGATCGTCGCCCGTCTGGGCCGCCCGCTGCCGCGCCGCGCCAACGTCGTCGTCAGCCGGTCCCCGGCGCCCGAGACGGCACCGGAGGCGGCACCGGCGGGCGAGGTGCACTGGCGCACGTCGGTCGAGGCCGCGTTGGAGACCGCCGTCGCGCTGGAGCGGGCGGCCGGGCTCGGCGAGGTGTTCGTGATCGGCGGGGCGTCCGTCTACCGCCAGGCCCTCGCCTCCGTCGACCGGATCTACCTGACCCGGGTGCACACCGTCGTCGCGGGCGACACCCGGATGCCCGCGGGCTGGCTCGACGGCTTCGCCCCGACGTCCCGCACGGACGTCCCGGCGCAGGGCGAGACCCCCGCCCACTCGTTCCTGGTCCTGGAGCGGGAGCGGCCGGCGTGAGCCTCTACTACTTCGGCAACTGCCGTACGGAGGAGCAGCGCGCGGAGATGGAGCGGCTCGACCGCGCCGGGGTCTGCCTGTTCTGCCCTGACGTCATCAGGGCCCACGAGAAGCAGCAGATCGTGGCGGAGACCGGCCACTGGATCGTCACGCCCAACGAATTCCCTTACGCCGGGGCCCGGTTGCATCTGCTGCTCATCCCGAAGGAGCACGTCACCGACCTGGTCGAGCTGTCGGTCCCGGCCCGCGCCGACCTCTTCGAGGCGCTGCGGTGGGTGAAGGACACGTACGGCCTCGACCACTACGGCCTCGGCGCCCGCAACGGCGACAGCCGCTTCACGGGCGGCACGATCCGCCATCTGCACCTGCATGTGCTGGTCGGTGAGGGTGACGAACAGCCGGGCGGCGCGGGGGACTTCACCCCGGTCAGGATGAAGTTCAGCTCCCGCCCGAAGGACCGCTGAGGGCGCTGCCGGCTCCGTCGGTGCCGTCGGTGCCGTCGGTTCCGTCGGGGCCGTCGGGGCCATTGGTGCCGTCGGTTCCGTCGGCGCTTCCGGGTCCTCCGCGTTCCCTTCCGGGCCCTCCGGGTTCCGGGGCGGGCTCCGGGTCCATGTCCACCCACACCAGCTCGACCCCGCCTGCCCGCAGGACGCCCTCCCCGTCGAGCATCGAGTACGGTCCGGCGAAGTAGCAGCGCAGGAAGCCGGATTCGACGACCAGCCGGGCGCAGGCCGGGCACGGGAACGTACTGACGAACAGCTCGGCGCCCGCCAACTCCAGCCCCTGGCGGGCCGCTCGGGCGATCAGGGACGCCTCGGCGTGGATGGCGGTGGACAGGTCGGGGCGCAGCCCGCGGCTGAAGTCGTTGCGGGGATCGCCGTCGACGTAGGGCGCGTACTCGGTCGGGTGGTGGTGGTTGAACGCGGTCGCCAGCACCCGTCCGTCGCGCGCGGCGACCGCGCCGACCTGCCGCCACCAGTCCGAGCTGCGCCGCGCCTCGCCCTGCGCGCGCGCCATGAGCCGGCGGTCGAGGGCCGTGCGGGAGATCCGGCCGTCGAAGCGGGCGGGCCGGGTGGCCCGGCTCCACTCGCGGTCCCACCGCAGGAACGTCGGTTCGAAGCGCACCTCGGCCCGGCCGGGGGAGCCGGGCAGCTCGACCAGCCGGTGCATGATCTCCTCGTCGGGCAGCACGACGAGGTCGGCGTCGAGGGCGGCGGGCAGCTCGCCTGGCTCCACGACCCGCACCGGCGTGCCGGGCACGACGAGACGGGCGTGCGCGGCGGCCCGCTCGGGGCTCAGGGCGCGGATCTCCTTGGCGAGCTTGGGGAAGACGGTGTGGAAGCCCGACCCGAGGACGAGGATCTCGTCGGAGTCGGCGTGCCGGGTCAGCAGGGCCTCGTACCCGGAGTGCAGGACGGGCAGGTAGAGCAGGGTGCGCTTGGTCACGGAGTGCCCTGGTCGTCGTTGAGCCCGAGCTGGATGCGGCGCAGCCGGGCCGAGGTGCTGACGGTCGCCATCCGGTCCAGGACCTCGACCCGGGTGCAGTACTTCGACTCCAGCTCGGCGATCTCCTCCGGGCTGTACGTGTCGGCGGTCGCGACCAGCACATCCGGGCGGACGGCCTCGATCAGGCTCCACCGGGGGTGATCAGGCTGCTTGAGGGTGACGAGTCCGACGCCCCGCTGGTGGGTGACCATCCGCAGCCGTTCCATCTCGGGCACGGCCGGACGGTTGGGGCCCTTGCGCTGCCTGATCTTCTCGTCGCTGTCGAGGCCGACGATCAGGAAGTCGCCGAACTTGCGGGCCGCCTCCAGATACATCGAGTGGCCCTCGTGGATGATGTCGAACGACCCGCTCGTCAGCACGACCTGCATGCCGAGGACCCGCAGCGCCTCCACGATCTCGGTGATGCGCCGGTAATCCGCGATGAACCGCAAGTCGAAGTTCGACTCGTCAGCGAAGAGCCCCTTGGCGTACATGGACCCTTCGTGGATCAAGTCATTGGCCCACCGGGCTTTTCCGAGCTTGCTGGTCATTTCCCTCTTGGCCTCGCTCCGGGTGTGGTAACGCCTCGATGGTAGCGGGGCCGCGGTGCCGCCGGGGGTGACGGCGGGGCGGCGGGGCGGGCGGCGGCGCCCGGTGACCCTGTGCGAGGAGGTCACCACTCCCGCCGCCCCGCCCCCGCCCGCCCCGCCCCCGCCCGCCCCGCCTCCCTCCGGGAGAGGGCCGGGCCGCGATCCGTCACCGGCCTCCGAGCGACGCGAGGCGCGAGGCGAGGCCCGGAGCCGTCGGGGTCTCCACCGACTCGACGACCTTGCCGCCCGCCATCACCAGCGCCCGGTGCGCGCGGGAGGCCGCCGCCGGGTCGTGGGTGACCATCACGACGGTCTGGCCGAGGTCGTCGACGAGGGTGCGCAGCAGGTCGAGGACCTGGTGGGCGCTGGACGGATCGAGCGCGCCGGTCGGCTCGTCGGCGAAGACCACCACCGGCCGTCCCGCCAACGCCCGCACCACGGCGACCCGTTGCTGTTCGGCGTCGGTGAGTTCGGCGGGCCTCGCGGCCAACCGGCCGGTGAGGCCGACGCGTTCGACGAGCGTGGCGAGCCACTCCCGGTCCGGGTCGCGGCCGGCCAGCCGCAGCGGCAGCGTGATGTTCTCCTCGGCGGAGAGGGACGGGATCAGCTCGTAGGTGCGGAACACGAACCCCACGCGCTCCCGCCGCAGTTCGCCGCGCCGGGACTCGCTCAGACCGGACATCTCCTGCCCGTCCACCCGCACACTGCCCGACGTCGGCGCGTCGAGGCCCGCCGCGCAGTGCATGAGGGTGCTGGTGCCCGACCCGGGCGGCCCGGTCACGGCCACGAACGTGCCGTGCTCCACGGTCAGCGACACATCGTCGAGGGCCCGGACACCGCCCGCGTAGACCCGGCCGACACCGGTCAGCGTGACGGCGGGCGCGCGGTGGCCGCGCCCGAGGACGGCCGTGCTCATCGGCGTCCCCCGCGGGCGCGCAGGGCGCGGACGGCCAGCGCGGTCGCGCTCAGCGCCGTCACCGCGCCGCACGCCAGGTGGGTCCAGGTGCCGGCGCCGGTGGCCGAGGCGACCGCGTTGGCGAGCCCGCTGATCACCAGCAGTGACCAGAGCAGGAAGGCCGCGAGGTCGGCGCGGCCGGACCGTTCGGCCGTTCCGGTGCGCCGGTGACTGTCGTCGTGAGGGACGGTGTTCGCCATGGGGGACCTCCTGCGGTGGCCGCTGGGTTCGTCGGACACTGACGCTACGGATCTCGGCCCCAGGTGGCCCATCCCGGCTGCTGCCGTTCCCCGGTACGGCAGGCTGTACCGCCGCCAGGCCACGGGCGCGGGGTCCTTCCGGGCGGTGCGATCGGCCGGTCGGCCTGACCCGACACGGTCCAGTGACGTTTCTTCGGTGAACCGGTTGCGCCATTGAGGTGAGTAAAGCGCGCGTAGAGGGAGGGTCACGTGATCACCTAGACATTCTCTTGTTCCGGTAAAGGAACCCCCCTTCGGAGGTATCGCTCCATGAACGCGACCCACGGCACGAAGCTGCGCGAACAGATCGCCGCGCCCGGCACGACGCCCCTCATCGGCGTCTACGACATGTACTCGGCGTCGATCGCCGCCCAGCACTACGACGGCATGTTCGTCTCCGGGTTCGGATTCGCGGCCTCGCACTACGGGCTGCCCGACATCGGGTTCATCGCCTGGCCCGACATGGTGGCCTTCGTCCAGCGGCTGCGCGGCGCCTTCCCGCACCACCACCTGCTGGTGGACATCGACGACGGCTACGTCGACCCGGAGGTCGCCTGCCACGTCGTCGAGGGCCTCGAACGGATCGGCGCCTCCGGAGTGATCCTGGAGGACCAGAAGCGGCCCCGCCGCTGCGGGCACGCCGACGGCAAGCAGGTGCTGCCCCTCGAGGAGTACCTGGAGAAGCTGGAGCAGGTCCTCGCGACCCGCCGCGACCTGGTGGTGGTGGCCCGCACCGACGCCACGGACGAGCGCGACATCCTGCACCGGGCCGAGCGGCTGGCCGCCACCGACGCCGACGTCGTGCTCGTCGACGGGGTCCGCAGCGTGGAGTGGATCCGCCGCATCCGCGAGGTCGTCGGCGGCAAGCCGCTGCTGTTCAACCAGATCGCGGGCGGCAAGTCGCCCCGGCTCTCCCTGGGCGAGCTGTCCGACCTCGGCGTGGACGTGGCGATCTACAGCACGCCCTGCCTGTTCGCCGCCCACGAGGCGATGGACTCCGCGCTCACCGGGCTGAAGGAGCGCGACGGCCGGCTGCCCGAGGTGGACGCGGCGAGCGGGGTCGGGGTGCAGGTCTCCACCCGGCTCCTTGAGCGGAACATCGCCCGCCAGCTGAGCCGGCCCGAGGGCGTGGGCGTGTGAGCCGTGTCGTGCCCCGGCTGCGGCTGGCCACGACGGTCGCGGCGGCGCTCCTCGGCGCCGCCGCGGCGCCCGCCGCCGCGAACGGCAGCCTCATCACCGTCATCGACAACTCGCAGGCCGACTCGATCCTGGAGATCGACCGCACGGCGAACGTCGAGACCGGCGGCGGCACCGCGGGCAGCGACCACGACGGCAGCGCCGTCGACGCCATCCAGGCCCTCATGGGCGACCTCGAACCGGACGGTGACGACTGACGGGACGCCGACGACCACTTCCTTCGCGAACGGCGGACAGCGGACGGCGAACGGCGGAGCCTCCCGGGCCTGCGGCGGAGCCTCCCGGGCCTGCGGCCGAGTCTCCCGGGCCTGCGGTCGAGTCTCCCGGGCCCGCGGTCGAGCCTTCCGGGCCCGCGGTCGAGTCTCCCGGGCCCGCGGTCGAGCCTCCCGGGCCTGCGGCCGAGTCTCCCGGGCCTGCGGCCGAGTCTCCCGGGCCTGCGGCCGAGTCTCCCGGGCCTGCGGTCGAGTCTCCCGGGCCTGCGGTCGAGTCTCCCGGGCCCGCGGTCGAGCCTTCCGGGCCCGCGGTCGAGCCTTCCGGGCCCGCGGTCGAGCCGTCGCCGCCCGGCCCCGCGACCGCCGCGGCCCGTACCGGCGTCCGGAACCGGGGCCCGTGCCGCGGGCGTCCCCCGCCCATGAGATCGTCCACGGCGACGGCATGGTGCCGCGGGCCTGACAGTCCCGACAGGCCGAGCGGTCACGGGACCACAGGGGAGACGACGATGGTGACGGCCCGACCGGGCACGACCGGGGCGCGCGAGACCGCGCCGACCGCCCGCCCCGACACCCCCCAGACCCCCCAGGCCGCGCTGCCGTACATCCTGGGCGCCGCCCGCGCCGCCCTCTCCGCCCTGCGGGAGCTGCTCGGCGGGCTCGCCACGGCCCTCGGCGCGCTCCTCGTCCTGGCCCTGGTCGCGGTGACCGCACTCACCGCGCCCCTCGGCGCGGGACTGCTCCTGGCCCCCCTCACCCTGCGCGCCCTGCACGCGCTGGCCCGCAGGGAACGCGCCCGCCTCACCCGGACAGGACCCGAGGTGATCCCCCCGCCCACGCCCCCGAACCGGCTCCGCGCCGCCCTCGGCGACCCCACCACCCGCCGCGAACTGCGCTGGCTGCCCAGACACGCCGCGACCGGCCTGCCGCTCGGGCTGCTCGGCCTGCTGCTGGCGATGTCCGCCGTCCGCGACACGACGTTCCCGCTGTACTGGCGGCTCGCGCCCAAGGACGCGACGGCGACGTCCGTCGGGATCGGCGTCGCGCACTCCTGGCCCGACGCGCTCGCCGTGGCGCTGCTCGGGGTGGGCGCGCTCGCCGTCCTCGTCGGGCTCGGGCCCGCCATGGCCCGGCTCCAGGCCCGCCCGGGACGCGCCCTCCTCGCGGCCGGCCCCGACCAGGACCTGTCGCTGCGGGTCGCCGAGCTGACCGCGACCCGGGCCGCCGCACTGGACGCCCACGCCACCGAACTGCGCCGTATCGAGCGGGCGTTGCACGACGGCACCCAGAACCGGCTGGTCTCCGTCACCGTCCTGCTCGGCGCGGCCCGCCGCCAGGTGGCCAGGGACCCGTCCCGCGCGGACGAGATCCTGGAGCGCGCCCAGTCCGCCGCCGAGCAGGCGCTGGCCGAGCTGCGCACCGTCGCGCGCGGCATCCTGCCGCCCGTCCTCGACGACCGCGGGCTGTCCGGCGCGCTGTCCGGCCTCGCCGCCGAGAGCCCCGTGCCGTGCCGGATCGACGTCGACGTGCCGCAGCGGTGCGCCGCCTCCGTCGAGGCCACCGCCTACTTCGTGGCCGCCGAGGCGCTCACCAACGTCGCCAGGCACAGCGGCGCCGGCCAGGTCACCGTCACCGTCCGCGGGCGCGGCGACCGGCTGCTCCTGACGGTCGCCGACGACGGCCGCGGCGGCGCCGACGAGGGCGCGGGATCGGGCCTGACCGGCATCCGCCGCCGGGTGGCGGCCCACGACGGCACCCTCCGCCTGACCAGCCCGGCCGGCGGCCCGACGACACTTGAGGTGGACCTTCCCCGTGGAGCCTGACGCACGACGCCGACAGCCGTCCCCGGCACCGGAGCCCGGTGCCCTGCGGGTCGTGATCGCCGAGGACGACCCGCTGCTGCGCGAAGGGCTCGCCCTGCTGCTGCGTGCCGAGTCCCTCGACGTGGCGGCCACCGCGGGCACCCCGCAGGAGGCCCTCGACGCCATCGACGCGCACCGCCCCGACGTCGCCATCCTCGACGTGCGGATGCCGCCGACCCACACCGACGAAGGCATCCGCGCGGCCGTGGCGGCCCGCGACCGGCACCCGGGACTCGCCGTCCTGGTGCTCTCCGCGTACGTCGAGCAGAGCTTCGCCACCCAGCTGCTCACCGGCGGCGTCGGCGGACTCGGCTATCTGCTCAAGGAACGGGTGGGCCGGGTCGAGGAGTTCCTCGACGCGCTGCACCGGGTGGCGTCGGGCGGCACCGCCATCGACCCCGAGGTGGTCGCCCAACTCTTCACCCGCACCCGCAAGGACAGCCGTCTCGAGCGCCTGAGCCCGCGTGAGCGCGAGGTGCTCGCGCTGATGGCCGAGGGGCTCGGCAACACCGCGATAGCGGGGCGGCTCGTGGTCACCGACGGTGCCGTCCACAAACACATCCGCAGCATCTTCGCGAAGCTGGACCTGTCCCCCGCCGACCAGTCGGACCGCAGGGTCGCGGCGGTCCTGCGCTACCTGGAGGACGCCCGCCGCGCGACGCCGTAGCCCCGGGGGAGGGGCAAGTGCGGTCCGCTGTGCGGGATTCGGGGGCGCGGTGCGCGAAGTGCGGTCCCTTGCCCGGGAGTCGGTGGCCGGCGTCCGTCAGGTGGCGTGAAGTACAGCCTGCTGTACCTGAGTCGGGGTGTGCGCGGCAATGACCCGGGCCTGCCGCGCTGATGTGCTGGTCGCACCCCGTCAGCCCCGTCCGGAGGAACCCGACGTGACCACGCACACCCCCGTCGACCACGACCCCCACCAGCCCCGCCCCACCGAGCAGGCCCCGGGCGGGAAGCCCCCCGGCGGCCCGGGACCGCGCCGCGTCCTCGCCCGCCACCCGGTCACCTGGTTCTTCACCCTGGCGTTCGCCCTGAGCTGGCTGGCCTGGACGCCGTACATCCTCTCCGGCAACGGCCTCGGCCTCTGGCACTTCACCTTCCCCGGCGGCGCCCTGGGCAGCCAGCTCCTCGGCGTCCTGCCCGGCGCCTACCTCGGCCCGATCGGCTCGGCCCTCCTGGTGACCTGGTGCGCCGAGGGCCGGGCGGGACTGCGTGCCTGGCGGCGCCGGATGACCAGGTTCCGGGTCGGCGCCCGCTGGTACGCGCTCGTCCTGGTCTCGGTCCCCGCCGCGCTGATCGTCTGCACGGCGGCGGTGTCGGGCCAGGACCCCGTGCTGCCGCCCGCCGCCGTCCTCCTCGCGTATCTGCCCGCCCTCGCCCTCCAGATGGTCACCACCGGCCTCGCCGAGGAGCCCGGCTGGCGGGAGTTCGCGATGCCGCGCCTCCAGGACCGGTACGGACCGCTGGGCGCCACCCTGGTCGTCGGCCCGCTGTGGGGCGCCTGGCACCTGCCGCTGTTCCTCACCGAGTGGGGCGGCGGGCCGCACGTGGACCCCGTCAAGCCGGTGGAGTTCATGGCGACCACGCTCGCCTTCAGCGCCGTGCTGACCTGGCTGTTCAACCGCTCGGGGGAGAGCATGCCGCTGGTGATGCTGGCGCACACCAGCGTGAACAACTACTTCTCGACGGCGTGGACGGACATGTTCCCTTCCGTCCCCGACGCGGTGACCGGCCACGCCTTCCTGCTCGCCTCGGTGACCGCGGCCCTGATCCTGCTGGTGGTCACGAGGGGCAGGCTCGGGCTGCGCCCGGCACCGGTCACAGGGTGACCGCGCGGCCCCCGAAGGTCACCGCGAGCTTCCCGTCGGACGCGAACGACCAGCCGAGGGCGCCCGCGTAGGTGGCGCAGCGGGCGCCGTTGGTACCGGTCCAGAACTGGTTGGTGCCGTCGGCGTCGCCCACCGTCTTGTCGTTGGAGCCGTCGACGGCGAACCGGCACGAGGTGTCGGTGCGGAACACCGAAGTCCCGCGGTCGAAGGAGAAGTTGCGCTCCGCGTTGTCGATGCCGACGTTGTCCGAGACGGTCAGCGTGCCGGGGTTGCTGTTGTAGGTGAACCCGTGGTGCCCGTTGCCGTAGGCGAGGTCGTGCCGCACGACGTGGTTGACGGCGATGTCGTCGCCGCCGAGCTTGTAGCCGTTGCGGTCGCCGTTGTCGTTGACGGTGCCGTCGCTGAGCGTGCCGTTGCTGTAGGAGAGCGAGTACTCGATGGTCACCGGGCCGATGGCACCCGTGGCGGTCTTGGTGTACAGGTCCCAGCCGTCGTCGATGTTGTGGTGGGAGACGTCGTAGCGGAACACGTTCCCGGTGCCGGTGGTCAGCTTGGCGGCGAAGCCGTCGGCGTCCTCGCCGTCGGAGTCGGCGTTGTCGTGCGACTCGGAGCTGATGACGAGGTTGTCGGAGGGCCACTGGCTGCTCGGTGTGGTGGAGGCGATCCGGCCGAGCTGGAGCCCGGTGTCGTGGTTGTACGCCGTCACGGTCCGCTCGATGACGTTGTGGCTGCCGCCGACGTAGATGCCGTTGTCGCCCGCGTGCTGCACGGTGAGGCCGTACAGGTGCCAGTACGAGGCGTAGAGCTGGATGCCGCGGTTGGTCGAACTCTCCGTCTGGGCGCCGAAGTCGAGGACCGGCTTCTCGCCCGGGTAGGCGGAGAGGGTGGTCGGGGCGGCGGAGGTGCCGTCGGTGCCGGCCGGGACCGTGATCGTCGAACCGTAGGCGTAGGTGCCGCCGCGCAGATAGATCGTGCCGCCGGACGTGACCCGGCTGATCGCCGAGGCGAGGGTGGTGGGCGCGGACTGGGTGCCCGCGGCGGCGTCGGTGCCGCCGGGTGCCACGTAGAGCACGGTCGCGGCGGCCTGCGGTGCGGCGCCCGCGCCGGTGCCCGACAGTCCGACGAGCGCGCCGGTCAGCAGTCCTGCGGACGCGAGAAAGAGCCTCAAGTGCATCGTTCGTCTCCAGAGGTGCGGGTCGGCTCGTTCGCATGGATGAACAAGCCCCAGGTGTCTGTGCGAGCGTGCGGATGCGCATGCAGTGCAGTAAGCGCTTTCGGTGCGACGCTAAAGGGGCTTGTTCGACCCGTCAACTGTCATGGACACGTTTTTAGTTCATCTATGTGATCGGATGGGCCGCTGATGATGCGGCAGCCGCCGTGCGGACCGGCCCTGTCGGCCGGCCGGCCAGCCGGTCGCCCCCGTCGGCCCGTCAGCCCGTCAGTCAGCCGGTCAGCCCTCGGCCCTTCAGCCCTCGGCCCTTCAGCCCTCGGCCCTTCAGCCCTCAGTCCGTCCGCCCTCAGCCCGTCCGCCGCAGCCCCGCCACCAGGACCCCCACCAGCCGCCGGGCGTCGTAGTCGACGCTCCTCTCCGCGCCGATGCAGAGGTTCCCGACCCCGCGCATGAGTTCGAGGGCGCTCAGCGGGGTGCTGATCTCGCCCGCCGCCTTCGCCGCGTCGAGGAGCTGGGTGCAGACCGGCACCAGGCGGTCGATGAAGTACGCGTGCAGGTTCTCGAACCCCGCGTTGTCCGACTGGAGCACGCCCGCGAGGCCGTGCTTGGTGACCAGGAAGTCCACGAACAGGTCGATCCAGCGCCCCAGGGCCGCGTACGGGCTCGGGCAGCTCGCCAGCAGTGCGGGGCCCGCGTCCGCGCACGCCTCCACCTGGTGCCGGTAGACGGCGATGATCAGGTCGGCGCGGGTCGGGAAGTGGCGGTAGATCGTAGCCGTCCCGACGCCCGCCTCGGCCGCGATGTCCCGCACCGGGGCCTCCACGCCGGACGCGACGAAGACCGTGGCGGCGGCGTCCAGGAGGGCGCCCTCGTTGCGCCGGGCGTCCGCCCGCCGGGGTCGCCGCGCGCTCTGGTCGCCGTCGCTCATCGCCGTGTTCCTCCGGTCTCGGCTTGCCAAGCGGAACAACGTTCCGTACGGTCAAACGGGACGGGGTTCCGTTTGACGATGATGCCAGAGCGGCGCACCGCCCGCCAAGCCACCCCCTCCGCCACCGCCCCGGCGGCGACGGCGGCACCGAAAGGACCACCGCGATGCCCCCCACCCCAGAACCGGCCACCCGAGCCGACTCGCCAGTCCGGCGCGGGAGTTCACGCCCGAGCTTCGGCATCATGACCGCCCCGATGAACGTCGGCTACGACGACGTCCTGCGGGTCTGGCAGGAGGCGGACGCGATCCCGGAGATCGAGCACGCCTGGCTCTTCGACCACCTCATGCCGATCGCCGGCGACCCGGACGGACCCGCCTTCGAGGGCTGGACCCTGCTCTCCGCGCTCGCCGCGCAGACCCGGCGGCTGCGGCTCGGCCTGCTGGTGACCAGCAACCGGTTCCGGCCGCCCGCGATGCTGGCGAAGATCGCCACGACCGTCGACGTCGTCTCCGGCGGCCGGCTCGACTTCGGTATCGGCGTCGGCTCCCGGCCGCACCCGCCGGCCGCCCGGCGCGAGTACGCGGCGCACGGCCTGCCCTTCCAGGACACCGCCGACGCCGTGGCGAGCCTCGCCGAGGCGTGCACGGTGATCCGGAGGCTGTGGACCGAACCGGAGCCCTTCGACCACGACGGCACGTACACCAAGCTGACCGGGGCGTTCGGCAACCCCAAGCCCCTCCAGCGGCCGCATCCGCCGCTGCTGATCGGCGGGCGCTCGGCGGCGACCCTGCGGGTGGCCGCCGAACACGCCGACCTGTGGAACATCCCGGGCGGCGACCTCGAGGACGCGATCGGCCGCAGCGCCCTGCTCGACCGGTACTGCGCACAGATCGGCCGCGACCCCGCGTCGATCGTCCGCTCGATGCACCTGGGGATCTCCTACGAGGATCCCGCCGGTGCCCGTGCGGCGATCGCGGCGGCGACCGCGGCCGGTTTCAGCCATATCGTCCTGGGCCTGCCCGCCCCGTACCCGGCGGGCGTCGCCCGCTGGGCCGCGGACGAACTGATCGGCGCCGCGCGCCCGGGGCGCTGAACGCCCGGGTCACCGACGGGTCAGTTGTCCCAGATGATGGCGCCCTGGTGCTGCTCCGCGGACGGCTGCGAGGGGCTCGGGAACAGCGGGTCGGGGGCGGGTTCGGGCGCGGGCCGGCTGTGGCAGGTGAAGCCCAGCCGCTCCATGGCCCTGATGACCTCACCGCTGTTGAAGTCGCGGCGGTCCTGGCGGGTGATGACCTCGCCGACCTGCATCACGGGGTAGCGGCGACGGCCGATGGTCACCGAGAACCCGGTGATCAGCTCGGGAGTGACGCCGGACATCGCGGCCAGCACCCCCTCCTTGGTCAGTTCGAACGGATACCGGGCGATGACACAGCGCATGATGCCTCACAGGGGAGAGGGGACGGATCCGAACCCCGGCGGGAACGGATCAACCGGAAACGGCGGCGACGGCGGTGCCGGGCGCCGGGAACGGGACGTCGAGGACGTCCCGCAGCCGGTCCCGGTCCGGGTGGCCGGAGTTGCCACGGTGGACGGCGAGTCCGGCCCGGGTGACCGAGCCCGTCCGCTCGTCGTCCCCGTCGCACAGGAGCGGCTGCTCCACGCGGGCCCCGGCCGTCACGGACAGGGCCACCTCGACAGTCGTGTCGTCACACACCCGCGGCGCGGACGCGTCCCGGCGGTCGCCGCCGGTCGCGGGGCCGGCCGGGTGGCGTCGTATCTGAACCGGGGTCACGGCTACCTCCTGCGGGGTGTGCGAACGGTCTGCTCGTGCCGGTTCCGGGCGGGCCACCGGGTCGCGGCGGCCCGCCGTCAGGTCACGCGGCGCGGCGCTTCGCGGCGGCGGGCCTGCCCTGGCCGCCACCGGCACCGCCGCCACGGCCGCCGCGGCGTCCCCTGGACGAACCGGAGCCGCCGCCCGGGGCGCGGCGCGGCCGCTCGGCGGCCGGGGAGGAGATGACGACCGGGACGCCGGAGGGCGCCTGCGCGCCGGTGATGCGGCTCAGCTCCTCCTCGCCCGAGCGGACCGCGGTGATCGTCGGGATGATGCCGGCCGACTCCATGAGCCGGCTGACCGCGCGCCGCTGGCCGGGCGTCACCAGGGTGACGACGCTGCCCGACTCACCCGCGCGGGCGGTACGGCCGCCGCGGTGCAGGTAGTCCTTGTGGTCGCTGGGCGGGTCGACGTTGACGACCAGGTCGAGGTTGTCGACGTGGATGCCGCGGGCGGCGACGTTGGTGGCGACCAGGACGGTGACATGGCCGTCCTTGAACTGCGCCAGCGTCCGGGTGCGCTGCGGCTGGGACCTGCCGCCGTGCAGGGCGGCGGCGCGGACGCCGTTGCCGAGCAGGTGCTTGGTCAGCTTGTCCACCGCGTGCTTGGTGTCGAGGAACATGATCACGCGGCCGTCGCGGGCGGCGATCTCCGTCGTCGTCCGGTACTTGTCCGTGTCGTGGACGTGCAGCACGTGGTGCTCCATCGTCGTGACGGCGCTGGCCGACGGGTCGACGGAGTGCACCACCGGGTCGCTGAGGTAGCGGCGGACCAGCAGGTCGACGTTGCGGTCGAGGGTGGCCGAGAACAGCATCCGCTGCCCGCCCGGACGCACCTGGTCGAGGAGCGCGGTGACCTGCGGCATGAAGCCCATGTCGGTCATCTGGTCGGCCTCGTCGAGGACGGTGATCTCGACGGTGTCCAGTCGGCAGTCGCCCCGGTCCACGAGGTCCTTGAGGCGTCCGGGCGTCGCGACGACGACCTCGACACCGGCGCGCAGCGCGCTGGTCTGCCGGCCGATCGACATGCCGCCGACGACGGTGGCGAGCCGCAGCCGCACGGCGCGCGCGTACGGCGTGAGCGCGTCGGTGACCTGCTGGGCCAGCTCACGGGTGGGGACCAGGACGAGGGCCAGGGGCTGTCCCGGCTCGGCGCGGCGGCCGGAGATGCGGGCCAGCGTGGCGAGGCCGAACGCGAGGGTCTTGCCGGAGCCGGTGCGGCCGCGGCCGAGCACGTCACGGCCTGCCAGGGAGTTCGGCAGGGTGGCGGCCTGGATCGGGAACGGGTCGGTGACGCCCTGCTGGCCGAGCGCGGTCAGCAGCGGCGTGGGCATCCCGAGGTCGGCGAACGCCTCGACCGCGGGGAGCGCGGGAGTGATCGTCTTCGGCAGGGCGAACTCGCCCTGCGGCGCGGACGGCCTAGAGCCGCCGCCGCCGCGCGAGGAGCGCCGGGGCGCCGGGGGACGGCCCATCGTGGAGCCGGAGCGGCGGTCGTGCTGGCGGGCGGGGCGGGGCGTGCGTGCGCGGTTCAAGCGGCACCTTCCTTGATGCTGGCGCGTATCAAGGAATTTCCGCAGCAAAATGAACGACGCAGAGAATCGCGAGAACGGGCCGAGTTCGATGGGGGCGGAAAAACGCCCCGAAAATTCCACGAGCTGGGGCCCGCACCCCTAGGTGCGGGCCCCAGCTGCGAAGTATGCGTCAGAGCCGAGATCAGGCGGGAACGATGTTCTCAGCCGTCGGGCCCTTCTGGCCCTGGCCGATGTCGAACGTCACCTTCTGGCCCTCCTGGAGCTCGCGGAAGCCCTGGGTGGCGATGTTCGAGTAGTGGGCGAAGACGTCGGGGCCGCCGCCGTCCTGCTCGATGAAGCCGAAGCCCTTTTCCGCGTTGAACCACTTCACAGTGCCGTTAGCCATGTTTTTTCCCCTTCGAGGACGGAGCTCGGAGAACGCCCTGTGCGGACTCCGCGTCGCCGCGATGATCAGCCCGTCGGAAAAAAAACCTTTTGGCAACCACAACTGCAACCTGCTTCGACAGTAGCACGCCGTGGTGGGCGACGCCCGGTGAAAAAGATCAGGTCACCCCTGCGGGTACGGGAATATCCGGCGTCCCGGCATGTCGACTTTTGGCCCGGGTCAGTCGCGGGGCTCCCGCGCCGCCGGGCGTGGCCCCGGGATCGTGGCGGTGTCGAAGGAGCCGTCGATGATGCGGCTCGCGAAGTCCGCGAGCCGCAGGTGGTGGGCGCGGGCGTAGGCGCGGAAGGCGGCGAACGCCTCGTCCACCCCGCTGTTCCAGCGCTCCGCCAGGATGCCCTTGACCTGCTCGATGCGGACGCGGCTGGCGAGCGCGTGCTCGACCTGGCTCTTGTCGACGTAGGCCTGTTCCAGGGTGCGCTGCTGGAGAATCGTGATCGTCGCCACGTCGGCGAGTGCCTGGGCGAGGGCGATGTCGTCGTCGCCGAGCGGGACGGGCCCCGTCTGGAACAGGTTGAGGGCGCCGACGACCCGGTGGCGCAGCCGCAGCGGCACGGCGTGCGTGGTCAGGTAGCCGGTGGCGCGGGCCCGGGGGGCGAAGCTCGGCCAGGCGGCGGCCGCCTCGGGCCCGGTCAGGTCGATGTTGGAGCGGGCGGCGCCCGAGCGGTAGCACTCGACGCACGGGCCCTGGTCGTGCTGGAGCGCGAACAGCTCCAGGAGGTGGGTGTGCTCGTCGGAGGCGGCGATGGTCTGCAACTCGCCGTGCGCGTCGGCGAGCATGATGCCCGCGGCGGCGACGTCGAGGAGTTCCACGCACCGGGCGGACAGCCGTTGCAGCAGGTCGATGACGTCGAAGTCGTCGATGAGGGAGTCAGCCACCTCAACGAAGACTTCCGCGAGGCGTCGTTCGCGGGCCATGACGATCATCCCTTTCCACGGTCGGGCGAGTTCGGCCCGGTTCCATCGTCGTCGAAACGGAGGGTGCGGGTCACCACCTCGGCGGCCACCTCTCCGATGTCCAGTCCGCTGCCGTAGGCGTGGGCGCGCAGCCGCAGCAGCGCTTCCGCCAGCGGTACGCCGAGCTGGACGCTGATCATTCCGGTCGCCTGGTGCACGGCCGCCCGGTTCAGTCCGACGGGCCCCGGCAGGGCGCCCGGGGTGCTGGGGGCCCCGGTGAGGCCGCCGTTGAGGACGGCGCAGGTGAGGGCAGCCGCCAGGGCCTGCGCGTCGTCGAACTGCTGGTCGGAGAAGTGGCGCTTCTCGTCGCACAGGACGGTGAGCACCCCGAGCCGGATGGCGCCCACCCCGAGCGGGAAGCAGCACACGCCGTGCACGCCCAGCTCTCGCGCCCCGGGCAGCAGCGCGGGCCACCTCTCGGGCCGCACCCGGTCGAGGTCGGGCTCGACGACGGGCACCCCGGCCCGCAGCGCGTCGGGCCCCGGGCCCTCGCCCACGGTGAACTGGAGGTTCTCGAAGCGTTCGCTCGCCGCGGGGTGGGACCAGAGGAGTTCGGCGACGCGGTCCTCGCCGACGAGTACCGACACCGCGACACCCGCCGCGCCCAGGGCCCGCGCGCACGCGGCGGCCGGCGCGTCGCCGCCGCCGTCTTCGAGGCGCAGCGAGCGCAGCAGGTCGGCCATGCCGTCGCTGATCACCTGGCTCCGTTCCGCCACGATCGAGAAGCTCTGGGTGCCGTACCCACGATCACCCGCGAACCCTACGCGCCCTCCGGGTACCCGCCCCGTCGTCCGTGAGACCGCGCGGGGCCCGACGGTGGTCTCACCGCGGGCCCGACGGTGGTCTCACCGCGGCGGCCTGCGGACCCACACCTCGCGCCCGGAGCCGGGACCCGCGGCCCCGCCGGTGCCGACGTCCGTGCCATAGTGCGCGCCGATGTCGGCCGCGCCGGGGGCCGGGCGCGGCGGCAGCTCGCCGAGTTTCGACCACCCCCAGGAGTGCAGGGTCTCGGCCGCCGCGTTCACCCGGACCGGTGCGTCGGGCCGGTCGACGGCCGCGACCACCAGGTCGGTCCTGAGGCGGGCCAGCAGCAGTTCGGTCATCCGGGTCGCGACGCCGGTGCGCCGGTGCGCGGGCCGCACCATCAGCTCGGCCAGCAGGAACGCCCGCCCGGACGCGGTGAGTTCCTCGATCTCCGACGGCAGCCCGCCGCGCAGCCCCGACCACCAGTCGTCGCCGCGTTCGAGCCGGAATCCGTAGGCGGCGCCGACCAGGCTGCCGCCGTCGGCGACCACCATGTCGAAGCCGGTGCGCTGCACCTGCCGTTCGAAGCGGTCGAGGAAGCCCCGCCGGTCCCGGTGGTCGTCGCCCGTGGCGCCCTGGTAGGCCGCCATGTGGACGTCGGCGACGGCGTCCCTCTGCTGCTCGGCCTGCCAGCGGGACAGTCTGCGCAAGTACGCCTCAGCCATAGCCCTGTGAACCTCCCCCGACGGCGGGGCGAACACCCCGGAACCGGCATGGTGCCAGGTGGAACGGGTGCGGTAAACCGCGCGAAGCGGCGCACGCGCCGTTCAGGCGCCCCCGTCGGCGGGCGCGGTGCCGTGGGGCGGCGGATCGGGGGAGGCGGCCGGGGCCCGCGGGTCCCGCGCCAGCACCAGCGCGCGCCGCACGACGGGCCCGGGGTACCGGACGACGTCCCCGATGTCCTGCCAGCCCCAGGACCTGAAGGCTGAGCGGACGGCCCGGTCGGCTGGGTCGACGAGGGTGAGCCCGAGGGCGGCGCCGTGCACGGCGAGCAGCCGGTCCTGGAGGCGCTGGGCGACGGCGCGGCTCTGGCCGCGCGGGTCGGCCACGACCTGGGTGACGGCGAGGACCAGGCCCCCGGTGGTGAGCCGCGCCGCGTCGTGCCGTCTGCCCGGGTCGACGCCGCGCCACCACAGGTCGCCGCGGCCCACGGGGACGCCGAAGGCGCAGCCGACCACGGTCGTCGTCTCGGCGACGAGCAGGGCGAAGCCGGGCCGTCTGATGTCGTCGTCGAGCCGGTCGAGGAAGTGCTGCCGGTCGTGGCAGCCACCGCCGGCCGCCGGGGCGGACACCTTGGGCTGGACGGCTTGGACGGCCGGGTCGGCGAGGTCGGCGAGGTCGTCGCGGAGGTCCTGGGTCTGCCAGCGGCTGAGCCTGCGCACCCGTATGCCGTCCCGGTGGGCCGCCGCCCGCGGGCCGCCCGCGGCGGGTAGCGGCTCGGTCACGGCCGCGGGGGTGTGGCGCGGTCGTCGGGGCGGCCGGTGGCCCTGGAGCGGCGCAGCCTGCGCAGCCCGTGCAGGAAGCCGGCGGAGCGGTGCGCGACGACCCGCCCGGACTCCTGGGCGTTGAGCCGGTGGATCACGTAGACGCCCACGGTGACGAGCACCAGGAACGCCGCGACGGTGTAGTAGGGGGCCATGGCGCTGACCTGTCTCCCGGCGGGGCGCGCGGGCGCGGTCCGGGGTACGTCGCTCACCGAGGACGACCCGGCACGGCAGCCGGTGTCGAAGTGCCCTCGGTGCTGTCCACGGTACTCCCGGCGGCGCGCCGGGACCGGGGGCACGAAGCCCGTGGGGGCCCGTGGGACAAGGGGTGCGGGGGCGGCCGGGAGTAGGGTGGGGGTGTCGAGGGCACCTCGTACACCGGCTGCCGTGCCGGTCTCGTCCTCGACGCGCACCGATACGGGCCGTTCGGTCCGGGGCAGGTTCGGTCCTATGACGTTCGAGACCATCGAGCCCCCGGAGTCTGACAAGGCGCGGGTCGAGCCGGGCGAGCCGGACGGCCTCGGCCGGGTCGAGGTGCGGATCGTCTCCGCCGACGCGGAGGCCGCGAGGAACGTCGCGGACGCGCTGCGGCTGCTGTTCGCCGGCGGTGAGCAGCGCAGTTATCCCGCGGGCCCCTCGGGTCACGGCACCCGGCTCCACCTCACGCTCGACGCCGCACAGGCCGCGCGGGCGGCGGGTCCGCTCCGCTCGTGGCTCGACAGCAGCAGGCCGACGACGGACCGCACCCACGCGGACGAGACGGCCTGAGCCGCACGGCGCTCCCGCCGGTCCCTTCCGTCCCGCGGTCTCTTCCGTCGCACTACGGCCGCCGTCCCGTCCGCGGGTTCCCGCGCGGGCGGGACGGCGGCCGTACCCGCAGCGCACCCGCCCACCACCCAGGAGTCGTCATGACGCTTGCCCCGCCGCCGTCAGGACCGGTCCCGACCGGGGTCAGACTGCGGCTCGCCGCGCAGCCCCCGCACGGTCGGCAGGCCCGCCGCATCGACGGCGCCTGGTGGCCGCGCTCGCACGATCTGATGGCCGAACTGACCGCCCTGCTGGGCGGGTTGCCGCGCGACTGGGGCCACATCAGCAGCGTCGTCGTGAACGGCGGGGGCTGGTCCGACTCCCCCGGCCGGATGTTCGTCGCCGGTCAGGTGGTGCGCCTGCGCCGGACGGAGTCGCCGCGGGCCGCCGACTCGGTCTGCCTCCTCGCCCCCGGCCTCGGCCGCTGGGACCTGCTGGTGGTGTCCCCCGACGCGGGCGCCGCGGAGGCCGGGGAGCTGATGGCCGCCGGGGTCTGAGCCGGGGCGAGGCGGCCTGCGGCCCGCTGCGGGGAGCGTTGTTGACATTCTTCCCTGCCCTCCACCATGCTTGTGCTAATTCATTAATACAAGCATGGTGGAACCGTGGAAGGTGACGTGGTCGCGTACCGGATCGACCGGGGCAGTGGCGTACCCGCCTACGTGCAGATCGTCGAGCAGACCGAACGGGCGCTGCGGATGGGCACGTTGAAGGTCGGGGACAAGCTGCCCACGGCCAGGGAAGTGGTGGCGGCCACCGCCATCAACCCCAACACCGTGCTCCGCGCCTACCGCGACATGGAGCAGGCCGGACTGGTCGAACTCCGGCGCGGGCTCGGGACCTTCGTGACCAGGTCGCTCGCGCGGCCGGGCGCGGAGGACGACTCCCCGCTGCGCGCGGAGCTGACCGACTGGACGGCACGCGCGCGGACGGCGGGACTCGAACGGGCCGACATCCTCGCGCTCGTCACCGCCGTCCTCGACGCCCAGGACAACGAAGAAACACAGCACAGCACAGAGGAGGACGCATGACCGGGCCTGACGCGCCGGCCGCGTTGCGCGCCACCGGACTCGGATTCCGGTACCGCACCCGGGGCGCCCCGCCCCTGCGGGACTGCGGGTTCACCGTGCCCGCGGGACACATCACCGCACTCGTGGGCCGCAACGGCGCGGGCAAGAGCACCCTGCTGCACCTCGCGGGCGGCCTGCTGCGCCCCCGCACCGGGGAGATACGCGTCCTGGGCGACCTCCCCGGATCGCCCAGGGCACGCGCCCGGGTCGCGCTGCTCACCCAGGACAAGCCGCTCTACCCCCGCTTCACCGTCGCGGACACCCTCCGCATGGGCGCGAAGCTCAACCCGGCCTGGGACCAGCCGGCCGCCGCCCGGATCGTCGAGGAGGGCGACATCGCGCCGGACGCCCGGGTCGGCGAGCTGTCGCCCGGCCTGCGCACCCGCGTCGCCCTCGCCCTCGCCCTCGGCAAGCGCCCCGAACTGCTGCTGCTCGACGAGCCGTTGGCCGACCTCGACCCGGTCGCGCGCGGCGACCTGATGGCCACCCTCATGGCCGAGGCCGCCGAGCACGGCACCAGCATCGTGCTCTCCTCGCACGTCCTGCCCGAACTGGAGCAGACCTGCGACTGGGTGCTGCTGCTGCGCGACGGCCGGATCGCACTGAGCGAGGACGCCGACGCGCTGCGCGACAGCCATGTCGTCGTCACCGGCCATCTCGACCAGGCCGACTCGCTCGACGGACCACCGGGACCCGAGGGGGCCGCCCGGCGGCACACCGTCGTCCACCGGCGGGTCAGCGGCCGGCAGCTCACCGCCCTGGTGCGGCGGCGCGGTTTGCTGCGCGGGGAGTGGCACGTCGAGCCCGCCAAGCTGGAGGACATCCTCGTCGGACACCTCCAGGCCGACGCCACCGCCGGGCCCACGACGGCCGGCGCCCGTGCGGAGGCCGCCGCGTGAAGGGCTCCCTCTGGCTCGCCTGGCGCCAGCAGCGGCTGGCCGCCGCGTCGGCCGCCGCCGTCCTCGCCGTCGTCGCCGGGCTCGCCGTGTACTTCCGCTCGGCCATGGTCGACGACCTGGCCACCGGCAGGTTCGACGCGTGCGACCCAGGACCGCTGTACTGCTCGCAGCCGGGCACCGGCCTGCCGATGCTGCTCGACGTCCAGCCGCTCCAGTACCTCGGCTGGCTGAACATCGTCCTGCCCGTGCTGATCGGCGTCTTCTGGGGCGCCCCGCTCCTCGGCCGCGACCGCGAACTCGGCACCCACCGCATGGTCCTCGCCCAGGGCGTCAGCCGCGGCCAGTGGTTCGTGGCCAGGTTCGGCCTCGCCGCCGTCACCACGGTCGCCCTCTCCGGGCTGCTCGCCTGGTTGTTCGCCTGGTGGCGGCACCCGGCCGCCGACCGCAGCTACGGCCTGTTCTGGTACGAGAGCCCGGCCCTCAGCGGATCGGGACCCCGGGTCGTCGCCGCCGCCCTGTTCGGGCTCGCCGCCGGCACCCTGCTGGGGCTCCTGGCCCGCCGGGTGCTCGCCGCGATGGGCCTGACCCTGCTGGTCACCGGCGCGCTGACGCTCGCCGTCGAGTGGGCGCACCGGGCGCGGTGGCTGGTCCCGCCGCACACCTACGTCAGCGCGGGCAGCGTCCCCAAGGCGCCCATGGGCGAGAAGTGGTCGACCGGCGACTACGGCCTGATCACCGCGTCCGGCCACCACGACACCGTGCTGACCTGCCCGTTCCCCTCCGGCGCCGAACTCCGCGGGTGCATGGCCCAGCACGGCTACGTCTCCCGCTTCTACCGCGCCAACCCGGCCGGCGACTACTGGAACTTCCAGTGGACCGACACCGCCGTCCTCGGCGGCCTCGCCGTCCTGCTCACCGTCGTCACGGTGCTGCTGCTGCGCCGCCGCGTCTGACCCGTCCGGCACCGGCACAGCACACCTCAGCACCGCACGGCGGTCACCACCCGGGCCCTCGGCCCACCCCCGGCCGGCCCACGCGCCGGTCCCGACCCCGGTCCCGTCCCGGGCATCCCCATGCCCGGGACGAGACCCTCGCCGATTCCCTCGATTCCCTCGATTCCCTGAGCACGGAGGTCACTTCGTCATGCCCGCAGACGCCGGATCGCCCGAGAAGCTGCGCAACAACCGCGCCGCCCTCACCCACAAGATCGGCTACGCGCTGAGCCACCCCGGCCGCGTCACCCCCTACCTCCGCCGGGCGGGACGGGACGCCTGGCTGCGGCTCAAGCACCCCGACCACGTCGGCTACTACCGCGCCGTGATGGCCTCGGACACCCGCCGCGACCCCGAGGCCGCCGTCGGCAGCCGCACCCACGACCGCTGGCTCGCCCTCGGGCAGATGCAGTTCGACTACCTCGTCGAGCACGGGCTGCGCCCCGAGCACCGGATGCTCGACATCGGCTGCGGCAACCTGCGCGGCGGCTGGCGCTTCATCAGCCACCTCGACGCCGGCAACTACTACGGCATCGACATCTCGCCAGACATCCTGATGGCCGCCAAGAAGACCCTCAGCGAGCGCGAACTCCAGGACAAACTGCCGCACTTGACCATCACGGGCGACCTCACCCTGGAGTTCCTGCCGAGCGACCACTTCGACGTCGTCCACGCCCACAGCGTCTTCTCCCACTCGCCCCTGCACGTCATCGACGAGTGCCTCGCGCACGTCGGACGGGTGCTGACCGACACCGGGTTCTTCGACTTCACCTTCGACCGCACCGAGGGCACCGAACACCAGGTGCTGCGCGAGGACTTCTACTACCGCACCGAGACCCTCCTCGCCGTCGCGCGCGCCCACGGGCTGCACGCCGCGTTCATGGCGGACTGGGAGGAGCGCCCGCACGGCCAGTCGAAGATACGGGTCAGCCGCTCACCCCTGCCGGCCGGCTGAGCCGTGGCCGCCACCGCCGTCGCGCGGGCCCGGGTCGGGGAGCGGGACCTGACGGACGGCACCGGCCGGCCCCCGACGACGCCGGCGCCCGCCCCGCCCCCGCCACGGGTGCGGACGGTCGTCGCCGCGGTGCCCGCCGGGCTCGCTCTCGGGCTCGGCGTGTGGGGGATCGGACGGCAGCACAGCATGTGGCGCGACGAGGCCGCCACCTGGCAGGTCGCCCACCGGAGCCTGCCCGAGGTGGAGCGGCTGCTCGGGCAGGCGGACGTCGTCCACGGGCTCTACTACGCGCTCATGCACGGGGTGTTCGCGGTCTTCGGCGACGGACTCACCACCCTGCGGATGCCGTCCGTCCTCGCCACGGCCCTGACCGCCGCGCTCACCGCCGATCTCGCCGGCCGCCTCGCCGGCCGGTGGAGCGGGCTCGGCGCCGGGACCGCCGTCGCGCTGCTGCCCCCGCTCCAGGTGTACGCGCAGGAGGGCCGCCCGTACGCGCTGGTGACGGCCGCCGTCACCCTCGCCTGCCTGCTGCTCGTGGCCGGGACGCGTCGGCCGCGCACCGCCGGGACCTGGGCCGCCTACACGGCCGCCGTCCTGGTCGGCGCGCTGCTCAACTGGTTCTCGCTGCTCGCGCTGCCCGCGCACGCCGTCGCCCTCGCGCTCGCCCGCGCGCCCCGCGCCACCTGGACGCGCTGGCTGCCGGCCGCGGCCACCGCCGTGCTCGGCGCGCTCCCGCTGATCCTCGCCAGCCGCGGCCAGTCGGGACAGGTCTCCTGGATCCGCCCGCCAGGCCTCGGCACGGTGGCCGCGGTCGCACTCACGGCCACCGCGGCCATCGCCTTGACGGCGGGCGGCCGGGCTCTGACGGCGGGCGGCCGGGCTCTGACGGTGGGCGGCGGGGCCTTGGCGGGCGGCCGGGCTCTGACGGCGGGCGGCCGGGCTTTGACGGTGGGCGGCCGGGCCCTGGCGGGCGGCCGGGCCTCGGCGGGCGGACGGCGTGGGAGCGGGCGTGGGGACGTGAGCGGTGGCCGACGCGAGCGGGCCGCTCCCGCCGCCCCTCTGCCCGCTCCCCCTCCCGCCCTGTCCCTCCCGGCTCTCGCGCTCCCTCTCGTCGTCGTGCCCCAGGCGCTGCTCCTCGCCGTCTCCTTCGTCTGGCGGCCCCTCTACGTGGAGCGGTACGTGCTGTTCTCGTACGTCGGTCTCGCGCTGCTGCTCGGGCCTGTGGTCGGCGCGCTGGTCACGCGGTGGCGGGCCCGCCCGGCCGCCGTCCTCGCCGCCGTCACCGCACTCGCCCTCCTCGCCCTGCTCCCGCTGGAACTGCGCGGCCGGAGCGCGGACGGCCGGATCGACGACGTCCTGGCCGCAGCCGACGCCGTCGACCGGGCACCCCGGCGGGACGGCGCCGTCCTCTTCGTGCCCGCCGCCCGGCGGGACACCGCCCTGGTCTCGCCCGGCGCGTTCCACGGGCTGCGGGACATCGCGCTCGCCCGCGGCCCCGCCGCCTCCGGAACCCTGCACGGCGTCGAGACCGACCCGCGCACCCTCGCCCGCGCCCTGCTGCGCGAACGGCACGTCGTGCTCGTCGGCGACCCGGAGGTGCACGCCCGCAACGCGCGCGACCGCGCCAAACTCCGCGTCCTGCGGGACCGTTTCGTCGTCCGCTCCCGCACGGTGCTGCGCGGTCGGAGCGTCACCTTCTACGCGCGGGCCGACCGGCCGCGCCCCCGGTCACGGGCGGTCGGCTCAGCGGTCGTCGAGCATGCCCGCGTCATGGGCCAGGACGGCGGCCTGGACGCGGTTGGCGCAGCCGGTGCGGGTCAGGATGCGGCTGATGTGCGCCTTGACCGTGCCCGCGCTGAGACGCAGGTGGTCGGCGATCTCCGCGTTGGACAGTCCCGTACCGAGCAGCCGCAGGATGTCCCGTTCGGCCGGGGTCAGTTCGTCGATCCGGCGCCGGGCGGCCTCGGCGCGCTGCTCCGACCTGACGTGCCGGTCGAGGAGCCCGCGGGTGATCCGGGGGGCCAGCACCGGTTCGCCCTTCGCGGCGAGCCGCACGGCGTGGATCAGTTCGGCGGGACCGGTGTCCTTGAGGAGGTAGCCGCTCGCCCCGGCCCGCAGGGCGCGCGCGACGCTCGTCTCCTCGCCGAAGGCCGTCAGCATCACGACGCAGGTGCGGGGTGAGAGGCGGCTGATGTCCTCGGCGGCCGTGACGCCGTCGGCGACCGGCATCTGGAGGTCGAGGAGGGCGACGTCGATCTGCTGGGAGCGGCAGGCGGCCGCGGCCTCCCGGCCGTCGCCCGCCTCGGCGACGACCTCGATGTCCTCGGCGTTCTCCAGGATCAGCCGGATGCCGACGCGCATCAGCGCCTCGTCGTCGGCGATGAGGACTCGGATCATCAGCTCATCCTAGGACGCCGGTCGGACGGCTCACTTCACGAGCGACATCACCAGCAGGACGACGAGGAAGCCGACGGTGGGCAGCACGACCAGCGCCGCCACGCACCCGGCGCCCAGAACCCGCGGCCAGGTCAGAACATCGGCGGACATCGGCGGGCGGACGCCACCGGGGTAGGAGAGGGAGGAGGAGGGGGGAGCCGGGGGAGGGGAGGGGGTGGCGAGGGCGGAGTGCGGGCCGGCCGTCTCGACGCCAGGCGGCTCGATGCCAGGCGGCTCGATGCCAGGCGGCTCGACGCCAAGCGGCTCGGCCGGCCACTCGACCTCGGGCGCCAGGGAACGGCCGGCCTCGACCGGCGTGGACCTGTTGCCGTCGACTGGTGCTTGCCGGTTGCCGTCGACCGGCGTCGGCCTGCCGCCGTCAACCCGCGTCGGCCTGCCGCCGTCAACCCGCGTCGGCCTGCCGCCGTCAACCCGCGTCGGCTCACGGTGCTCCGCCGACGACGGCCCGCCCTGCTCCGCAAGCGATGGCCCGCCGTGCTCCGCCGACGACGCCCCGCCGTGCTCCCTCGACGACGCCCCGCCGCCCCCGACCGGCAGCCAGGCCCCCATCCGGAAGCCGCCGTTCGGCAGGGCGGACGCCTCGAACGTGCCGCCGAGGAGGGAGACGCGTTCCTGAAGTCCCGCCAGTCCGCTGCGCGTTCCCCCCTGTGAGCGCCCCGGCCCGCGCGGCACCCCGTTGCTGACGGCGACCTCGATCCCGGTGGCCGTGCCGCGCACCTCCACCCGGGCGGGCGCCCCGGCGGCGTGTTTGAGGACGTTCGTCAGCCCCTCCCGCACCACGCGGTGGATCGCCTGCCTGGCCCGCACGCCGACCTCGACGGTGTCGTCGACCGCCCACTCCAGCTCGACGTCGCCGCCGCCCGCCCGCGCGGACTGCGTCACCAGGGCCGTGATGTCCGCCCTGGTGCCCCGCTCGCCCCCGGCCGTGTCCGCGTCCGCGAGGTCGGCGTGGCGCAGGACGCCGAGGATCTCGCGCAGTTCCTCCATGGCCGTCCCCGCGGTGGTCCGCAGGAACTCCACCTGCCCGGCGAGCGGCGGCGCCTGCCGGGCCGCGGCCAGTTCCAACGCCCCCGCGTGCACCGAGATCAGGCTCAGCCGGTGGCCCAGCAGATCGTGCATCTCGCCCGCGATCCGGGTCCGCTCCTCCAGCCGGGCCGCCTCGGCGGTGAGCGTCCTGGTCCGCTCCAGATAGGCGTTGCGCTCCCGCAGCAGATCGGCGAGTGGCCGCCGCTGCCCGAGCAGGGTTCCGGAGAGGGTGGGGAGCAGCAGCAGGAGCACCACCGAGATCGCGTTGCCGCCCACCGCCTCCAGCGGGTCCTGCGCTCCGGTCAGCAGCAGGACGCCGGTCAGCAGCGCGACGAGGCCGCAGGCCACGCCCGTCACCCGCCATGCGCGGCGGGCCGGCGCGATCAGCCGGGTGGCCGTCAGCACGATCAGCGGCGCGACGGCCAGCGTCCACAGGTTGCCGCCCACGAGCAGCACCGAGGCGCCCAGCACCGCGAAGACCGGCCGCCCGCGCCGCACCCCGACGAGCAGCGCCGCCCACAGCGCCTCAAGGACGGCGAGGACCGGGCGGTGCGGATGCGCGAGGAGCAGCGGCAGCAGCCCGAGGGCGGCGGTGAGCGCGCTGAGCAGCAGCTCGGTGGCGACGGTACGGCGGGCGGCGGCCCGCACATCGCCCCAGACCGCGAGAGCCTCGCGCCGCGCCCACCGCACCGCGCTGCCCGACCTGCCCTGTCCGTACCGCACCTGACGCACCCTCATCTCATCGTGTACCGCTAGCGCTTGGCCGGAGTGGCGCTCAACTCGGCCCGCAGCGCCTCGACATCGACGCCCTCGGCTTCGAGCAGCCGCGCGACCTCCCCGGAGTCGCCCTCCAGCACGGCGGCCAGCAGATGGACGGTACCGACCGTGGCCGATCCCCCTTCGGCGGCCCGGAGTTGGGCGACCGACTTGGCCCGCTCAGCGGCGTCGGAGAACCTCATCTCGTCGCCGGTGCCGTGGGCCGCGGGGGAGGTGATCGACGAGCGGGTGAGGGAGTCCTGCCGCACTCCGTGCCGACGCAGCAGCCCGGCGGCCGAGTTGACGTCCGCGAGGCTGTCGGGAAGCGCCAGGCCCGCGACGTCGAGCGCCCGCTCCAGCGCCAGCGCCCCCAGCAGCAGATCGATGGGCTCGGCCGCCGGACGCCCGCACCGCACCGCCTGCCGCCTGGCCTCGATGGACACGGCGAACACGACGGGTGAGCCGTACGGCTGGGAACCGGAGAGCCACGATGTCAGCGCCCTGGAGAGGGCGTTGCCGCTCCTGCCGAGCGTCCCGGCGCGGCGCAGCAGGGCGACGGAGGGGGCCTCGGCCGGGTCCTCGGCGGCGGTCGCGGCGAGCGCGGTGGCCGCCGCGGCCAGGTCGGTGCGGCGCAGTAGGAGAGCCTCCCGCGCCCTGCTCTCCGGGAGGTCGAGCAGGGCCTGTGCCACCTGCCGGCACCGCACGGAGACGGTGCCCTCGGCGCGGGCCGTGTCGAGGGCCAGCCGCAGACACCGGCGCAGCGCACCGGACATCGCGGCCGGGAGCTTCCCGGCCTCCTTCGGGTGGGAGAGGGCGAACCGCCACCGGGTCTCGCGCCAGACGTACCCGATCTCGTCGTCGTCGGGGACGGGCGGCTGCCCCTCGTCGTCGTCGGCGCTCACCCAGCCCTCGCCGCCCCGCCCGGCGATGAGACCGCTGAGCGCCCCGGCCTTCCGCATCCCGGGCGCGAGCGCCGCACCGGCGTCCGAGTCGCCCATGACGAGGGCGGACAGCAGGTGTTCGCTGCCCACCACCGGGGCGTCCTGCCTGCTGGCGCTCCGGGTGGCCGCCACCAGCAGCTGCACGACGTCCGTCTCGAACTCGACGGTCGTCCCGTCGCCGCCCGTGGTGCCGCCGGCTGCCGTCCTCGTCCGCTGCTCCATCGCCTGTTCCCCTCACCCCGTGCTGTGCTGCCGTCCCTCCCGACTCTAGGAGCGACCCGCGCGCCCCCGCGTCGGCCGACCGTCCAGACCCTCGGTCCGACCGGCCAGGTCCGGTGGCCGACCGGCCCGCGGGACCTCCCCGCCCGGCCTCCGTCGGCCCGTCCCTGGCCGTCCCGCGTCCCGTCCCGCGTCCCAGAAGCAGGGCGTTTCGGCTGGTCAGAGTGGGTTCCGGCGGTTCGGCGTCCCTAACTCGCCGTGGAGCATGGTCCCCGGCACGGATCACCCTGCAAGCTTCGGTCATCGCGGCACACCGCCACCCGACGCCGAAGGGGCACCGTCACATGTCCAGCACCCGCACCTCCCGTACCCGTCTTCTCGCCGCCGCCGCTACCGTCGTCGTCGCGGGGCTCTCACTGACCGCCTGCGGTGGCGGAACGGGCGTCCACGACGAGGGCGCGGCGAAGGTCTCCTCCGGCAGCGAACTGGCCGCGGCCGGCATCTCCGCGAGGCCCACCTCCGACGCCGGATCGGAGTCGGAGCCGGGTGCGAAGACGGAGCCGGACGCGAAGACGGGCGCCGGGTCCTCGGCCGTCGAGACCGCCTCCCTCACCGGGCGGCCCGCCGCCAAGGCCCCCGCGAAGGGGACGGCGACGAAGGCGAAGGCGCCCGCCGCCGCCAAGTCGGTCACCTGCGAGGGCTCCACCACCAAGACGGTCGCCGCGCCGCTCTCCCGGCCCCTGAACCACCTGCTGCTCACGGTCACCAACACCGGCAGCAAGAACTGCGACCTCTACTACTACCCGGCGGTCCAGTTCGGGCAGTCGCAGTCGGTGCCGCCGGCCATCGAGGACTCGATGCCGCAGGCCGTCGTCACCCTCGCGCCGGGCGAGTCCGGCTACGCCGCGGTGATCCTGTCCGCCGCCGACGGCAGCGGCAAGCACGGCTACACCTCGAAGTCCCTCGACGTCTACTTCATGGGCCGCGACAACGCCGGGAGCGTGGGCAAGGGCGCCCACCCGGCGCTGCCCGCCAAGGGGGTCTACGTCGACGACTCGGTCAAGGTGACCTACTGGCAGCAGAAGATGGAGGACGCCATCAACTGGTGACGTCCGCCAAGCGGCTCACGCGCGGGCGCCCGACGAGGTTTCGGCCACGGCGGGTGCCCGACGAGGTTTCGGGCGCGGCGGGTGCCTGACGAGGCTTCGGAGGCGGCGGGCGTCGTCCGGATCGAGCGCGCGCCCTCCCCCCGTCCCCGCCGTCTCCCCCCCGTCCCCGCCGCCCCCGTCCCCCCGTCTCCCCCGTCCCCGCCGTATCGCCGTCCGCTCAGAACAGTCCCTTGTACCCCTGCCACCCCGTGGCGATCTTCGTGCGGCCGCCGAAGGAGCCCTTCCCGTTGCCGTTGTTGCGCCACAGGGTGCCCGAGGTGTCGCGGGAGACGAGGTCGGGCCTGCCGTCGCCGGTGATGTCGCCGACGCCCACGACCACGTTGTACGACGAGCCCCAGCCGGAGAAGACCTTCACGCGGCTCTTGAACGTGCCCTTCCCGGTGCCGTCGTAGCGCCACAGCGTGTTCGACCTGTCCTGTACCAGCAGGTCGCCGTGGCCGTCGCCGTTGAGGTCACCCGCGCCCACGATCTTCTTGTAGCCCGTCCACTTGGACGCGATCTTCACCCGGGCGGAGAGCTTGCCGGTGCTCGTCGCCTTGAAGAGGTAGACGTCGCCGGTCGACGCCCGGCGGGCGATCAGGTCGGCGCGGCCGTCACCCGTGACGTCGCCGGGCGAGGTCAGCACGTCGTACTGGTTCCAGCCGGTGCCGAGCGAGGTGTACGGCGTCGACGGTGTCACCGCCGCCCCGCACGCGGGCCGGTAGGCGCGCAGCGCGCCGCTCGTGAACCGCACCAGCATGTCGTTGCAGCGGTCGCCGTTCAGGTCGCCGAAGGGCACCGCCTTCACCGTCGTCGGCCACTTCGAGCCGGTCCGCTTCCCGGTGAACGTGCCTTTCCCCGCGCCGTACTGGTACGTCAGGCCGCCCGAGCCGTTCAGGGTCACCAGCTCGCCGAAGCCGTCGGACCCGACGAAGTCGCGGCGGCCCGCCGCGGCTCCGGTCACCTTGACCGTGCCCGACCTGGTCAGGGCCGCGCCCCGCCCGTCCGCCGGGGTGGCGGTCAGCTTCCAGGTGTACGCGCCGTCGGGCACCAGCCGTCCCGCGCCGTCCTTGCCGTTCCAGGCGGCGGCCACCGCGCCCCGCGCCTGGCCGCCGGTGAGGGTGCGCACGGTCGCGCCCGCCCGGTCGCCGAGCACGAGCTTCCAGGAGGCCGCCGGCTTGTTCAGCCACCACTTCGGACTCCACGGCGCGGCACCGCCCTTGACGTCCGCGGCGGCGGCGACGGTCGCGTCCTGCTGGGCGAGCGCGGAGACGGGCACCTCGCTCGGGGTCAGCCGGACGGAGTGGTCGGAGCGGCGCTGGGCGATCACGCCGGTGTACGGATCGACGTCCCACTCGCCCCACTCGAACGCCCCGGCGGTGTGCGCCACCGGCGTCCCGCCGCGCACGTCGATCACCTTGAGCCGTCCCGCGTCGACCGTCGCGACGAACCCGTCGCCGAGCCGCGCCTGCTCCCAGTCGGACCCGGCGATGGTCACGTGCCGCCCGGTCACGGTGTCATGGACGCCCATCCCCTCGGAGCCGAGGACGCAGTTCCACAGCAGCCAACGGCCCACCGCCTGGAAGTCGTTGAGCAGACAGCCGCGCCCGAACCACACCGACTCGCCGCGCTGCCCGGTCAGCAGGTCCACCGGGACGACGCCGTCGTTGCCCGACATCACCCACAGGGTGGTGCCCCAGATCGCCCGCACCCGCTCCGTCGTCGTCAGCACCGTCCGCCCGGAGTCGAGATCGACGACCCGGGTCTCCGCCTTCCCGGTGCTGTCCTCCGGCCTGGTCAGCGCGGCGAACCGGCCCCGCGCCGCGGCGACGGACCGGTAGACGCGGGAGGCGTCGATCCGGGTGCCGGGCAGCGACTGGCCCGCGGCCAGGACCCGGGGCTGCTGCGCGAGCCCGGTGCCGTAGCCGGAGACGACCGTCCGGCCGTCGCCGGTGTCCACGAGCCGCGGGCCGCCCGCGCCCAGAAGCTCCGGCGCGAGCTGCCCCCGGGTGGTGCGCGCGCCCACCGTCGAAGAGCCGGTCGCACCGGTCTCGCGGGTGTGCAGATACGTCGAGCCGCCCACCGGGTCCTCCTCCACGGTCGTCAACCGCCCCTGGGACAAGAGGAGTCGGGAGACCGGGTGGACACCGCGCGGCTGGTCGGCGGCCACGATCCGGCGCACGGTGACCTTGCCGCCCGCGCCCGCCGCGCCCGCTTCGATCAGCGAGACGCCCCAGTGGTCGGTGTCGGTGCCACCGGCCACCAGCAGCCCGCCGTCCGGGGTCGCCACGGCCTGCCGCGCCGTCCTGGCCAGCAGCGTCCGCGGCGCGGAGCCGTCGAGCGGGACGGCTTCGAGCCGGGAGACCGCGCGGTCGCTGCTGTACGGGCCGAGGGCCGGGTCGTTGCGGGAGACGACGACGGTGTCACCGACCAGGCCGAGCACCTGCGTGACGTCGCCGATCGGCACGGTCCGCGGCGCGGCGGCCGGGTCCGCGCGGGAGGCGACGTGCAGGACGCCGTCGTAGCACCACACCAGGTGGGTGGGGCTCAGCGCGACCAGGTCGTACCACGGCAGCAGCGCGTACGGCAGCGCGGTGAAGCGCCCCCGCTCGACGTCGAGCCACCCGGTGACCTCGTCGTCGCCCGCCCGGTACCGCACGACCTGGCCGCGCGCGTCACCCAGCCCGGCGGCGGCCCACAGCCGGGCGCCGGCGGGGACGCCGGTCACCGCGCGGTCGGTGACGGAGCCGTCGGCCCCGACGTCGAGCAGATGCCACGTCGAGTCGGTGCCCGGGGTCCCGGCCGTCGTGACGACCGTCGAGCCGAGCGTGCTGAAGTACGTCTGCCCTGCCGGCAGCGTGACCGTGCTGACCTGCCCCGACGCCATGTTCCGCAGCGTCACGGTGCCGGCCGCGCGGTCGTGGCGGGCGACGACGTCCGAGCCCGCGCCCGCGCTCGTGACGCCGTACGCGTCCGTGCCCGACGCGTCGACGACGGTCTCGGCGCCCGCGTACGTGGTCCACACCTGGCCGCGCCCCGCCTCGTAGCGGAGGAACCCCGAGGGCCCCGCGCTCAGCAGGCCCGTGCGCGGGACCGCGGACGTGGTGGCCGGTACGGTCACCTCGCCGGCGACCGGCTCGGCGTACGCGTCGCCCGCGGTGAGCGGGCCGAGCCCGACGGCGAGCGTGAGGGAGACGGCGGCGGCGGTGGCGCCTCGTACGTGGGCGCGTCTGCCCATGGGGGACCTCTCCGGAGACGGTGCGAAGCCTCGGAGAGACATCTGGAGACGTCTGGAGTCGTCTGGACGTCGGGAGACGTCTGGACGTCGGGACGTCTGCGGACGCCGTCGAGCCGCACGTCAACGACGCGCGGCGAAGACGACGTTCACCCCCCCGGGCAAGTGGCCGGATCGTAGCAGTTGCCCTGTGTATGACCTGTGGGGTGGGTTTCGCCCACGCACCCGGGCTGACCTGGGGACGGGAGGAACAGCGGCCGGAGAGCGGGAGTTCGGCGCACGGGAGCGGCAAGTCGGCGTCCCGTGCGGGGGAGTTCAGCGCACCGGGAAGCCGAAGGAGTACCCCTGCCCCTTGAGCCAGGGCAGCAGCCGGCGCAGCGCCTCGACGGTCTGCGAGCGGTCGCCGCCCGCGTCGTGGAAGAGGAGCGTCGGACCGCCCGACAGCTCCCGCTCGGCGGTGGCGACGATGGCGTCCGTGCCCGGCCGCTCGAAGTCCTTGGTGTCCACGTTCCAGCCCAGCGGACGCATGCCGTGGGAGGCGGCCAGCTTCCGGCTGTAGGGGGTGAACGCGCCGCCGGGCGCCCGGTAGTACATCGGCCGGACGCCACCGGACGCCTCGATGATCATGCGTTCGGCGTCGAGGATCTCCCGCGACTGGTACGCCTCGGACTTCTTGTCCATGCCGGTGTCGTGCGACACCGAGTGGTCGCACAGCCGGTGCCCGGCCGCGACGACCTTCTTCACCAGGTCCGGGTAGGTCCGCGCCTGCGTGCCCGTCATGCAGAACGTGGCCTTCACCCCGGACTCCCGCAGCAGGTCGAGCACTTGGGGCGTCCAGGTGGGGTCGGGGCCGTCGTCGATGGTGATGTTGACGCCCCGCGCCCCCTGGTCGGAGGCGTGCGCGATGGTCTCCGCGACCGGCTTGACGTCGCCGCCGCGCGAGGCCGCCGCGTTCGCCTTCGGCGCGCGGTGCACGGCGTCGGCCTGCGCGGTCCACATCGAGGCGCCGGTGGCGAGCAGGGTCACCCCGAGCGCCGCCCCGACGACCTTGCCGTACCAGCCACGTCCGTTGCCGTGCCGTGCCATGTCCGCCCCGCCTCCACGCAGTTCCTCGCCGACCTTCGGTCTCCGTGCGACCACCTGACAGGACGAGCGAACCCGACGGCGGGCTGCCTCCGTTACCGATCACGGACAATTCCGGGGAAGTTCGCGGACAACCCGAGCGGACGTCGGCGTCCCGGAGGGGCGTTGAGGGCTCCGCCGATCCGAGGCGCCGGGGGGAGCTGCCCGTGCGGGCGCGCTCCGCACGCGGCGCTATCCGCGCGGGGTGCGCGGCACGCAGGGGTCGCAGCAGGAGGGCGCCGGTTCGACGCAGACGACGGTCGAGTCGCTGTTGTCGGCCGGGTCGGGATCCTTCTCGTTGGCGCTCGCCGTCGCGGTGTTGGTGACCCGGCCGGTCGCGGTGGCCTTGGCCCGCAGCACCAGGTCGGCGGTGGCGCCCACGGCGAGGTCGCCCACCGTCCACTGCCCGGTGGCGGGGTCGTAGCGCCCGGGGGAGCCGTCGGCGGACAGGAACGTGAGGCCGGCGGGGAGCCGGTCGGCGACCGTGACGCCGGTCGCCGCGTTCGGGCCCGCGTTGTGGACGGCGATCCGGTAGGTCACCGTCTGCCCGACGGTGACGCCGGTCGCGTCGGCCGCCTTCGCCACCGTCAGGTCGGCGGCCGGTCTGACCACGGTGACCTGCTCGTTCGAGGTGGCCGTCAGCGGTTCGGGGGTCTCGCCGAGGCGGTTCTCGTAGGACGCGGTCGCGGTGTTGCTGATCCGCCGGCCGCCCGCGGCACGGTCGATGACGACCCGGTACTCGACGGTCGTCCCCGCGGGCAGGGTCTCGGTGCTCGGCAGGCTGCCGCCCTCCGTACCGGAGGCGCCCGCGCCGAGCCGGAAGACGACCTTGCGCGCGGCGGCGTCGAAGTACGCCTGGTCGTCGCCGTCGGCGTCGGTCTTCGCCCCGGCGTTCGGGCCGTCGACGATGTGCAGCGACCCGGGCAGATACGTGGTGCCGTCCGGGACGGTGTCGCTCAGCACGAGGTTCTCGGCCGCGCCGCCGCCCTCGTTGCGCGCGGTGATCCGGTAGGTGATCACGTCACCCACCTCCAACGGGCCCTCGGGGACACCGATCTTGCCGAGCACCACAGAGGGGGCGGTGCCGAAGAAGATGCCGTCGAGGAAGTTGCCGATGCTGCGGTTGCCGCCCGCCGCGGAGACGGAACGGAAGGCGAACCGCGTCGTCGTCTGGTCCACCGGGACGGTGTAGACGCCCGTGTAGTAGCCCCAGGCGGTGTTGCCGTCGGTGAAGCTCCGCTGCTCCACCACGGCGCCCGGCGCCCCGATGTCCAGCGCCATGGTGTCCTCGCCCTGGCGCCCGCGGTGGTAGAGCCGCCAGTACAGCTTCGTGCCGGGGGTGGTCGGCAGATCCTGGTAGAGCGTGGAGACCTCGCGCGCGTTGAGTTCGGCGAACTGGAGGCCCTCGGCGGACGGCACCCCGTTGAACCCGGAGTGCCACAGCTCGATCAGGTGGTCGGACGCGGTGGTGAGCCAGCCGGGGACCCGCTTGGACGCCTGCGTCTGCGAGGAGTCGGGCAGGATCTCCACCCCGGTCACGGCGGGTTCCTCGAAGCTGCCGTTGGCCAGGGCGACGCGGAGCGGAGCGGTGGGAGGCGTCGGAGGTGTGGTCATCGCAGTTCCCCTTACGTCGACGTTCCGGTACGGCGCCGTCGACCGGCCGCGCAGCAGCGGGCCGGGGCGGAGCCGGGACATCCCGTAGCGCAACGCATCGGAAGGGGCGCGTAAAGCGGCGGACGCGAGGGTCAGGCCAACCCGGCGCGGCGGGTTTGCGCGCCCCTCCGGGGACCGATCCCGGTGACGGCGCCGTCCGCGCCACCGGCTCCGCGTCACAGCCGTCGCACCCGTCCCGCGCCACCCATCCGCCCGGCCCGTCCTGTCCGAAAGCCCCCGCGAACCCGCTCCTGACCAGGGTGATTAACGGAACGTGAGATTGACGCCGCCGAACCGGCCGCGCGCCGGAGCGCACGACCGGGAGCGGACCGGACGGCCGTACCGGAGCGCGTGCGTGGGTACGGGCCGCGGGGAGCCGGGGTGCGCTCCCTCGCCGGGCTACCCGAGAACCTGACGGAGCCGGGCGACGGCCCGGCGCAGATCCTCGAAGGAGCGTTCCTCCTCGCGCGGGCCGACACGAGAGGCGGACAGAAGACTGTCCCGCGCCCCACGGACCCGCTCGTAGCTGTCGAAGCGAATGAGGACCTCTTGAACGACGTCCTCGGGCGACATAGAGGAACCGTGCGGAGGAGAAGCGTTCTGAGGCGACATCGTCGAACTCTCGTCTCGGTGAGCGCGCGGGGGACGCGGGAGGGGAAGGGGCGGGGGATGCGGGAGGGCAAGGGGGACGCGGGAAGAGGCGGGGGAGGGGGCGGGGGCGGGTCGCAGACGAACACGGGGATCACAGGGCCCACGTGGACAACGCGAACAACGCGAACAACGCGAACAACGCGAACAACGCGAACAACGCGGACCATGAGGTTCACGTGGACCACGAGGTCCACGGGATTCACGCGGACAACGGAGAACTTCGGGAATCACAGAGATCCCGGGGACACCACGGGGGCCACCAGGGTCATGGGGACCACGGGGACGACCACGGGCGTGGCGAGGGTCGCGGCGGTCACCAGGATCGCAGGGGTCACGGGAAGCCTTCCGGGCACGACGGACACGTCGCCGACCAGACTTCCCGGCACACCACCCGCCTCGGAACGAGGACGGGCTGCCCTCACTGTACGGCCGGACGCCCCCGGCACCAGCCCAGAGCCCGGCAGTCTCCAGCCCACCCTCCCTGCTGGCCTCTCACACCTCGCGGGGCGGCGATGCCCGAGGCGGGGCGGTGGGTGCGGAGGCTGAGGAGATCGCCCTGACATCCGGCGCGACGGTGTTCCACGCCCCGGACGTCACGGAGGGCCCCCTCAGCCTCACCCGCCGCACGATCCCGCTCGCGGAGCTGCGCCGCCCGCTGCTGCCGTCGAGGATCTCCCGCGCGACGGTCGCGGCCTTCCTCTTGGACGAGGCGGAGGCAGCCGGCGCGGTGGCGGGATCGTCGTACCGCTGGGCTGAAGGCGACGACGGAGCGAAGCAGCGGGCGACTCACCCGACCCCCGTCTCAGACGAGGTTCTTCTCCAGCGCGGTGACGTAGTTCGTGACGAAGTGGTCGCGTACGCCGTCGCTCGCCGGGGCGAACGGGTCGGCGGTCAGGCCCTTGCCGCGGTCGAGGAGTCCGCCGGTGAGCGTCATGGACTCGCGCAGCCGGCCGGCCGAGTCGATGTACCTGAGCCTGTCGACGTGCGTGTACGCGGGCTCGGGCGGCAACTGCGGGACGATGTCGTTGTTGTTGACGAAGCGGTGCATGCGGTCGGCGAAGCCCTTGTTGTAGGCGGCGGCCAGGAGCCGGTCGCAGGTGCGGGGCTGGCCGTAGGTGAAGACGCCGTCGGCCTGGAGCCGCGGCTCCTCCAGATACATGCGGGCCCCCGCGAGCATCGCGAGCGCGCCACCGAGGCTGTGCCCGGTGAACCACACGCTCTGCCCCTCCGTCCGCAGCTCCGCGAGGGTGTCACGGACGGGCGGGAAGATCGCGTCCAGGGCCTCGGCGAAGCCGTAGTGGACGTACCCCGTGCGGGCGGGACCCGGCCAGGGAGGCGTACCCGCGTCGGAGAGCCAGTCCCGGATCTCGGCCGGCTGGGTACCGCGGAACGCGGTGACGATCATGTGGTCGCTGGCCGCGGTGAACCCCTGTGTGTCGGTCAGCGGGAACGGCGGGGTGAACGAGGTCCGGTGGTGCCGCACCTCGTCGAACCCCCAGGACCTGGCCTGCTCGTCGATGACGGCCTCGTCCTGGTAGGCCAGTTCGGCGGCGCGGGCCATCCAGTAGGCGTGCGGGAGGCTGTAGGCGGTGACGTGGTGATCGACCGTGGCGGGGACGGGCATCGGGACTCCCTTGTCGTGCGGATCCGGCGCGCGGCCCCGCCAGGCGACGGCACCAGCGCTCGCCCCTGTCGTATCGGCCACCGCCCGGAGCCGGGTCTCACCGCGCCGGTCGGTCACTCGTACGGGCACCACCGGCACACGGGTACGCGGGCACCACCGGCACACGGGCAGGAGCGGCGCACCGGCCGCGAAGATCGGACCCGCCGGGGAGGTGGACTCGCCAGGGAGCCCGGATCAGCAGCCGGGGATTCGGATCAGCCAGGGACCCCGGATCGGACGGTTCCGACCAGATCGGACGGTTCCGACCGGATCAGACGGTCACAACCAGATCGACCGGATCAGTCCGGATCAGCCGGGTCCGTCCGGTCTCCGGGAGAAGGCCGTGTCGCCGGCCGTCGCCACGATCGCGTCCTTGACGAACAGCACGTGCGGCGCGTAGCTCTGCGTCTTGTCACCCGGGCTGTCCAGCGCGGAGGTGCGCCAGACCTCCGCGCCGGTGCGGGTGTCCAGTGCCAGCAGACGGCCGAAGCGGTTGGAGAAGTAGACCCGTTTCTGCGCCACCGACACCGCGGGCGCGGAGAGGCTCTCCACGTCCGTCACCTTCTGCCAGAGCTGTCGGCCGCTGTGCGCCGACACCGCCGTGACGGTCCCGTCGGACCGGACGAAGTAGACGACGTCGTCCACCAGGGTGGCCGCGCCGGTCAACGGGTACGCGAGCGGCGTCCGTCGGACCTTCCCGGACTCCGGGTCAACCCGCAGCAGCGCGTTGTACGGCCGTTCGTACCCCTCCTGGTAGACGTCCTCCGCGGTCTGGGGGCCGAGGAACAGGGGCTGCCCGCCGATCGCGCCGAGCGCCTCCGCCTTCTTGGGCAGGGTGGCGGTCGAGGTCAGGCTGTCGGGCCCGATCTTCATCAGGTCGACGGGGGCCTTGCCGGGTTCGCTGCCCTCCGAGCACAGCGCGTAGGGGGCGCCGCCCAGCACCGAGGGCTTGCAGTAGACGCGGTCGAGGGAGGGCGCACGCCACAGCGCCTTGCCCGAGGGCCCGTAGACGACGAACGACGAGTAGTCGGGGGAGAGGGTCAGCAGCCCGCCGTCGTAGAGGACCGGGTCCGCGGACCCGTTGATGTCGCGTCGCCACTTCTGCCTCCCGGTGGCGGCGTCGAGGGCCACCACCCGCCGGGTCTTGTCGTCCGGGTCCGCGTAGACGTAGACGGTGCCGTCGCGCACGCCGATCGGAGGCGCCCCCTGCGGACGGGTGCCGACCCGCCACAGGACCCGCCCGGAGGCCGCGTCGACCCGGGCGACCGTGAAGCCGGTGCCGCCGCAGAACAGCGCGTCCTGGTCGGTGACGCATCCGGGGCGGCCGTAGTCGAGGGGGACACCCTTCAGGTCGTACCGCAGCTTCGTCTGCCACGGCCGCCAGCCGGCGGGCAGCGAGACGGCGCGGGTGGTGGGGCGCGAGACGGCGGCCTCGGCGGCGGTGTCGACGTCCCGGTCGGACGTCACGTAGACGCCCACCCCGACCCCCAGCCCGGTGAGAGCCAGCACCCCGCTGAGACCGGTGAGCAGCAACCGGGTGCGACGTCGTGTGCCGCCGCCGGCGCCTGTTCCGGTGAGGGCATCCGTGCCGGACCCGCTGCCGGTGCCGGGGTCGGTCGCTCCGACGCCGCCTGGGGCGCCCCCGGAGGTGGTGGCCGCGCTCCGGGAGGCGGGACGGAGCCGGGGCGCGGCGGACCGGGCCGGCGGGGTCCCGTCGTCGCCCGACTCGGGCAGCGCCTCCAGCAGGCGGTGCAGGTCGGTCAACTCGGGCCGTGCGGTGGGCACTTTGTCCAGGCAGCGCTGGACGACGTCGAGGAGCGGCTCGGGCACCCCGCCGAGGTCGGGGGCGCCGAAGACGACCTGGTAGCCGGTGATGTAGGGGCTCTCGGCGTCGAACGGGCCGGTGCCGACGGCCGCGAACACCAGCAGCGACCCGAGCGAGAACACGTCCGAGGCCGGGGTGACGTCCCGCGGCGAGGCCAGCTGCTCCGGCGACATGAAGGGCGGGGTGCCGATCATCCGCCCTGTGGTGGTGAGGAGTTGACTGTCGGCGGCACGCGATATGCCGAAGTCGATGACGCGCGGCCCGTCGTCCGTCATCAGGACGTTGCCGGGCTTGAGGTCCCGGTGGACCAGGCCGGCCCGGTGGATGTCGCGCAGCGCCTCGGCGAGCCCGAGCCCCAGCGCGCGCAGCTCCCGCAGCCCCAACGGGCCGTTCTTCTCGACGACTTCGGCGAGGGTGAGCCCCGGCACGTAGAGGGTCGCCATCCAGGGCCGGTCGGCGTCCGGATCGGCGTCGACGACCGGAGCGGTGAAGGCGCCGCTGACTCTGCGGGCCGCCACGATCTCCTGCCGGAAACGCGTCCGGAACTCCTCTTCCTGCGCGTACGGGCCGTGCACGAGCTTGACCGCGACCTGCCGTCCGGAGGCGGAGACTCCGAGATAGACGACGCCCATGCCGCCGGCCCCGAGCCGCCCGAGGAGGGTGTACCCGCCTATGGACTCCGGATCCCCGGTGCTCAGGGGCGTCATCGCCGATCACCCTTCCCAGCGCCTGCCTGCGTCACGGGGATCAGCGTAGGGCCTGCGGCGCGGGATGGAAGCGGCGGACGTCGGGCGGCGGCGTTCCCGTGCCCCGGCCGGCCCGAACTCAGGGGGCCCGCCCCGGCCGCACCCTCCGGGCTAAAGGCACCCCCGCGTATCCGACATACACCACTTCGGTACATGAACTGCGGTTGGTACATGTCCATGAAGCGCACGAACGTCTACGCCGACCCCGAGGACCTGGCGATCATCAAGGAGGCCGCCAGACGGCGGGGCGTAAGCGAGGCCGAGATCATCCGCCAGGGGATCCACCTCGCGGCGATGGCGAACCGGGTCTGGGACGAGCCGTTGTTCTCGCGGACCTTCGAGGGACCGGGCCGTACGCCGTCCAGGACCGACGTCCGTGACGCGGTCGTCGACGCGGTCCGACGCGAGACGGACCCCGGAACCGCCGCGTGATCATCGTCATCGCGGACCCGTCCGGCCTCCTGGCCGCTCTCGACTCGACCCACCCGGAACACGGGGGAGCGAACGAGGCGATCATGGCGGCCGGCCTCCTGATCATGTCTCCGCTCCTGCTGGCGGAGCTGGACCATGTGGCCACGCGTGGGCTCGGCCGGGAGGCCGCCGTGAGCGCGGTCGACGACCTCAGACGCTGGGTGGGGCGGGGCAGGGTCGTCCTGCCGGAGATCACGGAGGACCACCTGGGCGCCGCTCAGTCCGTCCGCGCCCGCTACCGCGCGCTGGACCTCGACCTCGCCGACGCGCTGAACGTGGCCCTGGCCGCGGACTACGACACCGACGCGATCCTCACCCTCGACCGACGCGACTTCCGCGCGGTGCGACCGCTGGGCCGCCACAAGACGTTCCGAGTCCTGCCGGACGACCTGCCGCTGTGACGGGGGTGCGCGAGACGTCGAAGTCGCTTCGGCGGAGAGGCACTTCGGTACGTACCGTCAGGCAGAACGAAACCCCGCGTTTCGGCATGCCCGCTCCTCGGCGTACCCGCTCCTCCTCCACGAGGCGCCAGTGCGCGGCGGCCAAGACGACGAGGACGCCGACGCCCACGACCAAACCGGTGCAGTAGTCCCGCAGTTCCCCGTCCGGTGGGCGAACCGCACGCCCGACGGAGCGGCTTCAGTCGCCGGCGAACCACACATAGCTGCCCGGGGTGTCCCCGCAGTCCTTCAGGATCACCGCGAGATCGTCCAGGGCGGCGCGCTGCTTCTCGTCCGTGCACCGCTCTTTGAGGCCGGGCACTTCGGTGAGGGCGACCGCTGCCTCCTGCTCGTTCATCACGGTGTCCCCGTAGAGGTCGACGGATGTGAGCCGGCCGGGGACACCGAGGTAGTAGAGCGACCCGAGCGCGTCGGCCAAGGCCTTTTGATGCCCGTAGCACCCCCGCAGGAACGTCGCGCGCGACTCCTTCCAACTGAGCGCGGGCCGAGCGGAATGCAGTTCCACGTCCATCCCCATGCACGCCATCATGCACAGTGCTGAGGGTTCTGGACAGGGCGGGGTCGGTGGACCGGGCGCCTTCCCGCCCGCCGGTCCTCGGCCCGCCCGATGACGACGACGAGTCCGGGCGCGGCCTGCTCCTCATCGGGGCCCTGTCCGACCGCTGGGGCTACGACCTGTGTGGCCCAGGGCGGCGCCCGTGGGGCAGACAGGTCTGGGCCGAACTCCTCGTCGGGGCCGACGAGTGAGCGTCCCCGGCGCGACGCCCCTGCCCCTCCCGGACGTCACCGGCCTCCGGCCCCGCCAGCAGATGGCGATGGAATGCGCCCTCCGCGCCCGCTGCCTGGGAGCGAGCGGCCCTTCGCCAGTCGATCAGAGCCGCGCGGCGCACTGGCCGCCCGCTGTGCCATTTCAAATGGCATAATCGGAGTGTGACTGACGACGACGTTGACTTCCCGCCCGGCGACGGCCCCACCAGCGGTATCTCCGTCACCTTGACCGCCGGAACCCTCCAGGCCATCCGTGAGCGGGTCGGCAAGCGAGGCGTCTCGGCTTATCTGGAGAAGGCGGCCCAGCGGCAGATCGAGCGCGATAATCTGGACGAGCTGATCGCGGACTTCGACCAGGTGCACGGTCCGGCCGACCCCGAGGCCGTGGCGGCCAAGCGTGCCCGGCTGACGGGCGGCGCCACGAACGCCGGAGCGGCCGCGTGAGCGGTGTCCTGGTTCTGGACAGCGAGGGCCTGGCAAAGGCCGTCCAGCGGGATCGGGAGATCCACGAATGGCTGACGGCGGCTCGCGACGCGGACCTGCCAGTGATCACCTCGGCCGCCGTGCTGGTGGAGGTGATCCACCCGAAGGTCAACGACGCCGCACTGAAGTGGACCCTGTCCCGCCTGACCGTCGAGCCCGTGACCCAAGCCGTCGCGCAGTCCGCCGCCGCGTTGCTGCGGGCGGCGGGGTTGCACGGCCACAAGTACGCCATCGACGCCATGCTGTGCGCGACCGCCTTGCAGCATCCCGGCCGGGTGACGATTCTGACGCCGGACGTGGAAGACATCGGGCTGCTCACCGCCGAGCACCCGCGCCTGAGCGCCGAGAAGGTCTGAGGCGCGACGCCTGGGAGAACGCGACGCCTTGGAGAACGCGGCGCCTTGGGGAAGCGGTGCGCGCCGCGCTGGTCCATCAGGTCCCGGAGCGGACGGGCCCGGCAGGGAGCCACGGCCAGTCCGGTGGACAGCAAAAAGGCCCGGGTCATTGACCTGGGCCTTCTCCGTGGAGCGGGTGACGAGAATCGAACTCGCACTCTCAGCTTGGGAAGCTGATGTTCTACCACTAAACTACACCCGCGCGTGACGCCGACCGAAGGTGGTGTCAGAACGCGTCGTCACTCTACCTCATGCATGGCCCCCGGCGCTGAAGCGGCGGGGGCCATGGTGTTGCCGGGGGGTGGATCCTGGTGCGGGTGGCCCGAGTTGGGGCGTAGCGTGAGGGCGTGGGAGAGGGGCCGGGCGTGGCCGGAGTGCCGCCTGGAGAGTCGCTCCTTTGATCCCGTAATGTGGCATTTGCCGTCGGGCGACCGGCAGCCCGGCGCGGCTCTTGGGGAAGGGACTCTTGGACTTGTTGGATCGCACCGTCGTCCGTTGTGCCGAGGGGCACGTGTTCAGCACCGCTTCGTTCCCGCTTCAGCAGGCCGAGCGGCTCGGCCCCGGGCGGCTCGTCCGGTGCCCACGGTGCGCCCGGCTCCGCAGCGTGGTACCGGTCGGGTTGGAGCGGCAGCAGCAGTAGGCAAGCAGTGAGCGGGGTGGCCCCCGGCCGTGACAGCCGACGCAGGCAGGACGGTCGTCACGGCCACGGTGGGCCTCGTCGGCGGTGCTCGGAGCGCGGGTGGGGTCTGTGGGCCCTCCGCGCTCCTTGCGTATTCTGGGGCCGTGAGTGAGACACCTGTTCGGGAGAATCTGTCCTACGAGCGGTTCGGGGACGCCGTGCGCGAACTCGCGCAGGTCATCGCCGACGACGGCTACGAGCCCGACGTCGTGCTCAGCATCGCCCGCGGCGGTGTCTTCGTCGCCGGCGGGCTCGCCTACGCCCTCGACTGCAAGAACATCCATCTGGTCAACGTCGAGTTCTACACGGGCGTCGGGACGACGCTCGAGATGCCCGTCATGCTCGCCCCCGTGCCGAACGTGATCGACTTCTCCGACAAGAAGGTCCTGATCACCGACGACGTCGCCGACACCGGCAAGACCCTCAAGCTGGTCCGCGACTTCTGCCTCGACACCGTCGCCGAGGTGCGCTCCGCCGTCATCTACGAGAAGTCGCACTCACTCGTGAAGTGCGAGTACGTCTGGAAGCGCACCGAGGACTGGATCAACTTCCCGTGGTCCGTGCAGCCGCCCGTCGTGCGGCGGGGCGGGCAGGTGCTCGACGCCTGAGCCCGCCCCTGAGCCCGCCCTTGGGGCGCCCCGGGGCCCCGGCCCCCGGCCCCCGGCCCCCGGCCCCTGGGCCCTGGGCCCTGGCCCCTCGGATCGTGGTCCCTGGGGCCCGCCGTGCTCTAGAACGTTCCCAGCTTCACGATCGACAGCAGCGCGATCAACTGGATCGCCGACGCGCCGAGCGCCTTCGGCCACGGCAGGTCGTGGGAGCGGCTGACCATGATCGTCAGCAGCGCGCCCGCCCCTACCCAGGTCGCCCAGCCGAGGGCCTGGACGAGCGTCGCGTCGCCGCTGAAGAACATCGCGAAGACCAGGCGCGGCGCGTCCGTGAGGGACGCGATCAGCATGGAGAGGCCGACCGTCGGCTGCCACGCGCCGTCGCCGCCCAGCTGGCGGGCGAGGGTGTGGGTGACCACGCCCAGCACGAAGAACGACAGCACCATCGCCACCGCCGTCGTCAGGACGATCGGCACCGCGTTGGCGAGGGTCGCGCTGATGGCGTCGGCGCGGGCGCCGTCGAAGCCGAAGACGGCCAGCAGGCCGTAGAGGAACGTCACGATCAGGGCCGGGCCCCACATCGTGTAGTCCCGCATCCGCAGGAACGTCGGGGCGGGGGAGAGGACGATCCCCTTCAGCAGGTCCTTCCACGGCAGCCGCGGGCCGGTCGGGCCCGCCGGGGCCGCGGAGCCCGCCTGGTAGGTGCCGCCCTGCGTGTAGTCCTGGTGGTAGCCGCCCTGCTGGCCCTGCCCACCCTCATTGCCCTGGCCGCCCTGGTGGTAGGCGTGGTCGTCCACCGAGAAGGACTGGGTGTGGCCCGGGTTGTTCGCCGCGTACGGGTCGGGGCCCGCCTGCGGCCCGTAGCCGCCGTCCCCGAAGTACTCCGGCTCGCCCTGGCCCGGGTAGCCGCCGCCGGGGCGTCCGTACTGCTGCTGCCCCGGGTACGGCTGGGGTGCCGGGGGATAGCCGTACGACTGTCCCTGCGGCGCCTGCTGCCCGTATCCGGGGTTCTGCGGTCGCGTCTGCGGGGTGCCGTTGTTCCGCTCGCCCCGTCCCATCCTGAATCCAGCCACCCGTCGAACGTACCTGGTCCCGCTCCGTCCCGCCCCGGGCCCGGCCTCCCCCGCCCGCCTTTGCTGCCGAGCTGTGACATCCCCTAGGGAGCGGATCAGGGGTCCGTCAGGGGGAGTTCGGGGGTCGGCCGGGGGGAGTTCAGGGGGCGGTCAGGGGGCGGTCGAGGGTTGAACCGTCAGAACCGTCAGAACCGTCAGGAACGCGGACGTCGAGAAGGTCAGCGACGGCTCCGCCGCCACCAGGCCCTTCTTCCGCCCCGGGTAGACGGCGACCGTGTCCTCGGTCTCGCCGCGGTACGTCCGTACGACGAGGTCGGCGCGGCCGTCGCCGTCGAAGTCGCCGACCGCGACCACCCGGGTGGTGCCCCGGGCCGGCGGTTCCACGGTGACCGTGCCGGACGTCGAGAGGCCCGTCGCGCGGCCCGGGAAGATCCGCAGCCGGGAGCCGCTGGAGACCAGGTCGCTCAGGCCGTCGCCGTCGAAGTCGGCCGAGTCGAGGGCCGAGCCGGGGACGGGCAGGGTGGCGCGGGTGGGCGCGGGCAGGTCGTAGCGGAGCGCGGTGCCGCCCATCGCGCCGACCGCCGCGTCCAGGTTCCCGCCCTTGCCGAACCGGCCGAGCGCGACGTCGAGACCGGCCGGCAGGGTGACGCCCGCGCGGGTCGGGCCGTCGGGGCCGCCGAGGAGGACCGTGCTGGTGGCGGCGCCGTCGGCGGTGCGCACCAGCAGGTCGTCGTATCCGTCCCGGTCGACGTCGACGGCCGGTGCGGTGGGGATCTCGCCCGGCGACGGGAGGGGGTCGCCGGCCGCGCGCGGGGCGCCCTTGCGGCTGAACGGGCCGCGCAGATACGTGAGTCGGCCCGCGGAGGCGTGCAGGATGAGGTCGGCGGCGCCGTCGCCGTCGAAGTCGCCGCAGACGGGCTGGTCGGGCCAGTCGTTGCCGAAGCGCGCCCGGTCGGGGACGGTGAGCTGGACGGCGCGGCCGGTCAGCCCGGCGGGTGAGCCGAAGAGGATCTGCAACGGCACCGGCGGGCGGCCCTGGCCGTCGTAGGGCGGGTCGGTGGAGACGACGAGGTCGGTGAAGCCGTCGCCGTCGAGGTCGCAGCTCGCCTCCGCGTCGAGGACGGCGGGCAGCACGCCCTTGGTCGGCGCGCCCTGCCCGGCAGGGGTGATCAACTGCCGGGCGCCGGGCAGGAGTCCGCGCGGACCGCCGTAGACGATCCCGATGCCCGGGTCGTCGGCGTGCTCCTGCTCCTTGACGAGGTCGTTGAGGACGAGGTCGCGGTGGCCGTCGCCGTTGAAGTCGTCGACGGTCTCGCTGCCGTCACCCCGGGGGATCGGCCGCAGGGCGGGCGCGTCGGCGACGGCGACGGGGGACTTCCGGGCGGGCCCGGCGTCCGCGCCGGGCCCGCAGGCGGTGACGAGCAGCATCCCGCCGGCCACGGCCGCCCCCACCAAACCGCTTCGCCCGCGCACCGCTCACCCCGTCAGCATCATCGACAACGACCTCGCAATCATGCACGCGTTCGAGCGAGGGCGACAGGGGCGACAGCGGCAACTGGGGCGACAGGGGCGACGGTGGCGACGGTGGCGGGCGGGCCTGCGCGGTGGCTGGGTCCTGGCCGTCCGAGCCCCCGCCCCGGCCTGGCCTTGAGCCCCCGCCCGGCCTGTCCCGCCGCGGCTGACCTGCGGGTCTCGCCGCCTGGGCGCACAGTGGAGTGATGGACACCAACGGCGTGAGCCTTCTGGCAAGGGGACGGGTGACGACGAGGCTGCCCGCCCAGGACCTCGACCGGGCCCGGCGCTTCTACGCCGAGACCCTGGGGCTCGACCCGGTCGACGAACGCCCCGGCGGGCTGCTGTACCGGTGCGGGGTGACCGACTTCGTGGTGTTCGCGTCGACCGGCGCGTCACCCGGCACGTTCACGCAGATGGCCTGGGAGGTCGAGGACCTCGACACGGTCGTCTCCGAACTCCGGTCCCGTGGCGTGGAGTTCGAGTCGGTGGACGCCCCCGCCATCCGGACCGACGACCACGGCATCGCGGAGATCGAGGGCAACTACGCGACCAAGGGCGCGCACGGCGAGCGAGGCGCCTGGTTCCGCGACAGCGAGGGCAACCTGATCGGGATCGGGGAGCCCGTTCGATGACGACGACCCCGATGACCGCGGCAACGGTGATCGCGGGGTAGTCGGTTGAACGGGCAACGGGCAACGGGCAGAGGGCAGAGGGCAGCGGGCAAGGCAAAGGGGCCTGATCCTGGTGATCAGGCCCCTTTGCCGCTCGCCACTCGCCACTCGCCGCTCGCCGCCCGGCCGCCCGGCTACTTCGCCGGTTCCGGCTCCGGTGCGTTCTCCGGGTCCGTCTCGCCCGCCGGGGGCGGGTCGTCGGTCGGTGTCTTCACCGATTCGAGGAGGAGCTGGGAGACGTCGACGACCTGGATCGACTCCTTCGCCTTGCCGTCGTTCTTCTTGCCGTTGACCGAGTCGGTCAGCATGACCAGGCAGAACGGGCAGGCCGTGGAGACGATGTCGGGGTTGAGGGAGAGGGCCTCGTCGACGCGCTCGTTGTTGATGCGCTTGCCGATCCGCTCCTCCATCCACATCCGCGCGCCGCCCGCGCCGCAGCAGAAGCCGCGCTCCTTGTGGCGGTGCATCTCCTCGTTGCGCAGACCCGGGACGCTCGCGATGATCTCCCGCGGCGGGGTGTAGATCTTGTTGTGGCGGCCCAGGTAGCAGGGGTCGTGGTAGGTGATGAGGCCCTCGACCGGGGTGACCGGGACCAGCTTGCCCTCGTCGACGAGGTGCTGGAGGAGCTGGGTGTGGTGGATGACCTCGTAGTCGCCGCCGAGCTGCGGGTACTCGTTGCCGAGGGTGTTGAGGCAGTGCGGGCAGGTCGCGACGATCTTCTTCGCCGACCTGGGCTTCGCGGACTCGGGCAGGACCTTGCCCTCGTCGTCCGTCTCCTCGCCGAAGGCCATGTTGAGCGCGGCCACGTTCTCCATGCCCAGTTCCTGGAACAGGGGCTCGTTGCCGAGGCGGCGGGCGGAGTCGCCGGTGCACTTCTCGTCGCCGCCCATGATCGCGAACTTGACGCCCGCGATGTGCAGCAGCTCGGCGAAGGCCTTCGTGGTCTTCTTGGCGCGGTCCTCCAGAGCGCCGGCGCAGCCGACCCAGTAGAGGTACTCGACCTCGGTGAGGTCCTCGATGTCGCGGCCGACGACTGGGATCTCGAAGTCGACCTCCTTGGTCCACTCAAGGCGCTGCTTCTTGGCCAGCCCCCAGGGGTTGCCCTTCTTCTCCAGGTTCTTGAGCATCGTGCCCGCCTCGGACGGGAACGCGGACTCGATCATCACCTGGTAGCGGCGCATGTCGACGATGTGGTCGACGTGCTCGATGTCCACCGGGCACTGCTCGACGCAGGCGCCGCAGGTGGTGCAGGACCACAGGACGTCCGGGTCGATGACGCCGTTCTCCTCGGCGGTGCCGATCAGCGGGCGCTCCGCCTCGCCGAGGGCCGCCGCGGGGACGTCCTTCAGCTGCTCGGCGGACGCCTTCTCCTCGCCCTCCATGGTCTTGCCGCCGCCCGCGAGCAGGTAGGGCGCCTTGGCGTGGGCGTGGTCGCGCAGCGACATGATGAGGAGCTTCGGGGAGAGCGGCTTGCCGGTGTTCCAGGCCGGGCACTGCGACTGGCAGCGGCCGCACTCGGTGCAGGTGGAGAAGTCCAGCAGGCCCTTCCAGGAGAACTGCTCGACCTGGGAGACGCCGAAGACGTCGTCGTCGCCCGGGTCGGTGAAGTCGATGGGCTCGCCGCCCGAGGTCATCGGCAGCAGCGCGCCGAGCGCCGTGCCGCCCTGCGCGTCCCGCTTGAACCAGATGTTCGGGAAGGCCAGGAAGCGGTGCCAGGCGACGCCCATGTTGATGTTCAGGGAGACCACGATCATCCACACGAAGGACGTGCCGATCTTGATCATCGCGGTGAGGTAGATCAGGTTCTGGAGCGTGCCGACGCCGAGTCCCTTGAAGGCGAGGACCAGCGGGTACGACGCGAAGTACGACGCCTCGTAGCCGTCGACGTGGTGGATCGCGCCCTCCAGGCCGCGCAGCACGTAGATGGCGAGGCCGATGGTGAGGATGACGTACTCGACGAAGTACGCCTGGCCGGACTTGGAGCCCGCGAAGCGGGACTTGCGGCCGGGGCGCGACGGCAGGCTCAGTAGCCGGACGGTGATCAGCACCAGGATGCCGAGGACCGTCATGACGCCGATGAACTCGGTGTACATCTCGAACGGCGGGAAGTCGCCGATGACCGGCAGCACCCAGTCGGCCTTGAAGAGTTGGCCGAACGCCTGTGCGAGGGTGGGCGGCAGCGTGAGGAAGCCGACGGCGACGAACCAGTGGGCGAATCCGACGATGCCCCAGCGGTTCATCCGGGTGTGGCCGAGGAACTCCTTCACCAGCGTCACGCTGCGCTGGTAGGGGTTGTCGGTCCGGCTGCCCGCGGGGAGTGGCTGGCCGAGCTTGAAATACCGGACGAACTGGCCGATCGCGCGTGCGATGAGCGCGACGCCGACCACGGTCAGAACCAGCGACACGATGATCGCGGCGAGTTGCATGGGGGCTCCTCGGGCCTGCGAGGGGGAGATCCGTCGTTCGGTGACGTCTCTCAACGCCATTACTAAGCGGTAACTTATGGGTTCGGTCCGAGACTACCCCCATCCCCGGTCCGCACTGTAGCGGGGCGCGGGGTGATCTCGGTCGCTGAGGGTTGCCTTAAGATCCGAAAAGATCTGAACGTGTTATTCGTACCAAATCGATGGATTCACGCCTAATTTAGTTCCGTGCTCTACGGGATCGCCGCCGCCACCGCCGCCCTGCTCCTCGCCGCCGTCCTCACCGCCCTGCTCCGGCTGCCCGCCCGCCGCCTCGGCATGCTCGACCGCCGCAGGCAGCGCCCCGTGCCGCTGGCCGGCGGCACCGCCGTCGTCCTCGCCTGCTGTCTTGTCGCGGGCGCGGGTGCCTGGACCGGTGTGGCGCCCCTGGGCGCCGGGATCGGCCGGCTCCTGGTCGCGGGCGCCGCCGTCGCCGCGCTCGGCCTGGTCGCCGACGTGCGCCGGATCAAGGCCAGGCTGCTGGTCGGCGGGACGGCGGTGGCGGCGGCCTGTGTGGTGCCCTACCAGGCGACCGGGGTGGCCGGCGGGCTGCTTGCCGTCGGCTGGATCGTCTTCGTGACCGTCTCCTTCAGGGCCCTCGACCACGCCGACGCGCTGGCCGGCACCACCGGCGTGGTGACCGCCTTCGCGGTCGGCGCCTGTGCCGCCGCCGAGGCGCTCGACGGGCTCGCGGTGCTGCTGAGCGTGCTGGCCGCCGCGCTGACCGGGTTCCTGATGCACAACTGGCACCCCGCGCGCGTGGCGCTCGGCGCCGGCGGCTCGCTGTTCACCGGGTTCGTGCTGGCCGCCGCCGCCGTGCACAGCCGCGCCGGGCACGGGCTCGTGGCCAGCGCGGGCGTGCTGTTCGCGCTCACCGCGCTCGGCTCGGCCGACGTGCTGCTCGTGGTGCTGTCCAGGCGGCTGGCCGGACGGCCGCTGCTGCGCGGCGGCCCCGACCATCTCGCGCACCGGCTGCGGCGGCTCGGGCTGACCCCGCAGGGGGTGACCGTGCTCCTCGGGCTCGGCGGGTTCGCGGGTGTGTTCGTCGGGGTGCTCGCGCACCTCGGCTGGATCGCCGGGTCCGGGGGGTTCTGGGCGGTCGCCGGGCTCCTGCTGCTCGCCGCGGTCGTCTTCGCGTTGCTGCGGATTCCGGTGTACGGGCCGCGACGCTCGGTGTCGACGCAGGTCAGAGGCCAGTTGCGTGTAAGGAACGGATAAGAGTTGAGTGGGGTTGACTCAGCTCTGTTGACCGCATGGCGGACGTCGTGCACACTTGAGTCCGTTCCACTCAAGTCAGCTGGAGGAATTCACCATGGCACGTGCGGTCGGCATCGACCTGGGCACGACTAACTCCGTCGTCAGCGTTCTCGAAGGCGGCGAGCCCACCGTCATCACCAACGCAGAGGGCGCCAGGACCACGCCGTCCGTCGTCGCCTTCGCCAAGAACGGCGAGGTCCTCGTCGGTGAGGTCGCCAAGCGGCAGGCCGTCACCAACGTCGACCGGACCATCCGCTCCGTGAAGCGCCACATGGGCACGGACTGGAAGATCGAGCTGGACGGCAAGAGCTTCAACCCGCAGCAGATGAGCGCCTTCATCCTGCAGAAGCTCAAGCGCGACGCGGAGGCCTACCTGGGCGAGAAGGTGGCCGACGCGGTCATCACCGTCCCGGCGTACTTCAACGACTCCGAGCGCCAGGCCACCAAGGAGGCCGGCGAGATCGCGGGCCTCAACGTCCTGCGGATCGTCAACGAGCCGACCGCGGCGGCGCTGGCCTACGGCCTCGACAAGGACGAGCAGATCATCCTCGTCTTCGACCTCGGTGGCGGCACCTTCGACGTGTCCCTCCTGGAGATCGGCGACGGCGTCGTCGAGGTGAAGGCCACCAACGGCGACAACCACCTCGGTGGTGACGACTGGGACCAGCGCGTCGTCGACTACCTGGTGCAGCAGTTCAAGTCGGGCCACGGCGTGGACCTCGGCAAGGACAAGATGGCGCTCCAGCGCCTGCGCGAGGCCGCCGAGAAGGCGAAGATCGAGCTGTCCTCGTCCTCCGAGACGTCGATCAACCTGCCCTACATCACCGCCTCCGCCGAGGGCCCCCTGCACCTCGACGAGAAGCTCACCCGCGCCCAGTTCCAGCAGCTGACCGCGGACCTCCTGGAGCGCTGCAAGACGCCGTTCCACAACGTCATCAAGGACGCCGGCATCTCGCTCAGCGAGATCGACCACGTCGTCCTCGTCGGCGGCTCCACCCGCATGCCGGCCGTCGCCGAGCTCGTCAAGGAGCTGACCGGCGGCAAGGAGGCCAACAAGGGTGTGAACCCGGACGAGGTCGTCGCCATCGGCGCCTCGCTCCAGGCCGGTGTCCTCAAGGGCGAGGTCAAGGACGTCCTGCTCCTCGACGTGACCCCGCTGTCCCTCGGCATCGAGACCAAGGGCGGCATCATGACCAAGCTGATCGAGCGCAACACGACGATCCCGACGAAGCGTTCGGAGATCTTCACGACGGCCGAGGACAACCAGCCGTCGGTGCAGATCCAGGTCTACCAGGGCGAGCGCGAGATCGCGGCCTACAACAAGAAGCTCGGTATGTTCGAGCTGACCGGTCTGCCCCCGGCGCCGCGCGGCGTCCCGCAGATCGAGGTGTCGTTCGACATCGACGCCAACGGCATCATGCACGTGACCGCCAAGGACCTGGGCACGGGCAAGGAGCAGAAGATGACCGTCACCGGCGGCTCCTCGCTGCCGAAGGACGAGGTCGACCGGATGCGCCAGGAGGCCGAGCAGTACGCGGAGGAGGACCACCGCCGCCGCGAGGCCGCCGAGACCCGCAACCAGGGCGAGCAGCTCGTCTACCAGACCGAGAAGTTCCTCAAGGACAACGAGGACAAGGTCCCCGGCGAGATCAAGACCGAGGTCGAGGGTGCGATCGCCGAGCTGAAGGAGACGCTCAAGGGCGAGGACACCGCCGAGATCCGCACCGCCACCGAGAAGGTCGCGGCCGTCTCGCAGAAGCTCGGCCAGGCCATGTACGCCGACGCGCAGGCCGCCCAGGCGGCCGGTGCCGAGGGCGGCGCCGAGCAGCCCAAGGCCGACGACGACGTCGTCGACGCGGAGATCGTGGACGACGAGCGTCCCCGTAAGGACGGTGCCGCGTGACCGAGGAGACCCCGGGCTTCGAGGAGAAGCCCGACGTCCCCTCCGGCGCCACCTCTGACGACGCCGAGCCGGCGGCCGCACCCGAGGAGGGTGCGGCCCCGGCCGGGGACGCGAACGACGCACAGCTGGCCGGTCTGACCGCCCAGCTCGACCAGGTGCGCACGGCGCTCGGTGAGCGCACGGCGGACCTCCAGCGGCTTCAGGCCGAGTACCAGAACTACCGACGCCGGGTCGAGCGGGACCGGGTCACGGTCAAGGAGATCGCCGTCGCGAACCTCCTGACCGAGCTGCTGCCCGTCCTCGACGACATCGGCAGGGCCCGGGAGCACGGCGAACTGCTCGGCGGCTTCAAGTCCGTCGCGGAGTCGCTGGAGACCGTCGCGGCCAAGCTCGGGCTCCAGCAGTTCGGCAAGGAGGGCGAGCCCTTCGACCCGACGATCCACGAGGCGCTGATGCACAGCTACGCGCCGGACGTCACCGAGACGACCTGCGTGGCGATCCTCCAGCCCGGGTATCGCATCGGCGAGCGCACCATCCGCCCCGCGCGGGTGGCCGTCGCCGAACCCCAGCCGGGGGCGCAGCCCGCCAAGGCCGAGGAAGGCTCCGAGGCCGGCGACGACAAGGACGACAGCCCTGAGAAGGGCTGACACGGACACCGAGCGGAAGGAGGGGCGTCGAGGATGAGCACCAAGGACTTCATCGAGAAGGACTACTACAAGGTCCTCGGCGTCCCCAAGGACGCCACCGAGGCGGAGATCAAGAAGGCGTACCGGAAGCTCGCCCGCGAGTTCCACCCGGACGCCAACAAGGGAAACGCCAGGGCCGAGGAGCGCTTCAAGGAGATCTCCGAGGCGAACGACGTCCTCGGAGACGCCAAGAAGCGCAAGGAGTACGACGAGGCGCGCGCCCTCTTCGGCAACGGCGGATACCGCGCCGGGCCCGGCGGGGCGAACGGCGGCAGCTACAACTTCGACTTCGGTGACCTCTTCGGAGGCGGACCCCAGCCGGGCGGCCAGGGTTCGGGGGCCGGCGGCTTCGGCGGCGGGCTCGGTGACGTCTTCGGGGGCCTGTTCAACCGGGGTGGCGGCGGCGGTCCGCGCACCCAGCCGCGGCGCGGCCAGGACATCGAGTCCGAGGTGACCCTCAGCTTCACCGAGGCGATCGAGGGCGCGACGGTCCCGCTGCGGATGTCCTCCCAGGCCGCGTGCAAGGCCTGTTCGGGCACCGGCGACAAGAACGGCAACCCGCGGGTCTGCCCGACCTGTGTCGGCACCGGCCAGGTGGCGCGCGGTTCGGGCGGCGGCTTCTCGCTCACCGACCCGTGCCCCGACTGCAAGGGCCGCGGCCTGATCGCCGAGGAACCCTGCGAGGTCTGCCACGGCAGCGGCCGGGCCAAGTCGTCGCGCACCATGCAGGTCCGCATCCCCGCCGGGGTGTCGGACGGGCAGCGCATCCGGCTGCGCGGCAAGGGCGCTCCGGGCGAGCGCGGCGGTCCCGGTGGCGATCTGTACGTCACCGTGCACGTCGGCGCGCACCCGGTCTTCGGCCGCAAGGACGACAACCTGACGGTGACGGTCCCGGTGACGTTCGCCGAGGCCGCGCTCGGCGGCGAGGTCAGGGTGCCCACCCTGGGCGGGCCGCCGGTCACCCTGAAGCTGCCGCCCGGCACGCCCAACGGCCGCACCATGCGGGCCCGCGGGAAGGGCGCCTTCCGCAAGGACGGCACCCGGGGCGATCTGCTGGTCACCGTCGAGGTGAGTGTTCCGACCGGCCTGACGGGGAAGGCTCGTGACGCGCTGGAGGCGTATCGCGAGGCGACCGCGGGCGAGGATCCGCGGGCCGATCTGTTCCAGGCCGCGAAGGGAGCTTGATCGAGATGGACGGCCGTCGACGTAATCCGTATGAACTGACGGAGGAGACCCCGGTCTACGTCATCTCGGTGGCGGCCCAGCTCTCCGGACTGCACCCGCAGACCTTGCGCCAGTACGACCGTCTGGGTCTGGTCTCCCCCGACCGCACCCCCGGGCGGGGCCGGCGCTACTCGGCCCGTGACATCGAACTGCTCCGCCAGGTGCAGCAGTTGTCGCAGGACGAGGGCATCAACCTGGCCGGCATCAAGCGGATCATCGAACTGGAGAACCAGGTGATCGCGCTTCAGCAGCGCGTCGCCGAACTCCAGTCGGCGGTGGACGGCGCGGCGACGGCCATGCGGCAGCGCGAGGCCGCGGTGCACGCCTCCTACCGGCGGGACCTGGTCCCGTACCAGGAGGTGCACCAGTCGAGCGCGCTGGTGGTGTGGCGGCCGAAGCGCCAGCAGTCCACGGACTGACGCCGACGCGAGGGAAGGGCCCGGAGGTTCACGCGAACCCCCGGGCCCTTCGTCGTGCGGTGCGGAATCGCGGCGCGCACGGGGTGTGGCTGAATTCGTTCGGTATATCGATCGACTGCTGAAACGATTTCGCGCTGTTGTATGGAGAGTCAGTAAAGGCAGTGCGCAGATGGTTACTTGAGTGCTTCACATCCGCACGGACCGTGGTGTTGCCCACTCGTTAAGTGATTCCGCTTGACGCCCAGGGGCGTATCCGCGTTGTCTTTTCAGTCATCTGGGCCGCACAGCTGCGCCCGCGTCCGGAAGGCACCAGAAGTGATCACCCCCATGCGCCGTACCGCCATAGCCGTGGCCGCGTCCACGCTGACCTTCTCGCTGACCGCCTGCGGAGCGCTGAACGTCTCGGGGGACAGCAGCTCGGCGAGCCCGACCAAGGGCGACGACGTCACCATCGGCCTGCTCCTGCCGGAGAAGGCCAACACCCGGTACGAGAACTTCGACTACCCGATCATCAAGGAGAAGGTCGCCTCCCTCACCGACGACAAGGGCAAGGTCGACTACGCCAACGCCGACCAGGACGCGGACAAGCAGGCGACCCAGATGCAGCGGATGATCGACGACAAGGTCGACATCATCCTGCTCGACGCGGTCGACTCGCACGCCATCGCCGCCCAGGTCACCAAGGCCAAGGAGGCCGGCATCCCGGTCATCGCCTACGACCGGCTCGCCGAGGGCCCCATCGACGCCTACATCTCCTTCGACAACGAACTCGTCGGCGAGGTGCAGGGCCGCACCCTGATGGACGCGCTCGGCCAGGACTCCGACAGCTCCGCCAAGATCGTCATGATGAACGGCTCGCCGACCGACCCGAACGCCAAGCAGTTCAAGGCGGGCGCGATGTCCGAGCTGAACGGCAAGGTGACGATCGCCAGGTCCTACGACACCAAGGACTGGAAGCCGGAGAACGCCGAGGCCAACATGACGGCCGCGATCGACGCGATCGGCAAGGACAACATCGCCGGCGTCTACTCCGCCAACGACGGCATGGCCGGCGGCATCCTCAAGGCCCTCCAGAACGCCGGTGTGACCGACCTGCCGCCCATCACCGGCCAGGACGCGGAGCTGGACGCGGTGCGCCGGATCGTCGCCGGTGAGCAGTACATGAGCGTCTACAAGTCGTACCCGCAGGAGGCCGAGGCCGCCGCGCAGATGGCCGTCGCCAAGGTCCGCGGCCACGACATCCAGTTCGACGCGCTCACCCAGGACACCGTCGACAGCCCCACCGCCAAGGAGATCCCGGCCCAGCTCGTCACCGTGACCGCGCTGACGAAGAAGAACATCAAGTCGACGGTCGTCTCGGACGGCATCTACAAGGTCGCCGACATCTGCGCCGGCAAGTACAAGCCGGCCTGCGCCGCCATCGGCCTCAACTGACCTGCTCGGCAAGGGGGTTCGCGCCGTCGACGGGCGGGCCCGCCGAGGTCGTTACGTCCCGTTCCGGGGGCCGGGATCCAGCCACAGGAGCCGGCCCCCGGCGCCGTTCCCGCCCGCGCACGCGCCGGGGCGCGCGACACCCACCCACGCGCCCGGAAACGGGCGCCGACCCCCATCAGGTTGTTGCAAGTCGGCCGACGGAGGCCCGTACATACCCGTACACACCAGTGGATTGCGCTGCCCGCCCCGGGCCGGCCCGTGTTGCGGAGCCGGGTGTGTCCGCGCATAGTTGCGCTGCGGAAGACGCGGGAACCGGGGGTGAAATGGGCGATGGCCGGGCACGGGACGGAGGAACATCCGCACGGTGCCGACCGACTCTGCGACGCCGGGGACCGCGTGTACTCCCGGGCCGTACGGCGGGGTCGGCTGCCGCGCCGCGACGCCGAGCCGGTGCCGTGCCTGCTCGACCTCGCGCTGCTGCACCCCGACCCCGACGACATGGACTGGCTGGTGCCGACCTCCCCGCAGGAGGTCATGACCCGGCTGCTGCGCGGGGTGCACGACGAGGTCAGCGCCAGCCAGCGCCGGGTGGGTTCGGCGGTGGCCGCCTTCGAGTGGTACGCCGCGCTCGGCCCGACCGAACGCCCGGGGGCCGGTGAGGGCGCCGCCATCCGCGTCCTCGACGGACTCGCGCGCATCCAGGCCGCGATGGACGAGGCGACCGAGGCGTGCACCCGCGAGGTGCTCACCGTGCAGCCGGGCGGCATCCGCCCCGAGCACGAACTGACCGAGGGACTGCACCGGGCGCTGGCCCTGCGCGCCCGGGGCGTGCGCATGAAGGACCTCTACACCCATGTGGCCCGGCACGGGCACGGCCTGCTCAACTACCTGGAGCTGATGGGCGACGCCGTGGAGGCAAGGAGCCTCGACGAGGTCATCGACCGGCTCATCCTGTTCGACCGCACGGTGGCGTTCATCCCCGCCAACGCCGACCGCACCCTCGCCCTCGAACTGCGCCACCCGGCCCTCGTCGGCTATCTCGCCACCACCTTCGACCGGCTGTGGCGGCTGGCGATCCCGCTGACCGCGCCGCTGCCCGACACCGGCATCGAGGGCATCTCGCACCGCGAGCAGTCCATCGCCGCGCTGCTCGCCGAGGGCCACCAGGACGCGGTGATCGCCGAGCGGCTCGGGATCAGCGTGCGCACCTGCCGGGCCCACATCGCCCGGCTGTCGGAGACCCTCGGCGCGGCCAGCCGCACCCAACTGGGCGTCAGGATCGCCCAGGTGGGCCTGGAGGGGCCGCGCGACCCGGCGGACCGCGTCAGTCTTCCTGATCAAGGATCCCCGACCGTCCGATGAGGTAGCCGAGCTGCGCCCGGCTCTCGCTGCCCAGCGTCGCCGCGAGCTTGGCGATGTGCACCCGGGCGGTCCTGACGTTCATCCCGAGCCGGTCCGCGATCACCGCGTCGGTGTGGCCCTCCACCAGCAGCACCGCTATCGCCCGCTGGCGGGCCGTCACCCCGCCGCGGGCGGGCGGCGCCGCGGCCCGCGGGTACATCGGCACGGCCAGCGGCCACAGCCGCTCGAAGGTGGTCGTCAGATAGTCGACCAGCGGACGGTGGCGCAGTTCGAGGGCGAGGGTGCGCTCCGGGTTGGCGGGGATGAACGCCACCGTGCGGTCGAGGACGATGAGCCGGTCGGGCACCTCGTCGAGGGTGCGCACCTCGACGTCGCCGTCGAGCAGCTCGTAGTGGGCGAGGACGGCCGGGTCGTGGCGGGTGGTGTGCTGGTAGAGGGTCCGCATCCGGCCACCCCGGTCGAGGAGTTCCTGCTCCTTCGGCAGGACCACGGCCAGGATCGACGGCGGCCGCTTGCCGCCCGGCTGGATGGTGAGGACCTCCTCGGCGGCGCGGAGCATGGCGTGCCCGATCGCGTCGTTGATCCGGTCGGCGCCGCTGAGCAGGGTGATGCCCGGGGCGTCGGCCGCGCCCGAGGTGCCCGCGCCCAGTTCGAGGAGGGGTTCGAACGCCTCCGCGAGCCGGGTCTCCGCCCGGCGTCTGCGGGCGATGTCCTCGGCGGCGGTGCGCAGCAGCCGGGGCAGCGCCAGGGCGGGCGGTACCGGACGCAGCCGGTGCGGGGCGTCCAGGTCGGGGCGGAGCAGCCCGGCGTGCAGCACGCACGGCACCGCGGCGGCCTCGGGCTCGGGGACCCCGCCCTCCCGCAGGGCGCGGGCGTACAGGGCAAGGCCCGCCGCGCACGGTTCGTCCGTGCCGTGCGGGTGCGCCGGTGTCGTCACGGCCGTCTCACTCCGTCTCCCGGGGTCAGGGCTCCTGCCTCAGAATCCCCGACTGGGCTATCAGGTAGCCGAGTTGGGCGCGGCTGCCGCTGCCGAGGGCGCTGGCGAGCTTGGCGATGTGGGCGCGGCAGGTGCGCACGTTCATGCCGAGCCGGCGGGCGATGGCCTCGTCGACATGGCCCTCGATCAGGAGCTTGGCGATGGAGTGCTGGATCTCGGTGATGCCGTCGGGGGCGGTCTCGTAGGGGGCGCCGGCGCTGAGCGGGACGGCGCGGTCCCACATGAACTCGAAGAACTTGACGAGGTAGCGCACCAGCCCCGGGTGGCGCAGTTCCAGGGCGACCTGGCCGTCGTCGCTGATCGGGATGAAGGCGACCGTCTCGTCGCAGATGATGAGCCGTCCGACCAGTTCGTCGATGGTGCGGTACTCGACCTTGCCGCTGGCGAACTGGGCGACGTAGGCGAGGGTCTCGGGGCTGTGCCGTGCGGTGTGCTGGTAGAGGGTGCGGATGCGGCAGCCGCGTTCGATCAGCGGCCGGTCCCGCTCCAGGCCCTGGACCAGGGTGTGTTCGAGGCGGCGGCGGCTCGGCTGGACGGTGAGCATCTCCGACTGGCACTGGGCGGTGGCCAGATCGAGCGCCGCGTTGATCCGGTCGATGCCCTCCAGGACGGTGATCGAGTGGGTGGTGGCCGAGACCTGGGCGCTCAGTGCCATGAATGGCTCGAAAGCCTCGGCCAGCTCCATCGACAGCCGGCGGTGCTGCGTGATCTCGTGCTCGATCGGGTTGACGCGCTGGGCCAGCGCGATCGACGGCGGCACAGGGCGGAGCCATTTGTCGTCGTCAGGGTCGGGGTGCAGGAGCGCGAACTCCATCAGGCAGGGCGCCGATTCCACGTCATCCCGGGCAATGCGCCCCGTGCGGAGAGCGTTTCCGTAGAGACGGCGGCCCTCGTCGCACATGGCGGTCAGCGCATGAGGATGTGTCCGCTTAGTCTCGCTTGTGGCCAAATCTCCACCCCCCAGGGTCCTGAACGTGCAGGAACATGATGCATCGATTGTGTGGCCATGACGTGCCGGAATGGGCCATCGTCGTAGTCGACGGGGGAGAGGTGACCTTCAAATGAGGACGAAGCCGACTATGCATAAGAGAATGCTTCGCTCGGCGCTTGTCGCCGCCTTCTCCGTAGCCGTGGCCCTCGGCACGCTGACCGGCCTGGCGGGAACGAAGGACGACGTCCGAGCGGACAGTACCTGGCGCAGCACCGTGGCCGCGGGGGTGCCGGGAGACAGCACCTGGCTCGCGTCGGCCGCCGCGGTGCCCGGAGACAGCACCTGGTTCGCGTCGGCCGCCGGCGTACCGGGAGACAGCACCTGGGTGGTGCGGGCGTCCGACGGCACCCCCGGCGACAGTACGTGGGTGGTGACGGCGTCCGACCGGACGCAGGACGACAGCACCTGGAGCGTGGACGACAGCACCTGGGCCGTCGAGTCATGACCACGCCTCCCGACGACCGGTCCTTCCGTCGCGAAATGGCCACGGCCTACCGCTCCGGCTGGCACTTCATCGACCTGGTCACCGCGATCCCCCACCCGGGTGACTCGCTGATGGTGACGGTGTTCGGCGAGCCGGTGGTCGTGACGCGTGACGAGGACGAGGACGTACGGGCGTACCGGTGTCTGCGGCGGCCTCGGGGGGCGCCGCAGCCGGTGAGGTGTGCCATCCGGTACGGAATGATTTTTGTGAACCTTGATCAACGAGACCACAGGCTGGTGGAGTCGGAGGCCCCCACCCCGCGAACCATCTCAGCCACCCCCCGCAGTGCCTGACGCGATTCCCCCGTCGTAACAGATCGCTCAGGCGCTTCCCCCCGCAGCGGCGTCACCGTGACCTGAACACGGTGACGCCGCTGCAGTTTTGGGCGGGTTCGGCCCACTGTCGACCGGAACGCCCCGCGCGCGTGAGTGGCTGAAAGCAATCAGCCGTGGCCCATGGTCCGGGTCAGCCGGATCTCGATGACCACGCGCGCCGGATTGGGCGAGGGCGTCCGCCGGTAACGCTCCGCGTACCGCCGTTCCGCCTCCGCGACCGCGTCCGGGTCGGTCCGCACCACCGCCACGCCTTCGAGCGTCGCCCACCGCCGCCCGTCCACCTGGCACACCGCCACCCGCGCCCCGCCGGGTCCGGCCGCCAGGACGTTGCGCACCTTCCGGCTCGTCGAACTGGCGATGACCCGCGCCAGCCCCGCCTCCGGTTCGTAGGTGACGCCGACCGGGACGACGTGCGGGGTGCCGTCCGGGCGCGGGGTGGTCAGCGTGCAGAGATGCCGTTCACGCCAGAAGCCGAGGTACGCGGGGTCGAGAGCGCCGGGGTGTCGCGCGGGGGTCGCCATGGCCGGAACCTAGCGGATGGGCGGGGGCGGACGGGGCGGGGAATCACCGGGAGGGGGTCAAGGGGTGCCGGCGTGGCGAATCACCGGGAGGGGGTCAGGGGGGTCCGGGTCGGCGAATCACCGGGAGGGGGTCAGGGGGGCCCGGGGCGGCGAATCACCGGTAACGGAGTCCCCCGCTGCCTTGAGTGGAATAGACTCAACTTTGTGTACGCTGACTGAGTCAGCAAGGGACCAGCAGGAGCGGCAGCGGAGGAGAGAACGAACGTGGACGCGGAGCTGACCAACCGGAGCCGGGACGCGATCAACGCGGCGAGCAGCCGGGCCGTGACCGAGGGACACCCCGACCTCACCCCCGCTCATCTGCTTCTTGCCCTGCTCCAGGGACAGGACAACGAGAACGTCACCGACCTGCTCGCCGCCGTCGACGCCGACCAGGCGGCCGTCCGGGCGGGCGCCGAGCAGATCCTCGCCGGGCTGCCCAGCGTCACCGGCTCCACCGTGGCGCCCCCGCAGCCCAACCGGGAACTGCTCGCCGTGCTCGCGGACGCCGCCGAGCGGGCCAGGGAGCTGGGCGACGAGTTCCTCTCCACCGAGCACCTGCTCATCGGCACCGCGGCGAAGGGCGGCGCCGCCGGGGACGTACTCTCCGGGCAGGGGGCCGGGGCGAAGAAGCTGCTCGAGGCCTTCCAGCAGGCGAGGGGAGGACGCCGGGTGACCACACCCGATCCGGAGGGCCAGTACAAGGCCCTGGAGAAGTTCGGCACCGACTTCACGGCCGCCGCGCGCGAGGGCCGGCTCGACCCGGTCATCGGCCGCGACCAGGAGATCCGCCGTGTCGTGCAGGTGCTGTCGCGCCGCACCAAGAACAACCCGGTGCTCATCGGCGAGCCCGGCGTCGGCAAGACCGCCGTCGTCGAGGGCCTCGCCCAGCGCATCGTGAAGGGGGACGTGCCCGAGTCGCTCAAGAACAAGCGGCTCGTCTCGCTCGACCTCGGCGCGATGGTCGCGGGCGCCAAGTACCGCGGCGAGTTCGAGGAGCGGCTGAAGACGGTGCTGGCCGAGATCAAGGACTCGGACGGCCAGATCGTCACCTTCATCGACGAGCTGCACACCGTGGTGGGCGCGGGCGCGGGCGGCGACTCCGCGATGGACGCCGGCAACATGCTCAAGCCCATGCTGGCCCGCGGCGAGCTGCGGATGGTCGGCGCGACCACCCTCGACGAGTACCGCGAGCGCATCGAGAAGGACCCGGCCCTCGAACGGCGCTTCCAGCAGGTGCTGGTCGCCGAGCCGACCGTCGAGGACACCATCGCCATCCTGCGCGGGCTCAAGGGGCGGTACGAGGCCCACCACAAGGTGGTGATCGCGGACAGCGCGCTGGTCGCCGCCGCCACCCTCTCCGACCGCTACATCACCTCGCGCTTCCTGCCCGACAAGGCCATCGACCTGGTCGACGAGGCCGCCTCCCGGCTCCGCATGGAGATCGACTCCTCGCCCGTCGAGATCGACGAACTCCAGCGCTCCGTCGACCGGTTGAAGATGGAGGAGCTGGCGATCGGCAAGGAGACCGACCCCGCCTCGCGGGAGCGCCTGGAGCGGCTGCGCCGCGACCTCGCCGACCGCGAGGAGGAGCTGCGCGGGCTGACCGCGCGCTGGGAGAAGGAGAAGGAGTCCCTGAACCGGGTCGGCGAGCTGAAGGAGAAGCTCGACGAACTGCGCGGCCAGGCCGAACGGGCCCAGCGCGACGGCGACTTCGACACCGCCTCCAAGCTCCTCTACGGCGAGATCCCCACCCTGGAGCGGGACTTGGAGGCCGCCAGCGAGGCCGAGGAGGAGGCCGCCAGGGACACCATGGTCAAGGAGGAGGTCGGCCCCGACGACATCGCGGACGTCGTCGGCTCCTGGACCGGCATCCCGGCCGGCCGCCTCCTGGAGGGCGAGTCGCAGAAACTGCTGCGCATGGAGGAGGAGTTGGGCCGCAGGCTGATCGGCCAGCACGAGGCCGTGCAGGCGGTCGCCGACGCCGTACGGCGCACCAGGGCCGGGATCGCCGACCCGGACCGGCCCACCGGATCGTTCCTCTTCCTCGGCCCGACCGGCGTCGGCAAGACCGAACTCGCCAAGGCCCTCGCCGACTTCCTCTTCGACGACGAGCGGGCCATGGTCCGCATCGACATGTCGGAGTACGGCGAGAAGCACAGCGTGGCCCGCCTGGTCGGCGCCCCGCCCGGATACGTCGGCTACGAGGAGGGCGGCCAGCTCACCGAGGCGGTGCGCAGGCGCCCCTACTCGGTCGTGCTCCTCGACGAGGTGGAGAAGGCCCACCCCGAGGTCTTCGACATCCTGCTCCAGGTGCTGGACGACGGCCGCCTGACGGACGGTCAGGGCCGCACGGTCGACTTCCGCAACACCATCCTGATCCTCACCTCCAACCTGGGCAGCCAGTTCCTCGTCGACCCGCTCACCGGCGCCGAGGAGAAGAAGGCACGGGTCCTGGACGTCGTCAGGGCGTCCTTCAAGCCGGAGTTCCTCAACCGGCTCGACGACCTGGTCGTCTTCTCGGCCCTCTCGGAGAGCGAGCTGGCCCGGATCGCGCGCCTGCAGATCGACCGGCTCGCCGGGCGGCTCGCCGAGCGCAGGCTCACCCTGGAGATCACCGACGCGGCCCTGGACTGGCTGGCGTCCGAGGGCAACGATCCGGCCTACGGCGCCCGGCCGCTGCGCCGCCTGGTCCAGACGGCGATCGGCGACCGGCTCGCCAAGGAGATCCTCTCCGGCGAGATCAAGGACGGCGACACGGTCCGGGTGGACACGTTCGGTGACGGTCTGCTGGTGGGGCCCGCCACGGGCAAGACGCTGTAGCCGGTGGGTCGGCCGTGCGGAAGCGGGTACTCGGCCCCCGGCCGTCCCGGGCGCCGGGGAGGCCGGCCGGGGCCGACACGGTCCGGCCGCCCGACCGGATCGTGTCAGCCCACGGCTGACAGGCTCGGCGGGGCTTGCCACGCACCTCCCCGGATGGGGGAGGATGACGGAATCCGTATGAAGGGAAAAACACGGTGACCATCGACCCGTCCTCGATTCCTCACTTCGGGGGCCAGCCCGAGCCGCAGCCCCAAGGGCCGGCGGGCCCCGTAGTCCCGGATCAGGACCTCGTGAAGCAGCTCCTCGACCAGATGGAGCTCAAGTACGTCGTCGACGACGAGGGAGACCTCGCGGCGCCGTGGGAGCAGTTCCGTACGTACTTCATGTTCCGCGGCGAGGGCGACCAGCAGGTCTTCTCGGTGCGGACGTTCTACGACCGGCCCCACCAGATCGACGAGAAGCCCACGCTCCTCGAATCGATCGACGACTGGAACCGGCGCACCCTGTGGCCCAAGGTGTACACCCACACCCACGACGACGGGACCGTCCGGCTGATCGGTGAGGCGCAGATGCTCATCGGCACCGGCGTCAGCCTGGAGCACTTCGTGTCCTCCACGGTCAGCTGGGTGCGCGCCGCCATCGAGTTCGACAAGTGGCTGGTCGAGCAGCTCGGCCTGGAGGAGGACGTCAACGACGCCGACGAGAAGCCCGGCGACGACGAGGCGTAGTCCGCCGCCGGCTCCGGCCTCCCCCGGGTCGTCCGCCCGCCGCTACAGAGGCGTGCGGGCGACGACCAGCAGATAGGCCCCGTAGCAGAACGAGAGCCCGGCCAGGGCGCAGACCACCACGGTCGCGTGCCAGGGCCGGGCTCTGGCCGTCCGGGTCAGCGCCCGCGCCAGCGGCAGCAGCAGCGGGAACGCCGGCAGCAGGAACCGCGGCTTGCACTCGAAGAACCCCGAACCGCCCAGCGCGACCAGCAGCAGCACCCCGCTGTGGACGACCAGCGGCAGCGGCGCCCGGTCGGCGATCAGCAGCGCGAACAGCACCATCGCCGCCGCCACGATCACCATCGTCATCGGGAAGACCAGCCGGTCGCCGTGGAGCAGCAGGTGGCGGACGAAGCGCAGCGAGCCGCGCCCCAGGTCGAAGCGGGAGCCCCACAGGCGCTGCACCTCGAAGTAGCCGCCCGGCAGATCGCCCTCCCGGTGGCCCACCCACAGCACGTACCCGGCCCAGCCGGTGGGCGCGAGCGCCGCGCCCGTCCACAGCCTGTGGGTAACTTTTCCGCCCGCCCGCCACACCCCGCGGGCCTCCCACGCCGCCGCGGCCAGCACCGCCGCCGCGACCGCGAACCCGTTCGGCCGGGAGAGGCCCGCGAGTGCCGCCAGCGCCCCCGCCCACAGCCAGTGCCTGGCCAGCACCGCGTACAGCGACCACGCGGCGAACGCGGTGAGCACCGGCTCGGTGTACGCCATCGACAGCACGATCGAGTGCGGCAGCAGCCCCCACAGCAGCACCAGCGCCGTCGCCGTCGCCCGCCCGTACAGCCGGGCGCCCAGCGCGTACAGACCGCACGCGGCGACCGAGGCGGCCAGCCACGACACCACGAGCCCGGCCACGCCCGCGCTCCACGGTCCCGCCTCCGTGGCCACCCGCACCAGCGCCGGGTAGAGCGGGAAGAACGCCAGGTCGCTGTGGGCCGTCCCGGGCCCGTAGACCTCGGTGAGCCCGTATCCGTGGGCGGCGATGCCCAGGTACCACAGGGAGTCCCAGGACCGGCTCAGCAGCGTGAGCGGATGCCGTCCGGTCGCCCAGGCGGCCGCCGCCAGCGCGACGACGCCCAGCAGTCTGACGACGGTGAAGAGTCCGAGGGCCCGCGCCGCGTCGCCGGCCACGGACAGCCGCGCCCGCCCGGCGGCGCCCGGCCGCTCCCTGCGGGACGGGGGGACGAGGGTGCTCGCATGGGTCACACCGGAACAGTGCCGGGTGAACGGGCCGAACACGGGTGTTCCGCGCCCGGAGGACGGCGGATTCGACCCGTCCGGCACGGCACGGCGCCGGGCCGCCGCCCGGACGACGCCCGGGTCACCCCCGACCGGAGGCTCAGACGCCCGCCTTCAGCCGCGTGACCGCCTCCTGGAGGACCGACGTGCGCTTGCGGAAAGGTCACGGTGCGCACCGGGCCGTCGGGGAGTCTCCTTGAAATCAGATCGTGATCTGAGTAAGCTCTGATTATGTCTACCGCGCGTCTGGAAGCAGAAACGGAATCCGTCTCCTTCACCGATCTGTCCCGCAACCCCAAAGGCGTCGCGGCCAGAGCTGCTGCTCTCGGGCGGCTTCGGGTCACCCATCGGGACGCGCCGGACATGGTGCTGACCACGGCCGTACGCGCGGAGGGCGCGGAGGAGAACCTGACCACCGCCTCCCGGCTTTTCCTCGCACTGATGAAGCAGGACGACGGTGCCAGGGCGCTCCTCCTCGCACTGCCCGAGGTGTTCCCCTGGGCGCGGCACCTGGACGCGGAAGAGGTTCGGGCCTTCACTGTCGAGCTTCTTGGAGCGCTGTCGGACGCCGCCGAACTGGGGGCGGGAGAGGCCGTGCACCGCGCGATCGTCTCCTGGCGCGCCACGGCTCGCATCAATGCCGATCCCGAGCAGCTCGGGGAATCGCTGCGTCCGCTCGACGGTGATGACCTCGGTCAGGTCGAGGTGCGTGGGTGAGCCCGAAGAAAGGAGACCGAGTCAGCGTTCCGCCCCTCAACGGGTGGAACGTCGTCTTCGGCACCACGGAGGCGGTGACGGGCTGGGAAGAGCTGTGTCGTGTGGCCCTGCCGAGCGCGCATCGCTGCCTGGACGCTCTCCGAAGTGACCCTCTGACCCGGGCCAACTGGAATCGCCAGCACCAGTTGCGCGGCAGGCACGCCACCAAAGTGTGGAAAGGCTCCGACCTGGAGCAGTGGGAGTACGAGGTCACCAGTGGTGGTCGAGTGCGCTACCTGGTCAGCGCGGAGACCTCCACCGTGATCCTCGTGTACGCCTCCCCGCGGCATCCCAAAGACACCGAGTGAACCGTGGCCGCTTCGGGAGCGGGCCTTGAGCAGGCCCCGCGCCCGGAAGCACACCGGCGGCGCTCCTTTCGCGCCCCCTGTCAGACCGCCAGTCGCCGGAGGCGGGCGACCGCTTCTTCCAACACGTCCTTCCGCTTGCAGAACGCGAAGCGTACGAACGGTGCTCCCTCCTCGCGGTGGTCGTAGAACACCGCGTTGGGGATGGCCACCACGCCCGCCCGTTCCGGCAGGGCGCGGCAGAACGCGAAGCCGTCGCTCTCGCCCAGGGGCCGGATGTCGGTGGTGACGAAGTAGGTGCCGGCCGGTTTGAAGACCCCGAACCCGGCGTCCGCGAGACCCTCGGCGAGCAGATCGCGCTTGGCCAGCATGTCCGCGCGGAAGTCGGCGAAGTAGCTGTCGGGCAGCGCCAGCGCCTCGGCGACCGCGTACTGGAACGGGCCGGACGCCACGTAGGTCAGGAACTGCTTCGCGGAGCGCACCGCCGTCACCAGCGGGGGCGCGGCCGTCACCCAGCCCACCTTCCAGCCGGTGAACGAGAACGTCTTGCCGGCCGAGCCGATCGTCACCGTCCGCTCCCGCATCCCGGGGAAGGCCGCGAGCGGCAGGTGTTCGGCGTCGTCGAAGACCAGGTGTTCGTACACCTCGTCCGTCACCACCAGCAGGTCCCGCTCGACGGCCAGCTCCGCGATCGCCGTCAGCTCCTCGCGGGTGAGGACCGTGCCGGTCGGGTTGTGCGGGGTGTTGATCAGCAGCAGCCGGGTGCGGTCGGTGACGGCGGCCCGCAGCTCGTCCAGGTCGAGCCGGAACGCCCCCTCGTGCGGGCGCAGCGTGACCGGCACCCGGGTGCCGCCCGCCATCGCGACACTGGCCGCGTAGGAGTCGTAGTACGGCTCGAACGCAATCACCTCGTCGCCCGGCTCCACCAGCGCGAGCAGCGTCGCCGCGATGGCCTCGGTGGCGCCCGCCGTGACCAGGACCTCGGTGTCGGGGTCGTGGCTCAGGCCGTAGCGGCGCCGCTGGTGCGCGGCGATCGCGGTCCGCAGCTCCGGGACGCCGGGGCCCGGCGGGTACTGGTTGCCGCGACCCTCGCGCAGCGCGCGGACCGCCGCCTCGCGCACGGCCTCGGGGCCGTCCGTGTCGGGGAAGCCCTGGCCCAGGTTGATCGCGCCGGTGCGGGTGGCCAGCGCGGACATCTCCGCGAAGATCGTCGTCCCGAACTCGGCGAGACGGCGGTTGAGCAGCGGGCGGGTGCTGGAGGTCATGCCCGTCATCCTGCGCCGAAGCTCTGGAGTTCCTCAACTCTGCTTTGGCCCGTGAGACGACCGGGCATCTGCCGGGCACGCACGGAACCAGGCACCCACGGGGGGTTGCTTCGGGGGACTCGGAAGGACGGTGGCGCCATGGGTGTCATTCTGATCTTCATAGTGATCGGCGTGCTCCTGCTGACGGTCATCCTGTCGGCGGCGCGCAGGCGGGGGAAGGGTCGCCGCACGGCCTACCGCGGGGGCGCGGCGGGCGGCGGCAGCGGGGCCAGCTGGTGGGCGGGCGACGGCGGCTCGTCGTCCTCGGACGGCGGCCATCACTCCGGTGGGCACCACTCCTGCGGGGGTGGCGGGCACTCGTCCTGCGGGGGCGGCGGACACTCCTCGTGCGGCGGCGGCTCGTCCTGCGGCGGCGGAGGCGGCTGCGGCGGCGGAGGCAACTGACCACGCCCGCAGGCCCGTACGCTCCGGCGTGCGCCACCGGCCGGTGGCGCACGCCTGGTTGAACAGTTGAGCAGTGGAGCCCTCTGAGGGATGGAAACCCCACGAAGTTGGGTAAAAACACTGTGGCGGCGCCACAGTTCATGATTCCCTCTAAACCACCAAAGCGGCCGGAACGGACGTCCAGCGCACTCCCCCACGACGGATCGACCGGAGCCGGCCGGACCGTCCAGGTGCCGACCCGGGTGCCGCCGGACCACACCTCCCCCCTTTGCGCGCTAGCGGAGCCCACCCATGCTCACGACCCTGAACACCGTTTACACCGACACGCGTGCTGCCGACCTCGCCTGGGCGCTGGGCGGCGAACCGCTTCCCGCACTGGCCACGCTCGACCTCGAACTGTCCCGGGCCAAGCTCCAGTTGAGACTTCTCGGCGCCTCCCACCAGGTGCTCCTCGACGAGGAGCGCGGCAACTGCTCGGAGACGGTGGCGTGCATCCCCGGCAGCAGCACCCCGCTGCCGCTGGGCGTCGCCAAACGCGTCGGCGACTGGGAGTACGAGTTCGCGGCCCGCGTCGAGGTCCTCTCGCCCGGCTCGTTCGCGGGGCGCGCGCAGGAGCTGCTCGCCCTCGTCTCCGACCATCCGCACGGACTCGCGGGCGTCTTCCCCGGCAGTCCGCACGCCTTCACCGCCATGCTGGCCCAGTGCCACGAGGGCCAGGTGCACTGGCGGACCTGGCACGCCTACCCGCAGGACGGCCAACTGGTCGCCACCCGCACCCGGGTGGGCGTCCGCGTCCCGGCCGGGCCGCTCAGCCCGTCGGGCGTCTGAGCCGGTCGGGCGTCTGAGCCGGTCGGGTGGCTGAGCCCGTCGGGCGTCTGAGCCGGTCGGCCGTCCGTGCGCGTGCTCGGCGATCCGGCGCGATCCGGCGCGGTGCGGTGTGATCCGGCGCGGTGCGTGGCGGGTGCGTGGGGCCGGCGCGGCCGGTGCGGCGGGGGCGCGCGGTCCTGACACGGGTCGCACGAGGGGGCGGGTGCGGGCGGGCGTCAAACGTCCCGGGGCCCGACTGACCGTTTTTTCCACACGTGTGGGTGACGAAGCGTGACGTTCATGTGACGTAACGTCGCAGTCGTGATCGATCCGCACGCGCCGGCCCCGCCCGGCCCCCCGCCTTCCTGGCCCGGACCGGCGCGGCTGCCGGTGCGGCCGGGCACGGGCCGGTTCCTGGTCCTGGCGTGCGTCTTCGTCTGCGCGGCCTGCGGGCTCGTCTACGAACTGGAACTGGTCGCCCTCGCCTCGTACCTCATCGGCGACTCCGTCACCCAGGCGTCCGTCGTCCTGTCCGTCATGGTCTTCGCCATGGGTATCGGCTCCCTCGCCGCGAAACGGCTGCGCTGGCGCGCCGCCGCCGGGTTCGGCGCGATCGAGGCGACGCTCGCCCTGGTCGGCGGTTGCAGCGCGATGGCCCTCTACGCGGTCTTCGCCTGGACCGGCGGCTGGGGCGGCCTGTGGGCGAGCGGCTCGCGCTGGCTGCTGGTCGCCTTCTCGCTCGCCATCGGCCTGCTCATCGGCGCCGAGGTGCCGCTCCTGATGGAGCTGATCCAGCGCATCCGCCGCCAGGACGCGGGCGGCGCGGTCGCCGACCTCTTCGCCGCCGACTACGTCGGCGCCCTGGTCGGCGGCCTCGCCTTCCCCTTCCTGCTGCTGCCGCTGCTCGGCCAGCTGACCGGCGCCCTGATCACCGGCACCGTCAACGCGGTGGCGGGCGGCGCCCTCGTCCTCGGCCTCTTCCGCCGCGACCTCAGCCGCCGCGCCCGCTGGCTGCTGCTGATCGCCAACCTCCTCGTCCTCGGCGTCCTCGCCGCCGCCGCCGTCCTCGTCGACGACTTCGAGCGGGCCGCCCGGCACGCCGTCTACGGCACCGACGTCCGGGTGGCCCTCCAGACCGGTGTCCAGGAGGTCGTCCTCACCGGCGGCACCCACGGCAGGCCCCTCGACCTGTTCCTCGACGGCCGGCTCCGGGTCAGCGGCCGGGACGAACTCCCGTACCACGAGGCGCTGGTGCACCCCGCGATGAACGGCCCGCACGCGCGCGTGCTGGTCCTCGGCGGCGGTGACGGACTCGCCGTCCGCGAGGTGCTCCGCCACCCGGGCGTCCACCGGATCGACGTCGTCGACGTGGACGCCGGACTGGTCAGGCTCGCCCGCACCGACCCGGCCCTGTCCCGGCTGAACGGCCACGCGTACGCCGACCCGCGCGTCCACGTGACCGCCGAGGACGCCTTCGGCTGGCTGCGCGGGGCGCCCCCCGCCTCGTACGACGTGCTGGTCTGCGATCTGCCCGACCCCGGCATCACCGCGAGCACCAAGCTGTACTCCCAGGAGTTCTACGGCCTCGCCCGCCGCGCCCTCGCCCCCGGCGGCCGTCTCGTGGTGCACGCGGGCCCGCTCGCCAGCAGGCCGCGCGTCTTCTGGACGGTCGACGCGACGCTCCGCGCGGCCGGCCTGCGCACCGTCCCGTACCGGATCTCGGGCCGCGCCGCCGGGTTCGCGGGCGGCCCCGACCGCACGACGGAGGCGTCCCGCGCCGCCCGCGACTGGGGGTTCGTCCTCGCCGCCACCACACCCCCGCGCCTGAGCCTCGCCCCCGGCGCGCCCCGCCCCCGCACCCTCACCCGCGCGGCCCTGACGGCGGACGCCGGGGAGGCGACCCGCACCCGCGTCCCCGGACTGCCGCCCTCGACCCTGGTGCACCCCCGCTACACCGACTGATCCACCGGAAACGGGCCGCCACTTTCCGGCAAGGGCGGTGCGGGAGCCGGTGTCGTGGGTAGGCTCGCCCGACATGGAGCATGAGGTGTTCGTTCCGGTTCCGGCCGCGCGGCTGCGCGACGCGCTCGCCGACCCCGCGCGGGTCGCCCGCGCGATCCCCGGACTCCACCAGGACGCGGGCGCCGAGCCGGGCACCGGGCGGCTGAAGGTGCGCGTCGGCGGTCACTCCGTCACCTGCCGCGGCACCCTGCGGGTCAGCGCGGGCGAGGACGGGACCCACCTCGTGACGGGCGACGCCACGGAGGCCCGCGGCTCAGGCACCGTCCGGCTCACGCTGACCGTGCGGGTGCGGGACACGGACGGCGGCGCCACGGTCTCCTTCACCGGAACGGCGAGCGCCGACGGCCGCCTGGCCGACCTCCCCCAGGACGCGGTGGCCTCGGCGGCGACCCGCCTGCTCGACCGCTTCGCGGCGAACCTGGGCGCGACACCGGACGAGGCGACACCGGACGAGGCGGTACGGGACGAGGAGACACCCGTCGAGGCGGCTGAGGAGGAGCCGGGCGTGGCGCCGGGGGAGGAGCCGGGCGCGGCGCCGGGAGAGGCGCCGGGGGAGCCGGGCTCCGACGCGGACGCCTCCAACGAGGACGCCTCCGACGTCTCGGACGCACCTGACGCCTCCGACGTCTCGGACGCACCTGACGCCTCCGACGTCTCGGACGCACCTGACGCCTCCGACGCCTCCGACGTCTTGGACGCCTCCGACGCCTCGGATGCCTCGGACGCACCTGACGCCTCCGACGCGCCTGACGCCTCCGACGCACCTGACGCCCCCGACGCGCCTGACGGCTCGGACGCACCTGACGCCCCCGACGCCTCCGACGCCTCCGACGCCCCAGCGGACAGCGACCCCGTCGACGCGATCGAAGATGCCGACGCCGTTCCGCCCGTCGTGCCTCTCGTGCCCGTCGAGCCCATCGCCCCCGAGGAACCGCCCGCCGAGGCCGCCCACGCGCGGCGGACGATGATCGGGCGCAGCGCCGAAGAGGTCGATCACGCGCCGCCGCGCGGCCGGTACGCGCCGGTGCCCGCGCCCCAGACCATCGCCCCCGGCTCACCGCTGCGCTGGGCGGCGCCGGCCGCCGCCGTCGCGCTGGCGTCGGCGATCGTCGTCACCCGGGCGCTGCGCAGACGCCGTTGACCGCCCGGGTACGCGCGCGTGCCCTTCGATCACCCCAGTAGGGTCGTCCCGTGAGCGACGACGAGATCACGCTGACCGCGGGCGACGCGGAGGTGACCGTCCAGCCGGGCAACGGCGGACGGATCGGTGGACTGCGGGTCGACGGCACCGAGTTGCTGCGGCAGGGCGAGCGGTTCGGCTGCTTCCCGATGGTGCCGTGGTGCGGCCGGACCAGGGACGGCCGGTTCCGGGACGGCGCGACCGTCAGGCAACTCCCGCTGAACTCCCCGCCGCACGCCATCCACGGCACCGCCCGCGACGGCGCGTGGAGCACCGCGCGCGTGGGTGAGGGCGAGGCGGTCATCACCTACGACCTGGTCGAGCCGTGGCCCTACCCGGGCCGCGTCACCCAGCAGATCGCCCTGACCCCCGACTCCCTCACCCTGACGATGTCCGTGGAGGCGCTCGACTCGTCGTTCCCGGCGCAGATCGGCTGGCACCCGTGGTTCCACCGCAACCTCGGCGGCGAGGACGTCCGGGTGGACTTCACGCCCGCCTGGCAGGAGGAGCGCGGCGACGACCATCTGCCGACCGGCGTGCGCGTCGACCCGAGGCCGGGACCGTGGGACGACTGCTTCGGGATGCCGGGCGGTGTCGACGTCACCCTCACCTGGCCCGGCCAGCTGGAGCTGAACGTCGCCAGCCGCGAGAAGTGGGTGGTGGTCTACGACGAGCAGGAGGCCGCCGTCTGCGTGGAGCCGCAGACCGGGCCGCCCAACGGCCTGAACACGGCGCCCCGGCAGGTCACCCCCATCGAGCCCCTCGAAGCCGCCACGACCTGGAGCTGGCGCCGCCTCTAAGCTGACCGCATGAGTGACGTGCGCGCAGCGCTGCTTCAGCAGATCAAGGACAAGGCCGTGGTGCACGGCAAGGTGACCCTCTCCTCGGGCCTGGAGGCCGACTACTACGTCGACCTGCGGCGCGTCACCCTCGACGGTGAGGCCGCCCCGCTGGTGGGCGAGGTGCTCCTCGACCTGGTGGCCGACCTGGAGTTCGACGCGGCCGGCGGTCTGACCATGGGCGCCGACCCGGTCGCGGGCGCGATCCTGCACGCCGCCGCCGCGCGCGGCCGCCGGGTCGACGCCTTCGTCGTCCGCAAGGCGGCCAAGGCGCACGGCATGCAGCGCCGGGTCGAGGGTCCCGACATCGCGGGCCGCCGGGTGCTGGTCGTCGAGGACACCTCCACCACCGGCGGCTCCCCGCTGGCCGCCGTCGAGGCGGTGCGTGAGGCGGGCGCCGAGGTCGTCGCCGTCGTCACCATCGTGGACCGCGCGACCGGCGCCGCGGAGAAGATCCGCGAGGGCGCCGGAGTGCCCTACCTGTACGCGTACTCCAAGGACGACCTGGCCCTCGACTGAGCCGCCCGCCCGGTCTGGAAAGATGGGGGCGCCGGTGACGACGTCGTCGCCCCAAGGTCTAGGTCAGGGCCGCAGGACGCAGCAACACAGAACGCCCACCCGCACATACAAGGAGCGGACAGATGCCCATCGCAACCCCCGAGGTCTACAACGAGATGCTCGACCGGGCGAAGGCAGGCAAGTTCGCCTACCCGGCGATCAACGTCACCTCGACGCAGACCCTGCACGCGGCGCTGCGCGGCTTCGCGGAGGCGGAGAGCGACGGCATCATCCAGATCTCCACGGGCGGCGCCGAGTTCCTTGGCGGCCAGTACCAGAAGGAGATGGTGACCGGCGCCGTCGCGCTGGCCGAGTTCGCGCACATCGTCGCCGAGAAGTACCCGGTCACCGTCGCGCTGCACACGGACCACTGCCCCAAGGACAAGCTCGACGGGTACGTGCGCCCGCTGCTCGCGGTCTCCGAGGAGCGCGTCAAGGCCGGCGGCAACCCGCTGTTCCAGTCGCACATGTGGGACGGCTCGGCGGAGACCCTCGCCGACAACCTCGCCATCGGCCAGGAACTGCTGGAGCGCGCCCGCGCCGCCAAGATCATCCTTGAGGTCGAGATCACCCCGACCGGCGGCGAGGAGGACGGCGTCTCGCACGAGATCAACGACTCGCTGTACACCACCGTCGACGACGCGATCCGCACCGCCGAGGCGCTCGGCCTCGGTGAGAAGGGCCGCTACCTGCTGGCCGCCTCCTTCGGCAACGTGCACGGCGTCTACAAGCCGGGCAACGTCGTGCTCCGCCCCGACCTCCTGAAGGAGCTGAACGACGGCGTCGCCGCGAAGTTCGGCAAGGCGTCGCCGTTCGACTTCGTCTTCCACGGCGGCTCCGGCTCCACCGCGGAGGAGATCGCCACCGCGCTGGAGAACGGCGTCGTGAAGATGAACCTCGACACCGACACCCAGTACGCGTTCACCCGCCCGGTCGCGGACCACATGTTCCGCAACTACGACGGTGTCCTGAAGGTCGACGGCGAGGTCGGCTCCAAGAAGACCTACGACCCGCGCACCTGGGGCAAGCTGGCCGAGGCCGGCATGGCCCGGCGCGTGACCGAGGCCTGCGGGAACCTGCGTTCCACCGGCACCCGGATCAAGTAACCCCGTGCGGTGAGCCCGGCGCCTGTCCGTGGCGCCGGGCTCGCTGTATATCTGGGGCATGCCCGATGTCCGGCTCGCCTCGTCCCAGGGCAAGTGGATCGTCCTGACCACCGTGCTCGGCTCCAGCATGGCCCTGCTGGACTCGACGGTCGTCAACGTCGCGCTGCCCCGCATCGGCCGTGACCTGGACGCCGGCCTGGCCGCGCTCCAGTGGACGGTCAACGCCTACATGCTGACGCTGGCCGGGCTGATCCTGCTCGGCGGCTCCCTCGGCGACCGCTACGGGCGCCGCAAGGTCTTCGTCATCGGCGTCGTCTGGTTCGCCGTCGCGTCCCTGCTGTGCGGGATCGCCCCCAACATCTGGGTGCTGGTCGCCTCCCGCGCCCTCCAGGGCATCGGCGGCGCCCTCCTCACCCCCGGCTCGCTCGCCCTCATCCAGGCGTCCTTCCACCCCGACGACCGGGCCAGGGCCGTCGGCCTGTGGTCCGGGTTCGGCGGGGTCGGCGCCGCGATCGGGCCGTTCCTCGGCGGCTGGCTCGTGGACGGCCCCGGCTGGCGCTGGGTCTTCCTGCTGAACGTCCCGCTGGCGCTGCTGTGCGTCCCCGTCGCGCTGCGCCATGTCCCCGAGTCGTCCGGCGGGGCCCGCGCGCCCGGCCGGTTCGACGTCACCGGCGCCGCCCTCGGCGCCGTCGCGCTCGCCCTGGTCACCTACGCCCTGATCGACGGCAGCCAGGGCTCCCTCGCCGTGGTGCTGACGGCCGCCGCCGTGGGCGTGGCGGCCGCCGTCGCCTTCGTGCGGGTGGAGCGGCGCGGCAGCGACCCGATGATGCCGCTCGACATCTTCTCCTCGCGCCAGTTCACCGCCGTCAACCTGGTCACGCTCTGTGTCTACGCGGCGTTCGGCGGGTTCTTCTTCCTGGCCTCGCTCCAGCTCCAGGTCGCCGTCGGCTGGTCCGCGCTCGCCGCCGGGACGGCGCTGCTGCCGACGACCGTGCTGATGCTGCTGTTCTCGGCCCGCTCGGGCGCGCTGGCCGGCCGGATCGGGCCGCGCATCCCGCTCACCGTGGGCCCGCTGCTCTGCGCGGCCGGCATGCTGCTGATGCTGCGGGTCGGGCCGGGCGCGTCCTACGCCGCCGATGTGCTGCCCGCGCTGCTGGTCCTCGGCTGCGGCATGGTCACCCTGGTCGCCCCGCTGACGGCGACGGTGCTGGCGTCCGTCGAGACCGCGCGGGCGGGGCTTGCCAGCGGCGTCAACAACGCGGCGGCCCGCGCGGCCGGCCTGATCGCGGTGGCCGCGCTGCCGCTGCTCGCCGGGATGGGCCCGGACGCGTACCGCACCCCCGACGCCTTCGACAGCGCCTTCCACCGCGCGATGCTCTGGTGCGCGGGGGTGCTGGTGGTGGGCTCGGGGGTGGCCTTCGCGACGGTCCGCACGCCGGCCCCCGACTGCACCCGCCCGGAGTGCCTGACCCACGGCTCGGTGACGGCACCCCCGCTGGAGGGCAGACGGGCGGGGCGCCGGCTCGGGGGCTGACGGGGGGGCGAGGTGTGACGGGGGCGACCGGCCACCGTCGGGCGTCGGGCCGGGTCCGTGGCGGTGGGGTGTGGGGTGTCGGGCCGGGTCCGTGGCGGTGGGGTGTGGGGTGTCGGGCCGGGTCCGTGGCGGTGGGGTGTGGGGTGTCGGGCCGGGTCCGTGGCGGTGGGGTGTGGGGCGTCGGGCCGGGTCCGTGGCGGTGGGGCGTGGGGCTCCGGGGGGATGGCGCAGACTTGGGGCATGACGATTCACGAGAACCTCCTCGGGGGGCCGCCCCCGACCCACCTCCCCGACGACCCGGAACCCCGCGAGCTGCTGGCCACCGGCACGGCCCCGGCCGACGTCGCCGCGAAGTACCCGAAGTCCTCGCTCGCCTGGGCACGCCTCGCCGACGAGGCGTTCGAGCGGGGCGGCGTCGTCGAGTCGTACGCCTACGCCCGCACCGGCTACCACCGCGGCCTCGACGCGCTGCGCCGGGCCGGCTGGAAGGGCCACGGCCCGGTGCCCTGGGAGCACGAGCCGAACCGCGGCTTCCTGCGCGCCCTGCACGCGTTGGCGCGCGCCGCCCAGGCGATCGACGAGCAGGACGAGTACCAGCGGTGCGCGCAGTTCCTGAAGGACTCCTCGCCCGCCGCCGCCCAGACCCTGGGCTGATCGGGCACTCCCCGTGACGGGGGCTCCGGTGTGGCCCGTCTGGCGGCAGACGGGCCTTGCCGGAACCAGGGGGATATTGAAGGATGCGAGTGGGGACCGGGGCCCCCGTGCCGGCATCGGCAGGGGCGGACCGCTACCCTCAGCAACAACAGGAGACAGCGATGTCCCAGCAGGCTCGCTCCCCTCAGGAACCCGCGGAGCCGTCGACCCCGCATCTCGACTTCGCCGGCACCACCCCGTACGAGGACTACGTCCGCGCGGACGTGCTCACCCACCTCCAGCACACCCTCTCCGACGATCCCGGAGAGATGGTCTTCCTGGTCACGACCCAGGTCATGGAGTTGTGGTTCACGGTGATCGTCCACGAGTGGGAGACCGCGGCGCACGCCCTGCGCGAGGACCGGGTGCCGGTCGCGGTCGACGCGCTGAAGCGCTCGGTGCGTGAGCTGGAGGCGCTGAACGCCTCCTGGCGGCCGCTCGGCCAGCTCACCCCGGCCCAGTTCAACTCCTACCGCTCCGCCCTCGGCGAGGGCTCGGGGTTCCAGTCGGCGATGTACCGGCGGATGGAGTTCCTGCTCGGCGAGAAGTCCGCGTCGATGCTCGTCCCGCACCGGGGGGCGCCGCGCGTCCACGCCGAGCTGGAGAAGGCGCTCCAGGAGCCCAGCCTCTACGACGAGGTGGTGCGGCTGCTCGCCCGCCGCGGTCACGCCGTCCCCGAGGAGGTGCTGCGCCGTGACGTCTCCCGGCGCTACGAGCCGTCGGACGCCGTCGAGGAGGCGTGGACGGCCGTCTACGCGGGCGACGAGCACGCCGAACTCGCCCGTCTGGGCGAGGCGTTGACGGACGTCGCCGAACTGGTGTGGCGCTGGCGCAACGACCATCTGGTCGCCACCCGCCGGGCGATGGGCGCGAAGTCCGGCACCGGCGGCTCCGCCGGGGTGGCCTGGCTGGAGAAGCGCGCCCAGAAGAACGTGTTCCCCGAGCTGTGGACGGCCCGCTCCCATGTCTGAACCCACCACCACCGACCGACTCGCCCTGCGCGCCCGGGAGTTGGACGCCGGCGACGAACTGACCCGGCTGCGCGAGCGGTTCGTCCTCGACGGCCCCGACGACCTGGACGGCCGTGATGACCTCGACGGCGTCGACGGCGTCGGCGGGACGGTCTATCTCGACGGCAACTCGCTCGGCGCGCTGCCGGTCACCGTTGCCGACCGGGTCGACGACGTCGTGCGGCGCCAGTGGGGCCGGCTGCGCATCCGCTCCTGGGAGGAGAGCGGCTGGTGGACCGCGCCCGAGCGGATCGGCGACCGGATCGCTCGGCTGGTCGGCGCCGCGGCCGGCCAGATCGTCGTCGGCGACTCGACAAGTGTCAACATCTTCAAGGCACTTGTGGCGGCCGTGCGGATGGCCAGGGGCGCGGACGGTGACGCGCGGGACGAGATCGTCGTCGACGCGACCACCTTCCCCACCGACGGCTACATCGCCGAGTCCGCCGCCAGGATGACCGGTTGCTCCCTCAGGCCCGTCGAGCCGGGCGAGGTGCCGGGGGCGCTCGGCGCCCGCACCGCGGCCGTGCTCCTCAACCATGTCGACTACCGCAGCGGACGCCTGCACGACCTGCCGGGTCTGACCGCCGCCGTGCACGCGGCCGGCGCGGTCGTGGTCTGGGACCTGTGCCACAGCGCGGGCGCGCTGCCCGTCGGCCTGGACGCGCACGGCGTCGACCTCGCGGTCGGCTGCACCTACAAGTACCTGAACGGCGGCCCCGGTTCGCCGGCCTACCTGTATGTGCGCCGTGACCTCCAGGACCGGTTCGACTCGCCGCTGCCCGGCTGGAACTCGCACGTCGAGCCGTTCGGGATGCGGTCCGCCTACGAGGCGGCGCCGGGTGCCGTGCGCGGCCGGGTCGGCACCCCCGACATCCTCTCGATGCTCGCCCTCGACGCGGCCCTCGACGTCTGGGACGGGGTCGGGATCGACGCCGTGCGCGCCAAGTCCCTCGCCCTGACCGACTTCTTCCTCCAGTGCGTCGAGGCGTACGCCGATCCCGGCCGGGTCACGTGTGTGACTCCGCGGCGGCCCGAGGAGCGCGGCAGCCAGATCGCGCTGCGCTGCCCGGACGCGGGGGACGTGATGAAGCACCTGATCGGACGAGGCGTCGTCGGCGACTTCCGGCATCCCGACGTACTCCGGTTCGGTTTCACGCCGTTGTACACCGGGTTCACCGACGCGTGGCGGGCGGCGCGGGTGCTGGGCGAGGTGCTCGACGAGGTGGCGGGCCAGAGCCGTGGCGAGGCTCGGGCTTAGGGCGCGGGCCGGGTCCACGGCGGGAGCGGCGCGGGTCCGTGCCGCTCCCGGCGCCTGCCGGGGATGAACGGCCTCCCGGGGACGAACGGACGCCACCGGGGCCGGTGGCGAACCGTTTCCCCTCACCGAGCGTCACCTCCGCGTGTAGACCCACGTCATGGGCCTGATACGGTCCCCGCCAACGGCCGATGTCCCACCTGGTCCGCCACACCCGCCCCCGCGCGCGCAGGCCCGGGAGGCACCCCATCGTCGCTGAGAGGTTGGAGCATGCCGGACGACGCCGCCGCATCCCGCGCCGCCGCCGAGGAGAAGTCGGCCCTGTCGCACCCGGTGGTCGACGCCGACGTCACCGTCGCGTACGGCGACCACCCCGACCAGGTGATCGGCCTGCACGCCCCGCACGGCGACGACCGTCCCGGCCTGCTCGCGCCCCTGGTCGTCGTCGTGCACGGCGGCGCGTGGCGCGCCCCCTACGACCGGCACCATCTCTCCCCGTTCGCCGACTACTTGGCCCGCCGCGGGTTCGCGGTGGCGAACGTCGGCTACCGGCGCGGCGCGCTGATCCCCGGCCAGGGCGGCGAGGGCGACGGCGGTCCGGTCGCCGGGCGGTGGCCCGACACCTTCGACGACATCGCCGCCGCGCTCGACGCGCTGCCCGCGCTGGTCCGCGAGGCGCTGCCGCGGGCCGACCCCCGGCGCATGGTGCTCACCGGCCACTCGGCGGGCGGCCACCTCGCGCTGTGGGCCGCGGCCCGCCATGTGCTGCCCGCCGACGCCCCCTGGCGCACCGCCGGCCCCCCGGAGCTGCGGGGCGTGGTCGCGCTGGCGCCGATCGCCGACTTCGCCGTCGCCGAGGAACTCGCCGTCTGCGGCGGGGCAGCCAGGCAACTCCTGGGCGGCGACGCCCTGTTCGAGCAGCGGCGGCGGTACGCCGACCCGGCCCTGCTGCTGCCGACCGGGATCGCGACGACGCTGGTGCAGGGCCGCACGGACGACGTCGTCCCGCAGGCCGTCGCCGAGGCGTACGCGGACGCGGCGGCGAGGGCGGGCGAGGTGGTCGGGCTGACCCTCCTGGAGGACGTCGGCCACTTCCCGCTCATCGACCCGGCGGCGGACGCCTGCGCGGTGGTGGCCGAGGAGATCGCCCAACTGGCCTGGTGAACGCCGGTACCTGGCCGTCCGGCCGAGGCGCCCCGCCCTCGATCGAGGGCGCCCCTCGGCCGGCGTCCGCTCCCCCTCGTAGTACCTGAGACGGACCCCGCGGGACCCCTCTCACTGGTGACGACGGCCACGCCCCCGGCACCTACCGTCTTACCTGTGAATGACATGAGCCAGACGCAGCAGTACCAGCCGCGCAGTCCCGAGGGCAGGGCCGCCGCCGAGGCCCTGCGCGGGCTGCGCGGAGACCTGTTCCACGAGGCCTTCGCCTACCGTCCGCTGCCGCCCATGCGCACCGACGGCCCGATCGTGCGCCTGCTGCCGGGCGGGCTGCGCGAGCGGGCGGCCCATCTGCCGCACGCCGTCATCGTCGCGGCCGCCCTCTTCACGCTGCTGCTCGGGAGCGCGCCGGGGGAGGACGCCTTCGTCTCGCTGGTCCTCGGCACCTTCGCGGCGGCGCCCGTCCTGCTGACCCTGGTGCGGCCGATCGGCGCCTTCTGGCTGTCGATGCTGGCCACCCCGGTCTGCGCGGTCCTGGCCGGCGAGTGGAGCGACTGGCCGTGGCTGCCGGGCAACTTCCTCGCCCACTTCCTGGTCCTCACGATCGTGGCGGTGCGCACCCGCCCCCGCACCGCCGGCTGGATGTGGCTGGTGACGGCGGGCTACGGCCTGCTCTACGGCAGCTCGTTCGGCGGCGGACGCACCCTCGGCTCGAACACCGCGCCGCTGCTGTTCCTCTCGGCGCTCGCCCTCCTCGTCGTCACGATCCGGCACACCCGCAGGCAGGCCCAGCAGGAGGTGACCGCGCAGCAGACGGTGACCGCCCACGAGCGGTCGCGGCGCACCCTCCTGGAGGAGCGCACCACCATCGCCCGCGAGCTGCACGACGTCGTCGCCCACCACATGTCGGTCGTCGCGATCCAGGCCGAGGCCGCCCCCTACCGGGTGGAGAACCCGCCGCCCGAGCTGGAGAAGGCGTTCGCCACCATCCGGGAGAACGCGGTGGCGGCCCTCACCGAGCTGCGCCGCGTCCTGGGAGTGGTGCGCGCCGAGGACTACGAGGTCCCGGAGGCCCCGCAGCCCACCCTCGCCGATCTGGACGGCCTGCTCGCCAATGTGCGCGAGGCCGGGCTGAGCGTCGACAAGACGGTCACCGGGGCGGTGCGGGAACTCCCGCAGGGCGTCGAGCTGTCGGCGTACCGGATCGCGCAGGAGGCGCTCAGCAACACCCTGCGGCACGCGCCGGGCGCGCGGGCGGCCGTCGACATCGGGTACGTGCTCGGCGGCCTCGGCCTGCGCATAGTCAACGGTCCGCCGCCGGAGCCGTCGCTGGTCAAGCCGTCGCCGGGCGCGGGGCACGGCGTCACCGGGATGCGGGAGCGGGTCACCATGCTGGACGGGGAGATGACCGCGGGCCCCACCGCGGACGGCGGCTACGAGGTGACGGTGTTCCTGCCGGTCCCGCGGACGCCCGAGGACGCCTCATGACGGGCGACGGCGGCCCGCGGCGGCCCCCTGCCGAGGGCGCGGGCACCATCCGGGTGCTGATCGCGGACGACCAGATGATGGTCCGTGAGGGGTTCTCGGTGCTGCTGAACGCGATGCCGGACATCGAGGTGGTCGGCGAGGCGGTCAACGGACGGGAGGCGGTGCGGCGGGTGCGGGAGCTGGCACCCGACGTCGTGCTGATGGACATCCGGATGCCCGAGCTGAACGGCATCGAGGCGACCCGGGAGATCGTGGCCGCCGAGGGCGTCTCCAAGGTGCTGGTCCTGACCACCTTCGACCTGGACGAGTACGTGTACCAGGCGCTGCGCGCGGGCGCCTCCGGGTTCCTGCTCAAGGACGCCTCGGCACGCCAACTGGCGGACGGGGTGCGGGTGGTGGCGTCCGGGGAGGCGCTGCTCGCGCCCTCGGTGACGCGCCGGCTGATCACCGAGTTCTCGAAGCTGTCGCAGACCGCCCGGCCGACGGCGCAGACGTACGGGGAGCTGACCGACCGGGAGACGGAGGTGCTGGTGCTGATCGCGCAGGGCCTGTCGAACGCGGAGATCGCGGAGCGTCTGGTGGTCGCGGAGTCCACGATTAAGACGCATGTCAGCCGGATCCTGGTGAAGCTGGGGCTCAGGGACCGCACCCAGGCCGCCGTCTTCGCCTACGAGGCGCGGCTGGTCACGCCGGGCTGAGGAACGGGCCGGGGAGCGGGCGGGGAACGGGCGGGGGACGGGCCGGGGAACGGGTGAGAAGGGCGACACCCCTGGTCAGACCAGGGGGTACCGGGCTAGCGTCCGGGCATGGGAGCCTTCGATCCGTGGGACCCGGCGTTCGTCGCCGACCCGTACCCCGCCTATGCCGAGCTGCGCGCCCGTGGGCGGGTGGAGTACTACGAGCCGAGCGATCAGTGGCTGGTTCCGCACCACGCGGACGTCTCGGCGCTGCTGCGGGAGCGCCGGCTCGGGCGGAGCTACCGGCACCGCTTCACGCACGAGGAGTTCGGGCGGTCGGCGCCGCCCGCCGAGCACGAGCCGTTCCACGTGCTCAACGACCACGGGATGCTCGACCTGGAGCCGCCCGACCACACCCGGATCAGGCGCCTGGTGTCGAAGGCGTTCACGCCCCGCACGGTGGAGCGGCTGAAGCCGTACGTGCGGGAGCTGGCCGGGAAGCTGGTGGACGACCTGGTCGAGGCGGGCGGCGGTGACCTGCTGAAGGACGTCGCCGAGCCGCTGCCGGTCGCGGTGATCGCCGAGATGCTGGGCGTGCCCGAGGCGGACCGGGCACCCCTGAGGCCCTGGTCGGCGGAGATCTGCGGGATGTACGAGCTGAACCCGTCGCAGGAGACGGCGCGGCGGGCGGTGCGGGCGTCGGTGGAGTTCTCGGAGTATCTGCGGGGGCTGATCGCCGAGCGGCGCGAGCGGCCGGGCGACGACCTGATCTCGGGCCTGATAGCGGCTCACGACGAGGGCGACCGGCTCTCCGAGCAGGAGATGATCTCTACCTGTGTGCTGCTCCTGAACGCCGGTCACGAGGCCACGGTGAACGCCACGGTCAACGGCTGGTGGGCGCTGTTCCGCAACCCCGACCAGCTGGCGGCGCTGCGCGCCGACCACTCGCTGGTGCCGGCGGCGGTGGAGGAGCTGATGCGGTACGACACCCCGTTGCAGATGTTCGAGCGGTGGGTCCTCGACGACATCGAGATCGACGGCACGGTGATCCCCCGGGGCGCGGAGATCGCCCTGCTGTTCGGGTCGGCCAACCACGACCCGGAGGTCTTCGACCGTCCCGAGCGGCTGTCGCTGGAGCGGGCGGAGAATCCGCACATCAGTTTCTCGGCCGGAATTCATTACTGCATCGGCGCCCCGCTCGCCCGGATCGAACTGGCCGCGTCCATGGGGGCCCTTCTGGAGAAGGCTCCGGGGCTGGCGCCGACGGCGGAACCGGAACGCAACCAGAATTTCGTCATCCGCGGCCTGAAAGGGCTCGACGTGCAGGTGGGGTGAGGTGCTGAGGCCCCCGGCCGGCCCCCGCAGAACTCATATGGGATGACTATTTATTTTCTTATATCGGCGTGCGGGCGTGCGCCCCTACCGTGGTTCCCGCAGACCTCCCGCCAGGGTGCGGGAGGGAGGGAAGGGGAAATTCATGCGCGCATTACGCACGTTCGTCGTCGCGGCGGCGGCGTCCGTCCTCCTGGCGGGCGCCGGGGCCGGCACCGCCTCCGCGGCCAGCCGGTTCGACGACGGCAGCTTCGAGTACCCGACCGCCCCGCAGGGCTCGTTCACGACGCTCTCGGCGGGACAGACCATCGGCCCGTGGCGGGTCGTCAGCGGCACCGTGGACCACATGGGCGCCGGATCCTGGCAGGCGGCCGAGGGCGACCAGTCCGTCGACCTCAGCGGCACCGGCGCGGGCTCGGTGGCCCAGACCTTCACCACCGTCCCCGGCACCAAGTACACCGTGAGCTACGCGCTGGCCGGGAACAGCGCGGGGGCGCCCGCCGTCAAGACGGGCAAGGTCCTCGTCGACGGGCAGAACTTCCAGGACTTCACCTTCGACGTGACGGGCAAATCCCCCACCGCCATGGGATACGTCTACCGGCAGCTGACGTTCGTCGCGACCGGTGCCACCACGACGCTGACCTTCGCCAGCACCACCGCGGGCGCCTACGGTCCCGTCCTGGACGACGTGACGGTCGTCGCGTGTCCGCCGTGCCCGGTCTGCTGACCACCGTCTGAACGCCCGAGGGGCGGGCCGCTTCCGTGGCGGTCCGCCCCGCCGCCGTGTCACGAGCCGGTCAGGTCGCGGCGGCGCAGGCCCGCGAGTCCCGCCGCCGTCAGCAGGACCGCGAGGGCCGTCAGGACCAGCACCGGCGGCCACTCCATGGGGGCGCCGGGGAGCTTGGGGAGACGGCCGAAGGGGGAGAGGCCCAGGACCGCGCGCGGGGCGTCCAGGGCCGGACCCACCCAGCCGATCAGCAGGAACGCCACCGCCACCGCCCAGGCCGCCGGGGCGGCCCGGGGCACCAGCCCGTGGAGCAGCACCGCGAGCGCGCCCACCACCCAGACCGCGGGCAACTGGACCAGACAGGCGCCGATGAGCGCGGCCGGCCGGCCGCCGTGGCCGAGGGAGAGGCCGAGGCCGGCGAGCAGCATCAGCAGGGCGGAACCGGCGAAGGCCACCGTCAGATGCCCGGCCGCCCAGCGCAGCCGCCCCAGGGGCGCGGCGAGGAGCGGCTCCGCCCGCCCCGACGTCTCCTCGCCGTGCAGCCGCAGCACCGAGGCGACGACGTACAGCGCGGCGAGCATGCCGAGCATGGAGGTCATCGAGGCGAGGAACGCGTCGGTCAGCCCGCTCCGCCCGCCCATCCGCCGGATGATCTCGCGGGCGCCCGCGTTCTCCCCGACGAGCCCGGCCACCCCGCCGGTGAGGCCGCCGAAGACGACACCGGCCAGCAGGAACCCGGCCGACCAGCCGAGCAGAGCGCCGCGTTGCAGCCGCCTGGCCAGCGCGCCCGCCGTGCCGAGGCGCCCGGTGGCCGGTCCCGGCCTGGTGGGCAGGAAGCTCATGCCGAGGTCCCGGCGCCCGGCCAACACGTAGGCGGCGCACGCCTGGAGGGCGACGGCCGCCGCGAACAGGCCGAGCACCCACCAGCGTTCACCGGCGTAGGGGCGCAGGTTCTCCAGCCAGCCCAGCGGGGAGAGCCAGGTCAGCACCGAGGAGCCGTCGTCCGCCGCGGAGTCGCCCGCCGCGCGCAGCACGAACGCGGCGCCCAGCACCGCCCCCGTCAGCCCGCGGGCCAGCCGGGCGCTCTCGGTCAGCTGGGCGACGACCGCGGCCGTCGTCGCGAAGACGAGGCCGACCGCGCCGAGTCCGAGCCCGAGGGCGAGCGCGCCCGCCGCGCCCCGGGCGGCCAGCCCCGCCGTGACCAGCGCGGTGAGCGCCGCGTCCGCGACGGCCGCGGCCAGCAGCGCGGAGGTCAGAGCGGCCCTGCGGCCCACCGCCCCGGACGCGATCAGCTCCTGACGGCCGCTCTCCTCCTCGTCCCTGGTGTGCCGTACGACGACGAGCAGGCTGGTCACGGCGGCGAGCCCGGCCGCGTAGACGCCGACCCGCCAGGCCGTCAGCGCGCCGATCGAGGTGCCGTGGAGCGGGCCGATCAGCGAGCGGTAGGAGGCGTTGACGGCGACCTGGTGCAGCAGGGCGGCGCGTTGGGAGGCGGTGCCGTAGAGCCCTTCGAGGGTGCTCGGCATGGAGAGCACGATCAGCGCGGTCACCGCGACCCAGACCGGGACCAGCACCCGGTCGCGACGGAGCGCGAAGCGCGACAGGGTGGCCGTGCGGGCGAGTTGACGGGAGAGATCGAGGCGGCGGCGGGCCGCGGGCGGGGTCATGGCGCGACCGCCTCGGAGGTGTCGCTGCCGTCGCTGCTGTCGGGGCCGTCGGTGGCGTCGGTGGCGTCGTCCTTCCGGTAGTGGCGCAGGAAGAGTTCCTCCAGGGTCGGCGGGGTCGAGGTCAGTGACCGGACGCCGATCGCCGTCAACGACCGCAGCGCCGCGCCGAGTTGGTCGGTGTCCACCTGGAACCGCACCCGGTCGCCGCGCACGTCGAGAGCGTGGATGCCGGGCAGCCGGTCCAACCCGTCGGGCGGGCCAGCGAGTTCGGCGTGGACGCTGGTGCGGGTGAGGTGGCGCAGCTCGGTGAGCGACCCGCTCTCCACGGTGCGTCCCGACCGGACGATGCTGACCCGGTCGCAGAGTTCCTCGACCTCGCTGAGGAGGTGCGACGACAGGAGCACCGTGCGGCCGCGGTCGCGCTCCTGGCGCACACAGCTCCGGAAGACCTCCTCCATCAACGGGTCGAGCCCTGACGTCGGTTCGTCCAGGATGAGCAGGTCGACGTCGGAGGCGAAGGCGGCGACCAGGGCGACCTTCTGCCGGTTGCCCTTGGAGTAGGTGCGGCACTTGCGGGTGGGGTCGAGCGCGAAGCGTTCGACGAGGTCGGCGCGGCGGCGGGCGTCGAGACCGCCGCGCAGCCGCCCGTAGAGGTCGATGACCTCGCCGCCGGACAGATCGCGCCACAGGGCGACGTCACCGGGGACGTAGCCGATGCGCCGGTGCACCTGGACCGCGTCCCGCCACGGGTCGCGGCCGAGCACCCGGACGGTGCCCGCGTCGGCGCGCAGCAGGCCGAGCAGGACGCGCAGGGTGGTGGACTTGCCGGCGCCGTTGGGGCCGAGGAAACCGTGCACCTCACCGGTGCGGACGTCCAGGTCGAGGCCGTCCAGGGCGTGGGTGCGGCCGAAGGACTTGTGCAGTCCCGCGGCCGTGATGGCCGTCGTCATGCTTCAGAACGTACGCTTGATTCAGAAATTTGTGAAGTTAAGGAAACGTATGAAGGCTGGCTAGGATGGATTCCATGAGCGCATCAGACGGGGTCGCACCGGAGCCGGCGCCCGAGCGGGACCGTGCGGCCGTCTCGAAGTTCGTGGAGTCGTTCGCGGCGCAGCTGGTCGAGGCCGGGATGCCGCGCATGCCGGCGCGGGTCTTCGCCGCGCTGCTCTCCGCGGACGCGGGCTCGCTCACCTCCGCCGAGCTGGGCGAACAGCTGCGGATCAGCCCCGCCGCCGTCTCCGGCGCGGTGCGCTACCTGGCCCAGGCGCACATGGTGTCCAGGGAGCGCGAGCCCGGTTCGCGCCGCGAGCGCTACCGGGTGCGGGGCGACCAGTGGTACGAGGCCCTGACCAGCCGCGAGCCGATCATCAACCGGTGGGCGGTGGCCCTGCGCGAGGGCGTCAGCAGCCTCGGCCCCGAGACCCCGGCGGGGCGCCGGATGGCCGAGACGCTGGCGTTCTTCGAGTTCATCGAGGGCGAGGTCGCGCAGATGATGGAACGGTGGCGGGTGCACCGGGAGCGGACGTTCGGCACGCGGTAGCGCGCCGCGCGGAGACCGGCCCGCCCGGCCGCCGCCGCGCCTCCCGATGCCCCCGGGCGGCCCGGCCGTCCCCTGGACAGCCCCGCCCTCCCCGGGCCGGTCACCGGCGTCCCCGTGGTCACTCCTGTTGCGGGACCGTCAGTCCCCAGGCCCCCGCCCACACCGTCCACGTCCGTCTGCGGACCGGGCCCGACACCGCCGCGTCCGCCCGGTAGTGGAAGTCCGCGCCGGAGACCGAGACCGTGCGGCCGGTCGTCAGCAGCGGTGCCGCCGCCGCGCCCACCGAGGCCGGGTGCACCTCGACGGTCGCCGTGCCCGACCGGCCAGGCACCACCCGTACCGCCTCCACCGGCTGGTCGAGGTCGACGAGGGTGACGCCGTCGACCTCCACCCGCAGCCGGGCGGGACCGCCGGTGACGGCCGCCCTGGCGGGCCGGGACGGCGCCAGCGTGCGGACCAGCGTCTGGCAGGTGCGCAGCCACGGGTGGGCGGCCGGGTCCAGGCTCCGTTCCTGCGGCGCGTCCGGCTCCGCCGGCGGTATCCGCAGCGCGCCCAGGACGACGCCGTCGCTCTCGTCCACGAGCAGGTCGAGCCGCCGTTCCACCCCGTCGAGCACCGCCCGAGCCGCCGCCACCGTGCCGGTGGGGACCCCCAGCGAACCGGCCACCGACAGCAGGCCACCCACCGGGACCACGGACAGCACACATTCGGCCAGCTCCCGCCGCCGGTGCAGCAGCGACACGGTGCGGACCAGCGCCCGGTCGTCGCCGATCAGGACGGGCCGCCTCGACCCCCGCCTGGCCAGCGCCCGCGCGAATTCCTCGGGGTCGGCCGGCAGGCACACCTTCGTCGTCGCACCCGCGCTGAGCACGTCTTTCGCGATCCGTACGGACTCGCCCTCGGTCCTCCGGGCGACCGGGTCGATGACCACAAGGAGCTGGTCGGAAGTCGCCACCTCGGTCCTGCCTCGCTTCCTCGGGTAGCATCTTTGTGCAAGAGCCCCTTGCGCTATTGCGCCAGGGGCTTCGTCTATTCCGGGGCATCCGGTCCGAAGGTATGCGGCCAACGACGGTCGCGGCGCACATGGCGGTGGACCCTCCGTGTCCGCCCCTGACCTTGGACATGCCCCGCCCGGAAGGGGTGTACGCGCGTGCCCGCACTTGTGCTGCTCGGTGCTCAGTGGGGTGACGAAGGCAAGGGGAAGGCGACGGACCTGCTTGGCGGTTCCGTCGACTACGTGGTCCGTTACCAGGGTGGTAACAACGCAGGCCACACGGTGGTCGTGGGCGATCAGAAGTACGCCCTGCACCTGCTCCCCTCCGGAATCCTCTCGCCCGGATGTACTCCTGTCATCGGCAACGGCGTCGTCGTCGACCCGTCGGTCCTGCTCTCCGAGCTGAGCGGTCTGAACGAGCGTGGCGTCGACACGTCCAAGCTCCTGCTCAGCGGTAACGCGCACATCATCACGCCGTACAACGTCACCGTGGACAAGGTGACGGAACGCTTCCTCGGAAAGCGGAAGATCGGCACCACCGGGCGCGGTATCGGACCGACCTACGCGGACAAGATCAACCGCGTCGGCATCCGGGTGCAGGACCTCTACGACGAGTCGATCCTCACCCAGAAGGTCGAAGCGGCCCTGGACGTGAAGAACCAGGTCCTCACCAAGCTCTACAACCGGCGCGCCATCGCCGTGGACCAGGTCGTCGAGGAGCTGCTCGGCTACGCGGACAAGCTCGCGCCGTTCGTCGCCGACACCGTCCTGGTGATCAACAAGGCGCTGGAGAACGACCAGGTCGTCCTCTTCGAGGGCGGCCAGGGCACGCTCCTCGACATCGACCACGGCACGTACCCCTTCGTCACGTCCAGCAACCCGACGGCCGGCGGCGCCTGCACCGGCGCGGGCGTGGGCCCGACGAAGATCAGCCGGGTCATCGGCATCCTCAAGGCGTACACGACCCGCGTCGGCGCGGGCCCGTTCCCGACGGAGCTGTTCGACGCCGACGGCGAGGCGCTGCGGCGGATCGGCGGCGAGCGGGGTGTCACCACCGGCCGCGACCGGCGCTGCGGCTGGTTCGACGCGGTCATCGCCCGCTACGCGACCCGCGTCAACGGCCTGACCGACTTCTTCCTCACCAAGCTCGACGTGCTCACCGGCTGGGAGGAGATCCCGGTCTGCGTGGCGTACGAGATCGACGGCAAGCGCGTCGAGGAACTCCCGTACTCGCAGAGCGACTTCCACCACGCGAAGCCGATCTACGAGACGCTGCCCGGCTGGTCCGAGGACATCACCAAGGCGAAGTCCTTCTCCGACCTGCCGAAGAACGCACGGGACTACGTGAAGGCGCTGGAGGAGATGTCGGGCGCCCCGATCTCCGCGATCGGCGTGGGACCGGGCCGCGACGAGACGATCCAGATCAACTCGTTCCTGTAGACGGGCCGTTCGCGGACAGCGCCCCCGGTACGGCTTCGGCCGGCCGGGGGCGCTGCCGCGTCCGCGGCCGGGTCCGCGTCAACGGCCCCTGCGGGCGGCCCACTTCACCACTTCGGCCGCCGCGTCACGCGCGCCGCCGTGGCCGAAGCGGTCGGTCAGGGCGCGGGCCAGGCCCGGGACGGTGCCGTCGAGGGCGGCCGACGCCGTCGTGACCAGGCCGGTCAGCAGGTCCCGCAGCCGGCGGTCGTCGCCGGTCTCCCGGACGGCCGCCGCGAGGCCCGCCATCGCCACCGCCTCCGGTGCCCGGTAGTCGACGGCGTGCCCGAGGCCGGCCCAGTCCATCCGGGCGTCGCAGCAGCCGTGGGCGTGCAGCAGCCCGGACTGGAGGCCCTGGGTGTTGTTGGCGGGCGGCAGCCACACCGTGGGGACGCCGGTCGCCGCCGCGTCGTACACGTTGCCGAGGCCCGGGGTCATGAAGGCGTACGCGGCCTCGCTCATCAGCCGCAGCACCTCGGCACGGCGGTAGGTGCCGACGGTCGTGCCTGGCCCGCACTCCGTCGGCCCGGTCGGCTCGCGCGCGGGTCCGGCCAGCTCGCCCGCGGTGAGCCTGCTCGCCGCCACGGTCACCCGCAGCCCGGCGGGGGTCCCGGCCCGCACCGCCGCGACCATCAGGCGGGCGTACGCGGCGGTCTCACGCGGGTGCCAGAACGGATTGTGCAGCCCGGCGAGGTTGACGAGGACGTGCCCGCCGCCGCCCCGCCAGGGCGGGCCGGGGGCGATCAGGGGCGCCACGACGACCGCGCGTCCGGTCGACGGTGTCTCCAGCGCGACCCGTTCGCGGACACCGAAGAAGTCCTGCGCGAGGTAGAGCACCGACGGGTCCCGGACGACGGCGGGGAGGTCGGGCCAGTACCAGGTCAGCGCGTCGTAGACGGCCACCCGCAGCCCGGCCCTGCGGGCGAGCGCGGCCATCGGGAAGTCCATGGCGGTGAGCAACAGGTCGTAGTCCTCGCCCAGTTGGCGCAGCCGGTCGAGCCGGGCGGGTTCCGGGAGCCCGGTGATGTCGTGGACGGCCGTGTACGGCGGGCGGCGCTGGAGGTCGAGGGTGTGCCCGGCGCCGATGTACGCTAACCGGTCGCAGTGCGGGGCGAGTTCGTCGGCGAGGACCGCTGCCGCGGCGGCGGGCCCGAACCCGAACGGCTGCGCGTTGACCAGGACCCGGGGCCCGACACCACCCCCGCCGACGGCTCCGCCGCCCGACCGCCCACCGGCGCGGGTACCCGAGGTCCCCCCGGCCGCCCCACCGCCCGCACCTTCGCCACGGTTCCGTTCCGTCCCCGGGCCGGTGCCGGCACCTTCGCCACCGCTCTGTCCCGCCCCCGGACCGGTGCCGGCACCTTCGCCACCGCTCTGTCCCGCCCCCGGACCGGTGCCGGCACCTTCGCCGCCGTCCCGTCCCGCCCCCGGACCGGTGCCCGTACCTTCGCCGCCGTCCCGTCCCGCCCCCGGACCGGTGCCCGTACCTTCGCCGCCGCCCTGTTCCGCCAGCGGACCGGTGCCCGTACCTTCGCCGCCGCCCTGTTCCGCCAGCGGACCGGTGCCCGTACCTTCGCCGCCGCCCTGTTCCGCCAGCGGACCGGTGCCCGCGCCTTCGCCGCCGTTCCGTTCCGCCCCCGGACCGCCGCCCGCACCCCCGCCGTTCCGTTCCGTCAGCGGGCCGGTGCCCGCACCTTCGCCACCGCTCTGTCCCGCCCCCGGACCGGTGCCCGCACCTCCGCCGCCGCTCCGTTCCGCCGTCGGACCGCCGCCCGCGCCTTCGCCGCCGCTCCGTTCCGCCCCCGCCCCGCCGCCCGCACCCCCGCCACCGCTCCGTCCCGCCCCCGTCCCGGTCCGCGCTTGCGCGTCCCCGTTCATGGCGCCTCCCCCTTCTTCCCTTCCGGCCCTTCCGGCCCTCTTCACCCTGCCGTTCCGGGGCCGCCCCGCACGTCCCCGTCCGCTCCGTCCGGCTTGTGTATCGGTCATATCGCCCCGGCGCCGGCCTCCGGTCGGTACGCTGGGTCGCGACCTCGTGACGTTACGTCGTCGCTTCTCGTCACGACGGGGGAGCGTCATGAATTCACCCGCGAGTGCCACCGTCACCGGACGGCTGCCCGTGCCCGGTGCGACCCTTCACCACGAGGTCCACGGCTGCGCCGGGCCGCCCCTCCTCCTGCTGGCCGGGGGCAACTCCGACGCCGCCGTCTTCGCGGGCCTCGCCGCCCGGCTCGCCACCGACCACCGGGTGATCTCCTACGATCCGCGCGGCAACTCCCGCAGCACCCTCGACGGTCCGCCCGTCGACCAGCGCGTCGAGGAGCACGCCGACGACATCCGGCTGCTGCTCGACCACCTGGTCCCGGCGGGCGAGCCGGTGCGGGTGTTCGCGAGCTGCTCGGGCGGCCTGGCCGCGCTGCACTTCGCGGGCCTGCACCCGGAGCGGGTCGAGGCGCTCGTCGTCCACGAACCGCCCGCGTTCCGGCTGCTCCCGGACGCCGACGAGCAACTGCGTCTCGTGGAGTCCGTCGAGGAGACCCGGCGCCGGGAGGGCACCGCGGCGGCCATGGCCGTCCTCGCCGCCCTGTTCGGCGGCCGGCCCGCGCCCCTGCTGCCCGAGGAGCGCGACAACACGGAGTTCTTCCTCGCGCACGTGCTGCGGCCGACCGCCCACCACCTGCCCGACCTCACCACGATCGCCGCCGTGGCCGCCCGGATCGCGGTGGCGGGCGGACGCGGGTCGAGGGAGCACACCGTGCACCGGCCCGCCCGCGCCCTCGCGGCCTATCTGGACCAGCAGTTGGTGGAGTTCCCGGGCGGCCATGTCGGGTACGTGAAGTGGCCGCGGGAGTTCGCCGAGGTGCTGCGCGTGACGCTGGGAGCGCTGCCGCGGGGCCGCCGGGAGAGCTGACGGGCCCCGCCGCGGACCCGCCGTCCGCCCGCTCCGGCGTTATCGTCGGATCAGGGGATCTGAACGGCGGGAGGCAGTCGTCGATGGCACAGGACGAGGCCGTGATCGGCTGTACGGGGGAACTGCTCCTCGGCACGCGCGGATCCGAGGGTCCCGGTGAGATCCTCGTGCGGGTCAGAGGCGGCTCCGAGACCTTCCTCGCCTGGTCGGAGACGCCCCTGCCGACAGGCGCCACGGTCCTCGTGGTGGAGTCGCGCGGGCTCCGTGAGGTCGACGTCATCGAGTGGGTCGATCCGTTGGACGCGTTGGACGGCCTCGCCGTCGACGCAGGCTGAGGAGAAGAAGATGTTCGGTTATCGCGTTCCCGCTCCCGACCAGGCGATGCTGATCTCGGGAGGCAGGCGAGGGCTCGGCGGGGCGCCGTTCCGGGTGGTGACGGGGCACGGCAAGTTCGTTCTGCCCGTCTTCCGCAAGACCCGTTTCCTCACCCTGTCGATGTGCGAGGCGGAGGTCACCGAGACTTGTGTGACCCGGCAGGGCATCGCGCTGCACGTCCGCGCGGTGATCGCGTTCAAGGTCGGCAACGACACCGAGAGCATCATCAACGCCGGTCAGCGCTTCCTCTCCGACCAGGGCCAGATGTCCGTCCTGACCGGTCGCATCTTCGCAGGTCACCTGCGGTCGATCATCGGCTCGATGACCGTCGAGGAGATCGTCACCGAACGGCAGAAGCTGGCCGCCGAGGTCCTCGACACGTCGAAGGTCGAGATGGCGAAGATCGGCCTGATCGTCGACTCGCTCCAGATCCAGTCCATCGACGACGGCGAGGTCGGCTACATCGAGGCCATGTCGGCCCCGCACAAGGCGGCCATCCAGCGCCAGGCCCAGATCGCGCAGGCGCAGGCCACCCAGGCGTCGGTGGAGGCGGAGCAGGTCGCGGCCCGCAACCAGGCCGAGTACGCCCGGCAGACCGCCGTCGTGCGGGCCGAGTACTCGGCGCAGGTGGACCGCGCCGAGGCGCAGGCGGCCCAGGCGGGACCGCTGGCGCAGGCGCACGCCCAGCAGGAGGTGCTCGCCGCGCAGACCGAACTCGCCGAGCGCGCGGCCAAGCTCCGCCAGCAGCAGTTGGTGGGGGAGATCGTGAAGCCGGCCGAGGCGGAGGCCGAGCGGATCAGGGTGCTCGCCGTCGCGGAGGCCGAGCGGATGAGGATCCAGGCCGCGGCCGCCGCCTCCTACGACCGGGTGGCCCTCGACCGGATGCTCATCGACCAGCTCCCGCAGATCGTGAAGGAAGCGGCGGGCGGCCTCGCGGGCGCCAACGTCAACGTCCTGAACGGCGCGGACGGCCTCGGCGAGATCGCCGCGGGCCTGGTCGCCCAGGGCCTGACGATCCTGGACTCGGTCCGCCAGAACCTGGACGGCCGGCACCCGGGGAGCGACGGCGACCGTGACGGCGACGGCGGTGACCGTGACGGTGACGGCGGTGACCGCACGGACAACCGGGGCCTGGAACCCGGCCGCGAGGTGACCCCCTGACCGGTCGTCCCGGCCGGGGCTACTTGGAGTCGATGCGGCCGACGGACCCCGTGGGGGCGGCCGCCAGGTCGGACCAGGCGCTCTCGTCGACACCCAGTGCCGTGCGCAGGAACGCCGTGGTGGCGCGCCGCACCAGGTCGACCCGCTCGGGGCTCTCGTCGGTGGTCTCGGTCGACCGGTAGTCCTGGATGCCGCCGAGCGAGTGCTCGCCGCCGTGCAGGGTGACGAGGTGCCGGGCGCCGGGGCTGTGGTGGTAGACGTCGGTGAACCAGTCGGGGCCGCGGGTGGAGAGCAGTGACTGGTCCTGGTCGCCCGCGACGACGATCGAGGGCGTCGTGAGGCCGCTGAAGTCCGGGATCATGAACGCGAAGTGCTCCTGCGCGAAGGGGCTGAGGTCCCCGCGGGAGAGCCCCGTCGTGGCCAGCAGGACCCCGGCCTTCACGCGGGGGTCGGTGCGGTCCTCGCCGGGGAGCCCGTCCGCGCCGACGACGCGCGCCCCGAGGAGCATCCCGATCGACTGGCCGCCCCAGGAGTGCCCGGCGAGCGCGAGCCGGTCCGTGTCGACGCGGCCGGTCAGCCCGGGGACCGCGGCGACGAGGGTGTCCAGCTCGTCGATGACCCGCACGAGGTCGTCGACCCGGGTCCGCCAGATCGTCGGATAGCGGGGATCGTCGGGTGTCAGTCCGAGGGTCGTGGAGTCGAGGAACGTCGGCTGCACCACGACGAACCCGTGGGCGGTCCAGTGGTCGACCAACGGGTCGCCCGCGGTCATCGAACCACCGAAGCCATGGGCGAAGACGATGACGGGCAGGCCGGCGCCCGCCGACGGAGCCGTGACGCGCACCTGGAGGTCGTCGCCGCGGGCCGGGGCGGGGAGGATCACGGGCCGCACGCTCAGTACCTGAGCGGCGGGGGGAGCTGCGAGGGAAGACATGGCTGTCCTTGGGGTCTCGGGCAAGGACGATCTGAAACGGATCGCTGATCCGGAAGATACGGAACGGCGATCCGTTCCGCAAGTCGAAACGGATCAGCGTTCCGTGAGATGGGTGGGCGTGCGATGATGAGGCGGTGACCACCTCCAGGAACCCATCCCCCGCGACCGACGCGCCCCGGCGACGGCGGGACGTGGAGCGCAACCAGCAGTCACTGCTGGAGGCCGCCGCCGAGGTGTTCGCCGTGTCGGGGGTCGGCGCGCCGGTCCGCGAGGTCGCCGCGGCGGCCGGAGTGGGCGTGGCCACGCTGTACCGGCACTTCCCGACCCGCTCGGATCTGGTGGTCGCCGTCTACCGTCAGCAGGTCGAGGAGTGCGCGCAGGCCGGGCCGCGGCTTCTGGCGTCCGCGCCGAGCCCGTTCGAGGCGACCCTGCGCTGGGTCCACCTGTTCGTCGACTTCCTCGGGACGAAGCACGGGCTGGCGCGGGTCTGGGAGGGGGACGCCGACGAGTTCACCGCCCTGCACGTCCTGTTCCTCGAACGCCTTCTGCCGGTCCTGGCCGACCTGCTCGACGCGGCCCGCGCGTCGGGTGAGGTGGTCGCCCCCATCTCCGCCTACCGCCTCCTGCGGGCGGTAGGCGACCTCGTCGCGTGGAGCCCGCACGACCCGGACTACGACGTGCGGGAGGTCGTGACCCTGCTCGTCAGCGGTCTCAGGCAGCCGCAGCCGGCGGTACCGGCCGCGTCCTGAGAGGGCCGCCGGTCAGGCGCCGGCGAGAAACGCGGACCAGGCGCCGCCGGAGACCGTGAGGTGCGGGGCGTCCGGGGTCTTGGAGTCGCGGATGTGGATGGCGGCGAGGCAAGGGCTGACTTCGACGCAGTCGCCGCCTCCGCCGTCGCTGTGGGAGGACTTGTGCCAGGTGTAGGCGGTCTCGACGCACTGGCCGCCGCTGGCGTCGCTGTACGAGGACTTGTGCCAGCTGAAGGCGGCCTCGACGCAGTCGCCGCCGCCACTGTCGCTGTAGCTGGACTTGAACCACCGAAGGGTTTCGGTGCCGGTCATTGCTTCTCCCCTGCCAACCGTTCGATGAGGCTCAGTGAGTCGTTCGGACTCAGGGCCTGTGCACGGATCTTCGCATAGCGGTGGGCGAGTTGGGCCACTTCCGCCGCATCGCTGATCAAGATGCCCTGGTCCTCGACTTCCAGGTAGACCACGTGATCGTGGTCCTTGGTCACGACGAGTTTCATGGCGCCGCGGTCGCCCGCGTAGGTGCCCCGCAGGCCGCGGTCGAGCGGCAGCACCTGGACGCAGACGTTGTCGCGTTGCGCGTCCTCCACAAGCGAGCGTAGCTGGCCGCGCAGCACTTCCCAAGAGCCGAACGGCCGCCGCAGGACGGCCTCTTCGAGGATCAGCTCGACCATCGGAGCCGGTTCCCGGTCGAACAGGACGCGCCGCGCGAGCCGTGCCTCGACCAGTTCCTCGCGCTTCTGCTCGCTGGCCGGGGGATACCCACCGCTGATCAGCGCCCGTGCATAGTCCTCCGTCTGGAACAATCCGTCGATCACCAGCGTCGCGTAGGAGCTGATCGTGACCGCCCCGGCCTCCAGCTTCGAGAAGTCCCTGAAGCGCGCGGGGTACTTGTCCAGCAGCACGAACTTCCGGGCCTTCTCGAACACTCCGAGCCCGCCCCCGATCACCTCCTCCAGCTTCACCAGCATCGTGTCGCTGGCGGGCTGCGCGCACGTCTCCATCGCGCTGATCGCCGACCCGGTGTAACCGATCTGCTTGCCCAACTGGTCCTGCGTAAGCTTCTGTTGCTCGCGCAGGGCCTTCGCGAGGGCGGCCACCAGATGCGCCGTACCGCCCGCTTCCACCTTGTTCACGGATCGCGCCATCGCGCTCACTCCCGGGCTCAACCGAACTCAACCGGCCATCAAACGCTCAGCCCGATGCCTGACCGTAGTCATTGGTCGACGCTGAGTCATGGAAACGCTAGCCCGGGTTACGGAAACTGTCCCCATGAATGCGAAAAGTGACGACCTGTGCATCGACTGGCTCCCGACCTTCGGGGTGCAACTCCGCAAGGCCGGGGTCCAGTTCGACGCCGTTCGGATGGACGAGGAACCGGGGCGGGCGCTGGCCGACCGGCTGGCGCGGATGACCGGGGGCGACCCGGGACCGGTGATCGACGTCGCGGGGAGCCGCCCGTGCGTCTACTTCCTGGTGGCCGCGGGAAGCACCGCGTTCCACCTGTGGCCCGCCGAGGTGAGGAGGCTGACGTCGGGGCCCGACCGGGAGTCGTTCATCCCCGTGCCCGCGCTCCACGACATGACCTGGCCGCTCTCGTGGCGCTACCCGCCGACCGCCCCCGACCGGTTCGTCCACACGATGTTGCTGCGGGCGGCGCTGGAGACATGGGCGCAGGCGGCGCCTAGCTGAAGACGATCATCGACCCCTGGGCCAGGCTGCGCGTGGCCGCCGCGTGCAGGCCGAGCCACACATGGCGTTCGCGGGCGAAGGGGCTCGGGTCGTAGGGCAGCGGCGCCGCCGGTTCCTCCAGGCCCGTCGGGGCCGCCGGGGGCTGCGGGGGCGCCGGGGGGTTGGCCGGGTCGATGCCGATCGACGGTGCCACGTACTCCAGTTCGCGCAGCAGCGCCTGCGAGGAGCCCAACGGGCCGCCACCGGCGAGGAGTTCGTCGTTGGAGAGGGGGTGGGCGAAGTCGACGGGGACGTAGGCGCCCGCGTGGTCGTAGTGCCAGACCAGGTGCGACTGCTGCGCCGTCGACTCGAACATCTCGAGCAGCTGCTCGTAGTCGCCGCCCAGTTCGTCCACCGGCGTCACCGGGAGGCCGCACACCTGCAACAGGTAGGTCCGGCGCAGGAAATGCAGCGCGTCGTAGTCGAAACCGGCGACCGGCGCCACGTCACCCGAGAGGCCGGGCATGTACTGGTACACCGGCACCGGTGGCAGCCCGGCCTCGGCCAGCGCCTTGTTGTATTGCGCGAGTTCCTCGGCGAACGGGTTGTCCGGGGTGTGGCACAACACGTCGACGAGCGGGACCAGCCACAGGTCACAGGCCAAAGGACAGCTCCTAGCGTGGGTCGGACGCCGACCGCCCGTGCTGGGGCGGTCAGGGAAGGTTAGTCCGTGTCGGGCACGGACCGAGACCCCCGTACCCGTTCTGCCCATTCCGGTGGCCGGATCCCCCTCGCGGTCAGCCCTCGGCGCGGCCCTCGACGAGCGCGAGCGAGTGCGCGTTGTACGCGTCGACGATGGCCCGCGCCGTCTCCGTGTCGCGGACCGCGAGCGCGTCGACGAGTTCCGTGTGCGCGGACCAGAGCCGGCCGCGCAGGTCGGTGAGGCGGCGCAGATGCTGCACCGCGCACACCCAGGACTGCACCCGCAGCCGGTTGAGGAAGTCGGCCAGATAGGTGTTGCCGAACAGGGCGCTCAACTCGCGCCAGAATCTGAGGTCGTAGCCGATCAGCACGGTCAGGTCACCGGCGAGCGCGGCCCGCTGCGCCTCCTCGCCGCGCCGTCGCACCGCGGTGAGGGCGCCGATCGCGCGGGCGTCGTCGAACAGCGAGAAGCGGGCCTGGCCCTCGTCGAGGAACTGGAACATCCCGTCGGTGACCAGGCTGCGGGCCTCCACGATCCCCCGGTAGTCGGCGACCGAGTACTCGTGCACATGGAAGCCGCGGTGGTGGTCGGCGTCGAGGAGCCCTTGCGCGGACAGGTCGACGAGGGCCTCGCGCACCGGCGTCGCGGAGACCCCGTACTGCTCGGCGATCTCCTTGACGGTGAACTCCTGCCCCGGCTGGAGCCGGCCGCCCAGCACTTCGTCACGCAGCGCATCGGCGATCTGTTGCCGCAGGGTGCTGCGGGTCACGGCGGCGTTGCCGGGCATCGTAGGGGCCCCTCATCGCTTCGGTTGGCGTGCTCGTACATGTGGGTGAGGCCCGCACCGGCTCAAGCGCCGGTCAACGACCTCGTACATGTCTACGAACAGGCCACCTTACGCGTTCGATCTCCCGCCGAATCGGCACGCGACGGTGGACGGCCGCCGGCGTCGCCGAGCGGCCGTCCGGCCCCTATGTCGTCACTCCGTGTACTCGTCGGCGACGCTGAGTGCGGCGTCCAGGCCGGCGAGGCCCTCCTTCAGCTCGGCCTCCGACACATTGCACGGCGGCACCACATGGGTGCGGTTCATGTTCACGAACGGCCACACGCCGTGCCGCTTCGCGGCGGCGGCGAACGCGGTCATCGGGGCGTTCGCCTCACCGGCCGCGTTGTAGGGCACCAGCGGCTCCCTCGTCTCCCGGTTCTTCACCAGTTCGAGCGCCCAGAACATGCCGGTCCCGCGCACCTCGCCGATGCTCGGGTGCCGGGCCGCCAGCTCCCGCAGCGCGGGCTCGACGACGCTCGCGCCGAGCCGCTTCGCGTTGTCGACGACGCCCTCCTCCGCCATCACGTTGATCGTCGCGACGGCGGCGGCACAGGCCAGCGGGTGCCCCGAGTACGTCAGACCGCCCGGGTAGGGCCGCTTGCCGAAGGTCTCCGCGATGGCGCCCGAGATGGCCACACCGCCGAGCGGCACATAGCCCGAGTTCACGCCCTTGGCGAAGGTCATCAGGTCGGGGACGACGTCGAAGAGGTCGGCGGCGAACCAGTCACCGGTGCGGCCGAACCCGGCCATCACCTCGTCCAGCACGAAGACGATCCCGTGCCGGTCGCAGATCTCCCGCACCCCGGCCAGGTAGCCGGGCGGCGGGATCATGATCCCGGCGGTGCCGGGGATCGTCTCCAGGACGATCGCGGCGACCGTCGCGGGCCCCTCGAAGGCGATCGTCGTCTCCAGGTGCTCCAGCGCCCGCGCGCACTCCTGCTCCTCGGTCTCCGCGTAGAAGCGGGAGCGGTACAGGAACGGCGCCCAGAAGTGCACGACGCCGTTGGTCGCGGTGTCGGAGGCCCAGCGGCGCGGGTCGCCCGTGAGGTTCACGGCCTGCTGGGTGCCGCCGTGGTACGAGCGGTACGCGGAGAGCACCTTGGCCCGCCCGGTGTGCAGCCTGGCCATCCGGACGGCGTGCTCGACGGCGTCCGCGCCGCCGTTGGTGAAGAAGATCTTGTCCAGGTCGCCGGGGGTGCGCTCGGCGATCAGCCGGGCCGCCTCCGACCTGGCCTCGATCGCGAAGGCGGGCGCGAAGGTGGTCAGGTGTGCGGCCTGCTCCTGGATCGCGGCGACGACCTTCGGGTGCTGGTAGCCGATGTTGGTGTAGACGAGCCCGCTGGTGAAGTCCAGGTACCGCTTGCCGTCGTAGTCCCAGAAGTAGGACCCCTCGGCGCCTGCGACGGCGAGCGGGTCGATGAGCTCCTGCGCGGACCAGGAATGGAACACGTGCGCGCGGTCCGCCGCCTTCACTGCGGCGCCGACCTCGGGGTGTGGCTGAGGGGTCATGGGCCCGAGGGTAAATGTCCGGGACCGGGACGCGACATCGGCGTCCTGTCTGCCCCTGCGGCCCGAACGCGACAGGTTGTCGCGCGTGCGGCGGCCCCGGCCGGGATCGGCCGTCCGGCGGCCGTGGACACCGGCCCGCCCGCCCTCCGGCTCATCCGATTATCGTGTGCCCTGGCGTACGGGTGCCGTTCGGGGGAGGGCCTGCGATGGAGAAGCTGAGGGCCGGGGACCCGCCCCGGATCGGGGCGTACCGGCTGCTGGGGCGGCTGGGCGGCGGGGGCATGGGCCAGGTGTATCTGGCCAGGTCGGACCGTGGCCGCACGGTCGCCGTGAAGCTGGTGCGCGGGGACCTGGCCGCGCGCGAGGAGTTCCGCGCCAGGTTCCGGCAGGAGGTGCGGGCCGCCCGGCAGGTCGGCGGCTGCTGGACGGCGCCCGTCCTGGACGCCGACACGGAGGCGCCGGTGCCGTGGGTGGCGACCGGGTACGTGGCGGGGCCGAGCCTCCAGCAGGTCGTGGGGCGCGACCACGGGGCGCTGCCCGAACGGTCGGTGCGCATCCTCGCGGCCGGGCTCGCGCAGGCGCTCATGGACATCCACGCGGCCGGGATCGTGCACCGGGACCTCAAGCCGTCCAACGTGCTGGTGACCATCGACGGGCCGCGCGTCATCGACTTCGGGATCGCCCGCGCCCTGGAGACGGTCACGGACGGCGGCCTCACCAGGACCGGCGCGCTCGTCGGCTCGCCCGGGTTCATGGCGCCCGAGCAGGTGCGCGGCGACCCGATCACGCCCGCCTGCGACATCTTCTGCCTCGGCTCGGTGCTGGCGTTCGCGGCGACCGGACGGCTGCCGTTCGGCTCGGCGAGCAGCGGCGCGCACGCCCTGATGTTCCGCATAGCCCAGGAGGAGCCCGATCTGACGGGCGTCCCCGAGACCCTCGCCGACCTCGTCCGCGCGTGTCTGCGCAAGGACCCGGCGGCCCGGCCCGTCCTGCACCGGGTCCTGGAGCGCACGGGCGCCGAGGACACGGTGGAGGGCGGCAGACTGCGGGACCCCTGGCTGCCGGCCGCCCTGGTGGCCCAACTGGGCCGCCACGCCGTCCGGTTGCTGGACACGGAGGACCCGACGGGCGCGGAGGAAGACGGAACGGGGGAGCACGGGGGCAACGAGGGCAAGGGGGACGGCGGGGGCAACGGGGAGGGCCGGGGACCGGGTTCCGGCACGGGCTCGGGCTCGGGTGCGGGTTCCGGCTCGGGTGCGGGTGCGGGTGCGGGTGCGGGTGCGGGCTCGGGTGCGGGTTCCGGCTCCGGCTCGGGTGCGGGCGTCGGCGGCGGCTCGGGTTCCGGCGCGGGCGGTGAGGTTCCGCCCGAGCACGGCTCCGCCCCCGACTCCGCGCCGCCCCCGCAGGGCGACGGCACCCCCTCGGGCCCGCCCCCCGCGGCCGGGTGGAGCGGGACCGCACCCGCGCCGGCCGCGCACCCGGCCTACGGCATCCCGCACCAGCACCCCCAGCAGCCGCAGCCGAACGGCTACGGCCACGGACCGGGCGGCTACGGCGACGGCAGCGGCAACGGATACGCGTCCGGCCAGGGCGCCACCGCTCAGGCGAACGGTTTCGGCACTCCCACGGCCCCCGGCGCCCCGGGTGTCCCCCCGGCCCACGCCACCCCCGTGAACGGCTACGGCTACCCGCACGGCCACGGCTCCCTCGGCGCCACCCCTGCCGACAGCTCGGCCGGGTACACCGGGCCGCTCCCGTCCAGCGCCCCCGCCGAGCCGCCGCGCCGCGACGGGCGGTCCACGGCCGCGCTCCTCGCCGTCGCCCTCGTCGTCGCGATCGGCGCGGGCGGCTCGGTGTACGCGCTCCTGAACGGCGGTGGCGCGACCGGCGGCACCGCACCGTCCCCGTCCGCCAGCGCGCCCGCGACCCCGGGCGGACGCTCCCCGCAGCCCTCGGCCGCCGCGTCCTCCTCGCCGTCGGGCGCGACCGACGGCGCCGTCCCCTCCGGCTACCTGGGCACCTGGACGGCCACGATCACCAACGCGGACGGCGAGAACACCCGCACGCTCACCCTCAGACAGGGCAAGGTGGGCGACACGGTCCTCTCCCTCGTCGCCGAGGGTCCCACCGCCGCCGGCGGCTACCGCTGCGTGTTCGAGGCCGAGCTGACCCGGAGACCGGGCGCCCAGGGCCCGCTGGAGATAGGCCCCTCCCTGGTCCGGTCGGGCGACTCGGGCGCCTGCACCCCGGGCGCCCCCACCGAGATCCGATTGCTGCCCGACGGCAGGCTGGAGCGGGTGAACACCAAAAGCGGCGAGAAACTGGCGTACAGCCGGGGCTGAGCGGGGCGACCCCGCCGAGGCCCCGCCCCCCCGCTCCTGCCCTCCCCGCGCTCGCCCTCCCCGCGCTCGCCCTCCCCGCGCTCCGACCGGACCGCCGTGACGTCGTCCTAGCGGGGCTCGGGCGGCCGCTGGCGGGGCATGTTGGGGCGGCCCTGCGGGGGCGGGGGCATCGGGAAGCGGTAGGGGGCGCCGGCCAGCTCCTGACGGGCGCCGGGGGCCAGCGCCGTCTGGATGCCCATCGGGGCCGAGCCGGTGCGGAACTCCACCATCCAGTCGGCCGTCTCCACCCGCACCAGCTCCGTGACGTCCTCCGAGAACCTGCGCAGCACCGCCAGGCACCGCTCCGCCGCCTCGCTCGCCGTGCCCTCGGTCGGGCCGAGCATCTCCCGCACGCTCTCCGACGCCCAGTCGAACTGGAGCACCTGGAGCCTGCGCTGCACGGCCTGCGCCGTCGCCACGTCCCGCATCCAGCCGGACGTCAGCCCGAAGAACCGGTCCACGGCCACCGACGCCACCGCCGCGAGCAGCGCCAGATAGCCCCAGGCGGCCACGCCGTCGACCACCCCGGACAGATCGAGGAGCGGCAGCGCCGCGCCCGTCACGGCGCCCGCCGAGGCCCCGGCGCGCAGCACCCGGGCGCAGCGCCGCTTCCAGACCCGGTCCGCCAGATACCAGGACGCCGTCTCCAGCGCTCCGTGCTCCACCCACCGGTACAGCTCGTGCAGCCGGTCGGCGGGCTCGCCCCAGTCGCCGAGCGGGAACGCCCGCCCGGTCAGATCGCCCGGCCGCGGCGCGGCGGTGTTCTCGTCCCGCCCGTCCTGGTGCGGCGGCCCCTCGGGCTGCATCTCCGGCTGACCCACCCGGCACTCCCAACTGGCCGATCACTCCTGGTCGGCCACCCACTGATCGGTCACCCTCTGTGACACACGATGCTCCTGTGCCGGAACCTTCCTACCGCTCAACGGGTGGCTGAGGGATCACTTTGACTGCTTTTCCGCCCAGAAGTGGGCCTTGATCAGGTATAGGCGCCGCGACCGGCTCACTCGAAAGAGTGACGGGGCGAGGCCCGCGTGGACCACGTAGGCTCGTGCCGAGCGGCAGAACGTACCGAACCCTCGCGCGCAAGGAGCTCGCATCGTGATCCCCGGTGGTGGCCAGCCCAACATGCAGCAGCTGTTGCAGCAGGCGCAGAAGATGCAGGAAGACCTGGCGCGCGCCCAGGAGGAACTGGCGCGCACCGAGGTCGAGGGCCAGGCGGGCGGCGGTCTGGTGACCGCGACCGTCAACGGCTCCGGTGAGCTGCGCGGCCTGCGGATCGACCCGAAGGCGGTCGACCCGGAGGACACCGAGACCCTCGCCGACCTGGTGGTGGCGGCCGTCCAGGCGGCCAACGAGAACGCGCAGACGCTCCAGCAGCAGAAGCTCGGCCCGCTGGCCCAGGGGCTCGGCGGCGGCAGCGGCATTCCCGGCCTGCCTTTCTAAGCAGGCCGCGGCGAACTACGGTACGTACCGTAGTTCCGTGAGGAACCCCCAGAAAGGGCGGCAGTCCGTTGTACGAAGGCGTGGTCCAGGACCTCATCGACGAGCTGGGGCGGCTGCCCGGCGTCGGTCCCAAGAGCGCGCAGCGGATCGCCTTCCACATCCTCCAGGCGGAGCCCACGGACGTACGGCGGCTCGCGCACGCCCTGCTCGAGGTCAAGGCGAAGGTCAGGTTCTGCGCGACCTGCGGGAACGTCGCGCAGGAGGAGCTGTGCAACATCTGCCGCGACAGCCGCCGCGACCGCACGGTGATCTGCGTGGTCGAGGAGCCGAAGGACGTCGTCGCGATCGAGCGGACCCGTGAGTTCCGCGGCCGCTACCACGTGCTCGGCGGCGCGATCAGCCCGATCGAGGGCGTCGGCCCCGACGACCTGCGGATACGGGAACTTCTCGCGCGGTTGGCCGACGGTTCGGTCACGGAGCTGATCCTGGCCACGGACCCCAACCTGGAGGGCGAGGCGACAGCGACGTACCTCGCCCGCATGATCAAGCCCATGGGCCTCAGGGTCACCCGCCTGGCCAGCGGCCTCCCGGTGGGTGGCGACCTGGAGTACGCGGACGAGGTGACCCTCGGACGCGCCTTCGAGGGGAGACGACTCCTAGATGTCTGACGCCACGCTGCACGCCACGACGCGGGACCCGGACGACTTCGCGGTCCAGATCGCGGACCAGGTCGAGAGTTTCCTGGTGGCCGTGACGGAGGTCGCGAAGGGGGACGAGCCCGGTTCCGCGGTTCCCTTCCTCCTGCTGGAGGTCTCCCAGCTGCTGCTGGCCGGCGGCCGTCTTGGCGCCCACGAGGACATCCTCCCGGACGAGCGCTACGAGCCCGACCTCGGTCCCGAGCAGGACGTGGACGAACTGCGCGAGAACCTCGCCAGGCTCCTCGAACCCATCGACGTCTACAGCGAGGTCTTCGACCCCTACGAGCCCCGCAAGGCGCCGGTGCCCGCCCGGATCTCCGACGACCTCGCCGACGTCATGGCCGATCTGCGCCACGGCATGGCCCACTACCGGGCGGGCCGGGTGACCGAGGCCCTGTGGTGGTGGCAGTTCTCCTACTTCTCCAACTGGGGCTCGACGGCCTCCGCGACGCTGCGCGCCCTGCACTCGATCCTGGCCCACATCCGCCTCGACCAGCCGCTGGCCGAACTGGACGGCCTGGACACCGACCAGAGCCTCGCGGACGACGCGCTCGAGGTGGAGGCGGGCCGGGTCATGGCCGAGGAGATCGCGGGCCCGCTGGGGCTGCGGCCGGTCAAGTAGCGGCCGGGCGGGCCGGTCGGGCGGGTCCCGGCGGCCCGCCGCCGACGGGTGCGTGACGCAGGTCACGTCAAGTTCTTCGCCGAATGGCGTAATTACGAGGGCCCTACCGTGCTCCAACTGGCATGCACATAACCCTGGAACAGCCCACCGGCGCCCACCTGGTCATCCGTGACGGCCAGGAGATGCCCATCCCGCTCACCCTGCGCTTCACCTCCGACGACCCGCTCGCCGTCCACGTCGACTTCCCCGCGCACGTCGCGGTCGGCGCGGAGAAGGTGACGTGGACGTTCGCCCGCGCGCTCCTCGAAGAGGGCCTCGACGCCCGCGCGGGCGTCGGCAACGTACGCATCAGGCCACGCGGCCCGCAGCGCACGGTCGTCGAACTGCACGCCCCCGAGGGCGTCGCGATGATCTGCTTCGACACGCCCGTCCTGCGCCGCTTCCTGCTGCGCTCCTACACCGTCGTCGAACCGGGCGGCGAGGCGATCGGCGCCGTCCTCGACGACGGTCTGACGGCCATGTTCGGCGCGGTGTGAGCCCGCGCCGCGGCGGCCCGGGGGGAGTGAGGTGGCCCACTTTCCGGAGTGGGCGCGTGCGCGACGGGCAGGTACCCCGGCGAGCGGGCGGGTCTCACCATGTGGCATCACAGGGGGCGATTCCGGACGCTCGGTAAACTGAGCCGACACCAACGGGACTGAGCGAGGAGCGCACGTGGGCCTTGTCGTGCAGAAGTACGGAGGCTCCTCCGTAGCCGATGCCGAGGGCATCAAGCGGGTCGCCAAGCGGATCGTGGAAGCGAAGAAGAACGGCAACCAGGTGGTTGTCGTCGTTTCCGCGATGGGCGACACGACGGACGAGCTGATCGATCTCGCCGGGCAGGTGTCACCGATGCCCGCGGGGCGCGAGTTCGACATGCTGCTGACCGCGGGGGAGCGCATCTCCATGGCGCTGCTGGCGATGGCGATCAAGAACCTGGGCCACGAGGCCCAGTCGTTCACCGGCAGCCAGGCGGGCGTGATCACCGACTCGGTCCACAACAAAGCCCGCATCATCGACGTCACGCCGGGCCGCATCCGCACGGCGCTCGACGAGGGCAACATCGCGATCGTCGCCGGGTTCCAGGGCGTGAGCCAGGACAAGAAGGACATCACCACCCTCGGCCGCGGCGGCAGCGACACCACCGCCGTCGCGCTCGCCGCCGCCCTCGACGCCGAGGTGTGCGAGATCTACACCGACGTCGACGGCGTGTTCACCGCCGACCCGCGCGTGGTGAAGAAGGCCAGGAAGATCGACTGGATCTCCTTCGAGGACATGCTGGAACTGGCCAGTTCCGGTTCCAAGGTGCTGCTCCACCGCTGTGTGGAGTACGCGCGCCGCTACAACATCCCGATCCACGTCCGCTCCTCGTTCAGCGGGTTGCAGGGCACGTGGGTCAGCAGCGAGTCGACCGAACAAGGGGACCAGAAGGTGGAGCAGGCCATCATCTCCGGTGTCGCGCACGACACCTCCGAGGCCAAGATCACGGTCGTCGGGGTGCCCGACAAGCCGGGCGAGGCCGCCGCGATCTTCCGGACCATCGCCAACGCCGAGATCAACCTCGACATGGTCGTGCAGAACGTGTCGGCGGCCGCCACCGGCCTCACCGACATCTCCTTCACCCTCCCGAAGACCGAGGGCCGCAAGGCCATCGACGCCCTGGAGCGCAACCGCCCCGGCATCGGCTTCGACTCGCTGCGCTACGACGACCAGATCGGCAAGATCTCCCTCGTCGGCGCCGGCATGAAGACCAACCCGGGCGTCACCGCGACCTTCTTCGAGGCGCTCAGCGACGCCGGGGTGAACATCGAGCTGATCTCGACCTCCGAGATCCGCATCTCGGTCGTCACCCGCGCCGACGACGTGCCCGAGGCGGTCCGCGTCGTGCACACCGCCTTCGGCCTCGACTCCGACTCGGCCGAGGCCGTCGTCTACGGAGGCACCGGACGCTGATGGAGCGGACCGGACGGCCGACGCTCGCGGTCGTGGGAGCGACCGGGGCCGTCGGCACGGTCATGCTCGAAATCCTGTCCCAGCACGCCGACATCTGGGGCGAGATCCGCCTGGTCGCCTCACCGCGTTCGGCCGGCCGCAAGCTGGCCGTGCGCGGCGAACAGGTCGAGGTGAGCGCCCTCGCCGAAGAGGTCTTCGACGGCGTCGACATCGCGATGTTCGACGTGCCCGACGAGGTCGCCGCCGTGTGGGCGCCGATCGCCGTCGCCAAGGGCGCCGTGGTGGTCGACAACTCCGGCGCCTTCCGGATGGACCCGGACGTCCCGCTGGTGGTCCCCGAGGTCAACGCCCATGCCGCCAGGCGCCGTCCGCGCGGCATCGTCGCCACCCCCAACTGCACCACGCTGTCGATGATCGTCGCCCTGGGCGCGCTGCACGCCGAGTTCGGGCTGCGCGAACTCGTCGTCTCCTCCTACCAGGCGGTGAGCGGCGCGGGCCGGGCCGGCGTCGACGCGCTGCGCCGGCAGCTGTCCCTGGTCGCGGGCACCGACCTCGGCACCAGGCCGGGCGACGTGCGGCGGGCCGTCGGCGACGACACCGGGCCGTTCCCCGAGCCGGTCGCCCTCAACGTCGTCCCGTGGGCCGGGTCGCTCCGCGAGGACGGCTGGTCGTCGGAGGAGATGAAGGTGCGGGACGAGTCCCGCAAGATCCTCGGCCTGCCGAAGCTGCCGGTCGCCGTGACCTGCGTGCGGGTCCCGGTCCTCACCACGCACTCGCTCACCGTGCACGCCCGCTTCGAGGACGAGGTCACCGTCGAGGGGGCCCGCGAGATCCTCGCCACCGCCCCCGGGGTCGTCCTCTTCGACAACCCGGCCGCCGGTGAGTTCCCCACCCCGGCCGACGTGACGGGCACCGACCCGACCTGGGTCGGCCGGGTCCGCCGGGCGCTCGACGATCCGACCGCCCTCGAACTCTTCGTGTGCGGCGACAACCTGCGCAAGGGCTCCGCCCTCAACACCACCCAGATCGCGGAGTCGTTGGCGGCCGAGACCCGCTGACGCACGGGGCGCCCGGACCGCCGTCCGGGGCGCCCCCGCACCGTAAATGCCCTGGCCAGTCATGCGATCATTTGTAGGATCCATGTGAAGTGTGAGCCGGAAGATGGTCCGGACCACTTGTGACGGACTGTCCGGGCAACCGAAGATTTCCTTCCCCGCTCTCGCAACCGCGCGAAGGCCGGGAGCGTCTTTGCGGTCGTCCTTCACGGGGGCGCGCGGATGCGCGGTCACGGGGCGTGGGGACGCCCCGTTTTCAGGACACAGGGGAAAGAACGGGTGGCCATGAGGGCGTTCGACGCACGGTCGATTCTGCTGCCTGACAGAAGAGGGCGGGTGAACGCGCACCGGACGAGAGTGACGCTCGGCACGTACAACCCTCACGGGGGGAAGCGCGTCCAACTGGCGTGGCTGAGGTTCTCGACTTTCCAGCGGGCGCACGCGGCACGGCCCTCCGGCCGCCGCGGCGGCCCCTCCGACCCCGTGTGCCCGGTGCGCCCGGCGGCATGCCGGTGATCGCGCCGATGCCCGCAGCGCGCCCCGCCCCCATCCCAGGCCAGCGTGACGGCGCCGACGACACCGTCGCGGCCGGCACCACCGTCGACCACCTCACCGAGACGTACCGGGCGCACTACCGCTCGCTGCTCGGTCTGGCGGCCCTCCTCCTCGACGACACCGCGTCCTGCGAGGACGTCGTCCAGGAGGCGTTCATCCGCGTGCACTCCGCGCGCAAACGCGTCCGCGACCCCGAGAAGACCCTCGCCTACCTGCGCCAGACGGTCGTCAACCTCTCCCGCTCCGCGCTGCGCCGCCGCATCCTCGGCCTGAAGCTGCTCTCCAAGCCGATGCCGGACATGGCGAGCGCGGAGGAGGGCGCCTACGACCTGCTGGAGCGCGACTCCCTGATCAAGGCGATGAAGGGCCTCCAGCGCCGGCAGCGCGAGGTCCTCGTCCTGCGCTACTTCGCGGACATGACGGAGGCCCAGGTCGCCGAGACGCTCGGCCTCTCGCTCGGCTCCGTGAAGGCGTACGGCTCGCGCGGCATAGCCGCCCTCCGGATAGCCATGGAGGCACCGGTATGAGCGGCGGGACCTCCCCCGACCACGACGACGACAGCCCATCGCAGGCAGGGAACCCCACCGTGAACGACAGCGCCGACGAACAGAGCCCGGACGGGCTCGGCTCGGACGAGCTGGCACTGCGCAGGATGCTCCACGAGGCGGTGCGGACGGTCGAACCGGCCGACGGCACCCTCGACCACCTCAGGCGCGCGGTGCCCGCCCGGCGGACCCGCAAGCGGCACGCCGCCATCGGCATGGCCGCCGCCGCCCTCTTCGTCGGCACCGCCGTCCCGGCCCTGCTGCACGTCTCCGGGGTGACCGACTCCGACGTCGACCCGTCCGTCGCCGGACAGGCCTCCCGCACCCCGGGCGAACAGGACCGCGGCAAGGACAAGGACGGCGAGGGCCGCAAGGGCGGCGCCGACTCCGAGAAGGCCGAGAGCGGCGGCGACCAGGGCGACAAGGCCGGAGACAAGGGCAAGGACACCGGCACGGGCAAGGGCGGCACCGGGGGCACCGGATCCGGCACGGCCGGCACGGCGAGCGCCGCTCAGTGCACGGCCGACCAGCTCGGCTCGGCGACCCAGAACACCGAGGCGCCCGACTCCGTGGGCACCGTGTACGGCACGTTCCGCGTCTACAACGTCTCCGCCACCACCTGCACGGTCAGCGGCGCGGGCACCGTCAGCACCCTCGCGCAGGGCGCGGCGGACGGCGCCAAGGTGACGACGGCCAGGCACACGGCGGGCGACGCGGCGGCCGGCCTGCCCGACCCGGCGGGCGAGGTCACCTTCGTGTCGCTGAAGCCGGGCGACGCGTACGCCGTCCGGTTCGCCTGGGTGCCCTCCGAGACCTGTCCGACCACGGGCGGCAGCGGCGGCACCGACACCGGCGGCTCCTCACCCGAGCCCACCCCGAGCGAGGGCGCGGGCGGCGGTCCGGGCACCACGGCCGGCGGCACCGACAGCAGCGGCCTCAGCGGCCAGTTCCTCACCGAGGACGGCACCGCCGACGGCAGCGTCGTCGTCTCGCACACCGCGCCGACCGGATCGCCGACGGTCTCGGTGACGGTGGGCAACGCGTGCGCGGGCACCGTCTACTACACGGGACTGCTCACCGGGGTCTGAGCCGCGGGCTCCGCCCCGTCGTCCGGCTGCTGCCCCTCGGCGATGCCCATCTCGGCGTCCCGCAGGAACTCCACCTCGCGGCGCAGCAGCCGGAACCACATGAAGACGACGAACCCGGCGAAGACGAACCACTCGCCGGTGTAGCCGAGGTTCTGGAACGCCTTCAGGTCGAGGCCGGTGTTCTGCGGGGCCGCCGCCGGGACGGCCGTCATCCCGGAGTCGGCGGTGGTGAGAGTGATCCAGGCGTCGTACACGTGGTACGGCACCAGGTTGATCAGGGAGCCCGAGCTGATCGCCGCGGTCTGCCCGGCCGGCAGCCCGCCCGCCGCGCTCACCCCGTTGTCGCCCGGCGTCTCGGACGCCTGGAGGGCACCGGTGACCGTCACCTCCCCGGTGGGGGCGGCCGGGGCCTTCGCCGCGTCGGCCCGGCCCGGCAGCCAGCCCCTGACGACCGGCAGGGCACGGCCGTCGTCGGTGCGCAGCAGCGTCAGCACGTAGAAGCCCTTGCGGCCGGCCAGCTCGCGGTCGGGGACCAGGAGCTGCTCGCCGTAGCGGCCGGTCGCGGTGGCGGTCGCGCCGGACGTCGCCTGGTCGACGGGGAGCAGGTCCCGCAGCGGCCTCGCGGGGCTCCGCGCGGCCTCGGAGACCTGCGCGTCGGCCCGGTCGTGGGCCTGCACCCGGTCCTCGAACCGGCTCAGCTGCCAGGACCCCATGAAGACGCAGAAGGGGATGGCGAGCAGCACGAAGACGTTGATTCCCCACCAGCGCGGTGTCAGCAGAAACCGGTACACACCCCCAAAGGTACGGGGCCGCCGCCCGGCGCCGGGGCGCGGGGTCCCGGGCCGGGAGCGCCGATCAGGTAAGCGACCGGTAGAAGTTGTCCACAGGCTGGGGACCTGACCAGTGAATTGTCCGTGCGGGCGGGCAAGATGGGGCCATGACTGACAGCAACGGGCCGGCAGCACCGGATGAGCGGGACCAGCACGACGAGCACGACCAGCGGGTGGGGCACGAGGTGGTGCCGGACTGGGAGAAGCGCTTCCGCGCCCCCCGGGTGTCGCTGCCCGACTGGGCGGAGGACGCGCCGGACCACGCCCTGTTCGTGTCGAACGCGACGGGCACCTACGAGCTGTACGCCTGGGACCGGGCGACGGGCGGCCAGCGCCAGGTGACCGACCGCCCGAACGGCACCACGGACGGCCTGCTGTCCCCCGACGGCGCCTGGATCTGGTGGTTCGACGACAAGGACGGCGACGAGTTCGGCGTCTGGCGCCGCCAGCCCTTCACCGGCGGCCCCGACGACCTCGCGGCACCGGGCCTCGACGCCTCGTACCCGGCCGGCCTCGCCCTCGGCCGTGACGGCCGCACCGCCGTCGTCGGCCGCTCGACCGACGAGGACGGGACGACGATCCACCTCGTCCGCGACGGCGAGGACCCGGTGGAGATCTACCGCCACCGCGAGTCGGCGGGCGTCGGCGACCTCTCCCACGACGGCACCCTGATCGCCATCGAGCACACCGAGCACGGCGACGCCATGCACTCCGCGCTGCGCGTCCTGCGCCCCGACGGCACCGCCGTCGCCGACCTGGACGACACCCGCGGCGGCACCGAGGAACTGGGCCTGGAGATCCTCGGCTTCGCACCGGTCGCAGGCGACACCAGGCTGCTCATCGGCCACCAGCGGCGCGGCCGCTGGGAACCCCTGGTGTGGGACGTCGCGACGGGCGAGCAGACCGACCTGGCCCTCGAACTGCCGGGCGACGTGAGCGCCGAGTGGTACCCGGACGGCTCGGGCCTGCTGATCGTGCACGGCTTCGAGGCCCGCAGCGAGATGTTCCGCTACGACCTCGCGTCCGGCGTCCCCGAGCGGATCGCCACCCCGCCCGGCACGGTGTCGGGGGCGACGGCCCGCCCCGACGGCAGCGTGGAGTACCTGTGGTCGTCGGCCGAGCGGCCCTCCGCGGTCCGCTCGACCAACGGCGGGACCGTCCTCGACCCGCCGGGCCTGAAGTCCCCGGGATCGGTGCCCGTCGAGGACGTGTGGGTGGAGGGACCGGGCGGCCGCATCCACGCCCTGGTCCAGAAGCCGGCCGGCGCGACGGGCCCGCTCCCGACCGTCTTCGACATCCACGGCGGCCCGACCTGGCACGACAGCGACGCGTTCGCGGCCAACCCGGCGGCCTGGGTCGACCACGGCTACGCGGTGGTCCGCGTCAACTACCGCGGCTCCACCGGGTACGGCCGCGCCTGGACGGACGCCCTGAAGCACCGGGTCGGCCTGATCGAGCTGGAGGACATCGAGGCGGTGCGCGCCTGGGCGGTCTCCTCGGGCCTCGCCGACCCCGCCCGGCTGATCCTCACCGGCGGCTCCTGGGGCGGCTACCTCACCCTGCTCGGCCTCGGCGTCCAGCCGGACGCGTGGGCGCTGGGCATCGCGGTGGTGCCGGTGGCGGACTACGTCACGGCCTACCACGACGAGATGGAGGCGCTGAAGGCGATGGACCGCACCCTCCTCGGCGGCACCCCCGAGGAGGTGCCCGACCGCTTCGAGGCGTCGTCACCGCTGACGTACGTGGACCAGGTGAAGGCGCCGGTCTACATCTCGGCGGGCGTCAACGACCCGCGCTGCCCGATCCGCCAGATCGAGAACTACGTCGACCGCCTGGAGGCGAGGGACGCGGTGCACGAGGTGTACCGGTACGACGCGGGCCACGGCTCCCTGGTGGTCGACGAACGGATCAAGCAGGTCCGACTTGAACTGGAGTTCGCGGAGCGGCACTTGGGGGCGGGGGAGTGAGGGTGGGGGAGTGAGGGGGGAGTGAGGGGGGTGGGGGAGTGACGGGGGTGGGGTGAGCGGGGGAGTGGCCTGGTCAGGGGGTCCGGCGGGGGTGCGGCTGGTCAGGGGGTGCCGGTGGGGGAGTGGCCTTGGCGGGGTGAGTGGGCGGGGGCGCGGCCTGGTCAGGGGTGTCGGTGGGGGCGGGGGGAGTGGCCTTGGCGGGGTGAGCGGGCGGGGCGCGGCCTGGTCAGGGGGTGCCAGCGGAGGCCGGGTCTGCGGGACGGCGGTGCGGGGTGCCCGGTGGGCCCGGGGGCGCCGGGTGCGAGGGATGCGGGGTGCGAGGGATGCGGGGTGCGAGGGATGCGGGGTGCGAGGGCGCGGGGGTTGAGCACGGGCGTGGGGGCGTGAGCAGGGGTGGGGGCGTGGGTGCCGGGGTGGGGGTGGCCGCCGCTCGGGGCCGCTGCCTGAGCTGGGCCGGGTGGTGCGGGCACGGGGGAGGCCGGTTCAGAGGCGGAACGGGGGTCTGGGGGCGGGCGCACCCGGGACGTCCCTGCGGCGCCGTCCGAGCAGCTCCGCGAGCCCGCGCCGGGTGGCGGCGAGCACCACCCGGTCGGTGCTCCGCAGGACATAGGTGTCCGGCAGATCCCACACCAGCCCGGACGCCCCCGCGCCACCGTCCCGGGACGGGCTCCGACCGGCCGTCCGACCACCGGGACCGGTCCCGTCCCGCCGCCGGTCCTGGCCGCCGCGGACTCCCGACCCCGCCGGGCTCCCCGAGCCTCCAGATCCCCCGGCACCCCCGGTTCCCCCGGCACCCCCGGTCCCCCCGGCGTCTCCCGCACCCCCCGCGCCGCCGTGGCCGCCCGCGCCCCGTGCGTCTCCTGAACCCCCCGGGTCCCCCGCACCCCCCTGACCGTCCGCCGCGTCGGTGTCCGACACCCTCGTGTCGAGCGCCAGCACCCGCCAGGCGCCCGCCCGGAACGCCTCGGCGACGGTCCTGCCCTCCAGCTGCGGATGCCCGCCCACCTCCACCGCGGCGAACAGCAGCACCCGCCGCTCCACCGGGATCGCGCCCAGGATCTGCCGCCCCATCATCGCCCCGGCGAACGCGGGGGCGGCCAGATGGGAGACGCTTCGGCTGCGCGTGGACGCGCCGGGATGGGCGGCCCGCAGGGTGCGGTACACGGCCGTCGCGAAGTCGTCGTCGTAGAGCCGCAGCACCACCCGCAGATCGGGCCGCACGGACCGCCCGTACAGCACCGCCTCCAGGTTCGTGGTGTCGGAACTGGTCACGGCGAGCAGCCCGTGCGCCCGCTGGATCTTCGCCGCCTCCAGTACCCCCTCCTGCGTGACGTCCCCGAGCACGACCGGCACCCGCAGCCGCCGCGCGGTGGCCATCCCGCGCGCCTCCGGGTCGGACTCGACGCACACGACGGGGATGTCCAGCTCCCGCAGCCGGGTCAGCACCCGGGTGCCGATCTTCCCGAGCCCGAGCAGCACGACATGCCCGCTGAGCCCGCGCGGCGGCTTCCGCAGCGTGGAGGCGGTCCTGAAGGTGCCGAGCGCCTCGAGGACGGCGGCGAGCAACACCGGCAGCAGCAGCAACCCCATGAGCCCGGACAGGAGTTGGAGGATCTGCCGGCCCAGCGAGTCGCCGATCGCGGGGTCGTCGATGGCGAAGAGGTCGAGGAGGGTGAGGTAGAAGGCGCTCACCGGGTGCATGTCGGTGACCAGCGACAGGGAGACGGCGAGCGCGACCACGCAGGCCACGAGCCCGGCCAGCGACCAGCGCAGCCGCCGCGAGAAGAGGGAGGCCAGCGGCGGCACCGAGGCCACCCGGGGCGCGGGCGACGAGGCCCCCGAGTAGGACACGTGCTCCAGCACCAGCGCCCCGCGCCCGGCGCCCGCCCGCACGGTCGCCGCGTCGGGCAGCAGCAACGGCCCCTGGTCGCCGTCGCTGACGCCGTTGTCGTTACCGGCCGCGGACAGCAGCGCGAGGGTGGCGGTGCCGGGGTGCACGGCGTGCCCGTGGCTGCCCGGCTGCCGTTCGACGGCCCGCAGCAGCAGCCCGTCGGTCTGGACGATCTTGCTGGTCCCGGCGACGGCGGTGGCGGCCAGCGCGGGGGCCGCCGTGTCGGCGTCGGAGAGGACGGTGGTGGAGGCGTCGACCCCGAGATCGGCCCCGGCGTCGGGCCCGCCGATCGCCAACGTGGAGGCCTGGTCGAGGAGTTCCTCGATGTGCTGGCCCAACCGCCGGTTGTAGAGCCGCAGGACGAGACGGAGCCGGGGGTTGAGCCGACGGGCGGTGAGCGCGGCCCGGATGTTGGTCTCGTCGTCCTCGTAGACGAGGGCCAGCGCGGCGGCCCGCTCCACACCCGCCTCGGCGAGCGTGACCTCCGTCAACTCGGCGATCTCCAGGACCCGTTCACCGGTCCCGGCGGACGGCTCGGGGGCGCCGACTCCGGTACCGCCCCGGTTGACGGCGGCGTTGACCACCCGGTCGAGCAGCGCGGCGGTGGTGGCACGGGCCCGCCCGACCACGGGAGGGCCCGCCGCGCGCTCGGAGGGCGGTACGACGAGCGTGACCTGTTCGCCGTACACACCCCGGAGTTCGGCGGCGAGCCGGCGCGCGAGACCGTCGTCGCCGCACACCACCATGTGCGCGGACATGTCGCCACCGGGCGCGGTCTGATTCGGAAGGGTCGCCACGAGGGAAAAGACTGCCGCACGGTGACGAGTGGTTCCAGACGCTGAGACATCACCCCGTGCCCGACGTAATGCAGAGGAGGCGGACGAACCCACGAAAGAGCCCGGCCGGAGGTACCGCAGGAGTGGCGAGGACGACGAGTTCGATGACGCGGACGCCGGACGCGGACGCGGGTGCGGGTGCGGCGGATGAGGGGAGGGAGGGGCCGGCGGGTGCGGGTGCGGCGAGCGCGACGGGTGCGGCGGGTGCGGCGGGTGCGACGGACGTGGCGGATAGGTCGCATGGATCGGATAGGTCGCACGGGTCGCACGGGTCGCACGGGTCGCATGAGTCGCACGGGTCGCACGGGTCGCATGAGTCGCACGGGTCGGATGGGTCGGGGGCGACGGGATCGTCCCCGCTGATCCTGACGATGCTGCTGCTCACCCTGGTCCTGCTCCAGGGCCCGATCCGGGGGCTGCTGTCCGCGCCGGTGATGCAGAGCTGGATGACGGTGTTCGTGGCCGTGCTGGTCCAGGCGCTCCCGTTCCTGGTGCTCGGCGTGCTGCTGTCGGCGGCGATAGCGGTGTTCGTGCCGCCGTCGTTCTTCGCGAGGGCGCTGCCCGCCCGCCCGGCGCTGGCCGTCCCGGTGGCGGGACTCGCGGGCGCCGTCCTGCCGGGCTGCGAGTGCGCGTCGGTCCCGGTGGCGGGCGCGCTGGTGCGCAGGGGCGTCACCCCGGCCGCCGCGCTGGCCTTCCTGCTGTCGGCCCCGGCGATCAACCCGATCGTCCTGACGGCGACGGCGGTGGCGTTCCCGCGCGAGCCCGGGATGGTCGTGGCCCGGTTCGTGGCCAGCCTGCTGGTGGCGTGCGCGATGGGCTGGCTGTGGCAGCGCCTCGGCCGCACCGACTGGCTGCGCACACCGCGCCGTTCACCTCACGAGGGGCAGGGCAGGGGCGCGGCGTTCTGGGGCTCGGTGCGGCACGACGTGGTGCACGCGGGCGGGTTCCTGGTGGTGGGCGCGATGGCGGCGGCGACGCTGAAGGCGGTGGTCCCGGCGAGCTGGCTGCGCACGGCCGCGGGGAACCCGCTGGTGGCGATCCTGGCGCTGGCGGTGCTCGCGGTGCTGCTGTCGATCTGCTCGGAGGCGGACGCGTTCGTGGCCGCGTCGCTCACGGAGTTCTCGCTGACGGCGAAGCTGGCGTTCCTGGTGGTGGGCCCGATGATCGACCTGAAGCTGTTCGCGATGCAGGCGGGGACGTTCGGCAGGGGGTTCGCGCTGCGGTTCGCGCCGGCGACGTTCGTGGTGGCGATCGCGGGCGCGCTGCTGACCGGGGCGGTGCTGCTGTGAACCGCCAGGCCCAGGCGGCGGTCCTGTTCCTGACGGGCGCGGCGCTGCTGCACGCGGGCTGTACGGACCTGTACCTGCGCTATGTGAAGGCGGGCCTGCGCCCGATGCTGCTGCTGTCGGGGGCGGTACTGATCGCGACGGCGCTGGCGACGGCGTGGTACGAGTACCGGGCGGGAAAGGGAGCGGGAACGGAGGCGGGAGAGGGATCGGGAACGGAGGGGGGAGAGGGAGCGGGGAAGGAGGCGAGGAGCGAGAGGCCGACTCCGCACCGCGAGCCCCGGATCTCCTGGCTCCTGACCCTCCCCCTCTTCGCGCTGATCCTGGTGGCGCCACCGGCGCTGGGTTCGTACAGCGCGATGCGGACGGGAACGGCGCTCCAGCAGCCGTACGGCTACAACTCCCTTCCGGCGAAGGGCACGTTGGACCTCTCGGTGGTCGACTACGCGACGCGGGCGGTCTACGGGCGCGGCCGGACGATCGAGGGACGCCGACTGCGGATCGAGGGCTTCGTGGCCCTGGACCAGGCGGGCAGGCCGTACCTGGTGAGGATGGCTCTCAACTGCTGTGCCGCGGACGCCCAGCCGGTGAAGATCGCCCTGACCGGGACGATCCCGCCGGTGCTGCGACCCGACAAGTGGCTGAAGGTGACGGGCACTTACACCCCGCGCACGACGAAGGACCCGGTGAACGGCGGCCCGATCCCGTACTTCGAGGTCACGGACGCGAAGCCGATTCCGACGCCGTCCGACCCGTACGACGAGACGTGGAACACCTGAGGATGTTCGAGAACGGGTGAAATCTTCCGCACGGAAGGCCGTGACCTGCCAGGCTCTGACCTGTGACGTACGTAGTGACCGTGGACATCTGCCTGCCGCAGGGCACTCCGGAGATGGACCCGCTTCAGCGTGCCGGTGCCGTGGCGCTCATCGAGGACGGCTTCGACTCGGTCGAGGCGGTCGAGGGCCCCGACGGCATGGAGGCCGACCTGTTCGACAGCATCGTCGCCGTGCACCCGGCGGGGGCGCTCCTGAAGGTGTTCGTGGACGCGCCGGTCCTGGAGTCGGCGGAGGAGGCGGTGCGCTCGGTGGTGGCCGACCTGCTGGAGCGCTCGCAACTGCTGGCCGACTGGCGGATAGACCGCTGCGAGGTCGAACTCCACCCGAAACTGGCGCAGGAGAGCCTGGACGCGGCCGACGGCCCCGACGCCCCACCCGCGGACCCGGCGGCCCGCAAGGCCCACCACGCCCAACGCCCCACGGAGGACGAGGACGAGGAACCGTACGACCCCGAGGCAAAGGCGGCGACGGTGAAGGCCCAGATGCTGACCCTGTCCCAGAACCTGAAGGCGTTCCCACCAGAGGTGTTCGGAGCCCCGAACAACGGGGAGGCCGGGGAGACGGGGGAGACGGGGGGAGGGAGCGACGGGGGAGCGGGGCCGGAGGCCGGCCGGAAAGCGGGAGGTCCGGAGGCCGGCCGGGAAGCGGGCGACCCGGATGCCGGCCAGGGAGGCGCACAGGCGCTCCAGCCCGAAGAGGTAGCACCTGCGGCAGTAGCACCCGCGGCAATAGCCCTGGCTGCGGGCGCGCTCCTCTACGCGACGGACATCCTGGTGGACGAACTCTTCCAGGACGTGCAGACGTTGACGCAGGAGGACACGACGGCCGCCAACTGCGACGGCCCGCTCTGGCACTTCGAGGATCTCCCCGAGCGCTACGCCCTCCAGTACGACGCCCGCTTCGCCCGCCGCTTCCTGGTGACGGTGATCGCGATGACGACCCGCTTCACGGACGGCAGCTTCCAACGCCCGAGCTGCGTGGCCGAGGAACTGGCACTGAAACTCCTGCTGACCGAGACCCACGTGACCCTGGAGACGTTCGGCCTCCTGACGACGGACGTGGCGAAGGCCCTGGACGCCTTCGCCGACCACGTCTACGAGGACAGCGACCACGACTGGCTCTACGACGGCGCGATGGACGACCTGACGACGGCCCCACTGCCAGGAGCGACGTCGGAGGCCTTCAAGGCGTGGTTCACCCCGTTCGAGGAGAACGGCTACATCCACCCATCAGCGACGGGCGAACCGGAACAGGCGGCGTGAGCCTCCGCCCCCGCGTGCTCGGTTGCGGGCCCCGAAAGGGAGGGAACTGACTAGTCTGGATGGCAGGTCAGGTGAGGTCAGGTCAGCCATGTGGTGGGAGGGGACGGCTTCGTGGATCCGGAGATGGCCGCCTTGGCGGGGGCAGCGGGATCGACTCTGGTCACCTTGTTGACGACGGAGGCGTGGCAACGCGCGAGGGACGGCGTGGTCGCCCTGTGGCGCCGCGCCCAGCCGGAACGGGCGGACGCGATCTCCGCCGAGCTGGATGTGACCCGCGACGACCTGCTCACCCCGCAGGCCGCGGCCGACGCCGGCACCAGGGAGGAACTCGCGGCGGAGTGGCAGGGCCGCATCCGCCGACTGCTGGCGGCCCACCCCGAGGAGACCCAGACGCTGCGCACACTCCTCGACGAACTGGCCCCGAACGCGCCGACCCCGTCCATCACCCAACACGCCACGGCCTCCGGCCACTCCCGGGTGTACCAGGCGGGACGCGACCAGAACTTCGGACCTCGGTGAACGCCCGCAACGACGCGTGGGCGGGCGGCCAGGGCCGCGTCTACCAAGCCTCCGGTGACCAGCACATCACCGAGCACCACCATCACGCGCCGGACGCGACGGGCCCCGACTCGGTACGCCACCCGGCGGTCAGCCGCGCGCCCGCGGTGCTCCGCGACCGGGTCGGGGAAATGGACCGTCTACGCCAGGCCGTCGAGCCCGGCGTCGGCAACGGCGTCTACGTCCTGCACGGTCTGGGCGGCTGCGGCAAGACCGCCGTCGCCCTCACCCTCTTCCAGTACGCGACCCGTGAGGCCGGGCGTATCGGGCTGTGGGTCAACACGTCGGACTCCGTGTCCCTGCGCGCTGGCATGCTCGCCGTCGCGGCCGACCGCGGTGCCACCGACGGCGAACTCGTCGGAGCACGCAGCGGATTGCGCCCGGCGGCCGATCTCGTCTGGCAGTACCTGGACCGCTCCGAGCAGCCCTGGCTGCTGGTCCTCGACAACGCGGACAACCCCGGCATCCTCCGCGAGGGCGGCTGGCTGCGCACCAGCCCCACCGGCACCGTCGTCGTCACGACCCGTCAGGCGGCGCCGCACTGGTGGCCCGGCGCCGAACTCCTCCAGTTCGGCGTGCTGCCTCGGGAGGACGCCGCTCTCGTTCTGCGGGATCTGGCACCCCACGCGGGCTCGGCAGAGGAGGCCGCCGATGTCGCCGACCGCCTGGGACGACTTCCCCTGGCACTCACCCTGGCGGGTGGATTCCTCTCCCACCAGGTGATCGACCCGTGGACCCTCGCCGACTACCGCCGTCGGCTCGACGGAGGCGTGGCAGGCCTCGACGCCATCGACCTCATCGATCAGGGCGACACGACCTTCGGCGCCGACTCACGTCATCTGCTCAGCAGCACCTGGCAGCTCTCCTTGGACGCCCTCGCGGCCCAAGGACTCCAGGAGGCAGGCGACTTGCTGCGGCTGCTCGCCTGCTGGTCCAGCGATCCGCTGCCCCTGTCGATCCTCTCCGGGGCCGAACTGAGCCCCGAACTCCCCTCCTTCAAGGTCGAGTCGGCGCTGCGCGGACTTCTCGACCACTCCCTCACCGGGATCGTGTCTGCCGATGAGACGCGTTGCCTGCGTACCCACGGCGTGGTCCTCGAGAGCGTCGCCCGCACCGCGTCCGCGGAACAGCGCGAGCAACTCGCGGACACGGCGTCCCGTCTCCTCCTCGCCGCACTGCCGGAGATCCCCGACCGGGGCCCGCAGGGACCGCTCGTGAACCTGCTCGCCCCGCATGTGACCGCTCTGTTGAGCAGGACGGCCCACTGGGCGGCGCGCCGCACGACGGTGGAGTCCGCGGCGGAGTGCGCCCTTCGCCTCGCCACCGCCGTCCACAGATCCGGCGACTACGTCTCGGCACTCGCGCTGGCCGAGGAAGCCGTGGAAACCGCCCGACCGGCACTGGGCGAGGATCACGCCCTCCTCACCCGGCTCCGCCAACGGGTGGCCCGCTCCCTGTTCCGCCTCGGGCGCTTCGAGGAGTCCGAGGCCCTGTACCTGCGGGTGCTGGAGATCTGCGAACGCACGCTGGGCCCCAAGGCATCGGACACCCTGACGACGCGCCTGAAACTGGCCAGCCCACTCATCAACACCGGCCGGGAGGAGGAGGGCCAAGCGCTGATCCAGCAGATCGTGCAGGAACGGACAACCCTGCTCGGCCCCACGCACCCGCTCACACTCCTCGCGAGGGCGTCCTTCCTGGAAAGTGCGACGCGGCCGGCCGAACTGGACGCGGGGTCGACCCTGATCGCGGACTGCCGCCGCGAGGCCGGCGACGACCACTCCATCACCTTGGACGCACAACTCAACTACGCGTGCGCGCTGCAACGCGCCGGACGGTCGGCGGACGCGCTGCCCCACGTCGACTCGGCCCTCGAGGGCTACGTACGGCGCTTCGGCTCCGACTACCCCATCGCCCTGAACGCGAGACTGACGCTGAGCAGAGTCCTCAACGCCCTGGCCCGCACCCCAGAAGCGATCGAGCACGCGGAACAACTGGTGACCGGCCGAACCCGAGTCCTCGGCCCGACCCACCCCTGGACCATCAGCGCCCAGGGACTCCTGAACCACTACCGAGAAACCCGGCGAGAGGACTGAGCCACCACGACGGGGTTCACCGGATGGCGAATGCGTACGCGGAGCCGTGCTGGCAACGCATGCGTGAGGAGAGACGAAACGCCCTACGCGACTGGCTCGCCACGTGGGCACAATCCGTCCGCCATCTGACCGACGGAGTGTTTCCGGATTGGCCCGAGGGCATCAGCGACCGGTCGGAGGACGTGTGGGAGGCCCCACTCGACACATGTGGGCGGAGCGGGCTCGCGCCGCGTGTATCGAGCTGGTGACGAGGCCCGAGACCAGCAATCCGCATGGACCTGCCGCCGCGGTGCCTCAGTTCCCCGGCAGCAGTTCGAGGATCAGGGCTGGGACCGGCTCGCCGCTGACGACGCCTGCGAGGAACGAGGGCTCGTCTTGTCCTTGGCCATCGGCAAGCCGCTCGTTGCCGCCGACGGCCGGCGGGCTTCCCGCGAGGCGCTCAGGGGTATCGAGGGGATCACCGGCGACGAGTGGACGCCTCGGGAGCTTGGACACAGCTTCGTGTCGCTGCTTTCAGACAGGGGCGTGCCGCCGGATGAGGTCTCCTGGCTCGTTCGGCCACTCCGGAACGGCCGTGACCGAGGAGGTCTACCGGAAGCAGATCCGGCCTGTGATCCAGACCGGCGCCGTCGTCATGGACGGCATTTTTGGGTCCGATCCGAGGAAGCCGTAGACGCCAAGGCGCTCAGGAAGCGATAGTCACGCAGGACACACAACAACGCCAGAGGGCCCTCACCGATCCGGTGAGGGCCCTCTGATCTGCTATTTCACTGTCGGGGTGGCGGGATTTGAACCCACGACCCTCTTCGTCCCGAAGCAACTTGGGTCGGGGTGGTGCCTTGGGCTGGTGCGGCTCTCACCTGCGTTGACGATCCGTAGACGTTCGTGGTCGTCCGCTGGTGTTCGTTGGCGTTGTCACGCAGTTAGACACTCACTCGAGGTGTTCCCGGTGCGCAGCAGTAGCGCGACTCGACTACAGCCCATGGACAGTACGCCTGCTCACGTCACCCCCGTCGGCGCGCGATTCATCAGCGGGCCTGCGGTGCACACGGCTCCGTAGGCCCCTTGGCTCCTGGGTAACGCAGCAGGTCACCGCCCTGCAGGCGGCAGATCAGGCAGGACGAGTCCACGGATAGGCCACGGCTGGCTGAGCACCGCTTTAGGAGTTCGATCCGAGCCCGGCGTGGTGGGGACTCGCCTCGCGCACTGGCGCCGTACATGGCGGCCGGTTGTCGCCGCCGTCCGTGCTCGTTAATGTCAACGTTGGATGTCAGCGGAACAGTTGCGGGACCGGGCAGACCTCCAATGGTTCGTCCGGCCGGTCTGCCCAGCTCCATCAGACGTGCCGATCGGTACACCGCCACAGTGCCCGGCAGGACCGCCGACCATCGTCGTCCCGTTTGACGAGGACGAGGCCGCCGGACTTCATGGACTGGCTGCACTCGGGACAGGAGCGACCGCTTCGACCCGAATAAGGTCAGGGCAAGATCCAGACATGGGGTCGAAGCTGTTTAAGCAGGTCAAGACCTTGGACTGAATAGGTCTCGCCGGGTCTCTGTGAGACGTCGGGAGAAGATCTTCTCCCAGGTTTCTCCCAACGTGCTTCCGATCCGTCAGGAGGCGCCGCCGGTAGCCTCACAACAACTGCTCGCCCCCGGCTTGGCTTCCGGCCCGTCCTCTACCTCTGTCTGCTGGGGACGCCTGAGTGTCCCGTTGCGCGAATCTTGCGCGAGGTTTGGCATATACAGAAGGAAGTCCTCCCGCAACACTGATTAGCTCAGAACCTAGGTATGTAACCTCGGATAACTCAGGGACACTAGGCAGTGTCGCGCAACTTTGGGAAATCCGCCGAGTCGGCATTCAAGTCTTTAAGGGCATATTCCTTCAATCTTCCAAATAGCCCATATTGCTCAAGGTCCACTACTTCCAGACTCGACATCATGCAAATCTCCATGGCTGTTGCTTGCGCGAAGTGTCGCCGGTCCTCCCGCAGAAGGTTCGGATGCATCGATGCAATGTATTTGATAAATACAGCAGCTATGTCATGTCCTCTGATGTAGTGGCGAGGATCCAAATTCTCAGGAACTTCAAACCTTGAAAAAGCTTCGCTTAGCTCCTTGCGTGAGTATCCTTTTACGGAACGCGCTAGGGCATCTTCAGCATCCAGATCGCTCCCAGCAGGTTTAAAATGTAGCTGCTCCATTACCTTTCCCGCCAATTTTTGCGGCTCAGGCAGGGATCGTACTGTCGCCCGAATCCTGAACAAGGTCACAAGCGTTGGAATGAGTGCATCGATGACGCCTTGCGCGTCGATGCGATCGGGGGCACGGAGAGCGACAGACAGCACCTTCCCGATGGTCTTAGGGGACAGGCAGTAGAGTTCCATTGCGGCGAAGTCCGTGTAGAGGATGTTTCCCAATTCTGGACAGGCATCTAACCCGAGTGAATTACAGTCTCGATCCGCTACAAAAATCACTCTGCTGCTGCGTGGAGCCCGCTCGCTTACGATCTCCGCCGTCGCCACGACTGCCCCGCGTTGGCCCGCACTGTGGCCGCGGCCTGTAATTATATCGGAATCAATTAGCACGCGATCCGTCACTGCAAAAAACGCGATGTCCGAGTCTGGCGCTACCTGGGAAAAGAACCATCGGAGCAGGCCCGCGTCGCCCCGGCCTTCAACGATTACTTCTTTCATTCCCGGCTCTACGAGGTCGAGCGTGGAAAGCTCTTCAGGCGTTCTGCGATTCTCATCTACATTCGGCATGCGTGTACCCCCACCAGGCACCTAGATATCAGCTCTGCGCCACAAGTCGCGACAGGGAATCAGTGTTTCCAGTGATTACCTCAATCGAGTGAGTGGCCACAACGAACTGCATGCCACTACCTTGGGTGCATGCCAAAAGAGCTGCCATTAGTTTCCTCTGCCACTTCACATTCAAGCTGAGTTCAGGTTCGTCGATCAGAAACAGACGAGTGTTTCCACGAGCTTGAACAGTGTTTAGCAGAAGCAGCAGGATTTGGCGCTCGCCGGACGAGAGTTGGTGCGGCTGTAGTTCCTCTTCGTGTCCCTCATGAGACAGAACTCGAATTCCTCGAGAAAGATCGAAAACAAGTTGCTTCGTCTGCAGGAATCCATTCGCCTGTTCCACCAATGTGCGAATTAGTCGCTCGGCTCCTTGCAATGCATCGAGCCTAGCTTCTTGCGCCTCCAGATACGGGTGGATAACCTCCTCAGCCATAGCCACTCGGTCGTGTGGGATGCTCTTCAAGATGGAGGCGAAAGGCTGTGATTGCAGCGCTGGCATTAGGCCAAATTCGCTGTACTTCTGCGTCCTGAAGGCGACCTGGTTTAGCCTTTCCAGGAGTTGGTCGACTGACGATGCTCCTTCGTCCGAAAACTGTTTTTGGGTAATCCTCTCCAGGAGGTCAAGGTAAATTTTGTTCGTGCCGCTGGATCCCCGCTGGTTCCCTGCAAGCGCCTGCTGCTGCAATTGGTTATGAATGCGCCTCATTGCAAGTGCCAGCTCCCAAGCAAGGAAAGACTTGGTATCGTTGGGCCCATCCTCCTCGGTCGGGCGTTTGGGGCCATGTCTGATGTCATCACCGTAAATCTGCCTGTCATCGGCAAGGAAATACGGATTAGCGTGCAGTTGAGTCAGATAGTTGACAAATGCGTCCTCTTGAGAGTGGGCAAACAATGCCAATTGCTCACGCTGACGCCTTCTGGAGGTAGAGGAGACTCCTATTCCTGCCCTCGTTTCGCGCTGCCGACGCATCTCGAAATCAAGCCTGACAGCGTCCGGCATGGGCAAACCATCTTCACCTACGGGGAGGAATGTTCCATCTCCGACTGGCATATAGGCCTGTTGAAGCTCAACGCTCTGCCCCATAACTGTGACGTCGTAAGGGCCTTGCAGGTCGTTGCGTTTCGTGATCCTGATGGTGTCGCCGTCGTTGAGTTCGATTTCTAGCGACTCGAATGGGCAATTACCGATATAGGATCTATGGCCAAGCTGGCGCGATGCGCTCAGTGCATTCCATAGCAGGTTCAGAATGGTAGTCTTGCCGCTTCCGTTGTCTCCATATAGAAGGGTGAGTCGGCGATCGGCTACTTCCTCTGGCCCGTCGAAAAAGTCAATCCGATAGTTGAACTTACCGAACAATTGTTTCAATCGAAGTGACTTGATGAGGCGTGGTGCAGTATCTGCTGCCGGCTTTGTGTCGTCGAGGTCCTCTGACCTGGTCGAGGGTTCCATGCACGCAGAATACGTGCCGGCACCGAGTCTTTCAGGCGTTCTGCGCGCAGAGTCCAATGGTGGTGCGTACGGAGTTCGATCATTGGGCCGTGCGGCCTGCTCCGCGCCCACGACGCTGAGGGTTGGTGGTGCCTCTGTGACCGCTCCAGTCCGTTGCCGTCCAGGGGCCTCAATGTCACTTCGCGGAGCACCGGCGCGCTGCCAGTCGCCGCAGCCTATGGCGGCGCTGTCCCGCTGCGCACTGCGTTGTTGTCCTGGGTGAGCAGGCATCGCAACGTGTCGATGTGACGCTCAGGGCTGGTGAGTAACCGCTTCGACTCCAGCCAGGGCCAGACCACCATCGTCTTCCAGTACGGAACCACCGTAGTCAGCTGGCCCGGCGTCGTCATGCCAGTCTCCGGGCTTCGGTATCACCCTTCCAGTGTCGCAGATCATCTGCGGGAGCCCAGGCCAGAGCCGGGTGGGGGTGGTCACCCGTGGGCGCCGACTGTCAGCGTTGGTCGGCCTCGCACGGCCCAGGGACGACCCAGGGACGGCCCAGCGGACTCAGATTTCGCACTCAATGCTCTATAAAGACGAGCCAACTGGATTCCGTGCCCTGAGGTTGTCACAGCCGACAAGGAGAGCGAATGGGGACGTTTTACCTCAGCGCAAGTTGGACCGGTGGACGCCCATCTGGGCCCCGGCAGATCGCTTCACCTTTTCAGCCACAGACAGCTCGTGCGGTCGGTAGGCTCGGCATATGAATCCGGAGGGGATCGCCAACGCAGTGGTCTCGGTACTCGCTGCCGCAGGAACACTCGCTGGCGTAACGAGCCGCACTAGGCGACGACGCAATGAGATCAAAGAAAATCTCGCCTTGGCAGAAGAGCTCCAAAAGAACACAATCCTACGCGACCACACTCCTGCCGTTGCTTGGCTGCATGGGAAAATCGCCTTAGACGTGGCCAAACTATCCGGCCAACCTATCGGGGCCCCGAAGAAGCCGATTCCCAAAGGTTCCGTAATTTTTGCTACTGTCCTCCTCCTCGGGTTCGGCGGATGGACCTACTGGCTCAATCGTGACGGCTTCGTCTGGTATTCATTGGTGACGGGCGCCCTGGCCGCCTCCATGCTTATTTCAATCCTAGGAATGACAACTAACAGGGAGATTCCCCCTGAGGGTGAGATGCCAGAGGGCGCTCACCCTCTCGGGTCTGGATCTGAATCGCAGAATGTAGTTGCATCTGTAGCCATGGCCGCCATGAGTTCCGACGGCAGGTATGAAGACGATGGCCAGCTCGGGGTGGCGTTTCGCTTCGTGCGCCACATGACGGCCGGTGAGTTCGACGAGGCCTTGAGCCTCGCAGACGAAAACTGGCTCAGGTGTCGCATCCAGGCCTGGCTTTGGAACGCGAGAGCCGTCGTCGGAGATGACGAGACTCAACTCCAAGAAACAGCAGATGCCATGATGACTTCACGCGGGCAGCATGACCTGTGGGAAGCTTTCTCCTCCGCCGAAGTTGACGCCTTCCATAATGCATGGGGGGACATTGACCCGGAGCAATTGGGTGGAGCAAGCAGGCGCCGCCGAGTGGGCCCTGATTACGAGTTGGTAGTCTTAGTGCCGCTTGGCGAAAGTGGCGGTTACTTCGTCAACTCGCCCACTCCGGTACCCGGTGGCATGACCTTCCTCATGCACAAACTTAATGGAAAGTGGCTGCTGGCTAATCATCTGGGCATTGCACCACCGCTGCCGGGCTTTCCTCCGACTTGGTGGGTTGTTGGAGACCCCAGTATTGAGGAGCTTCCAGATTAGATGCTGGGGCCTGTGTAGCTTGCCTGTGGACGATCGTGCGCGAGTGCCAGTAGGGCGATTTGGCCTTGTTCAACGGGCATGCAGTCGCGCCCGCCAGCGCTGATCTAGCTCTCGTCATCTGATCCTTCGTCTCCGCCCTGGTTTCCCGGATAGCTGTAGCCGGGAGGTGGAAGAGCCAGGTCAGCCTCCGGGATTGACAGGCTCTGTCGCATGAGTAGCAGCATCTCAAGCTCGGCCTCGTCGAACCTCTGCTGCCGCTCATGGAAACTTGGGTCGTCGGGTGCGTCGTGTACCCCGTACTGGCCCCATGACCAGGCGGCGCTGTACGCAGCGGACGCGGCAGCGGCCACAGCTCGATCGGCGTAGAACTGCAACTGTGTGAGCTTGGCAAAGGCGTCGGACTGCCAGCCCTCTTTCAGCTCAGGCTCTTCTGTGAAGCCGTAGCAATGGTCGTAAGCGGTCCTGGCCAGAGCTTTTACCGCTTCATAGAACTCCACGTACGCCTGTCTGCGGTGCTCGAACGTACGGGCCTCGTCCTCGCGAGCCCAACTTTCACGCTCGCGCTGTCGCTCACGCTCCCAGGCGACTGTTTCCCGACGGTCCGACCAGCGCTGAGTGATCAAAGCGCCAACGGTTCCTGCGACCAGCGTTGCGACGACGCCGACACCGGCGACTACTAGCGGTACCCATAAGGGAGTTGAAGTCACTGCCCAATGGTGGCAGTCATGACCTGGCCAAGTGCAACATGCCCGACGGTGATAGGTGGCTCGATGCCTCAGCCCACTCCCCCCGCTCCCATCCCGTCCGCCGTCGACCCACACACCGTGGAGCGGGCGTGGTTCATGGCGTCCAGGTGGAGCGCGCCACTGTACGAACGACCTGGACGCCATGGGCCGCGTCTGCTCGGCTCTGCCTGGGTCGACGGTGGGCGGGATGGGAGCCCACCACGCTCACCACGATGTGCCCGAGGCCGGGAACGGCGCCCCCTCCATCCCGGTGCCGGCCGATCCCCCGCCGGAGGCAGCGTCCTTGACCTGCAGGGAATTCCCGCCCTTGCCCGCATGCACGCAGCGCGCCGCCGGGCGCGGCCAGCCGGGGCGCAGACAGGAGGCAGGCCGCGCCGCAGAGGCGGCGCGCGCCCGCGCCGTGCGCGGGCCTTGAACCCGTGAAGAAGGTTGTTACTCAGTTGGCGCTTGTGGCGTCTGTGATGTTGCGGGACTGGGCTGCTGCTCGTCGAAGAGCATCCGCCACTTGTTCGGCAGCATCGGCCGACAAGAGGATCTCTTGGGTCCAGAGAATCGAGAGCCTGATGTCGCCGTTCAGCAGGTTGGTGGCAACGTCGACTTCTGTGCCGTTGCCGGTGACGTCGTACACGTTGAGCTCTGGATCACTGCCGTAGGCACTCATAGTGTCCGGCTTGTGTGGCCGCTGTTGTTGCCCGTGAGGCTCCACAACGGTGCTGCGTACTGCTCAGGGCGGCTGTTGATGAGCAGCCGGCGCAGGTCATCGCGCTGCGAGCCGTCGAGGTTCAGGATCTCGGTGAGATGGCGGAACGTCGTGTGTGTGACTCCGCGGCCTTGGGCCTCTGCCTCGAACTGGGTGAGCTGATGGAGTACTGCTTGGGCGTCGAGCGTCGCTGGCTGTTGTTCCTTCAACCAGAGGGCCTTGTTGCGCTCGTAGTCGATCTCGGAGAAGCCGCAGACCTCGCGGCTCAGTGCCTCTGCCTGGTCCCGGGTGGTCGTCGACATGATGGCGCGGGCCAACTCGTTGCGGCTCAGCGCCTCATCTAGATCGACCTCGTGGACTGTCGGGCTCTCGTCGGTGAGGGGGATGGGAAGGCCTGCGTCCCGGACCTCGCACGTGCCGCGTACGCCTCGGGCGGTTGCCGCGAGCATGCCGGTTGCTTCTGAGGGGTGCCACTCCAGGACTGCGCTGGTCGGCTCCGCGTCTCTCGCCGTGAAGGTGTGGACGAGTGCGCCGAGCATGCCTTGCAGGTCCTCGTGCGAAAGCTCGCCGTCCAGGCCGGGGCCCGCGACCAACAGGCGGATGGGCGCGTTCACTTGGCCGCACGCTGCCAGCGTCAGGGAGTCGGCCAGAGGGCTCTTCAAGGTCGGTTCGTCGCCTCGGGCCAATACGTCGCCGCCGACGTCCAGGAGATCAATTGAGGTCGGTTGGAGCCGAGTGACCAGGTCTTTGAGCTGGCGTGTGACGCCCTCGGCGCCGTGCCTCGGGTCGATCAGTGCGAAGGTGTGCGGGAGCTCTGCCGCCAGGCGGGGGAGTGTGGAGCCTGTCGGTGCGATGGGGCGGGCCTCCGCCGGCACCTTCCATACGGTCGGGGTGAGCGGTTCGAGGCCGGTGAAGTCGTCGGGGCCTCGGGGTCCCGGTACCGGGTCGATCAGCAAGCGGTCCCACGCGTATGTGAGGATCACCGCCTGGTCCTCGTCGCCGTAGAGGGCGGCGTTGAGCATTGCGGCGGCGACTGCGTCGCCCCCTCCTCCTGCTGCGACGATCAACCGCGTCATGGCCCCAAGACTACGGGGTTGCTCATTGACCACTCACCCTATAGTGGCCAGAGGCTATAGCCACTTGGGCGAGGAGGGGACATGCCTCAGATCGAGGAGACGCAGCCGAAGTATCTCCAGATCGCGCACTTCATCCGTGATCAGATCCTGCGGGGTGATCTGCGGCCGGGGGACGAGGTTCCATCGGAGCGGCAGTTGGCGGCTGACTGGAAGGTGTCCCGGCCTACGGCGGCGCGGTCGCTGGAGGCGCTGAGCAATCAGGGGCTCGTCGAGAAGCGGCAGGGGTCCGGGACGTATGTCCGGAGCCTCGAAGTTAACCGGCGGGCAAGAGAGTTGTACGGGCGGGCTCGGCAGACCGGGAAGATCTACACGCCCGGTGAGTATGCGGTCATCACGTCCGCCGGGTGGCTCGAAGCGCCGGATCATGTCGCTGAGGCGTTGGGCTTGGTGAAGGATCGGCGGGCCGTGCATCGTCGGCGGGTGACCAACAACCAGGACGGGCCCATCGCGCTGTCCACTTCGTGGTTCGCGCCGGAGATCGGGCAGCGGGCGCCCAAGCTCCTGGAGCCTGAGCGGATCCAGGAGGGAACTCTGATGTACGTCGAGAACATGACGGGGCGGCAGGGGAGTTACGCGGAAGACCGTATGTGCGCTCGGCAGGCTACCGACGAGGAAGCGGCCGACCTCCAGCTTGAGGTCGGGTCTGCTGTGCTGATCGTGCATCACGTCGTCTTCGACCTCCAGGACCGGCCGCTGGAGTACGCCGAAGCCACCTACCCGCCGAACCGTTGGGCGTTCGAGCAGGGGTATCCGCTCACCTGATGGGTCCTCACTTAGGGGAACCGCTTGCGCGCTTCGAGTGGACAATGCCACTATCCAGTAAGTGGCTAAGGCCACTTGATCGGAAGGCGGCCCGGAGTGACGAGTCGGCGGCAGGATCAGGGAGCGCACTTACCTTGCCGGAGTTGTCGGGGGCGCGGCTGGAAGCGCGTCGGCTCCCGTACGGCTCTCGCACTTGCTGCTGTTGCTGACCGCACCCGTGCCACATCGAAGCGGCGCTGCCTCGACTGCGACGGCAGCGGCAAGGAGTGAGCGCGCATGGTGGCTTACACGATCGACCGCTATCCCTCTGAGGGCTCACTGCGGCTCGGAGCCATGACCCTGCATCCGACGCCGGAATCGGTTCCCCGGGCCCGGCGCTGGTTCCGGAAGTTCATCGCCCCGTACAACCCGGCCTGTTCGGTCGAGGACTGCGCGCTGATGATCTCGGAGCTGGTGACCAACGCCATCCGCTACGGGCAGGCTGACGAACCGTGGCTGGTGCGGGTGGAGTGGTTTCGGGACGACACCTCGCTACGCATCGAGGTGCACAACCCTGGCTTCCCGGCCAATGTGCGGCTTCGGCGGCCTGACGCCAATGACGCGCACGGGCGGGGGCTCCTGCTGGTCGACTCGATCGCCGAGTCCTGGCATTCCGGGCCCAGTCGCTTCGGCGGAACCGTGGTTGCCTTCGTCGTCGCCGATGCCTGGCCGTCGTGAGGGCAATACCCTCAGTTGGTTCTGCGCCGCCGGATTCGTCGCTGGTCTGGTTGATCAGTTGACTTGGCCAATCTCGACAGGCGGCGGCGTTCATGGCGTATGAAGTGGAGGCACCGAAATACGTACGCCTCGCGCAGACCATTCAGCAACGCATTGAGGATGGCACGTATCCGCCCGGCACTCGCGTACCCAGTGAGAATCAGCTTGTGCAGGCCTTTGGGATGTCCCGTCCGACCGTCGTCCGGGCGCTGGAACTGCTGAAGCGTGACGGCTGGCTGGAATCGCGGCAGGGCTTCGGCACGATCGTGCGCGGTCGTCCGGCCGTGGTCGAGCATGAGGATCGCCGAGGGAGCGAAGCGCTGGCGCGTGATGAGACTCAGGCATCGGGCCGTTTGGTCGAGGTAGGCCAGGTTCCTGTTCCGGCGCGGGTCGCCTCGGTGCTTGGGCTGCCGAAGCGGGCTGAGGTTCTCGTCCGTCGGTTCCTTGTCGTGGAGGATGGTGAACCTGTGGAGCTGGTGTCTTCGTACTTCCCGGCCAGCCTGGTTGACGGTACCGAACTGCGGAGCGCCGAACCGCTGAGCGGGGGCACCCGTGCGCATCTGGAAGCGCGTAAGAAGGTTCGCTTCGATCATGTGACGGAGTGGGTCTCTGCTCGCCTGCCTGAACCTGGTGAGGCCGAGCTGCTGGAGCTTCCCGACGGTGTGCCCGTGCTGAGTGTCCTGGTTGTGGCGTCCGACGCTGCTGGCCAAGCCTTGCAAGTGTCTGACGTGCTGCTTCCTGCCGACCGGCAGGAACTCGAAGACACCTATCGGCTGGGCTGAACTCGCGGGCCGCCGGCTCAGCTGCGTCGGCCGGCGAGCCGTTAGATCACGTAGGTGAAACCCAGGGTGAAATCGGCAGTCACCCAGAAGCCGACGACAATACCCACGCCGATGGTGGTTCCGATGTCGCTGGCGTCGTTGCACGCATCAAGGTCATCGCCAGTCAGGCCCTGGCACCCTTCGGGTGTGCCGCTGCCGCTGGCGGCACCCGCGATCCCCCAGGTTAGGAACAAGATCTGGACGGCCAAGAAGACCCACAGTAAGACTTTGCGGCGCTTCTTCAGCTGAGGACTTGGTTCGGCCTGGTGGTAGTCGGTCGGCGGGACGCCGTGAGCGGTGAGGCGCTGATGACCATCGGCGTCGTCTACATCGACGAGGGTGAGTCGTCGCTGATCCAGATCGCCATCCCCGAGGCCGGAGTGACGGACGGTCTGACCGTTGGCGCCCCGGTCTCGCTGCCTGGGCTCGTTGCCCGGCCCTGGCAGAGCGTGTTCAACGGGCATGAGCGGCACGGCATCGCCTACCGCGCCACGGCCGTCATGCCCGGCGCCTTCCAGATGGCTCAGGCGCGCTGATCGACGTGACCGACCTGGCGACGTTGGCCGAGCTGGGCGGACCGCTTGCCGTGATAGGCGGCGCGGCCTACGCCCGGCACGCCCAGTCGGCGGCGTACTGGTCCACGGTCGGGCTGCCGCTCTCGCTGGCCCGGCTGCTGGCCTCGTACTCTGCGACCATGGACGCCTGCGGGCTGACCGTCGAGCCGTCCCGGTGGCGGGCCCTGGCGGTCCGGGCGACTACCCGGCGGGAGGTGCGGCCGGGTCCCCCGCATCGCGGAGTGATCCGACCCAACGAGACCGGCCTGCGTGTACGGCTGCGACTCGCTCCCCGGCAGGAACCCGCGGACCTCGTTGCTTCGGCCGAACGGCTGCGGCACGCCTGGGGTGTTCACGCCGTGTACGTGCGGGATGCGAAGCCTGGCGTCGTCGAACTTCGGCTCGTCGGCTACGACGTCCTACGCAAGGTGCGCGGGCCTCGTCGAGTCGACAGCGGGCTTCTGCGGGTGCCGGTGGCTCTGCGGGAGGACGCGACCGCTTTCGTCCGCGACTATCGCGCCGTACCCCATGAACTCGTTCTCGGCGCCACGCTGTCCGGCAAGTCCATGTACCTGCGACATCTCGTCTCCCGCCTGGCGACTCGGCCTGTCGCCCTCGTCGGCATCGACTGCAAGCGCGGCGTAGAGCTGGCACCCTTCGCCTCCCGGCTCTCCGCGCTGGCGACCGACCCGGACGAAGCGGCCGAGCTGCTGCCGGTCCTGGTCAAGGAAATGGGGGATCGATACGACCTGATCAGGGCCCGGCAGGGCATCGCCCCCGGCACCGCAGACGAGGAGATCACTTCGGACATCTGGGGCCTGCCCGAGAGCGAACGGCTCGTGCCTGTTGTCCTGTTCGTGGGCGAGGTGGCGGAACTCGTACCTGAACCGCGCTGTCAAGCGAGCCATGGCGCGGGACAAGGTGAAGCGCAGCGTCGTCGAGCTGTGCTCGGTCCCTCAAGGGCAGGCAGGGCGGCCGTCCAAGGCGCTCACCTTCGCCCAGGCTGAGGCGGTGCTCAAGGGCGCCGAGGGAACTTCGATGCACGCGTATATCGTGCTCGCGCTGCTGACCGGGGCCCGGACTGAAGAACTGTGCGCCCTCACCTGGGACCACGTCTTCCTGAAAGGCCGTCCCGACATGGACCCGCCGCAGCCTCCCCACATCGCCGTCTGGCGCTCTGTCCGGCGCACCGGGGGCACCAAGACCCGGAAGTCCCGGCGCACGCTCGCCCTGCCGGCGCGCTGCGTCGAAGCCCTCTGGCAGCAATTCGGAGATCAGGGCTGGGATCGGCTTGCCGCTGACGACAAGTGGGAGGAACACGGCCTCGTCTTCTCCTCCGCCGTCGGCAAGCCGCTCGACGCTGCCAACGTCCGCCGTGCCTTTCGCGCGGCGCTCAAGGACGTCGACGGGGTCGACGAGGCCGAGTGGACACCTCGGGAGTTGCGGCACAGTTTCGTGTCCCTGCTCTCCGACCGAGGTGTGCCCCTGGAGGAGATCTCCCGACTTGTCGGCCACTCCGGAACGGCCGTGACCGAGGAGGTCTACCGGAAGCAGATCCGGCCTGTGATCCAGACCGGCGCCGTCGTCATGGACGGCATTTTTGGGGCCGATCCGAGGAAGCCGTAGACGCCAAGACGCTCAGGAAGCGATAGTCACGCAGTCAGACACACAACAACGCCAGAGGGCCCTCACCGATCCGGTGAGGGCCCTCTGATCTGCTACTTAACTGTCGGGGTGGCGGGATTTGAACCCACGACCTCTTCGTCCCGAACGAAGCGCGCTACCAAGCTGCGCCACACCCCGATGTCGCGGTGTCTCTCTGCGACGTCGTTTACTTTAGCCCACCGGTGGCTAGAGACGAAATCCGGTTTTGCCGCGGTGGCGCAGGGGCTTCGGGCGGGCGTGGTCGATGGCGATCAGCAGGACCGCGAGGGCGTAGAAGGCCAGCCCCAGGAGGAGGGCGTTGGCCAGGACGCTCTTGTATCCGTGCAGGTCGACGTCCAGGAACGGGTAGAGGTAGCGGCCCCGCGTCCCCGGCAGGATCAGCTCTCCTCGAGTGAGCGACACGATCAGGTACGCCAGCGGATACAGCATCCACGGCGCCGCCTGCCGGATCCGTAGCCGGCCCGGTGGGGTCAGCAGCAGCCAGTCCAGCGCCACCGCCACTGGCGTCACCGTGTGCAGGAGCTGGTTCGCCACGGTCGCCCACCCGGTCGAGCCCGTCGGTCCCGGTGTCATCGTGAACGGGATCGTGCCGTCCGCCAGCACCAGGTGGTACACGGCGCCCGCGATCACGACGTAGAGCAGCATCGCACCCGTCAGGGCCGACGGGAGTGGACGGCGTGCCGACCAGGCCCTGCGGGCCGCCGCCGCGAACACCAGCGCCAGCAGGATGTTCGACTGGACCTCGAAGTAGGTGAGCACCCGGACCGGACTGCCGAGCACCAGCTCGATCGTCACTCCCGCCACTGCCGCCAAGGCGATCAGCGCGCGGAAGACGGCGGCCAGGGGGCGTCGTACGGGCGCCATCACCGCGGACGCGGGAACCGGCAGGGGCAGCAGCGCGGGGATGCCCGGAACTGCGGGAATATCCGGGATGTCCCTCGGTATCGGGGCGGTCATGCCCTCACGCTAAGCAGGAGGGGTGAAATGGGCGATATGGGTGGGCTGTGTGGGTTACTCCGTGCCCCGGCTTCCCTGTGCCCTGGTTGCCTCGGGGCACACCCTTCCGGTGCTCCTGCCTTCGTGCGGCGGCTTCCTCGTGCCGCGACCTTTCGGTGCTCCGGCTCTGTGCCCAGGGCCCCCTGACCCCTTGACCCCCGGGCCGGGAGGCTGAGCCCGACAGACCCACGGACCCACGGACCCATGGAGCCCGGGCCTCTGAGCCGCTCGGGCCCCGCACTCCTGGACCCCGGGGGTTCAGGAACCTCTGTCCCCTCGGCGCCTGGGGCCCCTGCTCCAACCCCCAGATCGTGAGCCCGCCGGCCCCTGGGCCTCCGAGCCCCGGCCCCCAGCCCTCAGACCCCCGCCCCGCCCCCTACCCCCGCTCCACCAACGTCAGCAACGTCGCCTCCGGGGGGCATGCGAAGCGGACCGGGGTGTATCTGTTGGTGCCGCAGCCCGCCGACACGTGGAGGTACGCCGTTCGGCCCTCCGCGCTGTGCGACGACAGGCCCTTCACGCGGTCCGTGTCCAGGTCGCAGTTGGTGACCAGTGCGCCGTAGAAGGGGATGCACAGCTGCCCGCCGTGCGTGTGGCCGGCCAGCACCAGGGGATAGCCGTCGGACGTGAAGGAATCCAGGACCCGCAGGTACGGCGCGTGCACCACGCCCATCGAGAAGTCCGCCGCGCCGGACGGGCCGCCGGCCACCTGCGCGTACCGGTCCCGCTTGATGTGCGGGTCGTCGAGTCCCGTCAGCTCCAGCGACACACCCTCGATCTTCAGCGTCCCCCGGGTGTTCGTGAGGTTGAGCCAGCCCGCCGCGTCGAAACCGTCCCGCAGGTCCTCCCACGGGTTGTGGATCACGCCGGTGGCCGGCGGGTTGCCGTTCAGGCCGAAGCGGCCGTTCGATCGTTCCAGCAGGTAGCGGGCGGGATTGCGCAGCTTCGGCCCGTAGTAGTCGTTCGAACCGAAGACGTACGCGCCCGGGAACTCCATCAGCGGGCCGAGCGCGTCCAGGACCTCGGGGACGCCCTCCGGGTCCGACAGGTTGTCGCCGGTGTTGATCACGAAGTCGGGACGCAGCCCGGCCAGCGAACGCAGCCAGCGCTGCTTCTTGCGCTGGCCGCCGACCATGTGGATGTCGGAGACCTGGAGCACACGCAACGGGCGCATCCCGGTCGGCAGAACGGGGATCGTCACCCGCCTCAAGCGGAAGGAGCGGGCCTCGAAGCCCGCCGCGTACAACACACCGGCGGCGCCAGCCGCCGCGATGGACAGAGGTACTCCGTATCGCGCGCGCATCCTTCCATCGTGTCAGATCCACCGGATGAGCCACGCCCCAGCGCCCCTTGGACGTCGACGCCCCACCGACCGTCTGGTGCGTCCTGCCCGTCCCCTTTAAATGAAGGGGCACCCGCGGCGCGGCACCTGCGACAATCGGGGTCATGACCACCACGCTCAAGTCGAAGCTGCACGCAGACCTCAACGTCGCGATCAAGGAGCGTGACGAGCTCCGCTCCTCCACGCTCCGGCTGACGCTCACCGCGATCACCAAGGAGGAGGTCGCGGGCAAGGAGAAGCGCGAGCTCTCCGACGACGAGGTGCTGAAGGTGATCACCAAGGAGGCGAAGAAGCGCCGTGAGGCCGCCGAGGCCTTCGCCCAGGGCGGCCGTACCGAGCAGGCCGAGCGCGAGAAGGCGGAGGGCGAGCTGCTTGCCGAGTACCTGCCCAAGCCGCTCGGCGACGACGAGCTGGACGCGATCGTCGCCCAGGCCGTGGCGGAGGCCAGGTCGGCCGGTGCCGAGGGGCCGCGGGCCATGGGCGCCGTCATGAAGATCGTGAACCCGAAGGTGGCCGGCCTGGCGGAGGGCGGCCGGGTCGCCGCGGCGGTCAAGAAGCACCTCGCCGGCTGACCCGTTCTGGCCGGTTCTGACCTGCTCTGAACGGCTCCCGCCGGGGACCCGCCCCACCACAGGCCCGGCCCCGGCGGCGGGTCTCCGTCGACAGCGGTACGGCATCACCCCGCGAGACGCCACCGGCAGCCGACGCCATCCACTCCAAGTCGTCGTCGATACGACGGCGATACGACGGCGATGACGACCGACGGCACGGCGGCGCCCGCCGCTCCATCCTCAACCGGAGCCACGGCCAACGCCGTTGCTGCCGTTGCTGCCGCTGCCGTCGCCGTCAGCCTCGAATCGCCCTCGAATTGCCCCCCGTTGAGCCGCCCCCGTCGGATCGCACCGCCCCGCCCGCCCCCGCCTCCCCGCCGTCCAGCAACCCCAGTTCCTGCGCGCGGGCGCCCAGTGCCACTCTCCCGTTGGCCTGGAGGCGTTCCATCAGTCGCTGTACCTTGCGCTGGACCGTGCGGTGTCCCACGCCCAGGTGTCGGGCGACGGACGCGTCGTCCAGGCCCCGGTACAGCAGGTGCAGGATCCTCTGGTCGCTCGCTTCGAGCTGTGCCCGTCCCGTCTCGATTCCCGGCGTCAACTCGCCCTCCCCCGCGGTCTCTCACCTGTTCTTCACCCGACATCCTAGAAATCGGTTGCCGAAGCGAACAGGCAAATAAAGCTCGTCAAACGACAGCAAAGGGGCGGATGGGGTGACCGATCACGTCACCCCGTCCGCCCCTTGCGCGCTGCGGGCCCCGGTCGTCTAGTACCAGGCCGTGCACTGCTCGTTGCCCGACGGGTCCTCCACGCACGCCCTGACCTCGTACGTCGAGGGGTTGTAGTACATCGGAGTGCGGGTCACGTAGGTGTTGGCCGTGCCCGCCACCTTCGCCGTCCAGGCCGCCGCGCCGCCCTTCGTCGCGCCGAGACGCCAGTAGCAGGTGGAGTGGTCCTTGGTGCAACGCTGCACGTAGAGCGTCCAGTTGGACGCGCCCGAGCCGCTGATGTACTGCAGCCGCGTCCAGCCGTACTGGTCACCGTCCGTCTTGCCCCAACGCAGCTCGGAGTAGAAGGAGTTGCCGAGGTCCTTGCCGTAGGTGGTGACCGGGCCCGACTGCCAGGTCTGGATGTTCGGGTCGTGGCCGTCGCAGCCGAAGCCGGAGCAGGCGAGCGCGGTCGCACTGGCCGGGTTCGGGGCGGCCACGGCGAGTGCGAGGGAACTGAACAACGCGCCGAGCGTGACAGCGAATCGGGACCTGAGTCGCATTTCTTCTCCAAGGGCGGTGACGGCGAAAGCAAGAGCGGTGACAACGAAAAAAGGGGCTCCCCGGCGAAAGTGCCGGACGTGAATATGTCACGCCCTTCGCCGGGGGAATGCCCCTTCTCGTCATGCTGGCGCTTTTACGCCGAAAGCCCGCTCAGCTGCATGAATGACGGCAACCGCGACGGCAACCGCTGGGCTGCGGGGCCCCTGGCCGTTGGCCGTTGGCCGCTGGCCCCTGGGTCACTCGCGGGTCGGCCGCACCGGCCGCTCCGCGGAGGCGACCCCACCGACCCTTAACCCCACCGTCCCTCAACCCAGTCGACCCTCAACCTCGCCGACCTTCAACACCGCCGACCCTCAACCCCGCCTCCCCCCATGCCCGTTCCCATTTCCGTTGCCGTTGCCGTTGCCCTGGAAAAGGCCCTCCGGGAGGGAGAACGACGGGGTCGGGAAAGTGTTCCCGCCGTCCGTGCCGCCGCCGTTGTTGCCGCCGCCGTTGTCGTTGCCCCCGGTGCCGGTGCCGCCGGTGAGCAGGCCGCCGAGGAAGCCGCCGTTGTCGTCACCGTTGCCGCCGTTGTCACCGTTGTTGCCGTCGTCGTTCCCGCGGCCCTTGTTCCTGTCGCCGTCCGGGATGTTGACGAGGTTGAAGTCGGGCGCCGGCTTGCCCTGGAGGGCGCCGTTCATCATGTCGCGCCAGATCGGGCCCGGCACCTCGCCGCCGTACACCTTGTCGTAGCCGATGCCGCCGATGTTGATGCCGATCATGCGGCGCTTGTGGGTCGGGTCGCCGACCCAGACCGCGCCCGCCATGTTGGGCGTGTAGCCGACGAACCAGGCCGCGTAACGGTTGTCCGTGGTACCTGTCTTACCGGCGCTCGGCCGGCTGCCGAGACCCGCCTGCTGGCCGGTACCGTCCTCGACCACGCCCTTCAGGAGGGTGCTGACGGTGTCGGCGGTGGTCGGCGACATCGCCCGCGAGCAGGTCGACTTGGGCACCTGGAGGGACTTCTTCTGGCTGCCGACGGTCTGCGAGATCGACTCGATGGCGATCGGCGTGCAGTACATGCCGCGCGAGGCGAAGGTCGCGTACGCGTTCGCCATCGTCAACGGGGACATCTCCTGGGTGCCGAGCGCGATCGACGGCGCCTGGACGATCTTGTTGCCGTCCGCCCGGCTCACGCCCATCTTCTTGGCCAGCTCGACGACCGGGCAGATGCCGATGTCGCTGATCATCTGCACGTAGTAGGTGTTGACCGACTTCGCGGTCGCTTCCTTCATCGAGTACGGGCCGTGCTCCGACTCGTCCTCGTTGGTCAGCTTGGCCGGGTTGTTCGGGTCGTTGCGCCAGCTCTTGCCCGCGCAGATCGAGACCGGGCTCGGGTAGTCCATCTCGTAAGGCGACGAGTACGACTGGCTCGCCGGGGTGCCGCCCTCCAGGGCTGCGGCGGCCACGATCGGCTTGAACGTCGAACCGGGCTGGTAGCCGGCGCCGCCGCCCATGCTCTGGTTGACCGAGAGGTTGATCGTGGTCTGGTGGTCCTTGATGTCGATGCCGTACGGCCGCGACTGGCCCATCGCCAGGATCTTGCCGGTGCCCGGCTGCACGATGGTCGCCGCGGTCGCCACGTCGTCGCTCTTGTAGACGTGGCTCTTGATCGACTCCTGGGCCGACTCCTGCGCCTGCGGGTCCATCGTCGTACGGATCGTCAGACCGCCCTGGTTCCAGACCTTCGCGCGGGCCTCGGCGGTCTTGCCGAAGACCGGGTCGGTCAGGAACACCTGGCGCACGTAGTCGCAGAAGAACCCGGCGCCCTTGACGGCGGTGATGCAGCCGTTCTTCGGACGGCTCGGCTTCAGGCCGAGCGGCGCCTTCATCGCCTTGTCGGCCTCCGCCTTGGAGACGTCACCGACCTCCGTCATCCGCTGGAGGACGGTGTTGCGGCGCTTGGTGGCCTCCTCCTCGTCGTTGACCGGGTCGTACCGGCTCGGCGACTGGACGATGCCGGCCAGCAGCGCCGACTCCTGGAGGTTCAGGTCCTTGGCGTGCTTGGAGAAGTAGCGCTGGGCCGCGGCCTCGACGCCGTACGCCTGCTCACCGAAGAACGTGATGTTCAGGTAGTTCTCGAGGATCTTCTTCTTGCCCAGCTCCTCCTCGACCTGGATCGCGAACTTCAGCTCCTTGATCTTCCGGCCGAGGGTCTGCTGGGTGGCCTGCGCGACCTTCGTCGGGTCGTCGCCCGCCTCCTCCACGAAGACGTTCTTCACGTACTGCTGGGTGAGCGTCGAGGCGCCCTGGGCGACCCCGCTGCTCTGCACGTTCTTGTTGAGGGCGCGCAGCACGCCCTTCATGTCGACCGCGCCGTGCTGGTAGAAGCGCGAGTCCTCGATCGCGACGATCGCCTTCTGCACGTACGGCGACATGTCCTTCAGCGACACCACGGTCCGGTCGCGCGAGTAGACGGTGGCGATCTGGCCGCCGTCCGCGTCGAGGATCGTGGTGCGCTGGCTCAACGGCGGGGTCTTGAGGTTGGCGGGCAGCTCGTCGAAGCTCTCCACCGACCCCTTGGCCGCGAGCCCGAGCGCGCCGAAGGCGGGCAGGGCGATACCGGCGAGGACGGCACCGGCGAGCACACTGACACCGAGGAACTTGGCGGCCTGCTGCGTGGGAGACAGACCACCGCCCGAACGCTTCTTTGGCATGGGGGCAGCCTACGTTCTCATTCGCCGGACACGCGTATATGCCTTGGCCTAAGCTGCTCTCAACTGTCACAGAAGTAGGACCACGTATCCATACGTCCGGCGACCCCGAATCGTTCCGGGCGTACCTCATTTTCTGGGGAAGGCGTGTCCGAATCCGCCTTGTGTGTCACCTGACGTCCGTTGCGACTCATGAGAAACGTCCCGGTATGCCGGGATGATCACGCATGTCGCCAGCTCACTCCCCCGGGTGATCTGCCGCTTACCCATAGTCCGTTCGGGCCATTCAAGATTGGGCCCGACGGGGGTGTTGCCGTGTCCCCGGCTTCCGTAACGTCCTCAACTGGCGGCGGTGAATATGCCGCTGCCGCCGTGGGGGAGCCTCGATTCGGGAGAGGACGGCGCCGGTATGGGCTGGGTAAGCGACTGGAGTGCGCAGGCCGCCTGCCGCACTACCGATCCGGATGAACTGTTCGTTCAAGGAGCGGCGCAGAACAGGGCCAAGGCAGTGTGCACCGGATGTCCGGTACGCACCGAGTGCCTGGCCGACGCGCTGGACAACCGCGTCGAGTTCGGCGTGTGGGGAGGCATGACGGAGCGGGAACGCCGCGCGTTGCTGCGCCGGCGGCCCACGGTGACCTCGTGGCGTCGACTCCTGGAGACGGCGCGTACGGAGTACGAGCGCGGCGCGGGCATCATCGCCCTCGACGACGACGAGATCTACGAGAACTACGCGGCGGTCGGCTGAGGTCACCCCTCGGACCGGCCACCCACCACAGCTCCCGGCTCAGCCGTCGGCGGCGTCGAACCGCTCCGACCGGTTGGCCGCGAGCCGGTCACCGATGTCCCGCAGCCCCGCGAGGTCGTGCACATCACCGGGGAGCGCGGCCACTTCCGCCACGGCCACCTCGGGGTGGCGGGCGGTGAAGCGGCCACGCGTGCGCAGCTCGCGGGAGAGCAGCCGCATCCGCTCGGCGTGCAGCCTCAGCAGCCCTGCGGTGAGCCGGTCGACACCCTGGCCCGCATCGTCGTCCACGGGGTGCGTGGAACCGGCGGACGGTTCTGATCTGGTGGAGGGGTCCGAACCGGCGGCGGAGTCTGAACCGGCGGTGGAGTCCGAACCGGCGGACGGTCCTGGTCCGGTGGAGGGGTCCGAACCGGCGGCGGAGTCTGAACCGTCGTACGGATCGGGACCGTTATCGGGAGCATTATCGGGAGCGTTACGAAGTCCAGCTTTCCCGTCGTCCTGATCCACAATGCCGGACTCCACAAGATTTTCCGCGGCGGCGAGCGCCCGCTCGGCCGACAGCCGGTCGGCGCCACTGCCGTGCACGCGGTTGAGCACCAGACCGGCGAACGGCATGCGCTCGGCGGCCAGCCGCTCCACGAAGTACGCGGCCTCCCGCAGCGCGTCCCGCTCCGGGGCCGCGACCACGAGGAACGCCGTGCCGGGCGCCTGGAGCAGCTTGTAGGTGGCGTCGGCGCGGGTGCGGAAGCCGCCGAACATCGAGTCCATCGCCGCGATGAACGTCTGCACGTCCTTCAGCAACTGCCCGCCGAGCACCTTGCCGAGCGCGCCGGTCATCATCGACATCCCGACGTTCAGGAACTTCATCCCGGCCCGGCCGCCGACCTTCGCGGGCGCGAGCAGCACCCGGATCAACTTGCCGTCCAGGAACGACCCGAGCCGCTTGGGCGCGTCCAGGAAGTCGAGCGCCGAGCGGGACGGCGGTGTGTCGACGACGATCAGGTCCCACGCGTCGCGGGCCCGCAGCTGCCCCAGCTTCTCCATCGCCATGTACTCCTGCGTGCCCGCGAAGCCCGCCGAGAGCGACTGGTAGAAGGGGTTCGACAGGATCGCCGCGGCCCGCTCCTGATCCGCGTGCGCCTCGACGATCTCGTCGAACGTGCGCTTCATGTCGAGCATCATGGCGTGCAGTTCGCCGCCGGCCGTGTCGTCGATGCCCTTCACCCGGCGCGGGATGTTGTCCAGCGAGTCGATGCCCATGGACTGCGCGAGTCTGCGGGCCGGGTCGATGGTCAGGACGACCACCTTGCGGCCCCGCTCCGCCGCCCGCAGCCCCAGCGCCGCCGCCGTCGTCGTCTTGCCGACCCCGCCCGAGCCGCAGCAGACCACGATCCGCGTCTGGGGGTCGTCGATCAGCGGATCGACGTCGAGCACGCGCGCGGGGGCGATACGGTGGCGCGCGCTGTCGTCGGGTTGCGCCGGCTGTGGACTCATGACTTCCCCTGGTTGCGCAGCTCGGTGGCGAGTTCGTACAGGCCCGCGAGGTCCAACCCCTCGGCGAGCAGCGGCAGTTCGCGCAGCGGAAGACCCAGCTCGGCCAGGGCCGCGCGCTGCTCGTGCTCCAGCGCGTGCCGCTCCGCGTACTCGGCCGCCTGTTCGAGGAGCGGGTCCACCAGCTGCTCCGCCTTGCCGCCGCGCCTGGCCCCGCCGAGACCCGCGGCGGAGAGCGCCTGGGCGACGGCGGTGCGCGGCACCTCCCGTACGAGTTCCAGGTCTGCCGCGTCCAACACCTGCGGGCGGACCATGTTCACGATGATCTCGCCCACCGGCAGCCGCGCGGCCCGCAGCTCGGCGATGCCGTCGGAGGTCTCCTGGACGGGCATCTCCTCCAGCAGCGTCACCAGGTGCACGGCCGTCTCGGGCGACTTCAGCACCCGCATCACGGCCTGCGCCTGATTGTGTATCGGGCCGATCTTCGCGAGGCCCGCCACCTCGTCGTTCACGTTCAGGAAGCGGGTGACGCGGCCGGTCGGGGGCGCGTCCATCACGACGTAGTCGTAGACGAACCGTCCGCCTCTGTCCTTGCGCCTGACCGCCTCGCACGCCTTGCCGGTCAGCAGGACGTCCCGCACGCCCGGCGCGATGGTGGTCGCGAAGTCGATCGCGCCGAGCTTCTTCAGGGCCCGCCCCGCGCTGCCCAGCTTGTAGAACATCTGGAGGTAGTCGAGGAGCGCCAGCTCGGGGTCGATGGCGAGCGCGAACACCTCCCCGCCCCCCGGCGCGACGGCGATCTTCCTCTCCTCATAAGGCAACGCCTCCGTCTCGAATAGCTGCGCGATGCCCTGGCGGCCCTCGACCTCGACGAGAAGCGTCCGCTTCCCCTCCGTCGCGAGAGCCAACGCGAGAGCCGCGGCGACCGTGGTCTTTCCGGTCCCGCCCTTGCCGCTGACGACCTGGAGCCTGCTCACGCCTTCGAGCCTAACCAGTCCGTGTGCCAACCACGCGTCAGGCTGTGGATAACCTCCCCGCGGGCGCTGCCCCGGCCCGCGGGGACAGCGGCGCCCGAGCCCTCGCCGGCAGCGGCTAGAGTCGCCCGTATGACCAAGTGGGAATACTCGACCGTGCCGCTGCTCGTCCACGCCACGAAGCAGATCCTGGACACCTGGGGCGAGGACGGCTGGGAGCTGGTGCAGGTCGTGCCCGGCCCCAACCCCGAGCAGTTGGTGGCCTACCTGAAGCGGGCCAAGGCGTGAGCGCCGTCGAGGAGCGGCTCGTCGAGCTGGGGCTGACCCTGCCCGACGTGGTGCCGCCGCTGGCGTCCTACCAGCCGGCCGTGCGCTCCGGCGGCTATGTGTACACCTCGGGCCAGCTGCCCATGGTGGACGGCAAACTGCCCGTCACCGGGAAGGTCGGCGCCGAGGTCACCGCCGAGGAGGCCAAGGACCTCGCCCGTGTCTGCGCGCTGAACGCGCTGGCCGCCGTCAAGTCCGTGGCCGGCGACCTGGACCGCGTCGCGCGCGTGGTGAAGGTCGTGGGCTTCGTCGCCTCCGCCGCCGACTTCACCGGCCAGCCGGGTGTCGTCAACGGCGCGAGCGAACTGCTCGGCGAGGTCCTCGGCGAGAAGGGCGTGCACGCGCGCAGCGCGGTGGGCGTCGCGGTGCTGCCGCTGGACGCGCCGGTCGAGATCGAGATCCAGGTGGAACTGGTTCCGTAACGGAGCCGACCGCGTCGACGGAGCCGACCGCGTCGACGGAGCCGACCGCGTCGACGGAGCCGACCGTGTCGACGGGCCGCGGCCGTGAACGGGTCGCGGCCGTGGGCTGGGCCGGGCCGCGGCCATGGGCTGGGCCGGAACCGACCCAGCGCCCTGGACAGGGCGGCGCCCGCCCGTGCCACCGGCAGGACCGCGCCCGCACGCGCCGCGGACAGGGCCACAACCGGCACCGGACCCGCGTCGGACCCGTACCGGACCCGCGTCGGACCCGTACCGGACCCGCGTCGGACCCGTACCGGACCCGCGCCGGACTCGCACCGGAGACGGCGCGGGAACCCGTCGGGGAGAAGGGCGCGGCGGCTGCTCAGGTCGCCCCGCTCCTGCCACCTCTCGAACATTCGCGCGCCACGGGATAGCCTCCGCCCATGGCGAATGGGCAGTGGTTCCCGCAGGACTGGCCGGAACGTATCCGCGCGCTCGCGCGGGGCACGCTCACCCCGGTCGTCCCCAAGCGGGCCGCCACCGTCATGCTCCTCAAGGACGCCGGCCAGGCCGCCACCGACCCGGCCGCCGGACCCGCCGTCCACATGCTGCGCAGACGCGCCTCCATGGCCTTCGCCGGAGGCGCGTACGCGTATCCGGGCGGCGGCGTCGACCCGCGCGACGAGGAGCGCGGCATCCGCTGGGCGGGCCCCACGCGCGCGTGGTGGGCGCGACGGCTCGACGTCGACGAGGTCGCCGCCCAGGCGATCGTCTGCGCCGCCGTGCGCGAGACGTACGAGGAGGCCGGCGTCCTGCTCGCGGGGGAGACCCCCGACACCGTGGTCGGCGACACCACCGGCGCCGGCTGGGAGGAGGACCGCGCGGCCCTGGTCGACCGGGAGCTGTCCTTCGCGGAGTTCCTCGACCGGCGCGGGCTGGTGCTCCGCTCGGACCTGCTGGGCGCCTGGACCCGCTGGATCACCCCGGAGTTCGAGTCCCGCCGCTACGACACGTTCTTCTTCGTGGCCGCCCTCCCGCCCGGACAGCGCACCCGCAACGCCTCCACGGAGGCCGACCGCACCGTGTGGATCCGCCCCGAGGAGGCCGCCGCCGGGTACGAGCGCGGCGAGCTGCTGATGATGCCGCCCACCATCGCCACCCTGCGCCAGCTGATCCCCTACGGCTGTGCGGCCGACGCCCTCGCCGCGGCGCCCGCCCGCGACCTCACGCCGGTCCTCGCGCGGGCACGCATCGAAGACGCGGCCGGCGGCGCGGGCGGCGGCATCGTGCTGACCTGGCCGGGACACGACGAGTTCACCCGGCGCATCCCGACCGACCTGCCCACCGGTGGAGCCTCCGCATGACCGACGCAAGCGCCCTTCCCGGCCGGCCCCGCGGCACAGTCCTCTCGGGGCCCGCCACCGCGCGCGCGGTCAACGTCCTGGCGCCGAACCCGTCGCCGATGACCCTGGACGGCACCAACACCTGGCTGCTCGCCGAGCCGGACTCCGACCTCGCCGTCGTCGTCGACCCCGGCCCGCTGGACGAGGGCCACCTGCGGGCCGTCCTGGACACCGCGGAGCGGGCCGGCCGGCGGGTCGCGCTCACCCTGCTCACCCACGGCCACCCCGACCACGCGGAGGGCGCCGCCCGCTTCGCCGAACTGACCGGCACGAAGGTGCGGGCCCTCGACCCGGCGCTGCGGCTCGGGGACGAGGGACTCGCCGCCGGGGACGTGGTCACCGTCGGCGGCCTCGAACTGCGGGTCGTGCCCACCCCCGGCCACACCTCGGACTCCCTCTGCTTCCACCTCCCGGCCGACGGCGCGGTCCTCACCGGCGACACCGTCCTCGGGCGCGGCACGACGGTCGTGGCGCACCCGGACGGCCGTCTGGGCGACTACCTGGACTCGCTGCGCAGGCTGCGCTCCCTCACGGTCGACGACGGCGTCCACACCGTCCTGCCGGGCCACGGGCCCGTCCTGGAGGACGCCCAGGGCGTCGTGGAGTTCTACCTCGCCCACCGCGCGCACCGGCTCGCCCAGGTGGAGACGGCGGTCGAGGACGGCCACGGCAGCCCGGCGGAGGTCGTCGCGCACGTCTACGCGGACGTCGACCGCGCCCTGTGGCCCGCGGCGGAACTGTCGGTACGGGCCCAACTGGACTACCTGCGCGAGCACGGCATCATCTAGGGCCCGTCGCCCGTCGCCCGTCGCCCGTCGCCCGTCGCCCGTCGCCCGTCGCCCGTCGCCCGTCGCCCGTCAGCCGTCAGCCGTCAGGACGGACCCTGGGGTGTCCCGGTTCCGTGCACGCGCGCGTACTCGGCGGCGAGCCAGGGGCCGAGGTCGTCGACGTAGTGCCGCAGCACGGCGGGATCGCCGTCCGGCTCGGCGCCGAGCAGGGCCGCCGCGCGCATCTCCCCGGCCCGGTCCTCGTAGTACGTCCCAAAGACCTCGGCCATCTCGGAGAGGTCGCTCGTCCAGCCGTTCCAGCGGGGCATGACGAGCGTGAACCCGGTGCGCACCAGACGGCGGGACAGGGACCGCACCAGGGCCCGTCGCGCCCGGTCCGTGTCCTCGGGTTCCTCGGGCTTCCCGGATTTCCCGGGCTCCCCTGTCTCCCCGGTGGCCGCGGCGGTTTCGAGGGCCTCGACGCGGCTCCGCCAGCCCGGCAGCAGGGTCGCCAGGTCGCTGTTGGTCCCGCGGGCCAGGCGGCTGTCGGGGCGGTAGCGCGGAAGGTACTCGGCGAGGTCGTCGCCGAGCAGCGGCGTGCACAGGCAGGCCACGAACCAGCCGAGGTCGTACGTCTCGTCGTCGCTCAGCAGCCGCGCCCTGCTGTGGACGAGCGTGTCGACGCCGTCGACCTGCGGGAACTCCCGGTCGACGGCCGCGTCCACGGCACGCGCGGTCTCCCGGTCGGCGTCCGTGGGCTCCTCGCGCAGGGCGACGAGCAGATCCAGGTCGGAGCGGCCCACGCGGGCGGTGCCGCGCGGCACCGAGCCGTACAGGTAGGCGCTGTGCAGCCGGGTCCCGAAGGCGTCCAGGATCCGGTCCCGCGCGCTCGCGACGGCCGGCCTGAACGCGTCCGGCACGCGCGCGAGGGAGCCCTCACGGGCGATGTACCCCTGGGCGTCGAGCCCTCTGACGCCCCCTCGGACGCCTTCCGGGGCGCCACGCCGGGCATCGAGCCCTCCGGAGGGGGCCCTTTCGGCCGGGGGCCGCGGTGATTCAGCCATGGGGCCACTCTGCCAAGCCGGGCCCGCCCGGCGCCCGCGGGGCGGGTCCGGGCGAGTTCCCGGACACGATCCGGGGTGATCAGGTGGTGGTGATCAAGTGATCAGGTGATCGAGTGATCAGGGGCGCGGGTCAGCGAGTCAGCTGGTCAGCGGGAGCGCTTGGCGAGCCGCTCCACGTCGAGCAGGATCACGGCCCGCGCCTCCAGGCGCAGCCAGCCGCGCTGTGCGAAGTCGGCCAGCGCCTTGTTCACCGTCTCGCGGGAGGCGCCGACCAGCTGGGCCAGCTCCTCCTGGGTGAGGTCGTGGACGACGTGGATGCCCTCCTCGGACTGCACACCGAACCGGCGCGACAGGTCGAGCAGGGCGCGCGCGACCCGGCCGGGCACGTCGGAGAAGACCAGGTCGGACATCTGGTCGTTGGTCTTGCGCAGCCGCCGGGCGACGGCGCGCAGCAGGGCGCCCGCGACCTCGGGGCGAACGTTGAGCCAGGGCTGGAGGTCGCCGTGGCCGAGGCCGAGCAGCTTCACCTCGGTCAGCGCGGTGGCGGTCGCGGTGCGCGGGCCCGGGTCGAACAGCGACAGCTCGCCGATCAGCTCGCCGGGACCGACGACGGCGAGCATGTTCTCGCGGCCGTCGGGGGACGTGCGGTGCAGCTTCACCTTGCCCTCGGTGACGACGTAGAGCCGGTCACCGGGGTCGCCCTCGTGGAAAAGCGAGTCGCCACGCGCGAGGGTCACCTCACTCATGGAGGCGCGGAGATCCGCGGCCTGCTCGTCGTCGAGCGCCGCGAAAAGCGGGTTGCGCCGCAGAACGTCGTCCACGAGTACTCTCCTTGTCGTCCTGCTCAGGGGATGTTTTCCCCCACTTGCCAAGGGACCGTGCTCCTTATTTTGCCGGACGGTCCAAACAGTGTGATCTGTCACAAGGATGCCGCACTGGTGTGCTGAGGTACGCGGCAGGGGTCCAATCGGGGTCCGATCTCCCGGCTCAGGAGCGGATGTCAGTGCCGGGCTCTAGGCTGGCCGGGTGTCCAAATCGCGGTGAGAGCACAGGCCAAGGGGGCTGCGCGGGTGGTTGTACGTCGTGATTCCGCCGTGGGCGAACAAGCGCCCGACGGAGGAAGGAAACCGGCAAAAGCAGCAAGGACGGCGGCGGCCGGGAAGGGGCCCGCCGAGGAGAAGCCGACGGCCGGGAAGGCGCCCGTCAAGAAGACGGCGTCGGCCGAGAAGACACCGGCCGAGAAGCCCGCGGCCAAGACGGCGGCGGCCAAGAAGCCCGCTGCTAACGCGGCGTCGGCCGAGAAGCCCGCTGCCGAGAAGACCGCCGTCAAGAAGGCACCGGCGAAGAAGTCCGCCGTCAAGAAGGCGGCTCCGGCGCGGAAGGCGGTCGCGGAGGCGGCGCCCGCGGCAGCCGTCGCGCCCCCCGGCGGCGAGTCGCACGCCGCGCTGGTGCGCCGGGCCCGGCGGATCGACCGCGAGCTGGCCGAGGTCTACCCGTACGCCCACCCCGAGCTGGACTTCGAGAACCCCTTCCAACTGGTCGTCGCCACCGTCCTGTCCGCGCAGACGACCGACCTGAGGGTCAACCAGACCACCCCGGCGCTGTTCGCCAAGTACCCCACCCCCGAGGACCTGGCCGCCGCCGTCCCGGAGGAGGTCGAGGAGATCCTCCGGCCCACCGGGTTCTTCCGGGCGAAGACGAAGTCCGTCATAGGGCTGTCCAAGGCCCTCGCCGAGCAGTTCGGCGGTGAGGTGCCCGGCCGCCTCGAAGACCTCGTCAAGTTGCCCGGCGTCGGCCGCAAGACCGCGTTCGTCGTGCTCGGCAACGCCTTCGGGCGGCCCGGCATCACCGTGGACACGCACTTCCAGCGGCTGGTGCGGCGCTGGCAGTGGACGGCCGAGACCGAGCCCGACAAGATCGAGGCCGCCGTCGGCGCGCTGTTCCCCAAGAGCGACTGGACGATGCTCTCGCACCACGTGATCTTCCACGGCCGCCGCATCTGCCACGCCCGCAAGCCCGCCTGCGGCGCCTGCCCCATCGCCCCGCTCTGCCCGGCCTACGGCGAGGGCGAGACGGACCCCGAGAAGGCGAAGAAGCTGCTCAAGTACGAGAAGGGCGGCTTCCCCGGCCAGCGCCTCAACCCGCCGCAGTCCTACCTCGACGCGGGCGGCAGGCCGGCCCCGCCGGCGGCGGCCGGATGACGGCACGGGCTGCACGGCGAACAGCGGAGCGACCGGCGGCCGGGCCGGCGGAGCGATCGGGGGGCGGTCACGCGTGGGACACGTCGGAACGGGGGCGGCGATGAGGCGGGCGGGTCACGCACGGGCCGGATCGGCGGAGATCAGCAGGGACGGCCTGCCCGACTGGCTCGACCCGGTGGTGCGGGCCGCCGACACGGTCGAGCCGGCGCAGCTCAGCCGCTTCCTGCCGCCCGAGGACGGAGCGGGCAGGCAGTCGGCGGTGCTGATCCTCTTCGGCGACGGAGCGCGCGGCCCCGAACTGCTCCTCATGGAGCGTTCCAGCTCGCTGCGCTCGCACGCGGGCCAACCCTCCTTCCCCGGCGGCTCCCTCGACCCCGAGGACGGCGATCCCGGGGCGGACGGGCCGCTGTGGGCCGCGCTGCGCGAGGCCGAGGAGGAGACCGGCCTCGACCCGTCGGGCGTCCAGATCTTCGGTGTGCTGCCCCGCCTCTACATCCCCGTCAGCGGCTTCGTGGTGACGCCGGTGCTCGGCTGGTGGCGGACCCCGAGCCCGGTCGGCGTGGTCGATCCGGCCGAGACGGCACGGGTGTTCACGGTTCCCGTGGCGGATCTCACGGATCCGGCCAACCGTGCGACGGCCGAGCACCCCAGCGGCCACCGAGGCCCGGCATTCCTGGTCGAATCGGCCCTGGTGTGGGGCTTCACGGCCGGAATCATCGACCGTCTGCTGCACTACGCGGGCTGGGAGAGGCCCTGGGACCACACGAAGCGGGTGCCACTCGACTGGCGGTCGTGACAGGGTGTCTGCCGTGCTCTGTTCGGTGGCGAGGCGAGGCAAATAGCGGTGAACGTGCTGGACATCCTGTTGCTGCTCGCCGCTGTGTGGTTCGCGGTCGTCGGCTACCGGCAGGGATTCGTGGTCGGCATCCTGTCGGTGACCGGTTTCCTGGGCGGCGGCCTCGTGGCCGTGTACCTCCTCCCGGTCCTCTGGGACGTGCTGACGGACGGCGCGGAGGTGAGCACGACCGCCGCCGTCGCCGCGGTCGTCATCGTCATCGTCTGCGCCTCCGTCGGCCAGGCCCTGACCACCCACCTCGGCAACAAGCTGCGCCGCTACATCACCTGGTCCCCGGCGCGCGCGCTGGACGCGACCGGCGGCGCCCTGGTCAACGTGGTGGCGATGCTGCTCGTCGCCTGGCTGATCGGCTCCGCACTCGCCGGGACGACGCTGCCGACGCTCGGCAAGGAGGTGCGCAGCTCCAAGGTGCTCCTCGGGGTCTCCCGGGCGCTGCCCACCCAGGCCGACAACTGGTTCGCCGACTTCTCCTCGGTCCTCGCCCAGAACGGCTTCCCGCAGGTCTTCAGCCCGTTCTCCAACGAGCCCATCACCGACGTCCAGCCGCCCGACCCGGCCCTGGCCGGCAGCAAGGTGGCCGCCGCCGCGAAGAACTCCATTGTCAAGGTGACCGGCACCGCGCAGAGCTGCGGCAAGGTCCTCGAAGGCTCCGGGTTCGTCTTCGCCGACCGGCGCGTGATGACCAACGCGCACGTGGTCGGCGGGGTCGACGAGCCCGTCGTCCAGATCGGCGGTGAGGGCCGGCGCTACGACGCGAGGGTCGTCCTCTACGACTGGCGCCGCGACATCGCCGTCCTCGACGTGCCCGATCTGGACGCGCCCGCGCTGAAGTTCGCGTCGTCGGACGCGCGCAGCAGCGACAGCGCGATCGTGGCCGGCTTCCCGGAGAACGGCGCGTACGACGTCCGCTCGGCCCGGGTGCGCGGCCGGGTGATGGCCAACGGCCCCGACATCTACCACCGCGGCACCGTGCGCCGCGACGTGTACTCGCTGTACGCGATGGTCCGTCAGGGCAACTCGGGCGGCCCGCTGCTCACCCCGGAAGGACGGGTGTACGGCGTGGTCTTCGCCAAGTCCCGGGACGACGCCGACACCGGATACGCCCTGACCGCGGACGAGATCCAGGACGACATCACCCAGGGGCGCACGGCGAACCAGCAGGTGGACAGCGACAGCTGCGCACTCTGACCTCGCTGACGGGTCGGTGGGTGAAGGTCCGACGGCCCCTTGACGGGCCGTCGGACGGGGTGCGCGGGCCGCCGGCGGACCCTTCTGAGGATCCTCGGCGGGTCAGCCGCGCGGGTGGCGCAGCCGTACCGAGACCCAGCGGGCCCGGCGGCGCAGAATGCGCGGAATCCCCACGCGCGGATCGGTCTCCGTCGCCTGCGGGGAGCCGTCTCGTTGGTGGGGGCTCAGGCCGCCCACTGTGCGGCGATTGCGTGCTACGTCACTGTAGTCGTGCGTCCAGCCCATACCCGGACGTCTGCCCCCGGCCCAAGGTCGATAACCTCCCCGCGGGGCCCCAATTGGCCTATGCACGAGGCAAGCCGTGTCCGTGGAACAGGTGTTCAGATCCGGATAGCGGGCGGGTCCCGGCCGGTCAGCGGTCGGGCTCCGGGTCTTTCAGCCAGTTGACCAGTTCGGTGGAGAAGGCGACCGGGTCCTCCTCGTGCGGGAAGTGCCCGAGCCCGTCGAACAGCCGCCAGCGGTACGGCGCTTCGACGTACTCTCCCGACCCGGCCGCGCTGCGGATGCGCATCACCGGGTCGAGCGAGCCGTGCAGATGGAGCGTCGGCACCCGCAGCGGCCGCTTCATCCGCCGGTTGAACTGGATGCCGTCGGGACGCGCCATCGACCGCACCATCCAGCGGTACGGCTCGATCGCGCAGTGCGCGGTCGACGGGATGCACATGGCCCGGCGGTAGACGTCCACCGTCTCCTCGTCGGGCAGCCGCGGGCCCGACCAGTCCCGGATCAGCTTCCCGACCAGTTCGCCGCCGTCCGCGGTCAGCTGCCGCTCGGGGATCCAGGGCCGCTGGAACCCCCAGATGTATGAACCGGCGCTCGACTGCTTGACGTCCGAGACCATCGCCGAGCGCCAGCGCCGCGGATGCGGCATGGACGCGACCGCCAGCCGGCGCACCAGCTTGGGCCGCATCACGGCCGCCGTCCAGGCCAGATAGCCGCCCAGGTCGTGTCCGACGAGGGCGGCGTCCGGCTCGCCGAGGGAGCGGATCACGCCGGTGATGTCGAGCGCCAGGTTGGCCGGGTCGTAGCCGCGCGGGGTGCGGTCGCTGCCGCCCACGCCCCGCAGGTCCATGGCGACGGCCCGGAAGCCGGCGTCGGCGAGCGCGCCGAGCTGGTGCCGCCAGCTCCACCAGAACTGCGGGAAGCCGTGCAGCAGCAGGACCAGGGGGCCGTCGCCCAGCTCCGCGATGTGGAAGCGGGCGCCGTTGGCGGCGACATCGCGGTGGGTCACCCTGGTTCCGTCGGGAAGGGTGTCCGGCCGGACGACCGAGGAGGGCTGCGCCGAAGGTGTGGCGGGGTCGGTCATGAGGACGAGCGTGCCACAGCCTCGATGGCGGTGGGGGACCGGTCCTCGATGACCAGGGTCTCCGGGCGCGGGTGCGGCTTCGCGTTCTGCAGCACGCCGGCCGTCTCCTTCACGGACGCGGCCACCTTCTGCGGGCCCTTGCCCTTCTTCGCCTTCTTGAAGAAGGCGAAGGCGATCAGCCCGAGCACGAGCGCGATCAGGACGTTCGCCCCGAAGGACGTCAGGAAGCAGAGCGCCAGGTTCCACTTGGTCCAGGTGCGGATGCCGTAGGCCAGCGCGAAGTTGAGCATCGGCAGGGAGAACACCAGCACGAGGAGGGCGGCCATGGCCACGACGGTGCCCAGCCCGCCGCGCTTGACGTCCTGCTTCAGCTGCGCCTTGGCCAGCGCGATCTCGTCGTGCACCAGCGCCGACATCTCGGTCGTCGCCGAGGCGAACAGCTGGCCGATGCTGCGTTCGGCGCCGACCGGGCTGCTGTCGGGTGAGCTCATCGCCGTCTCCCTCGTATCTCTTTTGTACCGTCCCGTCAGATCATGCCGGACGGTCGTCCCGATCGCCTGCCCCGCCCGCCACTTCCGCACTCCCGTGGCGCGCGGCGGCGGCGGTCTCCTCGGCGAGCCTGCGGTGCTCGGCGGCCTTGTGTTCGAGCAGCTCCGCCATCCGCAGGTGGTACGCCGGGTCGTCCTGCTCGTAGATGTCGGGGATGCCGTCGAGGTCCTCGTCGCGCTCCTCCGCCTCGCACATCCGGCGGTACTTGGCGTTGCGGATCTTCAGCAGCACGGTCGCCAGCAGGGCCGCGATCAGCGAGCCGGTCAGGACGGCGGCCTTGACCTCGTCGGTCAGCGCCGCGTCGCCCGCGAAGGCCAGTTCGCCGATGAGCAGCGACACGGTGAAGCCGATCCCGGCGAGGGTGGCCACCGCGAAGACGTCCGCCCACTCGAGGTCGTCGCTGAGCGAGGCCCGGGTGAAACGGGCCGTCAGCCAGGTGCCGCCGAAGATGCCGACCGCCTTGCCGACGACGAGGCCCAGCACCACGCCGAGCGTCTCCGGCCGGGTGAAGACGTCGCCCAGCGCACCGCCCGAGAGCGTCACCCCGGCGCTGAACAGCGCGAACAGCGGCACGGCGAGCCCCGCCGACAGGGGGCGCACCAGGTGTTCGACGTGTTCGCCCGGGGAGTGCGGCTCACCCTCCCGGGTGGTGCAGCGCAGCATCAGGCCCATGGCGACGCCCGCGATGGTGGCGTGGACGCCGCTGTTGTACATCAGCCCCCAGATGACCAGCGCGAGCGGCACGTACACGTACCAGCCGCGCACGCCCTTCCTGAGCAGCAGCCAGAAGACGGCCAGCCCGACCACCGCGCCCGCCAGCGCCACGAGGTTGATGCTGCTGGTGAAGAAGACCGCGATGATCAGGATCGCGAAGAGGTCGTCGACGACGGCGAGGGTGAGCAGGAAGGCGCGCAGAGCGCTCGGCAGCGAGGTGCCGATGACCGCGAGCACCGCGAGCGCGAACGCGATGTCGGTCGCGGTGGGCACCGCCCAGCCGCCGAGCCCGCCGCCGCCGACGGCGTTGGTGAGGGCGTAGACGATCGCCGGCACGGCCATCCCGCACAGCGCCGCGACCACCGGCAGCGCCGCCGCCTTCGGGTCGCGCAGATCACCGGCGACCAGTTCGCGCTTGAGTTCGACGCCGGCGACGAAGAAGAAGACGGCGAGCAGCCCGTCGGCCGCCCAGTGCGCCACGGACAGGTGCAGGCCGAGCGCCGAGGGCCCGAAGTGGAAGTCGCTGACGCGCAGATAGCTGCCGCCGAGTGCCGGGATGTTCGCCCAGATCAGCGCGGCGACCGCGGCGCAGAGCAGGAGGACTCCGCCGACCGTCTCGGTGCGCAGCGCGTCGGCCACATAGGTCCGCTCGGGCAGCGAGAGCCGGCCGAGGAACCTGCGGGCGGGGGTGGGGCGGGGCGTTGGCACGGTGGGGGGCCTCCGGTCGGTGGGCAGCACTGAACGCATGCCGACCAGACTTCCCGGCGCACCTTTTCCCTCACTTTACCCAACGTGCCGCCGGAGTGGTCAGGTGATCCCACAGTAAGGACGAAAGGGGCACCCGGCGCGTTCGGCCGGGTGCCCCTGGTACGCCTGCCGGTGCTCAGTCGTCGCTGGACGAGGCGGGCAGCTTCGCCTGGATGAAGTCCATCACCGTCGAGTCGGTCAGCGTGGTGACGTCACCGAGCTGCCGGTTCTCCGCGACGTCCCGCAGCAGTCGGCGCATGATCTTCCCGGAGCGGGTCTTGGGCAGCTCCGCCACCGGCAGGATCCGCTTCGGCTTGGCGATCGGGCCGAGCGCCGAGCCGACGTGGTCGCGCAGCCGCCCGACCAGCGCCTCGTCCTCGAGCGCGGTGCCGCGCAGGATCACGAACGCCACGATGGCCTGGCCGGTCGTCTCGTCCGCCGCGCCCACCACGGCCGCCTCGGCGACCGACGGGTGCGAGACGAGCGCGGACTCCACCTCGGTGGTGGAGATGTTGTGGCCCGAGACGAGCATGACGTCGTCGACCCGGCCCAGCAGCCAGATGTCGCCGTCGTCGTCCTTCTTGGCGCCGTCGCCCGCGAAGTACTTGCCCTCGAAGCGCGCCCAGTAGGTGTCGAGGAACCGCTGGTCGTCGCCCCAGATGGTGCGCAGCATCGACGGCCACGGCTCGGTCAGGACCAGATAGCCTCCGCCGCCGTCGGGCACCTCCCGCGCCTCGTCGTCGACGACCGTCGCGGAGATGCCGGGCAGCGGCGTCTGCGCGGAACCGGGCTTGGTCGCGGTGACGCCGGGCAGCGGCGAGATCATCATCGCGCCGGTCTCGGTCTGCCACCAGGTGTCGACGATCGGCGTGCGGTCGGCGCCGATGTGCTTGCGGTACCAGACCCACGCCTCGGGGTTGATCGGCTCGCCCACCGAGCCCAGCACCCGCAGGCTCGACAGGTCGAACTTGGCGGGGATGTCGTCGCCCCACTTCATGAACGTGCGGATCGCGGTCGGCGCCGTGTACAGGATCGTCACCCCGTACTTCTGCACGATCTCCCAGAACCGGCCCTGGTGCGGGGTGTCCGGGGTGCCCTCGTACATCACCTGGGTGGCGCCGTTCGCCAGCGGCCCGTAGACGATGTACGAGTGCCCGGTGACCCAGCCGACGTCGGCCGTGCACCAGTAGACGTCCGTCTCCGGCTTGAGGTCGAAGACCGCGTGGTGCGTGTACGACGTCTGGGTGAGGTAGCCGCCCGAGGTGTGCAGGATGCCCTTCGGCTTCCCCGTCGTACCGGAGGTGTAGAGGATGAACAGCGGGTGCTCCGCGTCGAACGCCTCCGGGGTGTGCTCGGTCGACTGCCGCTCGACGACCTCGTGCCACCACACGTCCCGGGTGTCGTCCCAGGCCACGTCCTGGCCGGTGCGGCGGACCACGAGGACGTGCTCGACGATGCCCGCCTTGGCGGCGGCCTCGTCGACGGCCGGCTTCAGGGCCGACGGCTTGCCGCGCCGGTAGCCGCCGTCGGAGGTGATGACGACCCTGGCGTCGGCGTCCTGGATACGGGTCGCCAGCGCGTCGGCCGAGAAGCCGCCGAACACCACGGAGTGCGCGGCGCCGATCCGGGCACAGGCCAGCATCGCGATCGCCGTCTCCGGGATCATCGGCATGTAGACGGCGACCCGGTCGCCCTTGCGCACGCCCAGCTCGGTCAGTGCGTTGGCCGCCTTGGAGACCTCGTCCTTCAGTTCGGCGTAGGTGATCGCGCGGCTGTCGCCGGGCTCGCCCTCGAAGTGGATGGCGACCCGGTCACCGTGTCCGGCCTCCACATGGCGGTCGACGCAGTTGTACGCGACGTTCAGCTCGCCGTCCTTGAACCACTTGGCGAACGGCGGGTTCGACCAGTCAAGCGTCTCGGTCGGCTCCTTGGCCCAGGTCAGCCTGCGCGCCTGCGCGGCCCAGAACCCGAGCCGGTCAGCCTTGGCCTGCTCGTACGCCTCTGCCGTGACGTTGGCGTGTGCGGCCAGGTCAGCGGGCGGCGCGAAGCGACGCTCCTCCTTCAAGAGGTTGGCCAGGCTTTCGTTGCTCACGACATCTCCCTTTCCCAGGGTGTCCGTTGTGTCCCAGGCCACAGCTCATCAGACCCAGGGGTCCGCTGACAAGGGTCGACCTCACATTGGTTTAGACCTGTTCGAATGCAGGTCCACACCTGGTCAACCCGCTCATGGGTACTCACGGACCCCACCAGGAACCAGTTCAGCCGCGCGGCACCTTCCTCGCCCCGGGTCCTCGCCGCCAGGACGGGACGGCGGCGCCCGCCGCTCACCGCGGGCGCTCGGCGGCCTCCACATGGTCGAACACCTCCGAGCCACCCGCCCCCGCGAGCAGATACGCCTGTGCCTCGCCGACGTGGAAGTACATCCCGTGCAGCTCCAGCGCGCCGTCCCGCAGGGCGCGGGCCACCGACTCATGGGCCCGCAGATGCTCCAACTGCTGCACCACGTTGGTCAGGCACAGCTGCTCGACCGCGTCGGCCGGCGCCCGCCCTGACAGCCGGGCCCACGGCCGCCCCTCGTCGGCCATCCGCGCCACGCTCGGCCGCCCGTGCCGCAGCCACCGCGTCAACGGCGTCCGCGCGCCGCCCGGTTCGGAGCTGAGCAGGGCCTGCATGGCTCCGCACCCGGAGTGCCCGCAGACCGTGATCGACCGCACCTTCAGCACCTCCACCGCGTACTCGATCGCCGCGGCCACCGAGTCGTCGCCGCTCTCCCGGCCGGGCGGCGGGACGAGATTGCCGACGTTGCGCACCACGAACAGGTCGCCCGGACCACTGGAGGTGATCATCGACGTCACCAGCCGGGAGTCGGCGCAGGTGAGAAAGAGCTGCGAGGGCCGCTGCCCCTCCCGCGCCAGCCGGGCCAGCTCCCCACGCACCAGGGGCGCGGTGTCACGCTGGAACGCGCTGATGCCACGGGCCAGTTGCTGAACGCTCGATGGTTCGGAGGCGGGGGAGCGGGGGGTGCTGGGAGCGGTGGGGTCGGTGGGGGTGTCGGTGGTCTCGGCCCCTGCGCCTGCCCCTGTGCCTGTCCCGGTCGTGGTTCCCGTGTCGGCCGGGTGGGTCGTCGGTCGTGCGGACGGTGGATGGGCGCAGTGGTGGTTGCGCCACGGGGTCCAGGGGCGGCAACGGCAGGCGGTCGGGGGCGTGTTCGGGGCGGCGTCGGGCCCCGGGACGGTGGGCCGGGCGGGGGCTGTGGTCCCGGCGTGGCTGGTGGTGTCGGGGTCGGGGCCGGTTCTGGTGCTGGTGCCGTTGGGGGTGGTGATGCCTTCGGCGGTCCGACTCCCGTCGTCGTGGGCGCTGTCGCGGACTCCGGTGCGGCGGTCCGTCAGCTCCACGGTTCCGCCCTGCGCGGTGTGGGTCTTCTGCCAGTCCTGGAGGGACTCGTACGCCGCGTGGTCCATGAAGGAGCCGTCCAGCCGGACGACGGCGCGGGTGCCGTGCGGTACGAGGTGCAGGGCGCGGCTGAGGCGGGGCACCGCGAGGAACGTCAACTGGCCCCGGACGTGTACGTGGTGGGCTCCTTCCTTCTCCTCATGGGTGATGCGGGTGCGGGCGAGGCGGTGCATGGCGACGGCGACCGCGACGGCGACTCCGAGGATCACGCCCTGCAGGACACCGAAGAGGACGACGCCGAGGGTGGTCACGACGTAGACGAGCACTTCTCGGTGGCGGGTCACCGTGCGGATGTGGTGCAGGGACACCATCTGGATGCCGACGGACATCACCAGGGCGGCGAGCGCGGCCAGCGGGATCAGTTCGAGCAGGGGGACCATCAACAGCGCGGCCGCCACTACGAGAACGCCGTGCAGCAGCGTGGAGTTCCGGCTGACGGCCCCCGCGTTCACATTCGCCGAACTCCGTACGGCGACCCCCGCGACGGGCAGCCCGCCGAGGGCGCCGGAGACGACGTTGGCCGTGCCCTGGCCGAGCAGTTCGCGGTCGAGGTCGGAGCGGCCGACGCGGGTGGACAGGCCGGGGCGGGCGGAGACCAGCTTGTCGACGGCGACCGCGCCGAGCAGCGACTGCACACTGCACACCAGCGTGGTGGTGAGGACGGCGGCGGCGATGCCGAGCACCGGGCCCTCGGGCAGCCCGGCCAGGGCGTGGCTGCTCCACGAGGGCAGTTCGACCCTGGGCACGGTGAGACCGGTGAGCGAGGCGACGGCGGTGGCACCGGCGACGGCGACCAGCGCCGCGGGGACGGTCCGCAGCAGCCGCCCGGCCCGGCCGGGGACGCGCGGCCAGAGCAGCAGCAGGGTCAGGGTGAGCACGCCCACCGACACGGCCGCGGGGTGCGGCCCGGCCACCTGGGCGGGCAGCGCGCGGAGGTTGTCGAGGACGGAGCTCTCCGGGGTGCCGCCGAGCACGATGTGCAGTTGGGCGACGGCGATGGTGACGCCGATGCCGGCGAGCATGCCGTGCACGATGGCGGGGCTGACGGCGAGCGCGGTCCGGGCCACCCGCAGGCAGCCCAGGCCCAGTTGGGCGACACCGGCGAGGACCGTGATGGCGCAGGTGGTGCGCCAGCCGTAGCGGTGGATGAGGTCGGCGGTCACCACGGTGAGGCCGGCGGCCGGGCCGCTGACCTGGAGCGGGCTGCCGCCGAGCCGGCCGGCGACGAGCCCGCCGACGGCCGCGGCGACCAGGCCCGCCTGGAGCGGGGCGCCGGTGGCGAGGGCGATGCCGAGGGAGAGCGGGAGCGCGATCAGGAAGACCGCGATCGAGGCGGACAGGTCGGCGCCCGCGATCCGGAAACGGCCGTTCGGGGGCGGTGGGGGGCTCGGTGACTGGTGGATGTTCTTCGTCCGGGTCGGGTCGGTGGCACGAGCGGTGGCGCAGGCTGACATGGTTCCCGTCTCCTCCGGGGCGGCGCGGTCGCGGAACAGGTGGTCCCCCGGTGATGGCGGGGGGCGGGTCGCGGCCGTGGGTCACGGCGTGCAGCGGCGGGATGAATCAACGCTTGGTAAACGAATAGTAATTCAGAGTAAAGGCCAGGCATAGATTTTGCTGGCACATAGCGCAATATGTCACCTCCTGGAGTGAACCAGGTATTTCATCGGCTTGTCGTATTAATTCCTTCTCGGCCCCATGCGACCTTGGCGGCGCTGTCGGCACAGCCCGGCACATCACCCGAGAACGCCGTAGTCGGCGTTGGCCTCAGAGAAGGAAGAAGGTGGGCGGAAGATGGCCGCCACCCAGAGAATCGCGGCCGGCGCCGTGACCGTCGCGGCCTGCGCGGCGTCGCTCGCCGGCTGCGGACTCGGCTCAGGCACCACGTCGGGTGCCTCCGGTCCGCAGAAGGCCGGGCAGGCACCCCAGAACGCGGTCCGCCTCATCGGCGACGGCTCCACCGCGTACACCGGGGCGCAGCCGCACCTGCCCAGGGCCGAGCGGCTCAAGCCCGGTGAGAAGCCCCCGCAGTTCGTCGTCTTCTCGTGGGACGGCGCGGGGGAGGACAGCCAGAAGCTGTTCTCCCACTTCCGCCAGGTCTCCAAGGACAACCACGCGACGATGACGTACTTCCTGAGCGGCGTGTACCTGCTGCCCGAGGACAAGCGCGACGAGTACAAGCCGCCGCAGCACTCGCCGGGACGCTCCGACATCGGCTTCAACGACGAGCAGGGCATCTCCGACACCGTCAAGCAGCTCCGCCTGGCGTGGCAGGAGGGCAACGAGATCGGCACCCACTTCAACGGTCACTTCTGCGGCGCCGATGGCGGCGTCGGACAGTGGTCGGTGGAGGACTGGAAGAGCGAGATCTCGCAGGCGAAACGGTTCGTCAAGTCCTGGAAGACCAACACCGGGATGAAGAAGGCGGCCCCGCTGCCCTTCGACTACGACAAGGAACTCGTCGGGGCCCGCACGCCCTGCCTCGAAGGCCAGAAGAACTTCATGAAGGCCGCGAGCCAACTGGGCTTCCGCTACGACACCAGCGGCGTCAACAACCAGGTCTGGCCCGGCAAGAAGGAGAACCTCTGGGACCTGTCGATGCAGCTCGTGCCGTTCCCCGGGCACTCCTACGAGCAGCTCACCATGGACTACAACTTCATGGTCAACCAGTCCGGCACCCAGACCCAGGGCGACCCCGACAAGCACGCCTACTGGGGCGACCAGATGCGCGACGGCCTCCTCCAGGGCTTCCAGCGCGCCTATGACGGCAACCGCGCGCCGCTGATCATCGGCAACCACTTCGAGTCCTGGAACGGTGGCACCTACATGAAGGCCATCCAGGAGGTCGTCGAGAACGTCTGCAACAAGCCCGACGTGCGCTGTGTCTCCTTCCGGCAGCTCGCCGACTGGCTGGACGCCCAGGACCCGCAGACCGTGGCCAAGCTGCGGAGCCTCCAGGTCGGCCAGGCCCCGAAGCAGGGCTGGGCGTCCTTCCTGTCGGCCAACCCGGCCCCCGCCCCGAAGGGCGTGCCCGGGGCACCGGCCGTCAAGCAGTGAGCACCGAGGGCGGCCGGGATGAGGGGACAGCCCCTAGACGTCGGCCGTGACGCCCTCGCGGAGCACGAAGCCGGGGTCGACCTGCGCCGCCAGGTCGGCCCCGGTGCGCGCGTTGCCCCAGGATTCGGCGTTCTTCAGGTGGAAGTGCACCGTCTGCCGGGTGTAGCGGTCCCAGTCGCGCAGCTCGTAGGTGGTGTCCGCGGCGTTCTGGAGGGTGCGCAGGGCGGCGCGGTTGGTGTCCTCCAGGAACTCGAACCGGGGCGGGCGGCCCTTCTCCATGGCGCGCACCCAGTCCGAGTGCCCGACCGTCACCAGCAGGTCGTCCCCGACCTCGGCGCGGAGGAAGTCGAGGTCGTCCTCGCCCTGCACCTTGTTGCCGACGACCTTGAGGGCGACCCCGAAGTCGCGGGCGTACTCCTTGTACTGGCGGTAGACGGAGACCCCCTTCCGGGTCGGCTCGGCGACGAGGAACGTGATGTCGAAGCGGGTGAACATGCCGGAGGCGAAGGAGTCGGAGCCGGCCGTCATGTCGACCACCACGTACTCGTCGCGCCCGTCCACCAGGTGGTTCAGGCACAGCTCCACCGCTCCGGTCTTGGAGTGGTAGCAGGCGACCCCGAGGTCGGCGTCGGTGAAGGGGCCGGTGACCATCAAACGGACGGCGCCGCCGTCGAGTTCCACCGGCCGGGCGCAGGCGTCGTAGACCGGGTTGTTCTCGTTCACCCGCAGCAGCCGGGAGCCCTCGCCCGGCGGAGTCGTCTTGATCATCGTCTCGGCGGAGGCGATGCGCGGGTTGGAGCCGCGGAGGTAGTCCTTGATCAGCGGCAGCCGGTCGCCCATCGCGGGCAGCGCGGCGGCGGCCGCCTCGTCCAGGCCGAGCGCCGGGCCCAGGTGCTGGTTGATGTCCGCGTCGACGGCGACGACCGGGGCGCCGGTGGCCGCGAGGTGGCGGATGAACAGGGAGGACAGCGTGGTCTTGCCGCTGCCGCCCTTCCCGACGAAAGCAATTTTCATGTTCACAAAGGGTAGTGGCTCGATAGCTGTGGGTGGCATGCGATCGTGAAGAACACCACTCCTTCGGGGAGCGGCGGCACGGTGTGCGTAGGGTCGTACTCATGAGTACGCCAGGCGCGACCGCCGATCCGCTCGCGACCCTGGGCTCGCTGCCCGGTGTGGCCGAGTCCGTGGAGTCCGTACGCAAGGCCGTGGACCGGGTCTACGGACACCGGGTGATGCGACGGCGCAGCACCGAGATCACCGCGGAGGCGGCGCTGCGCGGCGCGCGCGGTTCCGCCGCGCTCTCCGGCTCCGACTGGGCCCTCGAAGAGGTGCGCAGACGCACCGACTTCAGCGGCGACGACGACGCGCGCGTGGTGGGCGCCGCGCTGCGGCTGACCGCCGAGGCGGGTCAACTGCTGTCCATCTGGCGGCAGTCGCCGCTGCGGGTGCTGGCCCGGCTGCACCTGGTGGCCGCGGCGGGCGGCAGCGCCGACGACATCGGCCGGCCGCGTCAGGAGGGCGAACAGGTCGACGAGCCGCTCGTGGAACTGCCGCTGCCCGGCGCCGCCGAGGTGCACGGACGCCTGGAGGGCCTCGCCGGGCTGGTCATCGCCGGAAGCGCCGCGCCCGCCCTGGTGACGGCCGCCATCGTGCACGGCGAACTGCTCGCGTTGCGCCCCTTCACGTCGCGCAACGGCCTGGTCGCGCGGACCGCCGAACGGGTCGTCCTGGTGGGCAGCGGCCTCGACCCGAAGTCCGTCTGCCCGGCCGAGGTCGGCCACGCCGAACTGGGGCGCGCGGCCTATCTGGCGGCCCTCGACGGCTACGTCTCCGGTACCCCCGAGGGGATGGCCGCCTGGATCGCGCACTGCGCGCGGGCGGTGGAACTGGGCGCCCGCGAGTCGACGGCCGTCTGCGAGGCGCTCCAGCGCGGCGCGGCCTGACGGGGGGCGTGGGAACGAGGTTCGGGGCGGCGTGAAGCCGAGGAACCGGAACCCGGGGAACCGGCAGGCCGGAAAGCGGGGAACTGGCAAGCCGGGAAACCGGCGGACCGGAAAGCGGGGAACCGGCAGGCCCGGGATACCGTCGGACCGGAAAGCGGGGAACTGGCGGGCCGGGAAACCGGCGAACCGGGAAACCAGGTAAACGGCCCCGAACAGAGTTGCGGCGGTACGAGTTCTCGTACCGCCGCCGACATGTCCACCCGGGTTACCAAGCGTCCTCGAAGTGTTGCCCATCAGGTCGGGAACTCTGCCCGTCCCTGGTGCGGCTGGCCCGTAATCGACGGGTCGACGTCGCGTGGGTGCCCGGTGTCCATGCCCGGTCCGTGGGGCCGTATGCGTCGGGTGAAGGTGATCCTCTCGGATGGCCTTGGTCTCGCGGGCCGTTGAATCCTTTGTACTCCAGGACCGCGGAGAGCGGAACCCCCACCTGCAGTTCTTTACTTTTACGCTCAATCAGGTACGAAACGGGCGGGTTTCGGACAGGTGCGGTGGAGGGGGTGGACAACGGTGCCTCAGACGGCCGTCGCGCGTCGGCGGCTCGAGTACCAGACCAGGCCCGCGGTGGCCGCGGCGGCGCCTATCGCGGCGGCTGCCACCAGCGCCGGACGGGGCGGCACGGAGAAGGCCGGGATGCGCTGCTTGAGACGCACGGGACGGTGGAAGTCGAGTATCGGCCACTCGCGGGCGACGGCCTCCCGGCGCAGCGACCTGTCCGGGTTCACGGCGTGCGGATGGCCGACGCTCTCCAGCATCGGCAGATCGGTCACCGAGTCGCTGTACGCGTAGCAGCGCTCCAGGTCGTACCCCTCGGACTCGGCCAGCTCCCGTATCGCCTCGGCCTTCGTCGGGCCGTACGCGTAGTACTCCACCTCCCCGGTGAAGCAGCCGTCGTCGCCGACCACCATGCGGGTCGCCACCACGCGGTCCGCGCCGAGCAGCTCGCCGATCGGCTCGACCACCTCGGCACCCGACGTCGAGACGATGACGACGTCCCGGCCGGCCGTGTGGTGCTCCTCGATGAGGGAGGCGGCCTCGTCGTAGATGATCGGGTCGATCAGGTCGTGGAGCGTCTCGGCGACGATCTCCTTGACCTGTCGGACGTTCCAGCCGCGCACCATCCCGGAGAGGTACTCGCGGGTGCGTTCCATCTGGTCGTGGTCCATACCGCCGACGAGGAACACGAACTGCGCGTAGGCGGCCCGCAAGGCCGCCCTGCGGTTGATCAGACCGCCTTGGTAGAAGGACTTGCTGAACGTGAGCGTGCTCGACTTGGCAATGACCGTCTTGTCCAGATCGAAGAAGGCGGCTGTGCGAGGCAAGGACCGGTTATCCACGCCCCTGAGCATAGGGGCAGCCCATTCGGCGTAAGGTGTGGCGCGTGGGTTTGCCTGAGAAGGCTCTCGGGTACACCATGGAAGTCACGGATCGTTCGCGACCGTGCTAACCCGGCCCGACTCCTCCCCCCCGAGTCGGCCGTGGGGACGACCCCCGCTCTCCCCCCCGGCGGGGGTCGTCGCATGTCCGGGTGGGTTTTCCAGGTCTTCTGCGCGGCTGTGAAGCCGGTACATGGCGGCTGCGGCCGCCTTTTTCATGACCACCTTTTATCACTCTCCGTAATGGTCAGGCTGCTCTGTGGAGGGTGTAGGGGGTCGCGCGAGGGGCTGTGGGGCGCGATACGGGCCGTGGTGCCGTGGTCACCGGTATGGGTGATGAAGTTATTCACAGGCTCTGAGTCGTCCACAGATTTCGACCAAGATCCACAACATTTCCGCGATCCCCGCATCGTGATTCCCGAGGCGCGACGCTCGCACCGACTTCACGACCGGAGCCGGTTTGTCGGGCGGGTTCGGCCGTTTCTATGGGCCGTGCATATGAGGGACCCCTTTCCGGTTCCTCGCGCCTTTCGGAATCGCCCGGCCGCGCGTACGGCGCGGCCGGCACAGCGAAGGGGGACGCGGACCGTGTCAGGAGCCGTCACACACGAACCACCACCCGCCGCCTCCGGGCGGCAGGCCGGACCACTGATCGTCACGGAGGACGCCCAACTGCTCGACGACCTGCTGCGGTTGTGCGCGGCCGCCGGGGCCACACCCGAGGTCCACCACTCGGTGCCCGAGCCCGCCGGACGCTGGGAGGCGGCACCGCTCGTACTGGTCGGCGACGACGCCGCCCGCCGGGTGCGCGGGGCCGGCCGCAGAAGAGGAGTGGTGCTCGTCGGCCGCGACCAGGACGACTCGGGCGTCTGGCGGCGGGCCGTCGAGATCGGCGCCGACCACGTCCTGATGCTGCCCGACGGCGAACAGTGGCTCGTCGACCGGATCGCCGACGTCGCCGAGGGCGTCGGCAGGCCCGCTCTCACCGTCGGCGTGATCGGCGGACGCGGCGGGGCCGGGGCCTCCACGCTCGCCTGCGCCCTCGCCGTCACCTCCGCGCGTGAGGGGCTGCGCACGCTGCTCGTGGACGCCGATCCGCTCGGCGGCGGCCTCGACGTCCTCCTGGGCGGCGAGACCGCCGACGGACTGCGCTGGCCCGCCTTCGCGGCCTCCCGGGGCCGGGTCGGCGGCGGCGCCCTGGAGGAGTCCCTCCCCCGCCTCCACTCCCTCCGGGTCCTCAGCTGGGACCGCGGCGACTGCCTCGCCGTCCCGCCGCAGGCCGTCCGGGCGGTCCTGGCCGCGGGCCGGAGGCGGGGCGGCACGGTCGTCGTCGACCTGCCCAGGCGCCTCGACGAAGGGGTCGCCGAGACCCTCGCCCAACTCGACCTCGGCCTCCTCGTCGTCCCGGCCGAACTGCGGGCCGTCGCGGCGGCCGGCCGGATCGCCTCCGTCGTCGGCATGGTGGTGCGCGATCTGCGGGTCGCCGTGCGCGGTCCCTACGCGCCCGGACTCGACGACCGCGAGGTGGCACGCCTGCTCGGGCTGCCGCTGGCAGGCGAGGTGCCCGTCGAGTCGGGGCTGCTGCGCCCCGGCGAGGGCAGGACACCGCCGGGCGCGGCGGGCCGCGGACCGCTGGCGCGCTTCTGCAAGGGGTTCTGGGAGCGCGCGCTTGTCGAGGCGGGGAACACATGAGCGGCCCCACGGGAGCGGGCCTGCGGCCGGAGCGGACCCCGGCGCCCGCCTCCGTCGGCGGCGGCGAGGTGCCGTCAGGGCTGCTGGACGGGGTGCGGCGGTGGCTGGTCGAGAGCGGCGCCGAACCGACCCCCGCGCGCGTGGCGCAGGCGCTGCGGCACCAGGGGCGGGTGCTCGGGGACGCCGAAGTCCTCGGCGCGGCCGAGCGGTTGCGGTCCGAGCTGATCGGCAGCGGACCACTTGAGCCGCTGCTCGCCGACCCGACGGTGACCGACGTCCTGGTGTCCGCGCCCGACCGGGTCTGGGTGGACCGGGGACGCGGACTGGAACTGACCCCGGTGGCCTTCCCGGACGCGGCGGCCGTACGGCGGCTCGCGCAGCGGCTGGCCTCGGTGGCGGGACGGCGGCTTGACGACGCGCGGCCGTGGGTCGACGCGCGGCTGCCCGACGGGACCCGGCTGCACGCGGTCCTGCCGCCGGTCGCCGTCGACTGCGCCTGCCTGGCGCTGCGGGTGGTGCGGCCACGGGCGTTCACCCTCGGCGAACTGGTCGAGGCCGGCACCGTGCCGCCCGGCGGGGACGGGATGCTGCGGGCGCTCCTGGAGGCCCGGCTGTCGTTCCTCGTCAGCGGCGGCACCGGGTCGGGGAAGACGACGCTGCTGAGCGCCCTGCTCGGGCTGGCCGGGCCGGGCGAACGGATCGTCCTCGCCGAGGACTCGTCGGAGCTGCGGCCCGACCATCCCCATGTCGTCCGGCTGGAGACCAGACCCGCCAACCAGGAGGGCGCGGGCCAGGTCACCCTCCAGGATCTGGTCAGGCAGGCCCTGCGGATGCGCCCCGACCGGCTGGTCGTCGGCGAGGTCCGCGGGCCCGAAGTGGCATACCTGCTCGCCGCGTTGAACACCGGGCACAGCGGCTGCGGCACCGTGCACGCCAACGCGGCCGCCGATGTGCCGGCCCGTCTCGAGGCGCTCGGCACCGCCGCCGGGCTCGACCGGGCCGCGCTGCACAGCCAGTTGGCGGCGGCCCTCTCGGTCGTCCTGCACCTCGCACGGGACCGGAGCGGGCGCCGCCGGATCGCCGAGGTGCACGTCCTGGAGCGGGACCCCTCGGGCCTGGTGCGGACGGTCCCGGCGCTGAGCTGGGGCGCGCAGGCCTTCGTCCGGCGGCGCGGATGGGGGCGGCTGCGGCAACTGCTGCGAGGCGCGAGCGCCGCCGGCGACGGCACGGAACAAGGGGAGGGGCGATGACGGTGACCGGCGCGGCCGTGCTGTGCGCCGGGGTGGCCGCCTGGCTCCTGGGGGAGTGGAACTCCGACGCGCGGCGGGCCCGGCTGCTGCTCGCGGGCGGCGGGGTGACCGGGGTGACCGGAGGCGGGCGGCCCTCCTGGCGGGAGACGGCGGCCGGGCTGCGGAGGGCCCGGGAGCGGTTGCGGCCCGAGTGGTGGGCGTTGGCGGCCGGCCTGGTGCTCGCGGTCGTCGGGGCCTCGGTGGTGCCGGCCGTCGCGGGGGCGGCCGGGGTGCCGTTGCTGCGCCGGGCGCGGCTGGCCAAGGAGGCCCGCGGGGCACGGGAGCGGCAGGGGGACGCGGTGATCGCGCTGTGCGGGGCGCTCGCCGGGGAGGTGCGGGCCGGGCGGCAGCCGGGGGAGGCGCTGGCGCGGGCCGCGCGGGACTCCGGCGGCCTCGGCGAGGCCCAGCCCGCGGTGCTCGCGGCGGCCCGGTTCGGCGGTGACGTACCTGGCGCGCTGACCGGGGCGGCCCGGCAGCCGGGCGCGGAGGGGCTGCGGGGCCTGGCGGCCTGCTGGCGGGTGGCCGTCGACCAGGGAGCGGGGCTCGCCACCGGACTCGACCGCCTGGAAGGTGCGTTGCGCACCGAGCGCGACCAACGCGCCGACCTGCGAGCCCAGTTGGCGGGTGCCCGGTCGACGGCGCTGCTGCTCGCGGGGCTGCCGGTGCTCGGTCTTCTCCTCGGCACGGCCCTGGGCGCCCACCCGCTGCACGTACTGCTGCACACCGGGCCGGGGCTGGGATGCCTGCTGATCGGCGGAGTGCTGGAGGGAGCCGGGATGTGGTGGGCGGGACGGATCGTGCGGGGGGTGGGGTGAGCGGGGGAGCGGCATGGGGCTGAGACGGGGAGCACGAGGACGGAGGCGGGGAGAGCTGGTGGCGGGGGTTGCGGGACGGAGGCAGGAGCGGGGCTGGGCGGGGCGCCGGTGGACAGGGCGAGATACGGAGGCAGGGGCGCGGGTGAGTGGGGCGAGGGACGGAGAGAGGGGCGCGGGTGGATGGGGCGTGGGACGGAGAGAGGACGCGTCGGTGACGGGTGGGCGTGCGGGTTGATCGGTGACGGAAGCAGGGGCCTGCGTGCGTTCGCGGGGGCGGTCGGTGCGGGAGGGAAGGAGGCGGTGTCGTGAGCGGGGAAGTTGTCCACAGGCTGGGGGCAGTCCTGGGGATGCTGGCCGGGGCCGGGTGGCTGGCGCGGCGGTGGGAGGCCGGGCGGCGCGAACGGAGGGTGCGGCGACGGCTCGCCGGGCTGGTGAGAGGGGCGGAGGCGCCGGCCCGCAGGGCACGGGCAGAGGTGCGGGAGGTCGTGCGGCGATGGGCGCCGCCGGTCGGGGCGGCCGGTGCCGGGTGGGCGCTGGTCGGAGGAGTCGCCGGAGTCCTCGTGGGGCTGGCGGGGGCCGTGGGGCTGTGGTGGTGGGCCAGACGGATGGCGGTCGAGGGCGTCCGGGCACCCGACGCCGGGAACGGCGGGGAGAGCGCGGACCGACTGCCGCTGGCGGCCGACCTGTTGGCCGCGTGCATCGCCGCCGGGGCAGGTCCCGTCGTCGCCGCACAGGCCGTCGGTGAGGCGCTGGGCGGCCCGGTCGGGGACGCGTTGGCGCGGGGCGCGGCGGAGGTGCGGCTCGGCGGGGCGCCGGCGGAGGCCTGGCAGCGGCTCGGCGCGCTGCCGGGGGCCGGTGGTCTGGCCCGGCTCCTGGAGCGGGCCGGCGAGTCCGGGCTGCCCGCCGCGGGGCCTGTCGCCCGGCTGGCCGCTGAGGCCCGCGCGGACTGGGCGCGCGGCGCCACGGCACGGGCCAGACGGGCGGCCGTCCTGATCACCGCACCGGTCGGCCTGTGCTTCCTGCCCGCGTTCATCGCGGTGGGCGTCCTGCCCGTGGTGATCGGCCTCGCGGGCGGGGCGCTTGGCGGGGGTGGCCGATGACGGGGTGACGGCGGGCGAGCAGTGGACGGTGAGCCCGGAGCAGGGCTCAGACAACGCGAAGAAACCGAATTCTCATGGGGGTTGCGATGTACAAGGCGGTACGGGCTCGGGTGGGCGTCCTGGTCGGCGGGACGCGCGCGGCGCGGCGGGACGGCGGGATGGTCACCTCGGAGTACGCGATGGGGATCGTGGCGGCGGTGGCGTTCGCGGTGGTCCTCTACAAGGTCGTCACCAGCGGTCAGATCAGCGCCGAGTTGCAGGACGTCGTGAAGCGGGCGCTCGATGCGGGGGTGTGAGCGGGGCCGGGACCGGGGGTTCGCGACGGCGGAGTCGGCCATGGTGCTGCCGGTGCTGGTGATGGTCGCGCTGGCGCTGGTGTGGGGCCTGCTGATGGTCGTCGTCCGGATCCAGTGCGTGGACGCGGCCCGCACGGGGGCGCGGGCGGCGGCTCGGCAGGATCCGGCCGAGGCCGTCGTACGGGTGGCGCGCGAGGTGGCGCCGCGCGGGGCGGAGGTCGCGGTGACCCGGGAAGGCGACCAGGTCAGGGTGGTGGTCGAGGCCCGGCCCGCGGGGTTGCGCGGGCTGCCGTTCACGGTGCGGGAGGTGGCCGTGGCGGCGGCCGAGGACCTGGGCGAGGTGGCGAGGTGAGGCGGACGGCGGGTGGCGCGTCGGGCGACCGTGGCTCCGCCACCGTGTGGAGCGTCGGGGTGATCGCCGTGCTGTGCGCGGTGTTCGGCGCCGTGCTGGCCTTGGGGCAGGCGGTGGTGACGCGGCACCGGGCGGCGGGCGGCGCGGACCTGGCGGCGCTGGCGGCGGCGGACCACTGGACCGAGGGCACGGCGGCTGCCTGCGCCAGGGCCGACCTGGTGGCCCGCTCCCAGGGCGTGCGGCTGGTGCGGTGCGCGGTCGTCGGGGACGTGTCGGACGTGACGGCGGCGGCCGGGCGGGGGGTGTTCGAGGCGCGGGTACGGGCTCGGGCGGGGCGCGCGGGGGCGGTGGGAGGCGAGGGGGCGGTGGAGGGTGAGGGGGTGACAGGGTTCATAGGGCTTGCGGGGTCTGCGGGGCATGTGGGGCATGTGGGGCTTGCGGGACCTGCCGGACCTGCGGGACCTGCCGGACCTGCGGGATCTGCCGGACCTGCGGGGTCTGCGGGGCATGTGCGGCTTGCGGGACCTGCCGGACCTGCGTGGCTGTCATGCCGGACGGGCCCGTGGGGCCCACGGGGTCAATGGGACCCGCGTGGCGAACCGGGGGGCTCCTCCTGGGCCCGGTCTTCCGGTGCGGCTCGCAGCAGGGCTGTGAGCAGGCGTATCGCGCCCCTCTTGTGCAGCGGGTCGTTGCCGTTGCCGCACTTGGGGGACTGGATGCAGGACGGGCAGCCGGCCTCGCACTCGCAGGAGGCGATGGCTTCGAGGGTGGCGCTGAGCCAGGTGCGGGCGGTGTGGAAGGCGCGCTCAGCGAAGCCCGCGCCGCCGGGATGGCCGTCGTAGACGAAGACCGTCGGCAGCAGGGTGTCGGGGTGCAGGGGGATCGAGACGCCGCCGATGTCCCAGCGGTCGCAGGTCGCGAAGAGGGGCAGCAGGCCGATGGAGGCGTGTTCGGCCGCGTGCAGGGCGCCGCCGAGGATCTCCGGGTTGATCCGGGCCTCGTCGAGCTGGTCCTCGGTGACCGTCCACCACACCGCGCGGGTGCGCAGCGTGCGGGGAGGGAGGTCGAGTTTGGTCTCGCCGAGGACTTCGCCGGTGATGACCCGGCGGCGCAGGAAGGAGACGACCTGGTTGGTGACCTCGACGGAGCCGTAGCAGAGGCGGCCGTCGCCCCACGGGATCTCGGTGTCGGTCTCCAGGACGGAGATGGCGGTCGTGTCCCGGGCGACCGTCGAGTAGGACGGGGTGGCCTGCTCGACCAGGGCCACCGACTCGTCCAGGTCGAGCGAGCGCACCAGATAGGTGCGGCCCTGGTGCAGATGGACCGCGCCCTCGTGCACCGTCGTGTGCGCGGAGCCGGCGTCGACGGTGCCGAGCAGGCGGCCGGTGCCGGTCTCGACGATCTGGACCGGCGGTCCGCCCTCGCCGCGGATGTCGGTGAGGTCGGCGGCCCGCTCCCGGCGCGTCCAGTGCCAGGCGGTCGCCCGGCGGCGCAGCAGCTTCGCGGCCTCCAGCTGGGGCAGCAGCCCGGCGGCGGCCGGGCCGAACAGGGCGAGGTCCGCCTCGGTCAGCGGCAGCTCAGCGGCGGCGGCGCACAGGTGCGGGGCGAGGACGTACGGGTTGTCCGGGTCGAGGACCGTGGACTCCACGGGCTGCCGGAACAGCGCCTCGGGGTGGTGGACGAGGAAGGTGTCCAGCGGGTCGTCGCGGGCGACCAGCACGGCGAGGGCGCCCTGGCCGGCCCGTCCGGCGCGGCCCGCCTGCTGCCACAGGGAGGCGCGGGTGCCCGGGTAGCCGGCGATCAGGACGGCGTCGAGGCCGGAGACGTCGATGCCGAGTTCGAGGGCGGTGGTGGCGGAGAGGCCGAGGAGTTCGCCCGAGTGCAGGGCCTGCTCCAGGGCGCGGCGCTCCTCCGGGAGGTAGCCGCCCCGGTAGGCGGCCACCCGCTTGGCCAGCGAGCGGTCGACCTCGGCGAGGCGTTCCTGGGCGATGACGGCGATCAGTTCGGCGCCGCGCCGGGAGCGGACGAAGGCGACCGAGCGGACGCCCTGCACGGTGAGGTCGGTCAGCAGGTCGGCGGTCTCGGCGGTGGCCGAGCGGCGGACCGGCGCGCCCTTCTCGCCCTCCAGGTCGGTGAGCGGCGGCTCCCAGAGCGCGAACACCAGTTCGCCACGGGGTGACGCGTCGTCGGCGACCTCGACGACGGGCAGGCCGGTCAGCCTGCGGGCGGCCACCGAGGGCTCCGCCGCGGTCGCGGAGGCCAGCAGGAAGACGGGTGAGGCGCCGTAGCGGGCGCAGAGGCGGCGCAGCCGGCGCAGCACCTGGGCGACGTGCGAGCCGAAGACACCGCGATAGGTGTGGCACTCGTCGATGACGACGTACTTCAGCGACTTCAGGAAGGAGGACCAGCGGGGGTGGGACGGGAGGATGCCCCGGTGCAGCATGTCCGGGTTGGTCAGGACGTAGTTGGCGTACTGCCGAACCCACTCGCGTTCCTCGAACGGAGTGTCGCCGTCGTAGACCGCGGGGCGGATCGCGTTTCCGAGGGGTTGTGAAAGTTCTTTCACGGATCTGCGCTGATCGGCGGCGAGGGCCTTGGTGGGGGCGAGGTAGAGGGCGGTCGCGCCCCGGCCGTTGGGTGCCTCGGCGCCGTCCAGGAGGGTGGACAGGACGGGCACGAGGTACGACAGGGACTTCCCGGACGCGGTGCCGGTGGCGACCACCACCGACTCGCCGTCCAGCGCGTGTTCGGCTGCCTCTGCCTGGTGGGCCCAGGGGTGTTCGATCCCGGCGTCCCGCACCGCGGCGATCACTTCGGCGCGAATCCGATCAGGCCAGACGGCATGCCGACCCGCACGCGGGGGCAAGTGCTCCGTATGAGTGATGCGCGAAGCCCGGCTCGGCCCCGAGGCGAGCCGGTCGAGGACTATGCCGGGCGCGAGCCGCGGCACCCCGGAAACAGAGTCCGTCAGGGGTCCGTCGGGTCGGTGATTCTTGGCCATCGGCATCGAGTGTGTCACTGGCGTGACGGACAATGGGACCAAGGCGTCGTGCACGCCCGCCGGTAAGTGATTGAATGCCATCGCGGCTGGCGAACCGTTCCGGGGGCTCCGCCGAGGTGTCCCGAGGGACGACCGCTCGATAGCAAGGTGCTGGAGGATCCGTGGACCTGTCCCTGTCGACCCGTACCGTCGGCGATCGTACGGTCGTCGAGGTCGGTGGAGAAATCGACGTATATACCGCGCCCAAGTTGCGCGAGCAGCTGGTCGAGCTGGTCAACGACGGGAGTTTCCACCTCGTCGTCGACATGGAAGGTGTCGACTTCCTCGACTCCACCGGGCTCGGCGTGCTGGTCGGCGGCCTGAAGCGGGTGCGTGCCCACGAGGGCTCGCTGCGCCTGGTCTGCAACCAGGAGCGCATTCTGAAGATCTTCCGCATCACCGGTCTCACCAAGGTGTTCCCGATCCACACCTCGGTCGAGGAAGCGGTGGCGGCCACCGACTGACCGTCGGCCCGGGAGCGGGGCACCCTCGCGTCCGGGGCGGAAGAAGTACATCCAGGGGGTCCGGGTGTTCGGTGGCCCGGCCCCCCAAGCACGCCCGTAGTTCAGAGGGGGATGCATGGCCACCGTTGAACTCCGCTTCAGCGCGTTGCCGGAGCACGTCAGGACCGCCCGACTGGTGGCGGCAGCGGTGGCGCGCAGGGCCGGAGTGGACGAGGCCGTCCTCGACGAGGTCAGGCTCGCGGTCGGCGAGGCGTGCACCCGGGCCGTGGGCCTGCATCAGAACGGCGGCATCACGGCCCCGGTGCAGGTGCTGCTGATCGAGGAGGAGAAACAGTTCTCCATCGAGGTCGGCGACGAGGCACCGCGCTCGGTCCCGGGCGAGGGCGCGTCGGGCGCCGCGGGCGACGACGTCGAGACCGAGGAGGACGAGATGGGCCTCGCGGTCATCAGCGGCCTCGTCGACGACGTGGAGGTCTCCGCGGGCGAGCACGGCGGGTCGATCCGTATGACGTGGCCCACCGCACCGCCGCTCGCCCCGCTCCCCTGACACCGACCCGACGCCGTACCGCACCACCACCAGGGCCCCGCCGACGCGGGGCCCTGATGCGTTTCCGGCCGGACGGGACCGCCGTCGCGCCGGCCCCCTCCGGGCCGTTCCCGAATACGTGAAGGAATTCACGAACAATCGCGCTCGACGACGATCAACGGCCGATAATTTGATCAAGCCGCCGGGCGGTGCCAATATGGGAGTCGCGGTCGGCGGCAATGCCTCCGAGGTGTTACCGCATTCACGTTCCACTGCCGGACGTCGATCTTTCGACAACCTGCGTGTGCAGGCCAATTCATCGTGCCGCGCTCTGTATTGATCAGGTTCCGCTCCCTACAATCCGTCCACATCTTGAGCTCAGTCCAAGCGTCAAGGAGGACGAATGGCGGGGCTTTCCACCTCTCAGCGGTTCGACGGTTCCACATCCCTCGCGGCCGCGGTCCTGACCGACGGCAACCGGATCCTCGTGGTGGTCATCGCGGCCGTCGCGCTGGCCGCGCTCGTGGTGGCGGGCGTCCTGGTGCGCCAGGTGCTCGCGGCGGGCGAGGGAACCGACCGGATGAAGGAGATCGCGGGCGCCGTCCAGGAAGGCGCGAACGCCTATCTGGCCCGGCAGTTGCGCACCCTCGGAGTTTTCGCCGTCGTGGTGTTCTTCCTGCTCCTGTTGCTGCCCGCGAGCGACTGGAATCAACGCATCGGCCGATCGGTGTTCTTCTTGATCGGCGCGGGATTCTCGGCGGCCACCGGCTATATCGGCATGTGGCTCGCCGTCCGCAGTAATGTGCGGGTCGCCGCGGCGGCCAGAGAAGCGACTCCCGCGGAAGGCGAACCGGAAAAGGATCTCCTCACCGTCTCGCACCGGGCGATGAAGATCGCATTTCGCACCGGCGGTGTCGTCGGCATGTTCACGGTGGGGCTCGGTCTGCTGGGCGCCTCCTGCGTGGTGCTGGTGTACGCGGCCGACGCGCCGAAGGTGCTGGAGGGATTCGGTCTCGGCGCCGCTCTCATCGCCATGTTCATGAGGGTGGGCGGCGGCATCTTCACCAAGGCCGCCGACGTCGGCGCCGACCTGGTCGGCAAGGTCGAGAAGGGCATCCCGGAGGACGACCCGCGCAACGCCGCGACCATCGCCGACAACGTGGGCGACAACGTCGGCGACTGCGCGGGCATGGCGGCCGACCTCTTCGAGTCGTACGCCGTGACGCTGGTCGCCGCGCTGATCCTCGGCAAGGCAGCCTTCGGCGACGCCGGGCTCGCCTTCCCGCTGCTGGTGCCGGCGATCGGTGTGATCACCGCCATGATCGGCATCTTCGCGGTCTCCCCGCGCAGGTCCGACCGCGGCGGCATGTCCGCCATCAACCGCGGCTTCTTCATCTCCGCGGTGATCTCGCTGGTCCTGGTCGCGGTGGCCGTCTTCGTCTACCTCCCCGCCCACTACGCGGACCTGCACGGCGTCACCGACGCGGCGATCCGCGCGAAGGGCGGCGACCCGCGGGTCCTCGCGCTGGTCGCGGTGGCGATCGGCATCGTCCTGGCCGCCCTCATCCAGCAGTTGACCGGCTACTTCACCGAGACCACCCGCCGTCCGGTCCGCGACATCGGCAAGACCTCGCTCACCGGCCCGGCCACCGTGATCCTCGCGGGCATCTCGCTCGGGCTCGAATCCGCCGTCTACACCGCCCTGTTGATCGGGCTCAGCGTGTACGGGGCGTTCCTGCTCGGCGGTACGTCGATCATGCTCGCGCTGTTCGCGGTGGCGCTGGCCGGCACCGGCCTGCTCACCACGGTCGGTGTGATCGTCGCCATGGACACCTTCGGACCGGTCTCCGACAACGCCCAGGGCATCGCCGAGATGTCCGGCGACGTGCAGGGCGCGGGCGCGCAGGTGCTCACCAACCTGGACGCCGTCGGCAACACCACCAAGGCCATCACCAAGGGCATCGCCATCGCCACCGCCGTCCTCGCGGCCGCCGCCCTCTTCGGCTCCTACCGTGACGCGATCACGACCAACGTGGCCGACGTCGGCGAGAAACACACCGGCCCGGGATCACCGCTGACCCTGTCGATGGACATCTCGCAGCCCAACAACCTCGTCGGGCTCATCGCGGGCGCCGCGGTCGTCTTCCTCTTCTCGGGACTGGCGATCAACGCCGTCTCGCGGTCGGCGGGCTCGGTCGTCTACGAGGTGCGGCGGCAGTTCCGCGAGAAGCCCGGGATCATGGACTACAGCGAGAAACCCGAGTACGGCAAGGTCGTCGACATCTGCACCAAGGACGCCCTGCGGGAGCTGACCACGCCGGGACTGCTCGCCGTGATGGCGCCCATCTTCATCGGGTTCACGCTCGGCGTCGGCCCGCTCGGCGCGTACCTCGCGGGCGCGATCGGCACCGGCACGCTGATGGCGGTGTTCCTCGCCAACTCCGGCGGCGCCTGGGACAACGCCAAGAAGCTCGTCGAGGACGGCCACCACGGCGGCAAGGGCAGCGAGGCGCACGCCGCGACCGTGATCGGCGACACGGTCGGCGACCCCTTCAAGGACACCGCCGGGCCCGCGATCAACCCGCTGCTGAAGGTGATGAACCTGGTCTCGCTGCTCATCGCCCCGGCCGTGATCAAGTTCTCCTACGGCGCGGACCGGAGCCTCGGGCTGCGGATCCTGGTCGCGGCGGTGGCCCTGCTGGTCGTCGTCGGCGCGGTCTGGGTCTCCAAACGGCGCGGTATCGCCGTCGACGACGACGACAGCCACGGCACCAAGTCGCCCGACCACGCGGCGGTTTCCTAGCCGGCCGCACCGGGCGCGAGTGGCGGACCGGTTCAAGAGGCGGGCGGGAGGCGCGTGTTGACGCGCCGCCCCGCCCGCCTCCCGGCGTCAGGCCCCTCTCCGTGAGGCTTCTCTCTCTTGGTGCAAATGGCTGCAATGTGGCAGCAATGGGTGTCTTGCCGGACGGAGGAGAGGCGGAGGCGGTCCGTCCGCCGTGTAGGGTCCGGGGGCCCAGAGCGATGGAAGGGACCAATCCGGTGAACAAGAAGCTCGCGGCCACACTGTCCGGCGGTGCGGTACTGGCGCTGACGCTGTCGGGATGCGGCAGCGGCGACAACGGCAACGAGAAGCTGGACGCCTGGGCCAAGCAGGTCTGTGACGCGGTGCAGCCGCAGGCCAAGAAGATCGAGGCCGCGAACGCCGCGATCCAGAAGGAGACCTCGGACAACAGCAAGCCCGCGGACGTCAAGAAGACCGACGCGCAGGCCTTCCAGGACATGTCCCAGGCGTACAAGGCGATCGGGACCGCCGTCCAGCAGGCAGGGGCGCCGAACGTCGACAACGGCGCCAAGAAGCAGCAGGACGCCGTCAAGGAACTCAACGGCATCTCCGCGTCCTACGCGTCCCTGAAGAAGCAGGTCGACGACCTCGACACCAAGGACCAGGCCAAGTTCGCCGACGGCCTCAAGGGCATCGCCACTGCCCTCAACAAGCTCAGCCAGAGCGGCAACGACGCCCTGAAGACCCTGGAGGAGGGCGACGTCGGCAAGGCGATGGCCAAGCAGCCCAGCTGCAAGAGCGCGTCGGCCCCGGCGTCGGCGACAGCGGGCTGACGACGGCTTCGGCGGGTCTACGACGGTCCTGCGGGCGGATTGACGACGGTCCTGCGGGCGGGCTGATGACCGCTTCGGTGGGTTGACGACGGTCCGGCGGTTGGGCTGATGACCGCTTCGGCGGGTTGACGACTGACCAGCGGGCCGACGACGATCCTGCGCCGCGGGCCTGACCTGCGCTGGAGGCTCCTGGCCCGCGGCGCGAGGGTTCCGCCCCGGCCGCCGCCGCGCGCACCGAGGTACGCGTGCGCCCGCCCCGGTCGCGTCCATGAGCGCGGCGAGGGACGTTCCGGTGACGCGACGGTACGCGCGCGTGCCCGGTCCGTCGCGTGGGCGCTCGCGATGTCAGTGCGAGCGGCCACAATGGGGGCGTGAGTGATTCCGGTCTGTCCTCCCCGTCCCCCCTGCCGTCCTCGCCGACCGCGCCCACCGCGCCTTCCGCGCCCACCGCGCCTTCCTCGGATTCTTCGGGGCTCTCGGAGTCCATGGACGCGTCCCGGCCGTCCCGGTCCTCCCTCCCCGCGCTGCCGGACTCCGACCGGCCCGAGGTGGCCGCCCTGCTGCGGGACGCCTTCCTGGGCGCCTCCTTCACCGCCGACGGACTGCTCGACCTGCTCGGCGCCCCCGCGTACGCGGCGCTGGCCCGCAGCGAGACCGTGCCCGCGCTCAGGGCCACCCGCGGTGACACCCCGCTCGAGCTGCTCGTCCGGCTGTTCCTGTTGCAGCAGCCCGTGCCGCACGCACGCGTGGCGGACGTCCTCCCCGTCGCCGCGTGTCTGGAGAGCGGCTGGCTGACGGCCGCGGGACCCGACGAGGTCGCCGCCGCCGTGGACGTCAGGCCCTACGGCGGACCCGAGGGCGAGGACTGGTTCATCGTCTCCGACCTGGGCTGCGCGGTCGGCGGCGCCGGCGGCATCGGCAGCCGCGAGGAGGGCGTCGTCCTCGGCGTGGGCGGCGCCTCCACGACCCTGGCCGGCATCACCGTCCGCACGCCGGTCGCCGCCGCCCTCGACCTCGGCACCGGCTCAGGCATCCAGGCGCTGCACGCCGGCCGGCACGCCACGCGCGTGACGGCCACCGACCTCAACCCGCGCGCGCTGCACATCACCGCGCTCACCCTGGCCCTCTCCGGCGCACCCGCCGCCGACCTCCGCCAGGGCTCGCTCTTCGAGCCGGTCCCGGACGGCGAGCGGTACGACCTGATCGTCTCCAACCCGCCGTTCGTGATCTCGCCCGGCGCCCGGCTGACCTACCGGGACGGCGGGATGGGCGGGGACGACCTGTGCCGCACGCTCGTTCAGCAGTCGGGGGAGCGGCTGTCCGAGGGCGGGTACGCGCACTTCCTCGCCAACTGGCAGCACGTCGCGGGCGAGGAGTGGCAGGACCGGCTCCGCGCGTGGGTGCCCCGCGGCTGCGACGCCTGGATCGTGCAGCGCGAGGTGCAGGACGTCACGCAGTACGCGGAGCTGTGGCTGCGGGACGCCGGCGACCACCGCGCCGACCAGGCCGCCTACCAGGCGCTGTACGACGCGTGGCTCGACGAGTTCGAGGCGCGCAAGGTGAAGGCGGTCGGCTTCGGGTGGATCACCTTGCGCAGGACGGACTCGGCGGAGCCGGCGGTCACCGTGGAGGAGTGGCCGCACCCGGTCGAGCAGCCGCTCGGCGACACGGTCCTGGCGCACTTCGCCCGGCTCGACTACCTGCGGGCGCACGATGACGCGGCGCTGCTCGAAGCCCACTTCAAGCTCGCCGCCGAGGTGGTCCAGGAACAGGTCGGGCTGCCCGGCGCCGAGGACCCCGAGCACGTGGTGCTGCGCCAGCACCGCGGGATGCGCCGGGCCACCAAGGTGGACACGGTCGGCGCGGGCTTCGCTGGCGTGTGCGACGGCTCGCTGAGCGCCGGCCGCATCCTGGACGCGATCGCGCAACTCGTCGGCGAGGACCCGGTCCTGCTCCGCGACCGGACCCCGGCGCAGATTCGCCTCTTGGTGGAGCAGGGCTTCCTCGAACCGGTGTGAGCGACCGGTTCCGGCCGGGCCAAAACCGGTGGCGTGCCCTGACCCCGTCGCCGGGAAGGGAAACCGGCCAACCCGGCGCCCGGTGATGCGAGGCCCGCAGGGGCGTGCGCCCCGGCGTGTTCGAGACACTCCGGGCGCTGAGGGTCGCCGCCGGCCGTCGCCGCGCGGAAGCGGCGCCCCCGCGTTCACCTCCGGTTCGCCCGCCCGCAGCCCGCGCGTGCCAGTCTCCCCGGCGAGGCACGCGCCGACGTCGGGATGTCGAGATGTCGGGCCGTCGGGACGTCGGGACAGCGGGCCGTCGGGACAGCGGGACAGTGGGAGAAACGGGGGGCTGGGGAACCATGGAAAGCGGACCGGCGATCTTCGCGGGCGCGGTGTTCGCCCTGTTCGGGGCGGCACTGCTGGGGTGGACCGTGACCCGGGTGCGGCAGGGCCGGCCCGTCGCCCACGATGTGAACCCTGTCGCATCGGCGACCCTCGCGAGCCTCTGCTCGCTCACCGCGCTGATTCTCGCCGCGTGGTGCTTCTCGCGGCTCTGAGAACCCGCGCCGAGCTGCGGCACCGCTGTTCAGAACGTGATCGTCCGGTTCGGCTCGAAAAGGCCGGTGGGGACTCCGGGCGGCAGGAATGGCGGTAGTCGGGTTACCGTTCGAGTGGCCGTTGCGGGCTTTTCCCGTTTGACACGGGGGCGGGATGTACCGTCACACTCCGCAGCGTCACCATGACCCGACCCCGGGACGAAGGCCTGGGGAGGCCCCAGCATCGACCGGAGAGAAGAGCGAAGTTGTCCCCGACCAGCGAGACCGCACAGGGCGGGCGTCGACTCGTCATCGTCGAGTCGCCTGCCAAGGCGAAGACGATCAAGGGCTATCTCGGCCCCGGCTACGTAGTCGAAGCGAGCGTCGGGCACATCCGCGACCTTCCCAACGGTGCCGCGGAGGTACCCGAGAAGTACACCGGTGAGGTCCGCCGCCTCGGTGTGGACGTCGAACACGACTTCCAGCCGATCTACGTGATCAACGCCGACAAGCGGGCGCAGGTCAAGAAGCTCAAGGACCTCCTGAAGGACTCCGACGAGCTGTTCCTCGCCACCGATGAGGACCGGGAGGGCGAGGCCATCGCCTGGCACCTCCAGGAAGTCCTCAAGCCGAAGATCCCCGTCAAGCGCATGGTGTTCCACGAGATCACCAAGGACGCGATCCGGGCGGCCGTCGCCAACCCGCGCCAGCTCAACCAGAAGCTCGTCGACGCGCAGGAGACCCGCCGCATCCTCGACCGCCTCTACGGCTACGAGGTCTCGCCCGTCCTGTGGAAGAAGGTCATGCCGCGCCTGTCGGCCGGCCGTGTCCAGTCCGTCGCCACCCGGCTCGTGGTGGAGCGGGAACGCGAGCGCATCGCGTTCCGTTCCGCCGAGTACTGGGACCTGACGGGCACCTTCGCCACCGGCCGCGCCGGGGACTCCTCGGACCCGTCGTCGCTAGTCGCCCGCCTCCAGAGCGTCGACGGCAGGCGGGTCGCGCAGGGCCGCGACTTCGACTCCGTCGGCCGGCTCAAGAGCGAGCAGATCCTCCACCTCGACGAGGCGAACGCCCGCGCCCTCGCCGCCGCGCTCGCGGAGACCCGGTTCGCCGTCCGCTCCGTCGAGTCCAAGCCGTACCGCCGCTCGCCGTACGCCCCGTTCCGTACGACGACGCTCCAGCAGGAGGCCAGCCGCAAGCTCGGCTTCGGCGCGAAGGCCACGATGCAGGTGGCCCAGAAGCTGTACGAGAACGGCTTCATCACCTACATGCGTACGGACTCCACGACCCTGAGCGACACGGCCGTCACCGCCGCCCGCGCCCAGGTCACCCAGCTGTACGGCGCCGACTACCTGCCGCCGCAGCCGCGCACCTACGCCGGGAAGGTCAAGAACGCGCAGGAGGCGCACGAGGCGATCCGCCCCTCGGGTGATCGTTTCCGCACCCCCGCCGAGACCGGCCTGACCGGCGACCAGTTCCGGCTGTACGAGCTGATCTGGAAGCGGACCGTCGCCTCCCAGATGAAGGACGCCACCGGCAACAGCGTGACGGTGAAGATCGGCGGCACCGCCTCCGACGGCCGCGACGTCGAGTTCAGCGCCTCCGGCAAGACGATCACGTTCCACGGCTTCCTCAAGGCGTACGTCGAGGGCGCCGACGACCCGAACGCGGAGCTGGACGACCGCGAGCGCCGCCTCCCGCAGGTCGCCGAGGGCGACGCGCTGAGCGCCGAGGAGCTCACGGTCGACGGGCACGCCACCAAGCCCCCGGCCCGCTACACCGAGGCCAGCCTCGTCAAGGAGCTGGAAGAGCGCGAGATCGGCCGCCCGTCGACGTACGCGTCGATCATCGGCACCATCCTCGACCGCGGCTACGTCTTCAAGAAGGGCACCGCGCTCGTCCCGTCCTTCCTCTCCTTCGCCGTCGTCAACCTCCTGGAGAAGCACTTCGGGCGGCTCGTCGACTACGACTTCACCGCCAGGATGGAGGACGACCTCGACCGCATCGCGCGCGGTGAGGCGAAGGCCGTGCCGTGGCTGAAGCGTTTCTACTTCGGCGAGGGCACGGGCACCGGCGGGGCGGCCGAGGCCGGCAACGGCGACGGCGACCACCTCGGCGGCCTCAAGGAACTGGTGACGGACCTGGGCGCGATCGACGCCCGCGAGGTCTCCTCGTTCCCGGTCGGCAACGACATCGTGCTGCGGGTCGGCCGCTACGGCCCGTACATCGAGCGCGGCGAGAAGGACTCCGAGAACCACCAGCGCGCCGACATCCAGGAGGACCTGGCCCCGGACGAGCTGTCCGTGGAGCTGGCGGAGGAACTGCTCGCCAAGCCGAGCGGCGACTTCGAGCTGGGCACCGACCCGCAGAGCGGCCACCAGATCGTCGCCAAGGACGGCCGGTACGGCCCCTACGTCACCGAGGTGCTCCCCGAGGGCACCCCGAAGACCGGGAAGAACGCCGTCAAGCCGCGTACCGCGTCCCTCTTCAAGTCCATGTCCCTCGACACGGTCACCCTGGAGGAGGCGCTCCAGCTGATGTCGCTGCCGCGCGTCGTCGGCGTGGACGCGGAGGGCGTGGAGATCACCGCGCAGAACGGCCGCTACGGCCCGTACCTGAAGAAGGGGACCGACTCGCGGTCCCTCACCAGCGAGGACCAGCTGTTCACGATCACGCTGGAGGAGGCGCTGGCGATCTACGCGCAGCCCAAGCAGCGTGGCCGCGCCGCCGCCAAGCCGCCGCTGAAGGAGCTGGGCGAGGACCCGGTCAGCGCGAAGCCGGTCGTGGTGAAGGACGGCCGGTTCGGCCCGTACGTCACCGACGGGGAGACCAACGCGACGCTGCGCTCGGGCGACAGCGTCGAGGAGATCACCCCGGAACGCGGCTACGAACTCCTCGCCGAGAAGCGGGCGAAGGCCCCGGCGAAGAAGACGGCCAAGAAGGCGCCCGCCAAGAAGGCACCGGCGAAGAAGACGGCCGCCAAGAAGACCGCCGCGAAGAAGGCCGCCCCCGCCAAGAAGGCGACGGCGGCGAAGAAGACGACGGCGAAGTCGGCCACGGCGACCAAGAAGACGACGGCCGCGAAGAGCACGGACGACTGACGGGGGAACGGTCCCCTCGTGAGGCGCGGGAGTCCTTCGCGAGGTGCGGAAGCTCCTCCGTGAGGTGCGGGAGCCCTTCGCGAGGGGGGAACGGCCCCTTCGTGAAGTGCGGGAGCGCCCTTCACGAAACGCACGCCCCGACAACGCTTTGGTGTCGGGGCGTGCGTACGTTCGGGCGGGCGCGGCTGGTTGTCGGTGGCTGCCGATAGGCTGAAAGCATGACGCGAGCCGAGCAGCCAACGGCCCACCAACCCGCCCCCGACGACGCACTGGTCGCGGACTCCCGCGAACGCGCCGTCCGCGCTCTCCTGCGCGAACCGCAACTGAAGCGGTTGTGGAGCGCCCAACTGGTGAGCGGAGTCGGCGATGCCCTCGCCCTGCTGGTGGTGGTGGTCCTGGTGCTCCAGGCAGCCATCGCCGAAGGCGCCCTCGGCGGCGGCTTCCGAGGCGTGGCGTTCGCAGTGGCGACCGTTTTCGGAGTGCGCATCCTCGCGACGCTCCTCTTCGGGGCGGTGCTCCTGGGCCCGCTCACCACACTCACCTCGCACGAGGGCCCCCTCGACCGCCGCTGGACGATGGTCGGGGCCGACGGCCTGCGCGCCCTGCTGCTGATCATCGCGCCCCTGTGGATCGACTGGACGCCGGACAACGCGCTGGCCGTCCTGCTGGTCACCGCCTTCGTGACCGGAGTCGCCGAGCGCTTCTGGACGGTGTGCAAGGAGAGCGCGGCCCCCGCGCTGCTGCCCGCCCCGCCCCTTGAGGGCGCGACGGTACGACCGCTGCCCGACCACATGGACGCGCTGCGCCGGCTCTCCCTGCGCACCGGCTTCGTGGCGGTACCGCTGGCCGCCGCCGTCCTCGTCGTCGCGTCCCTCGTCAACAACCTGCTGGGCGCCGGGATCGGCTGGTTCGCGCAGCACCAGGCGGCCCTCGGCTCGTACGTCGCGGCCGGACTGTTCGCCGCGTCCCTCTCGGTGCTGACCTTCCTCGAACTGCCCGCCGTCCGCACGCCACGCGCGCGTTCCCCGCTGGAGGGCCTGCGCCGTCCCAGGACCGGCACCGGCGTCGACAAGGGCCGCACCGGCGGCATCCCGCTGCTCGCCCTCGCCTCCGCGTCCGTCGCCGGCGCGATCGCCGCCGCCGTCGCCGTCTCGGTGCTGCACGCCACGGAGCTGGGCGGCGGCCCGGTCCTCTACGGGCTGATGGTGCTCGTGCTGACGGGCGGGGTCGTCATCGGCGTCCGCACCGCGCCGAAGGCGCTCGTGACGCTGTCCAGGCGCCGCCTGCTCGCGCTGGCGATCGCCTTCACCGGCGTCGCGCTGCTGGCCGCCGGGCTCGTGCCCGACGTCACCACCGTGCTGCTGGTCCTCACGCTGGCCGGCGTCGGCGCGGGCGTCGCCGCGAACACTGGGCACACCCTCCTCGACCAGGAGGCCGAGGACTACCGGCGCACCCGCACCACCGAACACCTGCACGCGCTCGTACGGGTCTTCGTGGCGGTCGGCGCGCTGCTCGCCCCACTGGTGGCGGCGGGCATCGGCCCGCACCGCCTGGAGAACGGCAAGTTCGTCTTCGCGCACGGCGGCGCCGCGTTCACGCTGATGCTCGTCGGCGCGCTGCTGCTGCCGCTCGCCGCGCTGGTCCTCGCCAAGGCCGACGACCGCTCCGGTGTTCCCCTCCGCAACGACCTGCGGGACGCGCTGCTCGGCGGCGACGACCCGGTGCCCGACCGCGCGGCCACCGGCTTCTTCATCGCCATCGAGGGCGGCGACGGCGCGGGCAAGTCCACCCAGGTCGACGCGCTCGCCGAGTGGATCAGGGCCAAGGGCCACGAGGTCGTCGTCACCCGTGAACCCGGGGCGACCCCGGTCGGCAAGCGGCTGAGGTCGATCCTGCTCGACGTGTCGAGCGCCGGGCTCTCCCACCGCGCGGAGGCCCTGTTGTACGCGGCGGACCGCGCGGAGCACGTCGACACGGTCGTCAGGCCCGCCCTGGAGCGCGGCGCCGTCGTCGTCTCCGACCGGTACGTCGACTCCTCGGTGGCCTACCAGGGCGCGGGCCGCGACCTGTCGCCGACCGAGGTCGCCCGAATCAACCGCTGGGCGACGAACGGCCTCGTACCGCATCTGACAGTCCTGCTCGACGTCTCCCCGGAGATCGCCCGCGAGCGGTTCACGGAGGCGCCCGACCGGCTGGAGTCCGAGCCGGCCGAGTTCCACGCGCGCGTGCGCTCCGGTTTCCTCACGCTCGCCGCCGCGGCCCCCGGCCGCTACCTCGTGGTGGACGCGGGCCAGGAGGCCGAGGCCGTCACGACGGTCGTCCGGCACCGGCTCGACCAGCTGCTGCCGCTCTCCGAGGCCGAGGTGAAGGCCCAGGAGGAGGCGCGCAGGAAGGCCGAGGAGGAGGCCCGCCGCAAGGCCGAGGAAGAGGCCGCACGCAAGGCCGAGGAGGAGCGGCTGGAGCGCGAGCGCCAGGAGCAGCTCGCCAAGCTGCGCGCCGAGGAGGAGGAGCGCAAGCGGCGCGAGCTGGAGGAGGCGCAGCGGCGCGAGGCCGAACGCCAGGCCGAGGAGGCCAGGCTGCGCGCCGAGGAAGCGCGTCGGCGTGCCGAGGAGGAGCGGGCCCGCCTGCTCGCCGAGGAGAAGGTCCGCGCCGAGGAGGAGGCCCGCCGCAAGGCGGACGAGGAGCGGCGCCGCAAGCAGGCCGAGGAAGAGGCCCGCCTGCACGCGGAGGCCGAGGAACGGCGGCTGGAGAAGCAGCGCAAGGCCGAGGACGCCCTGCGACGCGCGGAGGAGGCCCGCCGCCTCGCCGAACAGGCGGCCACCGTGGCGGAGACGGGCCCCAAGAGGTCCTTCCCGCGCGCGGACTCGGACGACGGGACCGGCGCCGGGACCGGGACCGGGGGCTCGGGCGCTGGTTCGGGGTTCGGTTCGGGGGCCGGTAGGTCTTCTGGCTGGGACAGGGCTTCGGGTTCGGACCGGGCTTCGGGTTCCGGTTGGGGTTCGGGGTCGCGTTCGGGTTCTGGGTCCGGTTCTGACTCGGGTTCTGGTTCGGACTCGGGCTCTGGTTCGGATTCCGGTGCCGGGCGGGCCTCCGGGGGTGCCTCCGACGAGACGGCCGTGCTGCGGCCGGTGCGGGACGGCGACGACGGCGGCCGGGACTCCGGCGCGTCCGCGCGGGCGACGGGATCGCGTCGGCCCGGCGGTGAGTCCGAGTCCGAGGTGACGGCGACGCTGCCGAAGCCGCCGGCCCCCACGGGCGCGGCGGACGAGACGACGCAGCTGCCGCCGGTGGTGCCGGGCGCGGCCGACGAGACGGCCGTGCTGCCGCCCGTCGTGCCGGGTGCCGCGGACGAGACCGCCGTACTGCCTCCCGTGCGGGGCGGCGACCCCGTGGACCGGGTGCCGCGCGGGCTGTTCCGTGACGAGCCGGGCTCGGCGCGCGGCCGGCGGCGGTACCCCGACGGGGGCGACGACCGCACGCGGGAGCTGCCCCAGGTCGGCGCGGAGACCGGCGCGGACACACCGGAGACCGGTGCGCGGACGCCGCGTCGCAGGCCGCGTCCCGACTGGGCCGAGGAGACGCCGCTCGACGACCTCCCGTCCCTGGCCGACGAACTGCTCGGCCCGCGCGACGACGAACGCGACGACGACGCGGGCCGGGGCGGCCGCGGGGGGCGCGGACGCTGACGACGGCGCGGCGGCGCGAGGACGCGGCGGCGTGAGGAAATCGGCTGCTTGACCGTGCGCTGAGGTGCCGCAGTGCCGAGGTGTAGACGCGCCGAGGTGACGGCGACGGCGGGACTGCGGCGTGACGACGGACGCCGAACAACGGTGGACGTCGGAAGCTGGAAGCTGGAAGCTGGAAGCTGGAAGCCGGAAGCCGGAAGCCGGAAGCCGGAAGCCGAAACCCGGATGGCGGGCCGTGGACGGTGGTGGGGCGTGGACGGTGGTGGGGCGTGGGGCGGCGGATGCCGTCGGCCCGGCCACCGTCTTTCGTTGTCAGTGGCAGCCCGCACAATGGATGCCGGAACGTGGAACGCGGAACGTGACGGAAGGGCGGGGTGACACATGACGGTCTGGGACGACCTCGTCGGCCAGGAGAAGGTGGCTGAGCGGCTCGACGCCGCCGCGCGGGACGCCGACGCGCTGGTCACCGCGTACGCGACCGGCACGGCTCCCCCCGAGGCGTCGAAGATGACACACGCGTGGCTGTTCACCGGCCCGCCGGGTGCCGGGCGCACACAGACGGCGCACGCTTTCGCCGCCGCGCTGCAATGCGTGTCCCCCGACCGCGCGCTCGGCGGCTCACCGGGATGCGGATTCTGCGACGGCTGCCACACCGCCCTGATCGGCACGCACGCCGACGTCACCACCGTCGCCGCCGTCGGCGCCCAGATCCTCGCCGACGACATGCGGGACACCGTACGGAAGTCGTTCACCTCGCCGGCGAACGGCCGCTGGCAGATCATCCTGGTCGAGGACGCGGAACGGCTGAACGAGAAGTCGGCGAACGCGGTCCTCAAGGCGGTCGAGGAGCCGGCCCCCCGCACGGTCTGGCTGCTGTGCGCGCCCTCCCTCGAGGACGTCCTGCCCACCATCCGCTCCCGCTGCCGTCACCTGAGTCTGCTGACGCCCTCGGTCGACGCCGTCGCCGACATGCTCGTACGGCGCGAGGGCGTCGAACCGGCCGTGGCCGCCTCCGCGGCCCGCGCCACCCAGGGCCACGTCGACCAGGCCCGCAGGCTCGCCACCGACCCGGCCGCCCGGCAGCGTCGCGCGGCCGTGCTGAAGATGCCGCTGCGCGTCGAGGACGTCGGCAGCGCGCTCAAGGCGGCTCAGGAACTCGTCGACGCGGCCTCCGAGGACGCCAAGCAGCTCGCCGAGGAGATGGACGGCAAGGAGACGGAGGAGCTGAAGGCGGCGATGGGCGCGGCGCAGGGCGGCCGGATGCCGCGCGGCACGGCGGGCGTGATGAAGGACCTGGAGGACATGCAGAAACGGCGCAGGACCCGCACCCAGCGCGACAGCCTCGACCTCGCCCTCACCGACCTGACCGGCTTCTACCGCGATGTCCTGGCCCTGCAGTTCGGCTCCCGGGTGGCGATCGCCAACGGGGACGCGGAGGACGCCCTGGAGCGGCTCGCCCGGGGCAGCACCCCGGAGGCGACACTCCGCCGGATCGAGGCGATCGGCGCGTGCCGGGAGGCCCTCGACCGCAACGTGGCACCGCTGCTCGCGGTGGAGGCGATGACGATGGCGCTGCGGGCGGGCTGAGACCGGGCGGGCACCGGCCCGGGGTGAGGCACAGCGGTCTCAGGGCGGGGCGGTGCGCGGCGGCTGTGCCGCCGTCGGACGGGCTCGCCCGGGTCGAGGCGGGGCGGGCCGGAGCGCTCGCCGGAATGATCAGAGGATCCACGGGAGGTTGACCAGGTACCTCGTACGAGCCAGTTCGCGCACGCAGAGCATCTATCCCGTCGCTCACGGTTACTCTCGCTTGATGTACCTCAGGCGAACCCCCCGTCGGGCCCCCAGGTCCCCCGCTCCCCGGCCGCGCACCACCGGCACGCTGCTAGCCGCCGCGACCGCGGCGGTCCTGCTGGTCCCGGCCTGCTCGCCCTCGGGCTCGTCGAACGCCGTCGAGGGCGCGGCGCCGGTGGCGCTCGCCGTGCTGCCGAAGGCCACGCCGGCGGCGCTGGCGCCGTACTACGACCAGAAGTTGACCTGGCGGGGCTGCGGAGTCTCCGGCTTCGAGTGCACGACGATGAAGGCGCCCCTCGACTACGCCGACCCGTCCGCGGGGGACGTCAAGCTCGCCGTCGCCCGCAAGAAGGCGACGGGCGACGGCAAGCCGCTCGGCTCGCTGATGGTGAACCCGGGCGGGCCGGGCGGATCGGCGATCGGCTACCTCCAGCAGTACGCGGGCATCGGCTACCCGGCGAAGGTGCGGGCCCGGTACGACATGGTCGCGATGGACCCGCGCGGAGTCGCGCGCAGCGAGCCCGTCGAGTGCCTGGGCGGGCGTGCGATGGACAGGTTCACGCAGACCGACACCACGCCGGACGACCAGCGGGAGACCGGTCAACTCGTCGACGCGTACAAGAAGTTCGCCGAGGGGTGCGGGAAGCGCTCGACGCGGATGCTGCGGCACGTGTCCACCGTCGAGGCGGCCCGGGACATGGACGTCCTGCGGGCGGCGCTGGGGGACAGGAAGCTGACGTACGTGGGGGCGTCGTACGGCACGTTCCTCGGGGCGACGTACGCGGGGCTGTTCCCTGACCGGGTGGGACGGCTGGTGCTGGACGGCGCGATGGACCCGTCGGTGCCCTCGCGCACCCAGAACCTCGACCAGACGGCGGGCTTCGAGACGGCGTTCCAGTCGTTCGCGAAGGACTGCGTGCAGCAGTCGGACTGCCCGCTCGGCGGCAAGGGCACCTCGCCCGGCCAGGTGGGCGACGCGCTGAAGGCGTTCTTCCGGAAGCTCGACGCGCATCCCATCCCGACCGGCGACGCGGACGGCCGGAAACTGGGCGAGGCCCTCGCCACCACCGGCGTGATCGCCGCGATGTACGACGAGGCGGCGTGGGCGCAACTGCGCGAGGGGCTGACGTCGGCGATGAAGGAGAACGACGGCGCCGGCCTGCTGGTGCTGTCGGACGGCTACTACGAGCGGGACGCCAAGGGCCACTACACGAACCTGATGTTCGCGAACGCGGCGGTCAACTGCCTCGACCTCCCGGCCGCCTACTCCACGCCCGAGCAGGTCGAGGAGGCCATGCCGGCGTTCGAGAAGGCGTCCCCGGTCTTCGGCCGCGGCCTCGCGTGGGCGTCGCTGAGCTGTGCGTACTGGCAGGTGAAGCCGACGGGGGAGCCGCACCGGATCGAGGCGAAGGGCGCGGCGCCCATCGTGGTCGTCGGCACCACCCGCGACCCGGCGACGCCGTACCGCTGGGCACAGTCCCTCTCCCGCCAGCTGTCCTCGGCCCGCCTCCTCACCTACGAGGGCGACGGCCACACGGCGTACGGCCGGGGCAGCACGTGCATCGACTCGACGATCAACGCCTACCTGCTCAAGGGGACGCCACCGGCGGAGGGAAAGCGCTGCTCGTAGGCCCGACGGAGCGGCGGACGGGCCACGGCGGGGGCGCTTCGGGGGCGCCCCCGGGGGTGGCACGGAGCACCTCGGGGACTGTGTAGACTTACCGTCGTTGCTGACCGCGCCATAGCGGGGACAGCGCGCCGCCTTAGCTCAGATGGCCAGAGCAACGCACTCGTAATGCGTAGGTCTCGGGTTCGAATCCCGAAGGCGGCTCCATGGTGAACCCCAGGTCAGGCCTTTGACCTGGGGTTTCTCTCCTTCGTTGGCCTTGGGATTCGGGCGAATCGGGCACCTGTGGTCTGTGCATCGTAATGCGTAGGCTAGAGGTTTGGTTTCTGTGACGAGAATCGAGCTCCAAGCCTCTGAACTGGTCTTTTATGTTTCGGAGCGGCTGGTTTCGCCTCGTATCCGGGGTCTCCGGTGGACAAACGGTGGACAGCCGTGCAGTGGGGGTGCAGTCCCGCTTAGATTCCGACCAGGTTGGCTGGCCCTTTGGCTCGTCGTGGCACAGCGCGGCAGCGCTATCCGTGGTCCGTCGCTCTCGTAGGTCTCCGACAAGAGTGGCGGCTCCAACCGCAACCGACACCCAACAGCGCTCCCCCATATAGTTCGCACCGCCTGAGCGTGCGCGGGGTGCCGCGGTCCGAGTGAAAGATCACCCCGCGCACGTCACTACCGACAGCGGGTGTCCACGGCGGCCTGGACTGCGTCCACGACCAAGTCGGCACGCATGTGCTCGGCCAGCGAACCAGCCCATGACCTTGCCCGGGCAGCGTGGCGACGGGCTGGCGGCGGCGTGCGTCGCGCGCCAAGGCGGTCGCGATCGGCTTCGCCAGCCTGGCCACAGGGTCGCAGACTCGGTGATCGACGAGGGCGCCGGCGGTGCCTCAGGGGCGCCCACAGCGAGGGCCGTTCGGGCTCTCGCTCGCGCAACTGGGACACGGCGTGATGGAGGGACTCGGCGACGCTCGCGTCCTGTTGTCCCGTCAGGTGCTCGTAGAAGGCTTTCACCAGGCGGTTATTGGCCTGGTCGGTCACCGGCCAGAGGCTGCCCACCAGGTGGCTGAAGCTGGCGAGCTGGAAGGCCGACAGGAGGTTCAGGGACTCGTCCGGCAGGAGGCGGTTCTGGGCGGTGCCGCAAGCGGACAGGAAGGCCAGGCCGGCTTGGTCAAGCCGTTCCACAAGGGATGGCCGCCCTGGCCTGCGTCTACGGCGCGCAGGAGGCTCCGCTCCGCCCGCACTCGACCGCAGTCCCTCACGCAGCGGCGAGTGCGAGGCTCGGCGCGGTCCGAAGGTGCGCATCAAGTGGTTCTTTTGTTCGGTGGCCAAGGATCCCGCCGAGGTCATCGCCGTCGCCTTCGACCAGGCCGATTACCGCGACTTGCTCCACCCGCGGTGCTGGGCGTGCTGGCCGACGGGGACCGCCACTGTCACCAGATCGAGCGGGGTTGGTCCTGGCTGGTCACCGGGACACCCAAACTGAATAGCGGTCGAGGAGGCGAGGCGCAGTTCCCACAGGACGCACATGACGGAGGGCGTCGAACCGAGTGATTGTCGCGGGCGGCGATGCCCGTTGTATCCGGTGACGTTCCACCGACTGAGACTCTTCAATCGCCCTCGCGGCGGATCAACCAAGCACGCTGCCGCCGTCCCGGCGCACCGGCCGCGAGCGGCGGTGGTCCAGCGAGGCGTAGACCCGATGCAGCCACCGGTCCGTGCCGTCGTAGCGGGGGGTGAACGGCGTTCGGCCGTGCACGGCGAGCCGGTTGTCCACGATCGCCAGGTCACCGGCCCTCAGTGCCAGGGCCGAGCTCACCTGAACCAGTGCGTCGCGCAGTTCGGCCATGGCCACGCGGGCCTCATCGTCCAGTGGGTGTGTGGCCGAGAAATCCACCAGAATATCCGGGTCCTCCCCGGCGCCTTGCAGCACCGCGTGGGCCGGCACTACGCTCTCCAGGGCTTCGAATGAGGGGGGCGCCTCGGTGAGGAACCGCTCCCCGGACAGGACCTGCCGGGCCTGCGCCGAGAGCAGCGGCAGGGCACGCCGCACCGAGGCGGTGCACAGCCGGGCCTGTCCGGTCGGGTCCTCACGGACGCACAACAACCCTACGTAGTCTGGTCGGTTGGGGTGGAATGCGTTCTCGTTGTGCATTTCGAGCAGGACGGAGCCAGCGTTGCTCTGCAGGGTCTCCTGGCCCGGCACCGGCACCACGTTCTGCACCAGCGCGCCGGTCTTCTCGTTGCGGAACGCGACCACCTCGCCGAGCTGGAGCATCGCGGCAGTGATTATCGCGGCGGCCGTGGTGGCGATCCGCTCGACCGAGCCGGGCTGGGTCGGTGTGCGGGGCAGCTCGCGGCTGCCATAGGCCGGCGACACCGGTAGGTTGCGGATCAGCAGCACCGCGTCGGGGCCTGCGTCACGGCGGAACCGTCGAAGCTCGACGAGCAGTCTGGTCGGCAGCTCGACAGACGCGTCGCGGACGGCGGCCAGCCACTGCTGGTCGTCGGTGCGGCCCGGCTCGACCCGTGCGAGCCGGTCGGCGATCTCACTGGTCTGCCGGTACTCCGCCTCGGTCAGCACGAACGCGGCCGGCGGCGCGGCGGCCACCGTGTCGATCTGGGTCATGAACACGCCTTCGGTCCGATGGATTTCCGGTGGGACTGGGCAGCGGCCGGCAACCGAAAAATAAACGACCACTGGAGCAGCAGTCTGGGCAGGCAGCTATATTCGACCTATATGTCCTGGGCAAGGTTGGCTTACCGAGGCGTGGAGCGGATATAGATGCGAATATAGATCACGTGTAGTTCGCCCCGTAGGCTCACATCCGAAAGTAATCGGAGTCGGCTCCCGGGGGTCCTGTGGGGATGCTCATCAATACGGACGGCCGACGCTTTTCGTCGGCCGCTTTGGACGGTGCAATAACCGCTGTCGTACGGGAACTGCGACGGCACGGAATCACCCAGGACGATCGTGTAATGCTGACCGGTGCCAATACCGAGAAATTCGTCCTGGTCCTTTTCGCACTGATGGAACTGGGGACCTCGATCGCTCTGGTCGATCGCCGTACCCCGGCCGCCGAGCAGGCCCGACTCCTCATCGGCGCCGACGCCAGCCGACTGGTCACCGATGCCCCGCTGCCAGCTGGCAGCACCGAGATCGACCAGCTTTCCCTCGAGGACCTATGTGCCACCGCGTTGGCAAGGGCGGCGATTGCCGACCGTGCGCCGGACTGCGGCCCCGCGTCGTCCTTCGGCCGCGACCGGCTGGCCCGCTTCTCGCGCTGGTTCGCCCGCGAGGACGCTCTGATCGTGTGGAGCTCGGGCAGCACCGGCACCCCCAAGGGCATTGTCCGCTCGGGAGCCTCCGTCCGGGCCAACACCGAACGGACCAGCGCCCGGATGGCCTACCGAGCCACCGACGTGCTGCTGCCGCTGTTGCCCTTCACGCACCAGTACGGCCTGTCGATGCTGCTGCTGTGGCAGGACACGGGCTGCGCACTGGTGTTGCAGACCAGCAGCCAGCGCGTCGATGCGGCACTTGCCGCGATCCGCTCTCACCGCGTCACCGTGGTCGACGCGGTCCCGGCGACCTACCACACGCTGCTGAACTTGCTGGAGAGCGGCCGCGGCAGCGAAGACTGGCTCAGCACAGTGCGGATGTGGTGCGTGGGCGGGGAGCCGCTGGGAAGCGAGCCCCGGCAGCGTTTCGCCGACCGGATAGGCAGGCCGCTGCTGGACGGCTACGGCAGCAGCGAGGCCGGGAACATCGCGCTGGCCGTGCCGCCCACACCGATCGGCTGCGGCCGTCCGTTGCAGGGCATCGCCGTGCGGGTGGTCGATGGGGCGGGCATGCCGGTCGCCCCGGGCACCGTCGGCGAGATTGTCGTGCGCACCCCCGACTACATGACGGGCCTACTCGGACCGGGAGGCACGGTACTCGCGATGGAGCACGCCGAGTACCGCACCGACGACATCGGGCAGATCGACGTCCAGGGCAACCTCACCGTGCTGGGCCGCAGGGCTGCGGTGCACCGACTCGGACACACCCTCTACCCGGACGGCATCGCCGACCGGGCAAGTGCCTGTGGTGCTCTGGTCCGGGTGATCCCGGTCGTACCCGAGGGGTCGGACAGCCGGGCACAGCTGGTCTTCTTCGTCGCCGACCGGGCCGAGCGGTCCGCAGCGCACTGGCGGTCCGCAGTGGCCGAACACATCGCGGAGCACGAGCGGCCTAATCGCGTGGTGGTTGTTCCGGAATTCCCAATTAACAGAACGGGCAAAGTCGATCGCCAGTCACTACAGAGGCTGGCGGAATCCGCAGTCGCGAGAGACGCCAAGAAAGGAGAACTGCAGTGAACCAGATCGTCGCCGAAACCAAGGCGGAGCCGCAGTATGAGATTCCCTTCGCCGATCGGCTGGCCATCCTGAGGAATGTGGCGGAGCTGCTCCGGACGCGCCGTGACGAAGTTCTCCAGATACTTTTCGAGAGCTGTAACTACCGGACCGCGGTCGGTGAGATCGAGGTCTCCATCGCGACCCTTGAGGGTGCCGAGCAGGAGATGGCCAGGTTCCGCCCGCCGCGGCTTGAGCAACTGGCCGTTCTCATGCCCTCGAACATTCCGCTCTACAGTTACATCCTCTACCTGCTGATCCCCAGTCTCTACAGCGATCGCCTGGTGTTCCGGCCGTCAGGTCGGATCAGCAGCCAGACCGAGCGGCTGCACAAACTGCTCGGCGAGGCGCACGGTCTGCCGATCGTGTTGCGCCAGAGCGGGCAGCGGGACTTCCTTCGCAATGACGTGACAGGATCACAGGTGCTGGTCTTCACCGGGGCCTTCGAGAACGCCGAGAAGATCCGCGGTCAGCTCCGCAAGGACCAGCTGTTCCTTTACTTCGGCCAGGGCATTAACCCGTTCGTGGTTGGCCCAGACGCCGACGTAGGCAAGGCAGTGGACGGCGCGCTGCGGGCCAGGATGCTGAACTCCGGGCAGGACTGCTTCGGCCCGGATGTGTACTTCGTCCACACCTCCGTCAGCTCCCAGTTCTTCAACCTGCTCAGCCGCCGGGTGCGATCGCTGAAGCACGGCCGCCACGAGGATCCGACCGCCGACTACGGTTCGATGTACTACCTGGACGCCTTCGAGGGAGCGCTCGCCCACCTGGTGGACGACCGTGTCTACATCCTGGTCGGCGGCCGGGCCGACCTGACCGAGGGGCACCTCACGCCCACCGTGCTGGTCCGGCCTGTGGAGAGCGTGGCCGAGGCCGTGCTGGAGACTTATCTGCGCACCACCCGTGCGCTGCTGTTCCACGCCCAGTTCCTCGCGCAGCACGCCCACACAGTCGCGGTAACTCCATGCTGATACCCCGTTGCATGTCCATGTACATCGATATCGAACTGATGCTCAGGTCGACGCAGGACCGGCCCATCCTGTCGGCCGATGGGCGGTTCTGGGCCGCACGGTTAACGTCGAAGCCGTGACCGATGCGCTGCATAACCGCATGTACCTGCTGGCCTACGACGCCGCAGTCCACGGCCCGTTCAATCGCAGCCGGGCTGCCTTCCTGGTCCGCGCCGCGGTGATAATCGAGCTCGCGCTGGGCGGGCAGATCGTGGAGGCGGACGGAGAGGTCCACGTGACGGAGGCGGCGGCCGGTGCGGGGCCGGTGACGCGCGGGGCACGTGTCCGCTATGCGGCACCGGGGACCGGTTGGCGGGCCCTGTTGCTACGGGACCGCGTCGAGACCCTCCAGGCAGTGGAAGAGCACCTCGCGGCCCAGGGCCTGCTGACGATCGAGGATTGCCGCGCGCTGGTGGCCCCCGCACGACATGTGACTCTGACGGACCTGGCCGACTGCGGCACGGTCCACCGGCAGGTCGCCATGGTCCTGCACGACACCGGGCCAGCCAGCGGGGTGCCAGTTGCGGATGCCGCGCTGCTGGCGCTGGCCGCCGTGGGGGACCTGTCCCAGGTCGTGTCCCGCACGGATCCCCGTCAACGGGCCCGGATCGAAGTGCTGACGAGCCGGATCGGTGACATTGCACCTGGCCTCGAACGGGCGGTCCGTGCACTCCCGTTCGAGCTGGCCAGGCCCGTGTCCAGCTTCGCGAACACATGCCACACACCGGCAACGGGCGGGGGGAGCACCGGGCGAAGCTGAGGTGTCGTGTGCTGCCGCTGTTCTCTGCCCAGCCGTCGGCCCGCGGGACGACGGCTCCAGCCCGGGCGCCCGGGCCGCTCTCCGGATCAACCCCTCGTGCAGCAGGAGTTCCGCAGGAAGCGCGCTACCGTGACTGACCGATGTCAGCAGCCTGGCCACGCCCACGGGGGCTCAGCCGCCTGATGCCACAGTCCGTGTCGAGCACCGGACTTCGCCCGTTCCGCTGAGCCGTAGTGCCACCGGTCGGCTGCCCTGCCATGGCTGGGTCAGCGGCCCAGGCCGGAACCGCCGTCGACCGGGATGATGGCGCCGGTGATGTAACTGGCCTGGTCAGAGGCGAGGAACCGGATGGCGGCGGCGGTCTCGTCGGGATGGGCAGAGCGGGCGAGCGGGATCTGGCTGAGCAAGGCGGTGCGCCGACCGGCTGAGAGGGCGTCGGTCATGCCGGTGTCAACCAAGCCCGGTGCGATGACGTTGCAGGTGATGTTGCGCGAGCCCAGCTCACGGACCAGGCCGATCAGAGCGGCCTTGGCAGCGGCGTAGTTGGCCTGGCCGGCGGCGCCTTGGAGGGCGACCACCGAGGAGACAAGGACGATCCGCCCCTTTCCCGCTCGCAGCATCCCGTGGGCGGCCCGCTGGACCGTACGATAGACAGCCGTGAGATTGGTGTCGAGCACGGTGGACAGGTCCTCCTCGGACATCCGCGTCAACAGCGTGTCCCAGGTGATGCCCGCGTTGGCTACCAAGACCTCGACCGGGCCGTGCCGCTCCTCGATCTGCTGGTAGGCCGACTCCACATGGTTGGGATCGGTGATGTCGCAGCGGATGGCCAGGCAGCCCGCGTCGGTGAGGGTCTGCGGTGGCTCGCTCGAATGGCAGGTGACCGCGACCCGGTCGCCGAGTTCGGTGAAGGCGCGCGCGGAAGCGAGCCCGATGCCACGGTTGCCTCCGGTGGCGAACACAGAGCGTTCATTCTGTTCATCCCTCCAGTTCCCGTACCAGCACGGCGGCCTGGGCCCGGCTGCGTAGGTTCAGCTTGCTGAGCAGGCGGCTCACATGGGTCTTGACCGTGGTCTCCGCCATCTGTAGACGGGTCGAGATCTCGGCGTTCGACAGACCCCAGCCGAGGCAGGACAGCACCTCGCGCTCCCGGGGAGTGAGCGTCTCCAGCGCCGCGGAGTCGGTGAGCCTGTCGCCCCGGGAGGCCCGCGAGGAGGCGTATTCGGCGATCAGACGCCAGCCGATGGTGGGCGCGATCAGGCCGTTGCCGGCCGCGACCGTACGCACGGCGTCGATCAGGCCGTCGGCGTCGATGTCCTTCAGCAGGAAGCCGGAGGCGCCGGCGCGCAGCGCGCCGAAGACGTGCTCGTCCAGGTCGAAGGTGGTGAGTACCAGCACGTCGGCGAGCTGTTCGGCGACCACGGTCCGGGTGGCCGAGACTCCGTCCAGCCGCGGCATCCGCACGTCCATCAACACCAGGTCCGGCCGGAGCCGGCGGGTCAGAGCCACGGCTTGTTCGCCGTCGGCGGCCTCGCCCACGACCTCGATGTCGGGCGCGCTGCGCAGGATCAGAACGAGTCCGGAGCGGACGGCGGACTGGTCCTCGGCGACGATGACACGGATGGTCACGGTGTTCCTTCCGCAGGGGTGGAGAGAACGGGCTGGTCGATGGGGAGTGAGGCGCAGACCTGCCAGCATCTGCCGTCGGGGGTAACCTGGGGGCCGGCCTGGAACGAGCCGTGCAGCAGGGCCACACGTTCCCGCATCCCGATCAGGCCCGCACCGGATCCGGGGACCTCCGGTTGCTCCGAGTGGTCGGCGAAGGGGCTGCTCACCTGCACGGTGAGCACGTCGTCCTGCTGGGCGAGGTGAACGATGACCGGCCCCGGGGCGGCGTGCTTGAGCGCGTTGGTCAGAGACTCCTGGGTGATTCGGTACGCGGCGAAGTCGACGGGCGAGGGCAGTTCCGGACCAGGCGGCCGGGTGTCGTCCACGGTGACGTCCAGGCCGTTCGTGCGGGCGCGCGCGACCAGCGCGCCCAGGCCGTCCAGGGTCGGCACCGGCGCCGGATCCGCTTCGCTGCCGCGGTCCCGGAGCAGTCCGATAAGGCGACGCATCTCCGACAAGCCCTCGACACCGTTCTCCCGGATGACCGCGAGTGCGTTCTTGGCGTTCCCCGGGTCGTCCAGCGAGAGTGCGGCGGTGGAGTGGAGGGCGATCGCGGTAAGCCGGTTGGCGACCATGTCGTGCAGTTCACGGGCCATCCGGGTGCGCTCGGCGGTGATCGCCTGCGCCCGGTCCATCTCGGCCAGCCGGATGCTCTGCCTGGCCTGCAACCTGGCGGAATCGGCAGCCTCCCGGTGGTTGCGGACGAGGGCTCCCGTGGCCGCCGGAACGAGGGTGACCAGGCCGATGACCACGCCGATGAACACTGCCTCGGAGGGGCCGTACCAGGCGATGAAGCCCACGGTCGCGGTGACCGTGACCAGCCCGGCGATGACCGGAATCCGTTGGGCGGCAGAGCGGCTGCCGTAGAGGACGGCGGCGTACACGAGGTCGGTGAACATCAGCACCGTTGCCAGGCTGCCCGAGGTGAACTGGTCCCCTACCAGGGCGAGAAAGCCCAGCAGCAGGGCGGTCTGCGGCCTGACGCGCCGAAGCATCTCAAGCCCGGCGGTCACGGTCAGCGGCAGCAGTACCCACGCCCCGTCCAGCGGCCGATCGGCCTGGGGATACTGTCCGAGCAACCACAGCACCAGGCCACCGGCCAGCCCGACAAAGGCGATTGACAGATCGTCACGATGAGGTTGTGAACAAGGGGTGGCCATTTCACCATCCAACCACCGGGTGCTCAGGGGGAGCCTCCTCCTCACAGCGGACCAGGACATACATCGAAGGATGCAGGCAAAGGTCGTTATCGCTGACGACGTCCCGAACACGCGCGGACGCCATGATGACGAGGTGAGCGGAAGGAGCTCGACGTGATCGTCACCCTGATCGTCATCTGCGAGGTCAGCTTCTGGGTGCTGCTGGCCGCTGGGCTCGCCGCCCGCTATCTGCTCAAGTTGCGGCGCACCAGCGTGGTCATGCTGCTGTGCGAACCACTCCTGGAGGTCGTCCTGCTGGTCGCGACCGCGGTCGATCTTCGTAATGGTGCCAAGCCGAGCTGGGAGCACGGCCTCGCGGCCATCTATATCGGCTTCACGGTCGCCTATGGCCACTACACGATCAGCAGGCTCGACGGTTGGGCCGCATATCGCTTCGGTGGCGCGCCACGGCCGGCCAAGCCACCGAAGTACGGGATGCCGCGCGCCCGACACGAGGGCAAACTGTGGCTGCGTACGCTGCTTGCGGGGGCGGTCGCCTCCGGCCTTCTGCAGCTGGCGATCTGGTATGTGGGGAACGGCACGTCCGCCGCTGATGCATTGCGTCTCTGGCAGCTGGTCGCGCTGCGCGCGGTCGGGATCCATGGCGTGATCGCGGTCACCTATCTGCTCTGGCCGAAGAAGGCGCCGACCGAGGAGCCCGCGGGGCGCGCGGCGACGGCTGAGCGGCTCCCCCGGGAGCACTCAGGAGGGCGCTGAGGTCTGCCGATCCAGTGGGACCACTCTGATGTGCGGTTGGCGGGCCAGGGCGGTAGCGAAGACGTCCGTTGCCGGGGCATCGGCTACGACTACGTGCACGCCGCCGTGGACGACCACTTCCGCCCGGCTTACGCCGAGATCCTGGCCGACGAGAGAGGACAGGGGCCGGTAGCGGTGATCCACTGACAGGTGCACCTTGCTGGTCTTGTGTCCTGAACATGAAAGAGGTGTGGGACAACTCTAGTGGGACCGGGCGGCCAGGGACATGTACACCGTCCCCACTGCCGCCCGGTTTTGTGCGGTCACCTCCGCCCGTAGCTCCAGGACATCGCTGCCTCCGAGTGGCTTCACCGCGTCGATGTGGACCGTCAGAAGCAGGAGGTCTCCGGCGAACACCGGGCGGCGCAGCACGAACCGCTGGTCGCGGTGGACCACTCGGTCGTAGTCCAGCCCGACCTCGGGGTCGAAGACCGCCTGGTCGGAGGCGCGTTGCATCGGCACGCACAGGAACGTCGGCGGGGCGAGGAGGTCGGGGTGACCCAGCGCCCGTGCTGCCTCGAGGCTGTGGCAGGCGGGATGCCGCTCGCCCACCGCCAGGGCGAAGGCGCGGACCTTCTCCCGCTCCACCGGGTACGCCGGGCCGGGTGGGTAGACCCGGCCAGCCAGCGAGGCGTCCAGTGCCATGCGTCCTCCAGTCGGATTCGGTCGAGGGCCACGACGCCCCAGCAGACTGGAGAGAACTACATCGTCTCTACATGGCGTGGACGGGCCGGGAGCTACGTGGAGGCGGCTGACCACACCGGCTCACGCGTATAGATCGCTGATAGCAACACTCCTGATACTGCTGGCGGAATGAGATCGAGAATCGGGGGCCCACGCCTCTCCGACGATGAAGGGAGAGCCGTGTCCACAGGGCTCAAGGGCATCCTCTCGACGGTGGGCAATACCCCGCTCATCGAACTGGACCGGCTGATATCCGGATTCTCCTCACACGTGTTCGCCAAGGTCGAACGGTTCAACCCCGGCGGCAGCATCAAGGACCGCTCGGCGCTCGGCATGCTGATGGCGCGCCTTCGTGACGGGCAACTGGTGCCGGGCCGGTCAACCGTCATAGAGTCCAGCTCCGGCAATCTGGCCATCGGACTGGCACAGATCTGCGGCTACTTCGGTTTGCGCTTCATCTGCGTGGTCGATTTCCGCACCACGCAGCAGAACCTGGCAATCCTGCGGGCTTATGGGGCCGATGTCCGGGTCGTCACCGAACCTGACCCTGCCACAGGAGAGTTGCTGCCCCAGCGGCTCCGGCTGGTGGCTCAGCTGCTCGAGGAAACCCCAGATTCCTACTGCCCCGACCAGTACACCAACCCGCTCAACCCTCAGGCGCATCTGACCACCATGGCGGAGATCGACACGGCCCTCGACGGCCGGATCGACTACCTTGTGGTTTCCGCTGGCACCACCGGCACACTGGGCGGTTGCGCTGAGTACATCCGCCGCAGAAAACTGCCCACCAAGGTGGTGGCGGTGGACGCTATCGGCAGTGTCCTCTTCGGCTCGACCGTGGCCTGCGAGCGGCTCATACCCGGCCACGGCAACTCGGTGCCCCCCAGGCTGCTCAGACGCGAGGACGCACACCGAGTCGTCCATGTGAGCGACCTGGACTGCGTGGTGGGCTGCCGTCGGCTGGTTCAGCGCGAAGCGGTGCTGGCCGGCGGCTCCTCCGGCGCGGTGGTCGCGGCTCTGGGGCGGATCGCCGCCGAGATCCCTCCCGGTTCCAACTGCGTCCTGATCCTGCCTGGCGGTGGCGACCGCTACCTCGACACGGTCTACGACGACCAGTGGGTTCGCCACCACTTCGGTGAGGTCTCCCACTTGTGGAAGGGCCCGAACCCCATCCCCGAACCTGACCAGCGGAAAGCGAGTGCTCAGTGCTAATAGTCGGCCACAACGAGGTGCGTGCGCTGCTCGAAGAGCGGGAGCAGGACATCCTCGACTTGATCGCGCGGGCCTACCGGTTGCATGGCGAGGGCCGCAGCGCGGTCCCGCACTCGGTCTTCCTGCGCTTCCCGGAGGAACCGGCCAACCGCATCATCGGCCTGCCGGCCTACCTGGGCGGCTCCGAACCGGTGGCCGGGATCAAGTGGATCGCCAGCTTCCCCGGCAACGTGGCACGCGGCATCGAACGGGCCAGCGCGAGCATGGTGCTGAACTCCATGGTCGACGGTCGTCCAGAGGCGTTCATCGAGAGCTCACTGATCTCCGCCAAACGCACCGGCGCCTCCGCCGCACTCGCCGCAGGGCTCCTGTGCGCCGAGCCGGAGCCCACCGGTATCTCCCTGGTAGGGCTGGGCCCCATCAACTTGGAGGTGCTGCGCTTTACCACTGCCCGGCTGCCCTCGCTGCGCACCGCCACGGTGTACGACCTGGACACCGAAAGGGCCAAGGTCTTCGCCGAGCGGGCCCGCCAAGTGGTCCCTGGCCTGACGGTGGCAGTGGTCGACAGCGCCGCCGCGGCGCTGGGCGCGCACCCGCTGGTCTCGCTGGCCACCACGGCGGGCAGGCCACACATGGACCTGTCCGCCTGTCAGCCCGAGGCGGCCGTGCTCCATGTCTCGTTGCGAGATTTGACCGTGGCAGCGGTGCTGGACGCGCAGAACGTGGTCGATGACGCCGACCATGTCTGCCGTGAGCGCACATCCCTGCACCTGGCCGAGCTGGAAACGGGCGGGCGAGAGTTCGTGCATGCCGAGATTGGCACCCTGCTACGCGGCGGCTCCGGCTTCCGCCGCGAGGCCGGGCGCCGGGTGGTGTTCTCGCCGTTCGGCCTCGGTGTCCTCGACCTGGTGCTCGCCCGGTGGGTTCGTGATCGAGCGAATGCCGAGGAGGTCGGAGTCCGAGTCGAGGGCTTCTTGCCGGGCGGGGCCGCCTGACCCGCCGTCGCTCGCGGAAGGGGGGCCCATGTGTACGAGCGGACCGTCCTCCGTGTAGGGGCGGTGGCACACCGCGCTTCTCTCGACTCGACCGACCGAAGCGGACGTGCATCCGCCATGCTGCGGAGGTTCGTGCGGTGTGGTCGACCGGCGGGAGCGGGTCGCGCCGGAGCCGGTCGGTGAGGTCCGGTCCGTTCACTCCGGGCCGGGCTGCCGTGCCGGCCAGAAGGGGGCCTGACGGGTACTGGATCCGCTTCAACGTGTAGTCGCCGCCATTGTTGATCGGGGTCGGTCCTCTTTGCCAACGACCCGTCGCTTGCCCGATGCAGCGCCTCAACCAGAACGCGGACGCCTCGCGCTCGGTGCTCACCGGGTCGGACGGCGCGAACCACGCAGCGGCCTGATCAGCGACAAGTGGGCCATCCCCGGCCCGTACTCCTTCGACGACGCGAAGTTCCCCGCCGCAGTCATCCGTGCCGCGCATCACTCAGGCCCTGTTTGCAGCTTGGCAGGTATACGTGACGGACTTCGCGAATTCGACGGACACCTCCGAGCGATGCGCAACGACGAGTGCGACATCGATCTGGACGCCTTCAGGCTACCGGCATCGACTCGTCACGGTCACCTTTCTGCTCGGCGCCGCCCGCCGCATGGTGGCCCGCGATCCGGCCAGCGCCGACGAACTCCTCGAACGCGCCCAGTCCGCAGCCGAACAGGCACTGGGCCGATCTGTGCACTGTCTCGCGGAGCATCCTGCCCCCGGTTCTGTCTGACCGGGGCCTGGTCGGCGCGCTCTCCGGACCGCCGCGAACTGCGCGGTGCCCTGTCGGACCGACGTCGAAGCGCCCGAACGGTGCGCCACTTCGTCGAGGTGACCGTCTACTTCGTCGTGGCCGAGGCCCTGACGAACATCGCCAAGTACAGCGGCGCCGCACAGGCGGCCGTCACGGTCCGCAGCCGTGGCGGCCACCACATCCTGCTCGTCGAGGACGACGGCCGGGGCGGCGGCCGACGGTATGCTCTGCCTGGCCTTTGGAGTGGGCGTTCCATATGTTTGACCGCACGGACACATGTGTTCGCTCTGGGACAGATCATTGGGCAAACCGCGTTTGTATGAGACCGACAAAGCATCCTGGTTGTCCTGCTGATCCTCTGAACAGCTGCGCTTGTGTGCTCGGGGCTCTCTCTGGCGGCCCTGCAGCAACTCCGCCGGTGGACAGCCGGTGGACAGACGCCTTTGGACGGTGCATCACGGGGTGGCACAGGTCAACCTGCTGCACGTGCTCTGATCAGCATAAACGTCACCGGACAGCATGACGAGGCACTACGCAACACGATCACTGATGGTCTCGTAATGCGTAGGTCTCGGGTTCGAATCCCGAAGGCGGCTCGGAATTACCCCAGGACTCACTCGCCGTGACCTGGGGTTTTTTCATGTTCCGTGTCTCCGAGGCGCTGGTGCTGTGGGTGTCTCAGCGCAGCGGTTCCGCCGTGAACTCACCCGACGCCGTGTTGCCCGGCTCCCCTCCCCGCAACTCGGCTCGGGCCATCCCCGCCCCCCGCCTCCCTCCCCGGTCCGACCCGCCTCGACGGCCCCGCCCGGCCCGCCCCCCGCCGTCCGTACGCATGTGTGCGGGGCGTGAGGTGTTCGTGGGGGGAGCGTGTTCCTTGCGTTCCGGGGTGTCTGTTCTTACGTCTCCCTGGCTAGACGGGCGTCCGGCGGGCAGAGGGGCGCGGCCTCCGGGCGACGGCGGTCCCGCTGGACAGGCCCACGTGTTCGGTACCGAAAAACTTCATCAGAGGACATTCCTTGCGGAAATCCCTACACAAGAAGCCCTCCCGGAAAGTGCTCACCGGGATCGTCGCGGGCGGCGCCGTCGTGGCGGGCTGCGTCGCGCTGTTGCCGTCGGTGGCGCAGGCCGCGTTGAACGACGACGCCTCGCCCGAGCGGCAGGCGTACTTCGTCGACGCGGCGAAGGAGTTCGATGTGCCGCTCCCGGTCCTCATGGGCATCTCCTACCAGGAGTCCCAGTGGGAGGACCACGACGGGCGGTACAACACCTCGGGCGGCTACGGCCCGATGAACCTGACGGACGTCACCGCCCGGATGGTCTCCGGCGGGGGCGCCGGCGCGGTCGGCCGCGGTGACGTCGCCGAGTTGACGTCGGACCCGGCTCTGCACACGTTGAAGAAGGCGGCGAAGCTGACCGGCGCGTCGGCGCGGGACCTGCGCACCGACGACAAGGCGAACATCCGCGGCGGTGCCGCGCTGCTCGCCTCCTACCAGAAGCAGCTGACCGGCTCGACCTCCACCGACCCGGCCGACTGGTACGGCGCGGTGGCCAGGTACAGCCAGTCCACCGACCGCAAGGCCGCACAGGTGTTCGCCGACCGGGTCTTCACGACCGTGGCCAAGGGCGCCTCCCGTACCGTCGACGGCGGCCAGAGCCTGAAGTTGGCCGCCACCAGGTCGGTGAGCCCTGACAAGGGGCGCCAGCTTGCGGCGCTGAAGCTGAAGGCGAGCGTCTCGGACAGCGACACCGAGTGCCCGGCCACCGTCGACTGCACCTTCCTGGCCGCGGCCGCCTCCAACGGCCAGGTCGCCAACCGGCCGGGTGACGGGGTGAAGGTCGACTACATCGTGCTGCACGACACCGAGTCGTCCTACGACTCCGCGATCAAGACGTTCCAGACGCCCGGCAGCGGCGACTCGGCGCACTACGTCGTGCGGTCCTCCGACGGCGCCGTGACCCAGATGACGCCGACCAAGAACATCGCGTTCCACGCCGGCAACTACTGGTTCAACATGCACTCGATCGGCATCGAGCACGAGGGCTTCGCCGCGCACGGCGCCAGCTGGTACACGCAGACGCAGTACCAGACCACCGCCGAACTGGTGAAGTACCTGGCCGCCAAGTACGACGTGCCGCTCGACCGGCAGCACATCATCGGCCACGACAACGTGCCCGGCCCGCAGGACAGTTACGTGGCCGGCATGCACTGGGACCCGGGGCCCTACTGGGACTGGCGCTCCTTCATGAAGCTGGTCGGCGCCCCGGCCGCGAGCCGGGACGGCAAGAGCCCCGCGGTGGGTTCCGCCGTCACCGTCTCGCCGGACTTCGGCGGCAACGAGCAGACCGTCGAGGTCTGCCCCGACGACGACCCGACCGGCGCCACCCCCGCCTGCACCGACCGCACCGAGTCCGCCAACTTCCTGCCGGTGCGCACCGGGCCCAGCGCGTCGGCGCCCCTGTTCGCCGACCCGGCCGTGCACCCGGGCGCCGGCGCCGGCTCCGACGTGATCCACGACTGGGGCAGCACGGTCCAGGCAGGCCAGCAGTTCGTGGTCGCCGACCGGGACGGCGACTGGACCGCCATCTGGTTCAGCGGCGCGAAGGTCTGGTTCTACAACCCGGGCGGGGCCAACACCGAGCCCGCCGAGGGCGTCACCATCGTCCGCTCCGGTTCCCAGGGCGCCACGCTGTACGGTTCCGGCTACCCGCAGGCCGCCGAGTACCCGGCGGGACGCTCGCCGTCGCAGCAGAAGGCGCTGACCGTGTACACGTTCCCGGCGGGCCAGGCGTACGTGGCCACGAAGCCGGCGGTCCCGGCGGACGACTTCTTCGCCTCGGACGACACCTACGTCACCGGCGCCGCCCGCTACTACACCATCCAGTACAACCACCGGGTCGTCCTGGTGGACGCGGCGGGCGTCTCCTAGGCCGACCGCATCTGACCGCCGCGGCGCGAGGAACCGACCATCGGTTCCTCGCGCCGCGGCGGTTTCGGTCCGCCTACAACTCGGGGAAGTCCGGGACCATCGCGACGGCGAAGGCCAGCCGGCGGTCCAGCCAGCCGACCTTGATGGAGATGTCTACGCTGCTGTCGTGCTGCGGGAGTCCCTTGGAGGTCATCACCAACTCGTCCCCGCAGTGCCATTCGAGAACGCGGCCCTGGTTGGCGGGGGGATCGCCGGCCGCCGCCATTTCCAGGAGCAGGTTCAAGGTCGTTTCGACGCCGCGCATGGCGAGGCCCTTGGGGGTGTTGTGCGCGAGCGACCACGGGCTGCGGCCCGAGATCTCGGGCCGGCCCGGCTGGTCGACGCGCCAGGTGTGGTGGACCAACTTGTTCGCCGGGGGAATCCGGCGGAGCGTGCCGACAGCCTGCCCCTCGCCGTCCCGGACGATCCGGTGGACCTCCTTGCCGACTTCCACGGGTTCGTCCACGGCACACAGGACCTGTTGGGCCGCCTCGTCCTCGTAGAGGACGGGCTCGACCACTGCGCTTGTGGCCAAGTCGGTCCGGAAATAGGCGCAGGGCGCGTAGGTGCGGACGTCTTTCACCTGACGGGGAACACGCACCGCGAGCCGCCCGAGCTGGGGCTTCTTCGCGTGGACGACCGACCGCTCGGTCCTCCCGATGGTGATCCGACGCACGTCCTCCCAGCGGATGGCCTCCACCGGTGGTGCCTGCTCCTGCGACTTACGCTTGCCGAACACCATCGGCGACATCCTCCAGCCCGTCAGTAACGCAACGAACAGAGCCTATCGGGGAGATGGTGAGAGCATCACCGCGGTGGTGCCGGGGACGAATCCGCGGTCAGGGGTCAACTGGAGCGATCCGTAGCGGGAAGTGGCGCGTTGCGGGTCCCGCATTTCGAGCTGCCCGGCGGACCTACGGTGGTCACAGTGGGGGGTGTCCGTCCCCAGAGAACAGGCCGCTTCTTTGATATTTAGACGGCTGAGATGCGATGAATTGAGGTATGCACCCTTTATGCCTTCCTATGACAGCTCCCGGGCGCGATTCCGGCTCGCGGATCGCCACGTAGCGGTGCTCGCGCATCTTCTCGACGGCGAGAATCCGCCCGAAGATCTCTGGGCTTCACTCGGTGAGCTCGTGCGGATCGGCCTGGTCGGCGAGGAAGGCGAACTGGCGCCCATCCTCAGGGATCTTTTGAGTGCCCTGGCCGCTCCGCTGGCCCTGGTGACCGTGGAGGTCATGGGGGAGCACGGCACGATCAACCACGGCGTCATCGTGGGACATCGGACGATGATCGCTCATGAGGGTTGGCCGGATGAGGAGGAGTCCGAGTACACGCCCATCGCCCCGCACAGTCTGGTCTGGGAGTTGGCCCGCATGGTCAATCTCCAGGCCGACGACGAGGCGACTCCCGTTGTCTCCCGTGTCGAGACGACCATGGGCGCCCTCGACGCGGCGTTGTCCGTCCTGGAACAGGACGTGAGCGACGAGGCCGCGACCAGGGATCTCATCCGCAAGGCGTTGACGGAGGCCGGCACTCCCGAGGAGCCGGGCCTGACCGAACTCACCGAACTCATCATGGCCATGAACGCGATGTGGCGTATCACCACGGCCTGGGACGGCAAGCATGAAGGCGAGCGGGCCGCGATGGTCCGGGGTCTGGCGGTGTGGGATTGCGGGCCCCGAGGCTACTGGGTCAGGGAGAAGCCCACGGAGCCCATTCTGGAGGGGCAGGTCGGCCCCGAGAGCGAGCTGTGCCTGGTGCGTACGAGGAACGGCGACATCTGGGGGAAGATCACGGACCTCCTCCCGGACAAGGAGGAGCTTATCGACGCCTGAGCGTCGGCGGAGAACGGGGCGCAGTGAGATTTTGAGCGCCCCGTTCCTCGTTTCTTCGGAGCGTCAGAACCAGTTTTTTGGATTGAGCGTGTGGCCTACTTCTTTGGCTGTTCCAAGGGGATTGGTCACCGCCTCCTTGGCCGCGTTGCCCACCGTGCTCGCTGCCTTGTACCCGCCCTCCTTGATGCCGTCCCAGTGCTGGACCGCCTTGGCACCCACATAGACGGCGCCGAAAGCGATGGTGGCGCCGATGGTGATGGGGTTGGGGGCTACGATGGCCGCCGTCAAAGCGGCGTTGAAGCCCGTCTCGGCGACATCCGCGACATAGGCCGCGCCCTTTTCCCGAGTGGCGAAGTTTCCCTTGTCCCACGGCCGTCCGTTGTGGTAAACGGTGTTGGCGCTGATGGCGGTCGAAGCGACACCGCTGACCACACCGAAACCGCGGAAAGCGCCAGCCACCTTTCCGGCGGTGGCCAGCCCTCTGGCCGCTGCTGCTCCTCTGCCCAGCCCCTCTGTGCCGCGCGCCAATGCGTAGGAGTTTCCGGTGACCTTGAAGAGGTTGGCGCTGGAAGCCTTTGCGGCGACACCCGCATGCGTGGTTCCTCCAAACGCAGTTGCCAGATCACTGTTTCCGCCGATGAACCGGATGATCGAATTCGGTCCCATGTTCATGAATCTGGACCTTGAAACCGCGTTCCATCCGTGACTATTGGCCCAGGCTTGCACTGAGGATACTCCAGGGATTCGAACAATTCGCTGGAATCTCTGACTGCGATAGAAATAACCGGCCAGTCTCGTGGGGATCCACGATCCTGGCGCGCTTAGTGATTTCGGGACCGGATACCAGACCTTCGCGCTCCTGGCGAATCGCACCAGGGGTCTGCTTCCGCTCCTCCGGAGCGACTGATAAATAGATTTCTGGATGCGCTGTGGCCAGTTGCCGGTGCGCCATGCCTTGCGAATACGGTTTCCGACCAGAATCGTCGTCATGGAGGTCGTGAGCACGGTGATGCGGCCGGTGCCCTCGGTGAAGCCGGTGAATTCCCGGTACGCCCCGACGAACGATTCAACTGTCTCCTTGTGTGGTCGGAGAAGAGGAATCTTCGTCAGCGCGGTCACTTCGAGGCGTTCGATCCACGCGTCGATCGATTCGTTGTCGCCTCTGCGCAGCGACTCGGCGGCCGGGTCGTCGCTCGCGGCCACGGAGTTGGCCAGGAGCAGGTGGTCGGGTGACAGGCCCTCTCCGTTGTACTTCTTGAGTTCCTCGTCGCTGAAGCCGGCCCAGCGAAGGCCCGCCTCCGGGTCGCCGTTCTCCAGCCGTGCGATGCTCGCGCGTTTGCGGAGGTCCGGTGCGGTCTCCGTCACCCAGCTCCGCAAGGGCTTCAACGCCGACAGATTGCTGGAGACGCCGAGTCGGGAGGCTCTGCTGAAGGCCTCGTCGATCTTGTCCTGTACGCCGCCCCTCCCGTCCAGGGTCTTGGCGAGTTGCTCCAGGTCGTCCGGGTTGACCGTCCTCACGCGCTGCCCCCTGCAATCCTGTTCCGTTGGTGCTGTCGGTGGCCATACCAGCCCTGAGCGAGCGTCACATGCTACGTGGGCTTGTTGTGGTCCCCGACTTGAGAGAGCGAAGGGAAATGATGGCCATTTGGTTTTCCCGCCTTCTCCGCTTGTCGACGTCGAGGTGAAGGTGAATATCAGGAAGTCCTGACGTGCCTCTCCCTCTGGGAGTGACTCGCTCGGGGTGCTCCGGCTCTGTCGCATCCCAACTGTCGACTCCGTTGGGTGAATCAGATGACGGCAGTTGACTGGTGGCCGGTGGGAACACCAGTGCGCCCGCTCTCAAGTCAGTCCAGAGGCGGCCACTGTCCACCAGCCGCCACCTCTTGATGCGACCACGGCACAGTCAGGGCCGCCCGTACGAAGGTGTTCGCGCGGCACGTCAGGGTCGGTGAACACCTTCGGAGCTGCGGCAGGGAAAGACAACAGATGGGCGTAGTGCGCCGCGCCACCTGATGTTGGTCAGCGGGAGTGGAGCAGGATCACTCCAGGCGGTGAAACAGAGAGGCTGTCCGGAACCATGGACCTGTGGGTGGGGTTCGTGATGGTCACAGGCAGGTGGTCGGCAGACATCGTCGTCCGAGGCCGGAAATGAGCCGTTCATGAGTGAGCAGAAGCAGGACCGTCGCACGGAATTGCGGGACGGGCGGCAGCGGCGGGTTCGGGTTGGGGTGTTTGTCGGTGGGGTTGTGGTGGCGCTTGTCTTCTTCGGGTTCTTTCCCGGGATGCCCCATGTCATCGACTGGGGCGCCATCCTCGTCTCCCTCGCGGTCGGGGCGTTCGCGCAATGGGGTTGGGGGGTGTGGAGGGGCGGGCGCCGTGGTTCGTAGGGGCTTCCCCTCGCTACCTTTCCGAGGGGGCGCGGGGTGGCCCGTGCGGTGGTTCTCGGGCTAGAGCGTGTCTCTTTGATCGGTTGGTCAGTTGATCGGATGTGCCTGTCCGATTAGTGATCAATGATGCGATGTGGGACCGGATCGAGCCGCTGATGCCGGCCGCTCCGGTCCGCGGTCGGTGGTGGGCCGATCACCGCCGAACCTTGGAGGCCATGGCTTGGAAGTACCGCACCTGCTCGCCGTGGCGGGACCTGCCGGACGAGCTCGGCTCGTTCCAGACCGTTCACAAACGCCTGATCAGGTGGGCCGTGGACGGCACCTGGAAACGCATCCTCGCCGCGGTTCTGGCAGCGGCCGACGCTGATGCCGACATCGGCTGGACCGTCTCGGTGGACTCCACCGTCTGCCGGGCCCACCAGCACGCAGCCGGGGCCCGGAAAAGGGGCGCCAGGCCAGGCCGAACCTGACGATCATGCCCTCGGACGCTCCCGCGGTGGCCTGAGCACGAAAGTCCACCTCGCCAGCGACGACCGTGCACGGCCCCTGGCTCTTCGCGTCACAGCAGGCCAGGCGGGCGACGCCCCGGCCTTCGAGGCCGTCATGGCCAGCATCCGCGTTCCGCGAAGCGGACCCGGAAGACCGAGGACCCGGCCGTAGGCCGTCCTGGCGGATCGGGCGTATTCATCCCGCTCTATCCGGAATCACCTTCGCCGACGCGGGATCCGCGCCGTCATCCCCCAGCCGTCCGACCAGGTCGGCCTACGTCTGCGGCGAGGCCGCGCCAGCGGTCGCCCATCAGCTTTCGACGCCGAGGCGTACAAGCAGCGCAACGCCGTCGCGCGGTGCATCAACCGAATCAAGCAGAGGCGCGGCCTGGCCATGCGAACCGACAAACTCGCCATCGCCTGCCAGTCCGCACTCCACCTTGCCGCCATCTTCATCTGGACAGCCGCTTGACCGCCGAAACGCCTTGCCCGCGAGGATGGCCGCATGGACGATCTTGTGAAGTTCCTCGTCGAACGCATCATGGACGACAACCATGCCTATGCCTACGTGGCCGACACCCTGGGCGGCGAGGCTCTTCTCGACAGCCATCTCCCCATGCTCGACCTGACTGAGCAACTGGCGCACGACTACAAGGCCATGGATCCCTCGGACCCCCGCTCGGCCGGCCTGGCTTACGCGCTTCGAGTCCTTGCCCAGTCATACGCCGAGCACCCCGCCTACCGCCAGGAATGGCGGCCATAGCCTCTCAAGGAGACACCTCTAGGTGCGCTGCTCACCTTCGGGGGCTTGAGCTTGGGCCCGTTCGGGACGTGCTGTTTGGCTTTGACGGTGACGTGTCGGTTCGCTCTGTCACCGTACGATGCACGTCAACGACGCCCACAGCAGCGGGGAATGGCTTGGGTTCCCGGTGGTGCGCCACTTGGTCAGTTGGGATTGTTGCCAAGTGGTCAGCTCGGTCACCGGGTTGTCGCTCTCGTGTGCCGTGTCTACCGCCGTCACCGCCTCCGTCAAGGGGCGTACCGTCTGCGGTACGCCTGCCAGGCGGTGGAACGCGAAGCTGGTGGGCAGGACCCAGCGGGTCGCCGTGACCAGGTCCGCGCCGTTGTGGATCATCGCCGACGCCAGTCCGAACGACTCCGCGAACCGGAGATCGCCGCCGCTCTCGCAGCCGATCAGGGCGACCCGCGGCGGCGCAGGCCACAGGCTCGACCCCGGTTCGCCGTCCGCGCGCAGCGGGAGCGTGCCCAGGAAGAGGTCCTTCGCCGCCAACGGGCGGTGTCCGCGCACCGGTTCGGCCAGGCCCGTCGCCTGGGCGTCGCAGCACAGGTGGAGCGTGACGTCCTCGCTCTGGCCGTTCTCGACCGGGGCGCCGCTCACATGCCCGACGTACAGCAGCCTCCGCGCGCCCTCGCGCAGTACGGTGCCGAGCCACTCACGGTCGAGGTCGGTGCGGCGCAGCGCCTCGGCGGGTGTGGTGACCTCCGGGGCCACCGTCCCGGCCTCCAGGCGGCGCTCGATCAACTTCAGTAGCTCCGGGTCCGAGCCGGGGCGGCCGAGGACCGAGCCGAGCGGGGAGTCCGCGCGGAAGCCGGGCACCTTCGGGTCCAGGACCAGGACGACTCTGTCCGAGGTGGCCGTGCGGTCCGTCGTCGGTCCCGGGCGGCGTGACGACGCCGGAGCGGTGGTCACCACGTCCGCCAGGTCCATCAGGCGGACGTCCTCAGTCGCATCCGCTTGGCCCGTGGGGTCAGCCAGCGCCAGTAGCTCCCAAGGGACTTGGGCTGTTCTCGGTGACGGTTGGATTCTGATCAGCGGGCGTTGGGGGCTTCTCGACCTCACCTGGTGCAGCTGCTCCGTCAGTTGTGGGGGCCAGAGCGCCTCCGCCAGGGTGTTCGCCAGTCCTCGCTCCGACTCGTACGCGGACATCGCCCCCGACCCCAGCGCCCGCGCCATCCCCTCCGCGCCCCCGCCGGGCAGCGCCGCCGTCAGCGCGGCCACCGCCCGTTCGACGTCCTCGGCCGGGCCGTGCGCGGTGCCGGAGCCCTGGACGCCACCGGCCCACGTCCAGGTCATGTGCAGGTCCCCGGCGTCGGCCAGCCGGATCTGGACCACCGGGCGGTGCGGTCCGGTCAGGTCGTCGGTGGCCAGAACGGCACCTCTTCCTCGCTCACGATCCGCCGGTGATAGCGGAACTCCGCTGCCTGGACGTACTCCTGGAGCGCGAAACGGCCCGACTCCGCCGACATCCGCACCCTCGGCGGTGGCGCGACCCGCAGGCCGGCCGTCGCCGCCGCCTCGGCCGCCGCCCCGCCCAGCAGCGACGACGGGCCCGCCCCGGAACCGGTTCCCTCGGCCGGGGTGTGCGTCTTCATCGCGGGTGCCGGGAAGACCAGGCCGGGGCGACGGTCGGGGGTGGAGGGCGGCGGGGGCGGGTCCGTGCGGGTCAGGGCCAGGGACGCGCCCGCGCAGCGGTGTTCCACCAGCTCGAACAGGAGCCCCTGATCACCCCGGCGCAGCGCCAGCCGGAACGCCAACCGCATCGCCGCGTCAGCCAGTTGGAGCCACTGACTGCGCGCGTGCGCGGTGACGAAGTCGTAGCGCGCCGCCTCCAGCGCCAGCGCGGCCGGGAGCGCGAGACCGAGCGCCATCGCGACGGACTGCGCCTCAAGGGCGCCGTGATCCGTCCGGTTCAGGTTGTCCTCAAGGGCCATGGCGAGCAACAGGTCTACCTGCGCGCACCGTTCGTACACCCGCTGCTCCTCGAACACCTCCCGCGCGGTCTGCGCCAGCCGCTGCATCTCCGCGATGTCGCCCCGGTCGTACGCCTGTTGGGCGCTCAGCAGCATGGTGTCCGCGGCGGCCAGCGCGGCACCGAGCCGCTCGAAGCGGGCCAGGCTCGACGCGGTCAGGTCGTGGGCGACGGAGGTCTCGCCGCGCTGCTCGGCGAGGAAGGCGCGGGCCTGCTCGCAGACCGCCAGGTCCGCGGCCAGGCCCTGTTCCTCGTAGAGCGCGGACGCCTCCGCGTAGAGCCGCTCCGCGTGGTCGAGGTCGCCCCGGAGCATCACGACGTACGCGCGATGGGCGAGCAGTCCCTGACGTGCGCCGTTGTCACCGGCGGCCCGGAAACCGTCGTCCGCGCGCGCCAGGTGGTCGTCCGCCAGGTCGAACCGGCCGGTCGAGGCGCAGATCACCGCCAGGCAGTCCAGCAGGCGGGGCGCGGTGGGCGACGGAGCCGGTGGACGATCGGGTCGCGGGGCGGCTGTCGGCGCGGGGGAGAGCAGCGCCGAGGCCAGTTCCTCCGCCGCGCCCCACTCGCTGCGGTCGATCAGCAGGAGCACCCGGGTCAGGCCGACCTCGGCGGCGCGCAGCCCCTCGGGGTCGTGGAACTCGGCGAGCAGTGCCGTCGCCTCGTCCACGCAGCTGCCCGCCTCGTCCAAACTCCGTGTCCTGCGCAGGAGTTCGGCCTTGGCCAGCAGTGTCTTCAGCAGGACTTCGAGCCAGACCTGGCGGCCTCGCGGTCCCATCGGGACGTCCGCCACGCCCCGCACCAGAGCGAGGGAGCGTTCGAGGGCGCGGGCCGCGGCTGCCGGGTCGGCGGCCTTGAGCTGGACCGACGCGATGTTCGACAGCAAGTGCCCGCGCAGGAAACGGACATCGGGGGAGTCGTCGAGCGACTCGGCCAGAGTGAGGAGTTCCGCGTAGACGGCCAGGGCGGCGCCCAGGTCAGGGGTCGACTGGTGGTGTTCCGCGAGCGCGAATCCCCCGTCGAAGGGTTCCCCGTAGTGTGCCTCTGTGGCCTCTGTGGCCTCTGTGGCCTCTGTGGCGTCAGCGGGAGCAGCGGGATCTGAGGGGTCCGGGGTGGTCATGGGTCAGTAATCCTCCTCCGCTGTGGTCGCGGCCGCGGCGATCTCCGCGAGGAACGGTTCATGGTCCTCGTCGCTCTCCCGCCGCGCGGGCGGCTGCGCCTCCGCTCTCGCCAGCCGTCGTCGGGCCAGCGCGCGCACCGCGTCACGGTCCGTGCGGGACGACGGTTCGAGGGTGGGGGACGGTTCCGGATCGAACCCGGGCAGCAGGATCCCGACCTCGATGCGGGGCGGGCCCGCCTCCGGGATGTGCACGTCCGCGCGGCCGGTCCACGCGTCGTCGCGCCGGGCGAGCGGCACCCGGTGCGGTGGACCGCCGTTCACGTGGACCTCCGCCGCGAGCCGCGCGCCCCCGACCGGCGCCGCCACATCGGCGACGACGTCGACCTCGATCCGCCGCCCGGCACCGACCGCGGACGCCGTCCAGGTCACCGCGTTCTCGGCGGCGTCGACGAAGCCGGGCGGGTACCGGCGCCAGTCGTTGGTGCCCGCGCCCCTGGCGATCACCCGGCCACCCGCGACGAGCGGTTCGCCCGCCGCGAGCGCGTAGTCGTGGTGCCGCCTGGCGAACAGCTCACCGACATCGACCGGCGCGGACAGGCCCGCCGGTTCGTCGAACGGCGAGGCTGGGTCCGTCGGTTGGTCGAACGGTGAGATCGAGTCCGGTGGTTCGCCGGGCGCCGTGGACCCGGCCGCCGTCTCGCCGGTGACCCCGTGGCGCTCCAAGGCGGCCCGCAGCGCGCGCAGTTCCTCCCCGTCGAGGCCGGCGCCGTCCGCCGCGTCGTCGATCAGGCGGACGACGACGTCCAGTCGGAGTGCCGTCGTCGTGCCGGGCGGCGCGGCACGCCACCAGCGCAGGAGCGGGCCGAGCGCGGCGCGGTGGTCGTCGATCAACTCGGCCGCGTCGGCGTCGGGTTGGTCCTCGACGTCGTCGAAGAGTTGCTGGCAGGTGTGGGTGAGGGCCGCCAACTCAAGGCCGAGCAGGTCGGGTTCGAGAGCCGGGATGCCGTCGAGGTAGGACGCGGGCCACCACCGTGCGGCCCAGTGCCCGAGGGCGAGCCGCGCGGCGCTGCCCGCGAGGGCGCCGGCACGCGCGTTCACCGCCGGGGCGGTCACTGGGACGGTCACCGGGGCGGCCACCGGGTCGGAGGCGCCGGTCGCTCCCACCGTCTCCGCTGCCGCTCCGTCTACCGTCCCCGCTCCCGCTCCGTCCACCGTCCCCGGTTCGTCCGTCGCCTCCGCCCCGTGCAGCGTCCCCGCCGCGTCCACGGCCCCGGCGACGGTCTCCCCGTACACCGCCCACAGCCACTGCTGCGCCCGTCCCACGTCGTGGATCTCCGCGTCGGGCAGGCCGGGCGGGCCGAGGACGGGCCAGGTCAGGACGGCACCCGCGACCCCGAGGACGGCCCGGTCGAAGGCGAGCCCGGTCGCGCTGACGGCGTCGGCCCGACCGGTGGTCACGCGCACGGTGGCGTCCTCGGCCAGGGCGACCCGCACCCGCTCCGTCTCCGGGCCCGGCATCACGCGCTCCTCCGCTCGGCCGCCGGTGGCGGGGTCGTCGCGAGGGTCCGCAGGGCCGTCCTGACCCGGGCGCGGTGGTCCATCATCACGGAGCGGGCGACCCCGTCGAGGACCGCCCAGGCCGACGCCGTGTCGGTCAGCGGCGCGTCGCGGACGTCCCGTCCGTGCAGGCGCACCCACAGGCGTCGCATGTACGCCGTCCACGGGGTGCGCAGATCGTGGGCGAGGGCCTCCAGGACGCCGCCGTCCGGATCGGGCCTCGGGGAGACGGTCATCCGGCGGGCCCGCAGCACCGAAGCCTCCCTCTGCCAACGGCTGTTGACCACTCGGTGCGCCGCGGTGCCGCCCGGCGTGAGCGCCCCGCCGCCGAGCGGGTCGAGCCCCACCCCCGTTGCTCCGCCACCCAGCGGATCGAGTCCCACCGCGAGCGTCCCGCCGAGGACCACGGCCACCCGCAGACTCTCGTCGCGCAGGCCGAGCGGAGCGCAGCTTCGACCGACCTCGTGCCGGACGAGTTCCGGGACCGTCGGCAGCTCCTCGCGGTGCGTCGACGCCTGGAGGACGGTGAACAGCCGTTCGAAGAGGGTGCGGTCGAGCGGCGCGGGAAGCGTCGCCGTCGACGCGCCCCTGCCGACCTCCGGCCGCGGCGGCACGTCGAACGCGCTCAGGCCCAGATGCGCGGGGATGTCCCTCCGTCCCCAGACCGAACCCGGACCCCCGCCCTCGCTCCCACCCGCATCGGCGCCAGCGCTCGCACTTGCATCGGCGCCCTCGCTCCCACCTGCACCGGCGCCTTCGCTCCCACCCTTACCCTCGCCGGCGCCAGCGCTCTCGACCGCAGTCTCGCCGCCGCCCGCCCACAACATCCGGCCGAGCAGGCTTCCGTGCCCGCTCTCGATCATGGACGCGAACACCCCCGCGTCCGCTTTCGAGCCCCTCCCCGATGCCGAGCCCGTCCCCGAGCGCGAGCCCGTCCCCGCCCCCGCCCCGGTCCCCGAGCCGCGCCCGCCGCAGCTCTCCAGAACCTGGCCCGCCGCCAGGACCGCTTCCCGCAGGGCCGCCGACCCCACTTCGGCCACTCCTGCCACCTGGTCTACTCCGGCCACTCCTGCCACACGGTCCACTCCGGCCACTCCAGCCCCGCCGCCCGTCCCCGCCCCCGGAAGCCGAGCCCGTCGTCCCCACTCCGCGGCCAACTCCGTGTCGAGGCGTTCCCGGCGGTCGGGGTCGGACAGCCACTCCCGCAGCGCCTCCACCGTCCGCCCGCCGGTGACGTCCGCGACGTCCGCCAGGACCTCCCTGGCGACGGCGACCGCGTCCGCCCCCTCCGACGGCGCCCCGTGTTCGGCGGCCAACTCGAAGCACCGTTGGAAATAAAGATCTTGTGGATTGCCCGCCACGATCCCCAGCGCCCGCCGGGTTTTCTTCAGCAACGTGAACCAGCGTGCCGTCGCGTCGAGCACCGGCCCCGACTCCCGTATCAGCGCGTCGAGTTGGTCGGCCTCCCGGGGCCCGAGGAAGTCCGTGGCCAGCTCGGGTCGGAGGGCAGGTCTGACGATCAGCGGCAGCACGATCAGCTTGACCGTCCGGGTCAGCGGCGCTCCACCGGGACCGCTCAGCGACTCCGGGCCCGGTCCGAGGCCGCGCCAGGCGCTGTCGATCACCATGGCCCGCGGGCGGCGCCCGTCGGTCGGCGGCTGGCTCGGGGACGGCATGGGCCCGAGGGTACGTCGTCGCGGAAGAGGCGGTCGAACCTGGGATCGGTAGGAGTTTCCCGGCTCCTACGGTTCACGGCATCGGGCTCGACCGGCGAGGAAGACGCGAGCAGGACGAAGGAAGGAAGGCACCTCATGGGAATCTTCGGGAAGCGCAAGAGCCGCGAGGAGCGGGCCGCAGAACTGGCCGAGAAGGTGGCGAGCGGCAAGGGTTTCTACGGCCGCACCACCCGCGCGTTCCTCGGCAACGAGGACTTCGCCAAGGTCCAGCAGTCGATGGCCGCGTACAACTCCGGTGTCACCGCTCAGCAGTTGGTCGCGATGGGGGCGCCGACCATGACGGCGTCCGTGGTGTCCATCGCCGACACCGGCAGGCTGATCAACTTCGACCCGGTCGTCGACCTGGTCCTCCAGCCGGCCGCGGCGGGCGCCGATCCGATCGCGCTCCAGACCATCGTCTCCAAGCTGCGCATCCCGCGCGAAGGGGACCAGGTCCTGCTGGTCGCCGACCCGGCCAACCCCGGCGCCCACCTCTACGCCGGCCACGGCGCCACCCCGTGACCCCCGTGGTCTCCTGCCCTCCGGTGACCTCCTGTCCCCCGTGACCTCCTGACCTCGTGGCCCGTGGCCCCGAAACCCAACCATCGGGTCTGTTTGCCTCCGCGCATAGCGACGGCCCCGGCCGGTCGGGCACAGTCTGTGCATGACCGGTTACGAAAACGGAGTTCCCGGCTACCTGACTTTCCGGGTGATCCCGCAGGAAGGTCCAGTCGCAGCCTTCGCGGAGCAGGAAGCCTGGCAGGCGCGGGAGTTGTACCCCGACCTGAACGGGCTGGCACTGGCCGAGTTCTTCCACGCGAAGGAACTCGACTCCGGAGGATGGAAGTTGTCGAAGTACCCCTCGGACGCACCGCAGGGGGCGAGGGATTCGCTCGGCCACCACTTCCGGGTGCGCGCGGCCGAGGCCGAGAAGGCGGGGGACGGCGAGGCGCACCGCGAGTGGATGTCGGCCGCGGTCCGGATGGACCGCGAGGTCGTCGACGAAATCCGGGTCCGCGGTGAGCGGTTCCGGATCGTGCGCGCCTCCCGGTTCCTGCGGACCGGCCCCGAGGGACCCGAGCCGCCGCGCCCCTCCGACCCCGACCCGGCCGTGCCGGGCGAGGCCCACACCCTGCCGTCCAGGATCGAGGGTCATGTCATCGACCCGCGCCTCGGCACCGGGCTCGCCGACGGCCTGCTGAGACTCGACCTGCTCCGGTTCTTCGGCTCGGTGCCCGGCGCACCGGCCGGTATGCGTGAGGACGCCCTGGACGCGGCCGAACGCTGCCCAGGCGGTGTGCTGCTGCCCGCGGTCTTCATGATCTCCGAGCGGGTGGAGGGCCGTTGGCAGGCGTTCCACCCCGGCGCGTCCGACGACACGCCGCAGGGCGCGAGGGACGGGCTGGCCACCTGGCTGCGGGTCATGGCGCCGTTCACCCTGGTGATGACGGACGAGGACCGGGCCGCCTACGCCCGCGCGGCCGACCTGCTCGACGAGAAGCGGTGCGACGACCTCACCGTGGACGGTCGCTGGTTCCGCGTCACCCGGGTCGAACGCCTGGTCAGGTTGGGCCCCGAGGGGCCGGAGGGTCCCCGCCCGCACGACTTCGACCCCGATCCGCCGGTCTCCGTCCAGACCGAGCAGTTGAAGGAGCAGGGCCTGTGGCGGGACGAGGACGACGAGGACGACACCGACCCCGTGGTGGAGCAGCGGGTGAGTGAACTTCAGGCCCTCTGGGAGCAGGAGTTGGCCCGCCGCGCGGCCGTCCAGGAGCGCCGGGCGAACCGCCGCGGGGGAGCGAGGGGCACGACGGACCAGGCGGAGGGCTGACGCCAGCATCCACATGCCACATGCCACATGCCAGAAGGCAGCAGGGGGACGGCAGAAGGCGGACGGCGGACGGATGACAGCCGACCACCACTGCCTGGTCGCTGTTGCCGCCACCCCCGCCTCCCCGCCGCCGGGCCCGCCCCCCCACGCCCCTGCCGCCCCCCCCGCCCCCACGCCACACCCGGCAACGCACCGGCGTATTGAGGAAGTCCTCATCATGAACGGCTAGCATCGCGGCCGACGTTGTCGGTCGGCCGGGATGAGGTGAGGGCATGGCGGAATCGGTGGCGCCGAGGATCGCCGTAGCCGTGGTGACCATGGGGAACCGGCCCGATGAGGTCGATGCCCTGCTGGAATCCGTGGCCAAGCAGGATCTCACCCCCACGCGCATCCTGATCGTCGGCAACGGCTGCCCGCTGCCCGACTTCGCGGAGCGCCTGTCGCTGCCCGGCGAGGTCACCCTCCTGGAGATCGACGAGAACCTCGGCTGTCCCGGCGGCCGGAACGTCGCCCTCGAACGGGTGCGCGCCTTCGGTGACGTGGACGTCGTCGTCGAGCTGGACGACGACGGGCTCCTCGTCGACGCCGATGTGCTGCGCCGCGTCGCCGACCACTTCGCCGCCGATCCCCGCCTCGGCATCGTCGGTTTCCGCATCGCCGACGAGCACGGCGAGACCCAGCGGCGGCACGTGCCCCGGGTCGGCGCGGCCGATCCGATGCGCGGCGGGTACGTCACCGGGTTCCTCGGCGGCGGCCACGGCCTGCGCACGGCGATGCTCGACCAGGTCGGCGACTGGCCCGCCGCGTTCTTCTTCGCCCACGAGGAGACGGACCTCGCGTGGCGTGCCGTCGACGGCGGCTGGCGCATCCGGTACGCGCCCGAGCTGCTGCTCCAGCATCCGAAGACGTCGCCCGCCCGGCACGCCATCTACTACCGGGTCAACGCCCGCAACCGGGTGTGGCTGGTCAGGCGCCGCCTTCCGTGGCCGCTCGTCCCCGTCCACCTGGGGGTGTGGACGGCGCTCACCCTGCTGCGGATCCGGTCGCGGGCGGGACTGCGGGCCTGGTTCGGCGGGTTCGTGGAGGGCTGGCGGGAGCCGGCCGGTGAACGGCGGCCGATGCGCTGGCGCACGGTCTGGCGACTCACCCGCCTCGGCCGCCCACCCGTGATCTGACCCCACCCGTGATCTGACCCCACCCGCGATCTGCCCCCCTGCCGGTCTGACCCCTCGTGACCCAGCCCCTCCGTACCCAGCCCCCATGACCCGGCCCCCATGACCCAGCCCCCTGACCCAGCCCCGCCATGACCCAGCCCCCTCATGACCCAGCCCCCTGATCTGGACCCCCGTGACCTGACCGCTCCCCACCGCTCCCCTCACTTCGCGTCGGCGTAGCACTCCACCACCGCCGTCGTGAACGGGAACCGCACCGGGGTCCGGCCGAACGTCAGGCGGCCGGCCAGCTCGGACGCTTCCCGGATCGCCGCGACGACGGTCTCGGCCTCCTCCTCGGGACAGTGCACGATCACCTCGTCGTGCTGGAAGAAGACCAGCTCGGCCGCCATCCCCGCGCAGCTGCTGCGCAGTGCGGCGAGCAGCAGCAGGGCCCAGTCGGCCGCGCTGCCCTGGACGACGAAGTTGCGCGTGAAGCGCCCCCGGGCGCGGGCGTCGCTCGACGCGTAACCCGGCACCCAGTCCCCGGACCCGCCGCCTCTCTCCTGCTGAACCCCCTTCTCCAGGGAAGGTTCCTGCGGAAGGCCCGCCTCCTCGGCCGCGTCGCCGCCCGCGCCGGCGGCCGGCGGGCAGGTGCGGCCCAGCCAGGTGCGGACCAGCCTGCCCTCCTCCCCGGCCCGTGCCGCGTCGTCGACGTAGGCGACCGCGCGGGGGAAGCGGCGGCGGAGCGCGGCGAGGTTCTTCAGGCCGTCCCCCGAGGTCTGGCCGTAGACCGCGCCGAGCACCGCCAGTTTGGCCTGGGCGCGGTCGCCCGCGAAGGCGCGCTCCGAGACGGACTGGTAGAGGTCGCTCTCCCGCCCGGCCACCTCCATCAGACCGGGGTCGCGGGAGATGGCCGCGAGGACCCGGGGTTCCATCTGGTCGGCGTCGGCGACGACCAGCCGCCACCCCGGGTCGGCGACCACCGCGCGCCGGATGACCTTGGGGATCTGGAGGCCGCCCCCGCCGTTGGTGACCCAGCGTCCGGTGACCGTGCCGCCCGCGAGGAACTCCGGTCTGAACCGTCCTTCGCGCACCCAGTCCTGGAGCCAGGACCAGCCGTGGGCGACCCAGATCCGGTACAGCTTCTTGTATTCGAGCAGCGGCTTCACCGCCGGATGGTCGAGGGACTCGATCTCCCAGCGCCGGGTGGAGCGCACCTTGACGCCTGCCTGCGCGAACGCCTTCACGACGTCGGCGGGCAGGTCGGGTCTGACCCGGCGGCCGAAGGCGGCGGACACCTCGTCGGCCAGCTCGGCGAGGCGGCGCGGCTCGCCGCCGCCCGCGTACCGCTCGCCGAGCAGGTCGTGCAGCACCTGCCGGTGCACCTCGGCGCTCCACGGCAGCCCGGAGCGGTTCATCTCGGCGGCGACCAGGGTGCCCGCCGACTCGGCGGCGGTCAGCAGCCGCATGCGGTCGGGGTGGGCGGTGGCGTCGTGTCTGCGCTGCTGCGCCGCGTAGACCTCGACGAGGTCGGTGAGCGGGAGGTGGACGGCCTCCGGCTCGAAGAGGGAGGACTGCGCGCCCGGTTCGGCCGAGCGCTGCGGCGGGTCGGCGGGGACCGGGCCGCCGCGCAGCCTGGCCAGCGCGGCGGCGGCCGAGCGGGGTTCGCCGTGCCTGCCCTCGTGGCCGAGCAGCAGGGTCTCGGCGTCCTCCAGGTCGTAGCACCGCTCCACCCGCACCCCCGAGGCGAGCAGGCGCGGGTAGACCTCGGCCGTCGACCGCCACACCCACCGGCCGACCTCGGGCCGCTTCCTGACGGCCGCCGCGAGGTCGGGCTCGTGCCGCACGGGCCCCGCGGGCAGCCCGTCCCCGCCGAGGGGGACGACCTCCGCGCCACCGCCCTCGGCCGGAGCGAGCGCCCACCTCTCGGCCATGCCCCCGAGTCTCGCACCGACCACTGACAACAGCCCGTGGCCCGCCCCCGGGCTACTCCTTCTCCTGCGTCCCGAGGTAGACGGCGAGCATCTCGACGACCTTGGCCTCCACCGGTTCCTTGGCGAGGCCGACGTCGGCGAGGACCCCGCTGCCGTGCTCGAACTCCAGCAGGGCCAGCAGGATGTGCTCGGTGCCGATGTAGTTGTGGCCCAGGCGCAGGGCCTCCCTGAAGGTCAGTTCGAGGACCTTCTTGGCGTCCGAGCCGTAGGGCACCAGCTCGGGAACGGTGTCGGCGGCGGCCGGCAGCGCGGCGGTGGCCGCCTCGCGCAGCGCGTCGAGGGTGACGCCCCGCGCGGCGACGGCGTGCGCGGCCAGTGCCTCAGGTTCGGACTCCAGGCCGAGCACCAGGTGCACGGGCTGGACCTCCGTGTTGCCCGCCGCCTTCGCCGCGTTGTGGGCGGCCGCCACCACGTTGCGGGCGCGCGGGGTGTAGCGGCTGAACCCCTGGCTGGGGTCGAGGTCGGCGGACTCCTTGGGCACGAACCGCTTCTGCGCGGCCTGCCGGGTGACGCCCATGCTCCTGCCGATGTCGGTCCAGGAGGCGCCGGAGCGCCTGGCCTGGTCGACGAAGTGGCCGATCAGATGGTCGGCCACCTCGTCGAGGTGGTCGGCGGCGATCACCGCGTCCTCCAGTTGGTCGAGAGGCTCGGCGTGCACCTTCTTGATGGCTTCGATGAGGTCGTCGAGACGTACCGGGGACGTCCCGGCCGGATTCTTCGTCATGTGTCAACCGTAGGTTGACAGTGGGAGGGTGTCAACCTCGCGTTGACACCTCGTCGTCGGGCGGTGGTGGCGTCGGACTGTCAGTGCCCCGTGTCACGATCGAAGGGTGAGCAGCACGCCCAGCGGCGGCGCGACCGTCGACCGCGCCTTCGAAGCCGCCCTCTACGCCGACTCGGGCCCCGCCCTGGACACGGGTGCCTCCGTGCTGGCCGCCGACCCCGCCGCCGACGGCGAACTGTCCCGCAGGGGAAGGGAGTTCGTGGCCGCGCTGTGGCGGCGCGGCTGGCAGCCCGCCGACGTCGTGCGGATCGTCCGGCGCGATCTGGACGACGTCCACGTGCGGCTGGCGGCCCGGCTGATCCGCGCGCAGGCGCCCGACGACCGTCCGCGCGGCCCCCGTTGGGCGGCGCAGATACAGGCGCTGCCCGGCGAACCCTCGTCAGGCAGCGGCGACGACGGCGGCGGCAGCGGCGGCGGCGGCACCGGACGCGCCGACCGGGCTGCCCGCGCCGATCGTGCCGCCCGCGCCGACCGTTCCGCCCGCACCGACCGCTTCTCGCACGCGACCGCCGTCCTTGAGCTGTACCGCCTGCTGCTGCGGCTCCCCGCGCTCGAACCCCTGGACGAGGAGCGGTCGGCCGGGCCGCCGAGACCGGCGTCCAAGATGCTCACCCGGATCAGGGCGCTGCTCGTGAAGGCGGAGGCCACGGGGTTCCCCGAGGAGGCGGAGGCGCTGACCGCCAAGGCGCAGGAGCTGATGGCCAGGCACAGTGTCGACGAGGCGCTGCTCGCCTCCCACGCGCCCGCGCCCGACGCCCCCGGGGCCTGCCGGATCGGCGTCGAGCCGCCGTACGAGCAGGCCAAGGCTGTGCTGCTGGACGCGGTGGCGGACGCCAACCACTGCCGGGCCGTGTGGAACGAGGCGTTCGGTTTCTCCACGGTCGTCGGGTTCGAGGCCGATCTGGAGGTCGTGGAGCTGCTGTTCACGTCCCTGCTGGTGCAGGCGACGACGGCGATGACGAAGGCGGAGGCGGCGCAGCGCGCGGGCGGGCGCAAGCGGACCAAGACGTTCCGGCAGTCGTTCCTGGCCGCCTACGCGCACCGGGTCGGCGCCCGCCTGGCGAAGGCCGCCGAGACGCAGGTGAGCGACGACCTGCTGCCGGTGCTCGCCTCCCGCGAGGTGGCGGTCGGTTCGGCGACGGACCGGATGTTCCCGCAGACGACCAGCACCCGGCTGCGCGGGGTGACGGACGAGGCGGGCTGGACGGAGGGAGCCGAGGCGGCGGACCGGGCCCAGGTCGCCCACCGCCCCCGTCTGCCCTGACCCGCGGAGAACCCCGCCGCCGGCCCTCGGTCCCCACTTGCCCTGACCCCCGACGTCCCGAGCCGCCTCCGACCCTCAGCCCCCGACGCTCAGCCCCCGACCTCAGCCCCCGACCTCAGCCCCCGACGCTCAGCCCCGACCCTCAGCCCCCGAACCTCAGTCCCCGGCCTGCTGGAACGGCGTCACCGAGGCGTCCGGCGTCTTCGCCCCGCCCTTCAGCGCGACATCGCCGTACGACCACGGGAAGGTGTGCTTCGCGGTGGCGCCCGGCAGCGAGAACTCCCCGTTGCGCACCGCCAGGCTGCCGGACCCGCCGGTCGCGCCCCTGACATAGGTGAGCGTGAAGGAGGCGGTCGCGTCCTTGGCGAGCGTCACCTTCTGCGGCTTGGCGGCCTTGTCCTCGGGGACGTCCGCGGTGGTGCCGCCCGCCTTCAGGTGGACGGCGGGGAAGCCGGTCACGGTGCACTCGGCGCCGTGGTTGGTGATCGTCACGGTGACGTTGCCGGTGTCGCCGGCCGCCGGCGCGGCGCTGGCGTCGACCTGGACGCCGACGCCGGTCAGCGCGCAGGCGCCGCCGACCTCGCTCTTGGAGTCGTCGCCCGAGTCGTTGGCGTCGCAGGCGGTGAGCAGGAGGGCCGCGGCGAGGGCGGCGACGGTGAGGCGGGTGGCGCGCATGAGGGGTTCCTTGGGTGGTGCGGGGGAGGGACGCGGGTGCTCGTGTCCATGGATCATCACGCACGAACCCGTGGGCCGGTTGCCACCCCGGAGAAACCCCGAGAAGTCCCACCACCACGCGCCGCCCGCGAAGCCGCGCGCCCCCACGCCCCACCGAACCGAGCCCTGCCCGCGAAGCCACGCGCCCCAAATCCAGTTGAGCCGAGGTCACTCCCACCGAACCGAGCCGCGCCCGCGAAGCCACGCGCCCCCAAATCCAGTTGAGCCGAGGCCACTCCCGCAGGGGCGTGTCCGCTACTGCCCGAGTCCCGCCGTCGGCAGACCGCTCGGTAGTTTGCCGCCCTCCGCTCGGGTGTACGTCTCCGTCCCCAGCTTTCCCGACCAGGTCACCTTCAGGGCCGACTTGTCCACCGAGTCGACCATCCCGGTCGCCCGTGAGCCGTCGCCCTTCGTGCAGGTGAGGTGGATCATCCGCATGCCCGCCTCCTCGCCCGCGCTCCCGCTGCACACGGTTCCGCCGGTGACGAAGAGACCGGCCTGCTTGCCGGTGATGACCAGGGCCACGGCCTTGCCGTCGGTGGTGGCGAGCCAGCTCCCCTGGAGCCCGTCGGACGCGGTCGTCGTGCCGCCGCCCCCGCTGCCGCCGCCCCCGCTGCCGCCGTCGGCGCTCGCCGACGCGCTCGCGGCCGGGCTCGACGCCGAGCCCGAGGCGTCCCCGTCACCGCCCCCGCTCCCGCTCCCGCCTCCGTCGTCCCCGCCGCCACAGGCCGTCAGCACCAACGCGCCCACCAGCCCGGCGCCCGCCAGCACCACACGTCGTACTGGTCCCACGCACCCCACGCGCCCCACCCGTCGCGCCGGGTCCTCCCGGCCCGCCCGGTCCTCCCGGCCCGCCCGGTTCTCCGGGTCCTCCCGGTCCGCCGAGCCCGTCGAATCCGAATTCGCCCACGTCACCGGAAGCCCCCAAGCAGCTAGCTGTAGCGGGTTGGCCTGAACACGCCCGCAGCAAGCTACCAGGGACCCCCGTCACCGCCATGGGGGTCAGCTGTGAGACGTGGACGTCGTTCGGGCAAGGTGGTCCGATGAACGTCACTGGTTCCAGGGGCCGTTGGGCGGCCGTCGTGGTGGCCGCGGCCCTCGTCGCGCTGCTCGGCGGCTGCGGTGGCGCGTCCGGCGGATCGCGGTTGCGGCTGCACGTGCCCTCGGTCGTCTACGTCTCGACGGACCCGGACCGGGCCCTCAGTTCCGAGAACGATCTCGACGTCAGCCAGGAGCTGACCGGTGGCGGGCCGGCCGACGTCTCGGTCACGTTCGATGTCCGTGGCCTCGCGGGAGTCGCCGTGCTGAAGAGGGGCGCGGAGCGGTGCCACATCGAGCGGATCAGGCGACCGGTGTTCGGCTGCACCATGCGCACGGACCGGCAGAACTCCGCGTCGCAGAAGTTCCACGTCGTGCCGGCCGAGGGCAGCCGCGCCGGTGACTCCGGCGTCGTGCGCTACACGGTGCGCGCGCCTGGCGTCCGGGCGGTCACCGGCCGGACCACCGTCGTGGTGGGGACCCCGGAACTGGAGGTGGCGCGGTGGCCCGACCGTACGACCGTGGCCCCGGGCGGCACGGTCGGTGTCCGGGTCGTCGTGCGCAACACCGGGGAGGTGCCCGCGCGGGGTGTGGTCCTGCGGATGGCGGCGAGGGACGGATTCTCCTTCGACGGCACGCACCGCAACTGCCGTTATCACGGCGGGTCGGCGTGGTGCCCGCTGCCGGCCTCCGAAGCGGTCATCGCGCCCGGCGAGGCGTACGCGCTCGCCGCTCCCGAGCGGCTGCGCGCGTCGGCCGACGCGATGTACCCCGGCGTCGCCTACTCCGCCGACGCCCTCGCGGGGGAGTACGTGGAGCCGCCGGGGAGCGGGGCGCGCTCCACGGCGGGTTCCGGCCCCGCCCTACGGCTGGTCCCGACGACCCCGACCACTCCAACCACTCCGACCACCCCGACCACTCCGACCACCCCGACGACCCCGACCACTCCGACGACCCCGCCCGCCGATCCGCCGGGCCCCGACCTCCGGGTCGCCGTCGCCAACCACGCGGACCTCGCCGCCGTGGGCGCCACCGTCAAGGGCCCGGTCGGCAGTCGGCAGGAGCTGCGGATCGGCTTCCGCACCCGTGGCCCGGGGTCACCGCGCGGCGCGCGCGTCACCGTCGATCTCACCGTGCCGGCGGGCACGAGCGTCGTGCGGTCCCCGTACGACCCGGAACGGGACGAGGAAGTGCTCGACCAGGACTGCCGGGCCCTGCGCCCGGACGGCACCCCGCTGACCGAGTCGGCCGCCGACCGGCAGCCGTCCGCCCGCCGCTACGCGTGCTCGGCTCCGGGCGGCAGGGCCGGCGGACTGACCCTGTTCCCCTTCACCTTGCGCATCGACCGGGAGATGGCGGAGCGCGGCGGCGAGGTCACCGTGCGGGGCGCGGACCCGGGGCACCCCGGCCACGACGACCGGCCGGCGAACGACACGGCCGGTGTCGCCGTACGGGTCTGGCCGGGGCCCGCCTGGGCGACGGCGACGTTCTACGCCACGGCGACCGCCGGTCTCGTCCTGGTGCTGCTCCTGGCCGCCGCCGTCGTCCTACGCCGTCGCGCGCGGAGGGGCATGACGACGGGATGAGACGTCCCGGCCGGGGGAGAGGGTCGGCGGAGCCCCCGACCCGAGGCCGACGACAGGACGGCGCCCCCGCCACCACCCCCCGAAGGCCACTCCCCCCGGAGGGCCACCCCCATCACCGCCCCCGAAGGGCCGCTACCCCATCACCGCCCCCCGAAGGCCCCCGTCACCAAGACGACTTACGCACCCCCGGCAGGAAGCCCGCGTGTGCCTGGCCCCGGAGGGAGATGCGGGACAGGCCGAAGCGGCGGACGTAGCCGCGCGGGCGGCCGTCCACCTGGTCGCGGTTGCGTACCCGGGTGGCGCTCGCGTCGCGTGGCTGGCGTCCCAACTCCCGCTGCGCGCCCAGGCGTTCCGCCTCCGTCGAGGAGGGCCTGCGGATGATCTCCTTCAGTTCCGCGCGCCGTACGGCGTGCCGGGCCACGATCTCGCGGCGCCGTTCGTTCTTCGCGATCTTGCTCTTCTTCGCCATCAGACCCGCACCCCCCGCGCCCGGATGCGGGCCACGGCCGCCTCGACGCCGATCGTGTCGACGGTCCTGATCCCGCGCACGCTCAGCCGCAGCCTGACGTGCCGGTTCTCGCTCTCCAGCCAGTAGCGCCTGGACTGGATGTTGGGGTCGAAGCGGCGGGACGTGCGCCGGTGGGAGTGGGAGACGCGGTTGCCGAAGCCGGGCTTCGCGCCGGTCAGCATGCAGTGCGCGGACATGGGTGACGTACCTCTCTGGAAGCCATTGTCGCTAATGGATGTCATTTTCAGTAAGGTATCAGCATGGCACGCAACGAACTCCGTCCGGTCGTCAGGCTGCGGTCCACCGCGGGGACCGGTTTCACCTATGTGACCCGTAAGAACCGGCGCAACGACCCCGACCGGATGGTCCTGCGCAAGTACGACCCGGTCGCCCGCCGCCACGTCGACTTCCGAGAGGAGCGCTGAACCCCCGCCATGCGCAAGGAGATCCACCCGTCCTACGGCCCGGTCGTCTTCCGTGACCGGGCCGCGGGCCACGCCTTCCTGACCCGTTCGACGATGACCAGCGAGAAGACGATCGCCTGGGAGGACGGCGAGACCTACCCGGTGGTCGACGTCGAGATCTCGAACGTCAGCCACCCCTTCTACACCGGCACCGCCCGCGTCCTGGACACCGCCGGCCGCGTCGAGCGCTTCGAGCGCAGGTACGGCAAGCGGGGCGAGGCGTGAGCCTGTCCGTGGCGATCGTCGGCGGCCTGCACGCTGACGCCCGCCGCGCCACGGTCGCCGCCCTCCTCGCCGAGGTGCCCGGCAGCGTCGTCCTCCACCACGACCTCGCGACGGCGGTGGCGGGCACCGTCGTGCGGACGGTCAGGGACGCCGAGGGCGTCGTCTCGGCGGGCGAGGCGCCCCTGGTCAACGACTGCGCCTGCTGCGCCCTGCGCGAGGACCTGGTCCCCGAGCTGCGCCGGCTCGCCGATGCGGGGCTGACCCGGCTCGCCGTGGTCGAGCTGTGGGACTCGGTCGAGCCCAAGGCGATGGCGGAGGTGGTCGCGGCCGGCGGACTCACCGTCACCTCGGTGATCACCGCCGTCGATCCGGCCCTGCTGCTGCCGTACTTGGGCAACGGCGACGATCTCGCCGAGCGCGGTCTCGCCGCCGCCGCGACCGATCAGCGCACGGTCGCCGACACCTTCGCCAGGCAGTTGGAGTACGCCCCGGTGCTCGCGGTCGTCGACTCACCCGAGGCGGACGAGGAGGACCGCGAGCTGCTGGCCCAACTGCACCCCACGGCACGGCAGGTGCCGCTCGCGGGCGGCGGGTCCGCGCTGGCGCTCGCCGCGCTGGCCGGGTTCGACGTCGAGGCCGCCGCAGCCGCCCAGCACCCGGCGTGCGCGCTGCTGCCCGCCGAGGCCGACGCGCACGGCGTCGCCACCCTCGTCTGGCACCGCAGGCGGCCGTTCCACCCGGCGCGGCTGTACGCGGCGCTGGAGGATCTGACCTGCGCCGCCGCCCGCAGCCGGGGCCGGTTCTGGCTCGCCGACAAGCCGGACGCGCTGCTGCACTGGGACGCGGCGGGCGGCGCGCTGTGCGTGGAGAGCGCCGGGCCGTGGCTGGCCTCGCTGCCCGACGCGGCCTGGGAGATGGTGCCCCCGGTGCGCCGGGCCGCCGCCGCCCTCGACTGGCACGCGGTGCACGGCGACTGCTGCCAGCACCTGGTCTTCACCTCCCCGGGCCTGGACCGCGACGGGCTCGAACACCTGCTGGAGTCCTGCCTGTTGACCGACACCGAGTACGCCGCCGGGCGGGACGCCTGGGCCGGGCTCTCGTCCGACTTCGACACCCTTCTGGAGATCTGATGCCGCGCAGGAGCGACCCGAACAGGCCCGTCAAGAACCGGCCCAACCCGCTGCACCAGGCCCGCGTCGAGTACATCGACTACAAGGACACCGATCTGCTGCGGAAGTTCCTCTCCGACCGGGGCAAGATCCGCAGCCGCCGCGTCACCCGGGTCACTGCCCGGCAGCAGCGGCTGCTGGCCCGCGCGATCAAGAACGCCCGGGAGATGGCGCTGCTGCCCTACGCGAGCCGCTGAGAACCGCGAGCCAGATGGGAACCGCGAGCCGCTGAGAACCGCGAGCCAGATGAGAACCGCGTGCGCCGGGAACCGAGGGCGCCGGGAACCGAGGGCCATGAGAACCGCGAGCGTCGGGAACCGCGTGCGCGGAACTCCGCTTCGGTGACGCACAGTTGACCCCGCGGCCGGCCGAACTTTTCCGGGCCGCGGGCCGTGCAGGTTGATGACTACGTTGTCCGGCATGTTCGGGCAGGTCGGGGGCAGACGCGGAACCAGTTCCGGTAAAGGGAGCGTCAAAACTGTAACCGTGGGACCACTACGCGTGCACGTGCATCTGCTCACGCATCTGCACATGAACAGAGTTATGATCCGGGTCAGTTGACCACTGCATCAATGGCCACACCAGCCAGTTGCACCACCGGGGAGCTACCTGTGGACCACGACGTGTACGACCTGTACGGCGTTCAAGGCGCGTCCGGCCCCTACAACGGCATGGACGCCGCCGAGCTGTCCGTGGCGTGGCAGAAGAGTCGGCACAGCAACTCGCAGGGATCGTGCGTGGAGTTCGCCCGGCTGCCCGGCGGCGAGGTCGCCGTGCGCAACTCCCGGTTTCCCGACGGTCCCGCGCTCGTCTACACCCGCGCGGAGATCGAGGCGATGCTGCTGGGCGTCAAGGACGGCGAGTTCGACCACCTGGTCGGCTGACCGCCCCCTCGGCCTCTCCGCTCGGGCCACCTGGTCGGCCGACCGCCCGCCCCCGCCGGGAACGCCCGGTCAGGGGAGGGCGGTTACGCGCGTAGAAGGCACCTCTGAGAGCGCGCCCCCGGCGATCAGTCGGCGCAGGCCGGTGCGGTCATCGGCAGTCGGAAGAGGGCCCAGACCACCTTGCCGCCGAGTCCGCCGGCCAGCGGGTGCCACCCCCAGCTGTCGCTGAACGAGTCGACCAGGAACAGCCCGCGCCCCGACTCGGCGGAGAAGTCGTCCTCCGCGTCCCGGGTCACCGGTGTCTCCCTGCTGGGGTCGCGCACCGCGCACACCATCCGCTCCGCCCAGCGCAGCAGGTGCAGCCGCACGGGCGGGCAGTGCTCGGGGAGCAGGCCGTCCATCGGGGGCAGCGCGTGCCGCAGGGCGTTGGTCACCAGCTCCGAGACGACGAGGCAGACATCGTCGGTCCGCTCGCCCGTGTCCCATCCGTCCAGTGTCTTGCGCGTGAACCCCCGTGCCTCGCCGACCGCTTCGTAGTGGGCGGGAAGCGCACAGGAGGCGGCGTCGGACACGGCCGCGGGATCGAGCGGCGGAAGGCCCTGCCGTAACGGCTGGAGCATGGTCGATCCATTCGTCCCCATGCGAGGCACTCCCGGGAATTCGCGGTCGTTGCGATACAGCGGTTGCGCGGGACCATGGTTTCGGATGCGTTCGGCAGATGCAAGGGCAGATGCACGTGCACGTGACCGAATTGGACCCTCCCGTACCGCTTCCGCGCTATTTTTTCCGCCAACTTTCCGTCCGGCCCTTGCCAAGTCTCCGCGAAACCTGCGCGGAATCTTGGTTCTTTTCCGTATCTGTAATCGGACGAGTACTGCTCGAAGTGTTTTAGTGGCAGACTGCGGCGCCTGGAAACGTTGGGGAGGCTGGCGAACGTGAGTGCGGGAGAGCCAGGATCGGTGGTGCGGCGCATGCTGCTCGGCTCGCAACTCAGGCGGCTGCGCGAGGCTCGCGGCATCACGCGTGAGGCGGCGGGCTACTCGATCCGTGCGTCCGAGTCGAAGATCAGCCGGATGGAGCTGGGCCGGGTGAGCTTCAAGACGCGCGATGTCGAGGACCTGCTGACGCTGTACGGGATCACCGACGAGGCGGAGCGCACCTCGCTGCTCTCCCTCGCCCGTGAGGCCAACGTCGCGGGCTGGTGGCACAGTTACTCGGACGTCCTGCCGAGCTGGTTCCCCACCTATGTCGGTCTCGAGGGCGCGGCCTCGCTGATCCGCGTCTACGAGGTGCAGTTCGTGCACGGCCTGCTCCAGACCGAGGAGTACGCCCGCGCGGTGGTCGCGCGCGGGATGCGCGGCGCGAGCGCGGCCGACGTCGAGAAGCGGGTGGCGCTCCGGCTCGAACGGCAGAAGTACCTGCTGTCGGAGAACGCCCCCGAGTTCCACATCGTGCTGGACGAGGCCGCCCTGCGCCGGCCCTACGGCGACCGCGAGGTGATGCGAGGCCAGCTCCAGCACCTGATCGACGTCTCCGCGCGCCCCAACGTCCGGCTCCAGATCATGCCGTTCGGCTTCGGCGGGCACTCGGGGGAGAGCGGCGCGTTCACGATCCTCTCCTTCCCCGAGTCGGACCTCTCGGACGTGGTCTACCTGGAGCAGCTCTCCAGCGCGCTCTACCTCGACAAGGCCGAGGACGTGGCCCAGTACGAGAGCGCGCTCAAGGAGCTCCAGCAGGACAGTCCGGGGCCGGACGAGAGCCGCGATCTTCTCCGGGGACTCCTCCAACTCTCTTGAAACACCCGTACGATGACATGTGATCAGACCGTGACGCAGATCGAGAGATCTTGTGTGTCTGCTAGTGATTGAGGGATCACATGTCGCCGTATTTCACCGAACTGGCACAGCAGTACATCGACGGCGCATGGCGCCAGGGCACCGGCTCCTGGGACATCATCGACTTCAATCCGTACGACGGTGAGAAGCTCGCCTCGATCACGATCGCCACGGTCGACGAGGTCGACGAGGCGTACCGGGCGGCCGCCGCCGCGCAGCGCGCCTGGGCCGCCACCAACGCCTACGCCCGCCGCGCGGTCTTCGAGCGGGCGCTGCGGCTGGTCGAGGAGCGCGAGTCGGAGATCACCGACGTGATCATCGCCGAGCTGGGCGGCACCCATGTGAAGGCCGGTTTCGAGATCCACCTCGCCAAGGAGTTCCTGCGCGAGTCGATCCACCTGGCGCTGCGTCCCGAGGGCAAGATCCTGCCGTCGCCGATCGACGGCAAGGAGAACCGCGTCTACCGCGAGCCGGTCGGCGTGGTGGGCGTGATCAGCCCCTTCAACTTCCCGTTCCTGCTCTCCCTCAAGTCGGTCGCGCCGGCCCTCGCGCTCGGCAACGGCGTGGTCCTCAAGCCGCACCAGAACACCCCGATCGCGGGCGGTTCGCTGGTCGCGAAGATCTTCGAGGACGCGGGTCTGCCGGGCGGTCTGCTCAACGTCGTGATCACCGACATCGCGGAGATCGGCGACGCCTTCATCGAGCACCCGATCCCCAAGGTCATCTCCTTCACCGGCTCCGACAAGGTCGGCCGGCACGTCGCGACCGTCTGCGCCGGGCAGTTCAAGCGGACCGTCCTCGAACTCGGCGGCAACAGCGCGGTCGTGGTCCTGGACGACGCCGACATCGACTACGCGGTCGACGCGGCGGTCTTCAGCCGGTACGTGCACCAGGGCCAGGTCTGCATGGCCGCGAACCGGGTCCTCGTGGACCGCTCGATCGCCGACGAGTTCACCGAGAAGTTCGTCGCCAAGGTGAAGTCCCTCAAGGTCGGCGACCCGCGCGACCCGCGGACCATCATCGGCCCGGTCATCAACTCCTCGCAGGCGGAGTCGCTCTCGGCCGTCGTCGAGCAGGCCGTCGAGCAGGGCGCGACCGCCCTGGTGCGCGGCACGACCACCGACAACCTGGTCGAGCCCTCGGTCCTCGCCGGGGTCCCCGCGGACTCCGCGCTGCTGCGCCAGGAGGTCTTCGGACCGGTCGCCTTCCTGATCACCTTCGACGGCGAGGAGGAGGCCGTCCGCCTCGTCAACGACACCCCGTACGGGCTCAGCGGCGCCGTCCACACCGGGGACGTCGAGCGCGGGGTGGCCTTCGCGAAGCGCATCGACACCGGCATGTTCCACGTCAACGACGGCACCGTGCACGACGAGCCGCTGGTGCCCTTCGGCGGCGAGAAGAGTTCGGGGGTGGGCCGCCTCAACGGCGAGACGACCGCGGACGCCTTCACCACGCTGAAGTGGATCTCGGTGCAGCACGGCCGCAGCGGCTTCCCCTTCTAGCGGCGCCGCCGAGGCTCCGGATCTTCCTTCCCCGCCACGGGCCAATGAGGACATCCCCTGTCCTCGTTGGCCCGTAGTTTCGTCGGTGTCGGGCAGCGCGAGCTGGCCGGAAAGCACCGGTGAAAGGCGGCGGTCATGGTGGCACACGTAGGGGCGGAGGCACCCGGTGACGAGCGCGGGGCGCTGCTCTCCTTCATCGAGGAGCAGCGCGGCGGCGTCCGGCGGTCCCTGCTCGGACTGACCGACGAGCAGGCGGCGGCCCGCCCGAGCGCGAGCGAGCTGTCCCTCGGCGGGCTGCTCAAGCACGTCGCCGAGGTCGAGCAGAGCTGGCTGGCGCGCGCCAAGGGCGAGCCGCCCGCCGTCCGCCGCGACCAGTCGAACTGGCACGAGTCCTTCGTCCTCCTCGACGACGAGAGCGTCGCCTCGCAGTTCGCCTACTGGGAGAAGGTCGCGGCCGAGACCGAGCAGTACGTGAGGTCGGTGCCGAGCCTGGACGACACGTTCCCGCTGCCCCCCGACCCCTGGTTCCCGCCGGAGGGGCGGGTGTCGGTGCGCTGGCTCTGTCTGCACCTGATCAGGGAGACGGCCAGGCACGCCGGCCACGCCGACATCATCCGCGAGTCCCTCGACGGGAAGACCGCGTTCGAGCTGGTCGCGCTGGAGCGGGGCACGGGCTGGGGGTGACCCGCCAGGGTCCTGCGCGGGGCATACACGTTCGAGGGAGAGGGGAAGGCTTTTCGGGGCGTTCTCAACTGACCGTCATTACTCTCCGCGTTCATGGACCTCATGGAGGGAACGATGCGATGCCACGGAGAAGGGTGATCACGGGGCGGAGCCAGGAGCCACGACGGCGCTACGCCGAAGAGATCCGGTTGCTTCGTAATGAACGCGGTTTCAGCCTGCGGCAGTTGTCGGAGGAAGTGGGTTGGGACCCTTCTCTGTTCGGCAAGTTGGAGAGCGGGGCGACGCTGGGGAGCCCCGAGGTAGCGCAGGCTCTCGATCACTACTACGAGACGCCAGGGCTGCTACTGGCCTTGTGGGAACTGGCAGTTAGTGACCCCACGCAGTTCAAGGAGCAGTACCGGCGGTACATGATTTTGGAGAGTGAGGCAGCGAGCCTGTGGCAGTACTCCGTGAGCATCGTGCCGGGTCTGCTTCAGACAGACGCCTACGCCCGCGAAGTCCTCGCTCTGGGCGGCTGGAAGGGCAAGGACCTGGAGCGGCAGGTTGAGGCGCGCACCGGGCGACGGAAGCTGCTGGAGGGGTGTGAGGACGTCCCGCCATTCCGCGCGCTCCTCGCGGAAGCAGTGCTGCGTACACCGCTGCAAGACCGCCAGGCGTGGCGCGAACAACTGGAGTTCTTGGCGGAGGTGGGGGAGCGGAAGCACATCAAGCTTCAGGTGATGCCGCAAAGCGCCGGACTCGGCGGGCTGGTGAACACCGACGTGATGTTCCTGCGTCTGCTGGACGGTGTCACTGTGGCCTACACGGAGAACTCGCATCGCGGCGAACTGATCGAAGAATCAGCCTCAGTTGAGCCGCTGCTACTTGCGTACGATGCGATGCGGGACGCGGCCATGAACTTGGACGCGTCGCGGGCGTTCATCCTGCGGCTGTTGGAGGAAGTACCGTGCGAGCCATCGACCTGAATAACGTGACGTGGCGCAAGAGCAGCTACAGCAATCCGGACGGCGGCAACTGCATCGAGGTCTCCCACGACTTCCTGGGCGGCGCCGCCTGGCGTAAGAGCAGCCACAGCAACCCTGACGGCGGCCAGTGCCTGGAGTTCGCCGACAACCTGCCCGTCGTCCCCGTCCGGGACAGCAAGGACCCCGCCCGCACCCCCCTCGTCTTCGAAGCCGGCGCCTGGTCCGTCTTCGCCGACGCCGTCGCGCGGGGCGACCTCGGCCGCTGAGCGAGGCCCTAGTGGTGGAAGCCGGTCGCCGCACCCCTGTCACGCGTCAACGGGTGCGGCTGCCTGCGCAGTTCGGGCAGCAGACGGCTCAGATCCTCGATGAACAGGTCCGCCAGGTCCTCCGAGAAGCCGTTGCGGCACACCACCCGCACCACCGACAGATCCTCCCGGTTCGGCGGGAACGTGTACGCGGGCACCAGCCAGCCGTTCTCCCGCAGCCGCCTGGCGACGTCGAACACGTCGTAGGACGTCACGTCGTCGGCCGTGGTGAAGGCGAAGACGGGCAGCTCGTCCCCGCGGGTGAGGAGCCGGAAGTCGCCAAGGCCCTCCACCCGGGAGGCGAGTGAGCGGGCCACGTCCCTGGTCGACTGCTGCACGGCCCTGAAGCCCTCCCGGCCGAGCCGCAGCAGCGTGTAGTACTGCGCGACGACCTGCGCGCCCGGACGCGAGAAGTTCAGCGCGAACGTCGGCATGTCACCGCCCAAATAGTTGACGCGGAAGACGAGTTCCTCGGGCAGCGCGTCCTTGTCCCGCCACAGCGCCCAGCCGACGCCCGGGTAGACCAGGCCGTACTTGTGGCCCGACGTGTTGACGGACGCCACCCGGGGGAGCCTGAAGTCCCAGACCAGGTCGGGGTCGAGGAAGGGCGCGATCATCGCGCCGGACGCGCCGTCGACGTGCACCGGGATGTCGAGTCCGGTGCGCTCCTGGAGGGCGTCGAGGGCCGCGCACAGGTCGGCGACCGGCTCGTAGGACCCGTCGAAGGTGGAGCCGAGGATGCCGACGACCCCGATGGTGTTCTCGTCGCAGAGATCGGCGGCGGCCTGCGGATCGAGGTGGAAGCGGTCGCCCTCCATGGGCACCGTGCGGGCCTCCACCTCCCAGAAGTTGCAGAACTTCTCCCAGCACACCTGGACGTTGACGCCCATGACCAGGTTGGGCCGCACGTCGTGCGCCGGGTAGCGGTCGGCGTTGCGCTGCGCCCAGCGCCGCTTCATGGCGAGCCCGGCGAGCATGCACGCCTCGCTTGAGCCGGTCGTGGAACAGCCCACCGCGGCGGCCGGGTCGGGCGCGTTCCACAGGTCGGCGAGCATCGCCACACAGCGCCGCTCCAGCTCGGCGGTGCGCGGGTACTCGTCCTTGTCGATCATGTTCTTGTCCCGGCACTCCGCCATCAGCACCCCGGCCTGCGGCTCCATCCAGGTGGTGACGAACGTGGCGAGGTTGAGCCGCGAGTTGCCGTCCAGCATCAGCTCGTCGTGGACGAGCTGGTACGCCGTCGACGGCGGCAGCGGCTGGTCGGGCAGCCGGTGCTTGGGCGGCGCGTCGGTCATGCCCGCGACCGGGTTCGCCTCCCCGAAGAACGGATTGACGGAGAGCGCGTGCCCGTCGTCGTGCTCGGAACCCTTGTGCAGCGCCATGAACGATCTCTCCTCCTGGTCTCGTGCGCGGTCGTTGTCTCGTCCTCGGGAACCGGTGGTCGCACGGTCACACGACCGGGCTCCCGTCGTCGTGGAGCTGCATCTGGGGGCGGCCGGTCACCAGCAGCCAGGCGGGCAGTGACGCGAAGCACAGCAGGGCGAGGATCGCCGGGGAGTCCACCAGGACGGCGGCCGTGAACAGACTCACCCAGCCCTGCCGGGTGACGGCCAGCAGCATGCCGAGCACCCCGCACGCGACACCGAGCGACGGGTCGACGGCGGGCACCAGCTGGTGCGCGGCGAGACCGAAGGACGCGCCGACGAACACCGCGGGGAAGATCCGGCCGCCCCTGAACCCGCTGGACGCGGCGACCAGCAGCGCGGCCAGCTTCACCACCGCCATCGTCAGGAACTGCCCGGCCGTCCAGCCGTCCGGGTCCCGGGCCAGCTCCCCGACCTCGTCCAGGCCCTTGAACAACGTCAGATGGCCGCCCAGGGCCCCCAGCAGACCCAGCACGACCCCGCCCGCGGGCAGCATCAGCATCGGATGGCGCAGCCGCCTGAAGGCGCCGTGCACGAAGGGGAAGGCGTGCACGGCGGCCATCCCGAGGACCGCCGCGAGCGAGGCCACCACGAGCGAGGCCAGCAGATCGCCCCAGTGGGGTCCGCCGAACGGGGGCAGATGGAGATCGAACGTCGGATGCGCCACCAGGGTGGTGGTCAGCGCCCCCACCGCCGCCGCGGCCAGCGGCGCGAACAGGCTGTCCCACAGCCGCCCCTTCGCCCCCCGGCCGGCCAGCGCCTCGGAGATGACCAGGGCCGCCGCCACCGGCGTGCCGAACAGCGCGCCGATCGTCGCCGACTCCGCGAGCACCGGCCAGATCGCGCCGGGCGCCCGCGGCAGGAACCGGCTGCCCAGCCAGAACGCCAGCCCCACGTTGACCGCGATGATCGGGTTCTCCGGGCCGAGACTGGGACCGCCCGCCAGCATCAGCGCCGTCGCCAGCACCAGACCGGGCAGCACCCTGGGCGGCAGCACCGGCGCGTCCAGGCCGAGGGTGGCCGGATCGGGGCCCGCGTGCCCGGGGACCCTCCACACCACCAGGCCCACCGCGACGCCGGTCGCGGTGAGCATGACCATCATCCACAGCACCGAGTACCGGCCCACCCCGAGGGCGTCGGGCAGGTTCTTCCACAGCACGCCCTGCAACAGCTCGGCGGCCTCGCTCACCCCGACGAACAGCAGACTCGCCAGCACGCCCACGGCCACCGCGGGCAGCAGCGACGCGAGCAGCACCCGGGCCGAGGGCGCGGCGGGCGCCGACGGCGGGCCGGGCGCGGGCGGGCCGGCCGCCGGCCGGGCCGTGTCAGGGGGCACGCGATCACCACAAGCCGTCATAAGGGGCCGTCGAGGCCATGAGGGGCATGGGGGCAGGAGGGGCAGGAGGGGTATGGGGGGCAGGAAGGGTATGGGGGCACGAGGCGCAGCGGGGGTCTCGGCAAGCGCGGCATCCGGCTCGGGAGGCGCCGGCCGCCGTGGCGCGGGGCCGGGGTCACTCCCGGGCCAGCACCACCGCCGTCCCGTACGCGCACACCTCGGTGCCCAGGTCCGCCGCCTCCGTCACGTCGAAGCGGAACATCAGCACCGCGTTCGCGCCCCGCGCGCGTGCCTGCTCGACGAGCCGCTCCATCGCCTGGTTGCGGGTCTGCACCAGCGTCTTGGTCAGCCCCTTCAGCTCGCCGCCGACCATCGACTTCAGACCCGCGCCGATCTGGCTGCCCAGATGGCGCGAGCGCACCGTCAGACCGAAGACCTCACCGATGACCTCCTGGACGCGGTGGCCCGGGACGTCGTTCGTCGTGACGACCAGTACATCCGGCCGGGGCCCCTGGCCGCCGCCGTACTCTTCGATGCCCATGGGCCACAGCTTGCTCCCAGGGCCCGCACAGCGCATCCCGGAGCCACCCGTGGAACCTGGGACGGGCACATTCCGTTGATAGCTTTGTGCGGCCTCACACTGGACGCCGTATCCGCACCCACCCCCTGGAGCCCGGAACCGTGACGACGCTTGCCCTCGGCCCGAGCTGGCTCGATCCGAACTACCTCCTGGACACGTTCGGCATCTGGGGCCTGCTCCTCATCGTCTTCGCGGAATCGGGCCTGCTCATCGGCTTCTTCCTGCCCGGCGACTCGCTGCTGTTCACGGCCGGTCTGCTGATCACCTCCCACCAGCTGAACTTCCCGCTCTGGGGCGCCATCGCGCTGATCTGCGTCGCCGCGATCCTCGGCGACCAGGCGGGCTACATGTTCGGCAAGAAGGTCGGCCCCTCTCTCTTCAGCCGCCCCGACTCCCGCCTCTTCAAGCAGGAGAACGTGGTCAAGGCCCACGAGTTCTTCGAGAAGTACGGCCCCAAGTCGCTGGTCCTGGCCCGCTTCGTGCCGGTGGTGCGCACCTTCACGCCGATCATCGCGGGCGTCAGCGGCATGAAGTACCGCTCGTTCCTGATCTTCAATGTGATCGGCGGCGTCCTGTGGGGCGCGGGCGTCACCCTGCTCGGCTCGTGGCTCGGCAAGATCGACTTTGTCAAGCAGAACATCGAGGCGATCCTGATCCTGATCGTCCTCGTGTCGGTCGTGCCGATCATCATCGAGTTCCTGCGGGCCCGCTCGAAGAACAAGAAGGCCGCGGCCGAGGCCCCCGAGCAGCAGTACCCGCAGCCCCAGGAGTGGGCGCCCGCCCCGCCGATGGACGACGCCACGACCCAGCTGCGCCGCATCCCGCCGGCCGAGCACCAGCAGTCCTACCCCCCGCAGCACCAGCAGCCGCAGGCCCAGCCGCACCCCCAGCACCAGCAGCCGCAGCAGCCGTACGACCCGAACCAGGACTACTACGCCCCGCAGTACCCGCAGCAGCAGCCGTACCCGCCGCAGCAGCCGAACCAGCAGCAGTACCCGTACAACAACAACGGCGGCGGCTACTGAGGACCGCGGACCACGGGCGGGCCGGGGGGCGGACGGGTCGAGGGGCTCTCTAGAAGCCCCGGGTCCGCTTCGCCGCCCTGCGGCCCGCCGCGCTCTCGCCGCCCGGCAGCCGCAGGAACAGCCGCGAGATCTCCGACCCGAGGTTCACCCCGATCGCGATGGCCATCGCCAGCGCCGCCGCCTTAGACAGCGACACCAGACCGCTGTCGACGTCGTTCTGGGCGATGGCCAGCAGCCCGAAGTACGTCGCCGAACCGGGCAGCAGCGGCCCGATCGCGGCCGTCGTGTACGGCAGCGCCGACGCGAACCGGTACCGGGACAGCAACTGCCCGAACAGCCCCACGAGCCCCGCCGCGACGGCCGTGGACGCCACCGGCGAGATCTCGCCGGTGACATGCATCGCGCCGTACACCGACCAGGCCACCCCGCCGTTCAGGGTCACCGCGAGCACGGTGGATCGTTCCTGCTGGAGCAGGACCGCGAAGGTCAGCGACAGCAGCATCGAGGCGCCGATCTGCCACAGCGGCTGTTTCGAACTGCCCAGCGCCGCGTCCGGGTTGAGATGCGCGCCCAACTGCACCCCGACGTAGAGCATCACCAGCACGCCGATGACGATGCCCACGAAGAAGTACATGACTTCGAGGAGCCGCGCGGCGGCCGTGATGTAGAAGCCCGTCAGGCCGTCCTGCACCCCCGCCACCAGGGCCCGCCCCGGCAGCAGCGCGAACAGCCCACCGGTGATCACCGCGGACGCCTTCACGTCCACGTGCGCCAGCGTCAGCGCGACGCCCATCGCGGCCGGCGGCATCGCGGCCACCGTGAACTGGTAGAACTCCGGCAGCCCGCGCCCCGCGCACAGCCACGCCAGCCGGTCGCCGAGCATCGCGCCGAGCGCCGCCGCGACGAACACCACCAGGTCACCGCCGACCAGCACCGAGGCGCCGCCCGCGAGCAGCCCGCTCGCCAGCGTCAGCACCCAGGTCGGGTACGGGTGCCGGTTGCGCCGTATCTCCGCCAGCCGCCGGTAGGCGTCCTCGAGGGAGATGTGCGTCTCCGGGTCGCTCAGGTCGTCCACCAACTGGAACACGGACGCCAGCCGGGTGTAGTCGGTCACCCGCCGCCGTACCGTCCGCGACGCCGTCACCGGATCGTCCACCAGGGACGGCTGGTAGGAGATCGACAGCAGCGTGAAGGTGACGGTCGGCTCGCACCGGTCGAGGCCGTAGGAGCGGCACACCGCGAACATCGCGGCCTCCACGTCCTCCGCGCCCTCGCCGCCCGCGAGCAGCAACTCCCCGATGCGCAGCGTCAGGTCGAGCACCCGGGGGACGGCGGGACCCGAGTCGTCGGCCTTCTGCGCCTGCTCGGGCGCCGGCCGGTCGGCCACCGGCATCCGCAGCATCGTGCGCATCCGGTCCTGCCACGGCACGTTCTTGGTCAGACTGACCATCGGCACACCGGAGGCGGGCGTGAACGCGCTCGGCGCCTCCCTGGCGCTGTACGTGGCGGGCGTGTTGAACGCCGACCCCTCCGTCTCGGCCGCCGACTGCGCCACCTCGAGCCCGGCCGGGACCGTGAACTCCGACGTCGTCTCCGGCTCCGCCGCGGCTCCCCGCGCCAGGGCGAGCCCCGTCGGGATCGCGAACTCGGACGTGATCTCCGGGTCGTAGCCCCGCGCCTCGTCCGACCGCGGCTTTCGGTCCTCCGCCTCCGTCACTGACGCAACGCTCCTCGAACGACGCCTTCGGTCAGCCTCAGTATGCGCACAGACACGCCGACGGGCCGCACGCCCACGCGTACGGCCCGTCCGGAGAGCGGGGAGGTCAGTGGCCGCCCTGCTCCTTGAAGCGCTTGTAGGACTTCTCGATCTCCGCCTCGGCGTCCGTACGGCCCACCCAGTCGGCGCCCTCGACGGACTTGCCCGGCTCCAGGTCCTTGTAGACCTCGAAGAAGTGCTGGATCTCCAGGCGGTCGAACTCCGAGACGTGGTGGATGTCCCTGAGGTGCTCCACCCGCGGGTCGGTGGCCGGCACGCACAGCAGCTTGTCGTCGCCGCCCGCCTCGTCCGTCATGCGGAACATGCCGATCGCACGGCACTTGATGAGGCAGCCCGGGAACGTGGGCTCGTCCAGGATGACGAGCGCGTCCAACGGGTCGCCGTCCTCGCCGAGGGTGTTCTCGACGAAGCCGTAGTCGGTCGGGTAGGCGGTCGAGGTGAAGAGGCGACGGTCCAGGCGGATCCGACCGGTCTCGTGGTCCACCTCGTACTTGTTCCGCGAACCCTTCGGGATCTCGATCGTGACGTCGAACTCCACCGGTGGCTCCTCCATGATCAGCACATAGTTCTGGTGGTTAAGTGTCCCTCACGCCGCAGTGTGATCGCGAAAGGGGCTGGTGGTCGTGCCAGAACTGAGGCCGTGGCGGGCCGCGAGACCGCACCTGGTGCGGGCCGCGAACGCCGTTCGACCGCGTCTGGCGCGTGCCGAAGAGGCCGTACGACCACAGGTCGCACGCGCCGTGGAGGCCGTGAAGCCGCGTCTCGCACGGGCCGTCGACGTCACGAAACCGCAGCTCACACGGTTGGCGACGGTCAGGCCCCGCAAGACCTGGCAGTACACGGCGACCGCCGCCGGCGCCGGCCTGGCGCTGACCGCCGTCGTGGTGACCGCCGCGGGTCCCTGGGACTCCACGGGTCAGCGTACGGCCGAGCGGGACCGCGCGGTCGCCCTCCAGGGCACGGGTGGCGCAGATCACGGCGGCGCGCTCGGCGGATCGGGCGCCCCCGCGCCCGCGCCGAGCGCCGGGTCCGTCCTCGCCGGGCTCGGCACCGCGGCCGGCGCCGCGCGCGCCACCCCCACCACCGCCTCCCTCGCCGGTGTCCTCGGCCCGCTCCTGAAGAACCCCGCCCTCGGCTCCCGGCACACCGCCGTCGTCACCGACCTCGCCACCGGCGAACGCCTCTACGGCGCGGGGGCGGGCGAGGCCCTCACCCCGGCCTCCACCACCAAGATCGCCACCGCCGTCGCCGCGCTCTCCGCCCTCGGCGCCGACCACCGCTTCACCACCAGGACCGCCCTGGAACCCGACACCCGGGAACTCGTCCTGGTCGGCGGCGGCGACCCCACCCTCACCGCGCACGCCGACGCCGACGGCTGGGCGGACCTGCGCGACCTGGCCGAGCGGACCGCGAAAGCCCTCAAGAAACGCGGCCTCGACGACATCACCCTGTCCTACGACACCACCCTCTTCACCGGGTCCCAGGTTCACCCCATCGGGGTCAACGACAACCTCGCCCCCGTCACCGCCCTGACCGCCGACGAGGGCCGCACCGACGACTCCACCAGCGGCCCCGTCACCCGGGTGGCCGATCCGGCGGCCGACGCCACCAAGAAGTTCGCGTCGTTCCTGCGCGGACACGGCGTCAAGACCAGCGCGCCAGGACCCTCCAAGGCCACCGGCCGCTCCGAGAACCTCGCCGAGGTCACCTCCCCGCCGCTGTCCACCCTCGTCGAGCGGATGCTGACCAACAGCGACAACGACATCGCGGAGGCCCTCGCCCGCCAGGTCGCCGTCGCCACCGGCACCCGCGCCGACTTCGCGGGCGCCGGCCGGGCCGTCGCCGCCGCCCTCACCCGGCTCGGGCTGCCCCTCAAGGGCGCCAGGTTCCGGGACGGCAGCGGCCTCGACCGCGCCGACCGGCTCACCGCCGACCTCCTCACCGCCCTCCTCGTCAAGGCGGGCGACCCCGCCAGGCCCGAACTGCGCGCCGTCCTCACCGGCCTCCCGGTCGCGGGCTTCACCGGCACCCTGGCCGGCCGCTACAGCGACGGCGCCGCCGGTGTCGTCCGCGCCAAGACCGGCACCCTGACCGGCGTCAACACCCTCGCCGGTACCGTCGTCGACCGGGACGGCCGGATGCTGGCCTTCGCGTTCCTCACCGCCGACACCACCGACCCGGCCGAGGCCCAGGCCGCCCTCGACCGGGCGGCCACCGCGCTCGCCGGCTGCGGCTGCGGCTGACCTCCGGCCACCCGCCCGCCTCCCACGGCCTGCCCCAAGGGGGAACGCTCACGTACCGTTGACGCATGACGAGCATCGGTGGTGTCGAGATGGTCGACTGGAATCTCGCGGTCGCGACCGCGACCCGGCTCGCGCGGCCGGGCCCCGAGGTCAGCCGGGACGAGGCGCGCGCGGTCGTCGCCGAGCTGCGCAGGCACGCCAAGGCCGCCGAGGAGCACGTGCGCGGCTTCACCCTGATGGGCACCGAGGAGACCCACGACACCCCGGTCCTCGTGGTGGACAGGCCCGGCTGGGTCCGGGCCAACGTCGCCGGGTTCCGCGAGATCCTCAAACCCCTCCTGGAGAAGATGCAGGAACGCCGCGGCGGCGGCCCCGGCGGCGCGGTGCTCGGCGCCGTCGGCGGCAAGGTCACCGGCGTCGAACTGGGCATGCTGCTGTCGTTCCTGTCCTCCCGCGTCCTCGGCCAGTACGAGACGTTCGCCCCGCCCGCCCGCGACCTCCCGGCCGGCCAGGGCGGCGCGGGCAGGCTGCTCCTCGTCGCGCCGAACATCGTCCACGTGGAGCGCGAACTCGACGTCCAGCCGCACGACTTCCGCCTCTGGGTCTGCCTCCACGAGGAGACCCACCGCACCCAGTTCTCCGCCGTGCCCTGGCTGCGCGACCACCTGGAGGGCGAGATCCAGTCGTTCCTGGGGGAGACCGACGTCGACCCCATGACCGTCCTCGAACGCGTCCGCGAGGCCGCCCAGTCGCTCTCCGGTGCCCGCCCCGACTCCGAGGAGGACGACGGCGGCCGCTCCTTCGTGGAACTGGTGCAGACGCCGTCCCAGCGCGAGATCCTCGCCCGCCTCACCGCCGTGATGTCCCTCCTGGAGGGCCACGCCGACTTCGTCATGGACGGCGTCGGACCCGCCGTCGTGCCGTCCGTCGCCGAGATCCGCGAGAAGTTCCAGCAGCGCCGCGCCCAGGGCGCGTCCCGGCTCGACAGCGCCCTGCGCAAGCTCCTCGGCCTCGACGCCAAGCTCCGCCAGTACCGCGACGGCGAACGCTTCGTGCGGGCCGTCGTCGAGGAGGTCGGCATGGAGGGCTTCAACCGCGTCTGGACCTCGCCCAACACCCTCCCCACCAAGAAGGAGATCGCCAAACCGGCGGACTGGGTCGCGCGGGTGCACCGCAGGAGCGATTCGTGAAGACCGGGGCACGGTCGTGAAGGTATTCCGGCCGACGGCAGGCGAACGCCCCTGCAATCACCCGTCCGAGGGACCGTGAGCCAGGGGTAGGCGTGCAATGCTCGGGGAACGTCCCGGTTCTGTCACCATCTACACACTCTGCGTGACCGAACCGGGCTCACACCCCCGAAAACTTCATGAAGGGAACCGGACATGGGTCCCCATCCTGCGGTCGCGGCGATACGCCTGGCGGTACGCCGCGTCCTCCACGACATCCTCACCGGCCACCCGGCCCCCCCTGACCCCCCGCACGGGCGCACGCCGACGCCGCTCGTGCTCGTCGCGTGCTCCGGCGGCGCCGACTCCACCGCCCTCGCCTCCGCTCTCGCGTTCGAGGCCCCCAAGCTGGGCATCCGGGCCGGCGGTGTCACCGTCGACCACGGCCTCCAGCCGGGCTCCGATCTGCGCGCCGAGGAAGTCGTCCTGCGCATGCGGCGGTTGGGCCTCGACCCGGTCGAGGCCGTCGCCGTGACCGTCGGCCGCGAGGGCGGCCCCGAAGCGGCCGCCCGCGACGCCAGGTACGCCGCCCTCGACGACGCCGCCGCCCGGCACGGCGCCACCGCGGTCCTGCTCGGCCACACCCGCGACGACCAGGCCGAGACCGTCCTGCTCGGCCTCGCCCGCGGCTCGGGCATCCGCTCCCTCTCCGGAATGGCCGCGGTCTCGGGGGCCGACGGCCGTTACCGGCGCCCCTTCCTGAGCCTCGACCGGCAGACCGCCCGCAAGGCCTGCCTCGTCCAGTCGCTGCCCGTCTGGGACGACCCCCACAACGCCGACCCCGCCTACACCCGCTCCCGGCTGCGCCATGAAGGGCTGCCCGCGCTGGAGAAGGCGCTCGGCAGGGGGGTCGTGCAGGCACTGGCCCGCACCGCCCAGCTCTCCCGCGACGACGCGGACGCCCTCGACACCTGGGCCCGCCAGGCCGAGGCGTCCGTCCGTGACGCGACCGGCGTGCTGGAGTGCGCCAAGCTGTACGCCCTCCCGCCCGCCGTGCGCCGCCGGATCCTGCGCCGGGCGGCCATCGAGGCGGGCGCTCCCGCTGGTTCGCTGTTCGCCCGGCACATCGAGGAAGTCGACCGGCTGATCACCGGTTGGCGAGGTCAGAAGGCCATCAACCTGCCGGGCCGGGTCGTCGCCCAGCGGCAGGGTGGCAGACTGGTCATCCGGCAAGGCTGAGTCGCGGTGCCAGGAGCAACCCTCCGACGGCACGGGCAGGCCGGTGGGACGACCGACCGAAAGTGATGCGGGTGGACGCGAAAGACATGGGTGCCGACCTCGAGAAGGTACTCATCACGAAGGAAGAGATCGACGCCAAGCTCGCCGAGCTGGCCGCGAAGATCGACGCGGAGTACGCGGGCAAGGATCTGCTCATCGTCGGTGTCCTCAAGGGCGCGGTGATGGTCATGGCCGACCTCGCGCGGGCGCTGTCCACCCCCGTCACCATGGACTGGATGGCCGTGTCCTCGTACGGCGCGGGCACCCAGTCCTCCGGCGTGGTGCGGATCCTCAAGGACCTCGACACCGACATCAAGGGCCGCGACGTCCTGATCGTCGAGGACATCATCGACTCGGGACTGACCCTGTCCTGGCTGATCTCCAACCTCGGCTCCCGGGAGCCCGCCTCCCTCAAGGTGTGCACGCTGCTGCGCAAGCCCGAGGCCGCGAAGGTCGCCATCGACGTGGAATGGGTCGGCTTCGACATCCCCAGCGAGTTCGTCGTCGGCTACGGCCTCGACTACGCGGAGAAGTACCGCAACCTGCCGTTCGTGGGTACGCTCGCGCCCCACGTCTACGGCGGCTGAGCCCCCGGGGCAACCCGAAGGGCCCAAACCAGTAGGACGATCGGGAACCCCGGCGGGGTTCGCGCCGTTGGAGCATGCAGACGGGTCTGCCAGCCCGCCCGTGCGTCTTCGGGCGACGATGCTGGGGTACCGTCAGAAGAACTGTCTTATCAAACTCACTATGGCAGGAGGGACGGGGCGGATTCGCTCCGTATGGATGGACGTGAAGCGATACTTCCGTGGGCCGGTCATGTGGATCGTGCTGGCCGTCCTTGCCGTGGTCGTGTTGATGCAGGTCGTCGGCTCGTCCGGCGGCTACAAGACGGTGGACACCGGCCAGGTCGTCCAGGCGATCAATGACAACAAGGTCGAACAGGCCAAACTGACCACCGGTGACGAGCAGACCATCAAGGTCCAGCTCAAGTCCGGCGAAAAGGTCGAGGGCAGCTCGAAGATCCAGGCGAGCTACATCGGCGATCAGGGCGTGGCCCTCGCCAACACCCTTCAGACGAAGTTCCAGGACAAGCAGATCACCGACGGCTACACCGTCTCGCCGACCAAGCAGAACGCTTTCGTCGGCATCCTGCTCTCCCTGCTCCCCTTCGTCCTCATCGTCGTCGTGTTCCTGTTCCTGATGAATCAGATGCAGGGCGGCGGCTCCCGCGTCATGAACTTCGGCAAGTCCAAGGCGAAGCTCATCACCAAGGACACCCCCAAGACGACGTTCTCGGACGTCGCCGGGTGCGACGAGGCCGTCGAGGAACTCCACGAGATCAAGGAGTTCCTCCAGGAGCCGGCGAAGTTCCAGGCCGTCGGCGCCAAGATCCCCAAGGGCGTGCTCCTGTACGGCCGTCCCGGTACCGGCAAGACGCTCCTCGCGCGTGCCGTCGCCGGTGAGGCCGGAGTCCCCTTCTACTCGATCTCCGGTTCCGACTTCGTCGAGATGTTCGTCGGCGTCGGCGCCTCCCGGGTCCGCGACCTCTTCGAGCAGGCCAAGGCGAACGCCCCGGCGATCGTCTTCGTCGACGAGATCGACGCGGTCGGCCGCCACCGCGGCGCCGGCCTCGGCGGCGGACACGACGAGCGCGAGCAGACCCTCAACCAGCTGCTCGTCGAGATGGACGGCTTCGACGTCAAGGGCGGCGTGATCCTCATCGCCGCGACGAACCGGCCCGACATCCTCGACCCGGCGCTGCTGCGTCCCGGCCGCTTCGACCGGCAGATCGCGGTCGACCCGCCGGACCTCCAGGGCCGCCTGGAGATCCTGAAGGTCCACCAGAAGGGCAAGCCCGTCGCCCCGGACGTCGACCTCGCGGCCGTCGCCCGGCGCACCCCGGGCTTCACCGGCGCCGACCTGAGCAACGTGCTCAACGAGGCCGCCCTGCTGACCGCCCGCAGCGACAAGAAGCTGATCGACAACTCCATGCTGGACGAGGCGATCGACCGCGTGGTGGCGGGCCCGCAGAAGCGGACCCGGATCATGTCGGACAAGGAGAAGAAGATCACCGCGTACCACGAGGGCGGACACGCCCTGGTCGCGGCGGCCTCACCGAACTCCGACCCGGTCCACAAGATCACCATCCTGTCGCGCGGCCGTGCCCTCGGCTACACGATGGTCCTGCCGGACGAGGACAAGTACTCGACCACCCGCAACGAGATGCTGGACCAGCTCGCCTACATGCTGGGCGGGCGCGCGGCGGAGGAACTGGTCTTCCACGACCCGACCACCGGCGCGGCCAACGACATCGAGAAGGCCACCACCACGGCCCGCGCGATGGTCACCCAGTACGGCATGACCGAGCGGCTCGGCGCCATCAAGTTCGGCGGCGACAACACCGAGCCCTTCCTCGGCCGTGAGATGGCTCACCAGCGCGACTACTCGGAAGAGGTCGCCGCGCTGGTGGACGAGGAAGTCAAGAAGCTCATCGAGAACGCGCACAACGAGGCCTGGGAGATCCTGGTCGAGAACCGCGACGTCCTCGACAACCTGGTCCTCCAGCTGCTGGAGCGGGAGACGCTGGGCAAGGAGGAGATCGCCGAGGTCTTCGCCACCATCGTCAAGCGCCCGCCCCGGCCCGCCTGGACCGGCTCCTCGCGCCGCACGCCGTCCACCCGTCCGCCGGTCCTCTCCCCCAAGGAGCTGGCCCTGACGAACGGCGCCAACGGCACCGCCCCCGCGGTCAGCACCACCAAGGCCCCGGCCCCGGAAGCCGCTCCGGCACCCGAGGCCGCCCCGGAGGAGCGACCCGAGAGCTGACCCGCTCCCGACGCCCGCCAGGGCCCGGAATGGATGCCGCGCCCCCCAGGTTTTAGCCTGGGGGGCGCGGCGTTTGCGTAGGGCCGCAGATCAGAGGCGTGACGTCCACGCGACCCGTACAGGAACGAGGCACCAGATGACCGACCCCGTGATGCTCGGCGGAGAGGCATCGATCGGCGAGTTCGACGAGAAGCGCGCCGAGAACGCCGTCCGCGAGCTGCTGATAGCGGTCGGCGAGGACCCCGACCGCGAGGGTCTGCGGGAGACGCCCGGCCGGGTGGCCCGCGCCTACAAGGAGATCTTCGCCGGTCTGTGGCAGACCCCCGAGGACGTGCTGACGACGACGTTCGACCTCGGCCACGACGAGATGGTCCTGGTGAAGGACATCGAGGTCCTCAGCAGCTGCGAGCACCACTTGGTGCCGTTCGTCGGCGTCGCCCACGTCGGCTACATCCCGTCCGCCGACGGGAAGATCACCGGACTGTCCAAGCTGGCCAGGCTGGTGGACGTCTACGCCCGCAGGCCGCAGGTGCAGGAACGACTCACCACGCAGATCGCCGAGTCGCTGATGACGGTCCTCGAACCGCGCGGGGTGATCGTCGTCGTGGAGTGCGAGCACATGTGCATGTCGATGCGGGGGGTCCGCAAGCCGGGCGCCAAGACCATCACGTCGGCCGTCCGCGGCCAGCTGCGGGACCCGGCGACCCGCGCGGAGGCGATGAGCCTCATCATGGCGCGCTGAGCCGCCCCGGCAGGGCCCGCCGGGGCCCGCTGAGCGGCTCCCGGCCCCTCGGGGTCAGGCGGTGGGGGCCGCCGCGCCGTTGTTGTGGTCGTCGTCCTCGGGGAGCCGGCAGACCCGCTCCAGGAAGAGGGCGGCGACTATGACCGCGATGCCCGCCACCACCGAGAGGCCCGCCCAGACGGCCTGGTCGCGGCGGGGCGACATGTCGAGGATCTCCAGCAGGAACACGCCCGTGCCGCCGTACATCCCGGCGACCAGCGCGGCGACCAGGGCACTGGCCTGACCGAAGACGACCGCGCGGGCCGCCACCAGCGGATCGACGCCCTTGGCCCCCGGCTGCCGCTCGCGCTGCGCCTTGAGGCGGGCGCGCAGCGAGAGCGCCGTGGCGAACAGCACCACCGCGATCAGGGCCAGGACGACGGGGGCGGCCAGCGGGACGCTGGGCAGGGTCCCGACCGAGTTCCACAGGCGGGCCCCCGCCCAGGACAGGACACCCGCGACGACGAAGACGCCGACCAGCACCCTGATGCGCAGCTCTCTCACGGTCTTCCCTCAGCTCCCCCGGTCCCGGACAGTGGTCGTCTCGACCTTAACGACTACTCGGGCAGGTGAAGTTCCAGGTCCTTGCGGGCGGCGACGCCGTCGAGGGTGACGAGGTCGAGCAGCTCGGCGACCGTGCCGCGGCCCGGCACCTGGGCGTGCGGTTCCACGTCGTGCCAGGGGGCCAGCACGAAGGCCCGTTCGTGGGCGCGCGGGTGGGGGAGCGTCAACTGCGGGTCGTCGTCCACGACATCGGCGTACGCGACGATGTCGACGTCGAGGGTGCGGGCGCCCCACCGCTCGTCACGGACCCGGTAGAACGCCTCCTCGATGGCGTGCGCGCGCTCCAGCAGCGACGACGGCGGCAGCGTCGTCTTCAGCAGCACCACCGCGTTGAAGTACGCGGGCTGGCTGCCGGGCTCGACGCCCCACGGCTCGGTCTCGTACACCGGGGAGACGGCCTTGACGCGGACCCCCGGGGTGTCCTCCAGGGCGTCGATGGCGCCCTGGAGGGTCTCCAGGCGGTTGCCCAGGTTGGCGCCGAGGGCGACCACGGCCCGTTTCGGGTTGTGCAGGGTGGTGTCGGCCGCGTCCACCTGCTGGACGACGGAGGCGGGCACCGGCTGAACGGTCGGGTCGCTGTGACCCTGGGTGAACGCGGTCATACTCGGCTCCGGGTGATCGTGACGGTCACGTCGTCGAACGGGACGGTGATCGGCGCGTCCGGCTTGTGGACACAGACCTCGACCTCCTCGACCCCGTCGTGCTTCAGACAGGTCTGGGCGATGCGCTCGGCGAGGGTCTCGATGAGGTTCACCGCCTCGCCCTGGACGACGGCCACCACCTCCTCGGCGACGATGCCGTAGTGCGCCGTCTTCGTCAGGTCGTCGTCGACGGCGGCCGGCCGGGTGTCCAGGCCGAGGACGAGGTCCACGATGAAGGTCTGGCCCTCCTCGCGTTCCTTGGGGAACACCCCGTGGTGCCCGCGGGCCTTGAGGCCGCGCAGCGCGACACGATCCACGCGAATCACTCCTACGTCGTCGGTGGCGGCCGGTCGGTACCGGGTGCGGGCGGCACCCCGGCCTCGAACGAATCTACCTTCGGGCACCGACAGGGCCGGGCCTCGGGGGCGCGGCCCGTGCCGGGGCCAGGAGGTCTCATCGCGGGTCTTTGCTGGGGAACCCGGCGGCTCGCGGGTCGGTAGCCGCCCCTACCCACGGGTTCGTGATTCCAACCACTCTTTGGTCCCGACGGGGGCCGGGAGTCGTCCGTCCGGACGCCTACCCGCTCAGGCCGGAGTGCTGTCCCCGTCGGCCCCGCCGCCGTCGTCGTCCCCGTCGGTTTCGGTCAGTACCGGCGACGCGTGGTGCGACCACAGCTTCCAGCCCTGGCCGGTGCGCCTGAACACGTTGGTGGCGACGACCAGCTGGCCCACCAGCGGGCCGAGTTCCTCGTCGCCCTCGGGGGCCGGGCCGCCGCTGAGGATGTTCTCCGTGCAGGTCACCACGGCGGTGTCGCCGGTGACGGAGACATGCACGTCGGTCAGGAAGAACTGGATGTAGTCCGTGTTCGCCATGATCAGGGCGTACGACCTGAGCACCTCGCCGCGTCCGGTGAGCACCGGCCACCCCGGGTGCACGCAGGAGATCACCCCGGCGTCGGCCGGATCGTGGTACTCCTCGTCGACGCCCAGATCGGCCGGGACGAGCCAGAGCGAGGACACCGTCTCGAAGTCGCCGCGCTCCATCGCCTCGTAGAAGGCGGTGTTGGCGGCCTCCACCTGCTCGACGTCGAGGTGCGGGGCGCTCACGGGGTGACCTCCGTGCTTCCGGCGCCGCCGGCGTGGCGCGCGCCCTCCACGGCGCGCGCGACGCGCACCGCGTCCGCCGTCGCGCGGACCTCGTGCACGCGGACCGCCCACGCGCCGGCCCGCGCCGCGAGCGCGGAGACGGCGGCGGTGGCCGCGTCCCGCTCGCGGGCCGGCGGCGGCGCGCCCTGCGGACCCGCCAGGACATGGCCGAGGAACCTCTTGCGGGACGCGGCGACGAGCAGCGGGTGGCCGAGACCGAGCAGCCGGTCCAGATGGGCGAGGAGCACCAGGTCGTGCTCGGCGTCCTTGGAGAAGCCGAGCCCCGGGTCGACGACGATCCGGTCCGCTGCGACCCCGCCCGCCAGCACGGCGTCCACGCGCGCGTGCAGCTCGTCGACGACCTCGGTGACGACGTCGTCGTAGACCCCCCGGACGGTGGCGCCCGCCAGGAACCCGCGCCAGTGCATGACCACGAAGGGCGCGCCCGACGCGGCCACGACCGGGATCATCGCCGGGTCGGCGAGGCCGCCGCTGACGTCGTTGACCAGGGCCGCGCCGGCCGCGAGCGACTGCTCGGCGACCGAGGCGCGCATGGTGTCGACGGAGACGGTGACGCCCTCGGAGGCGAGGCCGCGGACGACCGGCACGACCCGCTTCAGCTCCTCCGCCTCGTCCACCCGGGCCGCGCCGGGCCGGGTGGACTCGCCGCCCACGTCGACCAGGTCCGCGCCCTGGGCGACCAGGTCGAGGCCGTGCTTGACGGCGGCCGTGGTGTCGAAGAAGCGGCCACCGTCGGAGAAGGAGTCCGGCGTGACGTTCACGACGCCCATGACCGCGCAGCGGTCCCACTCCGGAAGCCCGGCGACGCGCCCGCGTCCGCTCTGCTTGCTCATGCGTTCAGCCTAGGCCCCGTACCGGGGCGGGTCCGGCATCGCGGCGGTGACCGACGTGGTCAGGCGGCTCGCGCGCCGGGTTCCGCGACCGTGTGGGCGCAGGGCGCCGCCGTCCGGCCGCGGCGGCGCAGGAAGCGGGGGAGCGGGATCGCGACGTCGACGAACCCCTCCGCCTGCATCGCGGCGAAGCCGATGCGCGGCAGGTCGGACGAGGCCCGGTAGACGACGAACCGGGGCTCCCAGCGTGGCTGGAACTTGGCGTTGAACTTGTACAGCGACTCGATCTGGAACCAGCGGGACAGGAAGACCAGCAGCCCGCGCCAGGCGCGCAGCACCGGGCCCGCGCCGATCTTCTCCCCGCGCGCGAGGGCCGCGCGGAACATCGCGAAGTTGAGGGACACGCGCGTGACGCCCAGTTTCGGCGCGGCCTGGAGCGCGGCGACGATCAGCAGCTCGTTCATGCCGGGGTCGGCGGACCGGTCGCGGCGCATCAGGTCGAGGGAGACGCCGTCGGTGCCCCACGGCACGAAGTGCAGGACCGCCTTCAGGTCGCCGTAGGGGCCGCCGTGCTCGTCCGCCTTGTGCGCGGTGGCGATCAGGCAGTCGCCGTCGGAGGGGTCGCCGACCCGGCCGAGCGCCATCGAGAAGCCGCGCTCGGTGTCGGTGCCGCGCCAGTCGTCCGCGGCCTGCCTGATCCGCTCCAGCTCGGCGTCGCCGAGGTCACGGACACGTCGGACCCGGGTCTCGTAACCGGCGCGCTCGATGCGCTTGACCATCTGGCGCACGTTGCGCATCGCACGGCCGGCGAGAGAGAAATCCGCGACGTCCACCACCGCCTCGTCGCCCAGTTCGAGGGCGTCGAGTCCGGTCTCGCGGGTCCACACCTCGCCGCCCGTCTCCGAGCAGCCCATCACCGCGGGCGTCCAGGAGTGCGCCTTGGCCTCGTCCATGAACCGCTCGATCGCGCCCGGCCACGCCTCGACGTCGCCGATCGGGTCGCCGCTGGCCAGCATCACGCCGGACACCACACGGTAGGTGACGGCCGCCTTGCCGCTGGGCGAGAAGACCACGGCCTTGTCGCGGCGGAGCGCGAAGTGCCCCAGGGAGTCGCGTCCGCCGTGCTTGGCCAGCAGGGCGCGCAATCGCGTCTCGTCCTCCGCCGTGAGCCGCGCGGCCGGGTGCTCGGGCCGGAACGCGAGGTAGATCGTGGTGACCGCGGTGAGCAGCCCGAGGGCGCCCAGGGAGACGGCGACCGTCCACGACGTGGTGCCCTGGTAGTCGACCGGACCCTCGAATCCGAACAGTCCGTAGAGCACATGGGTAATGCGATCGGCCAGGCTCGGGTCGCCGACCATGCGTTTCGGGTGGACGCTGACGATGATCAGTCCGAGGACGAGGGAACCCGCTCCCATGAGGACGAAGTTGGCCAGCGCGCGCCACCGGCTGCGCGGATCGGGCAGGGCCGCGAACTGGTCGCGGTGGATGAGCAGCGGTGCGAGGAGGGCGAGCGAGATGACCACCCCGATGACGGAGTGGCGGTACGTGAACTGCGCGACCGCGCCCGCGGGCAGCAGCACGGCCGCCGCCCGCCAGGCCCGCCGCTTGCGGCGCCTGAGCCCGTGCGCCAGCAGCAGCAACAGCACCCCTGAGCTGAGCGACAGCGCGGCCGCGAACGGCCCGAGCGCTCCCGGCAGCACCTCCGCGAGGGTGTGCATACGGCTGTGACGGAAGCGCGGGAAGACGCCCGCGGCGATGTCCAGCAGGCTCACCAGCGCGGCGGCCCGTGCGACGAGGACGGGCACGGCCTCGGCGCGCGGCCCGCGCAGGACGCGCCGAGCCCTGCTTGTTCGAGGCGGAACCCCACCCGACATTTCCTCATCTGTCTTGACAGACATCGCATCCCGTAGTTCCGCGAGTGACCCTGGACCCGGGCCCGATTCGGGCATCCGGCGACATTGCGCCCTCTAGGACGTAGTCCTGGCGAGTGAGGTTCACTCTCCTCCTCAAAGCTGGTTCAAAGGCCCGGGAAAGTCCCGGGCAAGCCCTCGCGTCGAGCTGGGGGGCGACGGAGAAAGTACAGGCAGGAAACAGTCCATGGGTCTGACGAGCAACAAGGTGCTGGTACTGGCGATCTTGTTCGCCGTACTGCTGTTCGGTGGCACGGTGTGGCTGTGGCCGAGGCTGGCCGGGCGGACCTGGCGGTCCGTCAGCGGGCGCGTCGGCCTGCTGCTCGCCACCCAGTTGGCCCTCTTCATGTCGCTCGGCCTCGCCGCGAACCAGGCCTTCGGGTTCTACGCGAGCTGGGCGGACCTGTTCGGCCGCGAGAAGGACCAGGGCGTCGTCGTCAACCACACGGCGCTCGGCGGCTCCGGCGGTCCCCTCCAGGTCGTCGACACCACCCGGGTGGCCGGTCCCGACGGCTCCCGCCCGCAGGTCGGCGGCGAGATCCAGAAGGTCGACATCGTGGGCACCACCACCCACATCGCGACCCCCGCCTACGTGTACCTGCCCCCGGAGTACTTCCAGGCCCGCTTCCGCACCCGGACGTTCCCCGCGGCCGTCGTCCTCACCGGGTACCCGGGCACCGCGGAGGCCCTCTACAGCAAGCTGCACTACCCGCGCACCGCGCAGCAGCTCACCAAGGACGGCCGGATGCAGCCGATGATCCTGGTGATGATGCGGCCGACCGTGGCGCCGCCCCGGGACACCGAGTGCGTCGACATCCCCGGCGGCCCGCAGACCGAGACGTTCTTCGCCAAGGACCTCCCCGACGCCGTCCTCGCGCACTACCGGGTGGGCCGCGAGCCGGGCAGCTGGGGCATCATCGGCGACTCCACCGGCGGCTACTGCGCGCTGAAGCTCGCCATGCACCACCCGCGGGTGTACGCGGCGGGCGTCGGCCTCTCGCCGTACTACAAGGCGCCGATCGACCCCACCACGGGCGATCTGTTCCAGGGCGACAAGGGCGTGCGCGACCGCTCCGACCTCTGGTGGTGCCTCAAGCACATGCCGGCGCCGAACACTTCACTGCTCGTCAGCAGCAGCCGTATCGGGGAATCCAACTACGCGGACACGATGAAGTTCATAGGGCGTGTGGAGGCCACCGGCGTCACCCGGATCTCGTCGATCATCCTGGAAAGCGGCGGCCACAACTTCAACACCTGGCGGCGCGAGATTCCGCCCGCTCTCCAGTGGCTCAGCGGACGGCTCAGCGACCGCTGAGACCCGTACGGCGCGGGGGCTCCGGGGCCGGGCCCCGGCCCGCGCCGAACCCGTTCACCGGGCGTTGCGCGGCCCGCTCACCGCCGTCCGACTCGGCGAATTCGGCGGCCGGTAATTCCTGATGCCCCGTGAACGTTTCGTTATGGCTGTGTTTTGCGGGGCGGGGAGCCAACGTTCGCCTACGCGCGGTAAGTTTCTGGCCATGCCACGTGGACGTCATCGTCATTCCCCGCCCTTGCACCGGATGCTGCCACCGTCGGCGATAGCGGGCGTCTCCCTAGCCTGCGCGTTCGCCCCGTGGGTCTTCACCGCACCGGCCGTGCTGCGCGTCTTCGCCGCGCTCGCCGCCGCCGTCGCGATCGTCGGGGCGGCCGTCATGCGCCGCTGGGACATGTACGCCGGTAAACAGGTCGCCGACCTCGCACGCGCGCGGGCGAGCGACGAGTGGCGCAGCGAGGAGCGGATCGCCGAGCTGGAGTCCGACCTCGACGAATCACGGGACCTGCGCGGCAAGTTGGAGCAGCGACTTCGCGCCAAGCGCGCCGAACTGGCCGGGCTGCGCAACGAACACGCGGCGCTGCTGCGCCGGTACGCCACCGCCGAGACCGAGCGGGCGACCGCCCTCGAAGGACGCAGGCTGCTGGAGATCGAGGCCGCTCCGGACCCCGAACCGCCGGCCGGGACGACGGCCGCCGATGCCGGTGCCGCTGTCGACGCCGGCAGCGCTGCCGCTCCCGTGGCCGAGGCCGCAGCCGAGACCGGGGCTGTGGCTGCCTCGGGCGCGGCGGACGGCGACGGCGACGAGGACGGGACGCCCGCCGTCTTCTCCCCCGAGGGCTCCCGGCTGTTCCTGCGCGCCGAGGCCGCGATGCTGCGGCTCGCGGGGGACTCGGCGGCGGACGGGTCGGGGCACGGGTCGGGGGACGCGTCGGACGGCCCGGCTGGTGGCGCGTCGGACGGCGCGTCGGACAGCGCGGAGACGGCGGACGGTTCTGAGGCTGCCGAGACGGTTGAGGCCGCCGAGAAGACCGGGACGGCTGGGACGGCCGAGGCCGTCGAGGCTCCGGAGGGTTCTGACGCTCCCGAGGCCGCCGAGGCCGCCGAGGCTGTCGAGGACGGCGGCGACGGGGACGGGCCCGACGGCGGCGGTGGCGGCGACGGCGCTCCGAAGGGCGAGGACGGCCCGCGGGACGGGGCCGCGCCCGCGCAGGGCGCCACCGTGAAGGTCGGCGCCCCCCGGGGCAGCTTCGACGCGCCCGAGGGCGCGCCGGTGCCCGCAGGCGCGACGGCCGCCGCGGCGAACGCCGAGCCGGCCGAGCCGACCGAGGCCGGCGAGGCGGGCGCGACGGGCGAGGCCGACGGGGCGGAGGGGAAGCCCGTGGCGGTCGAGGGACACGCGCGCGCGACCGCCGCCCCGGCCAGGAGCGCGCGCAACCAGCGGGCGGGCCACTTCGTCGCGCCGACCGCGGTGGCCGTCGTCCCGGGCAGCCCCGCGCGGCGCCCGTCGGTCGAGGGCGGGTTCGACTTCTTCGGCACGAAGGCCGAGGACGCCGACGGCCACAGCGACGGCGCCACCGACGCCGACACCGAAGGTGAACCCGCGGGCGCCGAGGGCGCCGGACACGGTGAGGGCCCGCGGGGGACCGCCGAGGCGACCGTGCGCAACGAGGATCTCGCCGACGTCGTCGGGCAGGAGGCGCTCGCGCTGCACAAGGCCGAGGCGGAGTCCGGGTTCAAGCCCGCCGACGAGGAGGCGCGCGGCGCGGGCCAGGTCATCGACCTGACCGCGCACGACGAGACCGAGCACATCGACCTCGACGGACTGCGCAGCGCCGTCTCCTGACGGCGCCTCGCACCAGAACGGCGGAGGGACGCGCACGGGCCGGGCCCGCACGCGTCCCTCCGCCGTTCCCGTGCCCGTTCCCGTGCCCGGGACCGCGCCCGTTCCCGCGCTTCTCTAGGACGCCATCCAGCGGTCGGGGCGGGCGTCCCGGCGGCCCGTGCGGGATCGTTCCGCCTGGGCGCGCAGCAGGGCGGCGGCCTCGTCGGCGTCCCGCAGCCGGGCCGTGACGGTCTTGTTGGCCCCGGTGTCCACATGGACGTCCGCGAGCCGCCACAGCCGCCGCCACGGCCCCTGGGAGACCCGTACGCTCTGCACCTTCGCGTGCGGCACCAGCGCCAGCCTGCCGCGCAGCAGCCCGTGCCGGGTGACGAACACCGCGTCGGACACCGCGATCCCCTGCCCCCGCCACCACAGCGGCACGGACGGCCAGGCCCGGCGCGGCGGCCGGGAGAGCGCGGAGCGCGCGGGCACCGCCACCCCGGGATGCACCCGCGCGACGACGGCCTCGGCGACCGCGCGCGGCGCCACCGGCACCAGCACGGAGTTCGACGAGCCGGCCACGTCGAGCTCCACCCGCACCCAGCCGCGCCACCGCCACAGCAGCGGCTCCACGATCCGCACGGTCTGCACCCGGCCGGGCGGCACGGTCTCGTGGACGCGGTCGAGCAGCCCGTGGTCGATGCGCAGCCCGTCGGGCGACTCGCCGACCGTCCAGTCGTACTCGGAGACGAACCGGCCCACGCTGCTCGCGCCCGCCGTGCCCAGCAGCGGCAGTGCGGTCGCCAGGACCGTCCACACGTTGTGGGTGGCCAGCCAGAGCAGCGGCGGCACGACCAGGGCCGCGGCCAGCGAACCCCAGGTGGCGCCGGTCAGCAGCAGGGCGAACACCAGATCACGCGGGGGCGTGCGGAGGATCTCGCGCGCCGGCGCCTCACCGACCTCGCGCGCCGTCTCGGGCGCGAAACCGGCGGCGCGCGCCAGGAGTTCCGCGCGCAGCGCCCGCGCCTCGTCCGCCCCGAGGAAGGCCAGCTCGTCCTTCTTGGCCGCGCCTATGACGTCGAGCTTCAGCTTGGCGACGCCCGCCACCCGGGCCAGGAGCGGCTGGGTGATGTCGATCGCCTGGACGCGTTCGAGCCGGATGTGCGCGGTGCGCCTGAACAACAGCCCGGTGCGGATGCGCAGTTCGGAGTCGGTCACCGAGAAGTGGGTGAACCACCAGCTGAGGAAGCCGTACAGGGCGGCGGCCGGGATCAGCACGGCGAGCGCGATCAGCAGCGTGGTGGTGGTCAGCCGGGTCAGCTGCCGCTGCGCCTGGTCCGGGTCGTGCACGGCCCAGCCGATGAGCACGGTCACCGGCGCCCAGGCCCGCCGCAGCGGCGTCACCGGGTGCAGCCTGCGCTCGCCCGCGGGCTTCTCGACCGCGACGGCGTCCGCGACGCCCGGCGTCGTCACAGCCCCGCCGATCGGGCCTCGCCCAGCTCGGTGAGCCGGTCGCGGAGCCGTTCCGCCTCCCGCGGGTCGAGGCCGGGGATGGTCGCGTCGGTGGCCGCCGCGGCGGTGTGCAGCTGCACGCTGGCCAGCCCGAAGTGCCGTTCCACGGGACCCGACGTCACCTCGACCAACTGCATCCGCCCGTACGGCACGACCGTCTCGGTGCGCCACAGCACACCCCGGCTCAGCAGCAGGTCGTCGGCGCGCTCGGCGTACCGCCAGGAGCGCCAGTTGCGGCCGAGCAGCGTCCAGCCCCACGCCATCAGGGCCAGCGGGAGCAGCGCGAACGCGGCCCACGCGGGCCCGGCGAAGAAGCCGGGCAGCAGCCCCGCCGCGACCGCGAGCAGTCCCAGCCACACCACGAGCAGCAGCCGCCGCATCCGCAGCAGCCCCGGTGGCAGCCCCGTCCAGCCCGGCTCGTCCGCTCCGCCCGGCTCGTCCGTTCCGCCCTGCGCCCCGCCCGTGTCCCGCGCGCTCCCCGTATCCATGGGGCCAGCGTACGTAGGGGAGACTGGGGCCATGACTCCTACGACGGAGACGACCGTCGGCATCGGCGGCGCCGCGGAGAGCACCGACATGGTGCTCAACATCGGCCCGCAGCACCCCTCCACGCACGGCGTGCTGCGGCTGCGGCTGGTCCTCGACGGCGAGCGCGTCACGCGCGCGGAGCCGGTGATCGGCTATATGCACCGGGGTGCCGAGAAGCTGTTCGAGGCCCGCGACTACCGGCAGATCATCATGCTGGCCAACCGCCACGACTGGCTGTCGGCCTTCTCCAACGAGCTGGGCGTGGTCCTCGCCGTGGAGCGGATGCTCGGCATGGAGGTGCCGCCCCGCGCGGTGTGGACGCGCACGCTGCTCGCCGAGCTGAACCGGGTCCTCAACCACCTGATGTTCCTCGGCTCCTACCCGCTGGAACTCGGCGGGATCACCCCGGTCTTCCACGCCTTCCGGGAGCGGGAGGTCCTCCAGAACGTCATGGAGGAGGTGTCGGGCGGCCGGATGCACTACATGTTCAACCGGGTCGGCGGCCTCAAGGAGGACCTGCCCGCGGGCTGGACGTCCCGCGCGCGGGACGCCGTCGCCGCCGTCCGCTCCCGCATGGACGTCTACGACGACCTGGTGCTCGGCAACGAGATCTTCCGGGCGCGCACCCGGGGCGTGGGCGTCCTCACGCCGGAGGCCGTGCACGCGTACGGGGTGAGCGGGCCCATCGCGCGCGCCTCGGGCGTCGACTTCGACCTGCGCCGCGACGAGCCGTACCTCGCCTACGGGGAACTGGCCGGCACGCTGCGGGTCGCCGGGCGGCGGGAGGGCGACTGCCTGGCCCGCTTCGAGGTGCTCCTCGAACAGACCCACGCCGCGCTCGACCTCGCCGACGCCTGCCTCGACCGGATCGCCGACCTACCGCCCGGCCCGATCAACCAGCGGCTGCCGAAGGTCCTCAAGGCCCCCGAGGGCCACACCTACGCGTGGACCGAGAACCCGCTCGGTATCAACGGCTACTACCTCGTCAGCCGGGGCGAGAAGACCCCGTACCGGCTGAAGCTGCGCTCGGCGTCGTTCAACAACATCCAGGCCCTGGCTGAGCTGCTGCCGGGGACGCTGGTGTCGGACATGGTGGCGATCCTGGGCTCGCTGTTCTTCGTGGTCGGCGACATCGACAAGTAGCCCGGCCGGCGGGTGCTCAGCCGCCGGTGGGGAACAGCTCCCGGGGGTCCGGCACGGCGACCGGTTGCAGCAGCCAGCCGAAGTCGCCCAGGCCGCCGGTGGCGGTCAGCTCCGCCGCCTCACCGGCGCTCGCGAGGGCGCGGAGGTAGGCGGCGGGGTGTGTGGAGGCGAGCGCCAGCGGGGGGCGTGCGCCGTCGATACCGAGGGCGCGCAGGGCGTCCCGCTGGGGCAGCAGCCGGGGCGCGGGGAGCGGGCCGGCGGGGGCGTGCGCGCAGGCGTCGAGCGCCACATGGGCGGTGAGGTCGCACGAGCCGTCCGGCACCGGGGCCGTCCCGCGCCCGTCCCGGAAGCCGGTCAGGGTGCCGAACGGCGGGCGGGCGTCCACGGTGTGCGCGTAGTCGACGGCGACCGCGAGGCCGCGTTCGAGGCCGCCGACCGCCGCCGCCCAGGCCAGGTCCCTCGGCAGCCCGATCTCCGCCCGCAGCCCCCGCTCCGACGGCAGCGGCCACCAGCGCGCCAGCCAGTCGGCGGCGGCCCCGGTGACCGGCTCCCCGAGGCGCTCGGCGCCGTCCGCGCGCACCAGCACCCGGCGGGGCACGCCCGCCGCGTCGGTCTCCGCGACGTCGACGGGCACGTTGTCCAGCCACTCGTTGGCGAACAGCAGCCCGGTGGCGCCCTGGGGCGGCGCCGACCGCCAGTGGACCCGGGCGTCCAGGCCGGCGGGTCTCGCGGCGCGCTCCACCGCGTGGACCCGGGTGCGGGCCGCGACCTGGGCGGGCAGCGCGGCCAGCACGCCGACGGCGAGTTCACCGCGGCCCGCCGCCATGTCGACGAAGTCGAGCGCGGAGGGCCGCCCGAGCACGTCGTCCACCCGGCACAGCAGCCGGGCCACGGCCGCGGCGAACAGCGGCGAGGCGTGCACCGAGGTACGGAAGTGCCCGGCGGGACCCTCGTCCCTGTGGTAGAAACCGCCCGGCCCGTACAGCGCCTCCTCGGCTGCCTCCCGCCAGCCGCGCCACCCCTGCCACCCGCGTGTACCGCCCGCAGTCCCGTCGATCACCGCCCCAGGCTAGGGCCTCGCGTCCGGGGCGGACGGAGCCGGTCAGCGGTGCCCCGAAAGAGTGTGGCCTCCACCTTGGGGAGTACGCGCGCGGGATGCGGATCGGCCCTCCGGTTGACCCCCGCACGCATTCCGCTTCCCTACGCTGGGTCACGTGCAGCGTCTCTATGACTACCTCCGCAGACACCCGACCAGGGTCGACACCTTCTGGGCCGTCGTCCTGTTCGGGATGTCGGTGGTGGGGGAAGCGGCCCGCGCGGACGTGCGGGGCACCGGCGACCCGCTCCTCGGCGTGCCGATCGCGCTGCTGCTCTGCCTGGTCATCGCGCTGCGGCGGCGGATGCCCGAGAAGATGCTGCTGCTGTCGATCGTGATCGGCGTGGCCCAGGTGCTGCTGAACGTCGCGGCCGGGCCCGCCGACTTCGCGATGCTGGTCATCGTCTACACGGTCGCGGCGACCGGCGCCCGCTGGGCCTCCCGCACCGCGCTCGCCCTCGGGCTGTGCGCCGCGCCGCTCGCCCAACTGCGCTGGCCCAACGACCAGACGAGCTTCCTCGGCAACATCGCGATCATGGTCTTCCAGACCGTGCCGTTCGCGCTCGCCTGGGTGCTCGGCGACTCCATCCGCACCCGTCGCGCCTACTTCGCGCAGCTGGAGGAGCGCGCCGCCCGCCTGGAGAAGGAGCGCGAGGCGCAGGCCAAGGTCGCCGTCGCCGCCGAGCGCGCCCGCATCGCCCGCGAACTGCACGACGTCGTCGCCCACAACGTGTCCGTGATGGTGGTCCAGGCCGACGGCGCCGCCTACGTCCTGGACGCCGCCCCCGACCAGGCCAAGAAGGCCCTGGAGACGATCTCCTCCACCGGCAGGCAGGCCCTCGCCGAGATGCGCCGCCTGCTGGGCGTGCTGCGCACCGGCGAGCACCAGGAGGCCGGCGAGTACGTCCCGCAGCCCGACGTCGAGCAGATGGGCGACCTGATCGAGCAGTGCCGCACCTCGGGCCTGCCCGTCGACTTCAAGGTGGAGGGCACCCCGCGCCCGCTGCCCAGCGGCGTCGAGCTGACGGCGTACCGCATCGTGCAGGAGGCGCTCACCAACACCCGCAAGCACGGCGGCCCCAACACCGGCGCGAGCGTCCGGCTCGTCTACTTCGACGACGGCCTCGGACTCCTCGTCGAGGACGACGGCAAGGGCGCCCCGCACGAGCTGTACGAGGAGGGCGGGCCCGACGGCCAGGGACACGGTCTGATCGGCATGCGCGAGCGGGTCGGTATGGTCGGCGGCACGCTCGACGCGGGGCCGCGGCCGGGCGGGGGGTTCCGGATCAGCGCCCTGCTCCCGCTCAAACCCGCGCACTGACATCGACGCACGCCCTCTGTTGACACCTGTCACGCCCCCGGCGACGACCGCCGACGCCCCGACGCAAGAGAACGGAAGACCGCGATGACGATCCGCGTGATGCTCGTGGACGACCAGGTGCTGCTGCGCACCGGATTCCGCATGGTGCTCGCCGCGCAGCCGGACATGGAGGTCGTCGCCGAGGCCGGGGACGGCGTCGAGGCCCTCCAGGTGCTGGCCGCGACCGCCGTCGACGTCGTCCTGATGGACGTCCGGATGCCGAAGCTCGACGGCGTGGAGACCACCCGGCGGATCTGCCTCGAACCGGAGCCGCCGAAGGTGCTCATTCTGACCACCTTCGACCTCGACGAGTACGCGTTCTCCGGTCTCAAGGCGGGCGCGTCCGGCTTCATGCTGAAGGACGTGCCGCCCGGCGAACTCCTCACCGCGATCCGCTCCGTGCACAGCGGCGACGCCGTGGTGGCGCCCTCGACCACCCGGCGGCTGCTCGACCGGTTCGCGCCGATGCTGCCCAGCACCGGCAAGGAGCCGAAGCACAAGGGGATCGAGCGGCTCACCGAGCGGGAGCGCGAGGTGATGATCCTGGTCGCGCAGGGCCTGTCGAACGGCGAGATCGCCGCCGGGCTCGTCCTCTCCGAGGCGACCGTGAAGACGCATGTGGGCCGCATCCTCACCAAGCTGGGGCTGCGCGACCGGGTCCAGGTGGTGGTCCTCGCCTACGAGACGGGCCTGGTGCGCGCGGGCGGCCTCGGCTGACACGGGGGCGCGGTGCGGCGCCGGGCGGTGCCGTGCGGTTCTGTGAGGTGCGGTGCTGTGACGTGAGCTGGGTCGGGCTGGGCTGAGCCGAGCCGAGGCGCCGCCCGGGGTGCCGGGCGGGGCGCCGTCAGCGCAGGATGCCCTCGAGGAAGTCGCTGCCCAGCCTCGCCACCACCGTCACATCCAGCTGGTGCAGGACGTACCGGCCGCGGCGGCGGGTGGTCAGCAGGCCCGCCTTCTTCAGCACGCCCAGGTGCCGGGATATCTCGGGGGCGGTCATGCCGTGCGCCCGCGCCAGCTCGCTCGTGGTGTACGCGCTGCGCGCCAGATGCCGGCAGATCCGCATCCGCACCGGGTGGGAGAGCGCCGTCATCCGCAGCGCCAACTGCTCGACCGACGGCGGGGACGCCAGCTCGGGTGAGCCGACCGGATAGTGCAGCACCGGCTGCCAGCCGTACCGGTGCAGCACGCTCAGATGCGGCCAGCCCATGCTGGTCGGGACGAGCAGCAGCCCGCCGTCACCCGTGCTCGTCCGGCCGTCGCCGAGCTTGTCGACCGTGATGCGGGTCCCGCCCGCGTCGACCATGGCGGCCGGGGACACCGCGGCGAGCGCCTCCGCCATCCCCCTGCGGCGCAGCAGCTCCGTCTTGTGGCGGGCGTCCGCCGCGAGCTGGTGGCCCATACGGGCCCAGGTCTCGGCGTAGAACGACTCGTCGCAGTCCTCCACGAACTGGCGGAACCAGGCCCGGATGCGCGGCGGGTCGGTCAGCAGCCGCTGACTGAAGCGGACCTGGCGGGGCCCGCGCGCAGCCGCCAGCTCAAGGGCCCGCCTGCGCAGCTCGGGGTCGCCGAGGAGCATCGGTCCCGGCGCGCCGTACGACAGGGCGCAGGTGAACTCCAGGGCCGCTTCCACGAACTGTTCGTCGCTCAGCTTGTCCAGCAGGTCGAGGTCCTCGGCGATCGTCCCGCCGGGGAGCGTGGTGCGGCCGGGGACGCCCGCGAACGGCATGAACAGGTCGGAGAACGTCGTCCGCCAGAGGAAGTCGGCCTCGCTCATCCGGTCCGCCAGGTGCGGGTCGAGGCGGGCCGTCACGCCCGTCGCCCACGCCTGGAGGCCGGGGTGGTGGCCCGGCTCGGACATCGCGTGCAGCGCCATGCCCAGCTCGGCCAGCGGAGAGGGCACGACGGCGACCCTCTCCGGCCGCAGCCCCGCGATGTCGATGTGCACGCTCATGACCTCATGGTGCACCCCGCCACTGACAACGACGTCCACGATTGACGACGCCCGTCAATCGACGCGACCGCGCGGGCGACCCGGGCGCAGGGTGGGACCACCGGGACCACCGGGATCACTCGACATCCTCGGCCCGCCGGGACCACCCGGCCCGCCGGGACCACCCGGCCCGCCGGGACCACCCGGCCCGCCGGGACCACCCGGCCCGCCGGGACGGGCCGGGGCGCAGCGAGCGGAAGGCGAACCGTCATGAGCGTCACCCAGCAGTACCTCCTCGACACCTACCGCGCCCAGCGGCTCGGGACGCCCGCGCCGCCCGCGCCCGGCAGCGGCGACCGGCTGCTGCTGCGCGGCCTGCGCGAGCGGCGCGCGTTCCGGCGGGTCCTCGCGGGGCGCGCCGTCGGCGGATGGCGGCGGCTGCTCCCGCGCCGCGCGCCGCTCACCCGCGCCGCGCGCCGGCCTCCCCGGTGAGCCGGGCCACGAAGTCCGCGACGGCCGCCCGCACGTCCTGGTCGCTCCACTCCAGGCCCTCGCCGCGCACCCCGACCTCCGTGACGGCGAGCCCAGGACCCCGCGCGTCCCAGTGGCCGTCGAACAGCAGCGTCCCCGTCTCCGCGGCCTGCGCGATGGCCGCCTCCGCGAGCACGTCGGCGTCGTACGGCAGCCAGACCTGGAACTCGTGCGTGTGCGGGCGCTCGGGGTGCACCCGCGACCACGGCACCCCGGCCGCCGCCAGCCCCTCCCGCAGCGCCTCGGCGACCAGCCGCGCCTGCGCCACGTACCCGGGCAGCCTGGGCAGCTCACGATCGAGCCCGGCCAGCGCCGACAGCGCGGTCGGGAACTGCTGGAAGATCTGGCCGCCGTACCGGTGGCGCCAGGTCCTCGCCTCCTCGACGAGCGACGCGGGACCCGCGAGGGCGGCGCCCCCGAAGCCGTCGAGGGACTTGTAGAACGACACGTACACGCTGTCCGCGAGGTCCGCGATCTCGGCCAGCGGGCGCCCGAAGTGGACGGTCGTCTCCCACAGCCGCGCGCCGTCGAAGTGCACCACCGCGTCCCGCTCCCTGGCCGCCCCGACCAGCTCGGTCAGCTCCCGCCAGGTCGGCAGCACGAAACCGGCGTCCCGCAGCGGCAGCTCCAGCATCAGCGTCCCGAACGGCTCGGGGAACGCGCGCACCTCCGCCGCCGTCGGCAGCCGCGGCTCGGCCGTGAGCCGTACCGGGCGCAACCCGCTGACCTGGCTGAGCGCGTCGCGCTCGTGCACCGCGGGGTGCGACAGCGCGTGCAGGGCGACCGCCGGGTTCCCGGTCCTGCCCGCCCAGCAGCGCAGCGCCACCTGCTGCGCCATCGTGCCGGACGGGAAGAACGCGGCGGCCTCCGTGCCGAGCAGCCGGGCCACCCGCTCCTCCAGGGCCGCGACGACGCCGTTGCCGTAGACGTCGACCCGCTCGTCGAGGTCGTACACGGCGCCCGCAGGCTTTGCGCCGGTCCCGTTCCCGATGCTGCCGTCCACCAGCGGGGCGAGGCGTTCGCGGAGGGTGTCCAGATGGCCGGGGCGCGCGAGGACGCGCTCGGCCGCCCGGTGCGCGCGCACCCGCCGCGCGCGGCGCCGCCGCCGCTCCTCGTCGAGGGTGACGTCCTCGTTCCTCTCGGGGCTGTCTGGGCCGGCAGGACTGCCAGGATTGGCAGGGCCGTCAGGGCTGGCAGTGCTGCTCGGGGACTCCGGTCGGTCGCTCATCCACCGGATCATGCCGTGCGACCCGCCCTCGGGGCACCCGCGTTTCCGCCGACGCCCGTGAGCGACCGGACGGCACCACGACCTGACCCCTCGGGAACAGATCGCGTTAACATGACGAGAAATCGTCCGGTACCCAGAGCGGACTGGAACGGGAAGGCCACCGTCGCGTGAGTACAGTCCAACCACCAGATCCCCGGGACCGCCCCGCGCGGCTCACCGTCGGCGTCGTCGGCGCCGGCCGGGTGGGCCCCGCGCTCGCCGCGTCCCTCCAGCTCGCCGGGCACCGCCCGGTCGCCGTCTCCGGAGTCTCCGACGCCTCCAGGCGCCGCGCCGCGCACCTGCTGCCCGGCGTGCCCCTGGTACCGCCCGCCGAGGTCCTCGGACGGGCCGACCTGGTCCTGCTCACCGTCCCCGACGACGCGCTGCCCGCGCTCGTCGAGGGCCTCGCCGAGACCGGCGCCGTCCGCCCCGGCCAGCTCCTCGTGCACACCTCAGGGCGGTACGGCGCGAAGATCCTGGAGCCCGCCCTGCGCGCGGGCGCCCTGCCGCTCGCCCTGCACCCCGCGATGACGTTCACCGGCACCCCCGTCGACGTCCAGCGGCTGGCGGGCTGCTCCTTCGGCGTCACCGCCCCCGAGGAGCTGCGCCTCGCCGCCGAGGCCCTGGTGGTCGAGATGGGCGGCGAGCCCGAGTGGATCGCCGAGGAGCACCGCCCGCTCTACCACGCGGCCCTCGCGCTCGGCGCCAACCACCTGGTCACGCTGGTCGCCCAGTCCATGGAGCTGCTGCGCGAGGCCGGCGTCGACGCCCCCGCCCGGATGCTCGGACCGCTGCTCGGCGCCGCCCTGGACAACGCCCTGCGCTCCGGTGACGCGGCGCTCACCGGGCCCGTCGCGCGCGGCGACGCCGGCACGGTCGCCGCGCACATCTCCGAGCTGCGCGCGCACGCCCCGCAGACCGTCGCCGGGTACCTGGCGATGGCCCGCGCCACCGCCGACCGCGCGCTCGCCCACGGCATGCTCAAGCCGGAGCTGGCCGAGGACCTCCTCGGCGTGCTCGCCGACGGCAGCGACAAGGACCGCGGGACCGGCGCCGAGGGAGACAACCGATGACCACCGCCCTGCTGCGCACCGCCGACGCCCTGCACGCGCGTACGCGCGCGGGCCGCCGCGCCGTCGTGATGACCATGGGAGCCCTGCACGAGGGCCACGCCACCCTCATCCGCACCGCCCGCGACCTCGCGGGCCCTGACGGCGAGGTCGTCGTCACCGTCTTCGTCAACCCCCTCCAGTTCGGCGCGGGCGAGGACCTCGACCGCTACCCGCGCACCCTCGACGCCGACCTGGAGATCGCCGAGCGGTGCGGCGCGGACGTCGTGTTCGCGCCCTCCGTCGACGAGGTCTACCCCGGCGGCGACCCCCAGGTCCGGATCAGCGCCGGCCCGATGGGCGACCGCCTGGAGGGCGCCTCGCGGCCCGGCCACTTCGACGGCGTCCTCACCGTCGTCGGCAAGCTCCTGCACCTCACCCGCCCCGACGCCGCCCTGTTCGGGCAGAAGGACGCCCAGCAGGTCGCCCTGGTCAGGCGCATGGTGCGGGACCTGAACTTCGGCATCGACATCGTCGCCGTGCCCACCGTCAGGGAGCCCGACGGACTGGCCCTGTCCAGCCGCAACCGCTTCCTGTCGGCCGAGGAGCGGCGCACCGCGCTCGCGCTGTCCCGCGCCCTGTTCGCCGGCCGCGACCGGCACGCCGCGCAGGAGGCCCTCCGCGCGCGTGCCATCGAGGTGCCCGCCACGCACGCGCGTGCCGAGGCGCTCAGCGCGCTCGGCGAACCCCGCGCCGCCGCCGACGCGCACGCCGTCGCGACCGCCCTGCCGGGCACCGCGTCCGCCGTCCGGGCCGCCGCCCGCCAGGTCCTCGACGAGGCCGCCCGGCTCACCCCGCCGCTCGCCCTCGACTACCTGGCGCTCGTCGACCCCGCCGACTTCACCGAGATCGGGGACGACCACGCGGGCGAGGCCGTCCTCGCCGTCGCCGCCCGGGTCGGCGCGACCCGGCTGATCGACAACCTCCCCCTGACCTTCGGAGCCGCCTCGTGACCAGCACAGGCATACGTCTGCACGCGCCCGCACCCGGCTGGTCCATCGCCGCGGACGTGGTCGTCGTCGGCTCGGGCGTCGCGGGGCTCACCGCCGCGCTGCGCTGCGAGGCGGCCGGGCTGCGCACGGTCGTCGTCACCAAGGCCCGCCTCGACGACGGCTCCACCCGCTGGGCCCAGGGCGGCATCGCCGCCGCCCTCGGCGAGGGCGACACCCCGCAGCAGCACCTGGACGACACCCTGGTGGCGGGCGTCGGCCTGTGCGACGAGGACGCGGTACGGCTCCTGGTGACCGAGGGCCCCGACGCCGTCCACCGGCTCATCGACACCGGCGCCCACTTCGACGAGTCCGCCGAAGGGCGCCTCGCGCTGACCCGCGAGGGCGGCCACCACCGGCGCCGGATCGCGCACGCGGGCGGCGACGCCACCGGCGCCGAGATCTCCCGCGCGCTCGTCGAGGCCGTCGTCGCGCACGCCACCGGCGAGCCGCCCGCGCCCCCGGACGGCGCCGGCGGCCCCCGCCCGGCGGGACCGCGCATCATCGAGAACGCGCTCGTCCTCGACCTGCTCACCGACGCCGAGGGCGCCGCGGCCGGCGTCTCCCTGCATGTGATGGGCGAGGGCCAGCACGACGGCGTGGGCGCCGTGCACGCCCCCGTGGTGGTCCTCGCGACCGGCGGCATGGGCCAGGTGTTCTCCGCCACCACCAACCCCTCCGTCTCCACCGGGGACGGCGTGGCGCTCGCGCTGCGGGCCGGCGCCGAGGTCTCCGACCTGGAGTTCGTGCAGTTCCACCCGACCGTGCTGTTCCTCGGCCTGGGCGCCGAGGGCCAGCAGCCGCTGGTCTCCGAGGCGGTCCGCGGCGAGGGCGCCCACCTGGTCGACGCCGACGGCACCCGCTTCATGGTGGGCGCCCACGAACTGGCCGAACTGGCGCCCCGTGACATCGTCGCCAAGGGCATCACCCGCCGGATGCTCGAACAGGGCGCCGACCACATGTTCCTCGACGCCAGGCACTTCGGCGCCGCCATGTGGGAGCAGCGGTTCCCGACGATCCTGGCCGCCTGCCGCGCCCACGGCATCGACCCGGTGACCGAGCCGATCCCGGTCGCCCCGGCCGCGCACTACGCCTCAGGGGGCGTGCGCACCGACGACCGCGGCCGCACCACCGTGCCCGGCCTGTACGCGTGCGGCGAGGTCGCCTGCACCGGCGTGCACGGCGCGAACCGGCTCGCCTCCAACTCCCTCCTCGAAGGGCTCGTCTACGCCGAGCGGATCGCCGCCGACATCACCGCCCGGCACACCGCGGGCGGCCTCCCCGCGCGCGTGCCCGTCGCCCACCCCGCCCCCGCCGACCGCCCCGCCCACCCGCTGCTCGCCCCCGAGGCCCGCCTCGCCGTCCAGCGGATCATGTCCGAGGGCGCGGGCGTCCTGCGCTCCGCCGACTCCCTCACCCGCGCCGCCGACCAGCTCGATCAGCTGCACACCGAGGCGCGCGTCGCCCTGGAGGAGAACGGCAAGACCGCCGAGCCCGGCGTCGACACCTGGGAGGCCACCAACCTGCTGTCGGTGGCCAGGGTGCTGGTCGCCGCGGCCCTGCTGCGCGAGGAGACCCGCGGCTGCCACTGGCGCGAGGACCACGCCGAGCGCGACGACACCCGGTGGCGCCGGCACATCGTCGTACGGCTGAATCCCGACCGGTCACTGGCCGTGCGGACCACGGACACCTCAGACTTCCCCCCTACCCGGCCGTCCCAGCGCCCCCAGGAGCAGTGACAGAAGTGAGCACCCCCGACCTTCCCCTCGTGTCGTCAGGCGGCTGTGGCGACGGCTGTGCCTGTGGCGCGGACGGCGACCCCGACGCGGGGTACGCCGAGTACATGGAGTGCGGGCTCGACCCCGCCCTCGCCGAGCTGCTGACCGAAGCCGGACTCGACCCCGTCGAGGTCGAGGACATCGCCAACGTCGCCCTCCAGGAGGACCTGGCCGGCGGGGTGGACGTGACGACGGTCGCGACCATCCCCGAGGACGCCGTCGCCACCGCCGACTTCACCGCCAGGGAGGCGGGCGTCGTCGCCGGGCTGCGGGTCGCCGAGGCGGTCCTCTCCGTGGTGTGCGAGGACGAGTTCGAGGTGGAGCGGCACGTCGAGGACGGCGCGAGCGTGGCGGCCGGACAGAAGCTCCTGTCGGTCACCACCCGCACCCGCGACCTGCTCACCGCCGAACGCAGCGCGCTCAACCTGCTGTGCCGGATGTCCGGCATCGCGACCGCCACGCGCGCGTGGGCGCGGGCCCTCGAGGGCACCCGCGCGCAGGTGCGCGACACCCGCAAGACCACGCCCGGCCTGCGCGCCCTGGAGAAGTACGCGGTGCGCTGCGGCGGCGGCGTCAACCACCGCATGTCGCTGTCCGACGCCGCGCTGGTCAAGGACAACCACGTGGTCGCCGCCGGCGGGGTCGCGCAGGCCTTCAAGGCGGTGCGCGAGGCGTTCCCCGAGCTGGCGATCGAGGTCGAGGTCGACACCCTGCACCAGCTGCGCGAGGTCGTCGACGCGGGCGCCGATCTCATCCTTCTGGACAACTTCACCCCCGGCGAGTGCGAGGAGGCGGTGGCCGTCGTGCACGGCCGCGCCGCCCTGGAGGCGTCGGGACGGCTGACCCTCGGCAACGCCGCCGCGTACGCCGCCACCGGCGTCGACTACCTCGCCGTCGGAGCACTGACCCACTCCTCGCCGATCCTGGACATCGGCCTCGACCTGCGCGCGGCGGAGTAGCCGGCCATGCTGCTCACCATCGACGTGGGGAACACCCAGACCACCCTCGGCCTCTTCGACGGCGAGGACATCGTCGAGCACTGGCGGATCTCCACGGACCCCCGCCGCACCGCCGACGAGCTGGCCGTCCTCCTCCAGGGCCTGATGGGCATGCACCCGCTGCTCGGCGACGAGCTGGGCGACGGCATCGACGGCATCGCCATCTGCGCCACCGTGCCGTCCGTGCTGCACGAGCTGCGCGAGGTGACCCGCCGCTACTACGGTGACGTGCCCGCCGTCCTCGTCGAACCCGGCGTCAAGACCGGCGTGCCGATCCTCACGGACAACCCGAAGGAGGTCGGCGCCGACCGCATCATCAACGCGGTGGCGGCGGTCGAGCTGTACGGCGGCCCGGCGATCGTCGTCGACTTCGGCACGGCGACCACGTTCGACGCGGTCAGCGCGCGCGGCGAGTACGTCGGCGGGGTGATCTCGCCCGGCATCGAGATCTCCGTCGAGGCGCTCGGCGCGCGCGGCGCCCAGCTCCGCAAGATCGAGGTGGCCCGGCCGCGCAGCGTGATCGGCAAGAACACCGTCGAGGCCATGCAGGCGGGCATCGTCTTCGGCTTCGCGGGCCAGGTCGACGGCGTCGTCGCCCGGATGGCCCGCGAACTCGCCACCGACCCCGACGAGGTCACGGTGATCGCCACCGGCGGGCTCGCCCCCATGGTGCTGGGCGAGGCGTCGGTGATCGACGAGCACGAGCCCTGGCTGACCCTGATCGGACTGCGGCTGGTCTACGAGCGGAACGTCTCCCGGATGTGACGCGGGGGCGGCGCGGCCCGACCGGGTGGCGGGGGCCGCGCCACACCCGTCCGCTATGTCGAGTTTGTCTGATTAGCGCGTATCGTCGGCACATGCCCACGCCATACGGATCCCGCGGCGGCATGGCGTTCGGTGCGGAGGAGCTGCGTGTGCTCCGCCGCGCGCTCGCCCTCGCCCTGAACCCCGCCCCCGCTTCGGCCGAGGACGTCCAGGACTGCCATCGCCTCGCCGAGTCGCTCGACGAAGCCCTGCACGAGGGCGTCAGACTGCGCGCCTTCCTGGTGGCCGACCTCGCCCGCTACCGCGCCGCGCTGCCCGGCACCGCCGCCGGGTACCTCACCCTTCTGGAGGAGGCGCTGCGCGCGGGGTACCGGCCGGGCGCCGACGACCTCGCCGCCCTGCGGGCGCTGCGCGGCAACCCGGTCGCGGCGACGCTGCTCGACCACTGCCAGGTGGCCGCCGAGCACGACGTGCGGACCCGCCTCGCGCGCGCCACGGCCCGCCAGGTCACCGCGCACGTCCCCGCCTCCCGGACCCGCCTGACGGCCCTCCCGGGCGGTCTGGGCGCCGGACGCGGCGCATCCGGACAGCCCGGTGAGCGCGGTCAGCACCTCGATCGCGGTCAGTACGGTGAGCGCGGTCAGCTCAGCGAGCGCGGTCAGCTCAGTGAACGCGCCGAACCGGACGGCAGTCCGGCCGGGAAGCCGGGTGAGAAGCCCGCGCAGCGTCCGCCCGCGCCCGCACCCGCGCCGTCGCCCGCCCCCGCCCCCGCGAAGCCGGGCCGCCCCATCCCCACCCCTGGCGAGGTCTTCCCCCGGCGCAAACCCTCCCCGCCGCAGACCGCCGCCCCGGCCCGCGAACTGGCCGCCGGCTGAGCGGGCCGAGAGGCTGATCCGGTCAGGGGGCCGATCCGGCCGGGCGGGCCGATCCGTCCGGCCGGGGACGTCCGATGCGCGGGACGAACGCGGCCACGGGCGGAATCCGGTGCCCAGGATCGGGAAAAGGTTCCGCCCGCCGGTGCCCGAATCACCCGACCCCGCTCCCCGGCCGCCCGCCCCCGTAGCTACCCTGGGGCCATGGACTACGTCTCCGCGCTCGTGCCCCCGGTCGTCATGGCCGTGTTCTTCATCGGTGTGATCAGGGTGATCGTGAAGACCCAGGGCGGGGCGAACAAGACCAAGGAGGACGCGGCCGTCGACGCCGTGCTCGCGCGCGCCGACGGCACCCGGCAGGGCGGCCCGGCGGCCGACGGCGGCTGACGACCGCGGCTGACCGAGGGCGGCGACGACCGCCCGCAGGGCGTACGACACCGGGCATCCCGAGGTCGTACGCCCCTTTTTGATCCTGTTTGCCAGTGAACGCGCACGTCCGGCACGCCAATGCCGGTATCTCCCACTATTGTGCTGTGCTGTGCCTCGCCCATTGGGAGAACTCGAAGACGCGGTCATGACGCGGGTGTGGAAGTGGAACCGCCCGGTGACCGTTCGAGAAGTCCTGGAAGACCTTCAGCAGGAACGGACCATCGCCTACACCACGGTGATGACCGTTTTGGACAATCTCCATCAGAAGGGCTGGGTGCGCCGTGAGGCGGAAGGCCGGGCCTATCGATATGAGGCCGTCTCCACCAGGGCCGCCTACGCCGCCGCCCTGATGAACGACGCCTGGTCGCACAGTGACAACCCGGCCGCCGCTCTCGTCGCGTTCTTCGGGATGATGAGCGACGAACAGCGACAGGCCCTCAGCGACGCCGTACGGATCGTCCAGGGACCGGAAACCCCGGAAGCCGAGAACCAGAACCCCGGCTCGGCACCCGTCGACCCCGGGCGATAGCGTCCGCACATGTCAGCAGAGCGCCCCGAAGGCACCGAAGTCAGCGCTAAAGCCATCACCGTCAGGCGGGCCCGCACCAGCGATGTCACGGCCGTACGACGTCTCCTAGACGCCTACGTCCGCGACCGCATCCTGCTCGACAAAGCGACGGTCACGCTTTACGAGGACATCCAGGAGTTCTGGGTCGCCGAACGGGACGACAACGCCGAGGTGGTCGGCGCCGGCGCCCTGCACGTGATGTGGGAAGACCTCGCGGAAGTGCGCACTCTGGCCGTGAAGCCGGGGCTGAAGGGCGCAGGTGTGGGGCACCAGCTGCTGGAGAAGTTGCTGCACACCGCGCGATGGCTCGGCGTTCGGCGCGTTTTCTGCCTCACCTTCGAAGTCGACTTCTTCGGCAAGCACGGCTTCGTCGAGATCGGCGAGACGCCCGTCGACACGGATGTCTACGCGGAGCTGCTGCGTTCCTATGACGAGGGCGTGGCGGAGTTCCTCGGTCTCGAACGGGTGAAACCGAACACCTTGGGCAACAGCCGGATGCTTCTGCATCTGTGATCGCCACCGAGTATTCGACCCCGCCGCCCTGCCCACGTTCCCTATGTCCGAAACGCGCATGTTTCCGGACCCGGTCCAGGCTGCTGGTCTCTCCGGGGGGTTTGTGTTTTTCCCGCAAAAGCGGTTTGCTTTCCGACGTACTGCTGTACTGCATATAACAGGGGACGGCGAAACGGCGGACGCCGCAGGCATCCGGCCCTCACGTTATGGATGAAAGGAAATCCGGTGGCACAGAAGGTTCAGGTCCTTCTTGTCGATGACCTCGACGGCGGCGAGGCGGACGAGACCGTGACGTTCGCGTTGGACGGCAAGACGTACGAGATTGATCTCACGACCGCCAATGCGGACAAGCTCCGCGGTCTTCTGGACGCTTACGTGAAGGGCGGCCGGCGTACCGGTGGCCGTTCCTCGGGCGGCCGTGGAAAGGCGCGCGTCGCCGCGGGCGGCAGCCAGGACACCGCGCTGATCCGCGCCTGGGCGAAGGAGAACGGCTACGAGGTCAACGACCGCGGCCGCGTCCCGGCGTCCATCCGCGAGGCCTACGAGAAGGCCAACGGCTGATCAGGGATCTGCGGCGGGGTCTGCGGCGGGTACGCCGGAGATCAGGCGCGCGAGCGCCGCAGCCGCAGCCGGTGGCACTGCGTGGCCACCGTGTCCACGATCCGTACGAGATCGGGGGCTTCCCCACCGCCCCCCACGGCCGGCATGACCGGCAGCGAGGCATCCACCTCGCACCCAGGCTCGGGGGGCCGCATCCAGACGGCGGCCCCCTGCAGAGCGTCCGGGCCCCGCACGACGGACCCCGGCCCCGGCCGCGCCGCCGTGCCCGGTGCGGGCGGCGCGGGAGCGTCCATCAGGCCGCCCTCCCCGACCGCCGTCAGATCCAGCGGCAGCGCCCCCCACTCCAGCCAGGCCAGCACCCCCGGCACCTCCTCCGCGCAGCCCGCCGCCAGCAGCAGCCGCATCCGGCCGCCCTGCACGGCCACCGGGGAGCCCGCCGCCAGATGCCGCAGCGCGGCCAGGCCCGCCTCGGCCGGCACCTCCAGGACGTCGAAGCGCGGGCCCACCACGAGCCGCACCGGCAATCCGGGCGACGCGGGCACGGTCGGCCAGCCCAGTTCGTTCTCGTACCAACGGCGGACGGCGCCCGCGGGCCCGGCGCTGGGATCGAGGGGCCGGCGCGGGAGCGGAACGGCGCCGGGATCCGTAGGAAGGGGTGGAGTGACCGGACGGAGGCTGCCAACCATGACAGGCGAACTCCCGAAAACGGTCCCGGGTTACGCTGGGTGCCCGGACGACCGCGGGGCGTGCCGGGCGGAGGGGCGCGCGGAGGTGCGGGGAGGCACGAGGTTGTTCGCCCATAGCGGAGGGAACCGCCGCGCGCGGCATGGACTGTCGGTGCCCGCGGGTAAGACATCCCTAGTGGGAGGGGTGGACACGCGGGGCGGGGCGTCTCACGTTCGCCATCGGCGTACTGGAGACAGGGGTAACTGCCTGGCCTGCGGGAACATCGTCTCGCACCATCGGGTTGGAGCACATGTCGGCGTACGGGGTCTGGAGGCAGTGTTGGTTCTCGGTCCGGTGTCGGCAGTTGGAATGAGCGGTCCCCGCTTGCGGGACTAAGCTGCGGAAGGACAGGGAGGGGAAGTTCCCCCCACTGCCTGACCGCTCTGAGGAGCGATTAACGATGTTCGAGAGGTTCACCGACCGCGCGCGGCGGGTTGTCGTCCTGGCTCAGGAAGAAGCCCGGATGCTCAACCACAACTACATCGGCACCGAGCACATCCTCCTGGGCCTGATCCACGAGGGTGAGGGTGTCGCCGCCAAGGCCCTTGAGAGCCTCGGGATTTCGCTCGAGGCGGTCCGCCAGCAGGTGGAGGAGATCATCGGCCAGGGCCAGCAGGCCCCGTCCGGGCACATCCCCTTCACCCCCCGTGCCAAGAAGGTCCTGGAGCTGTCGCTCCGCGAGGCCCTTCAGCTCGGCCACAACTACATCGGCACGGAGCACATCCTGCTCGGCCTGATCCGTGAGGGCGAGGGCGTCGCCGCCCAGGTCCTGGTCAAGCTGGGTGCCGACCTCAACCGGGTGCGGCAGCAGGTCATCCAGCTGCTCTCCGGCTACCAGGGCAAGGAGACCGCCACCGCGGGCGGGCCTGCCGAGGGCACCCCCTCGACGTCCCTGGTCCTCGACCAGTTCGGCCGCAACCTCACCCAGGCCGCCCGTGAGTCCAAGCTCGACCCGGTCATCGGGCGCGAGAAGGAGATCGAGCGGGTCATGCAGGTGCTGTCCCGCCGCACCAAGAACAACCCGGTGCTGATCGGTGAGCCCGGCGTCGGCAAGACCGCCGTCGTCGAGGGCCTCGCGCAGGCCATCGTCAAGGGCGAGGTGCCCGAGACCCTCAAGGACAAGCACCTCTACACCCTGGACCTCGGCGCGCTGGTCGCCGGCTCCCGCTACCGCGGTGACTTCGAGGAGCGCCTGAAGAAGGTCCTCAAGGAGATCCGCACCCGCGGCGACATCATCCTGTTCATCGACGAGCTGCACACGCTGGTCGGTGCGGGTGCCGCCGAGGGCGCCATCGACGCCGCCTCGATCCTCAAGCCGATGCTGGCCCGCGGTGAGCTCCAGACCATCGGCGCCACCACGCTGGACGAGTACCGCAAGCACCTGGAGAAGGACGCCGCCCTCGAGCGCCGCTTCCAGCCCATCCAGGTCGCGGAGCCGTCGCTGCCGCACACCATCGAGATCCTCAAGGGCCTCCGGGACCGCTACGAGGCCCACCACCGGGTCTCCATCACCGACGAGGCGCTGGTCCAGGCCGCCACCCTGGCCGACCGGTACATCTCGGACCGCTTCCTGCCGGACAAGGCGATCGACCTGATCGACGAGGCCGGATCCCGGATGCGCATCCGCCGGATGACCGCGCCGCCGGACCTCCGCGAGTTCGACGAGAAGATCGCCGGTGTCCGCCGGGACAAGGAGTCCGCGATCGACTCGCAGGACTTCGAGAAGGCCGCCTCCCTCCGCGACAAGGAGAAGCAGCTCCTGGCCGCCAAGGCCAAGCGGGAGAAGGAGTGGAAGGCCGGCGACATGGACGTCGTCGCCGAGGTCGACGGCGAGCTGATCGCCGAGGTCCTCGCCACCGCCACCGGCATCCCGGTCTTCAAGCTGACCGAGGAGGAGTCCTCGCGCCTGCTGCGCATGGAGGACGAGCTGCACAAGCGGGTCATCGGCCAGGTCGACGCCGTCAAGGCGCTGTCGAAGGCGATCCGCCGTACGCGCGCCGGTCTGAAGGACCCGAAGCGCCCCGGTGGCTCGTTCATCTTCGCCGGCCCGTCCGGTGTAGGTAAGACCGAGCTGTCCAAGGCGCTCGCCGAGTTCCTCTTCGGCGACGAGGACGCGCTGATCTCCCTCGACATGTCGGAGTTCAGCGAGAAGCACACGGTCTCGCGGCTGTTCGGTTCGCCCCCCGGCTACGTGGGCTACGAAGAGGGCGGCCAGCTGACCGAGAAGGTCCGCCGCAAGCCGTTCTCCGTGGTCCTCTTCGACGAGGTCGAGAAGGCCCACCCGGACATCTTCAACTCGCTGCTGCAGATCCTGGAGGACGGTCGCCTGACCGACTCCCAGGGCCGGGTCGTGGACTTCAAGAACACGGTCATCATCATGACGACCAACCTCGGCACCCGGGACATCTCCAAGGGCTTCAACCTGGGCTTCGCCGCCTCCGGCGACACGAAGACCAACTACGAGCGCATGAAGAACAAGGTGTCGGACGAGCTGAAGCAGCACTTCCGCCCCGAGTTCCTCAACCGCGTCGACGACGTGGTCGTCTTCCCGCAGCTCACCCAGGCCGACATCCTGCGGATCGTCGACCTGATGGTCGGCAAGGTGGACGAGCGCCTGAAGGACCGGGACATGGGCATCGAGCTGTCCTCGTCCGCCAAGGAGCTGCTGTCCAAGAAGGGCTACGACCCGGTGCTCGGCGCGCGTCCGCTGCGGCGCACGATCCAGCGCGAGATCGAGGACACGCTGTCGGAGAAGATCCTCTTCGGCGAGCTGCGTCCCGGTCACATCGTGGTCGTGGACACGGAGGGCGAGGGCGACGCCAAGACCTTCACCTTCCGGGGTGAGGAGAAGTCGGCGCTGCCCGACGTCCCGCCGATCGAGCAGGCGGCCGGTGGAGCCGGACCGAACCTGAGCAAGGACGTGTGACCCGCTGAGGGACGCGTGAAGCGTGAAGAAGGGGCCGGTGCTCTCGGGCACCGGCCCCTTCGGCGTTCCCGCACGCCGTCCGGCCGTCCGGCTACGACAGTTGCCCGTCGTAGTCCGGCAGCTTGAACGTCTTCTCGGCGTGCCCGCCCGACAGGTCGCTCGCGCTGTTGCCGATGTTCGCGATGATCGTGTAGCCCCTGTTCTCGATGGCGACGCGCTGCGCGGTCTTGTAGGCGGCGACGTCCTTGAAGAGGTCGATCAGGCCGCGCACGGAGAGGCCGGCGACCTGGTAGCCGTCGTGCGCGAGGTTCCACTCGGTGGGCGCGGCGATGATGCCGGGCCTGGCGGTCACGAAGAACAGCGAGACGCCGTGCCGCTGCGCGTAGGCGGCGACGTCCAGGACGGGCTTGTTGGCGGGCTGCGGGAAGCTGAAGCCGAAATCCGTCTCCAGGGTGGTGTTGTCGACGTCGAAGACGATCGCCTGCCGCTCGCCGGGCCTGGCGGCGGCGATCCGCTGCTCCAGGTAGGGCAGCGCCTGGTCCATCACGGCCCGGCAGTCCCGCTGCCAGGTCGCGTGGTCGACGTCCGCCGCGGCGGCGCCGGTGGTGCCGCTGGTCGCCGCCTCGGCGGGGGCCGCCAGGGCCGCCAGCGCGGAGACGGTGACGGCGATGACGGCGATGTCGGCGATGCGGTGCGCCCGGGGGCGTCGGCTCGTCATGGGTGGGGGGTCCTCTCGTCCGTATGCCGTTGTCCGGAGCATGCTCGGGGAGCAGGGTGGCGCGAGGGGAACCGTAGGGTTACCAGCGGGTAGGGCGCTAGGGGTGTGGGTCACATTCGCGGGTGTGCGCGGGGGTGGGGCCGGTGACAAGCCGCACAGGGGATATGTCCGGTACTAGAGGTTTTAGTAGGTCGGATCCGGCGGGCAAAAATGATCTTTATGGGGCATTTCCTTCCCTTGTTCTGGCTTTCGCTGTCGTTTTATTCCTGATGAGAAGCCTGTCAAGGGTCGGGAAGTTTTAGGATCAAGTACTAGCTTCTGTCGTACTTGAGGGGTTTTGGGCTACGGGGGGTCGCGGGTTACCAAGGGATGGTCCATTCGGCGAGCGCCTGTCGTGGCGCGTCCGGATGGATTTCTCCGTCCCCCACCCCACGAGGTTTCTATGTCTTCGCGCGTCTCGTCCCGTTCCGCCCGCACGTCCACGCTCCGCGCTCGTGCGACCGTCCTGGCCGCCGGCCTCGGAGTATCGGTCGCGCTGGGTGCCGGGGTCGCGGTCGCCGCCGACACCACCGCCGTCTCCGGCACGGCGAACGCCGTCGCCGCCCAGGCCACCGCGCAGGCCAAGGCCGCGAAGGCCACGCAGGCCACCGCCGAGAAGAAGGCGGCCCAGAAGGCCGCCGTGCGGAAGGCCGCCGCCAAGAAGGCCGTGTCCTGGACCGCGCCGGTCAAGAAGTACACGCTCTCCGCGAGCTTCGCCCAGGCCGGCGGCATGTGGAACTCCACCCACAGCGGCCAGGACTTCGCCGTGGCCATCGGCACCGATGTGCGCGCCGCGCACGGCGGCACCGTCGTCAAGGCCGGCGGCAACGGCGCCGGTGACGGGCCCGCCTACGGCAACGCCATCGTCATCAAGCACGGCAACGGCACGTACTCGCAGTACGCCCACCTGTCCCGGATCGACGTGAAGGTCGGCCAGGTCGTCAAGACCGACCAGCACATCGCCCGCTCCGGCAACACGGGCAACTCCAGCGGCCCGCACCTGCACTTCGAGATCCGGACCACCCCGAACTACGGCTCCGCCGTCAACCCGGTCGCCTTCCTGCGGACCGTGGGTGTGAAGGTCTGAGGCTAGGAAGCCTTCATGCCCTCATGGGCCTGGGTGATCAGGTCCGTCGCGACCTCGAGGACGGCCTTGCGCCGTTCCTCGGGGTCGGCGTCGATGTCGTTGAGGGCGAACATCCCGGCGTGCAGGGTGAACATCGCGCTGACGCAGCGGACCTGGTCGATCAGCTCCGCCTTCGGGTCGATGAGGATGTCGCGCAGGCCCATCATGCGGGTGCGGAACAGCTCGCCGATGCGCAGCTCCTTCACCGTCGCCTGGTTCTCCTGCATGAAGCGGAACAGCCGGGAGGCGCCGGCCAGGGCCTCGCTGTAGCGGCGGATGATCTCCCGCTTGGTCTCCAGCGACTGCGGCTGCTCCTTGCCCCACTCGATCAGACCCTCGATGGGCCGGGCGAGATCCTCGAAGATGCTGACGAGGATCTCTTCCTTCGTCTTGAAGTGGTAGTAGAGCGCCGCCTTGGTGACGTCGAGCCGCTCGGCGATCTCGCGCAGCGAGGTCTTCTCGTAGCCCTGCTCGGCGAAGAGTTCGAGGGCCACGTCCTGGATGCGTTGGCGCGTGTTTCCGCGGCGCTGCTGCTTGGTGCCGTCCATCGTGCCGCCCATCCTCGCACTCCGAAAAACTTACTTGACGCCCGGCTAGTTACGGGTCTACCTTCTGCCAGTGTAGTCAACTAGCCGGGCGGCAAGTAAGTGGTCGGCCGGGGGGAAGTACCAAGGGGAGTGGCAGCTTTGGCGGACACACAGGCGGTCGAGCCGGTGAACCCGGTGGACCCGGAGACCGGGAAACAGCCCAGGAGCGTGCGGGTCGTCCTGCTCGCCCTGATGATCACCATGATGCTGGCGATGCTCGACAACATGATCGTCGGCACCGCGATGCCCACGATCGTGGGCGAGCTCGGCGGCCTCGAACACCTGGCGTGGGTGGTGACCGCTTACACCCTCGCGACCGCCGCGTCGACCCCGGTCTGGGGCAAGCTCGGCGACATGTACGGCCGCAAGGCCACCTTCATGACGTCGATCGTCATCTTCCTGATCGGCTCCGCGCTCAGCGGCATGGCCCAGAACATGGGCGAGCTGATCGGCTTCCGCGCGGTGCAGGGCCTCGGCGCGGGCGGTCTGATGGTGGGCGTCATGGCCATCATCGGCGACCTGATACCGCCCCGCGAGCGCGGCAAGTACCAGGGCATGATGGCCGGCGTCATGGCCATCGCGATGATCGGCGGACCGCTGGTCGGCGGCACGATCACCGACAACTGGGGCTGGCGCTGGGCCTTCTACATCAACCTGCCGCTCGGCGTGGTCGCGCTCGGCCTGATCAGCGCCGTCCTGCACCTGCCGAAGAAGCGCTCCAAGGCCGGTATCGACTACCTCGGTGTCGTCCTGCTGACCGTCGGCATCACCTCCACCGTCCTCGTCACCACCTGGGGCGGCTCGGAGTACGCGTGGGGCTCCGCGCGGATCATGGAACTGATCGGCATCGGTGTCGCCACCCTCGTCGGGTTCGTGTTCTGGCAGACCAAGGCCGCCGAGCCGGTCCTGCCGCTGCACATCTTCCGCAGCCGCAACTTCACCCTGATGTCCCTCATCGGCTTCATCACCGGCTTCGTGATGTTCGGCGCGACGCTCTTCCTGCCGCTGTACCAGCAGGCCGTGCAGGGCGCCTCCGCCACCAACTCCGGGCTGCTGCTGCTGCCGATGCTCGGCGCGATGCTCGTCACCTCGATGGTCGCCGGGCGGGTCACCACCAACACCGGCAAGTACAAGGTGTTCCCGATCGCGGGCAGCGTCCTGATGATCGTCGGCCTGTACCTGCTGTCCACGATGGACACCGGGACCAGCCGGTTCACGTCCGGTGTGTTCATGGCGGTCGTCGGCCTCGGCATGGGCTGCCTGATGCAGATCACCATGCTGGTCGCGCAGAACAGCGTCGACATGAAGGACATGGGCGTCGCGTCCTCGTCGACCACCCTCTTCCGCACCCTCGGCTCCTCCTTCGGTGTCGCGGTCATGGGCGCGCTGTTCAACAACCGGGTCCAGGACGTCATGTCCGAGCGGGCCGGGTCGCTCGGCTCGAAGATCACCGAGAAGTCGGCCCAGCTGGACGCGGCGAGCCTGGCGAAGCTGCCGGCCGCGGCGCGGGAGGCGTACCAGCACGCGGTGTCCTCGGGCACGCACTCCGCGTTCCTGCTCGGCTCCGTCGTCGCCGTCCTCGCGCTGGTCGCCGCCGTCTTCGTCAAGGAGGTCGCCCTGCGCGGCGCGGGTCCGAAGACGGACGACGAGTCGGCGCAGGACGCGCAGATCCCGCCGACGGTCGTCGAAGCGGTCTGATCCCCGCTCCGATCGGTCCGGACGCGCCCCGCGGGGCGCTCCGCGCCGCATGAACGGAAGGCCCCCCGGCCGGTGTCCGCCCCGGGGGGCCTTCTCCGTGTCCGGACGGCGTCCGGCGCGGGCGGCCGTTGTCAGTGGCGCGTGTCACTATCGGGACATGGACAGGACGTGGCGGAAACGGCCCGTCGAGGACGGCGGGGGCGACGGGAGCGACGGGAGCGACGGGCACAAGGGGGACGTCGTGGACGGGGGAGGGAGCGGGGGCAACGGGGGTGACGGCGGTGGGGGCGGCCGCGGGGCCGGGGAGGGCGGCGGTCCCGACCACACCGCGGTGCGCGTCGCGCTGTGGCGGGCGCTGCACCTGCTGGCCGACGCACCCCCGCACATCGTCGAGGACGACCTCGGGCTGCGGCTCGCCGATCCGGGCGACGGCTGGCGCGGCCGTCCCGACATGGACGAGCGGGCCACCCGGCGGACCCGGGCGTCGATCGTGGCGCGGGCCCGGTTCGTGGAGGACCTGGTCGTCGAGCGGGCCGCCCAGGGCGTCGGCCAGTACGTGGTGCTCGGCGCGGGCCTCGACACGTTCGCCCAGCGCAGACCGGAGACCGGCGCGGCCGGGCTGACCGTCTTCGAGGTGGACCGGCCGGGACCCCAGGCGTGGAAGCGCCGCCGGCTCGCGGACCTCGGGTTCGACGTACCCGACTGGCTGCGGCTGGTCCCGGTGGACTTCGAGGGCGACTGGTGGCGGCTGCTCCTCGACGCCGGGCTCGACGCGGGGCGGCCCGCGGTGGTGGCCTCCGCGGGCGTCACGATGTACCTCAGCCCGGAGGCGGTCACCGCGACCTTCGCCGACGTCGCGACCCTGGCCCCCGGGACGACGCTGGTCAGCACCTTCCTGCGGCCCCCGGAGGACGTCGAGCCGGAGGAGCGCGCGCAACTGGAGGCGGCGATGAGGGGCGCGCGGGCCGCGGGCACGCCGTTCGTCAGCTTCTACCGCCCGGCCCAGCTCATCGACGCGGCCCGAGAGGCGGGCTTCGGCACGGCCCGGCACGTGTCGGCGCGGGAGCTGTCCGAGCGCTATTTCCAGGGCCGCGTGGACGGGCTGCGGCCGTCACGGGGGGAGGAGCTGATCGTGGCTACGGTGTGACGGAGGGGGGCGGCATGCGTCAGGGGTTCGGTGTCTGGAGGGGGCCGGGTGTCGGATGGGGGTTCGGCGTCCGGAGGGGGCCCGGTGTCGGAAGGGGTTCGGCGTCCGGAGGGGGCCCGGCTTCGGAACGGGTCCGGCGTCCGGAGAGAGCCCGGTGTCGGAAGGGGTTCGGCGTCCGGAGGGAGCCCGGCGTCCGGAGGGGCGCGGGCTGGGCCGTGCATGTGCACTCGACCGTGCATGAGCACCTACAGTCCCGGCCTCCCGGCCTCCCGGCCTCCCGGCCTCCCGGCCTCCCGGCCTCCCGGCCTCCCGGCCTCCCGGCCCCAGGTCCACAGTCCGGCACACCGGCCCCATCCTCCATCCCCGTCCCCTCGTTCCCACGTCCCCTCATCCCCCGTCCCGCCATCCCACCGTCCCCTCCCCTAAGGCAGCATCGGATAGCTTCCCGTGTTCGTCGGGGCGTGTTCCGGGAGCCATAGGACTGCCACCGCGCCCTCCGCGGGGACGTGGTCGGGGGCGCCTGCCTGGCAGACGTTGCGGAACGTCAGGCGGGCGCCCAGGACCCGGGCCTGGCCCGCCGCGATGGTCAGGCCGAGGCCGTGGCCGTGGCCCGCGCGGTCCGCGCTGCCGGTGCGGAAGCGGCTCGGGCCGTCCGCGAGGAGGTCGGAGGGGAAACCGGGGCCGTGGTCGCGGACCCGGATGACCCGGCCCTCGACGCTGACCTCGATCGGCGGCCTGCCGTGCCGGGCGGCGTTGGCGAGCAGGTTGATCAGCACCCGCTCCAGCCGGCGCGGGTCGGTCGTCACCATCGACTCGTGCACCACCCGCACCTCGATGTCCGGGTCCTTCGCGATCACCCGGCGGGTCACGAACTCGCCCAGCAGGATGTCCTGGAGTTCCGCCCGCTCGGAGGCGCCGTCGAGGCGGGCCACCTCCAGGACGTCCTCGACGAGGGTGCGCATCGCCTTGGCCCGGTCGAGGACCAGCTCGGTCGGGCGCCCGGGTGGCAGCAGTTCGGCGGCGGTGAGCAGCCCGGTCACCGGGGTGCGCAGCTCGTGCGCGATGTCCGCCGTCACCCGGCGCTCCGCCTCGATGCGCTGCTGGAGGGCGTCCGCCATGGCGTCGACGGCGCGCGCGAGGTCGTCGGTCTCGTCCCTGACGACCCCGCCGATCGCGTCCCGCACCCGGACCTCCGTCTCGCCGCGGGCGACCTGGTTCGCGGCGGCGGCGGCCTTGCGCAGCCGGCGCGAGAGCTGGCCGCCGATCAGCACGCCGAGCGCGCTGCCGCCGAGGACCACCGCGATCGAGCCGATCACCAGGGCCTGGTCGAGATCCTTGAGGATGTCGGTGCTGCGGTCGGTGAACCCGGTGTGCAGGGACAGCACATGGCCGTCCTTGACCGGCACCGCGGCCCAGATGTCGGGCACGCCGCTGGGCCGGTCGGTGACGAACGTCGCCCGCCGCCCCTGCTGCACCTTCGTCTGGAGCGCGGACGGCAGCAGCGGGTCGTCGATCTTCACGTTGGGGAAGTTGGGTCTGCTGGACAGCTCGTAGTTGCGCTGCGCGATCTGGAGGCGCTCGTCGGCGAGGTCGCGGGCGTTGTCGAGCATCGAGACCCGGGCCGCGTTGTGCACGACCAGGCTCAGCGCGACCGCGACCAGCGCGCCGACCAGCGCGATGGCGGCGCTCAGTTTCCACCGCACGCCGGTGCGGATGCCGCTGGTGTCGTCGTGCGCCGGGTTCAGGCGCCGGAGGATCCCCCGCATGTCGTGGTGTCCCCGCTCAGGGCTTCAGCTTGTAACCGAAGCCGCGGACCGTCTCGATGCGGTCCTGGCCGATCTTCGTGCGCAGCCGCTGCACATGGACGTCGACGACCCGGGTGTCCCCGCCCCAGCCGTAGTCCCAGACCCGTTCGAGCAGCTTGTCCCGGGACAGGACGGTGCCGGGCGCCGAGGAGAACTCGAGCAGCAGCCGCATCTCGGTCGGGGTCAGCGCGACCGGCTGCCCGGCCCGCCGCACCTCCATGCCCTCGGTGTCGATCTCCAGCTCGCCGAAGCTCAGCACCCCGCCGTCGGACGCGCCGTCCGGGGTCTCCGCGCGGTCGCCGCCGCCCGCGTGCCCGAAGCGGCGCAGCACGGCGCGGATCCGGGCGACCAGGACGGCGCCGTCGAACGGCTTGGTGACGTAGTCGTCCGCACCCGCTTCGAGGCCGAGCACGACGTCGATGGAGTCGGCGCGCGCCGACAGCATGATCACCGGCACGGTCGAGTCGTCGCGGATGCGCCGGCAGAGGCTGACGCCGTCCAGGCCGGGGACCATCACGTCGAGGAGCGCGATGTCGGGGCGGTCGGCGCGGAACGCCTCCAGGCCGGAGAGGCCGTCGGGCATCGCCGTGACCGCGAAGCCGTCCCGCTCCAGGGCGAGTTGGGTGGCCTCGCGGATGACGTCGTCGTCCTCGACGAACAGGACATGGGTCTGCTCTGCTGCCATCCCGGTGCTCTCAGTTCTCGATGTGTCTTCTGGTCTGGTCAGACCTGATCAGACCAGTTTCGTTCGGACTTGATCCGATCAGGTCTGATCGGATCACAGGCGGGTCGGTCGTCCGATACCAGGGGTCCGTCGTCCGTACATCGGATCGGCGGTCCGATCGGTTCTCCCGGCGGTCCGATCCGTGGTCGGTGCTCAGCCGCCGGTGCCTGTCTTGGGGTCTCCCCCGACGGCGCTGCTGTAGTCGTTGTGGGTGCGGTACTCCTCGGTGAAGCGGCCCGAGCTCCAGCGGTAGGTGATCACGTTCTCGCCGGACGGGCTCGACACCGGGTCGCCCCTCTCGTACACCTGCTTGGTCACCACCAGGTCGCCCCGGTCTATCTCCGCGTAGACCGGCGGTTCCTCGGTCCTGAAGACATTCTCGTACCGGCCGCGGACGTCGCGGTACACATACGAGCCGACTCCCACCGCGTCCCCGCAGGTCAGGACGTTCACCACCACGTCGTCCGCCGGGCCTCCGGTCAGTTCGCCGTAGGAGACGTCGACCGGGTACTCGTCGGCCACACACGGTTTCAGGGCCCGCTTGACGTCCGTCGAGACCGTCGGGTCGTCCTTCACCAGCCGGACCGCGTCGGCCTGGCCGATCGCCGCGGTGGCGGTCGGGGTGGGGGCGACGGCGGCCCCCGCCACCGAGTCGGCGTGCGCGGGTCCCTCGTCGCGGGCGCCGGTGCCGCCGGTCGCGCAGGCGGACGCGAACAGCCCGAGGGCGACGAGCACGGCCACCGCCGTGAACGCCGCCCGCGCCGCACCCCCGCCCGGGGTCTCCGCGTCGGTCAGACCGCGCACCGCTCCCGCTCCTCACGCTCCAGCGCGCGTGCGTCCAGATCGCGGCTCTCCAGCTCCTCCCGGAGCCGGGCGAGCGCCCGGTGCAGCGTGCTCTTGACCGTTCCGGCCGACATGCCGAGGGCGGCGGCCGTCTCCTCCGTGGACATCTGCTCCCAGTGTCGCAGCACGACGACGCTGCGCTGCTTCGGAGCGAGCACCTTCATGATGTCCATGAGGAGCGCGCGGTCGGCGTGCTGGTCGGTGGAGTCGTCCACGCAGGACTCGGGCAGCTGCTCGGTGGGGACCTCCTCCAGCTTCCTCGCCCGCCACCACTCGGTCCGGGTGTTGATCATCACCCGGCGCAGGTAGGCGTCCGCGAGGCGCTTGTCGGCGATGCCGTCCCAGCGGCCGTAGGTCCGCACCAGCGCGGTCTGCAGCAGGTCCTGGGCGTCGACCGGGTCGGGGACCAGACGGCGGGCGCTGCGCAGCAGCGCGTCCTGTCGCGTGCGGACGTACTCCTCGAATCCGAGCACCTCGCCCTGCGCCATCTGAACCGCCTCCCGTTCCCCGTCCCGAACGGCTCGCCGGCCGCCGGTCTCCGCTGTGTCTCCCCGTCGTCCCCGGTCCGCCGGGCACACAAATGAAGCTACGGAGGGGTTGTCACGGCCCTGTGCGAGCGAGCGCGCGGCTGGCACTCGGCTGTCCGTCGGTTGTGTAACGGATGTAGGCGGCGACTAAGGGCGTGGGGTGCCTTGTCCTGGTGTGGGCGTTTTGGGGGAGGGGTGGGGTCGGCCGGCCCGCAACAGAAGGGTCGGCCGACCCGCGACGGAGGGCCGACGGGCTCGCGACAGCAGGACCGACCGATCCGCGACGGAGGGCCGACGGGCTCGCGACAGCAGGACCGACCGATCCGCGACGGAGGGCCGACGGGCTCGCGACAGCAGGACCGACAGGCTCGCGACGGAGGGCCGACGGGCTCGCGGCAGAGGGACCCGCCGGCCCGCACCGGCAGGGCCGGCGGGTCGGGTCAGGCGTGCGGCAGTCGGTACCGGCCGTCCGGCAGCGGCTCGACGAGTCCGTCCGCGACGAGTCCGTCCAGGGCGCGGGCCCGCTGCACCGGCTCGTCCCAGACCTGGTCGAGCGCCGCCTGCGGCACCGGGGTGTGCGCCTCGCGCAGGACGGCGAGGAGCTTGCCGCGGACCTGGCGGTCGGTGCCCGCGTAGGTCTGGCCGCGGCGCGGCGGCCCGTCGTGCGCGGGCTTGCCCGCCAGCCGCCACGCGCACTGCCCGGCGATCGGGCACCGGTGGCAGGTCTCGTTCTTCGCGGTGCAGACCAGGGCGCCGAGTTCCATCGAGGCCGCGGCCCAGCGGGCGGCGGTCCGCTCGTCGTCGGGGAGCAGGGCGCGGGCCAGCTTGCGTTCGGCGGCGGTCGTCGCGTTCGGCGGGTACTGAACGCCCGTCACCGCGCGGGCGAAGACCCGGCGGACGTTGGTGTCGAGCACCGGGTGGCGCTGGCCGTGGGCGAACGACGCGACGGCCGCCGCCGTGTACTCGCCGACGCCCGGCAGGGCGAGGAGCTGGGCGTGGTCGCTGGGTACGTCGCCCCCGTGCCGTTCTGTTATCGCGACGGCTGCGCCGTGCAGCCGCAGGGCGCGGCGCGGGTAGCCGAGCCTGCCCCAGGCGCGGACGGCCTCCCCGGGGGCGTCGGCGGCCAGGTCGGCGGGGCGCGGCCAGCGGCGCAGCCACTGCTCGTACACGGGCAGGACCCGGCTGACGGGGGTCTGCTGGAGCATGAACTCGCTGACCATCACCCCCCAGGGTCCGGCGTCGGGGCGGCGCCAGGGCAGGTCCCTGGCGTTCTCGTCGAACCAGTCGATGACGGGGGAGTGGAGCGACTCGCTGGCGGCGGGGGTGGGTTTCGTGGGCGCAGTCATGGCGGGTTCGATCCTGCCACGGCGGGTGGGTGTCAGGTCGGCGATGCGCCCCGCGGGCGGGCAGCGGGTCGGTCACGGGAGGGGCCGCGGGCGGGGCGCGGTGTCCGATGTGCCCTTGTGATCCAGGTGAGTTGGATGATGATCCGGAAAAGTTGAGGTAGTGGCGGCGGGTGGGGCGGGGTAACGCGCCGATCTCTCGTAGAGTTTGGCGCGTGGGATCTCTGCGCAATCCGGTCGGGCCGCTTCCCTCCTCCATCTACTGGCGACGGAGGGTCCTCCTGCTGTCCGTGATGGCCTTGTTGGCGCTGATCGCCCTCTGGTTCGTGATCTCGGACGGCGGGGGCGGCGGGAACGGCGCGGGCGGGGGCGACGCGAAGAACCCCACGGCGTCGATCACGCCGGGACCCTCCGGATCGGGGCCCGCGATCAGCCAGGCACCGGGCGGCCGGGACGACTCGGGCGGCGGGTCGGGCGGTTCGGGCGGCACCTCGGGCTCCGACGGTTCCTCCGGCTCGGCGGGTGCAGCGGGTTCATCGGGTTCAGCGGGTTCATCGGGTTCCGGCGACACGGGTTCGGGCGGCGACGGCGGTGACGGCTCCGGTGGCTCGGGCGGTTCCGCGGGCTCGGGCGGCAAGGTCGTCGCGGGCGACGCGCTGCCCGCCGGTTCGGCACTGCCCAACTGCGCCTCCGGAGCTGTGCGGTTGAGCCTGCGCAGCGCGCACAACACGTACGCGCCGGGCGAGAAGCCGTCGCTGCTGCTGACCGCGGAGAACACCTCGGGCGCCGACTGCAAGATCGACCTCGGCCCGAAGAACGCGGTCGTGGCGATCAGCGAGTCCGGCAAGAGCGGCGACTACTGGTCCTCCGACGACTGCCCGAAGGGCGCCAGGAGCCTGGTGTTCAAGGTGCCCGCGCACGACGCGGTCACCTACACCGTGAAGTGGGACCTGAAGCCCAGCTCCCCGCAGTGCGCCACCCCGCCGGCCGGGTCCGCGAGGGCGGGCACGTACTTGGTGGAGGCGGAGGCACCCGGCTTCGCCAAGGCGCAGACGTCGTTCGTGATCGAGAAGGACTGACGGCGCGGGGAAGGACTGACGGCGCGGGGAAGGACTGACGGCGCCGGGAAGGACCGACCGCGCCGAGCAGGGCTGATCGCGTCGAGCGGGACCGACCGCACCGGGGGCCGGGCGAGGGCCGCCGGTGACCGGCCGGGCTACACGTACCGTTCGAGGATGGACGACTCCGCCAGCCGGGACAGGCCCTCGCGGACGCTGCGGGCGCGGGCCTCCCCGACGCCGTCGACGGCCTGGAGGTCGTCGACGCTCGCGGCCAGCAGCTTCTGCAGGCCACCGAAGTGCTCGACCAGGCGGTCGATGATCGCGCCGGGCAGCCGCGGCACCTTGGCCAGCAGCCGGAACCCGCGCGGCGAGACCGCGGAGTCGAGCGTCTCGGGCGAACCCGTGTACCCCAACGCGCGGGCCACCGTGGGCAGTTCGAGCAGCTCGGCGTGGCTGAGCGCATCCAGCTCGGAGAGCGCCTCGTCGACCGTGCGGGACCGCTTGGCGGTGGGCTCGGGGACGTAGTCCCGCACCACCAGCTCGCGCTCGGGCTCGACGCCCGCGATGAGTTCGTCGAGCTGGAGGGCCAACAGCCGTCCGTCGGTGCCCAGTTCGACGACGTACTCGGCGATCTCGGTGGCGATCCTGCGGACCATCTCCAGCCGCTGGGCGACCGCGGAGACGTCCCTGACCGTCACCAGGTCCTCGATCTCCAGGGCGGACAGGGTGCCCGCCACCTCGTCGAGCCTGAGCTTGTAGCGCTCCAGGGTGGCCAGGGCCTGGTTGGCCCGGGACAGGATCGCCGCCGAGTCCTCCAGGACCCGGCGCTGGCCGTCCACGTAGAGCGCGATCAGGCGCATCGACTGGGAGACCGAGACGACCGGGAACCCGACCTGTTTGGAGACCCGGTCCGCGGTGCGGTGCCTGGTGCCCGTCTCCTCGGTGGGGATCGTCGGGTCGGGCACCAGCTGGACGCCCGCGCGCAGGATCTTCGAGAGGTCCGAGGAGACGACGATGCCGCCGTCGAGCTTGCACAGCTCACGCAGGCGCGTGGCGGTGAACTCGACGTCCAGCACGAATCCGCCCGTGCACATGGTCTCGACGGTCTTGTCGGAGCCCAGCACGATGAGCCCTCCGGTGTTGCCGCGGAGCACCCGCTCCAGGCCGTCGCGCAGGGCCGTGCCGGGGGCCACGGCGCTCAGTGAGGCGCGCATCATGGCATCGGCACCGGAACTCCCACCGGACTTTCCGGGAGCTGACGCCCGGTCGTTGGCTGCCACTGCACTCCTCCGGCTCGCAGGTTCTGGGCGCTCCCGTTTCGCACGGGATGTTCGTACGGACGGGCGAGACCAGGGCAAAGTCTACCGGCGCCGCTCCTCGTCCTGTGGGGCGTCTCGGCGAGGGGAACGCGGCAGGACCCGCAGGGCGTCTCCCATGTCGGCCACTTCCAGGACCTTCATACCGGCCGGGATCTTCCCCGGATCGCCCGGCACCAGCGCGTGCGTGAAGCCGAGCCGGTGCGCCTCGGCCAGTCTGCGCTGCACTCCCGTGACCCGTCTGACCTCCCCCGCGAGGCCCACCTCGCCGATCGCGACCAGGTTCTTGGGCAGCGGGGTGTCGCTCGCCGCGGAGGCCAGGGCCAGCGCGATGGCGAGGTCCGCGGCCGGTTCCGACAGTTTCACCCCGCCGACCGTCGCCGAGTAGATGTCCCGCTTGCCGAGCGCACTGATCCGGCCACGCTGCTCGAGGACGGCCAGCATCATCGAGACCCGGGACGTCTCGAGGCCCGAGGTGGTGCGGCGCGGGGACGGGATCTGCGAGTCGACAGTGAGCGCCTGCACCTCGGCGACCAGCGGACGGCGGCCCTCCAGGGTGACGGTCAGACAGGTGCCGGGGACCGGTTCGTCACGCCGGGTCAGGAAGAGGCCGCTGGGGTCGGCGAGGCCGACGATGCCTTCGTCGTGCAGCTCGAAGCAGCCGACCTCGTCGGTCGCGCCGTAGCGGTTCTTCACGCCCCGCACCAGGCGCAGCCGGGCGTGCCGGTCGCCCTCGAAGTGCAGGACGACGTCGACCAGGTGCTCCAGCAGGCGCGGGCCCGCGATGGCGCCGTCCTTGGTGACATGGCCCACCAGGAGGGTGGACATGCCGCGCTCCTTGGAGGCGCGGATCAGGGCGCCCGCCACCTCGCGGACCTGCGCCATGCCGCCGGGGGCGCCGTCGATCTCCGGGGAGGCGACCGTCTGCACCGAGTCCAGGATCAGCAGCGACGGCTTCACCGCGTCCAAGTGGCCGAGAACGGCGGCCAGATCCGTCTCGGCGGCGAGGTACAGGTGGTCGTCGACGGCGTGGATGCGGTCGGCGCGCAGCCTGACCTGGCTCGCCGACTCCTCGCCCGTCACGTACAGGGTGCGGTGCTCGGCGCTCGCCGACTTGGCGGCCACGTCGAGCAGCAGCGTCGACTTCCCGACGCCGGGCTCGCCCGCGAGGAGCACCACGGCGCCGGGCACGAGACCGCCGCCGAGCACCCGGTCCAGCTCGGGCACGCCGGTGGAGCGGGCGGTGGCCTGGCGGACGTCGACCTGGCCGATGGGGAGCGCGGAGGTGGTGACGCGCCCCGGTGCGGTGGTGCGGACCGCGGGTGCGCCGTACTCCTCGACCGTCCCCCACGCCTGGCACTCGGGGCAGCGGCCGAGCCACTTCGCCGTCTGCCAGCCGCACTCCGTGCAGCGGTAGGACGGGCGGTCCTTGGTGGTCTTGGTGCGGGCAGCCATGACCGAACCGTAGCCGCACCCACCGACATCGCGGACCGGCCGCCCGTCACGGGCGGCGGCCCGGCGCCCCCGGCCGCCGTCGGCCGCCGTCGGTCCTGAGGCCGGGAGCGACCGCGGCGACGTGTTCCGGCCGGCGAACGGGCCACCGGGGCAGGGCCCGCTGGCGGATTCCAGGTGGCCGGTTCTCGTATGAGGGATCGTTTCACCCGTACGGAGTAAATATGCTTAAGCGGGCAGAAGGTGCCGCTCCGGGCCGCCTACGGTCCATGGATGAGTAGCAGTCCGGAGACCTCGACCCGCGCCGCCGGCGCACACCGGGCGCACCGTGAGGAGCGCGACCGCGGTGCGGCGCGCGCCCTGGCACGGCGACCCCCCACCCCGCACGAGCCGTACCTGGACGGTCTGTTCACCTACTGCCTGTCCGTCCTGTGCGACCACGACGCGGCCACCGCCGCCCTCGCCGACGTCCTCGCGCTCGCCGACCGGCGGCGCGGGCCCGACGCCCCGGGCGACCGCCGCGCCTGGCTGTACGCGCTGGCCCGCTGGGCCTGTCTGCGCGGGCTCACCGAGGCCAGGCGGAGACGCCAGGGCGGCCACGCGTCGGGCCGCACGCCCCCCGCGCGGCCGGCCCCGCCCGCCCCGGCCCCCGGCCGAACCGCGGCCGACGTCCAGGGCGCCCCCGGCGCCGTTCCTGCCGCCGCCGTTCTTGGCGACGGCGGCTCACTCGACGACGAGCGCCGCCGCGAGCTGGCCCTCCTCGCCTGGCCCGAGGCCGCGGGCACCACCCCCGAGCAGCGCGAGGCCCTCGAACTGGCCGTCCGCCACCACCTCGCCGTCCACGAGGTCGCCGCCGTCCTCGGCCGTGACCCCGCCGCCGCCCGCGACCTGCTCGCCTCCGCCGCCTGCGAGGTCGAACGCACCCGCGCCGCCCTCCTCGTCGTCGAGACCGGCGGCTGCCCCGGCGTCAGCAGGCTCACCGGCGACCGGCAGCTGGTGCTGAGCCCGGTGCTGCGCAGGGAACTGGTCCGGCACGTCGACGACTGCCCGCGCTGCCGTCGCGGCGCCGAACGCGCCCAGCCGGCCGGCTGGCCGGGCGCCGGTGTCACCCCCGCCCAGCTGCCCGTGCTGTCCGCGCCCCGCGCCGCCCTGCACACCGCGCTCGCCCACTCCGCCCGCGCCAGGGGCGCCGCCCTGCCCCGCTTCGACCGGCGCGGCTTCCCGATGGACCCCAAGGACCGCGCCGCCCGCCGCGACCGCATCCGCGCGCGTGCCGTCACCACGACCGTCGTCGCCACCGTCGTCGCCGCCCCGGTGCTCGCCCTGTGGGCCGCCTACCGCGGCGGGCCCGCCGACGACGGCGCCGACGCCCGCGCCACCAGCGCCAGCGAGGCGCGCGACCCCGACAGCCTGAACGGCGAGGCGGCCGGCGGCTACGAGAACACCGGCAACGCCGCGGCGGGCCCCGGGAACTCCTTCCGCGAGGGCGCCGACCCGGACGTCTCCGTCGAGGTCATCGGCGTCGGCGGCACCGGCGCCAAGGGCGCGGGCCGGCTCGACGTGCGCGCGAGCGGCGGCGGCGCCACCACCCTCGTCACCCTCACCGCGTCCGGCTCCGCGCCGGTGCGCTGGTCCGCCGCCACCACGGCGCCCTGGCTGCGGCTCAGCCGCGCCTCCGGGACCCTGGCCCCCGGCGAGTCGTCGACGATCCAGGTGCGGGCGGACCCGCTGCGCGAGCCGTCCGGCGCCTGGAGCGCGCACATCGCCATCGCCCCGGCCGGCGCCGTCGTCTCCATCGACGGCCACGGCCCCGCCCCCAGCCCCACAGGACCGGCCCCGAGCGCCTCGCCCTCCACCCGGCCCACGCCCGGCCCGTCGGCCACCCCGTCAGGGCGGCCCAGCCCGAGCGGCACCCCGCCCACCTCGCCCGAGCCGACCCCGACCGGCACCGCGCCCACCGACCCGGGCTCGTCACCACCGCCGGGCGGCGGTCCGAGCCCGTCCACGTCGTGAGGCGGGCCGGGCGTCAGGCCCGCGGCTCCACGGGGTCCGCCGGGTGCGGGGCCACCATCGGAAGCTGCGACGCCAGGCGCCGCTCGCACAGCTCGACCAGCCGGTCGTAGCCCGCCTTGCCCATCAGCTCGGTCAGCTCCGGCCGGTACGACACGTACACCGGGTCGCCCGCGCCGTGCGCCGACGTCGCCGACGTGCACCACCAGTGCAGGTCGTGGCCGCCTGGACCCCAGCCCCTGCGGTCGTACTCGCCGATCGACACCTGGAGCACCCGGGTGTCGTCGGGCCGGTCGATCCAGTCGTAGGTGCGCCGCACCGGCAGCTGCCAGCACACGTCCGGCTTGGTCTCCAGCGGCTCCCGGCCCTCCTTCAGGGCCAGGATGTGCAGCGAGCAGCCCGCGCCGCCCGCGAAACCCGGCCGGTTCTGGAAGACGCACGACCCCTGGAAGGGCCGGGTCTGACGGTCGCCGTCCTCGTCCTCCGAGATCCAGCCGTTCGCCGTGCCCTCGGCGTGGTGCTGCCAGATGTCAGGGGTGAGCCTGGCCACGAACCCGGCGACCCGCTGCTCGTCCTCCTCGTCGGAGAAGTGCGCGCCGAGCGAGCAGCAGCCGTCGTCCGCGCGGCCCGCCTGGATGCCCTGGCAGCCGCTGCCGAAGACGCAGTTCCAGCGCGAGGTCAGCCAGGTCAGATCGCACCGGAAGACCTGGTCGTCGTCGGCGGGGTCGGGGAACTCCACCCACGCGCGCGCGAAGTCGAGCCCCTTCTCGTCGGCCCGCAGGGCCTTCTTCGACATCATGGTCGGCTTCACCGGCACCTGGCGCGACGTGTCCTTCTTGTCTGCCTTGCGCGGGTTCTGGTCCTTCGCCTTTTTCGTCTTTGGCACGCGTCCAGGGTAAGTGGCCCCCGCCCCTTCCGGGACCTGGCGCGAGGCGGGAGCACAGCCCCGCTGGCAGTAGCGTTTGGGCCCATGAGACTCGGTGTCCTCGACGTGGGATCGAACACGGTGCATCTGCTGGTGGTGGACGCGCATCCCGGCGCGCGCCCGCTGCCCGCCCACTCGCACAAGGCGGAGCTGCGGCTGGCCCAACTCCTCGACGAGGACGGCGCGATCGGCACCGAGGGCGTCGACCGGCTGATCGCCACCGTCCAGGACGCCCTGCAGGCCGCGGAGGACAAGGGCGTCGAGGATCTGCTGCCGTTCGCGACCTCCGCCGTCCGCGAGGCGACCAACGCCGACGAGGTCCTCGCCCGCGTCCAGGCCGCCACCGGCGTCGAACTGCACGTCCTCACCGGCACCGAGGAAGCCAGGCTCACCTTCCTCGCCGCCCGCCGCTGGTACGGCTGGTCGGCCGGGAAACTCCTCGTCCTGGACATCGGCGGCGGCTCCCTGGAGATCGGTTTCGGCCTCGACGAGCAGCCCGACGCGGCCGTCTCGCTGCCGCTCGGCGCGGGCCGCCTCACCGCGGCCTGGCTGCCGGGCGACCCGCCGGGCGCCGACGCGACACGGGCCCTGCGCCGCCATGTGCGCGCCCAGATCGCCCGCACCATCAGCGAGTTCACCCGCCTCGGCGCCCCCGACCACGTGGTCGCCACCTCCAAGACGTTCAAACAGCTGGCCCGTATAGCGGGCGCCGCCCGCTCCACCGACGGCATCTACGCCCAGCGCGAGCTGAAGCGGGAGTCGCTCGAGGCGTGGGTGCCGAGGCTCGCCGCGATGACGTCGGCCCAGCGCGCCGAACTCCCCGGCGTCTCGGAGGGCAGGGCGAGCCAGCTCCTGGCCGGCGCGCTGGTGGCCGAGGCCACGATGGACCTGTTCGGCGTGGAGACCCTGGAGGTCTGCCCCTGGGCGCTCAGGGAGGGCGTGATCCTGCGCCGCCTCGACCACATGGGATCGACGACGCCCTGAGCCGCGCGGACGCCTCGACGACGCGGACGCCTCCACACAGCCCCGTCCGTCCGGCCGCCCTACCGGGTCCGTCCGACCGCGTCCGTAGGGACCGCGTCCGTGGGGACCGCTCCCCTCGGGACCGCCTCCGCCGAGACCTCCCCGGTGCGGCCGGAACCCGTCCGTGGCGAAGCCCACAAGCGGCCTGAGCCGCCCGGTGACCGCACCCGCACCCCGTAACCTGTCCCTCATGGCAGAGCCAGTCGTACGGATCCCGGACGCGAAGGTCGCCCTGTCGACAGCTTCCGTGTACCCGGAGTCGACGGCGACGGCCTTCGAGATCGCCGCGCGCCTCGGCTACGACGGGGTCGAGGTCATGGTGTGGACCGACCCGGTCAGCCAGGACATCGACGCGCTGCGCAGGCTCAGCGACTACCACCGGGTCCCGATCCTCGCCGTGCACGCCCCCTGCCTGCTCATCACCCAGCGGGTCTGGTCGACCGACCCCTGGATCAAGCTCCAGCGGGCCCGCGCGGCGGCCGAGCGGCTCGGCGCGAGCACCGTCGTCGTCCACCCGCCGTTCCGCTGGCAGCGGCAGTACGCGAAGGACTTCGTCACCGGCGTCTGGCGGATGGCGGACGAGACGGACGTGCGGTTCGCCGTCGAGAACATGTACCCGTGGCGCTACCGGGACCGCGAGATGCTCGCCTACGCGCCCGACTGGGACGTCACCAAGGACGACTACCGGCACTTCACGATCGACCTCAGCCACACCGCGACCGCCCGCACCGACGCGATGCACATGATCGACCGGATGGGTGACCGCCTCGGCCATGTCCACCTCGCCGACGGCAACGGCTCCAACAAGGACGAGCACCTGGTGCCGGGACGCGGCAGCCAGCCCTGCGCCGAGCTGCTGGAGCGGCTCGCGCTCGGCGGCTTCGACGGGCATGTGGTGATCGAGGTCAACACCCGGCGCGCGATGTCCGGCGCCGAACGCGAGGCCGACCTCGCGGAGGCGCTGGCCTTCACCCGCCTCCACCTGGCGTCCGCCGTGCAGGTGCCGCGCCGGTGACCGAGGCCGCCGCCAGGCGCCGCGGCCGCCGCACCCGCACGGAGTCCGCCTCCACCCGCGACCGCATCCTCGCCGTGGCCCGCGAGGAGTTCTCCGCGCGCGGGTACGAGAAGACGTCCGTGCGGGGCGTCGCGAAGGCCGCCGGGGTGGACCCGGCGCTGGTCCACCACTACTTCGGCACCAAGGACCAGATCTTCGAGGCGGCCGTCGAGGACGCCGTCGCGCCGGTCCTGCACGCCCCCGACGCGGTCGCCGACGGGCCGCTCGACGATGTCGGCGAGCGCCTGACCCGCTTCATGTTCGGCGTCTGGGAGAACCCGGTCACCAGGACCCCGCTGCTGGCGATCGTCCGCTCCGCCGTCGACAACGAGGCCGCCGCCTCAGTCTTCCGGCGGCTCGTCGTCTCCCAGCTGCTCGGCAGGGTGGCGGGCCGGCTCGGGCGGCCGGACGGCGAACTCCGCGTCGAACTGGCCGCCGCCCAGCTCGTCGGGTGCGCGATGCTGCGGTACGTGATCCAGGTGGAGCCGCTGGCCTCGGTGGACGTCGAGCAGATCATCGCCCGGGTCGCGCCGGTCGTGCAGGGGCATCTGACCGGGCCCTGAGCACGTCACGGGGTGTCCTGACCGGGCTCTGCGCACGTCACGGGGGTGCCTGACCGGGCCCTGAGCGCGTCACGGGGGTGCCTGACCGGGCTCTGTGCACGTCACGGGGGCATCTGACCGGGCCCTGGGAGCGTCCTGAGCGGGCCTCGGGAGGTCTCCGAGCGTGCCCTCGGAGGTCTCCGAGCGTGCCGTCGGGAGGGCCCTGGCGGCGCCCGCTGGGAGAGACGCGCGTCCCGCGATCCGGACACCCTGTCCCGACCCCTGGATGACGGGCGTACGCTCGTGAGCAATCAGAAGTCTCCCCGCGGGACCCCCGCGCCGAGCCTTACTGACCGCAGTCTCTATCGCAGTCCTGAAGGAGCGAGCGACGATGCCCGAGCTGAGGTCCCGCACAGTCACCCACGGCCGCAACATGGCGGGCGCCCGCGCCCTGATGCGCGCCTCCGGTGTACCCGGTGCGGACATCGGCCGCAAGCCGATCATCGCGGTCGCCAACTCCTTCACGGAGTTCGTCCCCGGCCACACCCACCTCCAGCCGGTCGGCCGGATCGTCAGCGAGGCGATCGTCGAGGCCGGCGGCATCCCGCGCGAGTTCAACACCATCGCCGTCGACGACGGCATCGCGATGGGCCACGGCGGCATGCTCTACAGCCTGCCCTCCCGCGACCTGATCGCGGACAGCGTGGAGTACATGGTCGAGGCGCACTGCGCCGACGCCCTGATCTGCATCTCCAACTGCGACAAGATCACCCCGGGCATGCTGAACGCCGCGCTGCGGCTGAACATCCCGACGGTCTTCGTCTCCGGCGGGCCGATGGAGTCAGGCCGCGCCACCCTGGTCGACGGCACGGTCCGCACCCTCGACCTGGTCGACGCGATCTCCGACGCCGTCAACGACAAGATCTCGGACGAGGACATCCTCCGCATCGAGGAGAACGCCTGCCCGACCTGCGGCTCCTGTTCCGGCATGTTCACCGCCAACTCGATGAACTGCCTGACCGAGGCGATCGGCCTCTCCCTGCCGGGCAACGGCTCGGTGCTCGCCACCCACACCGCCCGCAAGCGGCTGTACGTCGACGCGGCCCGCACGGTCATGGACATCACCCGCCGCTACTACGAGCAGGACGACGAGACGGTCCTGCCGCGCAACGTCGCGACCCTCGCCGCGTTCGAGAACGCGATGGCCCTCGACATCGCGATGGGCGGCTCGACCAACACGATCCTGCACCTGCTCGCCGCCGCCCAGGAGGCGGGCGTCCCGTTCGGCCTCGACGAGATCAACGAGGTCTCGCGCCGGGTGCCGTGCCTCGCGAAGGTCGCCCCGAACGTCGCGAAGAACCGCACGTACTACATGGAGGACGTGCACCGGGCCGGCGGCATCCCCGCCCTGCTCGGCGAGCTGCACCGGGCGGGCCTGCTCAACGAGGACGTCCACTCCGTGCACAGCCCGTCCCTCGCCGACTGGCTCAAGACCTGGGACGTGCGCGGCGGTTCGCCGTCCCCCGACGCCGTGGAGCTGTGGCACGCGGCCCCCGGCTGCGTCCGCTCCGCCGAGGCGTTCTCGCAGTCCGAGCGCTGGGAGGCGCTGGACGAGGACGCGGCGGAGGGCTGCATCCGCAGCGCCGAGCACGCCTACTCCAAGGACGGCGGCCTCGCCGTCCTCAAGGGCAACCTCGCCGTCGACGGCTGCGTGGTCAAGACGGCCGGGGTCGACGAGTCCATCTGGACCTTCGAGGGCCCCGCGGTCGTCTGCGAGTCGCAGGAGGAGGCCGTCGAGAAGATCCTGAACAAGCAGATCACCCACGGCGACGTCGTCGTCATCCGCTACGAGGGCCCCAAGGGCGGCCCCGGCATGCAGGAGATGCTCTACCCGACGTCCTTCCTCAAGGGCCGCGGCCTCGGCAAGACCTGCGCGCTCGTCACCGACGGCCGCTTCTCCGGCGGCACTTCGGGCCTCTCCATCGGCCACGCCTCACCCGAGGCGGCCTCGGGCGGCACCATCGCCCTCGTCGAGGACGGCGACCGCATCCGCATCGACATCCCCGGCCGCAGCATCGAACTCCTCGTGGACGACGCCGAACTGGCCCGCCGCGAAGAGGCGTTGGGCGGCCGGTTCGCGCCGAGGAACCGCGAGCGGAAGGTCTCCGCCGCGCTGCGCGCCTACGCGGCGATGGCCACCAGCGCCGACAAGGGCGCCGTGCGCGACGTCAGCAAGCTCGGCTGAACCAGCCGCACTTCGGCGCCGAAGGGCCGTTCTCCCGCCGGGGGAGCGGCCCTTCGGCCGTTCCGCGCCCCGCGTCCGGCCGTCCGGGTCACCAGCTCGCGGGGTGCCGCGCGTCCACCGCGAAGACGGTCCCGTCGGGCGCGGTGCCGTAGACCGTGTGCCCGGCGAGCGCGGGTGTCGGCAGCGAGGCCACCACCCGGTCGGAGTGCGGCGTGGGGCGCGGCCTGGTCTGCCCGGCGAAGGTGCCCTTCCGCGCGTCGACGGCGAGCAGCCGGCCGTCGGGCGCGCTGACGTACACGTACCGGTCGTCGGCGGCGGGCGTCGAACCCCGGCTCAGCGACGTCTCCAGCTGCCAGAGCGGCTTCCCGCTCCTGGTGTCGACGGCTTCGAGGGTCCCGCCGGTCGCCATCACGTACACCACCGCACCGCGGACGGCGGCCTCGGCGCCGTACAGCGCGAGGGGCAGCGCCGTCCTGCGCGCCTCGCGGGTCGCGGGGTCGTAGCGGACGACGGCTCTGGTGGCCGACGTCAGATCGCTCTCCAGGAAGGTGACCGTCTCCCCGGTCACCCCGACCGGCTTGAGGTTCCCGGCGAGCCGGGCGTTCCAGCGGACCTCGCCGGTGACCGGGTCCACCGCCGTGACCTGGGTGCGGGTGCCGTCTGCGGTCGCCGCGTAGGCCAGCCGGTCCCCGGTGAACGACGTGAAGTAGGGCCGGTCCTGCGCGGCGATCCGGTGCTGCCACTTCGGTTCGCCGGTGGCGCCGTCGAGGCCGGTGACCCGGCCGTCGGCGCCGGTGATCAGCAGCATCCCGGCGGCGGCCCGCATCCCGCTGTCGGCGGGGCGGTCCCGTTTCCAGCGGACCTCGCCGGTGGCGGGGTCGAGCGCTTCGAGACGCGGGGCGCCCTCGGTCAGCGCCTGGACGAGCCCCCCGGAGAGGACCGGCGGGTTGCCGCGCTCGGTGGCGGCGACCGGGTGCTTCCACAGCAGGCTGCCGTCGGCGGGGTCGAGCGCGAACACGGCACCGCGCCGGCCGCACACCAACTGCCGTCCGCCGTAAGAGCATTGGGGTGTGCCGGTGCCGGGGGTCGCCACCTGCCAGGCGGACACGGCCGGCGCGCTCGCCTTCGGGCTCGCGGGTGCGGCGGCGCCGTCCGCGCTCTCACCGCCGACCGCCTGGACGGCCACCAGACCGGCGACCCCGGCGACGACGACGGAGACGGCGGCGAGCACCGCCCTGCCGTGCCGCCCGCGCCCGAAGACCGTCCGTGCCGCGGGCTGCCGCGCGGGTCCCGACTCCCCTGCTTCGAGGGGGAGTTCGGCGTCGTCCGCGACCGGCCCCTGACCGGCGCCCGCGTCCGGGCCGGTCCCCGCGTCCGGGTCGGCGGCGGCCACCGCGCCGGTGTCCGCGTCCGTCGTGCGCTGGGTCGGTATGAAGGCCTGGGTGTCGTAGGAGGCCGCCACCGACCGCAGTTCGCGCATCAACTCGTCGGGCGTGGGCCGGTCCTCGGGCTCCTTGGCCAGGCAGCGCAGCACCAGCGGCGCCAACTGCGCGGGCACGTCCGTCAGATCAGGCTCGTCGTGCACGACCTGGTAGGCGACCACGTACGGGCTGTCCGAGTCGAAGGGGCCCCGCCCGGTCGCCGCGTGCACCAGCACCGAGCCGAGCGCGAAGATGTCGGCGGCCGGACCGACCTCCCGGGGCCTGCGGAACTGCTCGGGCGCCATGAACGGCGGCGTGCCGATCAACTTGCCCGTCTCGGTCCGCAGTTCGCTGTCCTTTGGCCGGGAAATGCCGAAGTCGATGACCTTCGGACCGTCGTCGGCGAGCAGCACGTTGCTCGGTTTCAGGTCCCGGTGCACCACGCCGACCCGGTGGATGTCGCGCAGCGCCTCGGCCAGCCCCGCCATCAGCCTGCGCAACTGCGCGGCGGGCATGGAGCCGTTCCGCTTCACATGTTCGGCGAGGGTCGGACCGGGGATGAACAGGGTCGCCATCCAGGGCCGGTCGGCCTCCGGATCGGCGTCCACGACGGGCGCGGTGAAGGCGCCGCTGACCCGGCGCGCGGCCGCCACCTCCTGCCGGAAACGGCCCCTGAACTCGGGGTCCCTGGCGAAGTCGGTGTGCACGATCTTCACCGCGAGCTTCAGCCCCGAGGTGCTGCGGGCCAGATGCACGACCCCCATGCCACCGGAGCCGAGCCGGGACTCGAGACGGTAGTGACCGGCGTACTCGGGACGTTCCGCTTCGGCCCCCGCCCCGGTGCTGCCCTGCGGCGCCATGGAACCACCCCCGTGCTGTTCGTCCGCGCCAGCGACGCACGGAGCCTAGTCGATGACCGGTGCGCGACAGAGGCGGCGTGCGGGTGTCCCGATACATGGTGGACACCGTTGTTTTTGGGCGTTTCATGGCCTGAAATAGGGGAATCAACGGGGCCCCATGGACGTCATGGGGAGCAACGGGGGAGGTACTCGCGTGTCTGTCGACCATTCCGAGGAGATCAAGGCCGCGGCCACGACGGCGAAGACGTACGCGATCGCGCCGGGGGTGACGCTCAACGTCCGCGGCGGACCCGGCACCGGGTACGCGGTCGTCCGGGTGCTCGCGGCCGGCTCACGGGTGCCGATCCACTGCCAGACCCCGGGCACCTCGGTGGCCGGCCCGTACGGCACCTCGAACATCTGGGACAGCATCGGCAGCGGTGAGTACGTGTCGGACGCCTACGTCCTCACCGGCAGCGACGGCTACGTGGCGGCGCGCTGCGGCTGATCCGCCCGGGAGCCCGCGACGGCCGGCAGCCATAATCGTCCCGTGAGCGACGAGAACCGTCCCGCGCGGGACGAGACCGGCACCCGGGCCGACCCCGCGGGCTCCCCACCGACCACCGGCCCACGCCCCGAGCCGCTGCGCTTCTTCGGCACGACCTGGGTCGAGCACGACGGCGGCTACGCCCTGCGCCGGGCCGGCGCGGCCGTCGGCTCCCTGGCCGCCGCCGCGGGCTCCTGCCTCGTCCTGCGCTTCGCCTGGGAGGGCCTCAGGATCGCCGGCACCGGCACCTTCGTGAACGTCCTCGTCGGCGCGATGTTCGCCGTCTGCACCGCGCTGGCCTTCCGCCACACCTGGGACGGCTTCACCGAAAGGCCCGCGCCCGACCGCGAGTCCTCCCTGCGGGGCCTGCTCGCGATCGGCTTCGTGGGCTCCCTCCTCGCCTACTTCCTGCGCTCCCTCACCGAGGCCCCCGGCGAGAGACTCCACCGCACCGAGTACGAGACGGCCCGCGCCCGGCACGCGGCCCGCACCACCCGCCGCACCGGCAACCCGTCGAAAAGGCGCCGCCGGAGCTGACCGGGTGGGCCACCATGACGGTATGACGGCCTCCTCCTCGCACGCCCTCCGCGCCCACTCCTTCAACGCCGCCGCCGCGCAGTACGCGGCCGCCCGGCCCTCCTACCCGCCCGCCCTCCTCGACGCCGTCGAGGACCTCGCCGGGCGTCCGCTGGCCGGGGCCCGGGTGGTCGACGTCGGCGCGGGCACCGGGATCTCCAGCGCCGTGCTGCGCGTGCGGGGTGCCCGGGTGGTCGGGGTGGAGCCCGGGGAGGGGATGGCGGCCGAGTTCCACCGGGGCCTGCCCGAGGTGCCGGTCGTGCGCGGCGACGGCAACGCGCTGCCCTTCGCCGACGGCAGCGCCGACTTCGTCACCTACGCCCAGTCCTGGCACTGGACCGACCCGGAGCGCGCGGTGCCCGAGGCGCTGCGGGTGCTGCGGCCGGGCGGCGCGCTCGCCCTGTGGTGGAACACCACCGCCCCCGACGTGCCCTGGAGCGAACGCCAACGCGAGCGCATCCAGCACCACTTGGGCTTCGACGCGATCGGCGGCCGGGCCGGCGAGGCCCCCCGCGCGGCGATCGAGGCGCTCGACGAACCCCTCGACCTCGCCGCCCGCTCCGTCGCCTGGAGCCGGCATGTCCCCGTCGACACCCACCTCGCCAACATCGGCAGCCACTCGATGTTCCTGGTCCGCGACGACGACGAGAGCGCGGCCTTCCTCGCCGAGGAACGCGACCGGCTGCTCGCCGAGTTCCCCGACGGCTCCGTCGAGGAGTGCTACGTCGTCGAACTGCTGGTGGCCGTCGCCCCCTGACCCCGCGCGGCGGCCCACCCGTCGAGGGCCGCCGCGCAGGCCAGGTCCATGTGCCGCACCCCGCCCAGCTCGAGCCGGACCGCCCGGTCGCCAGGCAGCGCCTCCAACGTGTCGAGCAGCTTCGGCAGCCGCAGGAACGTGGCATGCCCCAGCACCCGCACGACCAGCTCACCGGCCGCGTTCTCCGCCGTCTCCACCTGCACCTGGCCGGCCTCCCAGGCGGTCTTGGCCACCGCGAGCGCGAGCCCGACCAGCACTCCCTCGAAGAGGTTCCCGAAGACGATCGCGCCGACCGTCACCACCAGCACCACCACCTCACCGCGATGCCCCCGCCACATCGCCCGCACCTCCCGCACCGGCACCAGCTTGCACCCCGCGTGCACCAGCACCCCCGCCAGCGCCGCCACCGGGATCAGTTCGAGCACCCCGGGCACCACGGCCGTGAACAGCAGCAGCCACACCCCGTGCAGCACCCGCGACGCCTTCGTCCGCGCGCCCGCCCGCACGTTCGCCGCGCTGCGCACGATCACCGCCGTCATCGGCAGCGCCCCCAGCAGCCCGCACACCGTGTTCCCCACGCCCTGGGACATCAGCTCACGGTCGTAGTGCGTGCGCGGCCCCCGGTGCAGCCGGTCCACCGCCGCCGCGCCGAACAGTGACTCAGCCGACGCGATCAGCGCGAACGCCACGACCGTCCCGACCACCCCCGGCTCCGTCAGCCGCCCGAACTGCGACACGTCGAGCACCCGTATCGACTCCAGCAGCCCCCGCACCCCGACCCGCCGCACGTCCAGGCCGAACACCCCGGTCAGCGCCGCCGCCACGGCCACCGCGACCAGCGGCGCGGGCACCGCGCGGGCACCCAGGCGCCACCGCGGCCACAGCACCAGTACGGCCAGCGTGGCACCGCCCACCGACAGCGCCGTCGCGTCCATCAGCCCCGGCAGCGACACCAGCCCGGTGAGCTTGCCGAGCCCGGTCCCCGGCGCCGTCACGTCACCGAGCGCGTACAGCTGCCCGACGATCAGGATCAGACCGATCCCGGTCAGCATCCCCTGCACGACGGCCACCGACACGGCCCGGAACCACCGCCCGAGCCCCAGCGCCCCGAGCCCCAGCTGAACCAGCCCGGCCACGAACACCAGCACCCCGAGCGCCTCGACGCCGTAGGCGTGGACGGCCTCGTACACGAGCACCGTCAGCCCCGCCGCCGGGCCGCTCACCTGGAGGCTGCTGCCGGGCAGCGACCCGGCGACGAGACCGCCGACGATCCCGGTGACGAGCCCCAGCTCGGCGGGGACACCCGAGGCCATCGCCACGCCGACGCAGAGCGGCAGCGCGACGAGGAAGACGACGAGGGAAGCGAGCAGATCGGCCGTGTGTGCGCGAGAGCGCATGACAGCACCTCCGTGGTCGACGGGAGATGCGTGGGCGCCGGACCGGGGGAGGGCACGGCGAAGGTGATGCGCGGCATCCGACCTCGCACTGAAATCCATTGTCGGCAAAGGGAGTTGAGCGCGCACGCGGATCGTGTGTCGAACGCGTGAACCCGGAGGCGCGGATACCGGACCGCCCCCTTCCGATCACGCCGCCACGCGCCTGCGCCACCCCGCACTCCCCACGCCGGGCACGGCGGCCCCGCCCCCTCCTTGACGGCCCCTCCCCGGAGGAGCATTGTTCATCACGTGATGAATATAAGGCGCACCCCGGACGCGATCCGCGCCGACGCCCTCACCGTCCGCCGCGGCCCCCGCACCGTCCTGCACGGACTGGCCCTCACCGTCCCGCGCGGCCGCGTCACCGGACTGCTCGGCCCCTCGGGCTGCGGCAAGTCGACCCTGCTGCGCGCGATCGTCGGCACCCAGGCCCAGGTCACCGGCGTCCTCGAGGTCCTCGGCCGCCCCGCCGGCCACCCCGGACTGCGCACCCGCGTCGGCTACGTCACCCAGGCACCCTCCGTCTACGACGACCTGACCGTCCGCCAGAACCTCGCCTACTTCGCCGCGATCCTCGACCCCGGCAGAACCGCGGCCGCCCGCCGCCACCAGGACGTCCAGCGCGCCCTGGCCGACGTCGACCTCACCGACCGCGCCGACACCCTCGCCGGACACCTCTCCGGCGGCCAGCGCAGCCGGGTCTCCCTCGCCGTCGCGCTGCTCGGCAGCCCCGAACTCCTCGTCCTCGACGAACCCACCGTCGGCCTCGACCCCGTCCTGCGCCGCGACCTCTGGGCCCTCTTCCACACCCTCGCCGACCGCGGCACCACCCTCCTCGTCTCCTCGCACGTCATGGACGAGGCCGAGCGCTGCCACCGCCTCCTGCTCATGCGCGACGGCGCGATCCTCGCCGACGGCACCCCCGACGCCCTGCGCGCCCGGACCGGCGCCGACACCGTCGAAGCGGCCTTCCTGCACCTCGTCGACGAAGCGGCGACAGCCGACCGCACCCAGGACAGGACCGCCGACACCAACGGCACCGACAGCACCGTCAGGAGCAACACCACCGTCACCACCGTCAACACCGACAGGACCGCCCGATGACCACCACCCGCGCCCCGGGCCGCGTCCTCAGCCCCGCCCGCAACACCGCCACCGCCGCCCGCGTACTGCGCCAGCTCCGCCACGACCCGCGCACCATCGCGCTGCTGCTCGTGATCCCCTGCGCGATGCTCTTCCTGCTCCGCTACGTCTTCGACGGCGACCCGCGCACCTTCGACCAAATCGGCGCCTCGCTCCTCGGGATCTTCCCGCTGATCACCATGTTCCTGGTGACGTCCATCGCCACCCTGCGCGAACGCACCTCGGGCACCCTCGAACGACTCCTCGCCCTGCCGCTGGCCAAGGCCGACCTCATCGCCGGCTACGCCCTCGCCTTCGGCGGCCTCGCCATCCTGCAGTCCGCGCTCGCCACCGGCCTCGCCGTCCGGTTCCTCGGCCTCGACGTCACCGGCAGCCCCTGGCTGCTGCTCCTGGTCGCGCTCCTCGACGCCCTGCTCGGCACCGCCCTCGGCCTCTTCGTCTCCGCGTTCGCCGCGTCCGAGTTCCAGGCCGTCCAGTTCATGCCCGCGGTGATCTTCCCGCAGCTCCTGCTCTGCGGCCTGTTCACCCCGCGCTCCGCGATGCAGCCCGCCCTGGAGGCCGTCTCCGCCGTCCTGCCCATGTCGTACGCCGTCGACGGCATGAACGAGGGCGTCACCCACGCCGACCCCACCGGCGCCTTCGTCCGGGACGTCCTCGTCGTCGCGGGCTGCGCCCTGCTGGTCCTCGCCCTGGGCGCCGCCACCCTCCGCCGCCGCACCCCGTGAGCGACCCCGCGCCCCGGCCGTCACCCGCGCCCCACGGGTCCGCCCACCGGACACCCGACCCGCGCCCACCGCCCCCGATGGGAGGATGAACCCGGACGACGCACCCTCCGGAGGGCACCAAGCCATGACCCAGAAAGTCGCAGTCCTCGGCACCGGCAAGATCGGCGAAGCCCTGCTCAGCGGAATGATCCGCGGCGGCTGGACGCCCGAGGACCTGCTGGTCACCACCCGCCGCCCGGAACGCGCCGAGGAACTCCGCGCCCGCCACGGCGTCACCCCGGTCAGCAACGCGGAGGCCGTCAAGGCCGCCGACACCCTGATCCTCACCGTGAAGCCGCAGGACATGGGCCACCTCGTCGACGAACTGGCCCCGCACCTCGCCGCCCACCACCTGATCATCAGCGGCGCGGCCGGCATCCCCACGTCCTTCTTCGAGGACCGCCTCGCCGCGGGCACCCCGGTCGTCCGCGTCATGACGAACACCCCCGCCCTCGTCGACGAGGCCATGTCCGTCATCTCGGCCGGCAGCCACGCCACCGCCGCGCACCTCGCGCACGCCGAGGCGATCTTCGGCGCCGTCGGCAAGACGCTCCGCGTCCCCGAGTCCCAGCAGGACGCCTGCACCGCCCTCTCGGGATCAGGCCCGGCGTACTTCTTCTACCTGGTCGAAGCCATGACGGACGCCGGCATCCTGCTCGGCCTGCCCCGCGACAAGGCCCACGACCTCATCGTCCAGTCCGCGATCGGCGCCGCGACGATGCTCCGCGACAGCGGCGAACACCCCGTCAGGCTCCGCGAGAACGTCACCTCACCCGCGGGCACCACCATCAACGCCATCCGCGAACTGGAGAACCACGGCGTCAGGGCCGCCCTCATCGCCGCCCTCGAAGCGGCCCGCGACCGCAGCCGCGAACTCGCCTCGGGCACCAAGGACTGACCTCACCCCCGGACGCCGGCCACCACCTCCTCCGTCGTCACCACGCGCGCGAACCCGCCCCCGTGCAACGACACCGCCGACGCCCGCCCCACCTCGTCCGCGCCCAGCCGCCACCCGAACGGCCCCACGAGATCGAACGTGTACGTCGCGTCGTACGCCACCACCACGTCGTAGCCGAGATTGCCGCCCATCCGGGCGGTCGTCTCCACACACATGTTGGTCTGGATCCCGGCCAGCACCAGCTGCCCGATCTCGGCCGACGTCAACCACGCGCCGAGATCAGGCTCCCCCAGGAACGCCGAGTTGACGGTCTTCGTCACCAGCAGCTCGGGCCCGGCCCCCTTCCCGCGCCGCTCCTCCACATACGGCTTGAACCCGTTGCCCGCGCTCCCCGCCCGCAACGGCGAGTCCGCCCGCACCGAGTCGTGCCGCACGAACACCACAGGACGCCCCGACGACTGCCAGACGTCGATCAGCGCCGCGATGTTGCCGTCGGCCCCCGGGTTGTTGCGAGGCCCCCAGAAACCGGTGTCCTCGAAACCCCGCTGCACATCCACGACCACCAGGGCCGCGTTCTCCGCAATCTCCATGCCCCGATCCTGCCGCCGGACCGGCCACCGCCCCAGCAGGCAGAAAGACAGCGATCGATGGTTTACTGCCAGCCATGGAGCCCCCGTACAAGGTCGCCCTGGTCACCTTCCCCGGCATCCGCGCCTTCGACGTCTGCGTCATCACCGAGGTCTGGGGAACCGACCGCACCGACCGCGGCGCCCCCGCCTTCGACCTGCGCCGCGCCGCCCCCGACCGCACCCGGGTCCCGCTCCGCGGCGGCCTCACCCTCCAGCCCGACCGCACCCTCGCCTGGCTCGACCGCGCCGACCTGATCGTCGTCCCGGGACTCGACGACCACCTCACCCCCGCGCCCGCCCCGGTCCTCGCCGCCCTGCGCCGCGCCCACACCCGAGGCACCACCCTGGCCGCCCTCTGCGGCGGCGCCTTCACCCTCGCCCAGGCCGGCCTCCTCGACGGCCGCCGCGCCATCACCCACTGGAACCTCATCGACCGGCTGCGCGCCGACCACCCGCGCGTCACCGTCGTCCCCGACGCGCTGTTCATCGAGGACTCCAACATCTGGACGGCCGCCGGGACCGCCGCCGGCATCGACCTCTGCCTCCACCTGGTCCGCCGCACCCACGGCGCCGAAGCCGCGGCCACCATCGCCCGCTCGATGGTCACCGCGCCCTTCCGCACCGGCAACCAGGCCCAGTTCATCGAACACCCCACCCCCAGGGCCGACCGCGACGCCGACGCGCTCGCCGCCGTCCGCGAACACGCCCTGCGCCACCTCCACGAACCGCTGACGGTGGCCGGCCTCGCCGCCCGCGCGGGCATGTCACCGCGCGGCTTCGCCCGCCACTTCACCGCCGCGACCGGCACCACCCCGCTCAACTGGCTCCTCGACCAGCGCGTCGCCGCCGCCCAGCGACTCCTGGAGCGCACCGACCTGCCCATGCCCGAGGTGGCCCGGCGCGCCGGGTTCGGCAGCGAGGTCACGATGCGCCAGCACTTCGCAGCGCGCCTCGCCACCAGCCCCCGCGCCTACCGCGCCGCGTTCAACGCCGGCTCCGCCACCGGGGGCAGCAGCCCGATCGCCCGGTAGGCGGCGTCCACGGTCGGCCTGGCCATGGCCCGCGCCTTCGCCGCGCCGTCCCGCAGCACCTCCTCCACGTAGGAGGGGTCGGCGCACAGCTCCTGGTGCCGGTCCCGCACCGGCCGCAGCACCTCGACCACGGCGTCGGCGGTCTCCTTCTTCAACGCGCCGTACGAGGAGTACGTCCCGCTCAGCGCCTCGGGGTCGGCTCCGGTGCAGGCGGCGAGGATCTCCAGCAGATTCGCGATCCCGGGCCGCTCCTCACGGTCGTAGAGGACGTCCTGCCCGCTGTCGGTCACCGCCCGCATGATCTTCTTGCGCACCACGTCGGGCTCGTCGAGCAGATAGACGATGCCGGGCCCGGCGACGGCCGCGTCGTCCGACTTCCCCATCTTCGACGACGGCTCCTGGAGGTTCATGACCCGCGCGGCCACCTCGGGGTGGGTCGCCCTGGGCACGGTGAAGGTGTGCCCGTAGCGCTGGTTGAACCGCACCGCGAGATCCCGGGTCAGCTCCACGTGCTGCGTCTGGTCGTCCCCGACCGGCACCTCGTCGGTCCGGTAGGCGAGGATGTCCGCCGCCATCAGCACGGGATACGTCAGCAGCGAGAGCCGCACACTCCCGCCCCGGTCCCGCTCCCGCGCCGCCTTCTCCTTGTACTGGACCATCCGCCGCATCTCGCCGTCGGTGGCCACGCACTCCAGCAGGTACGACAGCCGCGCGTGCTCGTCCACCTGGCTCTGCACGAAGACCGTGCACAGCCGCGGATCCACCCCGGCCGCGAGCAGCAGCGTCGCCGCCTGCCGGCTGAGCCTGCGCACCCGCGCCGGATCGTGGTCGACGGTGAGCGCGTGCAGATCGACGACGCAGAACAGGGCGTCGGCCCGATGCTGGTCGACCGAGGCCCAGCGCCGCATGGCCCCCAGGTAGTTCCCCAGGGTCAGGTGCCCGGTCGGCTTGATCCCGCTGAAGACTCGCGTCATCTCCACTCCACCTCCTGATCGAGGCCGCCGCCCTGACCGGCCGGCTCCCCGAGGCTCCGGAGGGAGAGACGAGAACGGCCGCCGAGGCGGCGGCCGTTGAGTGCATACGTGAGCACGGCCGCCGTCAGGCGGCCCACCACAGCTGGGTGCACGTACGCGTTGTCATGCGGCCGAGAGTACGCCCCGGAACCCGGCGGCACAGCGAGTTGACACGCCTGGACCCCGTACGTAATGTTCTCCGGGCTGTCCGACGTGAGCGCCGACTCCGGTCGGTCCCCGGACAGCCATTCCGCAGTACTCACCACCTCACGACGACCGGTCGTTCCGGTCGGCGTCGCGTTGTCGGCAAGTGCGTGCGAAATGAGGAATCCACGTTCGAAAGGACGCGGCCCCCGATTGGCTTCGGGAGCCGGGAATCCGCTAAGGTCTCACCTCGTCGGAAGGGCCCAACAGCCCGGAAGGCGAAACCCGCTGACTGGGAATCAGGCCCGAAAGGATCTGATAGAGTCGGAACCGCCGGAAAGGGAAAGCGCGAAAGCGGAAACCCCGGAAAGCACCGAGGAAATCGGATCGGAAAGATCTGATAGAGTCGGAAACGCAAGACCGAAGGGAAGCCCGGAGGAAAGCCCGAGAGGGTGAGTACAAAGGAAGCGACCGTTCCTTGAGAACTCAACAGCGTGCCAAAAGTCAACGCCAGATATGTTGATACCCCGTCTCCGGTCATCATGACCGGGGCGAGGTTCCTTTGAAGAAAACACAGCGAGGACGCTGTGTGCGAGGGGATTATTCCTCTCCTCGCACCGCTCTCGTGGTGTCATCCCGATTACGGGAAAACATTCACGGAGAGTTTGATCCTGGCTCAGGACGAACGCTGGCGGCGTGCTTAACACATGCAAGTCGAACGATGAAGCCCTTCGGGGTGGATTAGTGGCGAACGGGTGAGTAACACGTGGGCAATCTGCCCTGCACTCTGGGACAAGCCCTGGAAACGGGGTCTAATACCAGATATGACCGTCTTGGGCATCCTTGACGGTGTAAAGCTCCGGCGGTGCAGGATGAGCCCGCGGCCTATCAGCTTGTTGGTGAGGTAATGGCTCACCAAGGCGACGACGGGTAGCCGGCCTGAGAGGGCGACCGGCCACACTGGGACTGAGACACGGCCCAGACTCCTACGGGAGGCAGCAGTGGGGAATATTGCACAATGGGCGAAAGCCTGATGCAGCGACGCCGCGTGAGGGATGACGGCCTTCGGGTTGTAAACCTCTTTCAGCAGGGAAGAAGCGAAAGTGACGGTACCTGCAGAAGAAGCGCCGGCTAACTACGTGCCAGCAGCCGCGGTAATACGTAGGGCGCAAGCGTTGTCCGGAATTATTGGGCGTAAAGAGCTCGTAGGCGGCTTGTCACGTCGGTTGTGAAAGCCCGGGGCTTAACCCCGGGTCTGCAGTCGATACGGGCAGGCTAGAGTTCGGTAGGGGAGATCGGAATTCCTGGTGTAGCGGTGAAATGCGCAGATATCAGGAGGAACACCGGTGGCGAAGGCGGATCTCTGGGCCGATACTGACGCTGAGGAGCGAAAGCGTGGGGAGCGAACAGGATTAGATACCCTGGTAGTCCACGCCGTAAACGGTGGGCACTAGGTGTGGGCAACATTCCACGTTGTCCGTGCCGCAGCTAACGCATTAAGTGCCCCGCCTGGGGAGTACGGCCGCAAGGCTAAAACTCAAAGGAATTGACGGGGGCCCGCACAAGCGGCGGAGCATGTGGCTTAATTCGACGCAACGCGAAGAACCTTACCAAGGCTTGACATACACCGGAAACGTCTGGAGACAGGCGCCCCCTTGTGGTCGGTGTACAGGTGGTGCATGGCTGTCGTCAGCTCGTGTCGTGAGATGTTGGGTTAAGTCCCGCAACGAGCGCAACCCTTGTCCCGTGTTGCCAGCAGGCCCTTGTGGTGCTGGGGACTCACGGGAGACCGCCGGGGTCAACTCGGAGGAAGGTGGGGACGACGTCAAGTCATCATGCCCCTTATGTCTTGGGCTGCACACGTGCTACAATGGCCGGTACAATGAGCTGCGATACCGTGAGGTGGAGCGAATCTCAAAAAGCCGGTCTCAGTTCGGATTGGGGTCTGCAACTCGACCCCATGAAGTCGGAGTCGCTAGTAATCGCAGATCAGCATTGCTGCGGTGAATACGTTCCCGGGCCTTGTACACACCGCCCGTCACGTCACGAAAGTCGGTAACACCCGAAGCCGGTGGCCCAACCCCTTGTGGGAGGGAGCTGTCGAAGGTGGGACTGGCGATTGGGACGAAGTCGTAACAAGGTAGCCGTACCGGAAGGTGCGGCTGGATCACCTCCTTTCTAAGGAGCACTTCTCACCAGCCTCGGCTGGTCAGAGGCCAGTACATCGGCGCACGTTCGATGCTGGTTGCTCATGGGTGGAACGTTGACTACTCGGCACACTCGGTCTGTCTTCTCTTTCCAGTACTGCTTCGGCGTGGAACGGGAGAGGAGAGGATGTGAGGGTGTCGGGCACGCTGTTGGGTGTCTGAGGGAATGATCTTCCTTCAGTTGCCGGCCCCAGTGCACTCGAACCGATGGTTCGGGGTGATGGGTGGCTGGTCGTTGTTTGAGAACTGCACAGTGGACGCGAGCATCTGTGGCCAAGTTTTTAAGGGCGCACGGTGGATGCCTTGGCACCAGGAACCGATGAAGGACGTGGGAGGCCACGATAGTCCCCGGGGAGTCGTCAACCAGGCTTTGATCCGGGGGTTTCCGAATGGGGAAACCCGGCAGTCGTCATGGGCTGTCACCCTTGTCTGAACACATAGGGCAAGTGGAGGGAACGCGGGGAAGTGAAACATCTCAGTACCCGCAGGAAGAGAAAACAACCGTGATTCCGGGAGTAGTGGCGAGCGAAACCGGATGAGGCCAAACCGTATGCGTGTGAGACCCGGCAGGGGTTGCGTATACGGGGTTGTGGGATCTCTCTTTCATGGTCTGCCGGCCGTGAGACGAGTCAGAAACCGTTGATGTAGGCGAAGGACATGCGAAAGGTCCGGCGTAGAGGGTAAGACCCCCGTAGCTGAAACATTAGCGGCTCGTTTGAGAGACACCCAAGTAGCACGGGGCCCGAGAAATCCCGTGTGAATCTGGCGGGACCACCCGCTAAGCCTAAATATTCCCTGGTGACCGATAGCGGATAGTACCGTGAGGGAATGGTGAAAAGTACCGCGGGAGCGGAGTGAAATAGTACCTGAAACCGTGTGCCTACAAGCCGTGGGAGCGTCGGGCAAGCACTTGTGTTTGCCTCGTGACTGCGTGCCTTTTGAAGAATGAGCCTGCGAGTTTGCGGTGTGTTGCGAGGTTAACCCGTGTGGGGAAGCCGTAGCGAAAGCGAGTCCGAACAGGGCGTTTCAGTAGCATGCTCAAGACCCGAAGCGGAGTGATCTAGCCATGGGCAGGTTGAAGCGGAGGTAAGACTTCGTGGAGGACCGAACCCACCAGGGTTGAAAACCTGGGGGATGACCTGTGGTTAGGGGTGAAAGGCCAATCAAACTCCGTGATAGCTGGTTCTCCCCGAAATGCATTTAGGTGCAGCGTCGTGTGTTTCTTGCCGGAGGTAGAGCACTGGATAGGCGATGGGCCCTACCGGGTTACTGACCTTAGCCAAACTCCGAATGCCGGTAAGTGAGAGCGCGGCAGTGAGACTGTGGGGGATAAGCTCCATGGTCGAGAGGGAAACAGCCCAGAGCATCGACTAAGGCCCCTAAGCGTACGCTAAGTGGGAAAGGATGTGGAGTCGCACAGACAACCAGGAGGTTGGCTTAGAAGCAGCCACCCTTGAAAGAGTGCGTAATAGCTCACTGGTCTAGTGATTCCGCGCCGACAATGTAGCGGGGCTCAAGCGTACCGCCGAAGTCGTGTCATTGCAGCATGAGGGCCAACGCCCGCTGTGATGGGTAGGGGAGCGTCGTCTGCCGGGTGAAGCAGCCGCGGAAGCGAGTTGTGGACGGTTGACGAGTGAGAATGCAGGCATGAGTAGCGATACACACGTGGGAAACGTGTGCGCCGATTGACTAAGGGTTCCTGGGTCAAGCTGATCTGCCCAGGGTAAGTCGGGACCTAAGGCGAGGCCGACAGGCGTAGTCGATGGATAACCGGTTGATATTCCGGTACCCGCTGTGAAGCGTCAAACATCGAGCATCGTGATGCTAAGGCCGTGAAGCCGCCCTGATCTCTTCGGAGTTGAGGGGAGTGGTGGAGCCGCCGGACCAAGCGGTTAGTAGGTGAGTGATGGGGTGACGCAGGAAGGTAGTCCATCCCGGGCGATGGTAGTCCCGGGGTAAGGGTGTAGGCCGTGCGGTAGGTAAATCCGTCGCACATGTGGCTGAGACCTGATGCCGAGCCGATTGTGGTGAAGTGGATGATCCTATGCTGTCGAGAAAAGCCTCTAGCGAGTTTCATGGCGGCCCGTACCCTAAACCGACTCAGGTGGTCAGGTAGAGAATACCGAGGCGTTCGGGTGAACTATGGTTAAGGAACTCGGCAAAATGCCCCCGTAACTTCGGGAGAAGGGGGGCCACGTCTGGTGATCCGTTTTACACGGTGAGCTGGGGGTGGCCGCAGAGACCAGCGAGAAGCGACTGTTTACTAAAAACACAGGTCCGTGCGAAGCCGTAAGGCGATGTATACGGACTGACGCCTGCCCGGTGCTGGAACGTTAAGGGGACCGGTTAGTCGAGATTCGTCTCGGCGAAGCTGAGAACTTAAGCGCCAGTAAACGGCGGTGGTAACTATAACCATCCTAAGGTAGCGAAATTCCTTGTCGGGTAAGTTCCGACCTGCACGAATGGCGTAACGACTTCTCGACTGTCTCAACCATAGGCCCGGTGAAATTGCACTACGAGTAAAGATGCTCGTTTCGCGCAGCAGGACGGAAAGACCCCGGGACCTTTACTACAGTTTGATATTGGTGTTCGGTTCGGCTTGTGTAGGATAGCTGGGAGACTTTGATCATCGGACGCCAGTTCGGTGTGAGTCGTCGTTGAAATACCAGTCTGGTCGTGCTGGATGTCTAACCTGGGTCCGTGATCCGGATCAGGGACAGTGTCTGATGGGTAGTTTAACTGGGGCGGTTGCCTCCTAAAGAGTAACGGAGGCGCCCAAAGGTTCCCTCAGCCTGGTTGGTAATCAGGTGTTGAGTGTAAGTGCACAAGGGAGCTTGACTGTGAGACCGACGGGTCGAGCAGGGACGAAAGTCGGGACTAGTGATCCGGCGGTGGCTTGTGGAAGCGCCGTCGCTCAACGGATAAAAGGTACCCCGGGGATAACAGGCTGATCTTCCCCAAGAGTCCATATCGACGGGATGGTTTGGCACCTCGATGTCGGCTCGTCGCATCCTGGGGCTGGAGTCGGTCCCAAGGGTTGGGCTGTTCGCCCATTAAAGCGGTACGCGAGCTGGGTTTAGAACGTCGTGAGACAGTTCGGTCCCTATCCGCTGTGCGCGTAGGAGTCTTGAGAAGGGCTGTCCCTAGTACGAGAGGACCGGGACGGACGAACCTCTGGTGTGCCAGTTGTCCTGCCAAGGGCATGGCTGGTTGGCTACGTTCGGGAGGGATAACCGCTGAAAGCATCTAAGCGGGAAGCCTGCTTCGAGATGAGGACTCCCACCCACTTGATGGGTTAAGGCTCCCAGTAGACGACTGGGTTGATAGGCCGGATCTGGAAGCACGGTAACGTGTGGAGGTGACCGGTACTAATAGGCCGAGGGCTTGTCCTCAGTTGCTCGCGTCCACTGTGTTGGTTCTGAAACCACGAACAGCCCCACACCTGAACCCTTTGCTGGGTTGGTTGTGGTGTGGCTGGATAGTTTCATAGTGTTTCGGTGGTTATAGCGTGAGGGAAACGCCCGGTTACATTCCGAACCCGGAAGCTAAGCCTTTCAGCGCCGATGGTACTGCAGGGGGGACCCTGTGGGAGAGTAGGACGCCGCCGAACAATTTTTGGGGAGAGCCCCGCACCGTATGGTGCGGGGCTTTCTGCGTTTAGGGTTGAGTTTATGCGCTATGACCTCGTCATTTTCGACAACGACGGCGTTCTCGTCGACAGCGAGCCCCTCTCCAACCGGCTCCTCGCCGACTACCTCACCGAGCTGGGACACCCCACCACCTACGAGGACTCCCTCCGCGACTACATGGGCGCCGCCCTGCACCGCGTCCACGAACTGGTCGAACAGCGGAGCGGGCAGCGGCTGCCGGCCGACTTCGACGACGTCTTCCAAGGCCGGGTCTTCGCCGCGTTCGAGCGGGAGTTGCAGCCCGTCCCCGGAGTCGCCGGGGTGCTGGAGCGGCTCGCCGAGGACGGGGTGGCGTACTGCGTGGCCTCCTCCGGGAGCCACGCGCGCATCCGGGTCGGACACCGCACGACCGGCCTCGACCGATGGTTCGACGACCCGCGGATCTTCAGCGCGGACGACGTGGGACGCGGAAAGCCCGACCCCGCCCTCTTCCGGCACGCCGCCGACCGGATGGGCGTACCCGCCGAGCGGTGCGTGGTGGTGGAGGACTCACCGCTCGGCGTGCTCGCGGCACGGGCCGCCGGCATGGACGTCGTCGGATTCACCGCCATGACGCCCGCCGCACGGCTCCAGGAAGCCGGCGCCCCACCCGGGCAACTCTTCGACGACATGCGGCACTTGGCCGACCTGCTGAAATGACGGCGGCCACCCGGGAGGCGCTGACAATTGTCACGCCGGTCTCCGGACGAACGTTCCTACCGGGAGACCCCGCACGGCCGCGAAGCTGAGGGCATGACGACGAACACGGTGTCCCAGAGCCGGAGCGCGAACCGGACCCCCAGTGCGCTCGACAACCTCCGCCCCCTGCTCCTCGACGTGGCGGTCCCCCTCGGTTCCTACTACCTGTTCAAGAACGCCTTCGGGGCGAGCACGTTCGCGGCGCTCGCCTGGAGCAGCGTCATCCCCGCCCTGCGGACCGGGTGGAGCCTCGTCAAGGAGCGGAAGGTGAACGCGCTCGCCGGGCTGATCCTGGTCGTCAACGTCGTCTCCCTGCTGCTGAGCTTCGTCTCCGGAGACCCGCGGCTGATGCTCGCCAAGGACGGCGCGGTCAGCAGCACCGTCGGCATCGGCATCCTGGTGTCCGTGGCGCTCGGGCGGCCCATGATGACCGCCGGGATGAAGCCCTTCCTGGTCAAGGGCGACCGCGCCAAGGAAGCCGCCTGGCAGCGGCTGATGTCAGGACACGCACAGGGCTCCGCGGACTTCCTGCGCAAGGAGCGGCTGTTCTCCGTGGTGTGGGGCGTGGCGCTGCTCGCCGAGTGCGTGGCACGGGTCGTCGGCGCCTACACCCTCCCCGTCGACACCATGGTCTGGCTGGGCGGCGTCATGATGATCGCCGTGATGGCACTGACCTTCGCGGTCAGCGGCGCGTTCGGCGTCGGACCCATGGAGCGGATGCTCACCGCGGAGACCGGCAGGCACGACGGAGTGGAGAGCCGTCGGCACGGCGGAGCGGAGAGCCGTCGGTCCGGCGAAGTTGAAGGGAACTCATCTTTGGCCGGATCTACCCACAGGTAGTCAGGGGCCCTACGCTCGCCGCCATGACAGATGTGCTGCGGCGCGGTAGGGCCTCTCTGGCGTTCAGCTTCTTCGCCCAGGGCGTCGCCTTCGCCCTCCTCGTGACCCGCATCCCGGCGATCCAGGACCGGTACGGGGTGTCGGACGCGCTGCTGCCGGTCTTCCTGGCCGCCGTGCCGATCCTCGCCGGCGTCGGCAGCGTCACCACCGAGCAGCTGGTGAAGCGAATACCGCCCAGCCGGCTGCTGCGCTGGTCCCAGCCCGTGGTGCTGCTGGCGCTGCTCGGCGCGGGAGCCGGCGACGGAGTGGCCCAACTGGCCGTCGCGCTCGGCTGCTTCGGGCTCGCGGTGGGAGCGCTCGACGCCTCGATGAACATGCTCGGGGTGAGTCTCCAGCGGACCTACGGCCGCAGCATCATGCTCAGCTTCCACGCCGTGTACAGCCTGGGCGGGATCGTCGGGGCGTCCCTCGCGTGGGTGGGCGCGCACTGGCAGCTGGCGCTGTGGGTGTCGTATCTGCCGGTGGTCGCCGTGCTGCTGCCGGCCGCGCTGGTCGGCAGCCGGTGGTACGTCGACGGGAAGGCGGCCGAGCCCGGCGCCGAAGGGGCCGGGAGCGAGAGCGGGACCCTCGTCTTCACGCTGCTGCTGCCGCTCTGCCTGGTCATGACCTTCGCCTACATCGGCGACTCGACCGTCTCCAACTGGAGCGCCAAGTACCTCCAGGACGTGCTGGGCAGCTCGGAGCAGCTCGCCACCGTCCCGTACAACGTGTACATGGTGACGACGCTGCTCGGGCGGACCATCGGGGACTTCGGGGTGCGGCGGTTCGGGGCCGTCGTCGTCGTACGGGCCGGGGCGCTCGTCGCGGCCTGCGGGTTCGCCGTCGTGGCGGTGGCGCCCGGCGCGTGGGTGGGGATGGCCGGGTTCACGCTGCTGGGGCTCGGGCTGTGTGTGCTGGTGCCGCAGACCTTCGCGGCGGCCGGGCGGCTGTTCCCGGGAGCGTCGGACGCCGCCATCGCGCGGCTCAACATCTTCAACTACGTGGGTTTCCTGATCGGTTCGCCGCTCGTGGGCGCGCTCGGGGACACCTGGAGCTACCGCGGGGCGATGCTGGTGCCGATGGTGTTGGTGCTGGTGACGTTGGTGTACGCCCACTCGTTCGCGCCGCGAGGGGACCGATACGGTGGCGGGCATGAGCGGGCGCGCGCGGCTGATGTGGGACGAGGCGGTAACGGGCTATGACTTCGGTCCTGACCATCCGATGGATCCGGTGCGGCTGGCCCTGACCCGGGGGCTCGTCGACGCGTTCGGGCTGGACCGGGAGGTGGACGTCGTCGCGGCGAAACCGGCCGGGGAGTCCACCCTGCGGCTGGTGCACCGGGAGGACTACATCGAGGCCGTGAAGGCGGCCTCGCTCGATCCGGGCGCGGCCGACCAGGCGTACGGCCTCGGCACCGTCGACGATCCCGCGTTCGCCGGGATGCACGAGGTGTCGGCGTTGATCGCCGGGCAGTCGGTGGGGGCGGCGGAGGCCGTCTGGCACGGCGAGGCCGCGCACGCGGTGAACTTCGCGGGCGGGCTGCACCACGCGATGCCGGGCGCCGCCTCCGGCTTCTGCGTCTACAACGACGCGGCGCTCGCCGTCGCCCGGCTGCTCGAACTGGGGGCCGAGCGGGTCGCGTACGTCGATGTGGACGTGCACCACGGCGACGGGGTGCAGGCCGCGTTCTGGGAGGACCCGCGGGTCCTGACGATCTCCCTGCACGAGACGCCGCGCACCCTGTTCCCGCAGACCGGCTGGCCGGAGGAGACCGGCGCCGACGCGGCCGAGGGCGGCGCGGTGAACGTGGCGCTGCCGGCCGGCACCGGGGACGCGGGGTGGCTGCGGGCGTTCCACGCGCTGGTGCCGGAGCTGATCGCGGACTTCCAGCCGCAGGTCCTGGTCTCCCAGCACGGCGCCGACACCCACTTCGAGGACCCGCTCGCGCACCTCGCGGTCTCGCTGGACGCGCAGCGGGCGGTGCAGGTCGCCTGTCATGAGCTGGCGCACGCCCACGCCGACGGGAAGTGGGTCGCGCTGGGCGGCGGCGGATACGCGGTCGTGGACGTCGTCCCGCGGTCGTGGACGCATCTGGTGGCAATCGCGGCCGGGCGGGAGATCGCGCCGGAGACGCTGATCCCCGAGGGCTGGCGGCAGCAGGTGTACGCGCGTACCCGGCAGTTGGCGCCCGGACGGATGACCGACGGGCGGTGGCCGGTGTCCTGGGCGGAGTGGGAGGCCGGGTACGACCCGGCGGACCGGATCGACCAGGCGGTCCTCGCGACCCGGCGGGCCGTGTTCCCGCTGCGCGGGCTGCTGGCCTGAGCGGGACGGTGGTGGTGGCCGGGGGCGGCCGGGTCGCGCCCGCCCCCGGCGCCGGGGTCAGCCGCAGAAGCCGGTGTCACCGCCGGTGGCCGAGCCGATGACGCCGGACCACTTGACGCAGTGGCCGCGGGCGGCGACGTACACGGGGCCCGCGTAGGACGTGTACAGGCCGGTGTCCTCGACGGGCGCGGTGCCGGTGCCGACCGCCTCGATCCGCACCGACATGCGGATCTTCGCGCCGGTGGTGTTGCGGACGGTCACGGCGCAGTTCTTGCCCGTGGACTGGTTCCAGGTGACGAAGACCGTGCCGGAGTTGCCGACCGGGGTGGAGCCGATGACCTGGTAGCCGGTGCCGCAGACGCCGTTGTAGACGGCGGCGGGTGCGACGGGTGCGTGGGCGGCGGTGCCGGTGGTGCCGGCGGTGCCGGTGGTTGCCGTCGGGGTGGCGGTGTCGGCCGCGGCCGGGGTGGTCGCGGCGACGGCGCCGCCCAGGGCCAGGACGGCGAGGGCGGTCGCGGTGACGGTGCGGTGGATCGGACGCATGGTGTTCCCCCTGTGCTGCCGGCGGTTGCCGGGGTCGGGTCGGTGAACGGGTCGCGGACGGTTGGTCATTGCCGTCCACAGAGGATGAGACAGGACAAACCGCCGGTTGGTTGTGCATCTCCGTGTAACTGTTGTGTCACTGTCCGCTAGGCCGACCGTGCGGTGTCCGCCTGTTCCCGTGCCGCCCGGCCGGCCGGTCCGCCACCATCGCTGACGTGGTGAGCACCGGCGCCCTGCGCGCCCATCTCCTGGCCGCGCGGCTGGCCGGACCCGTGGCGGCGTCGCGGGCGGAGAGCCTGCGCGGCTATCGGCTGTTCGCCGCCCGGGACCCGCGGGTGCTGCTCGGTCTCGACCCCGAGTGGACCTGGCGGTTGCGGGACCTGACCGGTCTGATGGCGAGGAAGTGTGGAGTTTCGGCCGATCCGAGGCAGGTCTCAGGCCATGATGTGATCGACCCCGAACTGACGCTCGCCGGTCTCGACGCCTTCGCCGACCGGCTCGCGGCGGTGGCTCAGCGTGGCGGTCCCGTGCTGCTCGGCACCGGTCACCCGCACCGACTGCTCGCCTTCTACGCCGCGTTGGCGGACGCCCTGTCGTCGGCGGGATGTGCTGTCCTCACCCCCGCGCAGGGTCTCTCTGTCGACATAACGACCCGGTTCGGCCTACGTACGCACAACCTCGACTACGTACGGGGAGTCGCGTTGATGCGCGAACCCGGACCTGTGCGCCCCGGTCGCACGACCGGCGCACACACCCACTCGCCGCTCCCGGTTCGGACCGTGCTGGCGGCCGCGGCCGACGCCGGCGGGCCCCTTCCCGAGCTGGTGATCGGCGACCACGGATGGGTCTGCGGGGCAGGTCAGCTGGGGTTCGAGGCCATCGGCCTCGGTGACCCCGGCGACCCCGCGCTGTTCGTCGGCGAGGCCGAGGGCTCGGTGTCGGTCGCCGTTCCGCTTGACGACGCGGCGCGTCCGGGGCACTACCTGCCGTTGACCCGCTACGTACTCAATCGGGCATGTCTGTCACAGTAGGCCGCCGATGGGTGCACCTCTTCCCCACTCGCATCACCCGCCCCTACATTGGGGAGTGAGCACGCAACGACGAAGAGTCACCGGAAGGGGAAGCCGGTGACCGTCGAGTGCGGAAGGTTCAGGTGTGTCATGGCTGCTGGCGAGAGGCCTCTGAACGAGGTTCAGTTCCTTACCGTGGCGGAAGTCGCCTCGGTGATGCGAGTGTCGAAGATGACCGTGTACCGCTTGGTGCACAGCGGTCATCTGCCCGCGATCCGGGTAGGACGGTCGTTCCGAGTCCCGGAACAGGCGGTACACGAGTACCTCCGTGAGAGCTACGTGGGGGTGGAGACGGCCTGACGGCGCTCTCCGGGGCCGCCCGGAAACCTCGATTACGACCTCAGCGCTCGGGCGGGTAGGCTAGCCCCTCGTAGGTCGTATGGGCCCATGGCGCCCAACGCCGAGTGATGAGAAGTGAGCGAGGGTAGTCGTGGGCTCTGTTATCAAGAAGCGGCGCAAGCGGATGGCGAAGAAGAAGCACCGCAAGCTGCTCAAGCGCACGCGCGTTCAGCGTCGCAACAAGAAGTAGGCGACGCGCAGGAGCGTGTTCTGTGGCCCCCCACCGCAACCGGTGGGGGGCCACAGCCGTTCACATGGCCGGGTCCCGCACACGGCCGGGTCCCGCCGTCTCCCCGTGGACGCCGGCGCCTCGCGCGTCAGGTGGTCATCACAGGGCGACACCGACCCGCTAAGTTGGCCGCAGACGGGGAACCCGGCTGGGACGGACCTCTGAGGGAAGGCGCTGATATTGGGCAAGGTCGTGCTCGTGACCGGAGTGGCCCGCAGACTGGGGGGCCGGTTCGTACGACGCATCCAGCGTGACCCGCAGGTGGACCGGGTGGTCGCGGTGGACGCGGTGGCGCCCGAGCACCATCTCGGCGGCGCGGACTTCGTCCAGGCCGACATCCGCCAGCCCAGCCTCGCGCGGGTCCTCGCCGAGAGCGGCGCCGACACCGTCGTCCACCTCGATGTGACCGCGACCGCGCTCGGCAGCGGCAGCCGGACCACGGTCAAGGAGACCAACGTCATCGGCACCATGCAGCTGCTCGGCGCCTGCCAGAAGTCGCCGACGGTGAAGCGGCTCGTGGTGAAGTCCAGCACCAACGTCTACGGGGCGGCGCCCCGCGACCCGGCCGTCTTCACCGAGACCACCCCGCCCAAGTCGCTGCCCAGCGGCGGCTTCGCCAAGGACACCGTCGAGGTCGAGGGCTATGTCCGCGGCTTCGCGCGACGCCGTCCCGATGTCGCGGTGTGCGTGCTGCGGTTCGCCAACATCCTCGGACCGGCCGCGGAGACCCCGCTCACCTCGTACTTCGACCTGCCGGTGCTGCCGACCGTGTTCGGCTACGACCCGCGGCTTCAGTTCGTCCACGAGGACGATGTGATCGAGGTGCTGCGGATCGCCTCGCACGACCCCGCGCGCGGCTCCCTCAACAGCGGCACCTTCAACATCGCGGGCGACGGCGCGCTGCTGCTGTCGCAGTGCTCGCGCAGGCTCGGCCGGCCCACCGTCCCGCTGCTGCTGCCCGCGGTCACCTGGGCCGGGTCGCTGGTGCGCACGCTCGGCGTGACCGACTTCTCGCCCGAGCAGATCCGGCTGCTCACCCACGGCCGGGTGGTGGCGACCGATCAGATGCGCGAGACCCTCGGCTTCCGGCCGACGTACACGACGGCGGAGACGTTCGCGGACTTCGCGCGCAGCCGGGGTCCCGGGCTGCTGCCGCCGCAGGTCGTCGCCGGGGCCGTCGACCGGCTCGCCGCGCTGCCCGCCCTGGGCGGCGACACCCCGACGCACAGCGCCGACTGAGGAGCGCAGCAACGATGGCGGACGCCAAGGTGATCCCGTTCGACGACGACCGGTCGCGCGCCGGTTCGGTGGCGCGCCCGGCGCGGCGCCGGGGCGCGGTGGGCCGGCGCGGTGGCACGGAGGGCCCGCAGGTCGGGGACGTCAAGCCGCTGTCCGGGCGGAGCCGGGCGCGCGATGATGTCCCTGTGACACATGAGCCGGGTGAGCAGGGCGGTTCTGGCGAGGAACGGCCGCCGGAGCCGTCGGACGCGTCGGGCCGTGAGGGTGCCGGGGGAGCCGGTGGTCTGGAGCGGCGGGTCGCGGGCGGGCTCGCCTTTCTGCGCCGGCGGCTCACCGGGGAGTACGAGGTCGACGACTTCGGCTACGACGAGGAGTTGACCGACCAGGTCCTGATGTCCCTGCTGCGGCCGGTGTACGAGAAGTACTTCCGGGTCGAGGTGAAGGGCATCGAGAACATCCCGGCCGACGGCGGTGCGCTGATCGTCGCCAACCACTCGGGGACGCTGCCGCTCGACGGGCTGATGATGCAGGTCGCCGTCCACGACCACCACCCCGCGGACCGGCATCTGCGGCTGCTCGCCGCCGACCTGGTGTTCATGCTGCCGGTCGCCAACGAGCTGGCCCGCAAGCTCGGTCACACGCTGGCCTGCGCGGAGGACGCCGAGCTGCTGCTCGGCCGGGGCGAGTTGGTCGGGGTGATGCCGGAGGGCTTCAAGGGGATCGGCAAGCCGTTCGGGGAGCGGTACAAGCTCCAGCGGTTCGGCCGGGGCGGCTTCGTGTCGACGGCGCTGCGCCAGGGCGTACCGATCATCCCGTGCTCGATCGTGGGCGCGGAGGAGATCTATCCGATGATCGGCAACGCGAAGACGCTGGCGCGGGTGCTGGGTTTCCCGTACTTCCCGCTGACGCCGACCTTCCCGTGGCTGGGTCCGCTGGGCGCGGTGCCGCTGCCGACGAAGTGGACGATCCAGTTCGGTGAGCCGATCCCGACGGACACCTATCCGCCGGAGGCGGCCGAGGACCCGATGCTGATGTTCAACCTCACCGACCAGGTGCGCGAACAGATCCAGCACACCCTGTACAAGCTGCTGGTGCAGCGCAGATCGGTCTTCTTCTAGCCGGCTTCTTCTAGCCGGTTCCGGCGGGTCCCGGTCAGGAAAGGACCGTGGTGCTCGGTGGTGCTCGGTGGTGCGACGACGTCGGCGGGGGCGCCCTTCCCGGGAAGGGCGCCCCCGCCGGTCTGTCGGTCTGCGCCTAGTCGGCGTCCTGGCTGTCGATGCCGAGGCCGGGCAGCAGGCCGGGGAGCAGCGGCGGGATCGTCACGTCAGGGCCCGTCAGCGGGGGTTTGCTGGCGGACGGTGAGGCGCTGTCGCTGTCCTTCGGCGGGTCGAGCAGGCCGCCGGTCGAACCGCCGAGCAGGCTGTCGTTGGGGCTGCTTGACCCGGCCGACCTGCTGGGGGTGCTGGAGTGGCCGTTCTCGGTGGTGTGGCCGCCGGCGCTGGGTGTCGTCGAGCGGTGGGTGCCGGAGGAGCCGGTGGACGCCGAGCCGGAACTCGGGCCCGCGCCACCGCTCTTGCCGTCGGCCGGGGGCTTGGGGAGCAGCGACTTGAGCGGGGCGACCTCGTCGTCCATGGCCTCGAAGACCGACGACACCTCCCTGCTGACGTCGCCGAGCTGGACCGGGAGCCGGTCGCGCAGGGCGCCCCAGGCCTGGCGGTGCGAGCGGGTGAACGCGTCCAGGGCCTGGATGGGGGCGAGCGAGCCGGGGTCGCGCTCGTACGCCTCGTGGAGCAGCCGGTGGCCCTCGGTGGCGTCGTGCCGCACTCCGGAGAGGGCGCGGCGGATCGCGCCGAGGGACTCGTGGTCGAGGTGGCCGCCCCGACCGCGCTCCATCAGCCTGCGGGCCTCGCTCAGCCGGTTGGACGCCTGGTCGAGGAAGGCACGGCCGCGGGCGTCGTCGCCCTCGGACAGGTAGTTGAGCTTGAAGTCCTCGATGCCGCGCTTGAGTCCGTACAGCGAGTCGCCCGGCAGGGCGTCCGAGCTGGCGGCGGCGACTCCGCCGAAGGCGCTGGCCGCCACGCCGACGCTCAGCCCGCCGGCGGCGAGGCTCTTCGTCAACCGTGAACGGGGTCGCAGTTTCCCCAGTGGGCTCGCCCGGTGTGCGCCTCGGGACCTGGGCGACCGCTGCTCGGGCACCGCGGCACCGATCGCCTCGCCGCCCGCGCCCTGGAGCATGGCCTCGAACGCGGCCACCAGTTGGGCCCGCTGGACGACCTTGACCTCGGGGTCCAGCGTCGGCCGTGGCAGCTCGCCGAGACTCTCCGCGAGGGCCGTCAGGCGGCCCTGCTCGGTCCGGTCCGCTGCGGGCGGGGCCTGGGCGGGTCCTTCGGGCTGATCGGCCGCCGTGCCTGGGGCGGTCTGCTCCTCCAGGGCTTGGGCGAAGGCGTTCGCCCGCCGGTGCGCCGATACGTTCGCGATCACGGGCGGCACCTCCTCTCGTCATGACGGTCGGCTCCCCCAGGGTGACCACAGGGAGCCTGCATCCCGCACAACGAGCGGCGCGGCACTTGGGTTACGGACGGCGGATGATCGGACCGCGAAGTCAACAGACTTTCACCGATGGTGAGTTGGCGATTGCGGAGCGTACGGGTGACAGGCCCGCCGAGGGCCGTCCGGCCCGGTCTCCCGGGGGTGGGGGCGGATTCTCAGCGGGCGTCGTCCGGCAGGAGCCGTGCGAGGGTGCGCACGGCCCGGTACTGGAGGGTCTTGATCGCACCCTCGTTCTTGCCCATCACCCGGGCGGTCTCGGCGACCGAGAGCCCCTGGAGGAAGCGGAGTGTCACGCACTCCTGCTGCTGCGGGTTGAGCCGGCGGACGGCGTCGAGCAGCGCGGCGTTCGACAGGGATTCGAGGACGGAGTCCTCGGGCGAGCGCTCGACCTCGTTGGCGTCGAGCATCTCGCCGGTCGTCACCTCCAGCCGGAAGCGGCTCGACTTGAAGTGGTCGGCGACCAGGTTCCTGGCGATGGTGACGAGCCAGGCGCCGAAGTCGCGGCCCTGCCAGGTGAAGGTGCCGATCCTGCGCAGGGCGCGCAGGAACGTCTCGCTGGTGAGGTCCTCCGCGGTGGCCTTTCCGCCCACCCGGTAGTAGATGTAGCGGTAGACCGTGTCGCTGTACTGGTCGTAGAGGCGCCCGAAGGCGTCGGCTTCGCCGGCCTGCGCGCGCTCGACCAGATCCATCATGCGGGCACTGTCGCTGTCGGCGGCCGGCCGGCGTGCGGTGGCGGCGCCGGTCGCGCGTCCCCGTCTGCCGATCGCGGCGCCGCCGTCGGCCAGCGCGTAGGCAGGGCCGACGGGGGTGGTGACTACGGCGAGCGCGGGGACGGCGTACGCGGTGGGGACGAAGCCGCGCAAGAGGTCTTGGACCGTTGCGCGCAGCGTAGCCAGGCCCGAGGCGTCAACCCCGACGTGTGGGTACACGGGACTCCCAGAGGCAGAGCTTCCATCACGTGCAGTGCGGGACCTTTCACCCGTCGTAGCGACGGAGGGGTACCGGTTTGCGTCTGAGGAGAATAACGCTTCGTACAGGCCCTGCTACACCCAGTTGCTCAAATCATCGATTACGTCGCTTCTATAACCTATTGGTGCACGTTCAAGTGCCGCACAGTGACAGCTTGTTGATCGAAAAGCTTCGTCTTCCGGCGGGGAACGGGGCGTGTTGTGGCTGCACGCCGACAACAGGACTGAAGCGCGCCGCGCGGGGGTAAGAAAAACGATTCGGGCCGACCCGCCACGGCCGGTCGGCCCCGGGTCCAGGACCCGCCGGAACGCCTCTGGTCAGTGGACTGGTCAGCGGCTGGTCAGTGGCGAACGCCTCTGGTCAGCGGCGGCGTCGGTGCAGCGCGATGGCCGCGGCCGTGCCGCCCGCCACCGCGCCGACACCGGCCGCGGCCGGGATGCCGACCTTCGCGGCCTTGCGTCCCGTGCGGTAGTCGCGCAGCCGCCAGTCCAGCCGCCTGGCGTGCTTGCGCAGCTTGGCGTCCGGGTTGATCGCGTAGGGGTGGCCGACCAGCGAGAGCATCGGGATGTCGTTGTGCGAGTCGCTGTAGGCGGCGCACCGGTCCAGGTCGAGGCCCTCCGCCGAGGCCAGCGCGCGCACCGCCTCCGCCTTGGCGGGTCCGTGCAGCGGCTCGCCGACCAGCTTGCCGGTGTAGACGCCGTCGAAGGACTCGGCGACGGTGCCGAGGGCGCCGGTCAGGCCGAGGCGGCGGGCGATCACCTGGGCGATCTCCACCGGAGCCGCCGTCACCAGCCAGACCCGCTGGCCGGCGTCGAGGTGGGCCTGGGCGAGGGCGCGGGTGCCCGGCCAGATCCGCTCCGCCATGTACTCGTCGTAGATCTCCTCGCCGATCGACTGCAGTTCTGCGACCCGGTGGCCCTTGACGATCGACAGCGCGGAGTCGCGGGCGTCCTGCATGTGCTCGGGGTCCTCGACGCCGGCCAGCCGGAACCAGGCCTGCTGCCAGGCGAACCTGGCCAGGTCGCGGGTCTCGAAGAACTTCCGCTTGTACAGGCCGCGGCCGAAGTGGAACAGGGCGGCGCCCTGCATCACGGTGTTGTCGAGGTCGAAGAAGGCGGCGGCCTTGTCGTCGCCGAGCACCGGGAACTGCGGCTGCCCGGCCTCGCCCGCGGTGTCCTTGGAGGACTTGGGGGACTTCGGAGACTTGGCGGACTTGGCGGATCTGGCGTCCTTGGCCTTCTTGGCGTCGAGCGCGTCGAGTGCGTCGGCCCCGTCGAGCGTGTCGAGCGCGTCCTGCGACGACCTGCGGGCGGCCTCCGCCGAGGCCTCGCCTGCCAACACGCTCCGCGCCGTGGCGGAGCGCCTACGGGGAGTGAGCCATCCGAGAGCGGCCATGGCGTGAGCATAGCCAGTCCGCCGGGCGCTTCCCCCGCCGAGAGGTTCGCAGGCCGTGAACTCTCCGCTACCACGCCGTTAAGGAGGCGGGAGAATGGACCGCATGAGTCCTCTCTTCCGGCGCAAGACCGATCCGCGTGACCGGATCGTCACCCTCATCCGCAAACCGGGCTGCCATCTGTGTGATGACGCACAGTCGGTGGTCGAGAAGGTCTGCGCCGACCTCGGCGTCCGCTGGGAGGGCAAGGACATCACCGAGGACCCCCGGCTGCACGACCAGTACTGGGAGCAGATCCCGGTGGTGCTGGTCGACGGGGCGCAGCACACGTTCTGGCGGGTGGACGAGGGAAGGCTGCGCAAGGCACTGACCGACTAGTCCAAAAAACGCCCGTCGTCGCTTAGGATCGACGGCGAGTTGGTCTCGGGGGGCGGGATTCGCGAGGAGCGTGAGCGGTTTTGCCCCCTGGAGGCAAGTGCGTGACCCCGGTCACGTTGGCCGGGCAAATCGGACACCATCTTTGTGCACGCGTTCACAAAGACATAGCCTGCTTTCGACGGGGCGGTCTGGGTACGTACGACCGCCCGCAGCCCCGCTCTACCCGCAGGAGCACCGTGGCAACTGGCCGAACTCACCGACCGGCGACCCGCAGCCGAGGGATTCCCGAGGCCACCGTCGCCAGGCTTCCGCTGTACCTCCGAGCCCTCACCGCACTGTCGGAGCGCTCGGTGCCCACGGTCTCCTCGGAGGAGCTCGCGGCCGCGGCGGGGGTCAACTCCGCCAAGCTGCGCAAGGACTTCTCGTACCTGGGCTCCTACGGAACGCGCGGTGTGGGCTACGACGTCGAGTATCTCGTCTACCAGATCTCCCGCGAACTCGGTCTGACCCAGGACTGGCCGGTTGTGATCGTCGGTATCGGCAACCTCGGTGCCGCGCTGGCCAACTACGGCGGCTTCGCGTCCCGTGGTTTCCGGGTCGCGGCGCTGATAGACGCCGACCCGGCAATGGCCGGAAAACCCGTCGCCGGCATCCCCGTCCAGCACACGGACGAGCTGGAGCGGATCATCGAGGACAACGGCGTCTCCATCGGCGTCATCGCGACGCCCGCCGGGGCCGCCCAGCAGGTCTGCGACCGGCTCGTGGCCGCCGGGGTCACCTCCATCCTGAACTTCGCGCCGACCGTCCTGACCGTCCCCGACGGCGTGGACGTGCGCAAGGTCGACCTCTCCATCGAGCTGCAGATCCTCGCCTTCCACGAGCAGCGCAAGGCCGGCGAGGAGAGCGCCTCGGCGGCCGCGGCCGCGGCCGACGGCGCCGTCCCGGCCGCCGCCGCCCGCCGGACGCCGCCCGCCGAGCAGGGACCCGACGGGGACGTGCCCGCCGTGATGCCGGCATGAGTCTCCTCGTCGTCGGGCTGAGCCACCGCAGTGCCCCGGTCAGCGTGCTGGAGCGGGCCACGCTGCACGCGGACGCCCAGATCAAGCTGCTCCAGGACACGGTCGCCGCGGAACCCGCGGCCGAGGCCGCCGTCCTCGCCACCTGCAACCGCATCGAGCTGTACGCCGACGTGGACAAGTTCCACGCCGGTGTCGCCGAGCTGTCCACGCTGCTCGCGCAGCACAGCGGGGTCGGCCTCGACGAGCTGACCCCCTACCTCTACGTGCACTACGAGGACCGGGCCGTCCACCACCTGTTCTCGGTGGCCTGCGGCCTGGACTCGATGGTCGTCGGCGAGGGCCAGATCCTCGGCCAGATGAAGGACGCCCTGGCCAAGGCGCAGGCCCTGCACACCGCGGGCCGGCTGCTGAACGACCTGTTCCAGCAGGCCCTGCGGGTCGGCAAGCGCGCCCACTCCGAGACCGGCATCGACCGGGCGGGACAGTCCCTGGTCACCTTCGGCCTCGAACAGCTCGCCGCGGGCGGCGCCGTGCGCGACTGGGCGCGCGGCAAGAAGGCCCTGGTGATCGGCGCCGGTTCGATGTCGTCGCTGGCCGCGGCCACGCTCGCGCGGGCCGGGGTCGCCGAGATCGTGATCGCCAACCGCACCGCCGATCGCGCCGAGCGGCTCGCGCAGATCCTCAACCAGGGCGACGCCACGGACGTGCCGGCCCGCGCGGTACCGATGGACGCGGTGCCGGCCGAGCTGACACGTGCCGACGTCGCCGTCTCCTGCACCGGGGCCACCGGCCTGGTGCTGAGCGCGCAGACCGTCGCCGACGCCGTCACCCGCCGCACCGGCGTGCCCCTGCCGCGGCCCGGCCACGGCACGGACGCCGGCCCCGCCGCGGGCCGGGGCGGCCGGCCCGTCGCCGGCGCGGGTGACGACGAGGGCTGTCCGCTCGACCTCACCGCCGCCCGGGGCACCGCCGGATTCTCGGTGCTCGGCGAGGCCGCCGTCGCCGGGATGGCCGCCTCCGAGCTGGAGCAGCACGCCGCCTGGGTGGACAACGCCCCGGGCCCGCAGACCTCACCCGACGGCGCCACGCGCGGCCAGGCGGGCACCGCCCTGGTGCTCGACCCGGCCGTGGACGCCGACGCCATCGCCGCGCTGGCCGCGGCCGCCGCGCTGGTCGGGCGGATCCCCGAGCGGCGCAGGCCCGAGCCGGTCGCCGGGATCCCCAGGCCCACCCCAGTGCTCTCGCTGCTCGACCTCGCGATGCCCCGGGACATCGACGCCGCCGCGCACCGGGTGACCGGCGTCCGGCTCGTCGACATCGAGTCGCTCGCCGACGCCTCCGCCGACGCGCCCATGGCCGCCGACGTCGACCAGGTCCGCCGGATCGTCGCCGACGAGGTCGCCGCCTTCGGCGCCGCGCTGCGGGCCGCGCACATCACCCCGACCGTCGTCGCGCTGCGCACCATGGCCGCCGATGTCGTCGCCGGGGAGATCGCGCGCCTCGAAGGCCGGCTGCCCGGGCTGGACGACAAGCACCGCGGCGAGATCACCCAGACCGTCAAGCGCGTGGTGGACAAGCTGCTGCACGCGCCGACGGTACGGGTCAAGCAGCTCGCCGCCGAGCCCGGCGGCGCCGGGTACGCGGACGCCCTGCGCACCCTCTTCGACCTCGACCAGGAGGCGGTCGCCGCCGTCTCCCGCGCCGAGGACAGCACGGACGACAAGGACCGACCGGCATGACTGACAAGGCACTGAGACTGGGGACGAGGCGGAGCAGACTCGCCATGGCCCAGTCCGGGCAGGTGGCGGAGGCCGTGAGCCGGGTGACCGGACGGCCCGTCGAGCTGGTCGAGATCACCACGTACGGCGACACCTCCCGCGAGCACCTCGCGCAGATCGGCGGCACCGGTGTGTTCGTCGCGGCGCTGCGCGAGGCGCTGGCCGCGGGCGAGGTCGACTTCGCGGTTCATTCGCTCAAGGACCTGCCGACCGCGCAGCCCGACGAGCTGGTCCTGGCCGCCGTCCCCGAGCGGGAGGACCCGCGGGACGCGCTGGTCGCCAGGGACGCCCTGAAGTTCACCGACCTGCCCGCGGGGGCCAGGATCGGCACCGGCTCGCCGCGCCGCGCCGCGCAGCTGAACGCGTACGCGCGCGCCCACGGCCTGGACATAGCGACCGTGCCGATACGCGGGAACGTCGACACCCGCATCGGATACGTCCACGACGGCTCCCTGGACGCCGTCGTCCTGGCCGCCGCCGGACTCAACCGGATCGGCCGCGCCGACGAGGTGACCGACCTGCTGTCGGTCGACACGGTTCTGCCCGCCCCCGGCCAGGGGGCACTGGCGATCGAGTGCGCCGCGTCCGACGCGGACCTCATCGCCGTCCTCGGTGAACTCGACGACCCGTCCACACGGGCCGCCGTGACCGCCGAGCGTTCACTGCTCGCCGCCCTGGAGGCCGGTTGCAGTGCTCCTGTCGGGGCGCTGGCCGACCTTCTGGCCGACGGGCAGATTGTCAAGGAGATGCGCCTGCGCGGCGTCGTCGGCACGACCGACGGCCTCTCGCTGGTGCAGCTGTCCACCACCGGTCCCGTGCCCGAGACGCATGACCAAGCACTGGCGCTCGGTCGCGCACTCGCCGCCGAGATGCTTGCGCAGGGCGCGGCCGGTCTGATGGGGGAGCGAGCACAGTGAGCCCCACCACCCTTCCCACCGGCCTTGAACACGGGCACGTCACCTTCCTGGGTGCCGGACCCGGGGATCCGGGGCTGCTGACTCTGCGCGCCGTCGAGGCACTGGCGCACGCGGACGTACTGGTCGCCGAGCACGACGTGCTCGACGTGGTGCGTGAGCATGCCAGGCGAGGCGTGGCCGAAGTGCGCACGGACGGGGGTCCTTCGTCGGGCCCGCTGCCGGGCACAGGCACGCCTCAGCTGGCGGTCGTTGACGGTTCGTCAACAACCGCTGGGGTCCCCGCGGTACGGGATGCGGCACATCTTGTCATGGAGGCCGCGCGGGGCGGCAGGCGGGTCGTGCGTGCGGTGCCCGGGGACCCGGGACTCGACACGTACGCCGCCGAGGAGATGCTCGCCTGCGCCGCCGCGGGCGTGCCGTTCGAGGTGGTGCCCGGCGTCGCCGCGGCCGTCGGCGTGCCCGCGTACGCCGGTGTCCCGCTGCGCGACGCGCAGGGCGCGGACGTCCGGTTCGTGGACGCCCGTACCGCCTCCGACCGGTGCTGGACCGAGGTCGGCGCCTCGGACGGGACGGTCGTCGTCTCGACGACGCTCGACTCGGTCGGCGCCGCCGCGGGCGAACTCGTCTCCGCGGGCCGCAAACCGGACACCCCGCTGACCGTCACGGTGGCCGGCACCACCACCAGGCAGCGGACCTGGGCGGCCACCCTCGGCACCATCACGCAGACGCTGAAGCAGGCGAAGGCGCTGCCCTCGCCCGAAGGCGGTCGGCCGGTAATAGCCGTGGTCGGGGAACGTTCCGCCGCCGCCCAGCGCGACCAGCTCTCGTGGTTCGAGTCCAAGCCGCTGTTCGGCTGGAAGGTGCTCGTGCCGCGCACCAAGGAGCAGGCGGCGTCGCTCTCCGACCAACTGCGCTCCTACGGCGCCGTCCCGCACGAGGTCCCGACGATCGCCGTCGAGCCGCCGCGCACGCCCCAGCAGATGGAGCGGGCCGTGAAGGGGCTGGTGACCGGGCGCTACGAGTGGATCGCGTTCACCTCGGTCAACGCGGTGAAGGCGGTCAGGGAGAAGTTCGAGGAGTACGGGCTCGACGCGCGTGCCTTCGCGGGCATCAAGGTGGCCGCGGTGGGCGAGCAGACCGCCAAGGCGCTCGTCGCCTTCGGCGTGAAGCCCGACCTGGTGCCGAGCGGCGAGCAGTCGGCGGCGGGCCTGCTGGAGGACTGGCCGCCCTATGACCCCGTCTTCGACCCGATCGACCGGGTCTTCCTGCCCCGCGCCGACATCGCCACCGAGACCCTGGTGGCCGGTCTGATCGAGCTGGGCTGGGAGGTCGACGACGTCACCGCGTACCGGACGGTGCGCGCCTCGCCGCCGCCCGCGGAGACCCGGGAGGCGATCAAGGGGGGTGGCTTCGACGCCGTTCTCTTCACGTCGTCGTCCACCGTGCGCAACCTCGTCGGGATCGCGGGCAAGCCGCACAACGTGACGGTGATCGCCTGCATCGGGCCCGCGACGGCGAAGACCGCCGAGGAGCACGGGCTGCGGGTCGACGTGATGGCCCCCGAGCCGTCGGCGCTGCGGCTCGCGGAGGCGCTGGCCGACTTCGGGCTGCGCCGCCGGACCGCGGCCCTGGAGGCGGGCGACCCGGTGACCCGGCCGAGCGAGCGGCGGCCCGGGGCGCGCAGGCGGCGCAGCTCGACCTGACCGCGGACGACGTGACGGCCGAGGGGGACGGGCGCGCATCCCGTCCCCCTCGGCCGTTCCCGCGCTCGGCCGGGGCCGCGGGCCGCTCCCGGTGCGCGGCCGACGTACCGTCGGCAAAGGGGCGCGCGGGGCGGGCGTAGCGTAGACGGCATGACGAAGTACGGCTCTTTCCCCGGTTCGCGTCCCCGGCGGCTGCGGACCACCCCCGTCATGCGCCGCATGGTCGCCGAGACCCGGCTGCACCCCGCGGACTTCATCCTCCCGGCGTTCGTGCGCGAGGGCGTCAGCGAGCCCGTGCCGATCGAGGCGATGCCCGGGGTCGTGCAGCACACCCGGGACAGCCTGAAGAAGGCCGCCGCCGAGGCCGTCGCCGCCGGGATCTCCGGGATCATGCTGTTCGGCGTGCCCGAGGACGCGAAGAAGGACGCCGTGGGCACGGCGGGCACCGACCCGGACGGCATCCTCCAGGTCGCGCTGCGGGACGTGCGGGCCGAGGTCGGCGACGACCTGCTCGTGATGTCCGACCTCTGCCTCGACGAGACCACCGACCACGGCCACTGCGGTGTCCTCGACGCACAGGGGCGCGTCGACAACGACGCCACCCTGGAGCGGTACGCCGAGATGGCCCAGGTGCAGGCCGACGCGGGCGCCCACGTGGTCGGGCCGAGCGGCATGATGGACGGCCAGATCGGCGTCGTCAGGGACGCGCTCGACCAGATCGGGCGGGAGGACGTCGCGATCCTCGCCTACGCCGTGAAGTACGCCTCCGCCTTCTACGGCCCCTTCCGCGAGGCCGTCGGATCGTCCCTCCAGGGGGACCGCAAGACGTACCAGCAGGACCCCGCCAACCTCCGCGAGTCGCTGCGCGAGCTGGCCCTCGACCTGGAGGAGGGCGCCGACCTCGTGATGGTCAAGCCCGCGGGACCCTACCTCGACATCCTGGCCAGGGTCGCGGACACCGTGGACGTGCCGGTCGCCGCCTACCAGATCTCCGGCGAGTACGCGATGATCGAGGCCGCCGCCGAGCGCGGCTGGATCGACCGGGACCGGGCGATCGTGGAGGCGCTGACCGGCATCAAGCGGGCCGGGGCGCGCACCATCCTCACCTACTGGGCCGTGGAGGCCGCTCAGAAGCTGGTGTGAGCGACGACGACGTGCCGGGGGCCGTCGCGGTGGGGACTCCCGCCGTGGACGGCCCCTCGTCGCGCAGCCCCTCACCGTCCTCGCAGGCCGTCAGGGTCAGGGTGGCCGCGACGGCCAGGGAGGTCAGGAGCAGCCGGGCGGCGGAGGACGGCGGGCGTGCGGACATGGGACGTCGACCCTCTCGGTCGGAGGCGGTTGCGGTGGATGCCTCCAGCTTGCGCGGTGCGGAAGGGGCGGGGCCAGCCTTGGCCGGGGATTCGGGACGCGGGACCGTCCACAACCGCTCCGACCTGCGAGGACGTCGTCCCCGGGGGACGGTCCACGGGACGCGGGGAACCGGAGTCGGGCCGCTGGGCACCATCAAGTCGGTTGTGGAGTTAGGTTGTTGACCACTGGTTTTCCATTGAACCAGCGCAGCACGCACACACCCCCGCCGACGCCTGCCCGCACCCACCCGGGCCGCACCGTCGGCCCCAGGACGGGAGACGCCCATGTCCGGTGACGCCCTCAGCCAGGACCCCGCCGAGCTGAGAAGGAGGATCGACACCACCAAGGCCCACCCGGCGCGTGTCTACGACGTCTTCCTCGGCGGCAAGGACAACTACCCCGTGGACCGCGCGGCCGCCGCCGCCGCGCTCGCCGCCAACCCGCGCGGCTACCTCGACGTCCGGCACAACCGCGACTTCATGCGCCGCGCGGTGACCCGGCTCGCCACCGAGGACGGCATCCGCCAGTTCCTCGACATCGGCACCGGGCTGCCCACCGCGGAGAACGTCCACACGATCGCCCAGCGGATCATCCCGGACTCCCGGGTGGTGTACGTCGACAACGACCCGGTCGTCCTCGCCCACGCGCGCGCCCTGCTCACCAGCGGCCCCGAGGGCATGACCGACTACATCGACGCGGACTTCATGACGCCGTCGGAGATCCTCGAGAAGGCCGGCAAGACCCTCGACTTCGACCAGCCGATCGCGCTGTGCCTGGTGGCGATCCTGCACTTCGTCGAGGACGAGCAGGCGTACCCGATCGTGCGGGAACTGGTCGAGGCGCTGCCGCCCGGCAGCCGGCTGGTCCTCAGCCACCTCACCGAGGACCTCAACCCGGAGAACATCCGCGCCGTGCAGCGGACCTACACCGAGCGCGGGTTCACCTTCGTGCTGCGCTCCCGGGCCGACGTCGAGCGGTTCTTCACGGACAGCTCCCTCACCCTGGACGAGCCCGGTGTCGTCCCGGCCCACCACTGGCGCGCGGACCACGCGGCGCCGGTGCCCGACCAGCCGGACGCCGCGTACCTGGAGTCCCTCGACGCCATCGAGCGGGTCAGGTACGCGGACATCAACGACGTCACGGACGCCGACATCAACGTGTACGGCGGGGTCGGCGCCAAGGCGTGAGGGGCGGGGCGTGCCGGGCGCGGCGCTGCGGCCCGCCCGTCCACATCCCGGAATTCTCCCTGTACTCGGCACGTATCTCTCTAGGCTGCGGGCACACCGGACGCCACACAGCCTGGGAGCCGTGCCATGACCGTCGCCGAACCCGCCCTCAGCAGCGCCCCCGTGCCGCCCCTCGCGGCACGGGCCAGGGTGATCGGCGGCTCCCCGGTACGGGACATCCTCGCCGTCACCGCCCGCCCCGAGGTCGTCAACTTCGCGGGCGGGCTGCCCGCCCCCGAGCTGTTCGACGCCGAGGGCATCGCGGCGGCCTACCGGGCGGTCCTCGCCGAGCAGCCGGGACGGGCCCTGCAGTACTCGACCACCGAGGGCGAACCGGTGCTGCGGGAGGCACTGGCCGCCCGCACCCGGGCCCGCGGGCTGCCGACCGCGGCCGACGACATCCTCGTGACCACCGGCTCGCAGCAGGCGCTGTCCCTGCTCGCCACCGCGCTCCTGGAACCCGGGGACACCGTGCTGGTCGAGGAGCCCTGCTACCTGGCGGCGCTCCAGGCCTTCGGCTTCGCGGGCGCGCGGATCGTGGCGGTGCCGGGGGACGCCGACGGCGTCGACCCGCGGGCGCTTGAGGAACTCGTCGTCCGGGAGCGGCCGAAACTCTTCTACACCGTGCCCACCTTCCAGAACCCGACCGGCCGCACCCTGCCCGCCGCGCGCCGGGCGGCCGTCGCCGACGTCGCCGCCCGCCGGGGCGTGTGGATCGTCGAGGACGACCCGTACGGCGAGCTGCGCTTCGAGGGCGAGCGGATGCCGTGGATCGCGTCCTTCCCCGGGGCCGCCGACCGGACCGTGCTGCTCGGCTCGTTCTCCAAGGTGATGGCGCCGGGCCTGCGGCTGGGCTGGCTGCGGGCGCCCGAGGGGCTGCGGCGGGCCTGCGCGGTCGCCAAACAGGCCGCCGACCTGCACACCCCGACCGTCAACCAGCTCGCCGCCGCCCGCTATCTGGCCGACCGGGACCTCGACGCCCATGTCGCCCGGGTGGCCGCCGCCTACCGCGAACGCCGGGACGCCATGCTGGCCGGCCTGCCGGACGCGCTGCCCGAGGGATCGGTGTGGGAGCGGCCCGCGGGCGGGATGTTCCTGTGGGCCGCGCTCCCGGCCGGGTACGACACGACCGCGCTGCTGCCGCGGGTGGTCGGCCACGACGTGGCGTACGTCCCCGGCGCCCCCTTCTACGCCGGCACCCCCGACCGCTCGACCCTGCGCCTCTGCTTCGTGACGCAGACACCGCGGGAGATCGGGGAGGGGCTGCGGCGGCTGGGGGAGGGACTTCGGGAGGGACTTCGGGAGGGCTGAGCGCGCGTCGGGCGGGGTGAAGTGGTCGTCGTGCGCGGGGCGTTGTCAGTGCCGGGTCCTACAGTCTTCGGCATGGCGACACTCCCCAACCCCCTGCCCAAGCTGGCGTCCGACCCGAGCGGGCGGTCGCTCGGGCTCCAACTCCCGCCCGGCAGGCTGCTGGACACCACGATCGACGGCCCCTGGCACGAGCCGCTGCTGTGGCGCGCCGACGTGCCCGCGGGTCCCGGCGGCTGGGCCGCGCTGGGCGCCCCGGCCGGGCGGGCCGGGCTGCTGCCGGTCCTCGTCGACCTCGGCTCGGGCCAAGGCGGCCCCGAGGACTGGGAGTTGGCGCCCGACCAGACGTCGTACCCGGGCGACCACGACGCCGAGGACGTCCTGGCGGAGCTGTGGGAGGCGTACGACGCAGGCGGCGCGGATGGTGAGGGCGGCGCGGAGTGGCCGGGGCTCGCGGACGCCCCCAAGCTGGTCGCCGATCCGGACACCCGGGCGGCCGAGGTCGCGGACACCCTCACCGAGGGGCTGCCCTGGCTGCGGCGGCCGCATCTGGCGCTGGTCCCGGCCCGCCGCAGCGCCGACATCCCGGCGGCCCTCGGCTGGTCGGGGCCCGTCGACCACGAGGAGGATGTCGCCCGCCTCTGCGCGGTGCTGCGCTCCTGGGAGGACCGCTTCGGGATACGGGTCGTCGCGCTCGGCCACGACCACCTCGCCGTCTCGGTTGCGGCCCCGCCGGCCGGCCCCGCGGAGGCGGAGGCACTCACCGCCGAGCACTACGCGTTCTGCCCGTACACGGTCCTGCCGGACGACGGCGCCACCCTGGAGTCGTACGCCCGGGGCCTGATCGGGGAGCGCCTCTGGCACTTCTGGTGGGACTGACGGACGGCCACCCCGACGGGCGGCCCGGACGGCGCCGGTCGGCACTGGGCCGCGCCGGTCGGCACCGGGCCGCGCCGGACGGCACCGGGCCGCGCCGGACGGCACTGGGCCGCGCCGGACGGCACCGGGCCGCCCGGACCGACCTCGGCCGCGCCGGACGGCACCGGGCCGCCCGGACCGACCCCGGCCGGTCAGAGCCTGTCGGGCGTCCTGATGCCCAGCAGGGCCATGCCCTGGTGCAGGGTCCTGGCCGTCAGGTCGATCAGGAACAGGCGGTTCTCCACCTGCTCGGGGGTGTCGGCCTTCAGGACCGGGCACTGGTCGTAGAACGTCGTCAGCGCCGACGCCAGCTGGTACAGGTACGCGGCCAGCTTGTGCGGCTCGTAGGACGCGCCCGCCTCCCGCAGCGTCTCCGCGAACCGGTCCAGGTGCAGGCCCAACGCCCGCTCCGCCGGGGCCAGTTCCAGTTCCGGGTGGGCGGCGGGACGGGCCTCGCCCGCCTTGCGCAGGATGGACTGGACGCGGGCGTACGCGTACTGGAGGTAGACCGACGTGTCGCCGTTGAGCGAGACCATCTGGTCCAGGTCGAACTTGTAGTCCCGCACCGCGGACGTCGACAGGTCGGCGTACTTGACCGCGCCGACGCCGACGTACCGGCCGTTCTCGACGATCTCGTCCTCGGTCAGGCCGACCTTCTCGGCCTTCTCCCTGACCACGGCCGTCGCCCGGTCGACCGCCTCGTCGAGCAGATCCTCCAGCTTGACGGTCTCACCCGCACGCGTCTTGAACGGCTTGCCGTCCTTGCCGAGGACCGTGCCGAAGGCCAACTGGTGCGCCTTCACCGTGTCGTTCAGCCAGCCGGCCCGCCGGGCGGTCTCGAAGACCATCCGGAAGTGCAGCGCCTGCCGGGCGTCGACCACGTACAGCAGGGTGTCCGCCTTCAGCCGGAAGACCCGGTCGCGGATCGCCGACAGGTCGGTGGCCGCGTAGCCGAAGCCGCCGTCGGACTTCTGCACGATCAGCGGGACCGGGTTGCCGTCCGGGCCCTTGATGTCGTCGAAGAACACGCACAGCGCGCCCTCCGAGCGGACCGCGACACCCGACTCCTCCAGGAGCCCGCACGTCTCGTGCAGCATGTCGTTGTAGCCGGACTCGCCGACGATGTCCTCGTCGTGGACCTCCATGTCCAGCTTCTCGAAGACGGAGAAGAAGTAGATCTTCGACTCGTCCACGAACCGCTGCCAGGTCGCCAGCGTGCGCGGCTCACCGGCCTGGAGGTCGACCACCCGGCGCCTGGCCCGGGTCTTGAACTCCTCGTCGGAGTCGAAGAGTTTGCGGGCGGCCTTGTAGAGGCGGTCGAGGTTGGACATCGCCTCCTCGCCGCTGACGCCGTCGCCGCCCTTGTGGTCCAGCTCGCTCGGGTGCTCGTCCAGGTACTGGATGAGCATGCCGAACTGGGTGCCCCAGTCGCCGATGTGGTGCCTGCGGACCACCTTCTCGCCCGTGAACTCCAGGATCTGCACCACCGCGTCGCCGATCACCGCGGACCGCAGGTGCCCGACGTGCATCTCCTTCGCCACGTTCGGCTGGGCGTAGTCGATGACCGTGGTGCCCGGCGCCTCGGCCCGCGGCACACCCAGGCGCGCGCCGTCGGCGGAGCGCGCGGCGAGGTTCGCCACGATCGCCCGGTCGCTGACGGTGACGTTGAGGAAGCCGGGCCCGGAGACCTCGACGTCCTTGATCAGCTCGTCCCCCGTGGCCACCTCGGAGACCACCCGCAGCGCCAGCTCCCGGGGGTTCGCCTTGGCCTTCTTGGCGAGCGCCAGGATGCCGTTCGCCTGGAAGTCAGCCCGGTCGCTTCGTCGCAGCAGCGGGTCCGCTCCGGCGGCCTCCGGCAGGGTGGCCGAGAGGGCGGACGCGAGCTGCTGCTGTACGGAGTCGCTGAGGGACGTGACCGAGGCCATGAAGTGGGAGCCGTTCTCCTCGTGGAATGGATAGACCCACCCAGTATTCCACGGGGGGTAAAGCCGTTTTCCCCGGTGCGGACCCGTCTGGGAGACTGGGGAGGTCAGCCGTGCGACCGTACCGGCTGCCCAAGAGGAAAGAAGGACGTGCCGATCGTGGCTCAGAGCACCGAGACCACCGACTGGGTCTCCCGTTTCGCGGACGAGGTCATCGAGGAGTCGGAGCGTCGGTCCCCGGGCAAACCGGTCGTCGTCGCGTCGGGTCTCTCGCCGTCCGGGCCGATCCACCTCGGCAACCTGCGCGAGGTCATGACCCCGCACCTGGTCGCCGACGAGGTGCGCCGCCGCGGCCACGAGGTGCGGCACCTGATCTCGTGGGACGACTACGACCGCTACCGCAAGGTGCCCGCCGGTGTCGCGGGCGTCGACGAGTCCTGGGCGGAGCACATCGGCAAGCCGCTCACCTCGGTCCCGGCCCCGGCCGGCTCCGCGCACCCGAACTGGGCCGAGCACTTCAAGGCCGCCATGGTCGCCTCGCTCGGCGAGCTGGGCGTCGAGTTCGACGGGATCAGCCAGACCGCGCAGTACACCTCGGGCGTCTACCGCGAGCAGATCCTGCACGCCATGAAGCACCGCGCCGACATCGACGCCGTGCTCGCCCAGTACCGGACCAAGCAGCAGCCGCCGAAGAAGCAGCAGCAGAAGGCCGTCGACGAGGCCGAGCTGGAGGCCGCCGAGGGGTCGGGCGCGGCCGACGAGGACGACGGCACCGGCTCCTCCGGCTACTTCCCGTACAAGCCGTACTGCGGCGGCTGCGGCAAGGACCTCACGACCGTCACCGGCTACGACGACGACACCACCGAGCTGACGTACACCTGCGCGGCGTGCGGCTTCTCGGAGACCGTGCGGCTGACCGAGTTCAACCGCGGCAAGCTGGTCTGGAAGGTCGACTGGCCGATGCGCTGGGCCTACGAGGGCGTGGTCTTCGAGCCCAGCGGCGTCGACCACTCCTCGCCAGGCTCCAGCTTCCAGGTCGGCGGGCAGATCGTCGGGATCTTCGGCGGCGAGCGGCCGATCGGGCCGATGTACGCGTTCGTCGGGATCAGCGGCATGGCGAAGATGTCCAGCAGCAAGGGCGGCGTCCCGACGCCCGCCGACGCGCTCCAGATCATGGAGCCGCAGCTGCTGCGCTGGCTGTACGCCAGGCGCCGTCCCAACCAGTCCTTCAAGATCGCCTTCGACCAGGAGATCCAGCGGCTCTACGACGAGTGGGACAAGCTCGACGCCAAGGTCGCCGACGGTTCCGCGCTCCCCGGTGACGTCGCCGCGCACGCCCGCGCGATCGGCACCGCCGCCGGTGAGCTGCCGCGCACCCCGCGCCCGCTGCCGTACCGCACACTGGCGTCCGTCGCCGACGTCACCGCGGGCCACCAGGACCAGGCGCTGCGCATCCTCAGCGAGCTGGACCCCGAGCACCCGCTGACCTCCCTCGCGGAGGCCAGGCCCCGCTACGACAGGGCCGAGGCGTGGATCAACACGCACGTCCCCGCCGACCAGCGGACCATCGTGCGCGCCGAGCCCGACGGGGAGCTGCTGAAGTCCCTCGACGACGCGTCCCTGCGCTCGCTGCGGCTGCTGCTCGACGGCCTGGAGGACCACTGGTCGCTCGACGGCCTGACGCACCTCGTCTACGGCGTGCCGAAGGTCCAGGCCGGCTTCTCCGCCGACGCGGGCCCCAAGGAGCTGCCGCCGGAGATCAAGACGGCCCAGCGGACGTTCTTCGCGCTGCTGTACCGGCTGCTGGTCAGCCGTGACACCGGTCCCCGGCTGCCCACGCTGCTGCTGGCGGTCGGGCAGGAGCGGGTGCGGGCCCTGCTCGGGCAGTAGTCAAGGACATGAGGAAGGGGCCCTCCACCGGTACGGAGGGCCCCTTCCTCATGGGCCTCATGGGCCTCGAGGGTCTCGTGGGCCTCGGGGGTCTCGTGTGGCTCATGTTCCTCGCGAGCCTCATGGGCGCGGCCGGCGCGGCCCGCGTCACGCGATGTGGTCCTCCTCCAGCTCCGCGTTGTAGCGGTTGGTGAAGGTGGTGACCAGGCGCTTCGTCTCCTCCGGGGGGAGGACGGTGCCGAACTCCGCCTCGATGTTCTCGCCGAACTCGCGCGGGGTCGGGTAGCTGCCGTCTATCGACTTCTTGAAGACCAGGTAGTAGTCGTCCACGTCCGGCTCGGTGCCGCCACCCGCGCCCAGCTCACGGGTACGGCCAGGACCCGACGGGATCTGGAACGTGCCGGTGTCCTCAGGGGAGGGCTCGGGCTCCGGGAGCTGCTCCTCGTCCTGCCGGGCGGGGAACTCCGGCTCCTGCTCCTGCCGCTGCGGCGGGAACCGCCGCTGCTCGAACCGGAGCTGCCGCGCGAACTGCTGCTCCTCTTCGTACCGCTGGGCCTGTTCGGCCTGCTCCTGCTCCGCGAACCACTCCCGGTACGCGGCATCCGGGTCGTACGTCGGGTCGTAGCCGCCCTGGTAGGCGACGGACTGCGGGTCCCGGGCCTGGAGCCACTGGCTGCGCGGCTCGGCCTCGGCGTACTCCTGTGCCTGTGCCTGTGCCTGTGCCTGTGTTTGCGGCTGCTGCGGCTGCTGCTGCCGGTCGCCTGGCTCGTCCGCGGTGGGCGCGGGGAGCTGCTCGCGAACCGGCGCCGGGGTGCTCTCCAGGGCGGGCGCGGCCTGCCGTTCCGGCTCGTGGGCCGCCTCGAGCCGGGGCGCAGGCGGCAGCAGGACCGGTTCGATCCCGGCCGCCGCGAGACCCGCGGGGGCCGTCTCCGCGAGCGGGACGCCGTAGCGGGCCAGCCGCAGCGGCATCAGGGACTCCACCGGCGCCTTGCGGCGCCAGGCGCGGCCGAACCGGGAGCGCAGCCTGGCCTGGTAGACCAGCCGCTCCTGCTCCAGCTTGATGACCTGCTCGTAGGAGCGCAGCTCCCACAGCTTCATCCGCCGCCACAGCAGGAACGTCGGCAGCGGCGAGAGCACCCAGCGGGTGATGCGGACGCCCTCCATGTGCCGGTCGGCCGTGATGTCGGCCATCCGCCCGATCGCGTGCCTGGCCGCCTCGACGGCGACCACGAAGAGCACCGGTATCACCGCGTGCATGCCGGTGCCCAGCGGATCGGGCCAGGCGGCGGCGCCGTTGAACGCGATCGTCGCCGCCGTCAGCAGCCACGCCGTCTGGCGCAGCAGCGGGAACGGTATCCGGATCCACGTCAGCAGCAGATCGAGGGCGAGCAGGACGCAGATACCCGCGTCGATACCGATCGGGAACACGTACGAGAAGTTCCCGAAGCCCTTCTTGAGGGCCAGTTCGCGGACGGCGGCGTACGAACCGGCGAAGCCGATGCCGGCGATGATCACCGCACCGGTCACCACCACGCCGATGAGAACGCGGTGCATCCGAGTCAGCTGTGGCGCGGCCACCCGTACTCCCCTCCCCTTGCGTGCTGTTGCGCGCAACAGGGTGGCACATGTGTGCGGCGGACGTGGAACGGCGGTGGTGCGGAGGTCAGTTCTTGTCGTCGGCGGCAGGAGACTTCGCGGACTCCGAGGACCCCGAGGACTTCGCGGACGCACCGGACTTCGAGGACTTGGCGTCCGACGGCGACGTGGACGGCTTCGCCGACGGGGACGCCGTCGCGGACTCGGAGGGTCCCTCGGCCGGCTGGTCCACCGTGTCGCCGTTGGCCGAGGCGACCGCCGCGACGACCTCCTTGGCCGCCTTCTGCGCGGACTTGGCGAGGGCGTCGGCGTCCGGGGTCTTCTCGCCCGCCAGTCCCGCGCCGTTGTAGTCGAGGGTGACGACGACGTTCTCGACCCGGGCGACGACCGTCTGCTGCTTGAAGGCGCCCTCCTTCTTCTTCAGGTCGTAGCCCACCGCGGTCGCCTGGTCGCCGGTGCCGGTCAGCGGCTGCGCCTTGGCGTTCTTGGCGCCCTCGACGGACTGGGCGTCACCGATCTGCTTCTGGTAGTACGCCTCGGCCAGCTTGTCGCCCTCGCCGCGGGTGACGTCCGACTCGAAGCGCAGCAGCGAGACGCTGAGCCAGCGGAACTGCGAGCCCTTGACGCCGTTGTCGTCGAGGCTGCTCCAGGAGCAACTGGTGCGCGCCTGCGTGTCGTTGGAGTTGCCCTCCTTGCCGGACGTGCCGGCCTTCGGGACGAGCGAGGACAGCGACTTCTTCGACAGCACCGCGCACGCGCCCGGCAGCTTGCGGTAGGCCGCGGGCTGGACGGTCGGGGAGGCGCTGACGGAGGGCGAGGCGGACGAGGCGCCGGCGTTCTTGCCGCCGCCCGAGTCGGCGCCGCTGTCGTCGGAGCCGGAGGAGCAGCCGGCCGCGAGCAGGACCAGCGGGACAGCCGTCGCGCCCACCAGGGCGCGGGTCAGGCGCTTCCCCCGCGGGGCGCGCGGGTCTCGTCGGGCATCTCGGTCCGCTGCTCGCTGCATGGTTCCTTCACTCATGACGCTGGTGGTTCCTGCCGTCGGATCGGTTCCGAGGGGCCACCGTACGCGGTGGGGCGGGAAGGCGGTCCTGTTCGGCCCGTTTCGCGCGGGGGGCGGCCCGGCGCCCGAGCGGCCCTCAGACGCCCAGCCTGCCGGCCAGCTGGACCGCCAGTTTCCTGGCCCTGTCCTGCATTTCCTTGCTGTCGGGGACCGTTTTGACGGTGACCGGCTGCTCGACGTACTCGACGGTCACGATGACGTTGGACGTGCGGAACGCCACAGTCACCGTGCGCTGCCTGGCCGTCGAACCCGCGCTGTTGAGGCCGTCGTCGAGGAACGCCTCGTCGCCGAGGCCGCCGAGGACCCGCGGCTGGAGGTCGGCCGGGGTCGCCGAGGAGGAGGCGGAGGCGGACGGCGAGCCGGTCGCCGAGGCGGACGCGGAGCCGTTGGGGGAGGGGCCGGCCGCGGTGCTCCCGGTCGGGCTGGGGCTCGCGGCCTCGGAGGCGGCGGGCTCGGGGAGGTGGGCGGCGTCCCTGCGGACCGCGAAGACCTCCTGGGCCTGGGTGTCGTCGCTGACGGAGTTGTCGTAGGAGACGACCCGTTCGAAGTCGACGAGGAGGTGGTCGGTGGCGTCCGCCGACTGGACCTTCCACCGGCAGCCGACCTTGCGGTCGGTGTCGTAGGTGAGGGTCGCCTCGCCCTCGTACGCCTTGTCCCGCAGCTCGTCGTCGGTCAGTTGCGGGATGCCGGGCAGCAGGGAGTCGAGGGTGCCGTGGCCGACCACCCCGCAGGGCTCGGGGAGCGTGCGGTACTTGCCCGGCTGGGGCGCCGCCGTGGCGGTGCCGCCGTCGCCCGGGTTGGCGTCGTCGGTCGACCCGGAACCGCCCGAGCCGCCGGTGCAGCCGGCCAGCAGTGCCGCCAGGAGCGCGGCGACACCGGGTACATAGGCCTTCCGCTGCACGGTCAGGCTCCTCTCGACGGGGGCGGGGTCGCCGTTCCTCCAGTGTCCCCGCTGGTTATTCGCTTGCCGTGGCGGGGTGACCGCTGGAGACAATGTCTATCGCACGCATGGCCGTGGATGCCGGTCCGCTGTCCCATTTCGCTGACCCTGGCACCGGTTTTGCGATTCAAGGCTTCTGTTGTGTATCGGGTGATATTCCCGAGCTGTTCCGGGGGTGTCGGGGAAAAAAGGGGGACGAGATGTCGTACGTGGAGATACCGGGGGCGCAGGTCCCCATCCGGATGTGGGCCGACCCGGCGTCGGTCGAGGACGTCGCGCTCCAGCAGCTGCGCAACGTCGCCACCCTGCCCTGGATCAAGGGCCTCGCCGTCATGCCGGACGTGCATTACGGCAAGGGCGCCACCGTCGGGTCCGTGATCGCCATGCGGGACGCGGTGTGCCCGGCGGCGGTCGGGGTGGACATCGGCTGCGGGATGTCGGCGGTGCGCACCTCGCTCACGGCGAACGACCTGCCCGGGGACCTCTCGCGGCTGCGCTCGAAGATCGAGCAGGCCATCCCGGTGGGGCGCGGGATGCACGACGACCCGGTCGAGCCCGGCCGCTTCCACGGCATGGCCACCGCCGGGTGGGACGACTTCTGGGGCCGGTTCGACTCGGTCGCCGAGGCGGTCAGGTTCCGGCACGAGCGGGCCGGGAAGCAGATGGGGACGCTCGGCTCGGGCAACCACTTCGTGGAGGTCTGCACCGACACCGGGGGCGCGGTCTGGCTCATGCTGCACTCCGGTTCCCGCAACATCGGCAAGGAGCTGGCCGAGCACCACATCGGCGTGGCCAGGGGACTCCCGCACAACCAGGGCCTGGTCGACCGCGACCTGGCCGTGTTCGTCGCGGACACCCCGCAGATGGCGGCCTACCGCAACGACCTGTTCTGGGCGCAGGAGTACGCCAGGCACAACCGCTCGATCATGATGGCGCTCCTGAAGGACGTGGTCCGGAAGGAGTTCAAGAAGGCGAAGCCCGTCTTCGAGCCGGAGATCAGCGCCCACCACAACTACGTCGCCGAGGAGCGCTACGACGGGATGGACCTGCTCGTCACCCGCAAGGGCGCGATCCGGGCCGGCTCGGGCGAGTTCGGGATCATCCCGGGTTCGATGGGCACCGGGTCGTACATCGTGAAGGGCCTCGGGAACGCGAAGTCCTTCAACTCCGCGTCGCACGGCGCCGGTCGGCGGATGAGCCGCAACGCCGCCAAGCGCCGCTTCTCCACCCGGGACCTGGAGGACCAGACCCGGGGCGTGGAGTGCCGCAAGGACTCCGGTGTGGTGGACGAGATCCCGGCCGCCTACAAGTCCATCGACCAGGTCATCGAGCAGCAGCGGGACCTCGTCGAGGTGGTGGCGAAGCTGAAGCAGGTCGTCTGCGTGAAGGGCTGAGGAGCCGGCTGCCCCCGCGGCAGCCGCAACGGCCGTGTCCGGCGCGCTACTTGGCGTGCCGGACCGCGTAGATCATCACGAACGCGACGATGTGGATGCCGAAGAGGAAGTACGCGAGGTAGTACCAGACGTACCGCTCGCGCTTCTTCTCCAGGTCGAGCCGGCCGCGTTCCTCGTCGCTCGTCATCACACGTCCCGGTGCACCTTCGTGTTCGACGCCTGGGCGCGCGGACGCAGCACCAGCAGATCGACGTTGACGTGGCTCGGGCGGGTGACCGCCCAGGCGATGGTGTCGGCCACGTCGTCCGCGGTCAGCGGCTCGGCGACGCCCTCGTAGACCTTCGCCGCCCGCTCCGCGTCGCCGCCGAAGCGGGTCAGCGCGAACTCGTCGGTCTTCACCATGCCGGGCGCGATCTCGATGACCCGCACCGGACGGCCGACGATCTCGAGCCGCAGCGTCTCCGCGAGGACGTGCGCGCCGTGCTTGGCGGCGACATAACCGCCGCCGCCCTCGTAGGTGCCGTGCCCGGCCGTCGACGAGACGACGACGACCGTGCCGTCGCCGCTCGCCTCCAGCTTCGGCAGCAGCGCCTGGGTGAGGTTGAGGGTGCCGATGACGTTCGTCTCGTACATCGTGCGCCAGTCGGCCGGGTCACCGGTGGCCACCGGGTCGGCGCCCAGCGCGCCGCCCGCGTTGTTCACCAGCACCCCGATCGTCCCGAACGCCGTCGCGAACTCGTCGACCGCGGCCCGGTCCGTGACGTCCAGCTGGTACGCCGTCGCCGCGCCGCCCGCCGCGCCGATCTCCTCGGCGACCGCCTCGATCCGGTCCTTGCGGCGCGCGGTCAGCACCACCCGGTACCCGGCGGCGGCGAGCCGCCGTGCGGTGGCCGCTCCGATGCCGCCGCTCGCACCGGTGACGACGGCGATGCGGGAGGTGGCTGCGGGGGCCATGGGCTGCTCCTGGGGGCTCGGCTGCGTGCTGCTCCCCTCAGATTAGGCGACCGTCAGCCGCCGTTCCTCGGCGCCCACATGATCACCGCCATGCCGGCCAGGCAGACCACCGCGCCCGTCACGTCGTAGCGGTCGGGCCGGTAGCCGTCGGCGGCCATGCCCCACAGGATCGAACCGGCGACGAAGATCCCGCCGTACGCGGCGAGGATCCGCCCGAAGTGGGCGTCGGGCTGGAAGGTGGCGACGAAACCGTAGGCGCCGAGGGCCAGGATGCCGCCGGTGATCCACAGCCAGCCCCGGTGCTCCCGCACCCCCTGCCAGACCAGCCAGGCCCCGCCGATCTCGAAGAGGGCGGCGACGACGAAGAGGGCGGCGGAGCGGGCGATCAGCATGGCAGCAGCCTCGCACGCCCCGCGTCACCCCTTGGACGGCGCCTGCCGGGTCCGTGACGTGGCATACATCGGTACGTCCGCCCGCGCGGGGCGAGTGAGGAGTGATGGCATGCGAACGGTACGGGGGATCACCGCGGCGGTGGCGGGGCTCGCGGCGGCCTGCGGGCTCGCGCCCCGGGCGGCGGCGGTCGGGGCGCCGGAGGCCGACCTCGCCTATCACGGTGCCGCGACCATGGCGGGCGGGCTGCTCGACGTGCGGGTCACGCCCCGCAACCACGGTCCTTCGGCGGTGCCGGAGACGTCCGTGCTGCTGCGCTGGTCCCGGCCGCCGGCCGACGGCCAGACGCTGCCCGCCGGGTGCGCGCGCTCCGGGGCGCGGGTGGTGCTGTGCCGGGTGGCGGCGCTGGCCGCGGACGACGTCGGCGAGGAGATCAGGCTCAGGGTCCGGCTGCGGGGAGCGCCGTCCGAGGTGCGGATGGACCTGGACACGGCGTGGAGCGGGGGAGCGGTGGACCGCAACCGGGACAACGACCGGCAGCGGGTGCTGGTGCTGGACACGGGGGACGAGTACCACTTCTGAGCACCGCGGCCGGGGGCCTCGGGGGCTGGGGAGCGCCGCTGCGGGGCGCCTCGGGGGCTGGGGAGCACCGCTCCGGGGCGCCTCGCGGGCTGGGGAGCGCCGCGGCCGGGCGCCACGGGGGCCGGGGAGCACCGCTCGCGAGCGGCCGGGGAATAGGGGTGGCCCTCTCGTCGTTGGGCGGTATAGTTGAACCGTCAACAACTTGGAGGGTGAGCGACCATGCAGTTCGGTATCTTCAGCGTCGGCGACGTCACGCCCGACCCCACCACGGGGCGGACGCCGACCGAGCGTGAGCGGATCAAGGCCATGGTCGCCATCGCGCTCAAGGCCGAGGAGGTCGGCCTCGACGTCTTCGCGACCGGCGAGCACCACAACCCGCCGTTCGTCCCCTCGTCCCCCACCACCATGCTCGGCTACATCGCGGCCCGCACCGAGAAGCTCGTGCTGTCCACCTCCACCACCCTGATCACCACCAACGACCCGGTGAAGATCGCGGAGGACTTCGCGATGCTCCAGCACCTGGCCGACGGCCGCGTCGACCTGATGATGGGCCGCGGCAACACCGGCCCGGTCTACCCCTGGTTCGGCAAGGACATCCGGCAGGGCATCAACCTCGCCGTCGAGAACTACGCCCTGCTGCACCGCCTCTGGCGCGAGGACGTCGTCGACTGGGAGGGCAAGTTCCGCACCCCGCTCCAGGGCTTCACCTCTACGCCCCGCCCGCTCGACGACGTCCCGCCGTTCGTCTGGCACGGCTCCATCAGGTCCCCGGAGATCGCCGAGCAGGCCGCCTACTACGGCGACGGCTTCTTCCACAACAACATCTTCTGGCCCGCCGACCACACCAAGCGGATGATCGAGCTGTACCGCGAGCGCTACGCCCACTACGGGCACGGCACCCCGGAACAGGCGATCGTCGGCCTCGGCGGCCAGGTCTTCATGCGCCGCGACTCGCAGGCGGCCGTGCGCGAGTTCCGGCCCTACTTCGACAACGCGCCGGTCTACGGGCACGGACCGTCCCTCGAGGACTTCACCGACCAGACCCCGCTGACCGTCGGCTCCCCGCAGCAGGTCATCGAGAAGACGCTGGCCTTCCGCGACTACGCGGGCGACTACCAGCGCCAGCTGTTCCTGATGGACCACGCGGGCCTGCCCCTGAAGACCGTCCTGGAACAGCTCGACCTGCTCGGCGAGGAGGTCGTGCCCGTGCTGCGCAAGGAGTTCGCGAACCACCGCCCGGCCGGCGTGCCGGACGCCCCCACCCACGCCTCGCTGCTCGCCGACCGCGAACGGGCCACCGGGGCGGCCGAGGGCGCCGGCACCCGGGCGGGCGCCGGGAAGGAGACCGTCGCATGAAGCTCGTCGTCGTCTCGGCGGGGCTGAGCGTCCCGTCCTCCACGCGGCTGCTGGCCGACCGGCTGGCCGCCGCCGTGGGGCGGCACACCCCCGTCGACGTCCAGGTCGTGGAAGTGCGCGAACTGGCCGTGGAGATCGCCCACGCCTTCACCAACGGCTTCCCCGGCAAGGCGCTGGCCGCCGCGCAGGACGCCGTGACCACGGCCGACGGGCTCGTCGTCGTCACCCCGGTCTTCTCCGCCTCCTACAGCGGGCTGTTCAAGTCGTTCTTCGACCTCCTCGACAAGGAGGCGCTGGCCGGGACGCCGGTGCTGATCGCCGCCACCGGCGGCACCGCGCGCCACTCGCTGGTCCTCGACCACGCCCTGCGCCCCCTCTTCTCCTACCTGAAGGCCGTCGTCGCGCCCACCGGCGTCTACGCCGCGTCCGAGGACTGGGGCGCCGAGGGCCTCGACGACCGCGTCGAACGCGCCGCGGCGGAGCTGTCCGCCCTGATGGCGGGAGCGGCGGCGGCCAGGCCCGCGAAGCCGGCCACCGCCGACGCCTTCGAGGTCGTGCCGTTCGCCGAGCGGCTGGCGGCGCTCGCCCCCACCGCCCCGCCCCGGGCCCGGGAGGACGCCAGGACCCAGGGGTGAGGAGACCGAGGGTGAGGAGACCGAGGGTGAGAAGACGGTAGGCGTCCCGCGCCCGCTGCCCCCGTCACGGTGAGAGCCGGGTAAAAAGGGTGATCGTAGGCCCGCTCGGCCCGGCTGATCCGGCCCCGCCCTTGGCACACTGGGTCCGTGTCCCAGACTGTGCTCCTCGCCGAAGACGACCGCGCCATCCGCCACGCCCTGGAACGGGCCCTGAGCCTGGAGGGCTACCAGGTCACCGCGGTCGCCGACGGCGTCGAGGCGCTCGCACAGGCCCACAGGACCCCGCCGGACGTCCTGCTCCTCGACGTCATGATGCCTGGCATCGACGGACTCCAGGTCTGCCGGGTGCTGCGCGCCGAGGGCGACCGCACCCCCATCCTCATGCTCACCGCGCTCGTCGAGACCGCCGACCGCATCGCCGGCCTCGACGCCGGCGCCGACGACTACGTCGTCAAACCCTTCGACGTCGAAGAGGTCTTCGCCCGGCTGCGCGCCCTGCTGCGCCGCACCGGCGCCGACCGGCCCGCGGGCGCGAGCCCGGCCGGCGCCCCCAAGGAGCCCGCGGGCCACGACCGGCAGATCGAGGCCGCCGGACTGCGGATGGACGTCCAGGCCCGCCGCGCCTGGCGCGACGAGACCGAACTCGAGCTGACCCGCACCGAGTTCGAGCTGCTGGAACTGCTGGTGCGCAACTCCGGCATCGTCCTCGACCACTCCACCATCTATGACCGCATCTGGGGCTACGACTTCGGCCCCGGCTCCAAGAACCTCGCCGTGTACGTCGGCTACCTGCGCCGCAAGCTCGACCGGCCCGGCGCACCGCAGCTCATCCACACGGTGCGCGGTGTGGGCTACGTGCTGCGGGAGGACTGAGTGGGCCGACTGCGGCGGCTGCTGGCCGGCCGGCGCCCCGGGCTGCGCTCGCTGCGGACCACGTTCGCCGTGTCGTTCGCGACGGTCGCCGCCGCCGTCACCGTCCTCGTCGGCGTGCTCTCCTACAACGCCGCCGCGCGACTCGTCCGCGTCGACCAGGAGACGGTGTTCGACCAGGTCGTCCAGGACGTCAGGGACGAGGTGCGCCAGCACCGGATGAACCCCGACGACTTCACCCCGTCCGCGCCCGGCCACAACGTCGTACGGCCCGCCCGCACCGACGTCCAGGTGCTCGGCCCCGACGGCACGGTCGTCGACGGCGGCCACCCGGGGCTCCCCGTCACCGCCGCCGACCGTGCCGTCGCCGGCGACCGGGCCGCCGGGCGGATCGTCGAGCACAAGGACGTCGACGTCGCCGAGGACGTCTACCGGGTCGCCACCGTCTCGCTCGGCGACGGACGCGGCGCGGTCCAGGTCGCCCAGGAGTTCAGCGACACCGAGGACCTGCTGCGGGCGCTCCAGCAGCGCACCCTCATCCTGATGGCCGCCGTCGTCACCGCGGCCGGACTCTTCGGCTGGTGGCTGGCCCGGCGCATCACCCGGCGCCTGATCATCCTCACCTCGGCAGCGGAGGACGTCGCCCGCACCCGCCGCCTCGGCATCGAGGTGCCGGTCACAGGCCACGACGAGGTGGGCCGCCTCGGCCGCGCCTTCGACCGGATGCTGGGCAGGCTCGCCCAGTCCGAGGAGGACCAGCGCCGCCTCGTCCAGGACGCCGGGCACGAACTGCGCACCCCGCTCACCTCGCTGCGCACCAACATCTCGCTGCTGCGCCGCATCGACGAACTCCCGCCCGCCACCCGGCTCGACCTGGTCGCCGACCTCTCCCAGGAGGCCCGCGAACTGACCGACCTGGTCAACGAACTCGTCGACCTCGCCGCCGGGCAGTCCGACAACGAACCCCCGCAGCGGGTGGACCTCGCCGACATCGCCGAGGACGTCGCCGGACTGGCCAGGCGCCGCACCGGACGCGACATCACGGTCACGGCGAGCGGCGACACCGGCACCGACGGGCGGCCTGCGATGCTCACCCGGGCCATCTCCAACCTGGTCGAGAACGCCGCCAAGTTCGACCCCGACCGGGGCGGCCCCATCGAGATCGACGTGACAGGACCCGCCCGCCCCGGCGCGGTCCGCGTCGCGGTCCTCGACCGGGGGCCCGGCATCGCCGAGTGCGACCTCGTCCGCGTCTTCGACCGCTTCTACCGCGCGGCCGACGCCCGCTCACTGCCCGGCTCGGGCCTCGGCCTTTCCATCGTCCGCGAGGTGGCACTGGCCCACGGCGGAGCCCCGTTCGCCCTGCGCAGGGAGGGCGGGGGTTCGGTGATCGGGTTCACGGTGGGCGGGGGAGCGGTGGGGGCCACCCGGGTCGGGGGGTGACGGGGGCGGGCGCGATGCCCGGCGCGGCTCGACGCGTGACCAGCGGCCCGAGCGTGCCGTCGTGGCGCGCGGCGAGATCGCGGGTCCTGGCAACGCCAGGCCGGACCTCCCGCGCCGGGTCGTCCGCGCAGGCCCGCGCCGGCACCGCCGTCCCGCGCGCCGCCTCCCGTTCCCTGCGGTCGCCGGTGGCGCTCTGCCGGTGGCCGCGGAGCAGTGTCCGCCCGCTGTCCACCGGGTTCGCGAGGCGGAACGAGTAGTTCATCAGGCGGGCGCTACGCCGGTGCGGCAGGGCCGTGGCCGGAAACCGCCAGAATTCCCGCACGGAGGGGATTCACCGGGCGCGCGGAGAAAACCCCGTGCGTCACCCGCCCGCCCGAGCGCAGAATCGCCCCCATGGCGGACATGAGGGCGTTCCGGAACGCCGTCACGGAGTGGGCGGCGGGCGGCCCCGGCGGAGCGGCGGACGGCCCCGGCGGAGCGGCGGCCGATGGCCCCGGGACAGCGCCGGGCGCCCCCGGTGAGGCGGCCGGTGAGGTGGCCGGCGAGCTGGCCGGGCTGCTGCCGGTGCGGACCGCGGTGCTCCTGGAGGGGCCGAGCGACGTCGCCGCCGTCGAGGCGCTCGCCGAGCGCACCGGGCGGGACCTCGCCGCCGAGGGCGTGTGCGTCCTGTCGATGGGCGGGGCGATGAACATCGCCCGCTACGCGGGACTGCTCGGACCGCCGGGGCTCGGGCTCGCGCTCGCCGGGCTCTGCGACGAGCGTGAGCGCGGCTTCTACGACCGCGGCCTGGAACGGGCGCACGCTTCGGGCCGGAACTTCTTCGTCTGCGTGAGCGACCTGGAGGACGAACTCGTCCGCGCCCTCGGCGTGCCACGGGTCGAGGAGGTGGTCCGCGTCGAGGGCGACCTCCCGGCCTGGCGGACCTTCGTGCGCCAGCCCGCGCAGCGGGACCGGTCCCCGCGGCAGCGGATGCGGCGCTTCCTCGGCACCAAGAAGGGCCGCAAGATCCGCTACGGCCGCCTCCTCGCCGAGGCCCTCGACCCGGCGCAGGTACCGGTCCCGCTGCGACGGCTGCTGACGAGCCTGTGAGAGAGCCCCGACGCGGGCGGTGCCGACGCGGGCGGTACCGACTCGGGCGGTGTCACGTGGAGATCGTCGTCACCGCGTCGACCCCGTAGGTGCGGGCGTACCCGTTCTCCGTACCGACCAGCAGGTCGACGACCTCGAAGTAGCGGTCCCAGAACGTGGTTTCGCGCAGCGCGTCGACGAGGAGCTGGTACGCCTCGTGGTCGTCCGCCTCCCAGACCCAGACGTCGGTGACGCGCGCGGAGTAGAACTCCGTGTCGTAGAACCGGGACCGGACGCCGCTGGTCTTCGCCTTGACGGCCGGGACGACCTGCTCGGTGAAGGCGGCCACCCGCTCCTCGACGGTCATGGCGAGCCATTCAGGGGTGGTCTTGACGAGCATGAACGCCGTGACGGGCGGCGCGGTTCGGGTGGTGGACATGGGGGTGCTCCTCAGATCGGGCGTCAAGTGATGTCTGCGGTGGGGGAGTTCAGGAAAGGACGGCGGGCTTCAGGGTCCGCTCGCACCACTGCGCGAACGTGGTGGGGGACGCCGTGTCCGCGGTGCGGGCGACCCCCGCGTCCAGGCCCTGGTCCTTGGCCGACTTCATGTCGACGATCCCCTGCACGAACGCGGGGTCGAGGCCGTAGCCGGTCAGGGTCGTGTACACCTCGTCCAGTGGCTCGCGCTCGTAGCGGACGGGGCGGCCGAGCCGCTCCGTCATGATGCGGGCGAGGTCGTCGGGGGAGAGGTCCTCGGGGCCGAGGACCGGGACGCTGTCCGTGCCGGTCCACGAGCGGTCGAGGAGCAGACCGGCGGCGACGGCCGCGATGTCGTCGACGGCGACGAGCGGGGCCTTGCGGCCGGCGTCGACGGAGTCGGTGAAGACACCCTTCTCGCGGATCGAGTCGGCCTCCTCCAGGAGGTTCTCGAAGAAGGACGGGTTGGCCAGCGCCCGGTACGCGGCACCGGTGCCGGCGAGCAGGTCGTCCATGGCGAAGGTCGCGGTGACGAGACCGGCCCGGTCGGCGACCGGGGTGCCGCGGCCGAGCGCGGAGACCCCGACGACGTGACCGACGCCATGGGCGGCCAGGGCCCGCGCGGCGGGCCGGGTGAAGCCGGTGTAGGCCGCGTCGGGGGTGCGGGAGGCGTCCGGGGGCACCAGCCAGAAGACGGCGTCGGCGCCCGCGAAGGCCCGGTCGACGACCTCGGCGTCGCCGTGCGAGCCGGTGACCACGTCGACGCGGTCGCGGACGGCGTCCGGGAGCCGGGCGGGATCGCGGACGATCACGCGGAGTTCCTCGCCCGCGGCGGGGGCGGACTCCAGGAGTCGGGAGAGCAGCCGGCGGCCGATGTTCCCGGTCGGGGCGGTGATGACGATCATGCGAACCTCGCAGGTCGTGGGGGTGGGTACGCCCCTCATCCTGCGGAGTCCCCCCGTGTTGCCACAATGGGAACTTCAGCACGGAATCATTGACTGAAATGGAATGATGCTGGTGAACAGCGCAGATCCGGTCATCGACGCCAATCTCGCCGTAGCGCTCGATGCCCTGCTGGCCGAGAACAGCGTGACCCGCGCCGCCGCGCGGCTGCACACCTCGCCCGCCGCCATGAGCCGCACCCTGGCCAGGCTGCGCCGCGTCCTCCAGGACCCGCTGCTGGTCAGGGCGGGCCAGACGATGGTCCCCACACCGCGCGCCCAGGCCCTGCGGGAGGAGGCGGCCGCGGTGGTGCGCGGCCTCGGCGAGCTGCTCAGCCCCGGTAGCGGGGTCGACCCCGCGACCCTGCGCAGCACCTTCACCGTCCAGGCGGCCGACCTGGTCGGCGCGGCGCTGGCCCCGGGGCTGCTGCGACTGGCCCGGCGGGAGGCGCCGGGCGTCTCGTTCCGGCTGCGGGCCGAGGAGCTGGAGGCCGGCCCCGCCCTGCGCCTCGGCCGGATCGACCTGGAGGTCGGAGCCATCGACCACGCCGACCCGGAGACCCGGGTCGAGGAACTGGTCAGCCTGCGCATGATGGCGGCCGTCCGCCCCGGCCACCCCCTCACCGAGGCGCCCCTGACCCCGGCCGCGCTGGCCGCCGCCGAACACGTCACGGTCAGCCGCCGCGGGCGCTTCACCGGGCCCCTTGACACCGCCCTGGCCGAACACGGCCTGCGGCGGCGGGTGAGCGTCGTCCTGCCGGGCCACCTGCCCGCGATGACCCTCGCGGCCCGCAGCGACCTCGTCTGCCTGGTCCCCGCCGCCCTCCCCGGCGCGACCCCGTCCCCCCTCACCGACGAGGCGACGACCCTGGGCCTGACCCTCCTCGAAATCCCCCTGACGCTCCCCCCGTTGAAGATGGGAATGGCCTGGCACCCCCGCCACGCGGCGGACGGAGCCCACCACTGGCTCCGCGGGGCGGTGAGGCGGGCACTGAACGCGACGGCTGGACAGGCCGGTTGACGAGAAGTCACGGCAGGAAACGGATATCCCGAACCCGCGAGGCCGCTCGTGCGGCGGCACATTCCGGCCCCGAGCGCCGGGCCGCGCTGTGGGTGGAGACCGCCCGCGCCTACAGTCAGCGGGGCAGGCTCGCCGAGGGCTACCAGGCCCTGCGTATCGCCGAGAGCTGCGCGGCACAGGACATCCGCCGCCCGGCCGTACGCGAACTGGTCGCCGACATGGCAGCCCGCGACCGCCGCCGGGCCCTGCCCGAACTGCACCACTTCAGCCGCCGACTGGGAGTGCCCGCGTGAGTGATCAGCCCGACAAGCCGTTCCTGCAGATCGTGGTGTGCGCGGCCGGGGTCGCCGCCGACGTCGGCAAGCTGATCACCGCGGCACAGGAACGCCGCTGGGACGTCGGTGTCATCGCCACCCCACAAGGACTCGGCTTCCTCGACGTGGAGGTGGTCGGGACCCAGACCGGCCGCCCCGTCCGCTCGGCCTGGCGGTCACCGGGTGAACCGCGCCCGACCCGGCCCGCGGACGCCATCGCGGTCGCCCCGGCCAGCTTCAACACCGTCAACAAGTGGGCCGCCGGGATCTCCGACAATCTCGCCCTGGGCGTCCTGTGCGAAGCACCCGCCATGGACATCCCGGTCGCCGTGCTGCCGTACCTGAACTCGGCCCAGGCCGCCCACCCCGCGTACCGCCAGAGCCTGGAACGGCTCCGCGGTATGGGTGTCCTGATCGGCTCGTACGAACCGCATCGGCCGAAGGCCGGCGGCGGGGCCGACCGCTACCGCTGGGAGGAAGCCCTGGAACTCCTCGCGCCCAAGCTGTCCGCCCCGGCCTGATCGCCCCCCCCCGCCTGAAATGGGCGCCGCCGTGTCGGTGAACCCTGCGGTGGCCGAGCGATGGCCGCCGCCCGGTGGACCGGCACGCCGGGCCGTCGCATGCCACGTGTGGGTCCCGGCGGGCGGGGCTGCGGGCACCGTCCACGGCACGTGGGTGCGCAAGGCGATCGACGAACCCTTCCCGGATCGCCCGACGGCCCCTCCCCGCCATCACAAAGGGCGAGGCCCGAAGACCCCGCCCATCACCCGCGAACCCTCGCCTCACGGCCACACAAGGCAATAAGGCTGATGCCCCGCCTCATGCAGCCGATGGCTGAAGTCCTGCCACTCATGCAGCAGTTGGTACACATTGAACGCGTCCCGCGGCCCCCCGCGGTCCGGGACCGTCGACCAGATGAACGCCGCCGCGCCCACCGCCTCCTCGCCTATGCCGCGCAGGGGGTCCACGACCGTCATGGGGAGTTTGACCACCGCGTAGTCCGGGTGCAGGACGACCAGTTCGAGGGGCGGGACCTTGTGGAGGGGGACGCCCTCGATGCCGGTGAGGACCATCGCGGCCATCGTCTCCGGCTTGATCTTCGTGAACATGCCGTTCATGCCCAGCTCGTCGCCGCCCAGTTCCTCGGGGCGCATCGAGATCGGGACGCGGGCCGCGGTCGCGCCGTCGGGCGCGCCGAAGTATTTGTAGGTCACCCCCACCCGACCACCATTCCTGCTCCCGGCCCCGGGACGGTCGACCCCGCGTTCGTTCTTCTGGTCCTTGCGATCCATACGGTCCATACGGTCCATACGTCGGTCGCGTCGTTCCGACTCACCCGGCACGTCCTTGCGTTCCTGGAGTGCCTCGGCCGCCTCCTCGGCGTCGCGTCGGTGCCTTCCCCGCCGGGCACGTCGAGGACCCAGGTCATCGGTCCCTTCGCCCAGTCCGCCACCGCGATGCATATCTCCACCCGACTGCTTTTCTAGGACGCGTGGCCCCCGCCGCGCAACCCGATCATCGTGTCAGTGACCTCCCCCACGGCCGCCCGCCGAAACGTGCGGTGAAACACCTGTCCGCAGGATCTTCGCAGCCCCGGAGCGGTCCCTCGTACCTTCTTACGGACAGGAAGGCCGTCTGCGCTGTGTGTATCAGGTCTCAGTTTCGCAGATCGGCGGCGCCCCCTGGGGTCCGAGCGGCCTGGCCTACCCTGAGGAGGTCACAGACAACCGGAGTCCGAGAAATACCGAGAATCCCCAGAAGTCGGAGACGTCGCAGGTCATGACCGAACTGCCCTATCCATACGATGCGCCTGCCTCGCAGGCCCTGTTCGACCGCGCGGCCGTGGTCACGCCCGGGGGCGTGAACTCCCCGGTGCGCGCCTTCCGCGCGGTCGGCGGCACGCCCCGGTTCATGGTGTCAGGGACCGGGCCGTACCTGACCGACGCGGACGGGCGCGAGTACGTCGACCTGGTCTGCTCCTGGGGCCCGATGATCCTCGGCCACGCGCACCCCGAGGTGATCGCCGCCGTGCAGGAGGCCGTCGGGCGCGGCACCTCCTTCGGCACCCCCGGCGAGGGCGAGGTCGCCCTCGGCGAGGCGATCGTCGAGCGGGTCGGGCCGGTCGAGCAGGTCCGGCTGGTGTCCAGCGGCACCGAGGCCACCATGTCCGCCATCCGCCTCGCCCGCGGCTTCACCCGGCGGGCCAAGGTGGTCAAGTTCGCGGGCTGCTACCACGGTCACGTGGACTCGCTGCTGGCCGCGGCCGGCTCCGGCGTCGCCACCTTCGCGCTGCCCGACACCCCGGGTGTCACGGGCGCGCAGGCAGGCGACACCATCGTCCTGCCGTACAACGACCTGGACGCCGTGCGGGAGGCCTTCCGGCTGCACCCCGGCGAGATCGCCTGTGTGATCACCGAGGCGTCGCCGGGGAACATGGGTGTCGTGCCGCCGCTGCCCGGCTTCAACCAGGGGCTCAAGGACCTCTGCGCGGAGCACGGCGCCCTCTTCGTCTCCGACGAGGTGATGACCGGGTTCAGGACCAGCCGCAGCGGCTGGTTCGGGGTCGACGGTGTCGTCCCCGACCTCATGACCTTCGGCAAGGTCATGGGCGGCGGGTTCCCGGCCGCCGCGTTCGGCGGGCGGGCCGACGTCATGGCGCACCTCGCGCCCGCCGGGCCCGTCTACCAGGCCGGGACGCTGTCGGGGAACCCGATCGCGACCGCGGCGGGACTGGCCCAGCTGCGGCTGCTCGACGACGCCGCCTACGGTGTCGTCGACGCCGTCTCCGCGCGGCTGCGGTCCCTGGTCGGCGAGGCGCTGGCCAAGGAGGGGGTCGCCCACCGGGTGCAGAACGCCTCCAACATGTTCTCCGTCTTCTTCACGGACCGCGAGGTGCGCGACTACGAGGGCGCGAAGGCACAGGAGTCGTTCCGGTACACCGCGTTCTTCCACTCGATGCTGGCGCAGGGCGTGTATCTGCCGCCCTCGTCCTTCGAGTCCTGGTTCGTGTCCACGGCCCACGACGAGCGGGCGGTACAGCGGATCGCCGACGCCCTCCCGGCGGCGGCCCGAGCGGCGGCGGAGGCCACCTCAGCATGAGCAGCGAGAAGGACATCACCGTCGTCCACGTGATGCGGCACGGCGAGGTCGCCAACCCGGAAGGGGTGCTCTACGGGCGGCTGCCCGGGTACCACCTGTCCGATCTCGGCCGGCGGATGGCGGAGCGGGTGGCCGAGCACCTCGCCTCCCGTGACGTCACCCGGGTCGTCGCCTCCCCGCTGGAGCGGGCGCAGGAGACGGCGACGCCGATCGCCAAGGCGCACGGCCTCGACCTCGGCACGGACGCGCGGCTGATCGAGGCCGAGAACGTCTTCCAGGGCAAGACCTTCGGGGTCGGGGACGGCGCGCTGCGCAGGCCCGAGAACTGGAAGCACCTCGTCAACCCGTTCAAGCCGTCCTGGGGCGAGCCCTATGTCGACCAGGTGGTGCGGATGACCGGGGCGCTGGAGGCGGCCAGGGACGCGGCGCGCGGCCACGAGGCGGTCCTCGTCAGCCATCAGCTGCCGATCTGGATCGTGCGCTCGTACGTCGAGCGGCGGCGGCTGTGGCACGACCCGCGCAAGCGGCAGTGCACCCTGGCCTCCCTGACGACGTTCACCTACGAGGGCGACCGGATCGTCTCGGTCGGCTACAGCGAGCCCGCCCGCGACCTGGTCCCGGTCCATCTGCTGGCCGGCGCGAAGCCGGTCAAGGGGCAGCCGGGGCAGGGCAAGGCGTTCGGGGCCTGACGTGGTCTGACCGGTACTCAGGCCGGGGTCGGGTCCGGGGCGCCCGCGTCCCGCGTGCCGCGTGTCACGCAGGAGCCGCGTGACAGGGGTGTGGCGCGTGGGGCGCGTGGTGCCCCTTCGCGCTTTCGTGACCTTTATTACGATATTCATACTCTGATCTGGAACCTCCGCGTTCGTCATCTCCTCTGACTGGGTGACCATCACAGGAAATGACGAATCGGGGATGTAATGCGCTCGCTCTCTCGCAGGGGAATGCTCGGTCTCGGCGCGGGAGCCGCGGCGACCGTCGGCCTCTCGGCCTGCGGCGGCCTCACGTCGTCGGACGGTTCCAGCCACGCGGCCGGTTCCGAGCCGAGCCCCTCAGGCAGCAGCGGACACCCCGCGCGCCCCATCGGCGACGGCTCGACCGCCTTCACCGGCAAGCAGCCCCACCAGCCCGCGAGCCCCGAACCGCTGGAGCCCGGCCAGACCCCGCCGCAGTTCGTGATCTTCTCCTGGGACGGCGCGGGCGAGGTCGGCAACGGCCTCTTCCCGCGCTTCCTCGACCTCGCCGAGCAGCACGGCGCGCACATGACCTTCTTCCTCTCCGGGCTCTACCTGCTCCCCGAGTCGAAGAAGCGGCTGTACAACCCGCCGAACAACCCGCGCGGCGCCTCCGACATCGGCTACCTCACCGACGAGCACGTCAAGGCGACCCTCACCAACGTGCGCCGCGCCTGGCTCGAAGGCCACGAGATCGGGACCCACTTCAACGGCCACTTCTGCGCCGGCACCGGCACCGTCGGCAACTGGACCCCCCAGCAGTGGCGCAGCGAGATCGACCAGGCCAAGGCGTTCGTCAAGGAGTGGCGCACCAACACCGGCTGGAGCGACCTGCCGTCGCTGCCCTTCGACTACGAGAAGGAACTCGTCGGCGGCCGCACCCCCTGCCTGCTCGGCCAGAACAACCTGCTGCCCACCGCCAAGGACCTCGGCTGGCGCTACGACGCCTCCTCGCCCGGCGGCCGGCAGACCTGGCCCGTCAAGCGGCTCGGCATCTGGGACCTGCCCCTCCAGCAGATCCCGTTCCCCGGCCACAGCTTCGAGGTGCTGTCCATGGACTACAACATGCTGGCCAACCAGTCCGTGAACTCCACCAAGGCGCCCGCCCACAACTACCCCGGCTGGCGCAAGCAGTCCGCACAGGCCTACATCGCCGGCTTCCGGCGGGCGTACGAGAGCAACCGGGCGCCGTTCTTCGTCGGCAACCACTTCGAGCAGTGGAACGGCGGCATCTACATGGACTCCGTCGAGGAGGCCTTCAAGCACATCGCCCGGGAGAAGGAGAAGGGCGAGGACGTGCGGCTCGTCTCCTTCCGGCAGTTCGTCGACTGGATGGACGTCCAGAAGCCCGAGGTGCTCGCCAAGCTCCGCACCCTCGACGTCGGGCAGGCACCCGCCGGCGGCTGGAAGACCTTCCTCAAGGACGACGCCCCCACCTCCACCTCTTCCGGACAGGCCGCCTGAGACGCGGACCGCGAGGGGGGTGCGCAAGATCCTCAGAACGGGCATGCGAAACTTTTCACATGAGTGCCGCCAGCCGCGCCCCCCTGCGCTCGCCCCGTAGCCGTGCCGCCCTGCTCAGCGCCGCGGCAGCCGCCGCCGCGCTGACCCTCACCGCCTGCGGCTCCGGCGGAACGTCCGGTGGCTCGGGCGACACCAACTTCGTCACCGGCGCCGACGGCGTCGCCACGGCGAAGAAGGGCGAACGCGCCGACGCCCCCGACCTCTCGGGCGAGACCGTCGACGGCAGACAGCTCGACGTCGACGACTACCGGGGCAAGGTCGTCGTCATCAACGTCTGGGGCTCCTGGTGCCCGCCCTGCCGCGCCGAGGCCAAGAACTTCGAGACCGTCTACCAGGACGTCAAGGACACCGGCGCCGGCGTGCAGTTCGTCGGCATCAACACCCGCGACACCAGCACCGGCCCGGCCAGGGCCTTCGAGAAGGAGTACGGGGTCAGCTACCCCAGCCTGTACGACCCGACGGGGAAGCTGATGCTCCGCTTCAAGAAGGGCACCCTCAACCCGCAGGCCATCCCCTCCACGCTGATCATCGACCGGCAGGGCAGGATCGCCGCGCGCACCCTCCAGGCGCTCAGCGAGGAGAAACTGCGCGCCATGCTCGCCCCGGTCCTCGCGGAGAAGTGACGTGATCACCGCCGCCCTCGCGAGCCCCGCCACCGCCCTCGCCGCGACCGGCTACGGCGGCACCTCGCTCAACGGCACCGTCTTCAACGGCGCCCTGCTGGCCGCCCTGCCGATCGCCATGCTCGGCGGACTCGTCTCCTTCTTCTCCCCGTGCGTGCTGCCGCTGGTGCCCGGCTACCTCTCCTACGTCACCGGGGTCACCGGCACCGACCTGGCCGAGGCCAGGCGCGGCCGGATGGTCGCCGGCGCCTCCCTCTTCGTCCTCGGCTTCACCGCCGTCTTCGTCTCCAGCGGCGCCCTCTTCGGTTTCTTCGGCGACACCCTCCAGGAGAGCCGGGGCGTCCTGTCGAAGGTGCTCGGCGTCCTCATGATCCTGATGGGCGTCTTCTTCATGGGGCTCATGCCCTGGATGACCCAGCGCGAGTTCCGCCTGCACAAGCGGCCGGTCACCGGCCTGATCGGCGCCCCGCTGCTCGGCGCCCTGTTCGGCATCGGCTGGACGCCCTGCATCGGACCGACCCTGGCCGCGGTGCTCGCGCTCTCCACCCAGCAGTCGAGCGCGGGCCGCGGCGCCCTGCTGACCGTCGCCTACTGTGTGGGTCTCGGCGTGCCCTTCGTGCTCGCGGCGGTCGCCTTCCGCAAGGCACTCGGCGCCTTCGGCTGGGTCAAACGGCACTATGTCTGGGTCATGCGGATCGGCGGCACGATGATGATCGTGACCGGCCTGCTGCTGCTCACCGGCGCCTGGGACTCCCTGGTGCAGGAGATGCAGACCTGGTCCAACGGCTTCACTGTGGGGATCTGATCGATGAGCACGCCTTCCAAGACGGGGCCCGAGGCCGCCGCGCCCACCGCCGGCCCGGACGCCCGCCCGGGTGCCGCGCCCGCCGAGGACCAGGACGTCAGCGCCGCCGGCTCCCAGCTGTCCACCGCCCCCCGCGAGGACGCGCCCCACCCGGGGCTCGGCGTCATCGGCTGGGCCCGCTGGTTCTGGCGGCAGCTCACCTCGATGCGGATCGCGCTGCTGCTGCTCCTGCTGCTGTCGCTCGGCGCGATCCCCGGCTCGCTGATCCCGCAGAGCGGCACCGACGAGACGAAGGTCGCCGACTTCCGCGCGGCCCACACCCTCCTCGCACCGGTCTACGACCGGCTCGGCCTCTTCCACGTCTACAGCTCGGTGTGGTTCTCCGCGATCTACATCCTGCTGTTCGTCTCCCTCATCGGCTGCATCGTCCCGCGCACCTGGCAGTTCGTCGGACAGCTGCGCGGCCGGCCGCCGGGCGCGCCCAAGCGGCTGAACCGGCTGCCCGCCTACACCACCTGGCGCAGCGGGGCCCGCCCCGAGGAGATCAGTCAGGCCGCGCTCGCCCTGCTGCGCAGGCGCCGCTTCCGGGCGCACCTCGCGGGCGACGCCGTCGCCGCAGAGAAGGGCTATCTGCGCGAGGTCGGCAACCTCGCCTTCCACCTCGCCCTCATCGTGATGCTGACCGCCTTCGCCTGGGGCCAGCTGTTCAAGTCGGAGGGCAACAAGCTGATCGTCGAGGGCGACGGGTTCTCCAACACCCTCACCCAGTACGACGACTTCAAGTCGGGCAACCTCTTCACCCAGGACGACCTGGACCCGTTCAGCTTCCGCCTCGACACGTTCCAGGGCACCTACGAGGAGACCGGCCCCAACCGCGGCACCCCGCGCACCTACCAGGCGGGCGTCACCTACAGCGTCGGCGCCTACGGCAAGGACGAGAAGAGCCTCATCAAGGTCAACGAGCCGCTGGAGATCGGCGACTCGAAGGTGTACCTCACCGCCCACGGCTACGCGCCCGTCGTCACCGTCAGGGACGGCAAGGGCGCCGTCGTCTACCGCGAGGCGGTGCCGCTGCTGCCGCTCGACTCGAACGTCACGTCGTCCGGCGCGATCAAGGTGATGGACGGCTACCGCGACGCCAAGGGCGCCAAGGAGCAGCTCGGCTTCCAGGCGTTCTTCCTGCCGTCCTACGGCGGCAAGAACACGGCCGTCGTCTCGCAGTTCCCCGCGCTGCTCAACCCGATCCTCAACCTGGCCGCCTACCACGGCGACCTCGGTGTCGACGCGGGCATCCCGCAGAGCGTCTACCAGCTCGACAAGAAGAACCTGAAGGCGTTCAAGGACAGCAAGGGCCAGACGCTGCGGGTGAACCTGAAGCCGGGCGAGACGATGAAGCTCCCGGACGGCGCCGGCTCGATCACCTTCGAGAAGGGGATCAAGGAGTGGGCGAACTTCCAGGTCACCCGGCAGCCCGGCAGCGGCTGGGCGCTCGGCGGCGCCCTCACCGCGATCTTCGGTCTGGCCGCCTCGCTGTTCATCCAGCGCCGCCGGGTCTGGGTGCGTGCCACCGAGGGCCCGGACGGCGTCACCGTCGTGGAGATGGCCGGGCTCGGCCGCAGCGAGTCCGCGAAGGTCCCGGAGGAGCTGGGCGACCTCGCCGGCGTCCTCTACGACGGGACGGCGGCCCCGCCCGGGGCCGACGACCCCACCGCCCCCGCAGACCCGGCGCACACCGCCGGTCCCGCCGAACCCGCAGATTCCTCCGACTCGCCAGTCGCACCCCCCGAAGGGGCTGAGCAGCAGTGATCCTCGCCGCCGCCACCAACGAACACCTCGCGAACCTCAGCAACACGCTGATCTACTCGTCGATGGCCGTCTACACCCTGGCCTTCTTCGCGTACATCGCCGAATGGCTCTTCGGCAGCCGCAGCAAGGTCGCCCGCACGGCCGCCGCGCTGACCGACGGCACGACGGCGAGGAAGAAGGCTGCCGCGCCCGCCGTCACCGTGCAGCAGGCCGGCGGGACGGCCGTCCTGGAGCGGCCGCAGGTCGTCGTACGGGCCGCGACCGGCTCGCGCGACGTGCCCGACGGGCCCGGCGCGCACGGCGGCGACGAACAGGGCGACCTGTACGGGCGGATCGCCATCTCGCTCACGGTGCTCGCGTTCCTCGTCGAGTTCGCGGGTGTCCTCACCCGGGCCCTGTCGGTGCAGCGGGCGCCGTGGGGCAACATGTACGAGTTCAACATCACCTTCTCGACGGTCGCCGTCGGCGTGTACCTGGTGCTGCTCGCGCTGCGCAAGAACGTCCGCTGGCTCGGCCTGTTCCTGACCACCACGGTCCTGCTCGACCTGGGTCTCGCCGTCACCGTCCTGTACACGGCGAGCGACCAGCTGGTGCCCGCCCTGCACTCGTACTGGCTGTACATCCACGTCTCCACGGCGATCCTGTGCGGCGCGGTCTTCTACGTCGGCGCGGTCGCGACGATCCTGTACCTCTTCAAGGACTCGTACGAGAGCAAGCTCGCGGGCGGCGGACAGCCCGGCACCTTCGCCACCTCCGTGATGGAACGGCTGCCCGCGTCGGCGTCGCTCGACAAGTTCGCCTACCGGATCAACGCGGCCGTCTTCCCGCTGTGGACGTTCACGATCATCGCGGGCGCGATCTGGGCCGGCGACGCGTGGGGCCGCTACTGGGGCTGGGACCCCAAGGAGACCTGGTCGTTCATCACCTGGGTCGCCTACGCGGGCTACCTGCACGCCCGCGCGACGGCCGGCTGGAAGGGCCGCAAGGCCGCCTACCTGGCGCTGATCGCGTTCGGCTGCTGGCTGTTCAACTACTACGGCGTCAACATCTTCGTCACGGGCAAGCACTCCTACGCGGGCGTGTGACGGCGGCCCCCGCGGGAGCGGGGGTCACTCGCCGATGTCCTCGTGCCACAGGTCGGTGTGGTCCGCGACGAAGCCGCCCAGCAGGGCGACGCACTCCGGGTCGTCGAGCAGCACGATCCGCACACCGTGCCCGGCGAGCCACTCGTGCCCGCCCCGGAAGGTGACGGCCTCCCCGATCACCACCCGGGAGATGCCGAACTGCCGTACCAGGCCCGAGCAGTACCAGCAGGGCGAGAGGGTCGTCACCATCGTCGTGCCGCGGTACGAGCGCTGCCTGCCCGCCGCCCGGAACGCGGCCGTCTCCGCGTGCGTGGACGGATCGCCGTCCTGCACCCGCCGGTTGCGGCCGCGGCCCAGCAGGGTGCCGTCCGCCGCGTAGAGGGCCGCGCCGATCGGGATGCCGCCCTCGGCGAGCCCGGCACGGGCCTCCTCGACGGCGGTGGCGAGCCACGCGTGTGCCTGTGCCTGATCCATGGGGTCACTCTCCCTGCCGCCGCGACGCCGGACGATGACCGGAAACTACCCCTCCGGAGGGCTACGGACGGGGACGGCCGGCGTCCGTCGCCGCCGCGTCGCGGGCCGCGTCGCCGGGACCGGAGCCGTCGAGGTAGCCGTCCAGCGCCGCCGCCCCGGTGAGCATCGCCCGGCTCCTGGCGGTCAGGGACCCGGCGCGGTCGGCCAGCGCCGAGCGCAGGTCCGCACGGTCGCCCTCGCGGCGCAGTTCCGCCAGGACCGGGCGGATCTGGTCGAAGAGATGGTGGGCCCGGCGCAGGGTGTGCACCAGACGGGCGTCCCTGACCTCGGCCGGACCGTACCTGCGGTACCCGGTGCCCGGCTCCCGGCCGGGCGTCAGCAGCCCCGCCGCCTCCCACACCCGCAGCGCCGACGTACGGACCCCCAGCAGGGCGGCCACCTCCCCGATCCGCAGGCCCGCGCGCGGCACCGGGGCGGGCGCCCCGGCCGCCGCCTCCAGCGCCTCGACGGCCGCCCGCAGCGCGGCGCGTTCGGCGTGCAGGGCGGCGTGCGCCGCGTCGACGAGGGCGAGCGCTCCCGGCACGTCACCGGCGTGCACGGTCCGCATGATCCGGGCCGCGTCCGTGGGCCCGTACCCGCGCACCAGGGCCCGGTGGGTGAGCAGGGCCCGCCGGTGCGCGTCCCCGAAGACCCGGTAGCCGGACCCGGTGCGCCCGGCGGGCGGCAGCACGCCCGCGTCCTCGTAGTTGCGCACCTGCTGGGTCGAGATCCCGGCCGACCTGGCGAGGTCGACGGGACGCAGACGGCGGTCGTCGTTCGGCATCGGCGCCCAGGGTATGCGGGAGAGCGCCGGGCTGGTCGCACCGTGCGCGGACGCGGCGGCCGAACCGTCCCGGTCGGCGGCGCCGCACCGCCGTCTCACCGCCCGTCGTACAGCGACTCCACCTCCGTGGCGAAGTCCCTCAGCACCGCCTCCCTGCGCAGCTTCATCGACGGGGTCAGATGGCCGTCGGCCTCCGTGAGGTCGCGCGGCAGGACCGTGAAGCGGCGGATCGACTCGGGGCGGGAGACGAGCTTGTTGGCCTCGTCGACCGCCCGCTGCAACACCTGCCTCAACTCCTCGTCGTCGAGGAGGAGTTCGGCCGGGACCGGGTGCTTGCCGTTCATCCGGCGCCAGTGGGTGATGCCCTCCGGGTCGAGGGTGAGCAGCGCGGAGACGTACGGGCGGCGGTCGCCGACGACCACGCACTGGGAGATCAACGGGTGCTGGCGCAGCCAGTTCTCCAGCGGCGCGGGCGCCACGTTCTTGCCGCCCGCGGTGATCAGGATCTCCTTCTTGCGGCCGGTGATGGTCAGATAGCCCTCGTCGTCGAGGTGCCCGATGTCGCCGGTCGGGAACCAGCCGTCGGCCGACGCGGGCACCACCCCGCCCGCGTGCGGGTCCCAGTAGCCGCGGAACACCTGGCCGCCGGCGAGCAGGACCTCCCCGTCCCCGGCCAGCCGCACCTTGGTGCCCGGCATCGGCCAACCCACTGTCCCGAGCCGGGGTTTGAGCGGGGGCGTGCAGGTCGCCGCGCCCGTCGACTCGGTCAGCCCGTACCCCTCGTAGATCTCAAGTCCCGCGCCCGCGTAGAAGGCCGCGAGGCGCCGCCCCAACGGCGAGCCTCCGCAGATGAGTTGACGGACCCGGCCGCCCATGGCGCTGCGGATACGGCGGTAGACCAGCGGGTCGTAGAAGGCGCGGGCCGCCCGCAGCGCGGCGTTCGGCCCGGGACCGGTGCCCGCCTGCCGTGCCTCCACCGCCTCCCCGTACCGCCCGGCCACCGCCGCCGCCCGGTCGAAGGCGGACGCCCGGCCGACGCTCTCCGCCTTCGCGCGGGCGTTGTTGTAGACCTTCTCCAGCATGTAGGGGATCGCCACGAGGAACGTCGGCCTGAAGGTGCCGAGGTCGGCCAGCAGATCCTCGGCCGCCAGGCTCGGCGCGTGCGCGATCCGCACCCGGGCGCGGACGCAGGCGATGGCCACCATCCGGCCGAACACGTGCGACATCGGCAGGAACAGCAGCGTCGACGGCTCCTCCGAGGTCTTCGACCTGAAGACCGGGTAGAGGAGTTCGATCGCGTTGTCGACCTCGGCGAGGAAGTTGCCGTGGGTGAGGACACAGCCCTTGGGGCGCCCGGTGGTGCCCGACGTGTAGACGAGCGTGGCCGGGGTGCCGGGCACCAGCATCCCGCGCCGCACATCGACCTCGTGGTCGGGCACCGGCCGCCCCAGCTCCGCCACCCGGTCGAGGTGCCCCTTCTCCACCACCCACAGATGACGCAGGTCGGGCAGCCGGTTCAGCTCGGGCCCGAGCGCTGCCGCCTGCGCCGCCGTCTCCGTCACCAACGCCACCGCGCCCGAGTCCTGGAGGATCCACCGGGTCTGGAACAGCGACGACGTCGGGTAGACGGGCACGGTGACCAGGCCCGCCGCCCACGCCGCGAAGTCCAGCAGCGTCCACTCGTAGACCGTCCGCGCCATGACGGCGATCCGGTCGCCAGGCACCAGCCCCTCGGCGATCAGCCCCTTCGCCAGCTCCCGCACCTCACGGGCGAACCCGTCCGCCGTCACGTCCGCCCAACCGCCGTCCCCCGTACGGCGGCTGAGCACCCGGGACGCGGGCGCGGCCGCCGCGTTCTCGAACGGCAGGTCAGCGAGCGACCCGTGGCTGCGCGGCGGCACCAGCGGCGGCACGGACACCTCGCGCACCACGCCGTCCAGCCGCCGGATCTCGGGCTCCACCAACTGAGGCACACCGTCGTGGTCGTAGGCGACGGGACGGGACACGGACATGGGCAACTCCAGTGGCGTGCGGCTCGGTTCCGCTCTGCCGAGGTGGTACGTGCGGTTCGTACCGAGTCGTTCACCCGCGGCGTGCGACGGGCGCGTCACCGCCGGTTCGGACGGCGATCGTACGGGGCCGCGGTGAGGGGCGGGTGTGGGTTCGGGAAGAGTCCGGAGCCGGGCCTGTGCCCGCGCCGACGGCCGTGACCGTCCCCGCACCCACGACGGCCCCCGCGCCCTGCCGGACCCGGGCTCAGTCCCGTTCCAGAACGGCCTACGCGCCCTGCCGGACCTGTGCTCAGTCCTCAGTCCCGGTCCAGGGTGGCTGTCACGCCCTGCCTGACCCGGGCTCAGTCCCGTTCCAGGACGGCCGTCACGCCCTGGCCGCCGGCCGCGCACACCGAGATCAGGCCGCGCCCCGGCCCGCCGCGCTCGGCGAGCAGCGCGGCCAGCGTCGCCACGATCCGCGCTCCGGTCGCCGCGAACGGATGGCCGGTGGCGAGCGAGGAACCGGCCACGTTCAGCCGGTCCCGGTCCACCGCGCCGAGGCCGCGCTTCTCCCAGGCCGCGAGCGTCGCCAGCACCTGCGACGCGAACGCCTCGTGCACCTCGACCAGGTCGAAGTCCGCCAGGGCGAGCCCGGCCCGCTCCAGCATCCGCGGGACCGCGTACGCCGGTGCCATCAGCAACCCGTCCTCGCCGCCCGCGACATCACCGTGCGGGAAGTCGACCGCGGCCGTCTCGTGGGCGGTGAGATACGCCAGCGGTCGCAGGCCGCGCGCCCGCGCCCACTCCTCCGACGCCAGCAGCACCGTCGCCGCGCCGTCCGTGAGCGGCGTCGAATTGCCCGCCGTCATCGTCGGATCGGGGGCGTCGAGCCCGAACACCGGCTTGAGCGCCGCGAGTTTGGCGGGCGTGGAGCCCGGACGGAGGTTCTGGTCGCGGGCCAGGCCGCGGAAGGGGACCACCAGGTCCTGGAAGAAGCCCCGTTCGTAGGCCGCCGCGAGCCGCTGGTGGCTGGCCGCCGCCAACGCGTCCTGCTCCTTACGGGTCACGCCCCAGGCGCGGGCGGTGACGGCGGCGTGCTCGCCCATGGACAGGCCGGTGCGCGGCTCCGCGTTGCGCGGGATGTCCGGGACCAGGTGGGCGGGGCGGACCCGGGCGAGCGCCCTGAGCCTGGCGCCCGCCGACTTCGCCCTGCGTGCCTCCAACAGGATGCGCCGCAGCAGGTCGTTGACGCCGAGCGGCGCGTCGCTCGCGGTGTCCGCGCCGCCCGCGACGGCCGACTCGATCTGCCCGAGGGCGATCTTGTTGGCGGCGGCGATCACCGCCTGGAGCCCGGTGCCGCACGCCTGTTGCAGGTCGTAGGCGGGGGTGCGGGCGTCCAGCGTCGAACCGAGGACCGTCTCCCTGGCGAGGTTGAAGTCACGGCTGTGCTTGAGCACCGCCCCGCCGACGAACTCGCCCACCGCGCCGGGACCTTGGAGCCCGAACCTGGCCACCAGGCCGTCCAGGGCCGCGGTCAGCATCTCCTGGTTGGAGGCGGTGGCGTAGGGGCCGTCCGAGCGGGCGAAGGGGACACGCGTACCGCCGATGACCGCGACGCGTCGTGCCACCGGCGGCTGCACGGGACTCATCTCGACCTGCTCCTCACCGTTGACCTACACTTACCACCGGTAACCTTACTCCAGAGTAAGCAAGTTGAGTCCGACCGGGGAGACACGCATGGCCGACCGTTATCTGAGCTTCACCGGCACCGCGCCCGGCCGCCTGCTGACCCGGCGGCTCGGCCTGCCCCAGCCGGCGCCGCTCAGCAGGTGGTCCACCGCCCGGCCCGCGCTGGACGGCGGCCTGCTGCACCTGACCGCGGGCAAGTCCGCCCTCGACCTCGCGCCGGTCCTCGCCCGCACCGGCCTCGGCGACGACACCGGCAACCCGGCCGCCGTCGTCCTCGACGCCACCGGCGTCCGGGACGTCGACGCCCTCCTCGACGTCCACACCGCCCTGCACCCCGTCGTCCGGTCGATCGCCCCCGGCGGGCGCGTCGTCGTCCTCGGCGCGCCCCTCGACCCCGCCGACCACCACCAGGCCGCCGCGCAGCAGGCGTTCGAGGGCTTCACCCGCTCCCTCGGCAAGGAGATCGGCCGGGGCAGGACCGTCAACCTGGTCCGGCTCACCGAGGCGACCGCCGCCGAGTCCACCCTCGGCTTCCTGCTGTCCCCCAAGTCCGCCTACGTCAGCGGGCAGGTGATCACCGTCGGACCCGGCGGCTTTGGCGGAGCCGGCGGACCTGGCGCACCCGGCGGGCCCGGCGGGCTTGGTGGGCCTGGCGTACCCGGCGGACCCGGCGCACCCGGCGGGCTCGGTGGGCCTGGCGCCCCCGCCGACCGGGAGCACCCCCTCGCCGGCCGCACCGCCCTGGTCACCGGGGCCGCCCGGGGCATCGGCGAGGCCGTCGCCGAGACCCTCGCCCGCGACGGCGCCCATGTCGTCGTCCTCGACGTGCCGCAGGCCGAGCACGACGCCCGCGCCCTCGCCGAACGCCTCGGCGGCACCGCCCTCGCCCTCGACATCACCGCCCCCGACGCGGGCGCCCTGATCGCCGACGCGCTGCCCGACGGCCTCGACGTCCTCGTCCACAACGCGGGCATCACCCGCGACAGGCGACTGGTCAACATGCCCGCCGAGCGCTGGAGTTCGGTGCTCGACGTCAATCTCGGCGCCGTCCTGCGCACCACCGACGCGCTCCTCGGCGCCGGTGCCCTGCGGCGCGGCGGCCGGATCGTCGCCACCGCCTCCATCGCGGGACTCGCCGGAAACGCCGGCCAGACCAACTACGGCGCGAGCAAGGCGGGTGTGGTCGGTCTGGTCCGCGCCCTCGCGCCGCGCGCCCTCGAAGAGCACGGGGTGACCGTGAACGCGGTCGCGCCCGGATTCATCGAGACGAGGATGACCGCCGCGATCCCCCTCCTCATCCGCGAGGCGGGCCGCCGGATGAACTCCCTCTCCCAGGGCGGCCTGCCGATCGACGTCGCGGAGACGACGTCCTGGCTCGCCCACCCGGCGTCGGGGGCGGTGAACGGCCAGGTGGTACGGGTCTGCGGCCAGAGCCTGCTGGGCGCGTAGCGCGACCGGGGGCGGGGCCGCGGCACCACACCGCCGACGAGGGCCGGTCAACTGCCGACAGCGCGGACAGCGCCGCTCGTCGACCCGGCCGGCCCCGGCAAGCCCAGGCGGGTCGGCCCCGCGCAGTGCGCAGTGCCGTCAGCCCAGTTCAGTTCCGGTCGGCCCGCACCGCCCCCGTCGCGCCGACGCCCAACTCCGTGCCCCGCCCTCGCGCTCGCCCTGCCCCAGCCCTCGCCCCAACCCCGTCCTCGCTCAGCCTCCCGTCCCCGCTCATCCCCTCGCCCCGCTCAGCCTTTCGCCCCGCCCCGCCCCGCCGACGCCCCGAACCGGACGCAGGACCTCGTAGGAGCCCGATGCCCGTCACCCTCGCCCGCATGCCCGCCCTCGCGCCTCTCCTCGCCCGTGGCGCCCTGCTGTCTCCGCTCAAGCGCCCACGGTCCGACGCCGGTTACCCGAACGACTGGCTCGTCGTGCCCGAACTCCAACTCGACCTGGCCAAGTTGGCCGCCTACGAACGCGTCTGTGGCTTCGCCACCGGTGACGACGCCCTGCCCCTCACCTATCCGCACGTGCTCGGCTTCCCGTTGGCGATGCGGCTGATGAGCGGCCGGGCCTTCCCGCTGCCGCTGCTCGGGCTGGTCCACACGGGGATCGACATCACCCGCCACCGGCCGCAGCCCGCCACCGCCGGCCACGAACTCGCCGTCCGCGTCGACGGGTTGCGGCCGCACCGGCGCGGCACCGAGGCGGCGGTGGTCACCGAGCTGAGGACGGCGGGGGAGGTGGTGTGGGAGTCGCGGAGCACCTATCTGGCCCGGCACGCCACCGGCTCCGAGGCCCTGGGCAGCCGAGCGGACGCGGGGACGGGCACCACGGGTGACGGCCGCTCCGCCGACCGCGAGCCGCTGCCCGCCCGCGCCGACTGGCAGTTGGGCAAGGACATCGGACGGCGCTACGGGGCGGCCTCGGGCGACCGCAACCCCATCCATCTGCACCCGCTCACCGCCCGCCTGTTCGGCTTCCCGCGCGCCATCGCGCACGGCATGTGGACGGTCGCCCGCTGCCTCGCCGCGCACGGCACTCCCGAAGCGGTGCGGATGCGCGCCGAGTTCAGGGCGCCGGTCCTGCTGCCGGGGACGGTGACCTACGCGGCGGACGCCGACGGACGCTTCGAACTGCGCGCAGGCGACCGCGTTCACGTCGTCGGCGAGCTCTCCGCACTGGTCCCGCCGGGCAAGGTCCCGCCCGTCCCGTCGTGATCCGGCTCGGGCGGTGACCAGGGGCGGCCGTCCATCAGGTCGCCGAGGCCCGCCCACGCGAAGTTCATGAGGGTGGCCGCCGCCTGCCTGGCCGTGATCCCGGGGGTGGCGTTCGCCCACGCGGCGAGCGACTCGGCCGCCCCCACCAGGGCCTCCGCGAGCCCGGCGACCTCACGCTCGGGAAGGTGCGGGTCCCGGTGTGCCTCCCGGGCCGCGTCCACGATCAACTGCGTCACGAAGACGACGATCTCCTCGCGCATCGCCGTGACCACCGCAGCGAACGGCTCACCGTGCGTCCGCGCCTGGAGGTGCAGCACCGCCCAGCCGTCCGGGTTGCGGGAGGTGTGCGTGAAGAACGCCCCGAGCCCTTCCCACAGTTGGCGGTCGGCGGGCAGCTCCCGCCGCACCCCGGCCCGCACCGCTTCGACCAGCGCCTCGGCCTCCCGCCGGATGCACGCGGTGAAGAGGTGTTCCTTCGAGGTCAGGTACAGGTACACCAACGGCTTGGAGACGCCCGCGAGTTCGGCTATCTCGTCCATCGACGCGGCCATGTAGCCGCGTTGACCGAAGGTCCGCACGGCGGCGTCCAGCATCTGCTGCTCACGGACCGCCCGCGGCATCCGTTTGGTCTTCACGGCACCCATGAGGGCAAGGGTAGTTGGGCCACCCGGCCAACCGGCCGGACCGACTACGGCCCACCGCGACCGCGCCCGGCTCGGCCGGGAGCCTGCCGGACCGCGCCGGGCATACCGGCACACGGCCGGGCCCCACGGGCGGGGGCCCGCCGCCGTCAGGACGGAGTCTGCCCCGACCCCACGGGCGGGGGCCCGCCGTCAGGACGCCGTCTGCCCCTGCGCGGGAGCCGCGTCCTGGTGCGCGCGCACCGAGTCGTCCACGTCGTCCTCCTGGCTGCGGTTGGCGTCCAGGTTGGCCTTGGCGCGGTCCACCCGCTCGACGATCTTCACCGAGGCGCGGTCGCGCTCCTTGCGCAGCACGACGAAGCTGATCGGCGCGGAGAGCACCAGGGCGAGCAGCACGACCCACATGCCGTTCGAGGCGCCGAGACCGCGCGGGACGACCTCGGAGTAGACGAGGCCCCAGACGACCACGAGGCAGCCCACGAAGATCCCGAGGCGCATCAGCGTGTAGCGGAGCATCTCAATCCACTCTTCCGATTCCAAACAGGGGCAACGTCCAGTGAAGCACGCCCCCTCCAGGATCTTGGAGGGGGGTGCGCGGCTCAGCCCAGCGGCAGCAGCATGACGATGTCGTCGCGGTCGTCGCCCGGCGCCACCCTGATCGCGTCCGGGATCCGGCCGACCTCCTTGTAGCCGCACGACGCGTAGAACCGCTCGAGTCCGAGGCCGCCCCGGCAGGTGAGCCTGACCGCCTCGATGCCGTCGATCCCGCGGGCCGCGTCGGCCGCGGCCGCCAGCAGCTCGCGGCCGTACCCCTTGCCCTGATGGCGCGGGTGCACCATGACGGTGTACAGCCAGAGCCAGTGCCGCATCAGCCGGTGCGTGTTGAGCGTGAGGAACGCGGTCGCGACGACCTCGCCTGTCCCGTCCCTGCCGACCAGCAGCCGGGTCCTGCCCTCCGCCATGGCGATCAGGTGTCTGACCAGCTCGGGCCTGATGTCGTCGGCGCCGACCGGCGGCACGAAGCCGACCGAGCCGCCCGCGTTGGACACGTCGGCCCAGAGGGTGAGCACCTGGTCCCGGAGGTCGCGGGAGACCGCCGGGTCCAGTTCGAACGTCAACGCCACCGGATCACACCCGCATCGGCTGCGGCGCGTCACGACGGGCCGGGTCGGGGCCCTCGTACTCGCGGATGATCTCGTAGCGGGTGTTGCGCTCCACCGGGCGGAAACCGGCGTCCCTGATCAGGTCGAGGAGGTCCTCGCGGGTCAGCTTGTTCGGGGTGCCGTAGTTGTCCGCGTCATGCGTGATCTTGTACTCGACGACCGAGCCGTCCATGTCGTCCGCGCCGTGCTGGAGGGCAAGCTGCGCGGTCTGGACGCCGTGCATCACCCAGAAGACCTTGACGTGCGGGACGTTGTCGAACAGCAGCCGGGAGACGGCGAACGTCTTCAGCGCCTCGGCGCCGGTCGCCATCTGGGTGCGGGCCTGGAGCCGGTTGCGGACCTTGCCGTCCTTCATGTCCACGAAGTCGTGCTGGTAGCGCAGCGGGATGAAGACCTGGAAGCCGCCGGTCTCGTCCTGCAGCTCACGCAGCCGCAGCACGTGGTCCACCCGGTGCCTGGGCTCCTCGATGTGCCCGTACAGCATGGTGCACGGGGTCTTCAGACCCTTCTCGTGCGCCAGCCGGTGGATCCGCGACCAGTCCTCCCAGTGGGTGCGGTGGTCCACGATGTGCTGGCGGACCTCCCAGTCGAAGATCTCCGCGCCGCCGCCGGTCAGGGATTCGAGACCGGCGTCGATCAGCTCGTCGAGGATCTCCGAGGCGGAGAGCTTCGAGATCGTCTCGAAGTGGTGGATCTCGGTGGCCGTGAACGCCTTGAGGGAGACGTTCGGCAGGGCCGCCTTCAGCTCGCGCAGCGACCGCGGGTAGTAGCGCCACGGCAGGTTCGGGTGCAGGCCGTTGACGATGTGCAGCTCGGTGAGGTTCTCGCCCTCCATCGCGGTGGCGAGCTTCACGGCCTCCTCGATGCGCATCGTGTACGCGTCCTTCTCGCCCGGCTTGCGCTGGAACGAGCAGTAGGCGCAGGACGCCGTGCACACGTTGGTCATGTTCAGGTGCCGGTTGACGTTGAAGTGGACCACGTCGCCGTTCTTGCGGGTGCGCACCTCGTGCGCGAGCCCGCCGAGCCACGCCAGGTCGTCGGACTCGTAGAGGGCGATGCCGTCCTCACGGGTCAGCCGTTCACCGGAGCGGACCTTCTCCTCCAGCTCGCGCTTGAGCCCGACGTCCATACCAACACCTTTCGACGACAACGCGGCCAACGGTACGCCTACACCTCCTCGGGAAGCTCCCCGACCCGGTTCTCCCACTTGGTGGAGAGGACCACCGTGGTGCGGGTCCGCGAGACGCCCTTCGTCCCGCTCAGCCGCCGGATCGTCCGCTCGAGACCGTCGACGTCGGTGGAGCGCACCTTGAGCATGAACGAGTCGTCGCCGGCGATGAACCAGCAGTCCTCGATCTCCGGGAGGTCCTTGAGCCGGCGGGCGACGTCCTCGTGGTCGGCCGCGTCCGAGAGCGAGATGCCGATCAGCGCGATGACCCCGAGCCCGAGCGAGGCCGAGTCCACGGTGGCCCGGTACCCGGTGATGACCCCGGCCGCCTCCAGCCGGTTGATGCGGTCGGTGACGCTCGGTCCCGACAGGCCGACGAGACGCCCGAGCTCCGCGTACGAGGCCCGGCCGTTCTCTCTCAGGGCCTGGATGAGCTGCCTGTCCACCGCGTCCATGCGATCGAAGCCTTCCGCTGGAGATTCCTTGAAACGAAACGACGAGAGGTGCTGCGGGTGTTGCGGGTGGTGCCTGGGGGTGGGAGGGAACCGGGGGGACAGGGGCGCCGGGCCGCGGCGGTCACCGCTCGGCCGCGTCCGCCGACCCGCCGCCCAGCTCCCCCGTCCAGCGCCGGTACAGCCGGTGCCGGATCCCGGCCGCGTCCAGCACCCGCCCGGCGACGAAGTCCACCAGGTCCTGGATGTGGGTGGCGCCCGCGTAGAAGGCGGGCGAGGTCGGCACGACGACGGCGCCCAGGTCGTCCAGGGTCACCAGGTGCCGCAGGGTCTGACCGTTGAGCGGTGTCTCCCGGACCGCGACCACCAGCGGCCTGCGCTCCTTGAGGGTGACGCTCGCCGCCCGCTGGAGCAGGTCCTTGGAGAGCCCGAGGGCGACCCCCGCGACACACGCCGTGGAGGCCGGCACGACGAGCATCCCCCGCACCGGGTACGACCCCGAGGACGGCCCCGCGGCCAGGTCGCCCGCGCTCCAGTACCGCACCCGCGCCAGGTCCACGCCGAACGAGTCCGGCTTGCCGTCGGCGCCGCGCGCCAGCCACTGCCCGAGGTCCTCGCGCCAGTGCGCGTCCCGGAAGGGGAGACCGGTCTCGTCGAGCAGCGTGAGCCGGGACGCCCGGCTGACCACCAGGTCGACCTCCTCACCGGCGTCCAGCAGCGCACGCAGCACGGCGGCGGCGTATGGGGTGCCGGAGGCCCCGGACACCCCTACGATCCAAGGCGTACGCGGCGCGTTTCCTGGCTTGAGCGGGTTCACACCCCCGAGCCTATCCGGCGCCGGGCAACGGGAACCGGCCAAGGGGGCCCGGACGTTCCCCAGAGGGGACGAACAGGAGCGGGGGGCTTCGTGCGCGACACCGGACCGGCGTGGTCGAGAGGGGACCGGGCGAAGGCCGCGGCCCGGCTGATGCTGGGCTGGATCGCCCTGCTGTGGCTCCTGGAGATCGCCGACACGCTCAGCGGCCACGCGCTCGACGACTTCGGCATCGTCCCGCGCGTCCCCGGCGAGCTGATCGACATCGTCCCGGCCTCCTTCATCCACTTCGGCTTCGGGCACCTCGTCGCCAACACAGTGCCGCTCCTGGTCCTCGGCTTCCTCGCGGCGCTCGGCGGGCTCCGCAGGTTCGCCGCGGTGTGCGCGTTCGTGATCGTCGCGGACGGCCTGGGCGTGTGGCTGATATCCCCGGCAGGCACCAACACGGCGGGCGCGTCGGGCCTGATCTTCGGCCTCTTCGGCTACCTCGTCGTCACCGGGCTGCTGCTTCGCCGTCCGCTGCCCCTGATCACCGCCGTCCTGATCACGGCGGTGTGGGGCGGCTCCTTCGCCCTCGGCCTCTCCCCGACCCAGGCGGGCGTCAGCTGGCAGGCCCACCTGCTGGGCCTCGCGGCGGGCGTGACGGCCGCGTTCCTGTTCGGCCCTAAGCCACGCTCAGGCCCCGCACCAGCAGGTCGATGAGCGCGCACACGAAGAGGCTGATGCCGATGAAGCCGTTGGTGGAGAAGAACGCCCGGTTCAGCCGGGTCAGGTCGTGCGGGCGCACGATCGTGTGCTCGTAGACGAACGCGCCCGCGACGATCAGCAGGCCGAGCCAGAAGAAGACACCGGCGCCGGTCGCGACGGCGTACCAGACGAACAGCGCCGTCGTGACGGTGTGGCAGCCGCGGGCGCCCCAGATCGCCGCCGGGATGCCGAAGCGGGCCGGCACCGACCTGACGCCGATCTCACGGTCCGTCTCGACGTCCTGGCAGGCGTAGATCAGATCGAACCCGCCGATCCAGATGCCGACGGCGAGCCCCAGGATCACCGCGTCCCACGACCAGGTGCCGGTGATCGCGAGCCAGCCGCCGATCGGCCCCATGGCCTGCGCGAACCCCAGGATGGCCTGCGGGAAGTTCGTGAACCGCTTGCCGTAGGGGTAGACCACCATCGGGATCACCGCGACCGGCGCGAGCGCCAGGCAGAGCGGGTTGAGCAGCGCCGCGGAGCCCAGGAAGACCACCAGCGCGACCAGCGCGCCCGTCCAGGCGTGCCGCACCGACATCGCGCCGGTCACCAGCTCGCGCTGGGCGGTGCGCGGATTGCGGGCGTCGATCTCCCGGTCGATGATCCGGTTGACGGCCATCGCGAACGTGCGCAGCCCCACCATGCAGACGGTGACCAGCAGCAGCCGCGTCCAGTGGATGCTGCGGTCCACCTCGTACATCGCGGTGAGCGCGGCGATGTACGCGAAGGGCAGCGCGAAGACGGAGTGTTCGATCATCACCAGGCGCAGGAACGCCGACACGCCCCCGCGCCGGCGGAGCGGCTCCGTGCCGCCCGTACCGGGGATGGCCTCGCTGCTCACAGCCCGTACTCCTTCCACCGGCGGTCGACCTTCGCCGCCGTCTCCTGGTCCGAGAGGACCATCTCAGGCCATCCGCCGTCGCGGGTGTAGCCCTCCTCGGGCCATTTCCGGGTGGCGTCGACGCCGGCCTTGCCGCCCCAGAACTGCTGGTAGGAGGCGTGGTCCAGATGATCGACGGGACCTTCGACGATCGACAGGTCACGGGCGTAGTCGGTGTTGCCGAGCGCCCGCCACGCGACCTCGTGCAGGTCGTGGACGTCGCAGTCGGAGTCCACGACGACGATCAGCTTGGTGAGGGACATCATGTGCGCCCCCCAGATCGCGTGCATCACCTTCTGCGCGTGCTTCGGGTACTTCTTGTCGATCGAGACGATCGCGCAGTTGTGGAAGCCGCCCGCCTCGGGCAGGTGGTAGTCCACGATGTCCGGCACGATGATCTTCAGCAGGGGCAGGAAGAACCGTTCCGTGGCCCGGCCGAGCGGCCCGTCCTCGGTCGGCGGCCGGCCGACCACGATCGACTGGAGCAGCGGCCGCTTGCGCATCGTCACGCAGTCGATGGTCAGGGCCGGGAACGGCTCCTGCGGCGTGTAGAACCCGGTGTGGTCGCCGAACGGCCCCTCGGGCAGCATCTCGCCCGGCTCCAGCCATCCCTCCAGGACGACCTCGGCCTGCGCGGGCACCTGGAGCGGGACGGTCTTGCAGTCGACCATCTCGATCCGCCGCCCGGAGACGAACCCGGCGAACAGGTACTCGTCGATGTCGCCGGGCAGCGGCGCGGTGGAGGCGTAGGTGACGGCGGGCGGGCAGCCGAAGGCGATCGCGACCGGCAGCCGCTCGCCCCGGCGCGCGGCCACCTGGTAGTGGTTGCGGCTGTCCTTGTGGATCTGCCAGTGCATGCCGATGGTGCGCCGGTCGTGCCGCTGGAGCCGGTAGAGGCCGAGGTTGCGGATGCCCGACTCGGGGTCCTTGGTGTGGGTGAGGCCCAGGTTGAAGAAGGACCCGCCGTCCTGCGGCCAGGTGAACAGCGCGGGCAGTTGGTCGAGGTCGACGTCGTCGCCGGTCAGGACGGTCTCCTGGACCGGTGCGTCCTTCACCTTCTTCGGCGGGACGTGCGCCATCGCGCCGAGCTTCCCGAACGCCTCGCGCACGCCGACGAACCCGTGCGGCAGCTCGGGCCGCAGCAGGCCGCCGATCTTCTCGGAGATGTCGCCGTAGGACTTCAGGCCGAGGGACTTCAGGAGCCGGCGGTCGGTGCCGAAGACGTTCATCGCGAGGGGCATCGACGAGCCCTTCACGTTCTCGAAGAGCAGCGCGGGGCCGCCCGCCTTCTGCACCCGGTCGACGATCTCCCCGACCTCCAGATACGGGTCGACCTCGGCCTTGACGCGCTTGAGGTCGCCCTCGCGTTCCAGGGCCCGCAGCAGGGAGCGAAGATCGTCGTAAGCCATGTGCCCCAGTATCGGCCACCGGCTAACCTGGCCCGGTCACCGGGGCCGACCCGGGCCGTTGCCGTCCCTCAGGAAAGAGCGCGCGAGCATGCTGAGATATCTGCCGTTCCTCCTGGTCCTGGCGCTGATGATCTACGCGTTCATCGACTGTCTGAACACGCCGGAGGAGGAGGTCCGCGGCCTGCCCAAGGTGGTCTGGATCATCATCATCCTGCTCTTCGGCGAGGTGCTGGTCGGTCCGGTCGTCTGGCTGCTCGCGGGCAAGAACCGTGCGGGCGGCGGCGCCGGCGGCGGCCGGCAGGCGGGCCCGCAGCGCTGGGTGGCGCCGGACGACAACCCCGACTTCCTGAAGTCCTTGAACAAGGACGGGAAGGACGCGGGCGCCCCGGAGGACGGGACCGCCGCGCGGGACGCCACGGACGCCGGTGGCGGCCGCGCCGAGGAGCCCCCGAAGGACGTCACCGACCCCACGGGCGAGGAGAAGGGCCCCCGCGCCGACTGACCCGCCCCGCGGAGCCTCCCGGTCTCAGATCCTGCGGAGGATCAGGGCGGCGTGCGGGGTGGTCTCGCCGCGTTCCTCGTCGGCCTCCCTGACCGTGCGGGAGACCGTCCTGAACCCGGCGGCGGTGAGCAGGGCGGTCATCTCGTCGGGCCGGCGGCGCAGGAAGTCGAGGGCGACGGGGAGGCCGAAGGGCCGGTCGTGGCGACGGGGCCGGTCGCCGACCTGGAAGGCGACCAGCAGGAGGCCGCCGGGCGCGAGGACCCGGTGGAACTCGGCGAACAGCGCGGGCAGCCTGTCCACAGGGGTGTGGATGGACGAGTACCAGGAGACGACGCCGCCGAGCGCGCCGTCCGGCAGCCCGAGGTCCAGCATCGAGCCCCGCTCGAACCGCAGCGACGGGTTGTCCCGGCGGGCGATGGCGAGCATCGCGTCGGAGAGATCGAGCCCGTGGACGTCGAGGCCGAGCCCGGCGAGATACCCGGTGACCAGCCCGGGACCGCAGCCGAGGTCGGCGACGGGCACCCCTGGCCCGACCAGTTCGGCGTAGCCGCGCAGCACGGCCCGGTCCAGCGGCCGGGTGGCGAGGACGTCGTGGAACATCGCGGCGTACTCCTCCGCGACGGCGTCGTAGAAGGCGCGGGTGGGGGCGAGGAACTCGGCGTCGGTCATGGGCGGGGAGGGTAGCGGCCACCACTGACAGCGGGGGCAGGCCGGGCGGCCCGGACGGGGCGGTGGCGGTGGCGGTGGTGGTGGTAGCCAAGGTGGCGGCTGCGGCTGCGGCTGCGGCTGCGGTGGGGTGGTGTTGGCGGCGGCGGAGGCCGGGCAAGGCAACCGGGGCCCGTCCGGGCTCCGGTTCCGGAGAAGGCAGGAGCCCCGTCGCCTTGCGGCGCGGGGCTCCTTGGGTACTGCTTCAGATCCGGATCAAAGCATCAGGCTCGTCGAGCCAGGAAGCTGTGACGGCTCAGACGGGAGTTACGTTCTCCGCCTGCGGGCCCTTGGGGCCCTGAGTGACGTCGAAGGAGACCTGCTGGTTCTCCTCCAGCGAACGGAAACCGTTCGCATTGATCGCGGAGTAGTGAACGAAGACGTCGGGGCCGCCGCCTTCCTGGGCGATGAAACCAAAGCCCTTTTCGGCGTTGAACCACTTCACGGTTCCGGTAGCCATAAGCCCTCCTTGGGCCCAAAGGGTTGCCCTGCTCCAGAACCTGCAAGTGTGAAAACGAGTGCCGCACATCTGCATACGTCTGAAAACGACTAGAGCCCGCGGTTACATGCTCCGCAGGCTCTGTACTGCAAGGGAAACCAAACTGCAACTTGCGGGCGAGCCTAGCACGCGCGCAGCCGCGAGCGGTAGAGCTCAAGATCACGTCACCCGGACGTTTGAAGAGGGGCGTCTGGGTTGACGGAGTCGACCGTGGGGCCGGGGCCTGGAGACTACCCCATAGGGTCTAGCCTCGCGATGTGGACAATTCTCGCACCCGGCCGCGCGTCGGCCACATCCAGTTCCTGAACTGCCTGCCCCTCTACTGGGGCCTCGCGAGGACGGGCACGCTCCTCGACTTCGAGCTGACCAAGGACACCCCGGAGAAGCTCAGCGAGCGGCTGGTGCGGGGGGACCTCGACATCGGCCCCGTCACGCTGGTCGAGTTCCTGAAGAACGCGGACGACCTGGTCGCCTTCCCTGACATCGCCGTCGGCTGCGACGGCCCCGTCATGTCCTGCGTGATCGTCTCCCAGGTCCCCCTCGACCGCCTCGACGGCGCCAGGGTCGCCCTCGGCTCGACCTCCCGCACCTCGGTCAGGCTCGCCCAGCTCCTGCTGTCGGAACGATTCGGCGTCGAGCCCGACTACTACACGTGCCCGCCCGACCTCAGCCTGATGATGCAGGACGCGGAGGCGGCGGTCCTGATCGGCGACGCGGCGCTCCGCGCCAACCTGCACGACGGACCGCGCTACGGCCTCGCCGTCCACGACCTCGGCACGCTCTGGAAGGAGTGGACGGGACTCCCGTTCGTCTTCGCCGTCTGGGCGGCCCGCCGCGACTACCTCGAACGCGAGCCGGAGATCACCCGCAAGGTCCACGAGGCGTTCCTCGCCTCCCGCAACCTCTCCCTCGAAGAGGTCACCAAGGTCGCCGAACAGGCGGCCCGCTGGGAGGCGTTCGACGAGAGCGTCCTGGAGCAGTACTTCACCACCCTCGACTTCCGCTTCGGAGCCACCCAGTTGGCGGCGGTCCAGGAATTCGCCCGCCGGGTCGGGCCGACGACGGGGTTCCCCGCGGATGTGACGGTGGAGTTGTTGGGGGAGCGGGGGTGAGGGGGGTGAACGGGCGGGAGTCATCGGTCCGCCCGTTCACCCACGCCGCCCGGCCTACATCGGTGTCGTGACCGTGATGTGCTCGCCGCTGCCCAGGTGCAGCATGCCCTTGCCCGGGTTGATCGGGCCACCGACCATGCTGCGGTTGGTGCGGATGCCGATCAGCTCGCCCGAGCCGGACTCCTGCGGGGAGAGCAGGATGCCGCGCCGGGCCTTCTTCGCGTCGACCTGCCAACCGGAGAAGCCGTCACAGATCTCGTCCTCGTCCCCGGCGATGACGACCGCGAGACCCTCCTCCGCGCCCCGCTCGACGATCCGCTTGAAGACGTCCTCGGCGTCGCAGTCGTCCAGCACCTCTGCGTCGTCGACCAGGACGACGATCGGTTCCGCGGGGGTGGCCGAGCCGATCAGCTCCTCCAGCTCGTCCTCGTCGACGTCCCGGCCGGTGAAGACCTTCAGCACGCCGTCCACACCGTCGAGTTCACGCACCGGCGACTGGCGCGGGGCGGCGACGATCAGGCGCACCCCCTGGGCGAGGTACGAGCGGGCGAAGCTCAACAGGGTCGTCGAGCGGCCCGACTTGGCGGGGCCGCCGATCACGAATGCCGGCACCCCCTGCCCCAGGTCGGGGCCGAACGCCGTGAGTTCGTCGCCTCCGACGCCCACCAGCGCCCACAGCGGGGAGGCGGCCGTCGCCGGATCGCGCATCGCCCACGCGTCGTCGAAGGAGATCCGGTTCGGCAGCACATCGACCCGGAACGGCCTGCGGCCACGCGGCACTCCGCTGTCCCTCGCCGCCGCCGCCACACCGATCGAGTCCAGCGCGGCTGCCTGCCCCTGACCTGTGGTGTCCTCGGAGAGGAGCGCGAACTGCGTCTCGGCCGCGGACTCGTTGCGGAAGGCGCGGCCGGGCGGGATCTCCTCGGGAACCTTGCGCGAGTTGATGTCCAGCATCGAGAAGTCGGCACGGTCCGCGAGCCGCAGCCCGTACTTGTCCTCGGTGAGGGACGAGATGCGACCCGCCAGGATCTGCCGGTCACCGGTGATCACCAGATGGACACCGACGCTCGCCCCCTCCCGCATCATCGCCATGACCTGGTCGGTCAGATCACCGTGGTTGTGCTCGCCGAGGGTGGGCAGCCAGCCCTCCCAACGGTCCAGGAGCACCACGATGTGCGGCAGCCGCTCGTCCTCGACGACGGCCGCGCGCTGCTCACCGATGTCGGCGTAGCCCTTGTCGGCGAGCAGTTCCTGGCGGCGGCCCACCTCGCCGGAGAGCCGGTTGACCAGCCGCTCGACGCGCTCCAGCTGGTTGCGGCTGACGACCGCCCCGCAGTGCGGCAGCCGGGTCAGCGCGTTCAGCGCGCCGTTGCCGCAGTCGATGCCGTACAGGTGCACGTCGGCACTGGAGTTGGTACGGGCCAGCGAACCGGCGATGGTGCGCAGCACCTGCGAGCGTCCGGTGCGCGGGGCGCCGGCGACGATGAGGTGACCGAAGGTCGCGAAGTCGACGGCCACGGCCCGGCGCGCCTGGTCGGCCGGCAGGTCCTCGACGCCGAAGGGGGCGGCGGGCAGCGCGCCCTGGGCCCGGACCGCCGGGACCTCGTCCAGCAGGAGGGTGCCGTCGAGCGCGGGCAGCCACGGGGAGTGCTGCGCCGGGATACCGAGGGCGGTGTTGGCCTCCCGTACGGCGTCCACCAGCACCTTCAGGTCGGTGATCTCGTCGTCCTCGCTCCTCTCCGATCTGGGCTTGCGCAGCGCTGCCCGGCCCAGGTCCTGCCAGTCGAGCGGACCCGCCCAGGGGGCGAGCGTCGCGGGGTCGGCGGCGCCCGGCCGCCGACCGCCCACCCGGCCCGACTGGAACGGGACGAGGGAGGCGTGCCCGAGCCGGACGTACGCCCGGCCGGGGGTGCTCTTGCTGATGTGCCCGGCCTCCGGCGCGTCGATGACGTCCGTCGACTCACCGGCGTCGGTCACCCGCAGAGCGATCCGGAGGTTGGTATTGGCCCGGATCTCGGGGGAGACGACGCCGCTCGGCCGCTGAGTGGCGAGCAGGAGGTGGATGCCGAGGGACCGGCCGCGCTGCGCGATGTTCACCAGTCCCGTGACGAAGTCCGGGAGGTCGCGCACCATCGACGCGAACTCGTCGATGACGATGAGGAGTCGGGGCACCGAGGGCCGCGAGGGATCCCGTCTGACCAGGTCCTGATAGTCCTCGATGTCCTTGGCGTCGGCGGCGGCGAGAATGTGCTCGCGCCGCTTCAGCTCAGCGCCCAGTGACTCCAGCGCCCGTTCGACGAGATGGGCGTCGAGGTCGGTCACCATCCCGACCGTGTGCGGCAGTTTGACGCAGTCCTTGAACGCCGACCCGCCCTTGTAGTCGACCAGGACGAACGTCATGTTCTCGGGGGTGTTCGCGACCGCGAGGGCGGCCACGATGGTCTGCAACAGTTCCGACTTGCCGGAACCGGTGGTGCCGGCGATCAGACCGTGCGGCCCGTCCCTGCGCAGGTCGATGCCGAACGGGCCGTCGTACGACTCCCCGATGACCGCCATCGTCGACTGGCCACCCAACTGCCAGCGCGCGGCGACCGCGTCGCGGGTGGGCGGCTCCAACTGGAGGACGTCGAGAAGTCGGCTGGCGGCAGGGAGCGCCGAGTCCTCGGTCTCGCCGCTGATGTCCCGCAGTGGCGAGAGGGCGCGGGACAACCGCGCGCACCAGGCGGCCGACACGAAGTCGGGTCGCACGTTCTTCTTCCGCAGCGCTCCGGCCTGCTCGACCCGCAGCCGCAACTCCGGTGCCGCCCGGTCCTGTTCCTCGTCCTGTCCGGTGGCCGGGTGCCAGGCCTGGAAGGACGGGAACCCGCCGACGACCTGCTGCGCTGCGGGCGTCGTGGAGGCCCCGGTGTCGCTCGGCCGGGGCTCGGCGACGACCACAGCCTGGCACTCGCCGGGCAGGAACCGCTCCTCCTCGTCCAGGCAGACGGCCCGGATGGCGACATCCGGGCCTTCGCGCAGCAGCCGGACCACCCCCGGCATGGACCGCAGCCGGCGCGAGCCGTCCCAGATGACGACGATGTCCGGATCGGAGAAGGCCGGACCGTTGTCCTTGCGGCCGCCCTGCTTGAGCGCCTTCTGCCGGGCGTCGAGGATCTGAGTCAGTTCACCCACCCGGGCGGCCACCGTCTCGGAGTCGATGCCGATCAGAATGTTGACGTCCTGGCCGTTGCCAGGCCGCGAGTGCGGCAGCCAACGGACCCAGTCCCAACGGGAGTCGGCGGAGTTGTCGGTGAGGACATAGAACTGGACGTCCATCGGGCTGTGCAGCACCGCCGTCTGCGCCACCGCCCAACGCCCCAGCGCGTGGGCCGAGTCACCGGGTCCCGCGATGCCGATGACCCCGAGGTCGCGCAGCGAAAGGGAGACCGGGGCGTCCTCGAGGTACCAGCGGACCTTGCGCTTGTGCTCGTCCTGCTCGGGGTCGTCGAGTTCGACCTCGGACGGCACGCGTCCGGTGCCGAAGCGCAGCAGCAGATGGTCCGCGTCGGTGCGCCGGCGCTCCCAGAGCCTGGTGCGCGGGCCGGTGCCGAAGGCCAGGACGGCGGCCGGGTCGGGGATGGCCTGGCGACGGTCCGACCGCTCCGTGACCAGGGCCTCCTGCGCGTCCTTCTCGATCCGTGCCTTGTGCTCCTTGTACTCCTTGAGCTGCTTCGCGTGCGACTTGCGGCCGTGCTTCTTGTCCATGAAGTAGTTGCCGAACAGCATGACCGGGCTCATCAGCGCCATGATCAGGTAGTACCAGCGCCCGAACATCAGCACCGAGACGACGGCACCGACGATCGGCAGCAGCGCCATCAGCCACGGCAGCGGACGGGCCTCGTAGTCGCCGGGTGGGTTGGGCAGGGAGAAGTGGGTCTGACGGTCGGCGGGGCGCAGCCGCGGCGGCCGGTTGTAGTCGAGTCCCGCACCGTCGTCGGACCAGGTGAGGGCGGCGTTGGGCGGCGTGTAGCCGAAGATCTCCAACAGTGTGTTGCCCAGAGCGAGTTGGCCTCCGAGGGTCCACTCACCTCCCTCGAACGCCTCACCGTCGAAACGGACCTCGTCGTCCTTCCCGAGATGAAGGGCGACGGTGCAGGTGCCGTCGATGGCGATGGAGAGACTGGCGGCCCGGTCCGGCAACTCGGGGTCGTCGACGCGCAGATGCGCGGCCGGTCCGGCGCCGATGTCGTACTTGCCCACGCCGAGACGGTGCACCGCCCCGGCTCCGGGCCCGCCGACCACCCGGAACTCCACGACGCCGGTGGGTTCGCCCATGACGCAGCCGGCCGGATCGTGCAGGCTGACGACGGCCCCGTCGCGCAGCGGCGATCCGACGACGGTGGCCGAGGGGTCCAGGGCGTAGCCGTCGACATAGGCGAGCGGAGCTGTGCCCGAGCCGGAGTTGCGGTGTGCCCCGAGCGGAATGACCTGAGCGCCGCCTCCCGCGCCGACGTTCCGCGCCAACTCCTGTGCGATGTCGCCGACCGTGCACTCCGGGTCGGCGTCGAGCACCACGTCGGCGCTGGCTCCGCCGAGCGGATCGACGACCGTCAGACTCAGGCGCACCTGCCATCCCCCCACACACCGAGAACACCCCGACACAGTCCGAGTGACCTTAACCGTCACGCCCTTGCCGGGCGCAACGGGATATGACCGGTTCACGATTCCCTTGCAATCCCCGGCCGAAGGCCCCTGTGGTCGCACCACTTGCACCCGTAAGATCTTTGCTCGTGCGGACGTCCCACCCACGGTTGCGGAGTCCGCGCGCACAGTGCCACGGGGGTAGGCCCTGAGGCGACACCAACGGGAGGAAGCCGTCATGGCCAAGGGTAAAGACGCAGACCTTACTTATGCCGAGATGGAGAAGGTCGCCGGCGACCTGATCAAGGACATGCACGAGCTGGAAGACAAGATCAAGGGCGTGGAGAAGCGGGTCTCGGCCCTCGTCGAGAACGGCTTCAGCACCCAGAAGGCCTCCGGGGCGTACGACGACTCCATGAAGGACTTCACCAAGGGCGCGACCAAGACCATCCAGGGTCTGCACGGACTCTCGGACTTCCTGAAGAAGGCCAAGGAAGCGTACGAGCAGCTGGACGAGCAGCTGGCGAGCTCGGCCAAGAGCTGATCCCGTCACGCGCACGACCGTGACCGGGTGCGGCGGGGCGTCACGCCCCGCCGCACCCGTGCTTCGGAGGGGCTTGCCGTCCTGGACCGAGCCCGTACGCGCAACCTCTAGGCAGGGAGTCTGAGTCCGTGGCGGACAGAACTCGATACGACCTCGATCTGATCAAGGAATGCTCGAACTCGCTCTACCGCATGCACCGTGAGTTCAAGGACCACGGGGACCCGTCCGACGGATACCGCGAGGATCTGGGCAGCGACAAACTGCGGGACGTCTTCGACGACTTCTCCGACACCTGGAAGAAGAACCGCAAGAAACTCATGAAGGACATCGAGAACCTGGCCAAGTACACGGCCGAGGCCGCGAAGTCCTACGAGAAGATCGACCACGATCTCGCGCAGGCGCTGAGGGGCGCCAAGAGCAGCGGCAAGAAGGAGAAGTGACCGTGACAGCGCGTCCCAAGGACTGGTCGCCGTTGTACGACTCCGACCCGGTGCCCGGGGATCCGTACGAGGTGGCACAGCTCGGCAAGAAGCTGCGGGGCATGGCGGACGAGATCGACAAACAGGCCCGGAACATCCGGGCGTTGGCATCGGTCGACGGCTGGGACAGCGACGCGGGACGCGCCTTCCACGAGATCGCGGGGGACACCGCGGGCCGGTTGCAGAAGGCATACGACCGGTACGACGAGGCCGCGACGGCGATCGGCACCAAGGTTGTCGAGGGCGACGGCGAGTCGGCCGAGTACGCCAGCGAGCTGCGTCGAGCGCAGCGACTGGCGGACAAGGGCCTGAAGGAGTACCGGGAGGCGGAGACCGACTACAAGGCCGCGGGCAAGGTGCTCGACCCTCTTGAGGGGAACGTGCTGACCGGCGACGAAGCGGTCAAGCACAGTAAGCAGACGAAGAAGCGTGACGATGCGGCGGATCTGATGCTCAAGGCGGAGCAGAAGATCATGGCCGCCAAGCACATCCGCGACGACGCCGCACGCCGCGCGGCCAAAAAGATCAAGAACGTGATCCACCACGACGGGGTTCATGACCCCGGCGGAATCATGAACTGGATCGCGGATCATGCGGACTGGTTCTCCGCCGTTGCGACCGTCCTCGCGGTGGTGGCACTAGCGGCCGCGATCATCCTTACGGGTGGTATCGCGGCAGCGGTCATCGTCGGTATCGCGGCAGCTTTCAGCGCGACGGCTTTGGCCGGGCGGCTCTACGACGTCTTTGCGCGCGGCGGAAAGTTCGACGCTCTCAAGATCGGACTGGATGTTCTGGGCGTAATCCCAGGCTTCGGTGCTCTTCGAGGAATTACCGCAGTCGCCAAGGGTGGGCGCGTACTCGCCGCGCAGCGCGGTGTCTGGACCATGTTCACCAACGGGTTCGCCGTGAAGAGGATCAACGATGCCACCAGATTGGCATCCAAAATGCTTGCCAAGCGGCAGATAAAGTTCCTTCCCGCGGACGGATTCAACCCCGAACTCGTGACAAGGTACATCAAAGGTTTCGGCTTGGCGAACTTGACTGTTAAGTCGGTGAATCGGCTGATGGATAGAATGCCGGAGGCCGACAATTCCTCGCACCAGGTCTCGCCACCTGCCGGAGATGCTCGGCCCACCCCGACTCCGAACTTGAAACCGAAGGCACCCGCCGAATCCGGTACTCCGTCACCGACGCCGCGACCGAGCCCCTCATCAGCTTCGTTCCGTGCCGCTCTGGCGCCCACCGGATAAAGGAGTGAAACCGTGAGTGACCAAAAAGGTCTGGAATTCGGGAAGTTCATGGGGGACGACGGCGGAGTCCATGACATGATCTCCGCGTCAGTAATTATCGGCGTCCCGGCGGCAAGAGGAGCAGCGGAGAGGTACGGGCGGGAGCTGCGTTTCGACTTCCTGGACGACGAGGCTGTCCATCGGCTGCTGTTCCACCGTTGGGAGGACAACGCGACGGGACGGCTCATGGGGTGCCTGGGAAGCATCCCGCTCTTCGTCTTCGGCGCGGGAGCCTGGCCGTTCTGGGACCTAGTCGCCTCGCAGAAGTCCACTGCATTCCAGGCTGCTTTCATCGTCGTTGACACCTTGATCGTCGTTGGTGTACTGGTGGGGTTGTACATGTGGCGTCGGTCCAGTCTGCTCGATCCGGCGACGCGGAATATGCGTATCCGGGTGCGCAGGTATCACAAGATTGCCAGGATTGCTCGGCGAGGTGGTGCTGACATTCCTGCAGCGTACCCTTACTACGGAATGTACCTATCCTCCAGGAAGTTCTTCCCGGACGCTCCTGAGCTGTCAATTCCTGATGAGGGAAAGATTGCATGACGATCTCGCCAGATTTTACAGAATTCGTTCCCTCTCATGCGGCTCCAGCTGTTCTGAACGCCGACGACATTCAGGTCCGATGGGTGGTCCCGGAAAATTTTCATGACCTCCCCGTCCGCTTTCGGGACGATGGTGAGGCGGTGCAGCTACTGGAGGATCTGACGGATAAGGTTCTCCCGGGGGCCGACTATGACGACAAGACGGCGTTCGGGGTCCTTTGCGCCATAAGCGTCGAAGAACTGACCGGCCTGGGCGTGGAGTACGCCGCAGTCTGCATCACCGTAGTTGATGATGTCCCGTGCACAGCCACGTTGTCGGTGTTTCTGGTGGACAGCCCGGAAGCCAATGGAACGCAGAATGCCGTACGAGATATTGCGTCAAATCTCTCACGCGCCGAAGCAGGTGAAGTATCGCAGATCGACCTCCCGTGCGGCTCCGCGGTCTCCTGCATCGGCACTCGGAGTGAAGCAGTCGCCGGTGACCTGACTGGCTCCGAGGAAAGCGTCACGTTTCCTGTCGGATATATTCGAATCTTCCTCCCGCTCCCGAACGGGACGACTCTCCTCATGGAGATGGCGACTCCCACGATGGTCGGCTGGGACATCTTCTCCACCATGTTCGGCAACACCGTCAGCAGCATTCGCCTCTATCACGCCGACGGCTCGCGTCTGATCACATCCGAGGTGGGTGGGTGATCTCGGCTGAGAGTCCGCCTTCGGACTACCGGCTCCTTGTTCCCCGTGACTGGTTCCGGGTCGATCTCACGCACGATCGCTGGCGTCGGCAGTTGAAGACCTTCGTCGACAAGGAGTCGCAGAACAGCGGTCTCCCGGCAGAGGTGGCCAGGGAGATCTGGACGAGCTTGCGGAACACCGTCGAAGTCGGCCTCGGCGAAGGCGCGTTGGAATTCTTTCTGAGGACGGAGATGTCGGAGTCCTCAGAGTCCGCGGCGCCGGCCTCTCTGCTGGTCGCGTTGGCCCTCACGCCCAAGGGCCTCGCCCCCCAGGCGGCGGAGTTCGGGCAGGTGCTCCGCCGGCGAGTGGGGGACGCGGCGGAGGTGGACGTCGTCACGTTGCCCGCGGGTGCCACGGTCCGCGTCCGCACGGACGCGACCGTGGACTACCACGTGCGGATGCCAGGTGCCGTGGGCTACCTGCACCTGGCCTTCTCCCTCCCGGTGAGCGGAGTGCGCAGCCCGATGGGGGAGTTGTGCGACGCCATGGCCCACTCGCTGCGCTGGGTCTGAGGCCGGGACCGCGCCCGCCGGCCCGCGCGGCAGGCGCCGCTACAGGGCTCCCGCGCCCGCCGTCGCACGGCGTGGGACTGTCAGCGGTTGACCGCCTGGATCTCCTGGACGGTGATCTCCTGCGTCGTGCCGAAGGTGCCGTCCGGCAGGTCGCCGCCCGTGCCCCCGGTCCCGGTCCAGTCGATCTGCCAGGTGATGGTCGCCGTGAGCCGGTAGGAGCCCGTACCTGAGGAGCGCAGATAGGTGAGGCCGCAGGGCGGAGTCCTGTCGGCCTTGCCCTTGGCGTAGGGCTCGCCCACGGACTTGTCCCCGCTGAGCGTGCAGATGCCCGAGGCCGGGTGGGTCCGGGCGTCGCCCGTTCCGGGCTCCAGCTTCAGGGAGACGGGCCTCGCGGTGGTGGTGGCCTGGATGTTGAGACCGGCGACGGCCAGGGACGCCGTCACGGACACGTCCTTGAACGTGGCCTTGTCCAACCAGGCCCAGGTGGGGAGGTTGACCTTGGTGGCCGTGTCCGGCGCGAGCGAGACCTTCGTACCGGGAAGCTGGATGGCGTTGTAGGCGGCCTGCGCGAGGATCTCGGGTGTGACCGCTTGGGGAACGCCGGGGTCGTCGTTGTTCGCCACCCAGAAGGGGAGTTCGCCGCACTGCATGCTGGCCGGGTCGTCCGTGCGGTCGGGATTCTGGACGGCGACCCACCAGTTCCCCTCGTCCGCGTTCTCCTTGTTGTAGTCCTTGTACTTGCCGTCCTTGTAGATGTCCCGGAACTGTCCGACGGCTGCCTTCGCGTAGTTGGCCTGGCCGGGGGTGTTGAGGGTCTCCTCGTACGTCGTCTCGACGTACTTCCCGAACTCGGCGACGGAGCGAGGCTCGTACCAGCACGCGGGCGGGGTCCAGTCGGTCACCGGCCGCACGGCCGTACCGCTGCCCGTGGGCCGCACGGAACCGCTGTAGGTCACCTTGGACATCAAGGTGCCGCCGCTGGTGCCGCCGGACTGCTTGGTGTCGCCCTGGGTCCCTTCGCTCGGCGGCCAGTCGGCGAGGGCGGTGCCGGGAGTCAGCGCGAGGGCCGCCCCGAGCACACACGCGGTCGTGAGTCGCGCACGGGGGCTCACGGAGTGCACGACTTGTTGCCCCTCTGCGACGTCAGCTTCGTGGTCTTCCAGATGCCCTGCGCGCTCTTCTCGACGCGCGAGCTGTAGAGGACGTAGGACTTGGCGGTGACAGCGGTCCGGTGGATCTTCCCGGACTTGCGGTCCTTCGCATAGGCCTTGCCCTGGTCCTCGCAGTAGACGACACCGGCCGACTTCGAGTCGAAGACGTCGATCTTCGCGTTGTAGTAACGGTTCGCACCGGTGATGCTGTAGCCGGCTTTGACGACGGACTGGACCCAGTCCTTCGCCTCGGCCAACGCGGCATCGCCGTAGTAGAAGTCGAGCGCGGAGTGCTCGGCGTCGCCCTGGGTGATGGCGTAGTTGGTGGCGTCGATCCGCCGCGCCACGTCCTGGAGCACCGCGTCCTTGGCGGAGTCGCCCGTCTTCCAGCTCTCGAAGGTATCGGTGAGGTCACCCGGCAGGGTGATCTGCGGTCGCTCGGTGGTGCTGGTCTCGTCGCTCGGTGCGGCGGACGTCTCGGCGACGTCGGCTCCGGCGATCTTGTCATTGGCCTTTGCGTCGTCGTTGCCGCCGCAGGCCGTCAGCGCGAGGGCTGAGGCGGCGGCGATGACGACGGCGACAGGCACGGTGCGGCGCGTCACAGTTGCTCCCCGTAAGACATGACGTCAGGCAGGGCACCGACGCTATCGGGTGAGTTCCATGTTTCGCCAGAGCGAATGGCTCCGTGGACGCCAACGATCGCGGCCAATCGCTACTTCGCCGGAACTGCCGCTCGGCGGTCCACATTGACACGTCCCCGGACCGGGCTCCGGCCGCCTCTCCCGGCGGCCCCACCAGGGGGAATGCGACTCGTGGACGTTCGCCGACACCGTGGACGGGAGGCGGACCTACGCCAACTGGAGCGCAACGTCCCGCCACCGCGCCATGGATCGCCCCGCACCCCCCATGGGATTATCCCGTCGCAGGCCGATCGTCTATCTCTGGGGGAACGAAACTCATGGCGACCACGCGACGGAGGGCCGCTGCGGCCGGTCTTCTCGCCTCCCTGGTCCTCTCCGTGACCGGTTGCAGCAGCGACTCGGGCAACGGTGGGGACAACGACAAGATCGAAGGGGCGGGCGGCGGCGGGACGTCGGCCTCCGCGTCGCCGTCGGCGTCCGCGTCCGGGGGCAAGGACGCGCCGGTGTTCGACCTCCCGTCGGACATCACCGTCACGTCCGACCTGAAGCCGACGGGGGACGCGGTCAAGGACGCGGTGTTGCGGGACGTGGCGTATTCGGCGCAGGCCCGTGTCGAGGCGTTCGCTCAGGGTGTCGGGCAGACGGCCAACATCAACCGCTACTTCGCCGTGGAGGCCCGCACGTACTGGGTCGGCCGGGTCGCGACGATCAAGAAAAGCGGGCGCACTGTCACCGGCGCCTATCGCTTCTACGGCTTCCAGGTCACCGACACCGCCGGCGGCAGGACTGCGGCGGCCCGTTACTGCGAGGACCAGAGCAAGGCGTACGGCAAGGAGATCAAGAGCGGGAAGGTCCTGCGCACCGAACCGAGCGACCAGGACTTCATCCTTTACACGCTCCAGGCGCAGAAGGACGCCGCAGGGGACTGGCAGGTGACTCGGCAGAGCTGGAAGAAGGGGGACGCCTCGTGCGTGCAGGGCTAGCAGGGGCGGCCGCGCGTCCGGTCGCGAGGGTGATCGTGGCGATCGGGCTTCTCGTGGCGCTGGGTTCCGCCCACTCGGCGTTCGCCGGGGACGGCACGGTGGACGGCGGATCGGGCGAGGCCGGGTCGGGCACACCCGACCCCCAATCCGGCGGCGACTCCGCCAAGGGCGGTATCGGCGCCCACATCCGCATCAGCCAGAGCGCCGTCGGCTCCGGCAGGCCCACCTCCAACGCCACCTCCACCAACGTGAACTGGAAGCCGCCGGTCTGCTGGTACGAACCCATGTACACCTCCGAGGAGTACGAGGAGTTCATCAAGTCCGCCTACGCGGGCGCCCAGGAGCCGGCGGCGAGTTACGCCAAGAAGCGGGCCGACGAGGGCTTCCACAAGGACGACAAGGGCCTGTGGTGGCAGGTGAAGTTCCGTGACGACGACTTCTCCGCCGACTGCCCCGTCACCACCGACAACTGGGAGATATGGGTCCCACCCGCCGACCCCCGCCCCGACCCCCACAAACTCACCCCCGAGATCCTCTCCGAACTTGCCTACAACGCGACCAAGTTGCCCACCCCGCCCGTCGTCCTCAGTCCCGGTGCCCAGCGGCTCGTCGTGAATCTCGGGACGCGGGTGAAGCTGGACGGTGACTTCGACCGGGTCTGGACGACCGCCGACATCGACTACAAGGGCGTCCAGATGGCCGCGACGACGGTCGCGACCCCGGTGGCCCTCCGGGTCGACGCCGGTACCGACGACGCCGATCCGCAGTCGTGCACCTACGACCTGGTCAAGGGCGACGGCGGGTACACCGTCGACAGCGCGGGCGCCGACTGCAACGTCACGTACCGCCGCTCGTCCGGCAGCGGCACCTACCCGTTCAAGGCGTCGATCACCTGGAAGGTCACCTGGACCGACTCCGCCGACCCCGACGGGCCGGCCCGCGCACCGGCGCTGCCGGACGGGCTGTCCACGGTCGAGCAGGACGTCGCCGTCAAGGAGATCCAGGCCGTCAACCGGTAGGCAGACGATCGGTAGGCCGTCAACCGGTAGGCCGTCAAACGGTAGCCAGACGATCGGTAGGCGGACGACCGGTCGATTGACGACCGGTATGCCGGCGGACAGTGGTTCGGCGGTCGGCGGTCGGCGGTCGGCGGTCGGCGGGCGGCAAGCCCGGCCCCCGGGTGACGTCAGCCCGCGTCCCCCGTTCGTCGCCTCGGGTGACAGTCCGGCCCCGGGCGGCGGCCGGTCGTCCCCTGGTGAGCGAATCGTGCAGCCTTCATGAACGCAGCGTGAGGAGTGGCGCGCGGGCGCGAACGCAGGCGCGGTGGGCCGGATTCGCTTCCGCACAGTCGGGCGGGGTGGTCCAATCCCGCCGCAACCTGCGCTTCCGTGCGCCGAGTTGCAGATGAATAACGGCTCGCTCTCCGCGTGGCGGGTGTCCGGACGCACCTTGAGGGGCTTATGCGTGGCTGATACGGTGCGATGGCTTGACACTCACCCCTGCGGTGGCTAATTGCCCGGGTCGGGCGGTACGTCCGGCTCATCCGGGACGTCTGCTCCAGGGCGGCCCCGGGTGAAGTGTCCTGATTCGCAAGGGAATCTGCGAGCACGGCCGTGCCAACGGCCACCGGCACAGCACCACACTGAACTGAACTGGCATGGAAACACAGCACTGAACGCGGTGCTGACTGAGTACTGGTGACACACCAGCTTGGGCTTACGGGGAGCGGTTGCGTGAAGATCCAAGAGCGTACGGGGGCGGGCGCGGGACGTACCGGCGCTCCGGCTCAACCGTCGGTCGGTGACCGACTTCCCACGCCGCCGCGCGAGCGCAAACCCGCGCTCGCCGCTCTCGCGGTCCTCCTCATCCTCGTCGGCGCGCTCGGTGCGACGACGCTGGTGCTCCAGGCCGGCGACCGCGTCGAGGTCGTCAAGGTGACGAAGGCGATCCCCGCGGGCGGCTCGGTCACCGACGCCAACACCACCTCCGTGCTGGTCGCCGACGACAGCGGCGTCGCCTACGTGCCGTGGGCGCAACTCGGCGCGCTGAAGAAGCTGAAGGCGCTCAACCCGATCCCCGCCGGTGTCATCCCGGTCGGCCAGATGTTCGGTGAGAGCGCCGGCGTCGCCGAGGGCAAGGCCACGGTCGGGCTGTCCCTCAAGGCCGGTCAGTACCCGAACGGCCTGGAGAAGGGGGACTCCGTCGCCGCCTACCGGGTCCCCAAGGGCGGGACAGGGTCCAACTCCAGCAGTACGTCCGGCGGTTCGAGCACCGGCAGCGCCAACACCCTCCTGGTGGACCGGGCCAAGGTCGACTGGGTCAGGACGGAGAAGGGCGACGAACTGGTCGGGAGCACCAACTTCCCGATCACGCTGATCGTCGACGCCGACCAGGCCGCGGCGCTCGCCCAGGCCGCCTCCGACGGCGACGTGGCCCTCGTCCGCGTCTCCGGCAACTAGAAGGCGGCACCGCACTCATGGCCCTCATCGCCCTCGCCGCCGACAAGGGTTCCCCCGGCGTCACCACGGCGGCCGTCGCCCTCGCGGCGGTCTGGCCGCGGCGTGTCCTGCTGGCCGAGACCGACCCGGCCGGCGGCGACCTCGTCTACCGCAGCGCCGCCGCGCACGGCGGACCCCTGAACCCCAACACCGGCATGCTGTCCATCGCCGCCACCGCGCGCCGCGGCCTGGTCCCCGACCAACTCTGGGACCACGTGCAGCCGTTGAGCGGCGGCCTCGAAGTGCTCGTCGGGCTCGGAGGCGCCGAGCAGGCCGCCGGGCTCGCCGGTCTCTGGCCGACCCTCGGGCGCGCCTTCGCCTCGCTCGCCGACTCCCCGAACGCGCCCGCCGACGTCATCGCCGACTGCGGCCGGATCAGCGGCGACACCCCCGCCCTCGAACTCTTCCCGCACGCGGCCCTGGTGCTGCTGATCTCCCGCACCGAGCCCGAGGCCATCGCCCGGGTCAGGGACCGCGCCGCCGTCCTGTCCACCAAACTGCACGGCGGTCCGCGCGGCGCGGGCAGCCTCGGCCTGCCGTTGATCGGGGTCGTCCTGGTCACCGACACCGGCGAGGCCGGCAAGATCTCCGGGCAGGTCAACGACATGCTCGTGCACGCCCAGACCGGGGCCCGGGTGGTCGGCACCATCGCCGACGACCCGGCGGGAGCGGACCAGTTGGCCGGACGCAAGCGCGGCCGCCTCGACAAGTCGCTCCTCATCCGCACCGCCCGCAAGGTCACCGCGGACCTCTACCAGCAGTACGGCGCCGCCTGGTCCGTGCCCACCCCGCCGCCGCACGCGGGGGCCGGCCGATGACGGCGGTCGACCACCAACTGGTCAAGAGGTTCCGGCAGGACGCCGGTGACCGCATCTCCGAGCAGCGCAGGCTCGACCAGGCCGGCGGCGTCACGCCGATGTCCAACGAGGACGAACGGCAGTACGCCCGCGCGGTGATCGCGCAGATCCTGGAGGGCCACGCCCGCGCGGAGATCAACGCGGGCCGCACCCCGCTGGACGCCGAGACGGAGGAGCAGTACGCGGCTGCCGTGCACGCCGCCCTGTTCGGCGTCGGCCGGCTCCAGCCGCTGCTCGACAACCCGGACGTCGAGAACATCGACATCAACGGCTGCGACCAGGTCTTCGTCGGGTACGCCGACGGGCGTGAGGAGAAGGGCGATCCGGTCGCCGAGACCGACGAGGAACTGATCGAGCTGATCCAGGTGCTCGGCGCCTACTCGGGTCTGTCCTCGCGCCCCTTCGACACCGCCAACCCGCAGCTCGACCTGCGCCTGCCGGACGGCTCCCGGCTCTCGGCCGTGATGGACGTGGCCCGTCGCCCCGCGCTCTCCATCCGCCGCGCCCGGATGGGCAAGGTCTTCATCTCCGACCTCGTCGGCAACGGCACCCTCAGCCCCGAGGTCGCGCACTTCCTGGCCTGCGCGGTCCGCGCCCGCAAGAACATCATGATCGCGGGCGCCACCAACGCAGGCAAGACGACGCTGCTTCGGGCCCTCGCCAACGAGATCCCGCCGCACGAGCGCCTCATCACCGTGGAACGCGCCCTGGAACTGGGCCTCGACACCTTCCCCGAACTCCACCCGAACGTCGTGGCGTTCGAGGAGCGGCTGCCCAACTCCGAGGGCCAGGGCACCATTTCGATGGCCGAACTGGTCCGCCGTTCCCTGCGGATGAACCCCTCCCGGGTCATCGTCGGTGAGGTGCTCGGCGACGAGATCGTGACGATGCTCAACGCCATGTCGCAGGGCAACGACGGCTCGCTCTCCACGATCCACGCCAACAGCTCGAGCGAGGTCTTCAACCGCATCTCCACCTACGCGTTGCAGGCCACCGAACGGCTGCCCATCGAGGCCAGCCAGATGCTGATCGCGGGCGCCGTGAACTTCGTCGTCTTCGTCCAGCGGCGCAACAACTTCCAGAGCGGCGGCCGGCTCCAGCGCGCGGTGACCTCCGTGCGCGAGGTCAACGGCGTCGACGGCCGGGTGCTGTCGAGCGAGGTCTTCGCCGAGGCGCACGACGGCCGGATCGTCCCGCACGCGCCGCTGTCCTGCCTGGACGACCTGATCGCGCAGGGCTACCGGCCCACGGGAACGTGGGGGTGAACATGATGCCTGTCGCAGCCGGCTCGCCCGGCTCCTTCGGCGGACTCTTCTCGACGACCGTCCTGTACTCGATCGGCTGCGGGGTCGCCGTCGGCGGCGGCCTCGCGCTGCTCATGATCGCGATACGCGGCCTGCCCGCCAAGCCCGCCCACGAGAAGCAGAAGGCCGCCGAACGGGCCGCCGAACTCGTCCGGTTCGCCGGACAGCGCGGGTCGATCGCCGCCATCGTCGGCATCGTCGTGCTGCTGCTGACCCGTTGGGCGGTCGCCGGGATCGCGGCCGGTGTCCTCGTCTTCTTCTGGGACCGCCTGTTCGGCGGCGCGGGCGAGGAACGCGCCGCCATGCGCCGCGTCGAGGCCCTCGCCTCCTGGACGGAGTCGCTGCGCGACACCATCGCCGGCGCGGTCGGCCTCGAACAGGCCATCCCCGCCTCCGCGCGGGCCGCCGCACCCGTCCTGCGGCCCCATCTCGACGCGCTCGTCGACCGGTTGAGGTCGCGCACCCCGCTGCCCGAGGCGCTCCAGCATCTCGCCGACGAGATCGACGACGCGTCCGCCGACATCATCGTCGCCGCGCTCATCCTCAACGCCCGGCTGCGCGGCCCCGGTCTGCGCCAGGTGCTCGGCGCGCTCGCCAAGTCCGCGCGCGAGGAAGTGGACATGCGTCAGCGGGTGATGGCCCAACGGTCCTCCACCCGGCGCTCGGTGCAGATCGTCGTCGCCGTGTCGATCGCGTTCGTGCTCGGCCTGTCCGTCTTCAACCGCGACTTCGTCGAGCCGTACGGCACCCCCACCGGACAGCTCGTCCTGGCCTGCGTCTGCGGCCTGTTCGCCCTCGGCTTCTGGTGGCTGCGCAAGCTCTCCACCATCGAGACCCCCGAACGCTTCCTGGTCCGCGACGACTCCGCCGTCCAACTGGTCCGGCCGCGCGCCGCGTCGGGCCAGAGCCCGCACCAGGAAGAGGGGGTACGACGATGAGCCTGACGATGCCCGTCCTCGTCGGCGCGATCCTGGGCCTCGGCGTGTACGTCCTCGTCCGCGCCCTCGTCCCGTCGAAGCGCAGCGCCGTCTCGCAGGTCGCCAGGATCGACGCGATGCGCGCCCGCGGCGCCGCCTACGAGTCGGCGCGCAAGGCCGCCGAGCAGGGGCGGGTCGGGTCGCTGCGGGCCGAAGTGGGCCTGCGGGTCTCCGAGTTCTACCTCCAGCAGGGGTGGGAGCAGCGCTCGCTGCGGGCCGACCTCGCGGTCCTGGACCGCAGTTGGGAGAACTTCCTCGCGACCAAGGTGCTGCTGGGGGTGGCCGGGCTGGTCTTCGGCCCGTTCCTGTTCGCCGTCGTGTGGACGATGAGCCTCGCCAGCGGGCCGGTCATCCCGGTCTGGCTGGCGCTGGCCTGCGCGGCCCTCTTCTTCTTCCTGCCCGACCTCGAGGTCCGGCGGGACGCGGCCGACAAGCGCCGTGACCTGCGCCGGGTGATCGGCGCCTACCTGGACCTGGTCTCCATGAGCCTGGCCGGCGGCCGGGGTCTGCCGGAGGCGCTGATGGCGGCGGCCGAGGTCTCGGACGGCTGGGCCACCCAGCGCATCCGCAACGCCCTGGCCGACGCCCGCATCACCGGCACCAGCCAGTGGCAGGCGCTCGGCCAACTCGGCGAGGAGATCGGGGTGGAGGAGCTGAAGGACCTCTCCGCGTCGCTCGCCCTGGTCGCCGACGACGGCGCCAAGGTCCGGGAGTCGCTCGCCGCCCGCGCCGAGACCATGCGGCACCGCGAACTCGCCGAGATCGAGGGCAGCGCGGGCGAGAAGTCGCAGTCGATGCTCGTCGCGCAACTCCTGCTCTGCGCGGGCTTCCTGGTGTTCCTGATCTTCCCGGCGGCGATGAGGGTGTTCCAGGTGTCCTGACGTGAGCCGCGGCCCCGGCGGCGAGGAACCAGCCGTCCGGCACACCGCTTCCGACCGGCGCCCGGCCGCGACCCGGTGCCGCGCGACGAACCACCACCGCCCATCCCGAACCGCCGAGACCACCGGCTCCACCGAACGCAGCGAACGGCAACCGAACCGGCACACCGCCACCTCCGAACCGGCGAACTGCTTCTGAGAGGACAACCCACCATGAACGCGCGGAACTTCCCCACCGGTGTCCCCGCCGTCGACTTCCTCGTCACCTTCTTCCAGGGCCGTCTTCAGCGTGTCCGTTCCGGTGAACTCGACCGCGGTGCCTCCGCGGTGGAGTGGGTCATCATCTCGGCGGTCGTCGTGGCGATCGTCGGCGTGGTGGCCGCGATCATCAACACCGCGCTCAGCGACGGCGCGAACAAGGTCGGCGACTGCATCAAGGGCGCGAGCGCCAGCAAGACCTGCTGAACGCGCCGACGGGACAAGGGTCTACGGGGATGTCGGTGCGCGTACGTCGCTGGACACGCCGCCGGGTGGAGGCCGCCTCCGCCCGCGGTGAATCCGGCATGACCGCGATCGAGTTCGTGCTGCTCACGCCGGTGCTGTTCTTCATGATCTTCGCGACGGTGCAGTTCGCGCTGTACTTCTTCGCCGATCACGTCGCGCAGGCGGCGGCCCAGGCGGGCGCCCGCAAGGCCCGCGCCACGGCGCACGACCAGCCGGGCGGCTGGCGGGGCGAGGCGCGGGACGTGGTGGACAGCTACATCAGGCAGTTGGGACCCCAGCTGATCCTGTCCCCGAACGTGACGATGCGTCAGCCGGACGCGGACACCGTGGGGGTGGAGATCACGGCGCGCATCCCGACCGTCTTCCCCGGGCTCGACCTGACGGTTCACGCCCAGTCGGAGGGACCGGTGGAGAGATTCGTGCGGGACGACGGAGCCGCCGGCTGATGAACCTCCACACCGCGCCGGCCGAGCGCCCGGCACCCGACGACCGGGGCCTGTCCACCGTCGAAGTGGTCATCCTGGCACCGGTGATGATCATGTTCATCCTGGTCCTGGTGGCGTTCGGCCAGTTGGTCGACGGCCGCGGCGCCCTCGACGGCGCCGCCCGCGACGCGGCACGGGCCGGCTCCATCCAGAAGGACCACGCGACGGCGATGTCGGAGGCCGCCCGAGCGGCCGAGGCCGACCTCACCGACGTCTGCTCGGGCCCGGTGAACGTCGTCCAGACCAGCCAGGGCTTCGTCCCCGGCACCATCTTCACCGTCGAGGTGAGCTGCCAGGTGCGCGGCCTCGCGATGCTGGGCCTGGACATCCCCACCACCCTCAAGGCGAGCTTCAGTTCGCCCCTAGACCCGTTCCGGAGGACCGCGTGAGAGACCTCCGGCACCGCACCCGCGCCCTCCTCGCGGACCGCCGCGCCCGCCTGGACGACCGCGGCTCGGGAGCGGGCGCCGTCATCATCTTCGCGCTCGTGTTCCTCTCCCTCTCCGCGTTCGTCATCGACGGCGGCATGTCGATCTCCAAGCGCGAACGCGCCGCCGACATCGCGGAACAGGCGGCGCGGTACGCGGCCCAGGACATAGACCTGGACGCCCTGTACGAGGACCAGGGCGGCGCGGCCCCCATCAACTTCCAGAACTGCGACGCCCGCGTGCGGACCTTCGCCCGCACGATGGACCTGAGCGGCGCGGACATCGCGGCGACCCACTGCGTGGCGGCGAACGCCGACGAGGTCCAGGTCGAGGTCCAACTCACGTACGCGCCGGTGTTCACGGGGCTGTTCTACAAGGGGGCCGTGGTGGTGCACGGGGACGCGGTGGCGCGGAACGAGGTGGGATAGGGATGTTCGGACGAGGCAGGACAGAGCCGGTCGTCGAGCCGGTGGAGTGGGACTGCCCCGGGCTGTTCTCCGTCACGACCCTGGTGCGGGTGTCGACCCTCCGCCGGGGCAAGCTGACCGGTCCGCCCGCGGTCCGGGTGCCGGTGATGCTGGGCGGGGTGCGGCACTTCGCGCCGATGGCGTTCGTCGCGGCGACGGCGGGGGAGCACCCGTCGTACGCGTTGTACGCGGCGGTGAGCCCGGACACTCTGTTGTGCTCCCTTCTGCCGGAGAAGGGCGGCGCGCGCTACCGGGTGACGGACGCGGACGGTACGGAACTGGGCACGGTCCACCGCACCCCCGCCGCCAAGCGCACCGTCCAGCACAGTTGGTGGCTGAGGCAGCCCGGCCACGCGGACATCGTCGCGCGTTACCACTGGGCGCGAGGGAGCGCCAAGGACATTGCGGCGCGGGGTAAGGAGACGGCGGTGCGGGGCGCCGGCAGCGTCGTCGGGGGCGTCGTGGACAGCGTCCTCAGTTTCGGCGCGGAGGACACCAATTCCCGCTCGGCCCCGGCCAAGGCGATCACCTGGCTGGCGGACGGCGACGAGGAGCCGACGGCGATGACGGCGGGCCACGTGGACGGCGTCACGACGTACACACCGCGGGTCGGCTGGCTGGACCGCAGACTGGCTTTCGCGCTGGGGGTGTTGAGGGAGTCCTAGAGCTCCTCACGGCCCCTGCTTCCCCCTCTCCTCGGGCTTGACGGCGTCCCTTGCCTTCTTGTCGAGGTCGTCGTCGAGTTTCTTGAACTCCCGTACGACGGCGTCGGACATGTCGGCGAGGGCGTCGAGCTGCTGCGAGATGTCCTCGCGTCCGTCCTCCCAGTTCGACTCGAAGTCGTCGAGGGCGTCGTAGACGCTGCCGTCGCCGAGGTCGTCCCGGTAGGAGGCGAAGAGTTTCTTGGTGTGGTCGAGGCGGCTCTTGAGCGAGCGCAGCTTGCCGCCGTACTCCTCCAGCTCGCTGAGCGGCAGCGCCAGGTCGCTCTTGCCCTTGCCCATGCCCGCGTCCCCCGGTCTCGTAGGCTGATCGCACCGTACAGCTCCACGATATGCGCGTGGGCGACAAGGGAACGGGGAGAACCGGAGACATCATGGCCCGCTACATTGAGGCGCTCACGATCGAGCGCGGAGGCTTCCGGATCAACGTCCCAGAGTCCTGGTGGGAGTTCGACGTCCGTCCGGAGTCCAGGGACGACGCGATCCACCGCATGGTGACGGAACGGGTCCGGCAGCACCCGGAACTGGCCCCCTACCGCGACACCTACACCACGTTCCTCCGGAAGGCCGCCGCGGACGCCTGGAAGTCCGGTGCCCTGTACTGCGGTTGCATGGCGGAGAGCTTCGGCGGTGCGACGCCGATCACCGGGTCGGTGACGGTCTCCCTGGTCGGCGGCCGGACCCGCGAGGGCGCTCCCCTCTCCACCGACCCCTCGGCGATCGCCTCCGGCCTCGCGCCCAAGGAGGCACGGAACGAAGGGGACTCGTGGCGCAAGGTGACGACGGTCGACATCCCCGGCGTCGGCGGCGCGGCCCGCACCTTCGGCATCGAGGACATCGCGATTCCTGACGACGCCCTCGACCGAACCGTCCGCGCGGTCCTGATGCAGACGTTCATCCCGGTGCCGGGCCAGGAGGGCAAGGTCGCGCTGGTGGCCGGCAGCAGCCAGGTACTCGACCTGGCCGACTCGTTCTTCGACATCTTCGACGCGATCACGTCGACGTTCCGCTTTACGGGGCCCGGGTGAGCTGCCCTGCGTGAGGGGACCGCTGCCGCCGAGGCCCGCGGACCGACCTTCACGGTGAACGGGTGTGCCGTGTAAGTTCGCGTGTGCATACGGTGGTTGTCGGATCGGGTATGACGGGGGTTGCGACATGGCTGGGCACCGGCCGGCTGACTGGCATGTCCTGGATCTCGACAGGGACCCCACGCCGGGCGACCCCGACCGGGTGCGGACGCTGGCGAAGACCCTCCACGACTTCGCGGACGACGTCTCGGACGCGTTGAAGGTCGTCAAGGGGATGGCCGACGACGACGCGACGTTGCGGTGGGCGGGAAAGTCCGCCGCGGTGTTCAAGGACGAGTTCTCCGGTGTCCCGAAGAACTTCAAGAAGCTCAAGAAGTCCTACGAGCTGTGCGGTGACGCGCTGGCCGCGTACTGGCCGAAGCTGGAGCGGGCCCAGGCCCTGGCGGACAGGGCGCTGGTGAAGGCGCGGGCCGCCCAGAACGACCTGTCGTCGGCGAAGTCCCGCCTGGCGAGCGCCGATTCATGGGTGACGCGGGCCGGTAAAGAAGCGGACAAGTACAAGGACGATCCGACGGGCGCGAAGTCGGACGGGGACAAGCCGGACGAGGCGAAGGTCCGTGCGGCCACCCGGGACGTCGCCCACGCCAAGTCGGCCCACACCAAGGCCCAGTCGGACGTCACGGACGCCCAGGACGCGCTGTCGGCGGCGAAGAAGATGGCCGAGGACGCGCGCAGGATGCGCGAGGACGCGGCCGGCGAGGCCAAGCGGAAGATCGACGAGGCGTCGGACGCGGGCATCCAGAACTGGTCGTGGTGGCAGGACGTCGGCGACTGGTTCGAGGACAACTGGGACACGATCGTCACGGTGTGCAAGGTGGTCGTGGCGGTGGTGGGCATCGTCGCGATGATCATCGGCGGCCCGATCCTCGGCGTGATCGTGCTGGTCGCGGCGCTCGTGGTACTGGCCGACACGCTCTACAAGTACTCCAAGGGCCAGGCGTCCCTGTGGGATGTGGGGTTCGCGGCGCTGGACTGCATACCCGGGATGAAGGGGCTGACGACACTCGGGGGGCTCGCCAAGGGCATGAAGGTCCTTGGCAAGGGTGGCCTCAAGGGGATGGCCCTCGGTCTCAGAGAACTCGGGCCGCGCGTAAAGGGCTTGGGCCGGGATATGAAAAGCCTCTTCACCTGCGGTGACCCGATCGACATGGCCACCGGCCAGATGGTCATGTCGATCACGGATGTCGCCCTGCCCGGTGTGCTGCCGCTTGTCGTCGAGCGCAGCCATCGCACAGGTGTGCTGACGGGGGGCTGGTTCGGCACGAGCTGGACGTCGACGCTGGACCAGCGCCTCCTCGTCGATAGGGACGGCATCCGCCTCGTCGTGGCCGACGGCATGGTCCTGCACTACGCGGCCCTTGAGCCGGACGAGCGCATGAGGCCGGTCTTCGGTCCCGACTGGGGGCTGGAATGGGACGGTTCACCTGAATCAGACATCGTCGTGACACAGCCGGAGAGCGGCACCGCTCTGCGATTCGGACGGATCCAGGGCGCATGTGACGGTGAGCTCCCTCTCGTGGGGATACAGGACCGTAACGGCAATCGCGTCGATGTCCACTACACGGCGGATGGAGCGCCGTCCGAGTTGGTTCATCATGGCGGTTACCGCGTCGACGTGAGGACCGAAGGCGACCGCGTGACCGGGCTGGCCTTGGCCAGTGCCCCAGGCCGCCCCACGCTTCTGACCTACGAATACGACGAGAGCGGGCGCCTCGCCGGCGTCGTCGACTCATCCACCGTTGCCCAGTGCTACAGCTACGACGATCAGCACCGCATCACCGGCTGGCGGAGCAGAATCGGCGATTGGTACCGCTACGCCTACGACGACAGCGGCCGTTGTGTCCGAACCGGCGGCGACGACGGTGTCCTCGCCTATACCTACACGTACGACGAGGACGCACGGAGGACCATCGCCACCGATTCCCTCGGCCACTCGGTCACGTATGTCTTCAACGCCGACCTCCTTCCCGTCCGTGAAACTGATCCTCTGGGGCACGACGTCACACGTAGGTGGGACGATCTAGGTCGGCTTCAAGCGCTCACGGACCCGCTCGGTCGAACCACCCGGTTCACCTACGACGCACAGGGCAACGTCACGTATGTGGTGCGCCCTGACGGTGGCGTTGTGGCGACTGAGAGCGACGAGTTCGGCAGAGCCAACAAGGTGACTCAACCTGATGGCAGTGTCTGGGAATCGCAGTACGACAGCAACGGCAACCAGGTGGCGATCACAGACCCGCTCGGTGCGGTCACGCGCTTCACCTACGATGCGTGCGGCGGGCTCACCAGTGTCACCGACGCTCTGGGCCGATGTCAGCGGAACCTGATCAATGATGCCGCCGGACTGGTGGTCGGGGTCGACGACGGGCGAGGGGCCCGTGAGACCTTCACTCGGGATGCCTATGGCCGGATCACGGAACTGGTGAGCGTTCTGGGTTCGGTCACCCGGGTCGGATGGACAGCTGAGGGGCAGATAGCGTGGCGGCAGCTCCCCAACGGCACAGAGGAGCGGTGGCGGTACGACGCCGAGGGCAACCCTCGCGAGTACAGCTCCTCCAACGGCCGCCGCACTACGTACGAGAATACCCACTTCGACCTCTGCACCCTCCGGGAGGACGAGGACGGCACCCTGGAGCGCTTCGCGTACGACTCCGAACTGCGATTGCGGAGCGTCACCAACGCGACAGGGCAGCAGTGGAGTTACTCCTACGACGGAGTCGGCCGGCTCGTTTCCGAGACGGACTTCAACGGGCGCAGTCAGAGCTATCGTTACGATGCGGCCGGCAGGTTGGTCGAGCGGGTCAACGGCGCCGATGAGGTCACGCGCTTCCGGCACGACCTCCTTGGGAACGTCGTCGCCATGGAGTCCGGCGACGCCACCACCACCTATGAGTACGACCTGCTCGGCAGGATCGTGGCGGCACGCAATGCCCACGTCCGGCTCGGCCGGGAGTACGACGCGGTCGGCCGTCTGCTGGCGGAGTCGTGGAACGGACAGGAGATCCGCTCCACGTACGACATCGCCGGGCGCCGCATCGCGCGCAAGACACCGAGCGGCGCGGTCACACAGTGGGCGTACGAGCCTGACCAACGCGCACTGGTGCAGCAGGTCGGACAGCAGTCGGTCACTTACCGGTACGACATCGCGGGCCGTGAGGTGGAGCGGGTGCTCGGAGACGCCGCGCGCCTGACTCAGGAGTGGGATGCCGAACGGCTGAGCACGAGACAGCGAGTGGTGACGGCGACTGGCGACGTCAGGCAGCGGGCCTACCGGCACCGGTCCGACGGAGCCCTCACGTCGGTGACGGACTCCCTTCTGGGCGAGCGCACGTTCGCCTTCGACCGGGCCGGAAGAATCACGAGCGCACGGGGAGGGGAGGGTTGGGATGAGTCCTACGAGTACGACATCCTCGGGAATCTCACCGATTTCAGAACCGACGCCCCGGTGCGCGATCCGGAGGCCGGTCCCGGCGACCGCGTCTACTCCGGGTCCCTGCTCAGGCGGGCCGGCCGAACCCACTACCGCCACGACGATCAGGGACGCGTGGTCCAGCGGACCACTCGGCTGTTGTCGGGCGGCAGACACGAGTGGCACTACCTGTGGAACGCCGAGGACCAGCTCACAGGCGTACTGACCCCGGACGGAGAACGCTGGCGCTACCTCTACGACCCGATCGGCCGACGAGTGGCGAAGCAACTGCTTGCGGACAGCGCGGAATCCGTCACCGAGCAGGTGGACTTTTTCTGGGACGGCGACCAACTCGCCGAACAGACAGACGGGACCGTCAGCGTCACCTGGGACTGGACCGACGGCCCCACACCGGTCGGTCAGCGCGTCAGGTCGAGTGGTCCGATTGGTCGGGACGCCCCGCAGGCGGAGATCGACGAGCAGTTCTACGCCATTGTCACGGACCTTCTCGGTACGCCGACAGAACTGGTCGACACGGAAGGTGCCGTCGCCTGGACGCGATCGTCCACGCTCTGGGGGGTGCCCGTCGAGCAGAATGGCGATCGGCGGGTCGACTGTCCGCTCCGGTTTCCCGGGCAGTACTACGACGCGGAAACCGGCCTGCACTACAACCATCATCGCTACTACGAGCCTGGCACGGCGCGGTACCTCAGCCCTGATCCCCTCGGGCGAACCCCCGCGCCGAATCACCATGCGTACGTCAAGAACCCTCTCCAGTGGAAAGATCCGCTGGGGCTCAAGGCACCCTGCCTGGTCGACCTTTATCATGGGACGCTGGGGCAGCATGCCGACAACATCCTTGCGAACGGCGTCGACATCAACGCTTCGACCCGCAAGATGGACTTCGGTCGAGGCGGATTCTATGTGACCAACAATCCGCAACAGGCTCTGGACTGGTCGAAGAAGATGGTCAAACGGCACGGCGGAGTACCTGCTGTCATCCACTTCAAGGTGCCGAAGGCGGAGCTGGACAACCTGAGCAGCAAGATATTTGACGGTCCGGGCGACGAGGTGGCGGAATTTATTCGACATCATCGAAAGGGTGGTGCGATGCACAACTTCGAAAGGGTGGAAGGGCCGATGCTCTACAACCTCGACCCCTTCCTCAAGAAGGGTGCACCGCCAGATCTAGGCGGGCACCAAATCGCCCTCTTCGGCGATCGCGCAGCCGATTTGTTCAGTAATTCGATTCATCGACGAGTGGGGCCACCGACTTCATGACCGAGGAATTCGCCGTACACCTCGACGGCGGCATGCTCGAATACTTCCGAGACATCGCACACGAGATGGTGGCCAGGTTCGGCATCTCGTACGCCGAGGCCGTCGCCAGGATCAACGAGCGGTACGAGGGCGCTGAGATTTCCCCCTACCCGGACCTCATGTGCCACGAGTCCGCAGCTTTCTGGGCGTTCGGTCTGTACTACTTCCCCGACGCCTCTGGGCGTCTTCCCTCGGGTGACGAGGACGACGACGAGGGGCTCGACATGTCCACCCTCCGGGTTCGTCCCGCCCCTCCCGGGGGCTCGCGGTTCTGGCCCCGCGGATAGGGGCCGACCGGGGCGGTCGAGCGCCGACCCTGACTTCCCTCAACCGCGCAAACCCCCGTCCATAAGATCTCGGTAAGCTCGACAAGCCCCCTCCCGACGCCCCCACCACAGGACCCAGGACCCCCGCCATGCCGCGACGCCGCACTTCCAGCTCGTCAAGCTCCACGGCTCCGCGGAACCGGACGCCGCAACCCGTGCGTATCCAGCGGCGTACCTTCGGGGACGTCGTCAAGGCGGGGCTCGCCTTGGTCGCGTTGCTCGTGCTCGTCGTCGGGGTGCCCGGGGCGCTCGCCGTGTTCATCGGGTGGCCGCTGCCGCACGAGGTGCCGAGCCTGCAGTGGCTCCAGAGCGAGATCACCGTCTCGACGTTTCTGAACATCCTGACGGTCGTCGTCTGGCTGGCCTGGGCGCAGTTCACCGCCTGTGTGCTCGTCGAGGTGAAGGCCGCGCTCTCCGGCGTCGGCGTTCCCGGGCGGGTGCCGGGCGCCGGTCCCAGCCAACTGCTCGCCCGGCAGCTCGTCGCCGCGCTGCTGCTGGTCGGCGCCACCGCCGCCAGCCTCACCCCCGGGCTCTCGCAGCTCGGGCACGGCATGGAGGGCAACCAGAAGCCCGCGGTCGCCGCCGCCCAGCAGACCCCCGGCCTCTTCGCCCAGCAGCAGGAGCAGGCCGCCGACAGCGCCGCCGCCCTCGCCGCCCAGGCATCCCAGGCCGCCGCGCACGCCGACGCCAAGCAGCACGGCGACACGAAGTACTACCGCATCCAGCCGCCCGAGGGCCGCCACCACGACTCCCTCTGGGAGATAGCCCAACGCCACCTCGGCGACGGACGCCGGTACAAGGAGATCTACGAGCTGAACAAGGACCGGGTCCAGCCCGACGGCTCCAAGCTGTCCGAGGCCAGCCTGATCCGGCCCGGCTGGATCATGGAGATGCCCGGCGACGCCCGCGGCGGCGACCTCGTCGAGGTGCCCGACACCGCGGCCCAGGTCTCCCCCGATCTCCAGCGGCAGCTCCACGACTACGCCAAGACCGGCGACCAGGCCCACGGCAGCGCCCAGGGCGGAGCCGAGGGCGCCTCCGGCGGCGGCCAGGTCTCCGTGCCCCAGCAGCGCCCCGCCCCCGCCCCCGACCCCGGACACCAGCAGCGGGACGGCGGCGACGTCGCCTCCGACAGCGCGGACTCCTTCGGCCTCCCCGAGGCCCTCCTCACCGCGCCCCTCCTTGCCGCAGGACTCCTCGGCGCCCTCGGACGACGCCGCAGGCAGGCCCTTTGGCAGTCCGCGTACGGCGCTGTCGGCGGACGTCGCGGCATGCAACCGCCGACCCCCACCGGCGACGCCGCCGACGCGCAGGACGCCCTCCTCGTCGGCGCCGACCCCGAGGGCGTCCGCCTCCTCGACCGCTCCCTGCGCGGCCTCGCCACCCAACTCGCCGCCGAATCAAGGGCCTTGCCCACCGTCTACGCGGCCTGGCTCACCGGCGGCGACCTGCACCTGCAACTCGCCCAGCCCGCCGGCAGACCCCCGGCCCCCTGGCAGCTCGGCCAGGACCAGACGTTCTGGATGCTGGCCCGCGCCGACGGCGAACGGTACGAGGACGTCGACACCGCCGCCCCCTTCCCCGGCCTCGTCAGCCTCGGCACCCTGGACGACTCCCGGCTCCTGCTCAACCTCGAAGCCGTTCCCGGCATCGTCTCGTTGAGCGGCAGGGAAGCCGACCGGGCCGCCTTCTTCGCCTCCGTCGCCGCCGAACTCGCCACCAACGGCTGGTCCGACCGCATGACCATCACCCTCGTCGGCTTCGGCGAGAACCTCACCCCGCTCGCCCCCAGCCGCCTCCGCCACCTCGACGGCATCGACGACCTCATCGAGACGATGGAGGCCGAGACCCGCCAGCGCCGCGGCGCCCTCGGCGCGGCCGGCCACGACTCCGTCCTCACCGGCCGCACCGGGCCCGCCCAGCACACCCGTTGGGCCCCGCACCTGGTGCTGCTCGCCGCCCAGCCGTCCGCCGAGGACGCCGTCACCCTCGCCGAACTCGCCTCCGACGCCAGCCGACTCGGCATCGGCTACCTCGTCGGCACCGAGACCGGCGAACTCCCCGGCGCCTCCTGGGAGATGGAGGTCACCCCGGAAGGCCGGCTGCTCGCCCCGCTGCTCGGCCTCGAACTCGACGCCCAGCTCCTGCCGTTGCCCCAACAGCGCGCCGTCGTCGAGCTGTTCGTCGAGGCCGACCCCGAGCGCGACCCCCAAGGACCCGCACCCGCACCGCCGTTCCTCGTCGACATCAGCGAACAGGGACGGCCCGCGGTCTACGCGCGACTGGTCGGACCGTACGAGATCATCGGACTCGACACCCCGGACGGCGACCGCAGCGCCCTGCTCCACGAGGCGCTCGCCCTGCTGCTCCTGCACCGCGAGGGCGTCCACCCCCGCGTGCTGTCCTCCGCGCTCTGGCCGCGCGGCGTCACCGACGACGTCCGCGACGCCCTCCTCGACCGGCTGCGCGTCTGGCTCGGCACCGACCCGGACGGCACCCCCCGGCTCTCCGCCGACCCGACCGGACGGCTCGTGCTCGCCAAGTCCGTCGTCTCCGACCTCGACGTGCTGCGCTCGCTCTACCACGAGGCCACTCAGGGCAAGGGCGTCGACAGCCGGGTGGTGCGCGGCCGGCTGCTCACCGACGCGCTGGTCCTGGTCCGCGGCCCGCTCCTCGCCGACCGGCCCGAAGGCCGCTACCGCTGGCTCACCCACGAGATCATCGACGCCCAACTCCCGCTGCTCGTGGCGGACATCGGACTCGCCCTGTCCGCGTTCCACCTGGAGAAGGACCGCGCGGAGAAGGCCATCGAGGCCCTCGGCGCGGCCCTGAACTCCGCACCGGGCGACGAACGCCTCTGGCACGAACTGCTGCGCGCCACCCACGCCACCGGCGACGACGACCGGCTGCGCGCCCTCGCCGCCGACCTCGTCGCGCGCGGCGGCGCCCGGGGCGTACCGCCCCGCACCGAGGCGCTCCTCGACGAACTGCTCCCGTCCTGGCGCGGCGGCGCCACCGCGGCGGGATGAGCACCGGCCTGCTGATCGCCGTCGCCGCCCTCTGGGGCGCGACGGCGGGCGCGCTCCTGCCCCGCGCGGCCTACCGCTTCTCCGCCCCGACCGGCGAACCCTGGCACGACACCTGCCCCGAGGGACACCCCGTGCGGGGATGGGTGGGGCGTGCGGGGTGCGCACGGTGCGCCCGGAGTGGGCAGGGCGCCCGGAGTGGGCGGTGCGCCCGGAGTGAGCGGGGCGCGCCTGCCGAGGGGAGCGCGCCGGCCGCGGAGCGCGCTCCCGCTGAGGGGAGCGCTCCTGTTGCTGGGGGTGCGCCCGCCGCGCCCGTCCCGGGGAGCGCCGGACGCTCCCACCGCGCGGAAGCCGGCAGCCCCACCGGCACCAGCGACCACACCGAAGCCACCAGCCACACCGCCCCCGGCCACGTCCCTCCCGGCGAGCCCGCCCCCAACCACCCCAGCCCGGCCCCCGGCCCCTCCCCCCACCCCCACCCCCTCCCCCTCGCGCTCGTCACCGCTCTCCTCTGCGTCCTTCTCGCCGTCGCCACCGGGACCCGGCCCGAGCTGGGGGTCTGGCTGGTGCTCGCGCCCCTCGGGGTGCTGCTCACCGTCGTCGACCTCCGGGTGCAGCGGCTGCCCGACCCGCTGACGCTGCCCCTCGCCGGCGCCGCCCTCGCGCTCCTCGGCGGCGCCGCGCTGCTGCCCGAGCACGCGGGGGAGTGGCTCACCGCGCTGTACGGCGCCCTCGCCCTCGGCCTCGCCTTCTTCGTGCTGTTCCTCATCAACCCCGGCGGCATGGGCTTCGGCGACGTCAAGCTGGCGCTCGGCCTCGGCGCCGTCCTCGGCTGGTACGGCTGGCCGACCCTGATGCTGGGCACCTTCGCCGCGTTCCTGCTCGGCGCGGTCTACGGCGTCGCCCTCGTCGTCACCCGGCGGGCCGGGCGCAAGACGGCGATCGCGTTCGGCCCCTTCCTGCTCGCCGGGGCCTTCCTCGCCCTGCTGACCGGCGCGTACACGGCCTGACGTCGGCGTCCGTGAGCCGCTGGCGTAGGCTGGCCTGGTCCGTCCACACCCCTTGACGAAAGGGACGCTCCCGGTGACCGAGAAGGCCGACCTCCAGTCCGTTCTCGACCGTGCCGCCGCCGGTGGGCGGATCACTCCCGAGGAAGCGCTCGACCTCTACCGGGACGCCCCGCTGCACGCGCTGGGCGCCGCCGCCGACGCCGTTCGCCGCCGCATGTACGCGGGCACCGAGCACATCGCCACGTACATCATCGAGCGGAACATCAACTACACGAACGTCTGCGTCACGGCGTGCAAGTTCTGCGCCTTCTACGCGGCCCCCAAGGACACCGCCAAGGGCTGGACCCGCGACCTCGACGACATCCTGCGCCGCTGCGCCGAGACCGTCGAGCTGGGCGGCACGCAGATCATGTTCCAGGGCGGGCACCACCCGGACTTCGGCGTCGAGTACTACGAGACGCACTTCAAGGCCATCAAGGACGCCTTCCCGCAGCTGGTGATCCACTCGCTGGGCGCGTCCGAGGTCGAGCACATGGCCCGGATCTCCAAGGTGTCGGTCGAGGAGGCCATCACCCGGATCCACCGGGCCGGCCTCGACTCCTTCGCCGGCGCCGGCGCTGAGCTGCTCCCCGAGCGCCCCCGCAGGGCCATCGCACCGCTCAAGGAGAGCGGCGAACGGTGGCTGGAGATCATGGAGACCGCGCACGGCCTGGGCGTCGAGTCGACGTCGACGATGCTGATGGGCACCGGCGAGACCAACGCCGAGCGGATCGAGCACCTGCGGATGATCCGGGACGTCCAGGACCGCACGGGCGGCTTCCGCGCGTTCATCCCGTACACCTACCAGCCGGAGAACAACCACCTGAAGGGCCGCACCCAGGCGACCCTCTTCGAGTACCTGCGGATGATCGCCATCGCCCGCGTTTTCCTCGACAACGTCCAGCACATCCAGGGCTCCTGGCTCACCACCGGCAAGGAGGTCGGCCAACTCTCCCTGCACTACGGCGCGGACGACCTCGGCTCGATCATGCTGGAGGAGAACGTCGTCTCCTCGGCCGGTGCCAAGCACCGCTCCAACCGCCTCGAGATCATCGACCTGATCCGCCGGGCGGGCCGCGTCCCGGCACAACGCGCCACCACCTACGAGCACTTGGTCGTGCACGACGACCCGGCGAACGACCCGGTCGACGAGCGCGTGATGTCGCACATCTCGTCCACCGCCATCGCGGGAGGCACGGCCCACCCCGAGTTGAAGCTCCTCAGCTCCAACTGAGGCTGTGGTGCGGACGATTCACGCGGCCCCGGTTGTCCGCCGCACCTGGGACGCCGAGCCCGTCGAGGGCGACGCCGTGGTGGTGACGGGCGCGCTGATCGAGGCCGTCGGCCCGCTCACGCTGCTCACCGAGCGGTTCCCTGACGCGCGGGTGCGCCGCTGGCCGGGCGTCCTCGGCCCGGCCCGCCTCCACGAGGGCCCGCTGCCGCCCGCGCCGAGCCCCCGCGAACGCGTCCACGCGCTGCTGAAGTCGGGCGCGGTGGCCGTCCTGGGCGAGCACCTCGACTCACCCGAACTGCGGGCCGCGGCCGACCGCAACGACCTCGTCGTCCTGGCCGGTGCCAGGACACCCGCGCTCACCGCGACGGGCCGCGCCGATCTCGCCGCCTTCGACGAGAGCGGCACCTGCGTGGCCACCGTGTGCGCCGGCCGACTGGTGTTCCGCCGCCGCTGAGAGCGCCGGCCGACGACGGAAGACGAAGGACGGCCCACCCCCCGACCGAGGTCAGCCGCTCAACGCCCGTCCGAACGCCCCCGAACTCTGGCTCACGCCACTGCAGTTGGTGGCCGCGTCGTCCTGCGACCGCTGTCCGTCCTCGCACGGCACGTCCCGGAACGTCGACCACATCGACACCCACCCGATCTCCTTCTCCTCGGCGAACGCCCGCACCTGGGCCGCGTCGGAGAGCGTGAACGTCTCGCCGTCCACGTCGTTCACACCGAGCATCGACGTCAGCGCCATGCCCCGCCACGCCCCCGCGTCGGAGAGCCCGAACACCTTCTTCAGCTGGGTGTGGGTGGCCCTGGCCGCGGTGAGCGCGTAGTCGCCCATGTCACCGCCGTAGGACTCGCCGTAGTTCATGGTCATGATGTTGACGCTGCTGACCTGCACGTCGTGCGCGTTCGCCGACGCCAGCAGCGCCAGGCTGTCCGCGTCGAGACCGCTCGGCATGACGGGCAGCGTGAACGTCACCGTCAGATCGGTCCGTTCCTTCTGGAGCAGGGCTATCGCCTCGGAGCGCAGGGCCACCGAGTCCGCGTCGGTGAGCTGGTCGCCCTCGATGTCGAAGTCGGCCTGGCGGGAGCCGGCCGCGTCGAGTGCCGTGCCGTACGCGGCGGCGAGCGCGGTGGCGCTGGTGCAGGTGGACGCCAGCTCCTTGCCTGAGGCCCCGCCGAACGAGACGCGGACGCCGCCGCCGTCGGCCGTCAGCTTCGCGATCCGTGACGTCACGGCAGGGTCGCCGATCGCCTCCGTGCCGTTCCACTTCGGTGTGCAGCCGCTCCCGCCGGAGATCACGAAGGCGAGGTTGTACGTCGTCGGCGACCCGGCCGAGTCCGTGTCCGCGGCCTCGGTGGCGCTGACGTACGGCGCGTACGACACCGACCCTGACCCCGAAGCCGGTGAGGCCGGTGAGGCCGGTGAGACCGGCGAGACCGGTGAAGTGGCCGACGCGCCGGGGGAGTCGGCCGCGCGGGCCGCCCGGTCGGAGGCGTCGCCCGACCCCGAGGAGCATCCTGCCGTGGCCATGGCAAACACGCAGGTGAGCCAGGCCACCGGCTTGAGGAAACCCCGCATTGCACATGCACCCGCTCTCGTGACGTCTGTCTCAGGATCGAAACAGACTCGGTTTTCGTGAAAGGGAATGTCTCACACACCGCTGAGCCTCACACGGACAGTCCGAGAACAGGCAGTCCACAGCAGGACCGGGACAAAATGCCCCAACCGGTCCGATCGGGCCGGACATTCAACGGCTTTCGCCTCGGCGGGAGTTGCGCGGGCAGTTATGGAATCTCTCAGAGAAGAGACAGGTTGAACCGTTTCTCATGGGCGCCTCACATGAAGACTGATTCCTGACACATAAAGGCTCTCTAATGTCCGGGGAATGCAATCCGAGCCTGCCATCGAAAACCGTGCGGTGGTCCGCGATCGCCGCCGCAAACGCGGCAACGGGCCTGTCGAGGGCCCCGTGTTCGTTGACAACTCCGGTCGCCGCTCCAAGGTGCTGCGGCGGATCGGCCTTCTCGTCGGTGTGCTGTGCCTGGGGTACGCGGTCGTGCTCGGCCTCGCGTTCATGGGCATCGGCACCTCGATCGCCCCGTCCTCGCTGCTGCCGTTCGCGGGCGGCCAGGGCCCGGCCGGTGACGGCGCGGGACCCGAGGGCCGGCTCGGCCGACCCAGCGGCGCCCCACCGTCAGGCGCCCCGTCGGCCACACCGTCAGGCGCTCCGTCCGCCCCGTCCGCCCCGCCATCGGGTGTCCCCACCCCGACCGCGCCCGCGTCCGCCGCGCCCGCCGCGGCCTCCGACTGACCCGGACGCAGGCCCCATGACCCCCATGACACCCATGACCCCCTCGACTCCCAAGACCCCCATGCCCCCGACGACGTCCCCGCGCCGCCGCCGACGCGCTCCCACCCGTATCGAACGGGCCGCCGGGAAGGCCGCGGCGCTCCAGAAGCCGCGGGTCATCCTCGCCCTGCTGCTCCTGCTGGCGCTCAGCAGCATCATGCTGCTCGACGGCTATCTGCGCGCCGAGGTCGGCGGCGACGAGCGGGTGCGCGACGGAGCCAGTTCGAGCGAGGTCCCCGACACGATCCTGGACGGCGGCCCGATCCTGACCTTCAGAGGCGGCCGGGCCACCACCCTCTCCGTGCCGGAGAAGACCATCGCGCTCACCTTCGACGACGGCCCGAACCCCACCTGGACCCCGCAGGTCCTCGCGATCCTCGACAAGTACGACGTCCCGGGCACGTTCTTCCTGGTCGGCTCGATGATCTCGCGCTATCCGGGCATCGTCAGGACGATGGTGGAGCAGGGCAACGAGGTCGGCGTCCACACCTTCACGCACGTCGACCTGTCGTACCAGAGCGAAGCCCGCGTCACCCGGGAGATGGAGCAGACCCAGCTCGCGCTAGCGGGCGCGGCCGGCATCACGACGACGCTGTTCAGGGCGCCGTACTCCTCGGAGACGGACGCCATCGACAACTACAGCTGGCCCGTCTACCAGCGGCTCGGCAAGGACGGGTACACGAGCGTCTTCGTCGACACCGACAGCGACGACTGGAAGAAGCCGGGCGTCTCGAAGATCGTCCAGTGGGCCACGCCGAAGAAGAACGAGGGCGCGGCGGTCCTCTTCCACGACGCGGGCGGCGAACGCTCGCAGACCATCGAGGCGCTGCCGAAGTACATCGAGAAGATGAAGGCGAAGGGGTACACCTTCACCACCATCAGCGGGGTGATGGAGCAGGACGGCGGGACCGGTGAGGGCGGGGGGACCGGCGCTGACGGCGGGGCCAGCGGGAACGGCCGAGTCGGCGCGGGCGGCGGGACCGGTGCGGATGGCGGGAGCGGCGCTGACGGCGGGACCGGCGTCCCGAACACCACTGCCGCGGGCGGCAGTTCGGCCGACCGTCTTCAGGCCGCGCACCGCACCGCCACCGGCACGCTCCTCTACGAGGGCAGGGCGCTCGTCCTCGCCGTCGCGGTCGCCGAGTGGACCGTGCCCGCGCTGTCGGTCGGCCTGGTGATCGTCGGGGTGGCCGTGATGAGCCGGTTCGGGATGATGCTGATCCTCGCCAGGCGCCACCACCGGCAGCGCAACAGACGCCGGTTCAGCTGGGGTCCGACGGTCACCCGTCCGGTGAGCGTGATCGTCCCCGCGTACAACGAGAAGGAGTGCATCGCCAACACCCTCGCGTCGCTGGCGCGCAGCACCCATCCGATCGAGGTGATCGTCGTCGACGACGGCTCGACCGACGGGACGTCGCGGATCGCCCGGGACGCCGCCGCCCGGCTCGGCATGACCAACGTCCGGGTGATCCGCCAGGAGAACGCGGGCAAGCCGGCCGCCCTCAACAACGGGGTGCGCAGCGCGCTCCACGACATCGTCGTGATGATGGACGGCGACACGGTCTTCGAGGACGACACCGTACGGCAGTTGGTGCAGCCGTTCGCCGACCCCGGCGTCGGCGCGGTCGCCGGCAACGCCAAGGTCGGCAACCGGAACACGCTCATCGGCGCCTGGCAGCACATCGAGTACGTGATGGGCTTCAACCTCGACCGGCGCATGTACGACCTGCTGCGCTGCATGCCCACCATCCCGGGCGCGATCGGCGCGTTCCGCCGGGAGGCGGTGCTCCAGGTCGGCGGCATGAGTGAGGACACCCTCGCCGAGGACACCGACATCACCATCGCGATGCACCGCGCGGGGTGGCGGGTCGTCTACCAGGAGCACGCCAGGGCCTGGACGGAGGCGCCGGGTTCGCTGAAGCAGCTGTGGTCGCAGCGCTACCGCTGGTCCTACGGCACCATGCAGGCGCTCTGGAAGCACCGCAAGTCCCTTACGGACAAGGGGCCTTCGGGGCGCTTCGGCCGGGTCGGCATGCCGCTTGTGGTGCTCTTCCAGATCGTCACGCCGGTCTTCGCGCCGCTGATCGACGTGTTCACCGTCTACTCGATGGTCTTCATCGACTTCCGGGCCGCGCTGTACGCGTGGCTCGCGGTCCTCGGCGTCCAACTGGTCTGCGCGGCCTACGCGTTCCGGCTCGACCGGGAGAAGTACCGCTACCTGCTGATGATGCCGCTCCAGCAACTGGCCTACCGCCAGCTGATGTACCTGGTCCTCATCCACTCCTGCGTCACCGCTCTGACCGGCGGCCGGCTGCGCTGGCAGAAACTCAAGCGCACCGGTGAGGTAGGCACCCCGACGGGGGCGGGCTCATGAGCTGGGAGCAGCAGCATCAGGGGTACGGACACGAACACGGCTACGGGAACGGGCACGGGTACGGAAACGGCTACGGGTACGGAAACGGCTACGGGGACGGCTACGGGTACGGGGACGACTACGGTCACCCGTACCCCTCGGCACCGGAACCCGCCGTCTACGCGACGCGCCCCGTCGAACCCACCCCCCTCGAACCACTCACCACCCCCGAACCACTCACCACCCCCGAACCGCCTCCCGCCCCCGCCCCGGACCCCTCGTCCCCCCGACCCCCCGTCCGCGACCGCTACTTCGACACGCTCCGGGCCCTCGCCCTGATCCGCGTCGTCGCGTATCACACCTTCGGGTGGGCCTGGTGCGGTCTGGTCTTTCCCTCCATGGGGGTCATGTTCGGCCTGGCCGGCACCTTGATGGCGAAGTCGCTGGAGCGTCCCGCGGGGAAGGTGATCAGGAGCAGGCTGCGCCGGCTGCTGCCGCCGTTCTGGTTCTGGGGCCTCTTCGTGGTCCTCGCGATGCTGCTGCACGGCTGGATGCCGGGCCGGCAGATCGTCTACTGGATCGTGCCGCTCGGTGACCCGCCGGGCGACGCGTGGGGCGAGCAGGCCTGGGAGATCCTCTGGTACCTGCGCACCTATCTCTGGTTCGTGCTGCTCTCCCCGGCACTGCTGTGGATCTTCCGCAGGGCGCCGCTCCCGGTGCTCGTGCTGTCGCCGGCCCCGATACTGGTGCTGACGTTCGGCTGGGCGGGCCCGGACAACCGGTTCGGCAGCGCGCTGTGGGACCTGTCGACGTACCTCTTCTGCTGGCTCCTCGGGTTCGCGCACCGCGACGGCGTGCTCCAGCGGCTGCGGCCCGCCCTGGTGGTGCCCGCCGCGCTCGCCGCGCTGGGCTACGGCGGCTGGTACGCCGTCGCGCACCGGGCCGAATTCGGTACCTACGACCTGGACGAGATCCCGCTGGCGCAGGCGTTCTGGTCGGCCGGGTTCGTGCTGCTGCTGATGTGGGCCAAGGCGCGGCTGCGGATCGACTTCGCGTGGCTGGCCCGCTTCCGGCGGACCGACCGGCTGGTGACGGTGTTCAACGCGCGGGCGGTCACGATCTACCTCTGGCACGAGATCGCGCTGATCCTGGCGGTCCCGCTGATCGACCGGTTCTGGGACGTGCCCGCGTTCGAGGCGTACCTGCCGCTGGAGAGCCAGTGGTTCATGTTCGGTGTCGGCTGGCTGCTGATCGCGGTGGCCGTGCTGCTGTGCGGGTGGGTGGAGGACGTCGCCGCGAGGAAGCGGCCGCGGCTCCTGCCGTGATCCGGGCGGGGGCGTCCTGCAAGAATGGCCGGGTGACCCGCGCCTCCCTGAACAAGCAGCCGCACGAAGTCGCCTCGATGTTCGACCACGTGGCGGAACGGTACGACCTGACCAACGACGTGCTCTCGCTCGGCCAGGACCGGGTGTGGCGCAAGGAGGTGGCGAAGGCGGTCGACGCCAGGCCCGCGCAGAAGGTCCTGGACCTGGCGGCCGGTACGGCGACGTCGTCGCTGCCGTTCGCGCGGACCGGCGCGTACGTCGTGCCGTGCGACTTCTCGATCGGGATGCTCCGGGTCGGCAAGCGCAACCACGCGTGGCTGCCGTTCACGGCGGGCGACGCGACGCGGCTGCCGTTCCGCGACGACACCTTCGACGCCGTCACCATCTCCTTCGGGCTGCGCAACGTCCAGGACTTCGACGCCGCGCTGCGCGAGATGTACCGGGTGACGAAGCCCGGCGGCCGGGTGGTGATCTGCGAGTTCTCGCACCCGACCTGGACGCCGCTGCGGACGGTGTACACCGAGTACCTGATGCGGGCGCTGCCGCCGGTGGCGCGTGCCGTCTCGTCCAACCCGGACGCGTACGTCTATCTCGCCGAGTCGATCCGCGCCTGGCCCGACCAGCCCGCGCTGGCCGAGCGGCTGCGGACGGCCGGCTGGTCGAAGGTGGCGTGGCGCAACCTCACCGGCGGGATCGTGGCCCTGCACCGGGGCTTCAAGCAGCCCTGAGCCGGGGCCGTCGTCAGGCACGGGGCTTCAAGCAGCGCCGAGCCGGGGCCGTCGTCAGGCACCGGGGTTGATTCGGCCCTGAGCCCGGGGCCGTCGTCAGACACCAGGGCTGCTTCGGCCCTGAGCCGGGGCGGCCGTCGGGCATCAGGGCCGTGCGCGGCTCCGAGCCGGGGCGGCCGTCAGAGGGAACCGGCCACCGCGAACGGGCCGCCGCCCGGTTCCGCGAGTTCCCGTCCCGTCCCGCCGGTCGGCGGGCGCGGCAGGAGCGGCTCGCGCACGCCTCCGCCGCCTTCCCCCTCACCGAAGTCGAACCACACGTGGACCATCGACTCGCGCGGCACCTCGGCGCCGGGCTGCGGGTACTGCCGTACGACGTAGTCGACGACCGCGTAGTCGACGACGGCGAGATCGGGGCGGTCGGGTGCGTGCACCCGCAGCCCCCGCGCCCTCGCCGTCTCGCGCGCGTCCACGGCCATCAGGCCGACGAGTTTGGGCACATGCACTTCGGATGTCCTGGCCGATATATGCACGGATGTCACCCCCAGCGGTACGGAAAGGGTAACCGTCCAGGGGTGCGATCCGGAAGCTCTGCGTATCTATCTGTGCCAAATTGCTACTCTGCGTAGCCGGTTGAGAGGTCGAGTCGGTAGCAGTGCCCCTCCCGCCGGGAGTTCGGCAGGGTGAAGACCTCCGCCAGCCGCATCCCCAGCCGCCTGGTCACCTCGATCGAGCGCTTGTTCTCGGCCAGCACCATCGCCACCACGCTCGGCACCCCGGCCGCGCGCAGCCGGTCCAGCGTCATCCTGGCCGCCGCCGTCGCGTACCCCTGGCCCCAGAACTCCCGTCCGAGCCGCCAGCCGATCTCGATCTCGCCCGTCGGCCCCCAGTCCTGCGGCCACGGCTGCGCGCCGGTGAAGCCGATCGCGCGCTCCTCGTCGTCGAGCATCGTCCAGAGGCAGAAGCCGCGTTCGGCGTCGTGACGGCGCTGGCGGGCGGTGAGTTCCTCGTAGACGGAGACCTCGGCGGAGCCGCCGCCGTGGAACTCCATCACCTCCGGGTGGTCGAAGAGGCGATGCCAGGTGAGCGCGTCCTCGTCCGTGGGGACGCGCAGCCTTACGACGGGGAGAGCTCGGTTCACGAGGGCAGCCCTTCAGCCGGGTGATCAATTCTGCTGAATAGACTGCCCGTGTCCAGTGCCGCTCGGCACAGAGATTTCGAACTTGGGGAGATCCCGCCGTGACCGCCGTGACCGAGCCCCACTCAGAGCCCGGCCGGGAAGAGGACTCCGCGCCCTCCCCGGCCCCCGCCTCCGACCCGTTCTCCGAGAACACCGCCGACGTCATCGTCGTCGGAGCCGGACCGGCCGGTTCGACGACGGCGTACCACCTGGCCAAGGCCGGGCTCGACGTCCTGCTGCTGGAGAAGACCGAGTTCCCGCGCGAGAAGGTGTGCGGCGACGGACTCACCCCGCGCGCGGTCAAGCAGCTCGTGGCGATGGGCATCGACATCTCGGAGGAGGCGGGCTGGCTGCGCAACAAGGGGCTGCGGATCATCGGCGGCGGCGTCCGCCTCCAGCTCGACTGGCCCGATCTCGCCTCCTTCCCCGACTACGGACTGGTCCGCAAGCGCGACGACTTCGACGAGCAACTGGCCCGCCAGGCGCAGAAGGCGGGCGCCCGCCTCTTCGAGCGCTGCAACGTGGGGGCGCCGATCGTCGACGACCGCACCGGCCGGATCACCGGCGTGCACGCCAGACTCGGCGAGGAGAAGCGGGAGGTCACCTTCCGGGCGCCGCTGGTGGTCGCCGCCGACGGCAACTCCACCCGGCTCTCGCTCGCGATGGGCCTGCACCGCCGCGAGGACCGCCCGATGGGCGTCGCGGTCCGCACGTACTTCACCTCGCCCCGCCACGACGACGACTACCTGGAGTCCTGGCTGGAACTGTGGGACCGGCGCGGCGCCGAGGACCGGCTGCTGCCCGGCTACGGCTGGATCTTCGGCATGGGCGACGGCACGTCCAACGTCGGTCTCGGCGTGCTGAACACCTCCGACTCCTTCAAGGAGCTGGACTGGCGCGAGGTCCTCAAGGCGTGGTGCGCCTCGATGCCGGAGGACTGGGGCTACACCCCGGACAACATGACCTGCCCGATCCGGGGCGCCGCGCTGCCCATGGCCTTCAACCGGCAGCCCCACTACACGCGCGGGCTGCTGCTGGTCGGCGACGCGGGCGGCCTGGTGAACCCGTTCAACGGCGAGGGCATCGCCTACGCCATGGAGTCGGGGCAGATCGCCGCCGACGTCATCGTCCAGGCGCACGCCCGCTCCACCCCCGCCCAGCGCGAGACGGCCCTCCACCACTACCCGCGCATCCTCAAGGACACCTACGGCGGGTACTACACGCTGGGCCGCGCCTTCGTGAAGCTCATCGGCAACCCGAAGGTCATGAAGATCGCGACCCAGCGCGGCCTGACCCACCCGATGCTCATGAAGTTCACCCTGAAGATGCTCGCCAACCTCACCGACCCGACGGGCGGCGACGCGATGGACCGCATCATCAACGGCCTGAGCAAGGTGGCCCCGAAGGCCTGACGCCGGCTCCGAAGTGGACGTCCTGTCCTGCCGACACGGAAGAGGCCGCTGCCCCCGAGCGGCTGCGGCCTCTTCCGGATGTGGCTGGTGCGGTCAGAGGACCCGTACCGCGCCGGTCGGCGGGTCGTAGGAGAGCGGCCTCTCGACCACGCCGGTCGACGGGTTCTGGGCGCCGACGAACATGCCGTCGCCCACGTACACCCCCACGTGGTACGCGCTGCCCGCACCGCCCCAGTACAGGATGTCGCCGGGCTGGAGGTTGCTCAGCGAGACCTGGGTGCCGGCCGTCGACTGGTCCTGGGAGACGCGCGGCAGGCTGACGCCGACCTGCTTGAACGCGGCCTGCACCAGTCCTGAGCAGTCCCACGAGTTGGGGCCGGTGCCGCCGGAGACGTAGGCGTCGCCGACCTGGGCCTTCACGAAGGCGATGACCGAGGCGGCCGAACCGGTCGCCGTCGACGTGCTCGTGGAGGCGCCGGCCGACGTCGAGGCCGATGCCGAAGTCGAGGTCGACGCGCCGCCGCCGCTGGTGGTGGAGGCGGACAGGGTGGCCCGCTCCGCGCTGCGGGACGCCGCGCGTTCGGCGGCGGCCTTGCGGGCGGCCTCCGCCCGCTTCTTGGCCTCCGCCTTCTTCTTGGCGTCCGCGAGGTCGGACTTGGCCTGCTTCGCGGCCTTGCTGAGGGCGGCGTCGCGCTCCGCCCGCAGTTCGTAGTTGGCGGCTGCCTGCTGGGTGGCGTCGGCGGACTGGGCGACCTGGGCGGACAGGTCGGCCGTCAGCGTGGGCAGTTCGAGGGTCTGTGTGACCGGTTCGGCGGCGCTGGCCGATCCGGCGGCCCCGGCCACTGCCAGGGTGCTGAGGACGCCGCCGGCAACTCCGGCACGCATCGCGATCGTCGACGCGCTGCGGCGGGGTTTGCGGTGGCTCCGTATGTGAGCGGTGTGGGACATGGGTACAACCGGTATCAGGGCCTTCTCCATACCTACAAGGAACGTGTGGTGCGCCACAGTTGCTCAATCGGTGGCCCAAGTCCCGGGCGTGTCACTCCTTATTGACGCCGTAACGGACATTGCGGGCGTGCTCCATTAGGCATGTGATCACGCCCTTTCGTCATAACGTCCGAATTGCCCGCTGCCTACCATCTGTTGGGTTACGTGGCCAAGCCTCGTTCTCATGCGCCTCTCATGCGTGTGGTGGAGGTCACGCAACGGTCACGGTCGGGGCTGCGTCCCGCGCGGGTGGCGCGACGCGTCGCTCGTGAACGCGCGCACGCGTCCACATCCCGCCTCGCGACTCCCCCCGAGGTGTGAATGCGGCGCCACTATCAACCGTCGGCGTCCAGCACCAATTTGCATGCAGAGGAAGCCTCTTGATATGGAGACGACCCCTCTGAGCTGCCCCGACAGGCGGAAATGTCACGTCTGGTGATCAGTCGGACGCTTCACGTATGAAGATCACCGCTCGACCGGCTTCATGATCCTTCGTCAGGTGGTGGAGATCACAAAGCTTGTGCAATACCCCGTGTCGCAGATCACAGAGCCCCGGGCATAGGATGCGAGGCAGTTGGGCTTGTGACCTGCTTCACATGTTCGCGATCTTCGGTGGGACAACGGGGTTCGCGGCGCGTGAGCGGGAGTGAGCCCTGTGCCATCGCCAGCAGTCAGTGCCGACTGAGAGGAGCGAGGAGCGGTGAACGCCTATGCGCCCATCCTCGTACTGGGAGCCCTCGGGGCAGGCTTTGCGATCTTCTCCGTGGTCATGGCCACGCTGATCGGTCCGAAGCGGTACAACCGGGCCAAGCTCGAGGCCTACGAGTGCGGGATCGAGCCGACCCCCACGCCGGCGGGCGGCGGGCGCTTCCCCATCAAGTACTACCTGACGGCGATGCTCTTCATCGTCTTCGACATCGAGATCGTCTTCCTCTACCCCTGGGCCGTCACCTTCGACGCCCTCGGGATCTTCGGGCTCGTGGAGATGCTGCTGTTCGTGCTCACCGTCTTCGTCGCGTACGCGTACGTATGGCGGCGCGGCGGTCTGGAATGGGACTGAGGTTAGGGACATGGGACTCGAAGAGAAGCTGCCGAGCGGCTTTCTGCTGACCACCGTCGAGCAGGCCGCGGGCTGGGTGCGCAAGTCGTCCGTCTTCCCGGCCACCTTCGGCCTCGCCTGCTGTGCCATCGAGATGATGACCACCGGCGCCGGACGGTACGACCTCGCCCGTTTCGGCATGGAGGTCTTCCGCGGTTCGCCGCGCCAGGCGGACCTGATGATCGTCGCCGGCCGGGTCAGCCAGAAGATGGCGCCGGTGCTCAGGCAGGTCTACGACCAGATGCCGAACCCGAAGTGGGTGATCTCCATGGGGGTCTGCGCCTCCTCGGGCGGCATGTTCAACAACTACGCGATCGTGCAGGGCGTCGACCACATCGTGCCGGTCGACATCTACCTCCCCGGCTGTCCGCCGCGGCCGGAGATGCTCATGGACGCGATCCTCAAGCTGCACCAGAAGATCCAGGGCTCCAAGCTCGGCGTGAACGCCGAGGAGGCGGCCCGGGAGGCGGAGGAAGCGGCGCTCAAGGCCCTGCCCACGATCGAGATGAAGGGGCTGCTGCGGTGAGTGACGCGAACGGCACCGCCGGTGACGGCGTGAACCCCGAGAAGGACCTCGGCACCGACAACCTCCCCGGCCGCCGCGCCGAGGGCGGCGAGGAGATCCGCGTCCAGCGCGGCATGTTCGGCGCCGACCGGGGCGGCGACACCTCCGGATACGGAGGTCTGGTCCGCTCGGTCCGGCTGCCGGGACCCGCCACCCGCCCCTACGGCGGCTGGTTCGACGAGGTCGCCGACGAGCTGGAGGGCGCCCTGGAGGAACAGGGGCTGCTCCCCGACAACGCCGTCGACAAGACGATCGTCGACCGCGGCGAACTGACCTTCCACATCGAGCGCGAGCACCTGGTCCGCGTCGCCCGCACCCTGCGCGACGACCCGGCCCTCCGCTTCGAACTGTGCACCGGCGTCAGCGGCGTCCACTACCCGCAGGACAAGGGCCGCGAGCTGCACGCCGTCTACCACCTGCGCTCGATCACCCACAACCGGCTGATCAGGCTCGAGGTGAGCGCCCCGGACGGCGACCCGCACATCCCGTCCCTGGTCGCGGTCTACCCGACCAACGACTGGCACGAGCGGGAGGTCTACGACTTCTTCGGCATCGTCTTCGACGGCCACCCGGCCCTGACCCGGATCATGATGCCGGACGACTGGCCGGGCCACCCGCAGCGCAAGGACTACCCCCTCGGCGGCATCCCCGTCGAGTACAAGGGCGCCCAGATCCCGGCTCCGGACCAGCGGAGGTCGTACTCGTGAGCACGCAGTCAGCATCGGCACGCGAGACCACCGAGGGCACCGTCTACACGGTCACCGGTGGCGACTGGGACGAGGTCGTCCAGTCCGCGGCCCGCGCCGACGACGAGCGCATCGTCGTCAACATGGGTCCCCAGCACCCCTCCACCCACGGAGTGCTCCGCCTGATCCTGGAGATCGAGGGCGAGACGGTCACCGAGGCCCGCTGCGGCATCGGCTACCTGCACACCGGCATCGAGAAGAACCTCGAATACCGCACCTGGACGCAGGGCACCACCTTCGTCACGCGGATGGATTACCTGACGTCGTTCTTCAACGAGACCGCCTACTGTCTCGGCGTCGAGAAACTCCTCGGCATCGAGGACCAGATCACCGAGCGGACCGACATCATCCGGGTGCTCCTGATGGAGCTGAACCGGATGTCCTCCCACCTGGTGTGCATCGCCACCGGCGGGATGGAGCTGGGCGCCACCACGATCATGATCTACGGATTCCGCGATCGTGAAATGATTCTCGACATCTACGAGCTCATCACGGGCCTGCGGATGAACCACGCGTACATCCGCCCCGGCGGACTCGCCCAGGACCTGCCGCCCGGCGCGGTGGACCATATCCGCGAGTTCGTGAAGAAGATGAAGAAGAACCTCCCGGAGTACGACAAGCTCGCCACCGGGAACCCCATCTTCAAGGCCCGCATGCAGGACATCGGCCACCTCGACCTGGCCGGCTGCATGGCCCTCGGCGCCACCGGACCCATCCTGCGCGCCACCGGCCTGCCGCACGACCTGCGCAAGTCCCAGCCGTACTGCGGCTACGAGACCTACGACTTCGAGGTCCCGACCGCCGACACCTGCGACGCCTACGGCCGCTTCCTGGTCCGCCTCGAAGAGATGCGCCAGTCCCTCGCGATCGTCGAGCAGTGCCTCGACCGGCTCCAGCCCGGACCGGTCATGGTCGCCGACAAGAAGATCGCCTGGCCCGCCCAGCTCGCCCTGGGCCCCGACGGGCTCGGCAACTCCCTCGACCACATCAAGAAGATCATGGGCACCTCCATGGAGGCCCTGATCCACCACTTCAAGCTGGTCACCGAGGGCTTCCGGGTACCGCCCGGCCAGGCCTACACGGCCGTCGAGTCGCCCAAGGGCGAACTCGGGGTGCACGCGGTCTCCGACGGCGGCACCCGCCCCTACCGGGTCCACTTCCGCGACCCGTCCTTCACCAACCTGCAGGCGATGGCGGCGATGTGCGAGGGCGGCCAGGTCGCCGACGTCATCGTCGCTGTCGCGTCCATCGACCCCGTGATGGGAGGCGTCGACCGGTGACCACCAGTTCTTCGGAGCGGGGCGTCAGCCTGGGCATGCCCGAACTGCCTGCGCCCGCCTACCCGGACGACGTCCGGACCCGCCTTGAGGCCGACGCCCGCGAGGTGATCGCCCGCTACCCGGACTCCCGGTCCGCGCTGCTGCCGCTGCTGCACCTCGTGCAGGCGGAGGAGGGCCACGTCACCCGCACCGGGACGCGGTTCTGCGCGGAGGTGCTCGGCCTGACCACCGCCGAGGTGACCGCCGTCGCCACCTTCTACAGCATGTACCGGCGCCGTCCCTCCGGCGACTACCAGGTCGGCGTCTGCACCAACACGCTCTGCGCGGTGATGGGCGGCGACGCGATCTTCGAGGAGCTCCAGGAGCACCTCGGCGTCGGCAACGGCGAGACCACCGCCGACGGCAAGGTCACCCTGGAGCACATCGAGTGCAACGCGGCCTGCGACTTCGCGCCCGTGGTGATGGTCAACTGGGAGTTCTTCGACAACCAGTCCCCGGCCAGCGCCAAGCGCCTCGTCGACGACCTGCGGGCAGGACGCGACGTCAGCCCCACCCGCGGGGCCCGGCTGTGCACCTTCAAGGACACCGCGCGCATCCTGGCCGGCTTCCCCGACGAACGTCCTGGAGCCGTCGAGGAGAGCGGCAGCGCCGGCCACGCCTCCCTGGTGGGCCTGCGACTGGCCAAGGGCGAGACGGCGCCGCCGCGCGTCGTCCAGCCGCGCGACGGCGAACCCCAGGACCAGCAGGGGGACACCGCCCGGGGGGAGTCGCGGCAAGCGCCGCAGGACACGGCGGCGCACCCGCCGTCGCCCGGCGAGCACCTCAGCTCGCACGACGCACCGCAGGACACGTCGGCCTCCGACCCCGCCCACCCGGCGGGGCCCGCCGCCGAGGAGGGGGAGTGATGACCTTGGCACCCGAACGGAAAGACACCAGCCCCGAGAAGCTGCTGTCACCGGTGCTGTCGGAGTTCTGGGACGAGGACAGGTCCTGGTCGCTCGACGTGTACCGGCGCCACGACGGATACGAGGGGCTGCGCAAGGCCCTCGCGATGTCCCCCGACGACCTCATCGCCTACGTCAAGGACTCCGGGCTCCGCGGCCGCGGCGGCGCGGGGTTCCCGACCGGCATGAAGTGGCAGTTCATCCCGCAGGGCGACGGAAAACCGCACTATCTCGTTGTCAACGCCGACGAATCGGAGCCCGGGACCTGCAAGGACATCCCGCTCCTCTTCGCGAACCCGCACAGCCTCATCGAGGGCATCGTCATCGCGTGCTACGCGATCAGATCGTCGCACGCCTTCATCTACGTACGGGGTGAAGTCGTCCCCGTGCTGCGGCGGTTGCACGCGGCCGTGGCCGAGGCGTACGCGGCCGGCTACCTCGGCGAGAACGCCCTCGGCAGCGGCCTCGACCTCGAACTCACCGTGCACGCGGGCGCCGGCGCGTACATCTGCGGTGAGGAGACCGCGCTGCTCGACTCGCTCGAAGGCCGCCGCGGCCAACCGCGGCTCCGACCCCCCTTCCCCGCGGTCGCGGGCCTCTACGCGTGCCCCACTGTCGTGAACAACGTCGAATCGATCGCCTCGGTTCCCGCGATCCTGAACCGGGGCAAGGAGTGGTTCCGCTCGATGGGCAGCGAGAAGTCGCCCGGCTTCACGCTCTACTCGCTCAGCGGCCACGTCACCAACCCCGGCCAGTACGAGGCCCCCCTCGGCATCACGCTGCGCCAGCTCCTCGACATGAGCGGCGGGATCCGCCCGGGTCACCGCCTCAAGTTCTGGACGCCCGGCGGCTCCTCGACCCCGATGTTCACCGAGGAGCACCTCGACGTCCCGCTCGACTACGAGGGCGTGGGCGCCGCCGGTTCCATGCTCGGCACCAAGGCGCTCCAGTGCTTCGACGAGACGACCTGCGTCGTGCGGGCCGTCACCCGCTGGACCGAGTTCTACGCCCACGAGTCCTGCGGCAAGTGCACCCCCTGCCGCGAAGGCACCTACTGGCTCGTGCAGTTGCTGCGCGACATCGAGGCCGGCAAGGGCTCCATGTCCGACCTCGACAAGCTCAACGACATCGCGGACAGCATCAACGGCAAGTCCTTCTGCGCCCTCGGCGACGGCGCCGCCTCGCCGATCTTCTCCTCGCTGAAGTACTTCCGCGAGGAGTACGAACAGCACATCACGGGCCGCGGCTGCCCCTTCGACCCGGCCCGCTCGACGGCCTGGGCCGACCGTACGGAGGTGAACGCATGACCGTGACCACCAGCGCTCCCTCCGGAGGGGGAGAGGCGGCACTCCCGCCCGAGGACCTCGTGTCGCTGACCATCGACGGCGCCGAGATCAGCGTGCCCAAGGGCACCCTGGTCATCAGGGCCGCCGAACAGCTCGGCATCGAGATCCCGCGCTTCTGCGACCACCCGCTCCTCGACCCGGCGGGCGCCTGCCGCCAGTGCATCGTCGAGGTCGAGGGCCAGCGCAAGCCGATGGCGTCCTGCACCATCACCTGCACCGACGGCATGGTGGTGAAGACCCAGCTCACCTCGCCGGTCGCCGAGAAGGCCCAGCACGGTGTGATGGAGCTGCTGCTCATCAACCACCCGCTGGACTGCCCGGTCTGCGACAAGGGCGGCGAGTGCCCGCTGCAGAACCAGGCCATGTCGCACGGCAACGCGGAGTCACGCTTCGAAGGCAGGAAGCGGACGTTCGAGAAGCCCGTGCCGATCTCCACCCAGGTGCTCCTCGACCGCGAGCGGTGCGTGCTGTGCGCCCGCTGCACCCGGTTCTCCAACCAGGTCGCGGGCGACCCGATGATCGAACTCCTCGAACGCGGCGCGCTCCAGCAGGTCGGCACCGGCGAGGGCGACCCCTTCCAGTCGTACTTCTCCGGCAACACCATCCAGATCTGCCCGGTCGGCGCGCTCACCTCCGCGGCCTACCGGTTCCGCTCCCGCCCCTTCGACCTGGTCTCCTCGCCGTCGGTGTGCGAGCACTGCGCGGGCGGCTGCGCCACCCGCACCGACCACCGGCGCGGCAAGGTGATGCGGCGCCTCGCGGCGGCCGACGCCGAGGTCAACGAGGAGTGGATCTGCGACAAGGGACGCTTCGGGTTCCGGTACGCGCAGCAGCGCGACCGGCTCAGGACGCCCCTGGTCCGCAACCCCGAGGGCGACCTGGTGCCGGCCTCCTGGCCCGAGGCGCTGGAGATCGCCGCCCAGGGGCTGCTGGCCTCGCGCGGCAGGACCGGCGTGCTGACCGGCGGCCGGCTCACCATCGAGGACGCCTACACCTACAGCAAGTTCGCGCGCGTGGCGCTCGACACCAACGACATCGACTTCCGCGCGCGCGTGCACGCCGGCGAGGAGGCCGACTTCCTGGCCGCCCAGGTCGCCGGACGCGGCCGGGACCTCGACGGGACCGGTGTCACGTACACCTCGCTGGAGAAGGCGCCCGCCGTCCTGCTGATCGGGTTCGAGGCCGAGGAGGAGGCGCCCGGCGTCTTCCTGCGGCTGCGCAAGGCCTGGCGCAAGCACGGGCAGCAGGTGTTCGCCCTCGCCACCCACGCCACCCGCGGCCTGGAGAAGGCGGGCGGCACCCTGCTGCCGGCCGCCCCCGGCACGGAGACCGAGTGGCTCGACGCGCTGACCAGCGGCGTCGGCCTGGAGGACGCCGGTGCGCGGGCCGCCGAGGCACTGCGCGCCGACGGCGCCGTGATCGTCGTCGGCGAGCGGCTCGCCGGTGTGGCCGGCGCGCTGACCGCCGTCGTGGGGGCCGCCGCCGCGACCGGGGCCGCGCTGGTGTGGGTCCCGCGGCGGGCCGGTGAGCGCGGCGCCGTCGAGGCGGGCGCGCTGCCGTCGCTGCTGCCCGGCGGACGCCCGGCCACCGACCCGCGCGCGCGGGAGGAGGTCGCCGCGGTCTGGGGCGTCGCCGAACTCCCGCACCGCTACGGGCGCGACACCGGACAGATCGTCGAGGCCGCCGCCCGCGGCGAACTCCAGGCCCTGCTGGTCGGCGGAGTGGAGGTCGACGACCTGCCCGACCCGGCACGCGCGCGTGAGGCGCTCCGGGAGGCCGGCTTCGTCGTCTCGCTCGAACTGCGGCCGAGCGAGGTCACCGAGCGCGCCTCCGTCGTCCTGCCGGTGGCCGCGGTCGCCGAGAGGGCCGGCACCTTCCTCAACTGGGAGGGCCGGATCCGCTCCTTCGAGGCCGCCCTCAAGCCCGACCAGCTGACCCACGCCCTCGCGCCGACCGACGCGCGCGTGCTGCAGATGCTGGCCGACGCCATGGACGTCCACCTCGGACTGCCCGACCTGCGGACCGTGCGCGCCGAACTCGACCGGCTCGGCGGCTGGGACGGCACCCGCTCCGCCGCACCGCGCGAGACGGCCGTCCCGCTGCCGAGGCCCGCCGCGGGCGAGGCCGTCCTCGCCGGACACCGGCTGCTGCTCGACCGCGGTCTCCTCCAGCGGGGCGACGAGGCCCTGGCGGGCACCCGGCACCCCGCGCACGCGCGCGTGTCGGCCGCCACCGCCGCCGAGTCCGGCGTCAAGGACGGCGACCTGCTCGCCGTGACCGGGCCCGCGGGCTCCGTCGCGCTCCCGCTCCAGATCACCGAGATGCCCGACCGGGTGGTCTGGCTCCCGCTGAACTCCGTGGGCGCCGGTGTCGCCTCCGACACGGGAGCGCTGCCCGGCGCCCTCGTCCGCATCGGCCCGGCGACGCTCGTCGGCGAGGCCCCCGAGGAGGTGGAGGCATGACCCCGTACCTCGCCGCTGAAGACCTCTCGATGTTCGGCCGCGACCCCTGGTGGCTGGTCGTCGTCAAGGCCGTCTTCTGCTTCGCGTTCCTGATGGTGACCGTGCTGTTCTCCATCGTCTGGGAGCGCAAGGTCGTCGCCTGGATGCAGCTACGCATCGGACCCAACCGGCACGGCCCCTGGGGCATGCTCCAGTCGCTCGCCGACGGCATCAAGCTGATGCTGAAGGAAGACCTCGTCGTCAAGCGCGCCGACAAGGTGGTCTACGTCCTCGCGCCCGTCGTCGCGGCGATCCCCGCCTTCATGGCGATCGCGGTGATCCCCTTCGGGCCCGCGGGCAACGAGATCTCGATCTTCGGCCACCGCACCCCCATGCAGCTGACCGACCTGCCCATCGCGATGCTGTTCATCCTCGCGGTCGCCTCGGTCGGCATCTACGGCATCGTGCTGGCGGGCTGGAGCTCCGGATCGACGTACCCGCTCCTCGGCGGGCTGCGCTCCTGCGCCCAGATGATCTCCTACGAGATCGCCATGGGCGCCGCGTTCGCCTCGGTGTTCCTCTACTCCGGCTCGATGTCGACGTCGACGATCGTCGAACAGCAGCACGACCGCTGGTACATCTTCCTGCTGCCGGTCTCGTTCATCCTCTACATCGTCACCATGGTCGGCGAGACCAACCGCGCCCCCTTCGACATGCCGGAGTCCGAGGGCGACCTCGTCGGCGGCTTCAACACCGAGTACTCGTCCATCAAGTTCGCGATGTTCATGCTCGCCGAGTACGTGAACATGGTGACGGTCTCGGCCGTGGCGACCACCCTCTTCCTCGGCGGCTGGCGCGCGCCCTGGCCCATCAGCGGCTTCTGGGAGGGCGCCAACCACGGCTGGTGGCCGCTGCTCTGGTTCGTCGTCAAGGTCCAGCTGCTGCTGTTCTTCTTCATCTGGCTGCGCGGCACCCTCCCGCGGGTCCGCTACGACCAGCTGATGAAGCTCGGCTGGAAGGTCCTCATCCCGGTCTCGGTGGTCTGGCTGATGCTGGTCGCCACCGTGCGGGCGCTGCGCAACGAGAACTACGACTTCGCCGACATCGCCCTCTACATCGCCGGCGGTGTGCTGGCCCTGCTGCTGCTCTCCTTCGTCGCCGACATGTTCCGCGAGAAGGCGCAGACCGCGGAGGCGGCCGACGAGACGCCCGCCGGGTTCGACCCGATGGCCGGCGGGTTCCCCGTGCCGCCGCTGCCCGGACAGTCGCTGCCGCCGGTGCCCAGGCGCGGCCCGCGCCGGGAGCGGGAGTTGATTGTCAGTGGTGGACCGGATACTGCCAGTGACGGAAGCGCTGAAGGAAAGGAGGCGTCCGATGGCTGAGGAGCCCAAGGAGACCGAACCCGGTTTCATGAACCCCGTCGCCGGCTTCGGCGTGACCTTCAAGGCCATGTTCAAGAAGCGGCTGACCGAGCAGTACCCGGAGCAGCAGAAGACCACCGCCCCGCGGTTCCACGGGCGGCACCAGCTCAACCGCCACCCCGACGGCCTGGAGAAGTGCGTCGGCTGCGAGCTGTGCGCCTGGGCCTGCCCCGCCGACGCCATCTACGTGGAGGGCGCCGACAACACGGACGAGGAGCGCTACTCCCCGGGCGAGCGGTACGGCCGCGTCTACCAGATCAACTACGCCCGCTGCATCCTGTGCGGCCTGTGCATCGAGGCGTGCCCGACCCGCGCGCTCACGATGACGAACGAGTTCGAGCTGGCCGACAGCAGCCGCGCCAACCTGATCTACACCAAGGAGCAGCTGCTCGCGGGCCTCGAGGACACCATGGTCGACACCCCGCACGCCATCTACCCGGGCACCGACGAGCAGGACTACTACCGGGGCCTGGTCACCGAGGCCGCGCCCGGTACCGAGCGCCAGGTGGCCGTCTCCAAGGGCGAGAAGCCCGACGACCAGGAGGTGGACGCGTGAGCACCCAGCTCGCCGCCTACACCACCTCCACCGGCGAGGCCTTCCAGTTCTGGATCCTCGGCACGGTCGCGGTGATCGGCGCCCTGTGCACCGTCTTCATGCGCAGGGCGGTGCACAGCGCGCTCTGCCTCGCCGGGACGATGATCGTCCTGGCGATCTTCTACCTGGCCAACGGCGCCTACTTCCTGGGCATCGTGCAGATCGTCGTCTACACCGGCGCGATCATGATGCTGTTCCTCTTCGTGGTGATGCTCGTCGGTGTCACGGCCGCCGACTCCCTGAAGGAGACCATCAAGGGCCAGCGCTGGCTGGCGCTGCTGTGCGGTGTCGGCTTCGGCGTCCTGCTGCTCGGCGGGATCGGCAACGCCTCCCTCACCGAGTTCGGCGGTCTCACCCAGGCGAACGCGGGCGGCAACGTGGAGGGCCTCGCCGCCCTCATCTTCACGCGGTACGTGTTCGCCTTCGAGATCACCGGCGCCCTGCTGATCACGGCCGCCGTCGGCGCCATGGTCCTCACCCACCGGGAGCGCACCGAGCGCGCCAAGACCCAGCGCGAGCTGGCCGCCGAGCGCGTCAGGGACGGCAGGCAACTGCCGCCGCTGCCCGCCCCCGGCGTCTACGCCCGGCACAACGCCGTCGACATCGCGGGCCTGCTGCCCGACGGCACCCCGTCCGAGCTGACCGTCAGCAGGACGCTGCGCGAGCGCGGCCAGATCCGGGACGTCTCCACGGAGGCGCTGAGCGATCTGCGGGCCCTGGAGCAGCGGTCCGAGGAGCGCCTCGAACGCACCCCGACCGAGCCGACCGACCTCAGCAGGCGGACCGAGGAGGCATCGAAGTGAACCCGGTCAACTACCTCTATCTGGCCGCCCTGTTGTTCACGATCGGCGCCACCGGCGTGCTGATCAGACGCAACGCGATCGTCGTGTTCATGTGCGTCGAGCTGATGCTGAACGCCTGCAACCTCGCGTTCGTCACCTTCTCCCGGATGCACGGCAACCTCGACGGCCAGATCATCGCGTTCTTCACGATGGTCGTCGCCGCCGCGGAGGTCGTCGTCGGGCTCGCGATCATCGTGTCGCTGTTCCGTTCCCGCCACTCGGCCTCGGTCGACGACGCCAGCCTGATGAAGCTCTGAGGGGTCGCTGAATCGTGGAGAACCTGATTGCGCTGCTGGTGGCGGCGCCCCTGCTCGGAGCTGTCGTCCTGCTGTGCGGCGGCCGCCGCCTCGACGCCGTCGGCCACTGGATCGGCACGCTGCTCGCGGCCGCCTCCTTCGTGATCGGCGTCGTCCTCTTCGCCGATCTGCTCGGCCGGGGCACCGACGACCGCACCCTGTTGCAGCACCTGTTCACCTGGGTACCGGTCGAGGGGTTCCAGGCGGACGTCGCCTTCCGCCTCGACCAGCTCTCGATGACGTTCGTGCTGCTGATCACCGGCGTCGGCTCGCTCATCCACGTGTACTCGATCGGGTACATGGAGCACGACGAGCGCCGCCGCCGCTTCTTCGGCTATCTGAACCTGTTCCTCGCGGCGATGCTGATCCTCGTCCTCGCCGACAACTACCTTCTGCTGTACGTCGGCTGGGAGGGCGTCGGCCTCGCCTCCTACCTGCTGATCGGCTTCTGGCAGCACAAGCCGAGCGCCGCCACCGCCGCGAAGAAGGCCTTCCTGGTCAACCGCGTCGGCGACATGGGCCTGTCGATCGCCATCATGCTGATGTTCACGACGTTCGGGACGTTCGCCTTCGGCCCCGTCCTCGCGCACGCGGGGGACGCGAGCGAGGGCAAGCTCACCGCCATCGCGCTGATGCTGCTCCTCGCGGCCTGCGGCAAGTCCGCCCAGGTGCCGCTGCAGTCCTGGCTCGGGGACGCGATGGAGGGCCCGACCCCGGTCTCGGCCCTCATCCACGCCGCCACGATGGTCACCGCGGGCGTCTACCTCATCGTCCGCTCGGCGGCGATCTTCAACGGCGCCCCTGACGCGCAGCTCGTCGTCACCGTCGTCGGCGCCGTCACGCTGCTGTTCGGTGCGATCGTCGGTTGCGCGAAGGACGACATCAAGAAGGCGCTGGCCGGCTCGACGATGTCGCAGATCGGCTACATGGTGCTGGCCGCGGGCCTCGGCCCGATCGGCTACGTCTACGCGATCATGCACCTGGTGACGCACGGCTTCTTCAAGGCCGGGCTGTTCCTCGGCGCAGGCTCGGTCATGCACGGCATGAACGACGAGGTCGACATGCGCAGGTACGGCGGGCTCAGGAAGTACATGCCGGTCACCTTCGTCACCTTCGGCCTCGGCTACCTCGCCATCATCGGCTTCCCCGGGCTGTCCGGCTTCTTCTCCAAGGACAAGATCATCGAGGCGGCCTTCGCGAAGGGCGGCACCGAGGGCTGGATCCTCGGCGGCTGCGCCCTGCTGGGCGCCGCGATCACCGCGTACTACATGACGCGCGTGATGCTGATGACGTTCTTCGGCGAGAAGCGCTGGCAGCCCGACGAGCACGGCCACGAGCCGCACCCGCACGAGTCGCCGAAGTCGATGACGATCCCGATGATCGTGCTCGCCTTCGGGTCGGTCTTCGCGGGAGCGGTCTTCAGCGTCGGGGACCGCTTCCTCACCTGGCTCGAGCCGGTCACCGGACACGCGCACGGGCACTCGCCGGTGAGCGCCCTCACCGTCACCCTGGCCACCATGGTGGTCCTGGTGATCGGCGTCGCCGTCGCCTGGGCCCAGTACGGCCGCCGTCCGGTCCCGGCCGTGGCCCCGCGCGGCTCGCTGCTCACCCGGGCCGCCCGCCGCGACCTGCTCCAGGACGACTTCAACCACGTCGTCCTGGTCCGCGGCGGCGAGCACCTCACGCGCTCCCTGGTCTACGTCGACCACACCCTGGTCGACGGCCTCGTCAACGGCACGGCGGCCTCGGTCGGCGGCCTGTCCGGGCGGCTGCGCAGGCTCCAGAACGGCTTCGCGCGCTCCTACGCGGTCTCCATGTTCGGCGGTGCGGCTCTCCTCGTCGCCGCGACCCTGCTGATGAGGGCGGTCTGATACCGATGTCCTTTCCCCTGCTGACAGCGACGGCGGTGCTCCCCGCTCTCGGCGCGGTCGCCACCGCCGCCGTGCCGGCCGCGCGACGCACCGCCGCCAAGTGGCTGGCCCTGCTCGTGTCGCTGGGCACACTCGCGCTGGCGATCGTCGTCCTGGTCCGCTTCGAACCGGGCGGCGACCGCTACCAGCTCACCGAGTCCCACTCCTGGATCAAGGAGTTCGGGGTCAGGTACGAGCTGGGCGTCGACGGCATCGCGGTGGCCCTGATCGCGCTGACCGCCCTCCTGATCCCGTTCATCGTCCTGGCGGGCTGGCACGACGCCGACCCGCTGGAGACCGGCAGCAAGCGGTGGCGGCCGACGCAGGGCTTCTTCGCCCTGATCCTGGCCGTCGAGGCGATGGTGATCATCTCCTTCGAGGCCACCGACGTCTTCCTCTTCTACATCTTCTTCGAAGCCATGCTGATCCCGATGTACTTCCTCATCGGCGGCTTCGGCGACCGCGCCCACGAACACGGCGAACAGGCCGCGTCGACCCAACGCTCCTACGCGGCCGTCAAGTTCCTGCTCTACAACCTGGTCGGCGGCCTGATCATGCTGGCCGCGGTGATCGGCCTCTACGTGGTCGCCGGGAACTTCTCCCTCCAGGAGATCGCCCAGGCCCGCGCCGACGGCTCGCTGCACATGGCGACCAGCACCGAACGCTGGCTGTTCCTCGGCTTCTTCTTCGCCTTCGCGGTGAAGGCGCCGCTGTGGCCGCTGCACACCTGGCTGCCCAACGCGATGGGGGAGGCCACCACCCCGGTCGCCGTCCTCATCACGGCGGTCGTCGACAAGGTCGGCACCTTCGCGATGCTCCGCTTCTGCCTCCAGCTGTTCCCGGAGGCGTCGAAGTGGGCGACGCCCGTCATCCTCGTCCTGGCGCTGATCAGCATCATCTACGGGGCGCTGCTCGCGGTCGGCCAGCGGGACATCAAGCGGCTGGTGGCGTACGCGTCGATCTCGCACTTCGGCTTCATCATCATGGGCATCTTCGCGATGACCAGCCAGGGCCAGTCCGGCGCGACGCTCTACATGGTCAACCACGGCATCTCGACGGCCGCGCTGATGCTGGTCGCGGGCTTCCTGATCTCCCGGCGCGGCTCGCGGCTCATCGCGGACTACGGCGGAGTGCAGAAGGTCGCCCCGCTGCTGGCGGGCACCTTCCTGATCGGCGGCCTCGCGACGCTGTCGCTGCCGGGACTCGCGCCGTTCGTGAGCGAGTTCCTGGTCCTGGTCGGCACCTTCGAGCGGTACCCGGTGATCGGCATCGTCGCCACCTTCGGCATCGTGCTCGCCGCGCTCTACACCCTCGTCCTCTACCAGCGGACGATGACCGGCCCGGTGAAACCCGAGGTCCGCGCGATGCCCGATCTGCGGCCCCGGGAGCTGGCGGTCGTCGCCCCGCTCGTGGTGCTGCTGATCTTCCTCGGCGTCTACCCGAAGCCGGTGACGGACATCGTCAACCCGGCGGTGCGGTCGACCCTGTCCGACGTACACAAGAAGGACCCCAAGCCCGAGGTGGAGGCGGCCAAGTGAGCGCAGTAGCCGTCCACAGCCTGTGGACAACCGCGGCCGACCCGATCTCCAAGATCGAGGCGCCGAAGATCGAATACGGGCAGCTCTCGCCCGTCCTGATCATCCTGGGCGCCGCCCTGCTCGGCATCCTGGTCGAGGCGTTCGCCCCGCGCAGGTTCCGGTACCACGTCCAGGTGTTCCTCTCCGCGGTCGCGCTGTGCGCCGCGTTCGCCGCCGTCGTCGCCCTCGCGGCCGGCGGCTACGGCACCACCAAGGCGCACATCGCCGCCATGGGCGCCATCGCGGTCGACGGACCCGCCCTGTTCCTCCAGGGCACCATCCTGCTGGCCTCCCTCGTCGCCCTGTTCACCTTCGCCGAACGGCGCCTCGACCCCGACCCGCACGGCAACAGGACCGACTCGTTCGTCGCGCAGGCCGCGTCCGTACCGGGCAGCGACAGCGAGAAGGCCGCCGTCAAGGCCGGGTTCACCACCACCGAGGTGTTCCCGCTGCTGCTGTTCGCGGTCGCCGGCATGCTGGTCTTCCCCGCGGCGAACGACCTGCTGACCCTCTTCATCGCCCTGGAGGTCTTCTCCCTGCCGCTGTACCTGCTCTGCGCCCTGGCCCGCCGCAAGCGGCTCCTGTCGCAGGAGGCCGCGGTCAAGTACTTCCTGCTCGGCGCGTTCGCCTCGGCGTTCACCCTGTTCGGCATCGCCCTCCTGTACGGGTACGCCGGATCGGTCTCCTACGCGACGATCGCGCAGGTCGTCGACGGCACGGTCACCACCGTCAACCCCGCGCTCGCCGACACCATGGGCAACGACGCGCTGCTCCTGATCGGCTCCGCGATGATCGTCATGGGGCTGCTGTTCAAGGTGGGCGCGGTGCCGTTCCACATGTGGACGCCCGACGTCTACCAGGGCGCCCCGACCCCGGTGACGGGCTTCATGGCGGCGGCGACGAAGGTGGCCGCGTTCGGCGCGCTGCTGCGGCTGCTGTACGTCGTGCTGCCGGGGCTGCGCTGGGACTGGCGGCCGGTGATGTGGGCCGTCGCCATCATCACCATGCTGGGCGGCGCGATCGTCGCGATCACCCAGACCGACATCAAGCGGCTCCTCGCGTACTCCTCGATCGCGCACGCCGGCTTCATCCTCGCGGGCGTCATCGCGACCACCCCGGACGGCGTGTCGTCGGTCCTCTTCTACCTGGCCGCGTACTCCTTCGTGACGATCGGCGCGTTCGCCGTGGTCACCCTGGTGCGCGACGCGGGCGGCGAGGCCACCCACCTGTCCAAGTGGGCGGGGCTCGGCCGCAGGTCGCCGCTGGTGGCGGCGGTGTTCGCGGTGTTCCTGCTGGCCTTCGCCGGCATCCCGCTGACCTCCGGATTCGCGGGGAAGTTCGCCGTGTTCAAGGCGGCGGCCGAGGGCGGGGCGGCCCCGCTGGTCGTGGTCGGTGTGATCTCGTCCGCGATCGCCGCGTTCTTCTACATCCGGGTGATCGTCCTGATGTTCTTCAGCGAGCCGCGCCCGGACGGCCCGACGGTCGCCGTGCCGTCGGTGCTGACGTCCACGGCGATCGGGGTCGGCGTCGCGGTGACGCTGGTCCTCGGCGTCGCGCCGCAGTACTTCCTGAACCTGGCGAACCAGGCGGGAATCTTCGTCCGCTGATCCACCGGCGGGCAGCCGCGTCACCCGGGCCCCGGTTCCCCTCGTGGGAGCCGGGGCCCTCGCACACCGTTCGGGTCCGGCCTGTGGATAACTCGGGGCACTGTCGGTGCGGGCCCCTATCGTGGAGGCAGTGGTCGAGGGACGACGTACGGGGCGAGAACGAGGGGTGCGACGAGCGCGATGGGTGTGACGGGCGGAATCAGCGAGATGCCAGGGGTGACGGAGAGCGAAGCGCTCTCCACACTGCACCGGGTCTTCGGGTACGAGTCCTTCCGCGGTGAGCAGGAAGAGATCATCGAGCATGTCGTGGCCGGCGGTGACACGGTCGTCCTCATGCCGACCGGCGGCGGAAAGTCGCTGTGCTACCAGATCCCGGCGCTGGTCAGGCCAGGTACCGGCATCGTGGTCTCACCGCTCATCGCGCTCATGCAGGACCAGGTGGACGCGCTGCGGGCGCTCGGTGTGCGCGCCGGGTTCGTCAACTCCACGCAGGACTTCGACGAGCGCAGGACCGTCGAGGCCGAGTTCCTCGCCGGGGAGCTCGACCTGCTGTACCTGGCACCGGAGCGGCTGCGCCTCGACTCCACGCTCGATCTGCTGTCCCGGGGCAAGATCTCCGTCTTCGCCATCGACGAGGCGCACTGCGTCTCCCAGTGGGGCCACGACTTCCGCCCGGACTACCTGTCCCTCTCCCTGCTCGGCGAGCGCTGGCCCGACGTCCCCCGGATCGCCCTCACCGCGACGGCCACCCGCGCCACCCACGAGGAGATCACCCAGCGGCTCGGCATGCCGAAGGCCAGGCACTTCGTCGCCAGCTTCGACCGGCCCAACATCCAGTACCGGATCGTGCCGAAGGCCGACCCCAAGAAGCAGCTCCTCGCCTTCCTCAAGGAGGAGCACGCGGGCGACGCCGGCATCGTCTACTGCCTCTCCCGCAACTCGGTCGAGAAGACCGCCGAGTTCCTCTCCCGCAACGGCATCGAGGCGGTGCCCTACCACGCCGGGCTCGACGCCCGGGTGCGCGCGGCGAACCAGTCCAGGTTCCTGCGCGAGGAGGGCCTGGTCGTGGTGGCGACGATCGCCTTCGGCATGGGCATCGACAAGCCGGACGTCCGCTTCGTCGCCCACCTGGACCTGCCCAAGTCCGTCGAGGGCTACTACCAGGAGACGGGCCGCGCCGGGCGCGACGGACAGCCGTCCACGGCCTGGATGGCGTACGGCCTCAACGACGTCATACAGCAGCGCAAGATGATCCAGTCGAGCGAGGGCGACGAGGCGTTCAGGCGCCGTGCCGCCTCCCACCTGGAGTCGATGCTCGCGCTCTGCGAGACGGCCAGGTGCCGGCGCGGCCAGCTCCTCGCCTACTTCGGCCAGGACCCCGACCGGGCGGGCTGCGGCAACTGCGACACCTGCCTCACCCCGCCCGAGACCTGGGACGGCACGGTCGCCGCGCAGAAGGCGCTGTCGACGGTGGTGCGGTTGCAGCGGGAGCGGGGGCAGAAGTTCGGCGCGGTCCAGATCGTCGACATCCTGATGGGGCGGCGCACCGCGAAGGTCATCCAGTTCGACCACGACCAGCTCTCCGTGTTCGGCATCGGCGAGGACCTCTCCGAGGGCGAATGGCGCGGTGTGGTCCGGCAGTTGCTGGCCCAGGGGCTGCTCGCGGTCGAGGGCGACTACGGCACGCTGGTGCTGACCGAGGCGAGCGGCTCGGTGCTGCGGCGCGAGCGGGACGTACCGCTGCGCAAGGAACCGAAGAAGCCGGTGACCGCCAAGTCGGGCTCGTCCTCCCGGGGCGAACGCAAGGCGAGGACGGCCGCGGCGGAGCTGCCCGAGGCGCTCCAGCCCGCCTTCGAGGCGCTGCGCGCCTGGCGCGCCGAACAGGCCCGCGAACAGGGCGTCCCGGCCTACGTCATCTTCCACGACGCGACGCTGCGCGAGATCGCCACGGTCTGGCCGACGTCGGTGGCGGAGCTGGGCGGCATCAGCGGCATCGGCGAGAAGAAGCTGGCGACATACGGGGAGGGCGTGGTCGGCGTACTGGCCGGCCTGGAGGCACCGGAAGCGGGGGCGGCGCAGCCGCAGCAGCAGCCCGACTCCGGTTCGCTCGCGGACCCGGCCGCGGGAACGGGCACGCCGGCGAGGCCGAAGAGGCCGAGGACAGCGAAGGAAAGGGCACCGAGGGAAACGGCACCGAAGGAAACGGCGTCGAGGGAGACGGCAGCCGCGACCGGCCCCGACCCGGACGACTTCTGGGCCGACCTGGGGGAGGAGCCGCAGACGGAGGACTGGGGGTAGGGGAGGCGGAGCCCGGGGGCGGGAGAGGCGGCGTCCGGAGTCCGGGGTCGGGGGTCGGGGTTCGGGGGAGTTGGAGCCCGGGGTCGGGGGTCGGGGGAGTTGGAGCCCGGAGCCCGGGGTTCGGGGGCCCTGGACGAGGGATGCTGAAAGCGGGCATGTGCAAGCCAAGGGATGCCCTCCGGGGCCCGCTCCGGCCCGCTCCGCTCCGGTCCGGTTCCGTGCCGGCCCGCCGCGCTCCGGTCCGGCTCCGCTCCGGTCCGGCTCCGCTCCCGCTCCGCGCCAGCCCGCCCCGCGCTGGCCCGCCCCGCGCTGGCCCGCGCCAACCCGCCGCGCTCCGGCCCGGCCCGCTCCGGCCCGGCCCGCCCCGCGCCGGCCCGCCGCGCTCCGTCCCGCCCCGAGGGGCGCCCGCCCCGTCAGTGAGTGCGCAGGACCGCGCCGGGGCGGGCGCCCCTCGGGCGGGGGGCGGCATGGTGGGTGGGCTTGGCGGGGCGGGCGCGCTCCAGGCTCCTGGTCCACAGCGCGGCGGTCAGCAGCAGGCCGGTGAAGACGACCAGGAGCAGGGCGGAGACCCACATCTGCCGACTGCCGGGGGCCTGCCACGCGCTCCAGGCCGTCGAGGCGGCCCACACGGCGATGCCGACCGCGTAGAAGGCGCGGACGCGGCGCAGTTGGCGTACGGCCCGCAGGGGTGTGAGGTGATCGCTCATCGGTGCCATGTGCAGCCGTGTACCCCTGCGGTCGGCTCTCAAAAGGTGATCCCGAGAGCGGCTCCCGCAGGAGTCGGCGCGGACCTGAGCGGCCGCCGGGCGGTGGGGTCCGTCCGTCAGGGGATCAGTGCGGTGCCGAGGCTTTCGGCGGCGAGGTAGCCGCTGAACACGGGATGGCGGCTGCCCACCGCGAGGTCGCGCCAGTAGCGCTGGAGGGAGTTGGTCTCGCGGAGACCGCCGGCGCCGTGCAGGTCGAGCATGAGGTCCACGGCGTCGCGGCAGTCCTTGGCGGCGCCGGCCGTACTCGCCCGCAGATGGGCGAGGTCGAGGGCGCTGAGGTCGTCGCGCGCGCTGTCCCGGGCGATGGTGAGCGCGGTCCTGCCGGCCCGGTCGACCAGTGAGGAGGCGTCGGCCAGCCAGTGACGGGCGCCGGGTGAGTCGCCCATGCGCGGGTAGCTCGTCATGAAGGGTCTGCGGTCGGACCGGAACATGTCCCGCACCGCGTCCAGCGCGCCCTGCGCCGCGCCCACGAGCGGGGCCAGCAGACAGAGTCCGAAGAACAACTGCTCCCGCGGCTGGGGCGGGTCACTGCGCGCGACCCGGTGCGCGGGGACCAGCAGGCCGTCGGCGACGAGGCGTTGACTGCCCGTGCCGCGCATGCCCGCCATGTGCCAGTTCCGTTCGATGGCCAGGTCCGCGAGGGGGATGACCGCCAGGTGGTAGGCGCCGTCGACCATCAGGGACACGTTCGCCCATTCCGCGGACTCGCAGCCGGAGACGTTGTCCCACCGGCCGGTGACGCGCACGCCGTCCGCCTCGTGGGTTCCGCGGCCGGTCGGGAGTCCTGAGCCGCAGGCGAGCGCCTCGGGGTCGGCGAAGAACTCCTCGCGGGCCAGGGTGCCGTGGCGCAGGGCCACCATGGTCTTGGACGTGGCGCAGGTACCGGCGATCCACGCGGCCGAAGGACAGACGCGCCCCAGCTCGGTCAGACGGCGGGTGACCGCCGGTGCGTCGGCCCACTGCCCGCCGTACTCGACCGGTGTGCGCAGGGCCGAGGACCCGCTGTCCCGCAGCGCGGTGACGCTCGCCTCCGTCAGGCGGCTGTGCCGTTCGCTGTCCGCCGCTTCGGCCAGCAGGACCTGGCCGTGTTCACTCACCGGGAAGTCGCTCATCATGCGGAAAGTCAATCCTCGCGGCAGGCGCCCGCCCATACTGCGGTGGGGCGCGGGCATACGAATCGGTGCGGAGGCGGGCTGTTAGCCTCGGCGGGTGGACTTCCTCAGCGAGGCGATCGGCAGCGTCAGGACCGGCCGGTCCTACGCCCGCCGGGTCACCGAGACAGGCTCCTGGGGCATGCGGTACGACGAGTTCACCGGCAGTGGCTTCCACGTCGTGCTGCGGGGCCGGGGCTGGCTCGTCACGGAGGACGCGCCGCCGCGCGCTCTGCGCCCGGGTGACGTCGTGCTCGTCGCGGCCGGCGCGCGGCACGGGCTGAGCCACGCGCCGCGCGCGCTGCGCGAACTGCCGCCCGCGACCATGGACGCGACGGCCCCGCACCCGGGGCCCGCCGACTTCGAGTTCCTCTGCGGCGCGTACCACCTGCGGCGCGGCAGGGCGTACGACTACTTGGCCACGCTGCCGGACATCGTCGTCACGTCGCCCGAGAAGGGGCCGTCCTGGACGACGTCGCTGGCCGAGCTGCTGGTCGCCGACCTGTCCGCACCGGGCCCAGGCGCGGACGCGACCCGCTCGGCACTGGTGGACCTGCTGCTGGTGCACGTGGTGCGCCAGTGGCTGCGGGACAACGGCACCGCCGACGGCCCGTACGTCGACGACCCGGTGATCGCGTCCGCGTTGCGGCACATCCACAGCGCCCCGTACGCGTCCTGGCGGGTCTCCGAACTGAGCGCCGCCGTGGGCATGTCGCGCACCGCCTTTACCCGCCACTTCACCAGGGTGCTCGGCAAGCCGCCCCGGGACTACCTGACCGGGGTGCGGCTGTCGCGGGCGGCGAGGCTGCTGCGCGAGAGCGACGCGCCGTTGGCGGCCGTCGCGCGCGAGCTCGGGTACTCGACCGAGTTCGCCTTCGGCGCTGCCTTCCGCCGGGAGTACGGGATTTCTCCGGGCCGCTTCCGCGACGCCCCGGACACCCTTCCGCCGGCCGCTGGAGCCGTGCGGGGCGACCCGCTCGCCACGGCGGACCCCGCCCTGAGCGGCTGACGGCTCCCTCACCCCACCCCCGAACGCCACGGCCGACAGGCCCACCGGTGGCCGGCGCCAGACCGTGCCGGGGCCGGACCGTGCCAGCGCATGCGTCAGGTCCGGCTCACGGACGTCTCGTCGGGTCGCGCGCACGCGGACCCGAGGGGCGTACCCTCCCCGCTTCCGCCGTCTCCCCCTCCCGTATTCCGGCCCGTTCACCGGGTGTTGGGACGGGTGTCTTGTTGCCGGGTGGTCGACAACCAGGTTAAATCCGGCGAACAGCCGGGAAACATAGCGTCTTTGAGGTGCTCAGCCTCTTGTTGCGGTCATATCTACGCGCGTATCTTGAGCCGACTTTGAGCCTTCCTGTGCCGTCTGTTCCGCGCCGAGCGTGCCGGAACGGGCGGTGGAGCCCTACCCGATACCCGACAGCAGCACCTGCGGCACAAGCGGCCAACACGCAACGGAGAGAGCAACCGTGTCCCCTTCCATACCTCCCGCCCTGCGCGGCAGACGCGCGCGGATCGTCGCCATCACCCTCCCCATCGGTATCGCCGGATCCCTCATCGCGCTCCCCCTCACCGCGCAGGCGACCCCGTCGGCGGACGCGGTGATCGCCGAGGTCTACGGCGGCGGTGGCAACTCCGGTGCCACCTTCACCAACGACTTCATCGAGCTGGGCAACTCGGGCACCGGCGCCTTCGACCTCTCCGGCTGGTCAGTCCAGTACCTGAGCGGCTCGCCGACCGCCACCACCAAGTGGTCGGTCACGCCGCTCGCGGGTGCGATCCCCGCCGGTGGCAGCTACCTCGTCGAGGAGGCGAAGGGCGCGGGCGGCGACACCCCGCTGCCCACCCCTGACGCCACCGGCACCCTCGCCCTGTCGGCGAGCAGCGGCACCGTCGCGCTGGTCCACTCGACCACCGCGCTGACCTGCCTGACCGCCGACGACTGCGCGGCGGACACGGCCATCAAGGACCTGGTCGGCTTCGGCACCGCCGCCGTCCGGGAGACCACTCCGGCCACCGGCGCCGACAACACCCACTCGGTCACCAGGGACGCCGCGCTGCGGGACACGGACAACAACTCCGTCGACCTGAGCGGCGCCACGCCCACCCCCCGCAACAGCGCGGGCACGGGCGGCGAGGGCCCCGGCGGCGGGGAGCCGACCCCGACCCCGACGCCCACCGACACCACCCCCGGTGACGTGCGCATCCACGACATCCAGGGCGCCGGCCGCATCTCGCCGTACGTCGGCAAGAGCGTCACCAACGTCCCCGGTGTCGTCACCGCCGTCCGCTCCACCGGCACCTCGCGCGGCTTCTGGATCCAGGACACCAAGCCGGACAAGAACGCCGCCACCAGCGAGGCCGTCTTCGTCTTCACGGGCTCCACCACCCCGCAGGTCAGGGTCGGCGACTCGGTCGTCGTCTCGGCCAAGGTCGTGCAGTACTACCCGGGCGGTCAGAGCTCGGGCGCCCAGTCGATCACCGAGCTGTCCGGCCCGACGACGGCCGTGCTCTCGTCCGGCAACAAGCTGCCGGCGGCCGAGGTCGTCAACGCCAAGACGCTGCCGGACACTTACGCGCCGAAGGTGAAGGGGCTCAACATCGAGCCGCTCGCCCTCAAGCCCGACAAGTTCACGCTCGACTGGTTCGCCTCGCGTGAGGGCATGCTGCTCCAGATCGGCGAGAGCCGGGTCGTGGGCGCGTCCAACTCGTACGGCGAGACCTGGATCACCACCAAGCCCAAGCAGAACCCGACCCCGCGCGGCGGCACCGTCTACACCGGCTACGACGACCCGAACTCGGGCCGTCTCAAGCTGATCTCGCTGACCGGCGACTCGATCAGCGCCAACGTCGGAGACACCCTCACCGGCGACAGCACCGGCGTCCTGGACTACTCCAACTACGGCGGGTACACGCTCCAGACGACCACCCTCGGCAAGGTCACGTCCGGTGGCCTCACGCCGCAGGTGGCGAAGAAGGGCGCGGACGACGAGCTGTCGGTCGCCACCTACAACGTCGAGAACCTCGCCCCGACCAACGCGCAGTCGAAGTTCGACCGCCTCGCCGACGGCATCGTCACCAACCTCGCCTCCCCTGACGTGGTCAGCCTGGAGGAGATCCAGGACAACAACGGCAGCAAGGACGACGGTACGGTCGCGGCCGACCAGACCCTCGCCAAGTTCATCGCCGCCATCAAGGCGAAGGGCGGCCCCGCGTACGAGTACCGCTCGATCGACCCGCAGGACAAGGCCGACGGCGGTGAGCCGGGCGGCAACATCCGCAACGTCTTCCTCTTCAACCCGAAGCGCGTGAGCTTCATCGACCGTCCCGGCGGCGACGCCACCACCGCGGTCAAGGTCGTCACCTCGGGTGACAAGAACCAGTACGTGTCGCTCTCCGCCTCCCCCGGCCGGATCGCCCCGGCCTCCGACGCCTGGAAGAGCAGCCGCAAGCCGCTCGTCGGCGAGTTCGACTTCCGTGGCCAGCGGATCTTCATCGTCGGCAACCACTTCAACTCCAAGGGCGGCGACCAGCCGGGACACGGCGTCTTCCAGCCGCCGACCCTCGGCTCGGAGACCCAGCGCCTGGCCCAGGCCAAGGAGGTCAACGGCTTCGTCTCCGACCTGATCTCCAAGGACAAGAAGGCCAAGGTCGTCGTTCTCGGTGACCTGAACGACTACCAGTTCTCCAAGCCGCTGGACAAGCTCACCAAGGGCGGCGTCCTCACCGACCTGGTCAACACCCTCCCGGTGAACCAGCGTTACAGCTACGTCTACGACGGCAACTCGCAGACGCTCGACCACATCCTCGTCAGCCCGGCGATCAAGAAGCCCGGCTACGAGATCGTGCACATCAACGCGGAGTTCGCCGACCAGGCGAGCGACCACGACCCGCAGGTCGTCCGCATCAAGTAGCCCTGCCGGGGCGGTGGTTGTGAAGCCTCCGCCGGGCTGACGAGACGTCAGTTCTGTGACGTGCACGCACTTTTGAGTGCGTGCACGCCACCCGCGGTTCCTGGTCCGGAAGAGGGTCGGGGAGGGCGAGGTCAGGCCAGCGCCGAGAGCCCGGGGCCGAAGACGATCAGCAGGGGCAGCAGCGGCACGAGCGCCGCCACCGTCGTCGTCAGGGCGCGGTGTCTGCGGCCCAGTCTCGGCGGCGGTTGCAGCAGGCGGTCGACCCGCTCGCCGAGCAGCCGGTGGCTGGAGGAGCAGGACAGCACCCCGCGGTGCATGTTCAGTTCGATCAGGGCGAGCGCGGTGGTCAGATGGCCGCACCGGCGGGACGCCGTGTCGTCGGCGGCCAGTTCCACCAGCCGGTGCGTCTGGTCGCGGAAGTGCGCGAACAGCGGAAGCCGGGGGAACCCGGCGGCCAGCGCGGTCGACAGATGCAGCAGCCAGTCGTGGTGGGCCCGCGCGTGGTTGCGCTCATGGGTGAGGACGGCGTCCAACTGGCGGTCGGTGAGCCGGCGCAGCGCGCCCGTCGTCACCACCAGCTGCGGCGGATGCCCCGGCAGCCACCAGGCGTCCGGGTACTCGTCCTCAAGTACCAGCAGCGGCCCGCGCGTCGAACCGTCCTGGCCGTCGAGGCCCGTGAGACCGGCGGGCAACTCAGGTGCCCGCGCGCGCAGTTGGGCGCGGGCCCGGCCGCGCCTGCGCCGCGCCTCGACAAGCTCGCGGCCCAGCATCGCCGTCGTCCAGGCGGCGCCGCACGCCAGCAGCGCGGTGAGGGCGGCGGCCCAGAGGGGCGCCGCCGAAAGGTCGTAGGCGGCGGTCACGGCCGCCGGCGCGGGCGCGAAGACCTGGTCGCGGACGGTGTGGAAGACGGCCGCCGCGCCCAGCACCAGCGCCGTCAGACAGCACAGCAGGACGGTGGCCACCAGGCACTGCCACACCCACAGCGCGACCACCGGCTCCCGGTCGGGCCACCAGGACCGCACCAGGGCGCGCGGCACCGGCACGGCCGCCGTCAGCGCGACGGCGCTCAGCAGCAGCAGGCAGACGGTCATGCCACGGGCTCCGGATCCGGCTCGGAGGAACGGACGGTGGGGCGAGGCGCGCGGTGCGGGGCGACGGGCGCGCGGCCCGTCCGCCGCCAGTATGACGGCGCCGGGCCAGCGCGTCAGGACATGAACGGGACCCACCGCGCGAGGCGCGGACGCCGTCACCCGCCGGACGCCCCGGCGGGGGCCCGGCCGTCACCCCGCCACGACGCGCCCGGTCACCTCTCCGAGGGACACCCGGGTCCCGGCCGGGCCCGGGGCCCACGCCGACAGCGTCACCACGTCGCCGTCCTCGAGGAACGCGCGCTTGCCGTCCGGGAGTTCGAGCGGATCGCGGCCGTTCCAGGTCAGTTCGAGGAGCGAGCCGCGCTGCTCGGGGGCCGGTCCGCTGACCGTGCCCGAGCCGTACAGGTCGCCGGTGCGCAGGGACGCGCCGTTGACCGTCATCTGGGCGAGCTGCTGCGCCGCCGTCCAGTACATGGTGGAGAACGGCGGCTCGGCGACGGTGTGTCCGTTGACGGCGACGGAGATCCGCAGGTCGTAGCCGCCCGGCTCGTCCTCGGAGTCGTCCAGGTAGGGCAGCGGCCGGTGGGTGCGCGGCGGGGGCGCGGTCCGGGCGTCCTCCAGGGCGTCGAGCGGGGTGATCCACGCCGAGACGGAGGTGGCGAAGGACTTGCCGAGGAACGGGCCGAGCGGCACGTACTCCCAGGCCTGGATGTCGCGCGCGGACCAGTCGTTGAGCAGGCAGAGCCCGAACACGTGGTCGCGGAAGCCGCCGAGCGGCACCGGCGCGCCCATCCGGGTCGGCGTGCCGACGACGAAGCCGACCTCGGCCTCGATGTCGAGGCGCACGGAGGGCCCGAAGACCGGCGCCGGGTCCGTGGGCGCCTTGCGCTGGCCCGACGGGCGCACCACGTCGGTGCCGGAGACGACGACCGTGCCGGAGCGGCCGTGGTAACCGATCGGCAGGTGCTTCCAGTTGGGGGTGAGGGAGTCCTCGGCGTCGGGGCGGAAGATCTGTCCGACGTTCCTCGCGTGGTGTTCGGAGGAGTAGAAGTCCACGTAGTCCGCGACCTCGAACGGCAGATGCAGCGTCACCGAGTCCAGCGGGTGGAAGTGGGCGGCGATCGTCTCCTGGTGGGAGGGGACCGTCACCCACGCGGTCAGCGCGCGCCGCACGTCCGACCAGGCGGTGCGGCCCGCCGCGAGCAGCGGGTTCAGCGAAGGCCGCGCGAGCAGCGCGGCGTACGGCGATCCGAGCGCGCGGGCGGCCGCGCCCGCGTCCAGGACCTGGTCGCCGAGACGGACGCCGACGGTCCGCTCGGTCGATCCCGCGCGGGAGAAGACGCCGTAGGGGAGGTTGTGCGGGCCGAAGGGGTCGCCCTCGGATACGTCGAAGGGGGGCATCGGGTACTGCCTCGCTCTCACCATGTGTCGGGTGCTGACAAGTGGCCTGGCCACACGTTACGGGTGAGTCGGCGCTCCTGGGCAGTGTCTAAAGAGTTTGCAATGTCCGAATTGGCCTTGTCGGAAGTCGCAATTCCGGCTTAGCGTCCTTTGGGGACACGGACGGGGTGGGTCCGGTCCGTAGGGGGAGCGCGTGGGGGGACCCGTGGCCAGGAGCACCAGTGTGCCGTTCGAGGCGGACCGCGAGGTTCCGGGTCTGATCGTCAAGTTCGGCGGCTACCCGCTGCACCACGGCGGAGTGGGCGCCATCCGCAGTCTCGGCCGGCTCGGTGTGCCGATGTACGCGATCACCGAGGACCGCGGCACGCCCGCCGCCGCCTCCCGCTACCTGCGCAGGGCGTTCGTCTGGCCGACCTCGGGCGGCGAGGCGCCGGAGCGGCTGGTCGAGGGGCTGCTGCGGATCGGGCACCTGATCGGCAGGCCGACGGTGCTGGTGCCGACCGACGAGGAGGCCGCCGTCCTGATCGCCGAGCACCAGGACGCGCTCGCCGGACCGTTCCTCCTCCCGCCCGTCGAGGCGGACCTGCCGCGCCGCCTGGCCAGCAAGCAGGGCCTGCACGAACTGTGCGAGGAACACGGCGTGCCGAGCCCGGCGACCGCCTTCCCGCGCGGTTACGACGACATCGCCGCGTTCGCCGAGAAGGCGCGGTTCCCGGTGGTCGCCAAGAACCGGGAGGCGTTCCTGCGCCGCAGCAGGCCCGCGGTCCGCGGCACCACCAGGATCGGCACCCGCGAGGGCCTGCTCGCCCTCGCCCGCGACTGGGGCGAGCGGCCCGGCGTGATCCTCCAGGAGTACCTGCCGCGCGAGGAGGCCGAGGACTGGATCGTGCACGCCTACTTCGACCGGGACTCCACCCCGCGCGCGATGTTCACCGGCGTGAAGGTCCGCTCCTGGCCGCCGCACGCCGGGATGACGGCCCACGCGTACGTCGTCGACAACCCGGAACTCGCCGACCTCGCCGCGCGTTTCATCAAGCGGATCGGCTTCACCGGGATCATCGACCTCGACCTGCGCTACGACCGGCGCGACGGCCTCTACAAGCTGCTCGACTTCAACCCGCGGATGGGCGCCCAGTTCCGGCTGTTCGAGAGCGGCTCCGGGGTGGACGTGGTGCGTGCCCTGCACCTCGACCTGACCGGGCGCCCCGTTCCCGAGGGTGAACAGCGGGCAGGGCACCGGTACATCGTGGAGAACATCGACCTGCCCGCGCTGCTCGCCTACCGGCGCAGCGGCTACACCACCCCGCACGCCCCGGCCCGCGCGAGCGGCACGGAACTGGCCTGGCTCGCGGGGGACGACCCGCTGCCGTTCCTCACCATGCTCGCGCGCTCGCTGCGGCCGGGCGCCGCGCACCTCTACGAGCTGTGGCGGACCAACCGCCGCGGCGGCACGACCCGTTCGGGCGGTTAGCGCGCGTCCGGCGATTCCCGTCGCACGGCGGACGGGACGGCCGGTCACCCCGTGGGGCGCGTCCGGCCGCCCGGACAGGGCGCGAAGTGACGAGAGAGACGTCCTGGGGAGGACTTCGTGATCACACCGGTAGCTGTCATCGGCGCCGGGCCGTTCGGCCTGTCGACCGCCGCCCATCTGCGAGCGCGCGGGATACCCGTGCGGGTCTTCGGCGAGCCGATGGTCGCCTGGCGCGACCACATGCCGGCCGGCATGCTCCTGAAGTCGACCCCGGCCGCCTCGAACCTCGACTGCCCGCTGCCCGGCCACACCCTCGCCGACTACTGCGCCGAGGCGGGCCTTTCGCCCCTGGTCACCGACGAGGACATCATCCCGGTGGAGACGTTCACCGCCTACGGCGAGTGGTTCCAGCGACGGCAGGTGCCGGGGCTCGAACGGGTCAGGGTGGTCGCGGTGGACCGGCGCACCGACGGCGGCTTCGAACTGAAGCTGGACTCAGGCGAGTCGTTCACCGCCCGCGCGGTCGTCGTGGCGACCGGGCTCTCCGGTCTTGCGCAGCTGCCGCCCGAGCTGGCCGCGGCCGCGCCCGCCGGATGCGCGCCCGCGGGCCCGGTCTCGCACAGCTCCCAGCACCACGACCTCACCCGGTACGCGGGCCGGGAGCTGATCGTGGTCGGCGCGGGCCAGTCCGCGCTGGAGACGGCGGTGCTGGCCGCGGAGGCCGGCGCGCGGGTGCGGGTGGTGGCGCGCGGCCGGGGCCGGGTCGCCTTCGGGGCGCCGCCGTGGGAGCAGCCGAGGCTGCGCCCCGAGTCGCCGTTCGGCCGGGCCTGGTCGCTGTGGGCGCTCAGCTACCATCCGCAGCCCTACCGGTATCTGCCCGAGCGCACCCGCCACCATCTGGTGCGCAGGGTGCTCGGCCCGCTCGGCGCCTGGTGGCTGCGGGAGCGGTTCGAGGGCCGGGTGGCGGTCAGCGACGTCGAGCGGATCGTGGGCGCCGAGGCGGCGGGCGGCGGCGCGACGCTGACCGTGCGCACCCACGGCGGGGGCGTGGAGCGGCTCACCGCCGACCATGTGCTGGCCGCGACGGGCTACCGGGTGGACCTCGCCGCGATGGACTTCCTCGGCGAGGGGCTGCGCACCCGTCTCGCGGTCAGCAGGGGCGCCCCGCGGCTGGGCGCCGGGTACGTCTCCTCGGTGCCCGGCCTGTACTTCACGGGGCTGCCCGCGGCGTCGTCGTACGGTCCGGTGATGCGGTTCGTGTGCGGGACGGCGTTCGCCTCGCCGAGGCTGGCGCGGCACCTGGCGGCGGCCCACGGCTGAGCGGGCCGGGTGAGCGCCGGGGGAGCGGGCCCGGTGGGGGCGGCTCGGCCCGGCGCACGCGTCGGACGCCGAACCGCCCACCGCGAACCGCGTCCGCGGGGGCCGAAGGCGCTAAAGACACAGGGAAGTTGGCCTGATGCGGACGGGGCCGCGGTGAACCGCGTCGTCGTCCGGTTCGCCGCTGAGTCGGTGGGGCGTCCGGTCCGTATTCTCTGATCATGGCCGCACCCCTCGCATACGCACTCATCGCCACCGACCTGGACGGCACCCTCCTCAGAGGCGACGACACGCTGTCCGACCGGTCCCGCGCCGCGCTCGCCCGGGTGGCGGCCGCCGGCGCCCGGCATCTGGTCGTGACGGGCCGCCCGGCGCCCCGGGTGCGCCCGCTCCTCGACGACCTGCACAGCAGGGGGCTCGCGGTGTGCGGCCAGGGAGCGCAGGTGTACGACGCGGGCGCGGACCGGCTGCTCTGGTCGGTCACCCTGGACCGGGAGCTGGCCGAGACCGCGCTCGGCAAGATCGAGGCGGAGGTCGGCCAGGTGTACGCGGCCGTCGACCAGGACGGGGTGGACGGCCTGACCCTGATCGAGCCCGGCTACCGGATGCCGCACCCGACGCTGCCCGCGGTGCGGGTCGCGCGCCGTGCCGACCTGTGGTCCGCGCCGATCAGCAAGGTGCTGCTGCGCCATCCCGAGCTGTCCGACGACGAGTTGGCGGGGATCGCGCGGTCGGTGGTCGATTCCCTCGCCACGGTGACGATGTCGGGGCCCGGCACCGTCGAACTCCAGCCATCCGGCATCACGAAGGCGACCGGTCTTGCGCTGGCCGCCGACCACCTGGGTCTCGGCCCGGACGAGACGATCGCCTTCGGGGACATGCCGAACGACATTCCGATGTTCGAGTGGGCCGCCCACGGGGTCGCCATGGCCAACGCCCATCCCGAACTGAAGCGGGTGGCCGACGAGGTCACCTCGTCGAACGAGGACGACGGCATCGCCGTCGTCCTCGAACGAATCTTCGACTGAGTGCGGTCGGCCTAGTAGGCGCCGTACACGTTGTCGATCGAGCCGTACCTGGCCGCCGCGTAGTTGCACGCGGCCGTGATGTTGGCGACCGGGTCGTACGGGTCGTAGACGGTCCCGGAGACGTGGTACGCGGCGAAGGTCGGGTCGATCACCTGGAGCAGGCCCTTGGAGGGGATGCCCGCGGCGGCGTTCGAGTCCCAGTTGTTGATGGCGTTGGGGTTGCCGGAGGACTCGCGGATCACGTTGCGGTAGATGCCGTTGTACGTGCCGGGGATGCCCTTCTGGGCCATCACGGACAGCGAGGCGCGGATCCAGCCGTCGAGGTTGTTCGAGTAGCCGAGCGAGGTGGCGGTCGCCGTGGTCGGTTCGGCGGCCGAAGCGCTGGTGGCGCCGATGACCGGGAGGGCGAGCACGGCGGCGCCGGTGCCGAGGACGGCGAGCTTGCGGGCGAGGCGCGAGCGGCGGGGAGCGATGGCGGGCATGGCGGTTTCCTCTCCGTCGCCTGCGAGGTGAGCTGTCGGGTTCGGGCGGGAGCTGCCCGGCCGCGCCGCTGTCAGGCGGTGCGACTTCACCCCTAGCCGTCACGGGCGCTGGCCCGGTCCGGCGACTTACCTGGTTCCCCCGCTCCTGCCGTGCGTGAGTTCGTTCGGTGAATGGGTGTACGGGCGGCGGCAGGATTAGGCGTCCACCCGACAGGCCGGGAACGTATGCGAGAGCACATGTCCGGAACAAGTGCCGGATTCACACATCGGACCGGTTGACCTTGATCAGGGTGGTTTGGGGTGCTTGATCCTTTGCACTCGCCAAGGGTCAACTCCCCTTGGCGCACAAGGAGCGCCGCGCCGCGCGGGACGGAGGTCCGCGCGCGCCGCGGCGTGAGCCAACTCACTGGAATCGCCAAGTATGGCAAATCGGGCAATGACCCCAACTCGCCTTTAACCGGCTGTGCGTGGAATCCGCTTCTCCCAGGTCCGGTGGAAGAGGACCTCGTCGCCCTCCGTGCAGATCACCTCGTCGAAGGTGATGAAGTCGTTACCGTCGGCGGTGATCTCCGAACGGGTGCGGACGGCGGTGTCCCAGCCCAGCTCGGGCCGGTGCAGCCGGATCGACCAGTCGGACCGGGTGCGGGCGGAGAGCGGGTCGGCCTCCTGGACGGTGTACGTCTCCAGCGCGTCCTCGGTGAACTCCAGGCCGTCGGGGTACACGCGCGTGCCGCCGTAGCGCGGGTCGACCTCCAGCCGCCAGGTGCCCGCCGCGACGTCCCGCACGACCAGCCGCTCGGGCCGCGGCTCGTCCAGGGTGGCGGGGAAGTTCACCCCGAGCGGCGGCGCCTGCTCCGGCTCGTCGAAGGAGATCGCGGGCGACGGCGACTCCCGGCGGCGCACCGGGAGTTCGAGGTAGCTGCCCGCCGGGTCGAGGGTGAAGCCCGCCTCCGAGCCTGGCTGCGGCCAGATCCACGGCCAGTACGCGGAGGAGACGGCGAGCCGGATGCGGTGGCCGGGCGGGAAGGCGTGCCCGATGCCGTTCAGCTCGAACTCGACGTCCTCGACCGCACCGGGCGACCACGGCACCACCCGGTCCCGGCCGTGGCGCGCGGAGAGGTTCAGGACACCCCGGGTGACCAGCGTCGAGGACCCGTCGGGAGCGACGTCGCAGACCCGCGCCACCACCTGGCCGCGCGGCGCGTGCGCGGTCAGCCGCAGCCGCACCCTCGGCCGCCCCAGCACCCAGGTCTCCTCGCCCACCGCGAACTCGAAGCACGCCGAGCGGGCGTCCTCCTCGCGCTGGTCGGGCGGCAGGTCGGCGTCGTTGCCGAACGGGAAGAACCGGCCCGCGTCGACGCCCGTGTGCTGCGGCGAGCGGACCAGCGAGGGGGCGCCCTGGAGGCCGTAGGCGACGGTCGTGACGTGCGGCGAGGGCCACGACGGCTCGCCCACCCAGCGGCCCGGCAGCGTCTCGTGGACGGTCGCCGGAGCGTGCGAGTCGCTGATCCAGGAGCGCAGCAGGGGTTCGGCCATGACGCCGGTGTCGGTGTCCTTGAGCCAGTGGTCCCACCAGCGGAGGGTCTCCTGGAGGAAGCCGATGGCGGGTCCCGGGGGGAGGCCGCGGTCGGGGTACTGGTGGGACCAGGGGCCGATGAGGCCGCGCACCCGGTCGGCGGGGAGGTGTTCGGCGAGCCGCAGCACGGTGTCGCGGTAGGGGTCGTGCCAGCCGCCGACGGCGAGGACGGCGGCCTTGATCGCGCCGTAGTCCTCGCAGACGCTGCCGTGCCGCCAGTACGCGTCCCGGGTCTGGTGCGCCAGCCAGGTGTGCGAGAAGGGCTCGACGGCCGCGAGCCGCCGCAGCCAGGTCTCCCGCCAGCCGTCGCCCGCGTAGGCCGGGTCCGGCGGCCGGGAGACGAACGCGAGCATGGTCGCGGCCCACGCGTGCATGTCCACCGCGAGGACCGAACCCCCCATGTAGTGCACGTCGTTGTCATAGCGGTCGTCCGCCGAGCAGACCGTGACGACCGCCTTCAGCGCCTCGGGCGCGAGGGCCGCGATCTGGAGGGAGTTGAAGCCGCCCCAGGAGATGCCGAACATGCCGACCTTGCCGGTGCACCAGGGCTGCGCGGCCAGCCACTCGACGACCTCCACCCCGTCCGCCAGCTCCGTCGCCGAGTACTCGTCGGTGGGCAGCCCCTCGCTGTTGCCGTGCCCGCGCACGTCGACCCGGACGGAGGCGTAGCCGTGGCCCGCGTACCAGGGGTGGCGCTGGGCGTCGCGGGGCGCGGTCCAGTCGGTCAGCCGGTACGGCAGGTACTCCAGGAGCGCCGGCACCGGCTCGTCGGTCAGCGGGCGCCACACGCGCGCGTACAGCAGGGTCCCGTCGGACAGCGGGATGCGCACGTCCTCGTGGGTCGTCTCGAAGGGGAAGGAGGTACGGATGTGCAGGCTCATGGCGGTGACCTCAGTGAACGGGGTGCATGGTGCGGCGCAGCCACGGCGCGGCGGCGATCACGGCGAGGCCCGCGGCCACCGCGATCGCGCCGTTGACGCCGAAGTAGGCCGGTTTGGAGACGTGGTCGTAGTACTTGACCGTCTGGGCCTGGATGCCGTTGGCGAGGGCGAGCGACAGGAACCAGAGGGACATGGTCTGGCTGGAGAAGGCGGCCGGGGCCAGCTTGGTGGTGGCCGACATGCCGGAGGTCTCCAGCAGGATGTCGCCGAGCCCCAGCAGCAGGTAGGAGCCCACGATCCACCAGACGGACATCAGGTAGTCGTCCCCGGAGTGGCCGGAGGTGGGCAGCACCATCAGCAGGAACGACAGACCGCCGAGGACGACGCCGATGGCGATCTTGTTGGAGGCGTGCGGCTGCCGCGGTCCCATCCGCACCCACACGGCGGCGACCAGCGGCGCGAGCCCGACCTCGAAGGCGCCGAGCGCGGACGCGTACCAGCTGGCCGGGAAGTGGAAGCCGAAGATGGTCGTCTCGGCGTTCGTGGAGGCCAGCAGGATCATCGTCGAGTAGGCCTGGAAGAGGATGAAGTTGAAGACCGTCGAGGCGAGGAAGAGCACCACGTAGGGGCGCAGCCGGCCGCGCTCCTCGGCCGTCACCCGCGGGCTCCTGAACATCACCGCGAAGTAGACGACGGGCGCGATCACCGACAGGACGGTGAGCACGTCGACGAACCGGCCGATGGTGAGCCACCCGGCGAGCGCGAGGAACGTGGCGACGACGGCCACGGCCACCGCGCCGACGATGATCATCCGTACCGCCCGGCGCAGCGCGTCGGGGGCCAGCGCGAACTCCGCGGAGTGCTTCCGCCCGGCCAGGTGGCGGCGGCCCGCCACGTACTGGACCAGCCCGAACGTCATGCCGACGGCGGCGGCCGAGAAGCCCCAGTGCCAGCCCTGGTGGTCGCCGAGCCAGCCGGTGATCAGCGGTCCCGCGAAGGCGCCGATGTTGATCGCCATGTAGTAGAGCGCGAACCCGGCGTCCCGGCGCTCGTCGTCGGTGCGGTACAGCTTGCCGACCATGGTGGCGACGTTCGGTTTGAGCAGCCCGGTGCCGGCGCTGATCAGGCCGAGGCCCACCCAGGTCATGGCGGCCGTGGGCACCGCCATCGCGTAGTGTCCGCAGGCGATCAGAATGCCGCCCCACAGCACCGCGCGGTAGGAGCCGAGGATGCGGTCGGCGAGCCAGCCGCCCGCCACCGACACCAGATAGACGAGGGTGCCGTAGGCGGCCGAGACGGAGGCCGCGGTGCCGGGCGACATGCCGAGGCCGTCGTGGGCGACGGAGTCGGCGAAGTACAGGACGAGGATGGCCTGCATACCGAGGAACGAGAACCGCTCCCAGACCTCGAGACCGGAGAGCGTCAGCAGCCCCCTGGGCTGCCCGAAGAAGGCGTGGTCGTCCTCGGGCGGGGGTTTGCTGTCCGGCTGGATATCACCGTCAATATGCGACACGCTGCATTACTTCCATCAAAGTCGCTGAATAGTCATCCATATCAAGTGATCAAAAACATACCGGTCGTGATCCCATACCGCCCGTGGTGGACCGGTGGGCGGCATGGGTGATCGAAAGGTGACCGGATACGCTGACTTGAGTGACGTCAGCGACCTATCGACAAACCGTGTAGCCGCCAGTGGACACCAGCAGACAGGAGACCCCTCGTGACCGTCGTCGGGCCGTTCGGGCTGAGCGTGCGGGACCAGGCTCTGGAAGCCGACGTCCAGGCCGGATTGACGGCTGTCGAGGAGGGATTGCTCGAAGCCACCAAGAGTGAGGTCCCCTTCATCACCGAGGCCGCCCAGCACCTGGTGCGCGCCGGCGGAAAGCGGTTCCGGCCACTCCTCGTCATGCTCGCCGCCCAGTTCGGCGACCGCCACGCGCCCGGCATCGTGCCGTCCGCCGTGGTCGTGGAGCTGACCCACCTCGCCACGCTGTACCACGACGACGTCATGGACGAGGCCACCGTGCGGCGCGGCGTCGACAGCGCCAACACCCGCTGGGGCAACTCGGTCGCGGTCCTGACCGGCGACTTCCTCTTCGCGCGCGCGTCACACATCCTGGCCGACCTCGGCCCCGAGGCGGTACGGGTGCAGGCCGAGGCGTTCGAACGCCTGGTCACCGGCCAGATCCTGGAGACCGCGGGCCCGCAGGACGGCCGCGACCCGGTCGACCACTACCTGGACGTGCTCGGCGGCAAGACCGGCTCCCTGGTCGCCGTCGCCTGCCGGTTCGGCGCGATGATGTCCGGCGCCGACGACACGGTCGTCGACGTCCTCACCCAGTACGGGGAACGGCTCGGCATCGCCTTCCAGCTCGCCGACGACGTCCTCGACATCGCCTCCGACTCCCGCGAGTCCGGCAAGACCCCGGGCACCGACCTGCGCGAGGGCATCCCGACGCTGCCCGTGCTGCGGCTGCGCGAGCGGGCGGCCAGGCTCGGCCTGGCCGAGGACATCGCCCTGTGCGCGCTGCTGGACTCCGACCTGACGGACGACGCCCGGCACACCGAGGCCCTGATGGCCCTGCGTGCCCACCCGGCCCTCGAACAGGCCCGCAAGGACACCGTCCGCTACGCCAAGGACGCCCGCGCCTCCCTGGCCCCGCTGCCCGAGTGCGACGCGCGGGCGGCCCTGATGGAGCTGTGCGACGCGGTGGTGCACCGGGCCGGCTAGCGCCCGCGGGCCCGCGCTCCCGCACGGCCCCCGGGGGCACCCCTACGGGTCGGGCCGGTCTCCGGCCCGCCTCCGTCATACCGGAGGCGTACCCGGAGTTGGCTCCGCGGTCTGACGACTGATCCGGCCCGAATTGGTGAGATGGACACCACGGGAAACACCACTCCTCACCGATTCGGGTGAGAATGGCGGCTCGGGGGTGGACGACGCGCGCAGTCGGACAGGCCGCCACCGACGACGGAGGTAGGGCACACATGGCACCGTACGAATCCGACGACAGCACGACCGCGCCGGGCACCGACGACCGGCGCCCCGGCCGGCGCAGGGCCGCGCGGTACGCGGTTCCGGTCGCGGTGGTGGGGGTGGCCGCGGTCACCATCGGGCTCGTCCCGGCGCTCGCCGACTCCGGCGACCCCGACCTGCCCGCGATCAGCGCGCAGCAGCTCATAGAGAAGATCGCCGCGTCCGACGTCCAGCAGATCTCCGGCACCGTCAAGGTCAGCACCGACCTCGGCCTGCCCGACCTCGGCGGACTGACCGGCGGCCTGGCGTCCGGCGCGACCGGCTCGGGCGACGGCTCGGCCGCCGACCCCACCGCCAAGCTCGCCGAGCTGGCCACCGGCACCCACACCCTGCGCGTCGCGGCCGACGGCCCCGACCGGCAGAAGCTCTCCATCCTGGAGAACGCGGCGGAGTACAGCGTCGTCCACAACGGCGACGACGTCTGGGGCTACGACAGCAAGTCCAACGAGGTCTACCACGCCACCACCGGCACGGCCTCCGGCAAGGCCGAGGAGACCGAGCCGCCCGCCACGCCCGAGCAGCTCACCAAGGACGCCCTGAAGGCGGTCGACGGCACCACCTCGGTGACCGTCGACGGCACCGCGCACGTCGCCGGACGCGACACCTACAAGCTGCTCATCAAGCCGAAGGACGCGGACACCACGGTCGGCGCGATCAGTGTCGCCGTGGACGCCAGGACGGGCCTGCCGCTGAAGTTCACGCTGACCCCGGCGACCGGCGGCGCCGCGGTGGTCGACGCGGGCTTCACCAAGGTCAGCTTCGCCAAGCCGGCCGCCTCGACCTTCGACTTCACCCCGCCCAAGGGCGCGAAGGTCACCGAGGGCGCGGACGCGGAGCACGGCACCAGGTCGGGCAAGGCCGAGAAGCACGGCAAGCAGGGCACGGACGCCGCGAAGGGCGTCGAGGGCCGCGCCGGCCGCGACAGCCTGGACGGAGTGAACGTCATCGGGGACGGCTGGGACTCCATCGCCGCCTTCGACACCGGCCAGGGCGGGTCCGGCGGCTCCGGCGGCGACCTCGGCGCGCTCGGTGGCCTCGCGGGCTCCCTCGGCGACAAGGTCAAGGGCTCCTTCGGCTCGGGCACCGTGCTGTCCACCCGGCTGATCAACGCCCTGGTCACGGACGACGGCAAGGTCTACGTCGGCGCCGTCACCAAGGACGCGCTGGTGAAGGCGGCCGACGCGGCGAAGTGAGCCGCGCGGCGGCATGACGGATCGAGGGAGCCGATGGACGCACGGTCCGCCACCGAGGCGGAGCGGCAGGACGCGGGCGCCGGTGTCATCGCCACCCGCGGACTGACCAAGCGCTACCGCGGCGGACAGCTCGCCGTCGACGGTCTCGACCTGACCGTCCCGGCGGGCAGCGTCTTCGGCTTCCTCGGCCCGAACGGTTCGGGCAAGACCACCACCATCCGCATGCTGATGGGCCTGATCGCCCCCACCTCGGGCACCGCGCGCGTCCTCGGCAGCGCCATGCCGGGCGCCGCCCGCACCGTCCTGCCGCACATCGGCGCCCTCATCGAGGGCCCGGCCCTCTACGGCCACCTCAGCGGCCGGGACAACCTGCTGCGCTACGACGCCGCCGACCCCACCGCCGACCCGCGCACCCGGCGCGCTCGGGCCGGATCGGCGCTCGAACGGGTCGGGCTCACGGCGGCGGCGGGCAAGAAGGCCAAGGCGTACTCCCTGGGCATGAAGCAGCGCCTCGGACTCGCCTGCGCGCTGCTCCAGCCCCGCAGGCTGCTCGTCCTGGACGAGCCGACCAACGGCCTCGACCCCCAGGGGATGCGCGAGATCCGCTCCCTGGTACGGGAGTTGGCGTCCGACGGCACGACCGTCTTCCTCTCCTCCCACCTCCTCGACGAGATCGAGCAGGTCTGCACGCACGCGGCCGTCATGGCGCGCGGCCGGCTGATCGTCCAGGGCGCGGTCGCCGACCTCGCGGCGGGCGCCCGCGGCCGGCTGACCGTGACGACACCCGACACCGGGGAGGCGGCCAGGGTGCTGAAGGAACAGGGCGCGGGGGACGTGGTGGCCGCCGACGACCAGGTCACCGCGGACCCGCCCGAACGCGACCTCGCCGAGGTGAACGCCGCGCTGGTGGCCGCGGGCGTCCGGGTCCGCGGCTTCGGCGTCGAACGCGCCTCGCTCGAAGACGCGTTCGTGGCGCTCACCGGGGAGGGCTTCGATGTCGCGGGCTGACACACCTGCCGCCGATGCGGCCGATGCCGCCGACAACGCCGCGGCCGTCGCGCCGCCCGCCCGTTGGCCCCACCCGCTGTGGACCCTCGGGCTGCTGCGCAGCGAACTGCTCACCACCCTGCGCCGCTGGCGCACCCTCGCCCTGCTGGGCGTGCTGGCCGCGGTGCCGGTGCTGGTCGGGATCGCGGTCAGGATCGAGACCGGCGACAGCGCTTCGGCGGGCGGCGGACCCGGCGGCGGGGGACCGGCGTTCATCGCGCAGATCACCAACAACGGCCTCTTCCTGGTCTTCACCGCGCTGGCCGCGACCCTCCCGTTCTTCCTGCCGATGGCGGTCGGGGTGATCGCCGGGGACGCCGTCGCGGGCGAGGCGAGCGCGGGCACCCTGCGCTATCTGCTGGTCGCCCCGGCCGGACGCACCCGCCTGCTGCTCACCAAGTACGCGACGACGATGGCGTTCTGCGTCCTGGCGACGCTGGTCGTGGCGCTCTCGGCGCTGATCGTCGGGGCGATCCTGTTCCCGCTGGGCGATCTGACGACGATCTCCGGCACCCGGATCACGTTCGGCGAGGGCCTGTCGCGGGCGCTGCTGATCGCGCTGGTCGTCGCCGCGTCGCTGATCGGCGTCGCGGCCCTCGGCCTCTTCGTCTCCACCCTCACGCACAGCGGCATCGCGGCGATGGCGACGACGGTGGGCCTGCTGATCACCGTCCAGATCCTCGACCAGATCCCCCAACTGCACGCGATCCAGCCGTACTTCTTCTCCCACTACTGGCTGTCCTTCGCCGATCTGATGCGGGAGCCGGTCTACTGGGACGACCTGCTGCGCAACCTCGGCGTGCAGGCCCTGTACGCGGCCGTGTTCGGCACGGCGGCCTGGGCACGCTTCACGACGAAGGACATCAGCACCTAGTCGGCGACGCTCAGGCTTCCTCGTAGGGGAAGCGGGCGGGCGGCGCGTCCTGGCCGAAGAAGGTCTTGGCGCGGGCCAGCGCCTCGGTGTCGTGCAGCACATCGCCCGGCTTGCTGCCGTTGCCGAGCAGCACACCGCCGAACCGCATCCCCAGATAGGCCGCCGAGTTGCGCAGCGTGCCGGCCAGTGGATCGGCGACCACCGTCTCCTCGTGGGCGAGCGCGGAGACGCCCCACAGGGTGCGGCCGGCCATCGTCGCCTTGAAGTCGACGCCCGGCGTGCGCAGCCACCCCGACCAGTGGTCGAGGTAGCGCTTGGTGTGCGCGGAGACGGAGTACCAGTACAGCGGCGAGGCGATGACCAGGTCGGTCGCGGCGAGCGTGGCGTCGAGCAGCAGCGCGGCGGGCCCCTCGGTGGGGCGGACGTGGTCGCTGTCGTGGCGCAGGTCCTCGAAGTCGGGCAGCGGGTGCTCGGCGAGGCTGATCCACCGCTGCTCGACACCGGCGGGCAACTGCTCGGCGGCCCGCCGGGCGAGCAGCTCGGTGTTGCCGTCGCCACGGCTGCTGCCCAGTACGAAGAGGAAGCGGCGGGTCATGGGGACTCCTGGGGAGAGGCGGGGAATCCTGGCAGGGGTTTAGGTGCGTCTGCATTTTAGTGCGTCTGCATTTTATGCATGTGCAAGTACCGGGCGCCAGGGGTGCGGGGCGCGGGGATACCGGGGGCGCGGGGCGGGTCAGTCGGCGCGGGGATACCGGGGGTGCGGAGGGGGTGCGGGCGCGCGGGAATTCTTGGGTCTCAAGGTCGCGGAGGCGCGGAGGCGCGGAGGCGCAGAGGCCCAGAGGTGAAAGAGGTCCAGGGGGCGGAAGAGGCCCAGGTGGCGGAAAGGCGAAGGAGGCCCAAGAGGCCCAAGAGGCCCAAGAGGCCCAAGAGGCGGAAGAGGTCCAAGGGCCGTGGGCCAGGACCGGAGCGGCAGAGGCGACGAGGGTGCGCCCCGGGCCCTCACCTGCCTCGGGTGGGGGTTCCCGTCAGGCGCGCCAGGGCCGTCGTCTCCCGGGGCGGTGTGCCGCTCAGGTCGCCGAGGCGCCAGGCCGTCACCCACGGCACGCGGTACGCGTCGACGGTGGCCTCGATCAGCCGCGCCTGCCGCTCCAGCGGCCTCGGCAGCCGTCCCTGCCCGTCCGCGACCAGCGCCACCCCGTCCAGGTCCAGCCCGGCGGGCACCTGCCCGCGCCGGAACATCTCCAGCGTGCGCAGCAGGGACGCCAGCCCCGAGGCGTGGGTGCGGGCGACGAGCAGCACCGAGCGGGGCGCGTCGGGGGCGGGCCAGTCGCGCCCGCAGTCGTGGCCCCCGTAGACCGTGGCGAGGGTGGAGACACCGGCGCCGCCGTGCGTGCCGACCCAGGAGTAGCGGCGCGGTTCCGCCCGCGGGAGGGCGACGGGGTCGGGGTCCTCCGGCAGGTCGACGGGCCCGCGCACCCAGATCTCCGGCCCGGGTGCCCCCGGCCGCTCCCGCCCTCCGCCGTCGCCGTCGTCGTCGCCTCTGCGCCTGCCCATGCGGCTCTCCTCTCCCGCGGCGGCCCCGGCACACCCCGATCCTGGCCGCGCTGCTTCCTGGAACGAGTCTGTGACGTCCCGGTGACGTCAGAACGGGGGGTGACCGGAGAAACTCGACAGTGAGCGAGGGATCGGATCTTGATGCCGGGGGAACGGGGACCCGGCGGCGGGAGGGAGCACCATGGAGCCCGAACGTGTCGCCGTCAGCCCAGTCCTCGACACATCCGAGTGAGGGAACCGATGTCTCGACCCAGCCGCGACAAGAAGCGGGCGCTGGTTGCGGCGCCGATCGACGTCCGTGTCTCCGCGTCAGGCACCGACTCCACGGAGGCGAGCGCCTCCGTCGGCGGGGTGCCGATCGCGGCCGCGTCGGGCGAGGAGGTCCAGCAGGCGGTCCTGAACCACCTCCAGCGCATCGCCCGCGCCACCGGACACGCCGTCCACGCGACGGTCCACGACGAGCGCATCGGGTACGTCGTCCCCCTGCGGGTCGAACCGGACGGCGCCAGCGACCTGGCGGGCGAGCCGGTGCGGATGCCGGCGGGACCCCGGGAGCGGCCGGAGCCCTCGACGCCCGACGAGCCGACCCGCGTACTGCGCACCACCGGTGGCCCGGCCCTCGGGGCGGCGCCGACGGCTCCGCTGCGGGCGGTGGCGGAGCGGACGCCGTCGGCACCATCGGCACCGTTGTCGCCGTCGCCGTCGCCGTCGCCGTCGCCGTCGCCGTCGCCGTCGCCGTCGCCGTCGCCGTCGCCGGGAACGTCGGGGGAGAACGTCCCGACGTTCCCGATGCGGGCGGTGGCGCGGGAGTCGGTCGAGCCCTCGCCGACGTTCTCGCTGCGGACGCTGCCCGCGCCCACCGGGGCCCGCGGTCCCGGCACGGCAGCGGCACCGCTCGGCGAGTTCGGCCCGCCACCGAGGATGGACGCGGTGCCCACGCGGGACGGGACGCCGGGTTCCGTGGGGGGCGGGCCGGCGGGTCCGATGGCGAGTGGGACGACCGGTTCCGCGCCCTACCCGGGTCCCACCGCCCCGTACGCCCAACCTGCCACGCCCGTCCCGCCCGTCACCTCCACCGCGTCGCGCTCTTCGACCACACCGCCTTCTTCGACCACACCGCCCTCGTCAACACCGTCCGTTCCGTCCGTCCCGTCCGTCCCGTCCGCACCGGCGTACGGGTTCCCGCCCGCCGCCGCGCCCGCGGCCATGGCGCCGCAGTCCGCCGACACGCTCGCGGCCGTACCGGCGGACCCGGCGCCGCCCGCCGCCTCCCCGCGCTCCCTCACCTCGTCCCCGCTGCTCCCCGCCTCCCTCGCCGAGCCCGAGCCCGACTCCAGGCCCGCTCCCGCCCGTGGCTTCGACGCCGTGGCGGAGGCGGTGCTCGGCGCCGGACCCGCCGACGAGACGCCCCGCGTGCTCGGGGAGCCGATGGAGCGGATCAACGAGGCCGTGCGGGAAGGGCGCATAGAGGCGGCGGCGGAGCTGGCGGAGGGGACCGTCACGGAGGCGTCGGGGGTGCTCGGACCCGACCACCCCGAGGTGCTCGGGCTGCGTGAACTCCGCGCGTACATCGCCTACTTGGCGGGCGACCCGGAACATGCCCTGCGGCTGTCCCTCGACCTCGCGGCGGTCCGCCGGCGTTCCGGTGACGCGGAGGGGGCGTACGGCAACGTCCAGAGCGCGTACGCGGCCTGGCGCGCGGTGCGCGACCCCCAACTGGGCCTGGAACTGGGCGGCGAGCTGATCGGCCTGTGGACCGGCCTCGCGGCCGAGGAGGGCCCGGCCGGCGAGGACGTCGAGCAACTGGAGTCGGCGCGGGCCCGCATGGGCCGGCTGACCGAACGGGCCCGCCGCACGACCTGAGCGGCCGGCCCGGCGGGCCCGACTCAGCACCTTTCAGCGGGTGTTACGACGACAGCGTCCACATCGCGTAGGCGATCGCGTCGCTGTTGCGGTCCAGCGCGGTGTCGTTGATGTTGGCGCTGGTGTCGCAGGACGCGTGGTAGCAGCGGTCGAAGGCGAGACCGACCGTGCCGCCCCACTTGGCGGCCTGCGCGCTCGTCTTCTTGTAGTCGGCGCCGCTGAACAGGCCGCCGACCGGGACGCCCGCGTTCTTGAACGGCGCGTGGTCGGACCGTCCGTCGCCCTCGGTCTCCGGCTCGGTGGCGATGCCCAGGCCGGTGAAGTAGTTCTTGAACGTCTTCTCGATCGTCGGGTCGTCGTCGTAGACGAAGTAGCCCGGGTTCGGGGAGCCGATCATGTCGAAGTTCAGATAGCCGCTGATCTTCGCCCGGTTGGCGGTGGAGAGGCCGTTGACGTACGCGCGGGAGCCGACCATCCCCAGCTCCTCCGCGCCCCACCAGGCGAACCGCAGGTGCTTGGTCGGCTGGTACCCGGAGCGGGCGACGGCGAGCGCGGTCTCCAGGATGGCGGCGGAACCGGAGCCGTTGTCGTTGATGCCGGCGCCCGCGGTCACGCTGTCGAGGTGCGAGCCCGCCATGACGACCTGGTTGGCGTCGCCGCCCGGCCAGTCGGCGATCAGGTTGTAGCCGGTGCTCCCTGAGGAGGTGAACTGCTGGACGGTGGTGGTGAATCCGGCCGCGTCCAGCTTGCCCTTCACGTAGTTGACGGAGGCCAGGTAACCGGCTCTGCCGTGGGCCCTGTTGCCGCCGTTGGCGGTGGCGATGGACTGCAACTGGGCAAGGTGCGCCTTGACGTTGGCGACGGGGATGTCGGGTGCGGAGGCCGCGGCGCCCGCTGTGGGGGCGGGCGCCGCGCCGGCTATGGACCCGGTGGCGAGGAGGGTGACGGCGGCGACGACGGCAGCGGCCGACGCCCGCCCGGAGACGGAGAACTTCATGTGGGGGGCTCCGAATTCCATGCGTCAGGGGAATCGCGTTGATTCCTGAGTGAATTGCGGTGCCAGGATGGTGGTGCCGGTACGGACGCGCCGTCAAGAGCGCTATCAGGACAGCGTGTTCGTATAACGGAACAACCCGGGGCGATGCCCCCGCCCGGATGCTAGTGAACGCAGAATTCGCCGCCCTCCGGGTCCGCCATGACCACCCACGCGCCCCCGGGACCCGCCACCCGCCGCACCACCCGCGCCCCCAGGCTCTCGAGCCGGGCGGTCTCCGCGTCCCGCAGCCCCTCGCCGGGGTGCAGATCGAGGTGCAGCCGGTTCTTGACCGTCTTCGCCTCGGGCACCCGCTGGAACAGCAGCCGCCGCCCGAGCCCCGTCCCGCTCTCCGCGTCGAACGGGTCGTCCGGGTGCCGAACGGCGATCAGGTCACGGAAGGCGGGGCGCCCGAGGTGCTCGACGGTCGCCTCGGCGGGCACCGCCCCGGCGTCGAGGAGCCGCCGCACGAGGACGCTGTTGTCCTCGACCACGTAGTGCAGCGCCGCGGCCCAGAAGTCGGCCTGGGCGTGCGGGTCGCCCGCGTCGACGACGAGTTTCCAGTGGACGGGGGCGCTGGCGGGGGCGGGCTCGGGAGCCCCGGTTTCCGGCTGCGCGGCTCGCTTGTCGGTCATGACCCCATTCAACTGAACGCGGGTGCCTCCTGCCACCGTTATGCGAATACACGTTCGAAACCGAAGGCTGCGGCTCGGAGCGCTCCCCGCACCCTCAGCGCTCCGCGTTCTCGGAGCGCCGAGGGTGCGGGGAGCGCCGAGGGCGCTCAGGGAGTCAGGGAGTCAGGGAGCCAGGGAATCAGGCAGTCAGGAAGTCACGGAGTACCGACGGTGCTCAGCGACTGCCGCGGCCGCTCACGCGTCCACCGTCGGGGACCGCGTCGTCGAGCCCCGGGCCACGATCACCCGTCGGCCCGAGCCGCGGGCCGCGCGGAACGCGTCGAACGTCAGCAGGCACAGCGCCAGCCACACCAGCGCGAACCCGGCCCACCGCTCGACCGGCATCTCCTCGTGGAAGTAGACGATCCCCAGCACGAACTGGAACACCGGTGCCATGTACTGGAGCAGCCCCAGCGTCGACAACGGCACCCGGATGGCCGCAGCCCCGAAGCAGACCAGCGGCAGCGCGGTCACCACGCCGGTCGCCGCGAGGAGCGCCGCGTGCCCCGCGCCCTCGCTCGCGAACGTCGAACCGCCCCGCCCGCCGAGCCACAGCAGATAGCCGAGCGCGGGCAGGAACTGGATCGCGGTCTCGGCGGCCAGCGACTCCACCCCGCCGAGGTTGACCTTCTTCTTCACCAGTCCGTACGCGGCGAACGAGAACGCGAGGGTGAGCGAGATCCACGGCGGGTGCCCGTACCCGACGGTCAGCACGACGACGGCGGAGAAGCCGACCCCGACCGCCGTCCACTGCGCGGGCCGCAGCCGTTCCTTCAGCAGCAGGACGCCGATGGCGATGGTGACGAGCGGGTTGATGAAGTACCCGAGGGAGGCCTCGACGACGTGCCCGCTGTTCACGGACCAGATGTAGACGCCCCAGTTGACGGTGATCACCGCGGCGCCCGCCGCGACCAGCGCCAGCCGCCTGGGCTGCCGCAGCAGCTCGCCCGCCCAGGCCCAGCGCCGCACCACGAGCAGCGCGACGGCCACGAAGGCGAGCGACCAGACCATGCGGTGGGCGAGGATCTCCAGCGCCCCCGCGGGTTTGAGGAGCGGCCAGAAGAGGGGGACGAGCCCCCACATGCCGTAGGCCGCGAACCCGTTCAGCAAACCTATGTGACGCTCGCCCCTCGGCTTCCTGGCCACGGGTCCCTCCCTCTCGACCGGCCGCACGCGCGGACCGCGACGAAGGTAGCGCCGACGGCCCCCGTCTGTCATGCCCGTATCGCCATACGGTCATGACAGGCGGGGGCCGCGCTGCCGTGGGCAGGGGGAGCGGGAAGGGGCCCGCGCCGGGAGTGCCCCGAAGTGCGCCCCGGCCGCCCCCTCGCCCGGTGTCGGCGTCAGCCCTTGAGCGCCACCGCGATCGAGTCGGCCAGCGGCGTGGTCGGGCGGCCGGTCAGCCGGGACAGGTCGCCCGAGGTGACGACCAGCTCGCCCTTCTCGATGGACGCGTCGACGCCCGCGAGGATCGCCGCGACCGGGCCCGGGACGCCGGCGCCCGCCAGGATGCCGGTCAGGTCCTCGACGGAGACGGCGTTGTAGACGATCTCCTTGCCGGTCTGCCGGCTCAGCTCGGCCGCGAACTCGGCGAAGCCCCACGCCTCGTCGCCGCCCAGCTCGTACGTCGCGTTCTCGTGGCCCTCGCCGGTCAGGACGGCGACCGCGGCGCCCGCGTAGTCGGCGCGGGCGGCGGAGGAGACCCGGCCGTCACCCGCGGCCTGCACGACGGCGTTGTGCTCCAGGACAGGACCCAGGTTCTCCGTGTAGTTCTCGTTGTACCAGCCGTTGCGCAGCAGGGTGTACGGCACCCCGGAGGCGCGCAGCGCCTGCTCGGTGCCCCGGTGGTCGTCGGCGAGGGCGGCCTTCAGCGGGCCCGGGGCGCTGGTGTAGGCGAGCAGTGCGACCCCGGCCGCCTTCGCGGCGTCGATGACGACCTGGTGCTGCTGCACCCGGCCCTTGTCGAACTCGTTCCCGGAGATCAGCAGCACCTTGTCGCCGGCCGCGAAGAGGCTGTCGAAGGACTCGGGCGTGTTGTAGTCCGCGACGGCGATCCGCACACCGCGCGCGGCGAACGAGGCGGCCTTGGCCTCGTCGCGGACGACGGCGGTGACCTCTCCCGCGGGGACCTTCTCGAGCAGCTGCTCCACGACGAGACGGCCGAGGTGTCCAGTGGCTCCGGTGACGACGATGCTCATGATTCAGAACTCCTTGTGGGGTGCGTCTGTCGCTAACCATAGGGGGAGCGCTAACTTCTGGAAAGTACCCACTTTGAAGTAAGGTACTGGTGTGAAAGTAAGTGAAGTGGTGGCCCAAGAGGCGATGTGCCCGCACCGCCTGGTCCTGGAGCACCTGACCAGCCGCTGGGGCGTCCTGGTCCTGATCGCGCTGCTCGAACGCCCGTACCGGTTCAGCGAACTGCGCCGGGCCATCGGCCGGGTCAGCGAGAAGATGCTCACCCAGACCCTCCAGACCCTGGAGCGCGACGGCCTGGTCCACCGCGACGCCAAGCCGGTGATCCCGCCGCGCGTCGACTACTCCCTCACCGACCTGGGCCGCGAGGCGGCCGAACAGGTGCGGGCCCTCGCCCGCTGGACGGAGAGCCGGATGGAGCGGGTGGAGGAGGCGCGGCAGCGCTACGACACGCGAAAGGGCGCCACCGGTCGGTGACGCCCCGCGCGGCACGGCCGACAGCGGCTGACGCCGGCCGACAGCGGCCGACGCCGGCCGACAGCGGTCGGCGAACGACCGGCCGAGGCGGCGGCTGCCGGTCCGTGCTGCCGGCGCTGTCAGCGCTGTCGGTGTTATCGGCGTTATCGGTGTTATCGCTGTTGTCGGCGTTGTCAGTCGGTGACGGTCCAGGTGTCGTTGCCGGTCAGGAGGGTGGCGAGGTCGCCTTCGCCCTGGCGGTGGACGGCGGTGTCGAGCTGGTCGCTCATCTGGCTGTCGTAGACGGGGCGTCGGACGGAGCGCAGGACGCCGATGGGGGTGTGGTGGAGGGTGTCGGGGTCGGCGAGCCGGGTGAGGGCGAAGGCCGTGGTGGGGGAGGCGGCGTGGGCGTCGTGGACGAGGAGGCGGTCCTCGTTGTCGGGGGTGACGTCGACGACGGCGAGGTCGCCGGTTGCGGGATCGCGGACCACGCCCTTGTGCTGGTCGCGGCCGAAGCGGACCGGCTGTCCGTGTTCGAGGCGGATGACGGCTTCCTCGGCGCGGTCGCGGTCCTTGACGACGTCGAAGGCGCCGTCGTTGAAGATGTTGCAGTTCTGGTAGATCTCGATGAGCGCGGTGCCCTGGTGGGCGGCGGCCTGGCGCAGCACCGAGGTGAGGTGTCTGCGGTCGGAGTCGACGGTGCGGGCGACGAAGGAGGCCTCGGCGCCGATCGCCAGGGAGAGCGGGTTGAAGGGGGCGTCGAGGGACCCCATCGGCGTCGACTTGGTGATCTTGCCGATCTCGGAGGTCGGTGAGTACTGGCCCTTGGTCAGCCCGTAGATCCGGTTGTTGAAGAGGAGGATCTTCAGGTTGACGTTGCGGCGCAGGGCGTGGATCAGGTGGTTGCCGCCGATGGAGAGGGCGTCGCCGTCGCCGGTGACGACCCAGACGCTCAGGTCGCGGCGGGAGGCGGCGAGGCCGGTCGCGATGGCGGGGGCGCGGCCGTGGATGGAGTGCATCCCGTAGGTGTTCATGTAGTACGGGAAGCGGGAGGAGCAGCCGATCCCGGAGACGAAGACGATGTTCTCGCGGGCCAGGCCCAGTTCGGGCAGGAAGCCCTGGACCGCGGCGAGGATCGCGTAGTCCCCGCATCCCGGGCACCAGCGCACCTCCTGGTCCGACTTGAAGTCCTTCATGGACTGGCGTGCGGCGGCTTTCGGCACCAGGGAGAGCGCCTCGGCCGTGCCAGGGTGCGCGGTGACGGGCGTGTCAGCCATCGATGGCCTCCTTCAGTGCCGTGGCGAGCTGCTCGGCCTTGAACGGCATGCCGTTGACCTGGTGGTAGGAGCGGGCGTCGACGAGGTACTTCGCGCGCACGAGGGTGGCGAGCTGTCCGAGGTTCATCTCCGGGATCACCACCCGCTCGTACCGCGCCAGGACGCTGCCGAGGTTGGCGGGGAAGGGGTTGAGGTGGCGCAGATGGGCCTGCGCGATGGCCTCGCCCGCGGTGCGCAGCCGTCTGACGGCCGCGGTGATCGGGCCGTAGGTGGAGCCCCAGCCCAGGACCAGGGTCCTGGCCCGGTGCGGATCGTCGACGGTGAGGTCGGCGACCTCGATCCCGTCGATCTTCGCCTGCCGGGTGCGGACCATGAACGCGTGGTTGGCGGGCGCGTAGGAGATCTCCCCGCTGCCGTCCTGCTTCTCGATCCCGCCGATCCGGTGTTCGAGTCCGGGGGTGCCCGGCACCGCCCACGGCCTGGCCAGGGTGCGCGGGTCGCGTTTGTAGGGCCAGAACACCTCGCTGCCGTCCTCGAGGGTGTGGTTGCGCTCCCGCGCGAACGCCACCCGCAGATCCGGCAGCTCTGCCACGTCCGGGATCCGCCACGGCTCCGAGCCGTTGGCGAGGTAGCCGTCGGAGAGCAGGAAGACCGGGGTCCGGTAGGCCAGCGCGATCCGCGCCGCCTCCAACGCCGCGTCGAAGCAGTCCGCCGGGGTCCGCGGCGCGATCACCGGCACCGGCGCCTCACCGTTGCGCCCGAACATCGCCTGGAGCAGATCGGCCTGCTCCGTCTTGGTCGGCAGCCCCGTCGATGGCCCCCCGCGCTGGATGTCCACCACCAGCAGCGGCAGCTCCATCGACACCGCGAGACCGATCGTCTCCGACTTCAGCGCCACCCCGGGACCCGACGTCGTCGTCACCCCGAGCGCACCCCCGAACGCCGCCCCCAGCGCCGCACCCACCCCCGCGATCTCGTCCTCCGCCTGGAACGTCCTGACCCCGAAGTTCTTGTGCCGGCTCAGCTCGTGCAGGATGTCCGACGCCGGGGTGATCGGATACGAGCCAAGGAAGAGCGGCAGCCCCGCCTGCCGGGACGCCGCGACGAGCCCGTACGACAGGGCCAGATTCCCCGAGATGTTCCGGTACACCCCCGCGGGGAACGCCGTCGTCGCCGGGGCGACCTCGTAGGAGACCGCGAAATCCTCCGTCGTCTCCCCGAAGTTCCAGCCCGCCCGGAACGCCGCGAGGTTCGCCTCCGCGATCTCCGGCCGCTTCGCGAACTTCGCTCTCAGGAACCGCTCCGTACCCTCCGTCGGCCGGTGGTACATCCAGCTCAGCAGCCCCAGCGCGAACATGTTCTTGCTCCGCTCGGCCTCCTTGCGGCTGAGGTCGAACCCGGTCAGCGCCTCCACCGTCAACGTCGTCAACGGCACCTGGTGCAGCCGGTACCCCTCCAGCGAACCGTCCTCCAGCGGCGACGCCGCGTACCCGACCTTCGCCACCGCCCGCTTCGTGAACTCGTCCGTGTCCACGATGATCTCCGCGCCCCGCGGCAGATCAGCGATGTTCGCCTTCAACGCCGCCGGATTCATCGCCACCAGCACATCCGGCGCGTCCCCCGGGGTCAGGATGTCGTGATCCGCGAAATGCAGCTGGAAGGACGACACCCCCGGCAGCGTCCCCGCGGGAGCCCGGATCTCCGCCGGGAAATTCGGCAACGTCGACAGATCGTTCCCGAACGACGCCGTCTCCGACGTGAACCGGTCACCGGTGAGCTGCATGCCGTCACCAGAGTCACCAGCGAACCGGATGATCACCCGGTCCAGCCTGCGGACGTCCTTCGTGCCCGCCGGATCGCGCTGCTCTGAAAGTAGGGGTTCGTCGGCCTGTTCCGCTGTCCTGCTGGCCTGGCTGGTCACTGAACTGGACCTCCCTCAAGGCGGCTGTCTGGGCCCGGCCTTCCCGAAGGCCAGCCCGGACCAACCCTACGGCCGCAAGGGTCGCCTTCCCCCGGTGATTCGCCTCTTGGACACGCTTTTGAGACGGCTCACCGCCCTGACTTGTCCGGATTTCGAGGGTGAAACCCCTTGGCCACCTGTCAGGTGTTGATGTAGGTGAGCACCGCGAGCACCCGCCGATGGTCACCGTCGCTGGGGGAGAGCCCCAGCTTCAGGAAGATGTTGCTGACGTGCTTCTCGACGGCACCGTCGCTCACCACCAGCTGCCGGGCGATCGCGGAGTTGGTGCGCCCCTCGGCCATCAGCCCCAGCACCTCGCGCTCCCGGGGCGTCAGACCGGCCAGCACGTCCTGCTTGCGGCTGCGCCCGAGCAACTGCGCCACGACCTCCGGGTCGAGCGCGGTACCGCCCTCGGCCACCCGCACCACCGCGTCCACGAACTCCCGTACGTCGGCCACCCGGTCCTTGAGGAGATAGCCCACGCCCCGACTGGAACCAGCCAGGAGTTCGGTGGCGTACCGCTCCTCGACGTACTGCGAGAGCACCAGCACCCCGAGCCCCGGATACGCCTTGCGCAGCCGCACGGCCGCCCGGACGCCCTCGTCCGTGTGGGTCGGCGGCATCCGCACGTCGGCGACCACGACATCGGGCAGTTCGCCCTGCCCGTCGAGCCCGATGATCGTCTTGACCAGCGCGTCCCCGTCACCGACGCCCGCGACCACGTCATGCCCCCGGTCGGTCAGCAACCGGGTCAACCCCTCCCTGAGCAGCACCGAATCCTCGGCGATGACCACCCGCACCCTGTCCTCCACGCTCTCTGGCCCCCCAGCCGGACTCCGTTGTGTGTCCGGGAGCCAGCATCCCAGCTTTTGCCGAGGGACAGACCGGGCCGTTCGGAGACGGCCCGGCGGGCCGGGGTTCCCGAGCGGGCGGGCCGGGTCTCCCCAGGGGCCTACGGGCGGGGGCGGGCCGGGTCTCCCCAGGGGGCGTACGGGCGGGGGCGGGCCGGGTCTCCCCAGGGGGCGTACGGGCGGGGGCGGGCCGGGTCTCCCCAGGGGGCGTACGGGCGGGCGCGGGCGCGCGGCCCCCCGGGTCACCGCAAGGCCCATGCCCCCGGGTCACCGCAGGGCCCATGCCCCCCCCGGGTCACCGCAGGGCCCGTGCTCCCCGCCACGGCAGCTCCGCCGTCACCCGGGTCGGGCCGCCCACCGGCGAGTCGACCACCAGGATCCCGTCCACCGCGTCCACCCGCCCGGCCAGTCCGCTCAGCCCGGAACCGCCGGCCGCGTCCGCCCCGCCCACCCCGTTGTCCATCACCTGCACCATCAGCCGGTCCTCGACCCGCCACACGTCGACGGTCGCCCACGTGGCCCGCGCGTGCTTGCTGACGTTCTGGAGCAGCTCCGAGACGGTGAAGTAGGCGATCCCCTCGATCGCGGGCGCGGGACGCTCCGTGAGGTCGACCTCCACCTGCACCGGCACCGCGCACCGCGTGGCCACCGACGAGAGCGCCGCGTCGAGCCCCCGGTCGGTCAGCACGGCCGGATGGATGCCGCGCGCCAGATCCCGCAGCTCCTGCAACGCCGTCTTCACCTCGCCGTGCGCCTCGTCCACCATCCGCGCCGCGGCCCGCGGGTCCTCCGCCAGCTTCTCCTTGGCCAGCCCCAGGTCCATCGCCAGGCTGACGAGCCTGGCCTGCGCCCCGTCGTGCAGATCCCGCTCGATGCGCCGCAGGTCGGCGGCGGCCGTGTCCACCACCACCCCGCGGTCCGACTCCAGCTCCACCACCCGCGCCGACAGCCGCGTCGGGCCGAGCAGCCCGTGCACCATCAGCCGGTCCACCTGCGTCAGCGCCCGCACGATCCACGGCGTCGCCAACGTGATCAACAGTCCGACCAGCGCCGTCACCCCGATCTCGAACGGGTTGTCGAGGTAGACCCGGTGGTGCTCGTCGCCGTACAGCTGGAGGCCGCCCTGACCCCCGTACATCGGGAAGACCCAGGACCACAGCGGATACGTCAGCAGCGTCCAGCCGCACGTCCAGAACGGCAGCGCGACGCAGAACGAGAACACCGACCACGGGAACTGAAGCAGCGCGTACAGCAGCGTCCGCCACGAGGTGCCGCTCTTGAGCACCGCCCCCACCCAGGCCATCACGCCGTCGCCCTTGATCCGCAGCGGCTCGGGGGCGGCCACGTCGAGGCCGAGCAGCCCGCGCGCCCGCGCCCGCTCCAGCGCGCCGAAACCGCGGCAGCCCGCGAGCGTCAGCGCCAGCACCGGGATTCCCACGAACGTCACCAGCAGGCCGAGCCCCAGCGACACCATCGTGACCGCGTACGTGAACAGCACGATCCCGATCGGCAGACCGAGCAGCACGTACCCGAACTCCCGCCAGGCGCGCCCCTCGAACGGCGCCCGCAGCCCGGCCGGCACCCGGTGCCCGCGCTCCCCGCCCCGCCCGTACCCGCGCAGCGACCCGTCGCCGTCCCCGTACCCGTACCCGTACCCGTGCCTGAACCCGTCGTCGTGCCCGTACTCCGAGGCCATCGGCGTCGTCCGTTTCTACTCGTCTACTCGTCCGCGTTCACGCGTTCACGCGTCCGCGCGCCCGCCGCGCGCACCCGCCGCACGGGGTGTCCGCGCTACCTCCACCCTGCTGCGTCGCAGGTCCACGAGCCATGGAGGCCGTCGGAGTCTTGGAAGGGGGGTTTTCCCTACCCCCGCCTCCGCGCCCCCGGGTCCTGCTACGGCGGGGAGCCGGCGCCCTGGTCCTCGGTCCTGTCCCGCCACGGCAGTTCGGCCGTGACGACGGTCGGGCCGCCGACCGGCGAGTCCAGCGCGAACAGCCCGTCGACGGCGCCCAGCCGGTCCGCGAGCCCCTTCATCCCGGTGCCGTCCGCCAGCCGCGCCCCGCCCCTGCCGTCGTCCTCGACCTGGACCAGCAACCGGTCGGCCGACCGCCACACCTCCACCGAGGCCGCCCGCGCACCACTGTGCTTGCTGATGTTCTGGAGCAGTTCCGAGACGGTGAAGTAGGCGATCCCCTCGATCGCCGCCGCCGGCCGCGCCACCAGATCGACGGTCACCTTCACCGGCACCGTGCACCGCGTGGCCACCGACGAGAGCGCCGCGTCGAGCCCCCGGTCGGTCAGCACGGCCGGATGGATGCCGCGCGCCAGATCCCGCAGCTCCTGCAACGCCAGCTTCACCTCGCCGTGCGCCTCCGCGACCATCGTCGCCGCCGCGTCCGGGTCCTCGATCAGCTTCTCCTTGGCCAGCCCGAGCCCCATCGCCAGGTTGACGAGCCTGGCCTGCGCCCCGTCGTGCAGATCCCGCTCGATGCGCCGCAGATCGGCCGCCGCCGTGTCCACCACGACCCCGCGATCCGACTCCAACTCGGCGATCCGCCGCTCCAGTTCGTCGGACGGCGACAGCAGCGCGCGCACCATCGCCCGGTCGGCGCTCGTAAGACCACGGGCCAGGAACGGCAGCACAGGCCAGAGCACGAACAGGGAGATCAACGTGACGGTGAAGGTCAGAACTCCCCACGGCAGCCGTATGAACTCGTAGAGCACGGTGCGCCAGCCCACCGGGTCCTTCAACGTCATCCACAGCCACGGCATGAACCCGGAACGCCGGGGCAACGGGCTCGGCTCCTCGATCCGCACCCCGAGCAGCTTCCTGGCCCGCGCCCGTTCCAGCCGCCCCAACTGCCGCGCGCCGAGCAGCCCGCCCGCCAGCATCGGGAACCCGATCACCGTCAACGCCAGCACCCCGCCGGTGAGCAGCACCGTCACGACGTAGACGAACCCGACCAGCGACACCGGCAGGTTCGCCAGGAGATGCGCGATCTCCTTCCAGGTGGCGCGGTCGTAGGCGAAGCGGGGAGGTGGCAGGCGGTCGCCGTCGCCGTCGTCACTGAAGAGTCGTTCGGTCATATCCGCCAGCCTGCCGCGCTCCGCGACCCGACGCCATGAGGCGGGCCGCCTCCGTACCCTGGGGAAAACCCCACCCCCGCGCGCCGGCCCGGGGCGGCAGACCACGACGGTCTGCTTACCGCCGCTTTATCAGGGCCTAGACTCCCGTGCGTACGGATCACAGTCGTACGGATCACGGCCAGGGGAGCGAGGGGACGGACGTGCGGGAACCGACCGTCATCGCGGCGGACTACTTCCAGTCGTACTCGGTCGTCGGACTGCTCGCCGTCGTCGGCGTGCTGTTCGTCGCCGTCGCCTTCGGCGCGGGACGGCTGCTGCGGCCGGTGGTCCCCACCCCCGAGAAGCTCATGACGTACGAGTGCGGCGTCGACCCCGTCGGCGAGGGCTGGGCCCACACCCAGGTCCGCTACTACGTCTACGCGTTCCTCTACGTCATCTTCGCCGTCGACTCGATCTTCCTCTTCCCCTGGGCGACGGTCTTCGCCGCCCCCGGATACGGCGCCGCGACCCTCGTCGAGATGTTCGTCTTCCTCGGCTTCCTGGCCGTGGGCCTGCTGTACGCATACAAGAAGGGCGTCCTGGCATGGACGTGAGGCCAGAACCGAACACACCGGAGCCGCAGCGGGAACCGGTGCTGCTCCCGGAGCCGAAACGGCTGGGCGCCCTCGCCCGCCTCGCCCCCGAGCCGATGAAGGTCGTCCTCAACTGGGGCCGCCGGTACTCCCTCTGGGTCTTCAACTTCGGCCTCGCCTGCTGCGCCATCGAGTTCATCGCCGCGTCGATGGCCCGCCACGACTTCATCCGCCTCGGCGTCATCCCCTTCGCGCCCGGCCCGCGCCAGGCGGACCTGATGGTCGTCTCCGGCACGGTCACGGACAAGATGGCCCCGGCCGTGAAGCGCCTCTACGAACAGATGCCGGAACCCAAGTACGTCATCTCCTTCGGCGCCTGCTCCAACTGCGGCGGCCCGTACTGGGACTCGTACTCCGTCACCAAGGGCGTCGACCAGATCATCCCCGTCGACGTCTACGTGCCCGGCTGCCCCCCACGCCCCGAGGCCCTCCTCCAGGGCATCCTCAAACTCCAGGAGAAGATCGCCCGCGAGTCCCTGAACACCCGCTACGGCCCGACACCGTCGCCGCCGGACGGCCCGGATGAGAACGGGGGACACGGCCGGGGCGAGGGCCAAGGGCGGGGGCACGGCCGGGGCGAGGGGCAGGGCCGGGGCGAGGGGCAGGGCTCGGATTCGGATTCGGGCTCGGATTCGGGCTCGGGCTCGGGTTCGGGCTCGGGTTCGGGACCGGATTGGGGTTCTGGTTCGGGTTCTGGTTCTGGTTCGACGGGGATGGGCAGGGCGTCGGCTGCGGCCTTGCAGAGCGGCCTGGTCAAGGGCCCGCAGCCCGGCGGAGCGACCGGGGCAGCGGCCGGCGGAGCGTCGTCCGGGGCAGGGGCTGGCGGCGCGTCCGGGGGACGGGCTGTTGCGACGGCTGGCGGAACGGCCGACGGAACGGCTGGCGGAACAGCCGACGCAACGGCAGAGCGACCGGCAGAGCGACCGGCAGCGGGACCGGCTGGGGAGACGCCTGGCGGACCGGCTGGGGGAGCGGTCGGGGAAGCGCCCGGCGGAGCGGTCGAGGAACGGCCGGCGTCCTCGGCCACCGGTGAGGAGGACCCGCGATGACGAACGTCGGATGGCTCCCCGCCCCCGCCGCCGACCTCTTCGGCCCGGACGCCACCGCCGAGGAGTCCTACGACGTCCTGACCGTCGACGTACCGCCCGAGACCTGGCTCGCGACCCTGCGCGTGGCCCGCGACGACCTCGGCTGCACCTACTTCGACTGGCTGAGCGCGGTCGACGAACCCGGCACCGGCTTCCGCGTCTCCGCCCACGTCGTCGCCCTCACCCCGGTCCGCCGGCTCCTGCTGCGCACGACGGTCCCGCACGGGACACCGACCCTGCCCACCGCCGTTGACCTCTACGCGGGCGCCGCCTGGCACGAACGCGAGACCCACGAGATGTTCGGCGTCACCTTCGAAGGCCACCCCGGCCTCGACCACCTCCTCCTCCCCGACGGTTTCGAAGGCCACCCCCTGCGCAAGGACTTCGTCCTCGCCGCCCGCGTGGCCAAGGCCTGGCCGGGCGCCAAGGAGCCGGGCGAGTCCGACCACGGCGCTCCCAAACGCCGCCAGATGCTCCCACCGGGCGTACCCGACCCGAACGAGTGGGGCCCCCTCAAGGGCCAACTCCCGGCAGCCCCGACCCGCCCGTCCCGCACCCCGCGCGCCACGACCGAACGGCCGCCCCGCCGCACCCGCACGGCTTCCGCTCCGACGGGAACCCCCGAGGCGACGGCAACCCCCGACCGGACGGAAGCCTCCGAGACGACAGCGACACCGGCCGCCCCGGCGACCCCCGAGGCCCCCTCGACGGCTGCCACGCCCGACGCGCCCGGCACGCGCGGTACGTCCAGCGCACCCGGTGCACCTGACGTCCCGGACGGGCCCGCAGAACCGAAGGCCACGTCGGCCTCCGAGACACCGCCGCCGGCCACCTCCCGCCCCGGCCCCCGCAGGACCCGCTCGGCCTCCCAGGGCTCGGCGAGCCAGATCGCCCGCGACACCGAGGGCCCGGCGCCGACGGAGCCCACGGGGACGACCGGTCCCGGTGCCCCTTCGGAGACGGCCGAGCCGGCTGAGCCCACGGAGGCGCCCGAGCCGGTCGCCACCCCCGACGCCGATCAGGTGACCCCGGACCCGAGCCCCCAGGCACCTCCCCGCGCCCGCTCCGGCCCCCGCCGCTCCCGCAGCGCCTCGGACGGTTCCGCCACCCAACGAGCCGCGACCACCCAGCCGGTGGGGGAGGCGAAGCCTGGGCAGGACGCGGAGCCTGGGCAGGGGGCACGTCCTGAGCCGGACGCGAAGCCTGAGCGGGAGGCGCGTCCTGAGCGGGAGTCGCGGCCAGGGCGAGAGCTGGAGTCGACCTCACGCCCGACCGACACCACCGTCAAGGCCGACGCCACAGGCAAGGCCGACTCCACCGACAAGGCCGGCACCCCGCAGCCCCCGCCGAAGGCCCCGCGCAGCGCGGACGCTCCCTGGCACCACGCCCGCCCCGCCTTCGACGACGCCCCGGAACCGAGGAAGCGCCCGCCCGCTCCGAAGACTCCGCCGTCGGACGGCCCGCCGTCCGGTACCCCGGCCGCCAACCCCTCTGCCCCGGAGGAGACCGCTCGCGAGGAGACCACTCGCGAAACCAGCGCCCCGGACGAATCCACTCCCGAGGAATCCGCTGCCGAGGAATCCACCCCTGACGACTCCACGCCCGAAGATCCCACGCCCGAAGATCCCACCCCCGACACCCCCGCCGGAGGCCCGCAGTGAACGACGCTCTCGACGTCGCCCTGCGACTCCTGATCGTCTTCGTCGTCTTCCTCACCTTCCCCCTGATCGTCGGCCAGACCGAGCACAAGGTCATGGCCCACATGCAGGGCCGCCTGGGTCCGATGTACGCCGGTGGCTTCCACGGCTGGGCCCAACTGGTCGCTGACGGCGTCAAGTTCGCGCAGAAGGAAGACATCGTCCCGGCCGGCGCCGACCGCCGCGTCTTCCAACTCGCCCCCGCCGTCGCCCTCCTCCCCTATCTGCTCGTCATCCTGGTGATCCCCGTCGGTCCCGGCGAGGGAGCCGTCGGCGAGGTGGTGGACGCGGGTGTCTTCTTCGTCCTCGCCGTGATGGGAGTCGGCGTCCTCGGCTCCCTGATGGCCGGCTGGGCCTCCGCCAACAAGTTCTCCCTCCTGGGCGGTCTGCGCACCGCCGCCCAACTCCTCGCCTACGAACTCCCGATGCTGCTCACCGCCGCGTCGGTCGCCATGGCCGCCGGGACCGTCTCCCTCCCCGGCATCCTCGACGCCTTCGAGTGGTGGTGGCTGCCCTGGCAGATCGTCGGCGCGATCGTCTTCTTCGTCGCCGGCCTCGCCGAACTCCAGCGCCCGCCCTTCGACATGCCCATCGCCGACTCGGAGATCATCTTCGGCGCCTACACCGAGTACACCGGCCTGCGCTTCGCCCTGTTCCTCCTCGCCGAGTACGCCGGGATCGTCGTCCTGTGCGGCCTGACCACCGTCCTCTTCCTGGGCGGCTGGCACGGCCCGTTCGGCGCCGACGGCCTCGGCTGGGTGTGGACCCTGCTGAAGACGGCCGTCCTCGCCTTCGTCGTGATCTGGCTCCGCGTGACCTACCCCCGGCTGCGCGAGGACCAGTTGCAGAAGCTCTCCTGGACCCTCCTCGTCCCCCTCTCCCTCGCTCAGATCGCCCTCACCGGCATCGTCAAGGTGGTGATCTCCTGATGGCCGAGTCGCAGCAGCCCGCCCGGTCCCGCATCCCAGGCTCCGGCCTCGCCAAGGGTCTCGCCGTCACCCTCCGCACCATGACGAGGAAGACGGTCACCGAGCAGTACCCGGACGTCCAGCCCGACCTCCCGCCCCGCTCCCGCGGCGTCATCGGCCTGTTCGAGGAGAACTGCACGGTCTGCATGCTCTGCGCCCGCGAGTGCCCCGACTGGTGCATCTACATCGACTCCCACAAGGAGACCGTCCCGGCGGCGGCCCCCGGTGGCCGCGAACGCAGCCGCAACGTCCTCGACCGCTTCGCCATCGACTTCTCCCTCTGCATGTACTGCGGTATCTGCATCGAGGTCTGTCCTTTCGACGCCCTGTTCTGGTCACCGGAGTTCGAGTACGCCGAGACCGACATCCGCGAACTCACCCACGAGCGCGACAAGCTCCGCGAGTGGATGTGGACCGTCCCGGCCCCGCCCGCCCTCGACCCGGCCGCCGAGGAACCCAAGGAGATCGCCGCCGCCCGCAAGACCGCGGAGAAGCTGGCCGCGGCCCAGGCCCAGGCCGAGCCGAAGGAGGGGGAGGCGTGAACCTCGCCGCCGACAGCCCCGGCTTCCTCTCCCCGACCGGCGTCGAGATCGCCTTCCTCCTCGTCGGCCTGGTCACCCTCGGAGCCGCCGTCGTCACCGTCACCACCCGGCAGCTCGTGCACGCCGCGCTGTGGCTGGTGGTCGCCCTCGGCGGACTCGCTGTCGAGTACCTGCTGCTCACCGCCGAGTTCATCGCCTGGGTGCAGGTCCTCATCTATGTCGGATCCGTGGTCGTCCTCCTTCTGTTCGGTCTGATGCTCACGCGGGCCCCCATCGGCCGCTCCCCGGACGCGGACTCCGGCAACCGCTGGGCCGCCCTGGCGGTGGCAGTCGCCGCGGCCGCCGCGCTGGTCTGGGTGGTCGTCGACGCCTTCCGCACCACCTGGATCGACCTCGACGGCCCGGCGGCCGGCTCCACCGAGGCCACCGGAGCGAGCCTGTTCCAGAACTGGGTCCTGCCCTTCGAGGCCCTCTCCGTCCTTCTCCTCGCCGCACTGGTCGGCGCGATCGTCCTGTCCCGCAAGGCGACGACGGATCCGAGCCCTCCCCCTGTGAACTCCCGCGGTGCCGAAGCCGGTTCCCGGCCCGTCCCGGATAACCCGAAAGAGTTCACCGGACCCGACGGCCTGCGCGGAACCGGGCCGGACCGTCCAAGGGGAACCGGTCCGGACGACGCGACTGGAACCGGTCCGGACGACGCGACTGGAACCGGAGCCGACGCCCCGCGCGGAACCGGGCCGCACGACATGAAGAAGCCGGCCGAGCGGGAAGGCGGCACCCGCTGATGCACCTCGCCTATCCCGCCGTCCTCTCCGCGCTCCTCTTCTGCACCGGCGTCTACGGCGTCCTCGCCCGCCGCAACGCGATCCTCGTCCTGATGTCCGTCGAGCTGATGCTCAACGCCGTCAACCTGAACCTCGTCGCCTTCGACGTCTGGCTCAGCGGGGCCGCGCACGAGACCCTGCACTCCGGCCAGGCCCTGACCCTCTTCACCATCGCCATCGCCGCCGCCGAGATCGGCATCGGCCTCGCGATCGTCCTCGCCGTGTACCGCAACAGCGGCACCTCGGACATCGACCGGCTCCGCGACACCGCCGAAGGCCACGAGACCGACGACCCCGAGGCCGGGACGGCCGCCGAGAAGGCTGAGGCCACCGCGTGACCACGACCACCCTCGCCGTCCTCGTCCCCCTCCTGCCGTTCCTCGGCGCCGTCGCCGGACTGCTCCTCGGCCGCACCGCCCCCGGCTTCGTCCGGCCGCTCGCCGTCCTCCCAGCCCTCGCCTCCCTCGTGCTCGCCGCGCTGGTCACAGCCCGCCAGGGCGGCGGCCGGGCCATCGACTCCGCGACCCAGCTCACCCCCACCGGCTCCGTCCCGATCGAACTCGCCCTGCACATCGACGGCTTCGCCGCGCTCGTCGCCGTCCTGGTCGCGTTCGTCGCCTCCTGCGTGCAGATCTACTCCACCGGCTACCTGCGCGACGACCCGCGCTACGCCTCCTACGCCGCTCTGGTCTCCCTCTTCACCTCCGCGATGCTGCTCGTCGTCTACTCCGGCGACCTGATCGTGCTGCTGGTCGGCTGGGAGGTCATGGGCATCTGCTCGTACTTCCTGGTCGGCCACTACTGGGAGACCCCGGAGGCCCGCGCCGCCTCCCTCAAGGCCTTCCTGGTCACCAAGCTCGGCGACGTCCCCTTCCTGATCGGCCTGTTCGCGCTCGCCACCGACGCCGGTTCGTTCCGCATCACCACCGTCCTCGACACCGTCGCGACCGGCGGACTCGACCACCCCACCCTGATCGCCCTGCTGCTCCTGGCGGGCGTTGCCGGAAAGTCCGCGCAGTTCCCGCTGCACACCTGGCTGCCCGACGCGATGGCCGGCCCGACACCCGTCTCCGCCCTGATCCACGCGGCGACGATGGTCGCCGCCGGCATCTACTTCGTCGCCCGGCTCCTCCCGGTCTTCGAGGCGTCCCGTGCCGCGATGGCCGTCCTCGCCGTCATGGCCGCCGTGACGATGATCGGCTCCGGCCTCGCCGCACTCGCCCAGGACGACATCAAGCGGGTCCTCGCCTACTCGACGATCGGACAGCTCGGCTACATGACCGGCGCCCTCGCCGTCGGCGACCGCGGTGCCGCCGTCTTCCACCTCCTGTCCCACGGCGCCTTCAAGGCGCTCCTGTTCCTCGCGGCCGGCGCGGTCATCCACGCGGCCGGCACCAACTCGCTGGCCGCCATGTCCCGCATGGGCCACCTGCGCGACCGCGTCCCCGACGCCTTCTGGACGATGACCGTGGCGCTCCTCGCGCTCGCCGCGATCCCTCCCTTCAGCGGCTTCTTCTCCAAGGAGTCCGTCCTCGGCGCGGCCGAACACGTCGCCACCGGGCACACCGAGCACGCCCCCGGTGCCGCGGGCTGGACCGTGCTCGTCGCCGGGCTGTTCGCGGCCCTGCTCACCGCCGCCTACGCCACCCGGCTGTGGCTGCTCGCCTTCCGGGGCCGCGGCGCCGAGGCCCCCGACCACGGGCGCCAGCCGCTCAGCATGACCGTCGTCCTGTGGGTGCTCGCCGTGCCGTCCCTCGCCATGGGCGGGATCGCCTACCGCTCGCTGCCCGGCTGGTTCGAGTCACCCGACCTCGCCCCGACCCTGACCACCTCCGTCCTCGGCACCGGCATCGCCCTGGTCGGCGGGATCGTCACCTACGCGGCCTGGTGGCACACCACCGCGTACGCCACCCGCGTCCCGCTGGGCGCGGTCGCCGCCCACCCCGAGGGCGACGCGGGACGGGTCGAGGCCGAGGCCATCGCCAGCCACCGGGCCGCCTACGGCGACCTCACCTCCGCCCCTGACCCGGCCGACCCGGGACGGCTGCTGCTCGGCCCGCTGTTCAGGCCCGCGGCCGGCGGCTTCCACCTCGACGCCGTCTACGCGGCGCTGTTCGTCCGCCCGGTCCTGGCCGCCGCGCGCCTCGTCCGGTTCCTCGACCGGGAGGTCGTCGAGACCTATGTGCGCGGCGCGGGCGCCGTGCCCCGGCTCCTCGGGGCCGCCGTACGGCGGGCCCAGACCGGCAACGCGCAGACCTATGTGAGCGCGCTGCTCGCCGGCACCGTCGTCCTGGCGGTCGCCGCCCTCCTCGTCGCCACGGGAGCGTGAGCAGGCGTGATCGATATCAACGAGTCCGTGATGCGGTTCCTTCTGGCGTTCCTCGTCGTCGGGCCGCTCCTCGGCGCCGTCGCCGCCCTCCTGCCCGCACCGCCGGGACTGAAGGGGAAGTCACCCGAGCAGGCCGTACTGCGGCACGGCGTGACCGTGACCGGCGTGATCCTCGCCGCCGCGGTCGTCCTCGCGCTCGGCTTCGACCACAGCCACCCCTCGAAGATGCAGGCCACGACCGACATCAGCTGGATCCCCGCACTCGATGTGCGCATCCACCTCGGCATCGACGGCATCTCCCTCCCCCTTCTGGTCCTGACCGCGCTGCTGACCTTCCTCTGCGCGCTCTACTCGTACTTCAAGATGCCCGCGGGCCCGTCCCCGAAGGCGTTCGTCGCGCTGCTGCTCGTCCTGGAGTCCGGCACCCTCGCCACCTTCGCCGTCCTCGACCTGCTGCTGTTCTTCCTCGCCTTCGAGACCGTCCTGATCCCGATGTACTTCCTCATCGCCCGCTGGGGCGGCGAGGACAGGGCCAGGGCCGCCTGGCGGTTCATCCTCTACACCCTGCTCGGCTCGGTCGTCATGCTGCTCGGCCTGCTCCTGATCGGAATCAAGGCGGGCACATTCGACATGGTGACACTCGCCACTGACAACGGCCGGTCGCTCACCTCGTCCGTGCAGGTCATCGCCGTTCTGGCGATCGGTCTTGGGCTCGCCGTCAAGACACCGATGTGGCCGCTGCACAGCTGGCTCCCGGACGCCCACACCGCCGCTCCGACCGTCGGCTCGGTCCTGCTGGCCAGTGTCATGCTCAAGATGGGCACGTACGGTTTCGTGCGCATCCTGCTGCCGGTCGCGCCGGACGGGTTCCACGCCTTCGCGCCCTACCTCGCCGCCCTCGCCGTCGTCGGGATCATCTACGGATCCCTGGCCTGCCTTGCCCTCGCCCAGCGGGGCGCGAAGGGCGACCTCAAGCGGCTCATCGCCTACTCCTCCGTCGGCCACATGGGCTTCGTCCTGCTCGGCATCGCCTCCATGACCCCGACCGGCGTGAACGGCGCGCTGTTCGCGAACATCGCCCACGGCCTCATCACCGGCCTGCTGTTCTTCCTGGTCGGCGCCCTCAAGGACCGCACCGGCAGCACCGACCTCGACACCCTCGCCGAGGAGACGGGCGCCGCCCTCTACGGAAAGGCCCCGCGCCTCGGCGGCCTCCTAGCCTTCGCCGCCGTCGCCTCGCTCGGCCTGCCGGGGCTGGCCGGGTTCTGGGGCGAGATGCTCGCCCTGTTCGGCGCCTTCGACCCGGCCCCCGACCTCAGCCGCCCCGCCTTCCTCACCTTCACCGCGATCGCGGCCTTCGGGACCCTCCTCACGGCCGCCTACATGCTCGTCGTGGTCCGCCGCGTCTGCATGGGCCCGACGTCCCAGGAAGCGCCACGCCTCACCGACGTGCGCGGCTACGAGTTCGCGGCCTGGACCCCGCTCGTCGTCCTCACCGTCGTCGCCGGGCTCTGGCCCAAGGCCCTGCTCGGGCTGACCGACCCGGCCGTGCAGCAGCTCTTCGCAGGAGGCAACCGATGAGCAGCCTGGCCCAGCCGGCGGCCGCGAACCTGGTCCAGTCCGTCGACTGGCTCGCGATCGCGCCGCCCACCCTCGCGGCCCTCGTCGCGCTCGCCGTCCTCGTCGCCGACCTGTTCCTGGCCGAGCACCGCAAGGCGCTCCTCGGCTGGGTCGCGGTCGCCGGACTCGCCGCCTCCGCGCTCCTGCTGCTGCCCCTCCTCGACGGCGACCGCGCCACCTTCTGCCTCGCCGGTGACGCCGACGTGTGCAGCTACAGCGCCGACCGCTTCACCCTCGTCGTCCAGTTCCTGGTCCTCGGCGGCGCGCTCCTGACCGCCCTCCTGTCCGTCACCGCGCTCAAGGACGCCGACCGACGACTTCCCGAAGGGGAGTACTGGTTCCTGCTGCTGTCCTCCGCTGCGGGCGCCGCCCTCCTGCCCGCCGCCCGCGACCTCGCCACCCTGATCGTCGCCCTGGAGGTCGCCTCCCTGCCCGCCTTCGCCCTCGTCGGCATCCGGCACGGCGACAGGAAGTCATCCGAAGCGGCCCTGAAGTTCTTCCTGTCGTCGGTCACCGCGACCGCCGTCAGCCTCATGGGCGTCAGCTTCGTGTACGCCTGCACCGGCACCCTGTACCTCACCCAGGTCGCCGACCGCATCCAGCACGTCGACGGCCAGTTCCACACGCTCGCCCAGACGGGCGTGGTCCTCACCCTCGTCGGCTTCGCCTTCAAGACCGCCGCCGTGCCCTTCCACTTCTGGGTGCCCGACACCTACGTGGGAGCGCCCCTGCCGATCGCCGCCTACCTGTCGGTCGTCGGCAAGGCGGTCGGCTTCACCGGGCTCATCCTCGTCACCGTCGTCGCCTTCCCCTCGTACGCCGACGTGTGGGGTCCTGCGCTCGCCGTCCTGGCCGCCCTCACCATGACCGTCGGCAACGTCGGCGCCCTCCGCCAGCGCGCCACGCGCGCGTACAGCGCGGTACGGCTGCTCGCCTGGTCCTCGGTCGGACAGGCCGGCTACCTTCTCGTCCCGATCGCCGCGGCCGGCTACTCGGACGACCCCCGGCGCACGATCGGCTCCACGCTCGCGTACGCCCTGATGTACGCGGCCGTGAACCTCGGCGCGTTCGCCGTGGCCGCTCTGGTGGGCCGCACGCACTCCGCGAACCGCCTCGCCGACTACCGCGGCCTCAGCGCCACCAACCCCCTCGCCGCGCTCCTCATGGCGTTCTTCCTGCTCTGCCTCGCCGGCCTGCCGCCGGGCGTGATCGGACTGTTCGCGAAGGTCACCGTGTTCTCGGCGGCCGTCGACGCGGGCCTCGGCTGGCTCGCCGTCGTCATGGCCGTCAACGTCGTGATCGCGCTGTACTACTACCTCCAGTGGGCGGCACTGCTGTTCCGCGCCCCCGAGGGCGACCCCGTGCGGCACCGCCTTCCGGCCCCCGTCACCGCGGCCGTCACCCTCACCGGCGCCCTCGGCATCGCCCTCTCCGGAGCCCCTCAGCTGGTCCTGCGCCTCGCCGGCACGACCCTGTTCTGAGCCCGCCCGCACGGCCGTCGCGAGCCCGGCGCACGCCTCTCCACGGACCGCCCGCGCGCCCCTCCGGAGAGGCGCGCGGCGGGCCCGACCCCACCGTGAACAGGGACCTCACCCGGACGGCCCACGCATCCGGCCGTCCGCACCAGGGAACTCGTGACCTTCGCCTGGCGTTGACCAGTACGGGAGGGTCCACTGGACGTGACACCACGGCACCGGTGGCATCGGAGACAGCGAGCAAGACCAGAGCAAGCAAAGGGTTCCCCTGCTGCACGACTTGGAGGGCGTACCGTGCACCGCCGGCACAACGGGCTAAGGACAGCGATCCTCCTCGGAGGACTGTCCGCACTCATCATCGTCATCGGCAGCTTCTTCGGCCGCACCGGCCTCGTCGTGGCGGTCCTGGTGGCGCTGGGAACCAACGCCTACGCGTACTGGAACAGCGACAAGCTGGCGCTACGCGCGATGCGCGCCCGCCCGGTGAGCGAGTTCGAGGCGCCGGCCCTCTACCGGATGGTCCGTGAACTCTCCACACAGGCCCGCCAGCCCATGCCCCGCCTCTACATCTCCCCGACCGAGGCGCCGAACGCCTTCGCGACCGGCCGCAACCCGCGCAACGCCGCCGTCTGCTGCACCGAGGGGATCATGCGCATCCTCGACGAACGGGAGCTGCGCGGCGTCATCGGCCATGAGCTGAGCCACGTCTACAACCGCGACATCCTCATCTCGTCGGTCGCCGGCGCCCTCGCCTCCGTGATCATGTTCCTGGTCAACTTCGCCTGGCTGATCCCTATCGGCCGTTCCAACGACGACGACGGCCCCGGCATCTTCGGCATGCTGATGATCATGATCCTGGGGCCGCTCGCCGCCAGCGTCATCCAACTCGCCATCAGCCGCTCCCGGGAGTACGAGGCGGATGCCTCCGGGGCGCAGCTGACCGGCGACCCCCTCGCGCTCGCCAGTGCCCTGCGCAAGCTCGAAGCGGGCACCAAGCAGCTCCCGTTGCCGCCCGAGCCGCGGATCGAGACCGCGAGCCACATGATGATCGCGAACCCCTTCCGCCCCGGGCAGGGCCTCTCCAAGATGTTCTCGACACACCCGCCGATGGCGGAACGCATCGCCCGGCTAGAGAAGATGGCAGGTCGCCCGCAGTGAAAACCATCCTGAACGTCATCTGGCTCGTGCTGAGCGGCTTCTGGCTCTTCCTCGGCTACCTCGTCGCGGGACTGCTGCTCTGCGTCACGATCATCGGCATCCCGTTCGGCATCGCCGCCTTCCGTATCGGCGTCTACGCCCTGTGGCCCTTCGGGTACACCACCGTCGAGCGCCGCGACGCGGGCGCGCCGTCCTGTGTCGGCAACGTCCTGTGGCTGGTCCTCGCCGGCTGGTGGCTGGCGCTCGCGCACATCGTGACCGGCCTCGCCATGTGCGTCACGATCATCGGCATCCCGTTCGGCATCGCCAACTTCAAGCTCATCCCCGTCTCGCTGTTCCCGCTCGGCCGCGAGATCGTGCCGACGGACCAGCCGTTCGCGGCACGCTGACCGACGCCGCTCCCGGCGTCCCTGGCGTCCCTGCTGTTCCTGGCGTTCCCACGCGGGAGGGCCGACCCGCGCCCGCCCAGGTGTTCGAGTCAGGACGGTTGTCCACAGGCCGGCCCGATTGTCAGTGCCGGCCTGCATCATGAACTCATGACCGCGAACGAGCAGTTGCTGGCACGGGTGGCCGCCAAGGCCCGCACCACCCGTCCCTGGGGCTGGCCCTCCCTCCCCGAGCCGGTCGACGCCCCCACGGTGGCCCGCGCCGAGGCCGCCCTCGGCTTCGCCCTGCCCCCGCTGCTCGCCGACCTGTACCTGCGCATAGGCGACGGCGGATTCGGCCCCGAGTACGGTCTGCTGCCGCTCCTCGACAGCCCGCCGGCCGGCGAGCCCGCCGTCGTCACCCAGTACCTCGCCAACCGCGAGAGCGCCCGCAAGGACCCCGACCGACCGTGGCCCGAGGAGGTCCTGCCGATATCCCACTGGGGCTGCGCGATGTACGCGTGCGTGGACTGCCGCACCCCGGAGGCGACGGTCCTGCTGCACGAACCGAACGCCGTTGCCGCCCGGGACGCCTGGTACGTCGACGCGCCGTCCCTGGCGGAGTGGCTCCACGCCTGGCTCGACCGCACGGGCTGGTACGAGGAGGAGAACGAGGGCATGGAGATGGCGCCCTGGGCGGACTTCCCCACCCGCGTGGCGGCCTCACGCGCCTCCTGAACGGCCCGCGGGCCAGGACGTCACGGAGTCCCGGCCCGGCCGCGCCGCGCGACCCCCGGAACCGCGCCGGGACACCGTGGCGTCCTCGACATCAGCACGGCACGAACGTCACCAGGCATGAACAGACGTGCGGTGAGCAGGAGACCGGTACGCACAGGCACGGCACACAGCGCGTGACGCACAGCGGGCCCGGAGCGGCAGAACAGCACCGGGACAGCGTGGACACAGCACGGAGAGGCAAGGTCACGGCATGACGATCATCGGCTGGATCATTCTGGGGCTGTTGGCCGGGGCCATCGCCAAGTTCCTGCTGCCGGGACGCGACCCGGGCGGCTTCATCGGCACGACCCTCATCGGCATCGCGGGCGCGTTCATCGGCGGCTGGATATCGTCCCGCTGGCTGGACCACCCGATCAGCAAGGACTTCTACGACGGCGCGACCTGGGCCGCGGCGATCGGAGGCTCACTCGTCCTCCTGATCATCTACCGACTCCTCTTCGGCAACTCCCGCAGCGCACGGCGCTGAGGCGGCTGAGGCCACGGAAGCGGTCCGGAGCGGCGGAGGCGCTCCAGACCGGCAGAAGTGCTTCGGACCGGAGGAAGTGCTCCGGAGCGGCGGAGACGGCGGGAGCGGCGGAGACGGCGGGAGCGGCGGAGGCGGTCGGCACGGGCCGAAGCCGCCGGAAGCACGACGGCGACTGACGAGAAGGGTGGGCGCCCTCAAGGGGCACCCACCCTCCGCCTTCGTCGGGACGACTCACGACGGCCGTGACGCGCCGGGAACCTCAGCAGCTCACCGGTAGTTCACGAACTGGAGCGCGAAGTCGAAGTCCTTGCCCTTCAGGAGAGCGATGATCACCTGGAGGTCGTCACGGCTCTTCGAGCTGACGCGCAGCTCCTCGCCCTGCACCTGGGCCTTCACGCCCTTCGGACCCTCGTCACGGATGATCTTCGCCACCTTCTTGGCGTTCTCCTGGGAGATGCCCTCCTCGATGGACGCGAAGATCTTGTACTCCTTGCCGGAGAGCTGCGGCTCACCGGCGTCCAGGGCCTTCAGCGAGATACCGCGCTTGACCAGCTTGGACTGGAAGACGTCGAGGATGGCGTTGACCCGGTCCTCGGAGTTCGCCTCCATCAGGATCTTCTCGCCCGACCACGAGATCGAGGCACCCACGCCCTTGAAGTCGTAGCGCTGCGAGATCTCCTTGGCGGCCTGGTTGAGGGCGTTGTCGACCTCCTGCCGCTCGACCTTCGAGACGATGTCGAAACTGGAGTCGGCCATGTCCTGTGGCTCCTTGTATCGGGGTGCGTATGGGATGCGGATCGGCGGGCGTGGGGTGGCCGCCGCGCTCGGCGTGTGCCCGGTCCGCATCCGCCCAAGCCTAGCCACCCCGGGTCGTCCGAGCGCAGCTCAATCGGGTGGCGAAGCACCCCTCCGCATCAGGTATCGTTTACGTCGTTGCCAGAGAGCACCGCCGAAAAGCGGCTCGAACGGCAGCAAAACCCGGCGGTGTGCCCGAGCGGCCAAAGGGAGCAGACTGTAAATCTGCCGGCTTCGCCTTCCCAGGTTCGAATCCTGGCGCCGCCACCCTTGGGGAAACCCCTTCTGACTGTGGAAACACAGTTCAGGAGGGGTTTCTTCGTGTCGGACCTCGTCGTCCCCGGGCCGCCGGGACCGGCGGCCGCTCATCCTCCCTGGCCGTAGTCCCGCCCTCATCAACCCCGTCCGCATCCGGGTTCCCACCCCCTCCCTACCGCTCCTCCTCGTCCCCTCCGTGGTCCTGGTTTCGTGTGATCAGCCAGGTGCCTCCGACGATCAGCAGTGCGAACGTCGCCAGGCCGGCTCCCTGGGCCGTCAGGAGCCAGAGGCGGTCGGAGAGGGGGAGTTCTCCCGTGAGGGTGATCTGGAGGGAGCCGATGGCGAAGGCGATCGCCGCCGTGAAGATCGCCACGACCTCCACCGTCCGTGTCGAGGACGTGTGCAGGGTCCTCTCCAACCGGGCGTTGGCCGCCGTCTGTTCGGACCACCGGCGCTGCTGGTCCGCGTCGCGCAGCGCCCGCAGCCTGCCCTCCTGGATGGACTCCCGCCGTGTCAGGTACTGGTCCCGGAGCCCGGTCAGGTCCGCCGTCGGGCCTGTCGCCAGCAGTGACAGGGCGGTGTCGATGCTCTCCAGCGCCGCGTCATGCCGTCCGCACAGATGGTGTCCCGCGGCCAGGCGCGCGTGGAACACCTGGTCGTCGGGCCAAGCCCTGACCGCCTCCTCCGCGTGGCGGCGCAACAGCGCGCCCTGGCCCTCGAAAGGCGCGGCGAACGCGATGCCGTGCAGGCAGATGTCCAGCGTCTGACGGGTCCGGTCAGGCGCGGACCAGGCGCGTTCCAGAAGGCCGCAGGCGTGCGCGACGGTCAGGGCGCGGCTGCCGAACGCGGCGAACGCCTGGAGCGCCACATAGACGGGCTCCGCGCGGAGCGAGCCGACCGCGCCGGCCGAGGGGGAGTGGGTCAGGAAGGCGTACAGGTCGTCGAAGCGGAAGTTCGCCCGCAACTTGCCCGCGTGGTACAGCGCGACGAAGTAGGCGACGCGTTCGTCGCCGGGGCCCGCCGCTGCCTCTCCCATCGCCTCGGCCGTCCGCTCGTCCGACTCCGTGTCGGCCCGGTCGAGGAAGCCGTTGCCGAGGGCCCACCGCTCCGCGACCTCGCCCCAACTGCCCTTGCGCACATGGTCCGACATCCAGCGCGCGCACGCGACGGCTGTCCGCGCCGTCGGCCGGTCCTGGAACCGGCGGCGCCAATAGCGGTCGGCGCAGAGGAAGTACGGGTCGTCGACCGGGTCCGCGGTCCGCACATCGAACGACGGGACGGTTCCCGCCGCCAGGAACGCGGCGGAGACCTCGTCGCAGATCAGGGAGCGCCCCCGCTGGTCGGCCTCGCGAGCCTCCTCCAACCGCGCGGCGACCGTCGCCGTGTCCATGCGCCCTCCACCGTCCGGCATGTCGATGATCAACAACTCGAACATACCTGCCAGGGGCGGGAGTTGGAGAAGGGCAGGTGGAGGGCCGGTGAGCGGGTCTTTTCCGGCGGCGCACCGGACCCCGCGCGACGCGCCGCGCCGGCCGCCGGGGCACACTGAACCCATGTCCACTCCGCGCAGACGCTGCCCCGAATGCCGGCGCGAGATCGCCGTCGTCGCCGGTCGCTTCGCCCGACACGATCCGCCCGGCACCCGTGGCAACGGGGAGTTCGTCTCCTGCCCCGGCTCCCGTCGGCAGGCGCACCTCGGCGCCGCCCAGCCGTCGTTGGACGGCTACGTGCTGCCGGACTTCCCTGGGCAGATGTCCCTGTTCTGAGTTCTTCGTCCCGCCGAACGCGTCGGCACGCGCGCGGGGTTGCCTGCGGTGCCGCGGTGGTCCGGGGTCAGTTCCCCGCCACCGACTTCACCGCGACCGACACCGGTGCCGACCCGCTGATCAGTTCCAACGTCAGACCCGCTGTCGCCCCCGTGTCCAGCAGTTCCGCGATCACCGCGGCCACGTCGTCCCGGGGGACCGGGCCGCGGCCCGTGTGGGCCTCCAGGCGGACGAGACCGGTGCCGGCGTCGTTCGTCAGCATCCCGGGACGCAGGATCGTCCAGTCCAGCCCGTCCAGGCCGCGCACATAGGCGTCCGCCTCGCCCTTCGCGCGCTGGTACGCGTCGAAGATGTCGTCGCCCTGGTGCGCGGGGTCCGCGCCCATCGACGAGACGACCACGTGCCGGCGTACGCCCGCGCGGACCGCCGCGTCCGCGAAGAGGACCGCCGCCCCCTTGTCCACCGTCTCCTTGCGGGCCGCCCCGCTGCCCGGCCCCGCGCCGGCCGCGAACACCGCGGCGTCCGCGCCCCGTAGGACCTCCGCGACCTCCTCGACCGAGGCCGACTCCAGATCCAGTACGACTGGTTCGGCGCCGGCCTCCCGCAGGTCGTCGCCCTGCTCGGGGCGGCGGATGATCCCCGCGACCTCGTCCCCGCGCGCGGCGAGCAACCGCTCGAGCCGCAACGCGATCTGACCATGACCACCAGCGATGACAATGCGCATGTCTTCGACCGTACGCCCCGCCCGCCCCATCCGCCGCACGTCCCGGGGGCGGCCACAGGGGCGGACGGGAGCGAGGGGGAGGCAGAGACGGAGGAGGTCCCGGGGGCGCGAGGTGTGATGCGTGAGGCACGGGGTGCGGAGGGCCTCACGACGGTTCGCTGCGGCCCTGGCGTGGGAGGCCCAGCTCTGTCGCCGCCGCCGAGGTGCAGTACTCCCGTACCGCGCTGGTCCGCGCCACCACGCGCCCCCGGTGCACCACGATGCGGCTGTACGCCAGGGAGAGCGCGCCCGCGAGACCGTCGCCGCGGACGGCGAGGAGCTCCGCGGGGAAACCCGCCTCCACGCGGACCTCGGGGAGGCCGAGCACCGCGCGCGCGGAGGCGCTGATCGCGTCGTAGGCGTCCTCGGGGCGCAGGCCGTGGCGCGAGGCGAGGAGGTAGGCCGCCTCCAGGGGGTCGCCGCGGCCGACGGGGTTCGTCGCGTCGCGCAGGGCGCCGCTGCCGGCGGCGACCCGGACGCCCGCCGCCCGCAGCAGCCGTACCGGGGCGGTGTCGGGGTGCTCGGCGGCGCGGCAGCCGCCCTGGGGCAGGCAGACGACCGTCACGCCGGCCGCCGCGAGCTGGTCGGCGGCCCGGGAGGCGACGTCGGACGGCAGCAGGGCGAGGCCGCCGCAGGGGCCGAGGGTGACGCCGGGGCGCAGCCCGCCCGCCATCGCGGCGAGCCGGGCGAGGCGGGCCGGGTCGGCGGCGTCGGTGTGCAGGTCGACCGGGCAGCCGTGCTCGGACGCGACCTCCAGGACTGCCTCCACGTACCCCGTGGGGTCCGGGTCGAGGTCGGGGCAGCCGCCGATCACCGAGGCGCCCATCTTCAGCGCGTCCCGCAGCATCGCGAGCCCGTCCGCGCCCGCCGCGCCGGTCAGCACCCTCGGCATGGCCACCGTCGTCAGCTCGGTCAGGCCGCGCAGCGAACGGCGGGCCTGGAGGACGGCGATCAGCGAGCCGAGGCCCTGGACGTCGCCCACGCGCACGTGCGCGCGTGCGGCGGTCGCGCCGTGGCCGAGTTGCAGCAGCGCGGCCTCCGTGGCGCGGCGCTGGACGTCCTGCGGTTCGTGGGAGGCGGGGCCGTCGGCGGAGAGCGCGGTGTCGCCGTGGGCGTGCGGTTCGGCCGGGGCGGGCAGCAGCAGGTAGCCGGTGAGGTCCACGCGCGCGCCGCAGCCCCTTGCGCCGTCCGCCGCCAGGCTGCCCGCCGTGCCGACCGCCTCGATGCGCCCGCCGCCCAGTCGTACGTCCACGGTCCTGCCGTCGGTCAGCCGCGCTCCGCACAGCAGCAGTCCCGCGGGCTCGCCCTGACCCGAAGGTCCCGAGGGGCCGGACGACCCGGACGACGATGACGAAGACGATGACGACGATGACGACGAGTGGGGTGGCTGCGGTTGGCTGTCCGGCATCGCGCTCCAGAGGCTCGGGGGCTGCGCGGGGGGACGCGCACAAGATCACGGAGAGTGAGTCGAGCCTAGGACGGTGATCCGCTCCCGGCGGGGAGGAGCGCAATAGTCGTACCGGTGTGGTCCGCCGTTCGGGAGGGGGTCATGAGGCCCGTGGGAAGGGCTCGGGACGGGCCGGTACGGGGGCCTCACAACGGATTTGGGCGAACGGCCGCCGACCGTGTAATGTCTTCATCGCTCGCCCCAATAGCTCAGTCGGTAGAGCGTCTCCATGGTAAGGAGAAGGTCTACGGTTCGATTCCGTATTGGGGCTCTGGTGAGAGAGACTCCCGTCGCAAGGCGGGAGTTGATCCCACCGAAGCGGTGTAGCTCAGTCGGTAGAGCAAGCGGCTCATAATCGCTGTGTCACCGGTTCAAGTCCGGTCACCGCTACTGACAGTAGCCGATTGCAGGGTCGGTCCTTCGATCGGCTACTCTTTCATGCGTTAATCATTTCTATCCGTTCGTCAAGGAGCACTTCACGTGGCTGCCACCGACGTCCGCCCGAAGATCACGCTGGCCTGCGTGGAGTGCAAGGAGCGGAACTACATCACCAAGAAGAACCGGCGTAACAACCCGGATCGTCTTGAAATGAAGAAGCACTGCCCGCGTTGCAACGCGCACACCGCGCACCGCGAAACGCGATAAATCAGGCTCGTACACGAGGCCGCCCCCGTAGTCGGGGGGCGGCCTCGTGTCGTTCCGGAACCGGTTACCGACGGGTCGCCGGGAGCGGACCAGGGGATCGATCATCATCGATCGCCGTCGATCAGATGCGGCCACGCGCCATGCGGGCCCGCGGACATCAGGAGGTGCCGGGCCATGGCGCTCGACCAGTCCTTCGTCGGGCGGAGCTATCCGCCCAGCGCCCCCTACGAGGTGGGCCGGGAGAAGATCCGGGAATTCGCGGAGGCGGTCGGCGACGCCAACCCGGCGTACGTGGACCCGGAGGCCGCCGAGGCGCTCGGTCACCCCGATGTGATCGCGCCCCCGACCTTTGTGTTCTCGATCACCTACAAGGCCGCGGCCGTGGTCATCGAGGACCCGCAGCTCGGGCTCGACTACAGCCGGGTGGTGCACGGCGACCAGAAGTTCGCCTACCGGCGCCCGGTGCGGGCCGGTGACCGGCTCACCGTCACCTCCACCATCGAGGCCGTCAAGTCCATGGCGGGCAACGACATCCTGGACATCCGCGGCGAGGTCCACGACGAGGCCGGCGAGCACGTCGTGACCGCCTGGACCAAGCTCGTCGCGCGCGCGGCAGAGGAGGCGTGAGGCAGCCATGACGGCGAAGATCGCTTACGACGACGTCGAGGTCGGCACCGAACTCCCCGCCGGGACCTTTCCCGTGACGCGGGCCGCCCTCGTGCGGTACGCGGGCGCGTCCGGGGACTTCAACCCGATCCACTGGAACGAGAAGTTCGCCAAGGAGGTCGGGCTTCCCGACGTGATCGCGCACGGCATGTTCACCATGGCCGAGGCGATCCGCGTCGTCACCGACTGGACCGGCGACCCGGCCGCGGTCGTCGAGTACGGCGTCCGCTTCACCAAGCCCGTCGTCGTGCCCAACGACGACGAGGGCGCCGTCATCGAGGTCAGCGGCAAGGTCGCGGCCAAGCTCGACGACCGGACCGTCCGCGTCGACCTCCTCGCCACCAGCGGCGGCCAGAAGGTGCTCGGGATGTCCCGGGCGGTCGTGCGACTGGACTGACCGGGCTGACTGGCCTGACCCGCCTCACCCGCCTGACCCGCCTGACCCGCCTGACCCGCCTGACCGGCGGCTGCCGCCGGCCGGGCGGCCCCGGGCGCTGTTCTCCGGCTTCGGGTTCGGCTCGGGTTCGGGTGTCCGGCTTCGGGTTCGGCTTCGGGTAAGGGGTGCTCGCCATTGCGAGCGCCCCTTACCCGATCGCCTTCCGCCTCGGACGCCCCTTCGTGCCGCCCCCGCCTCGGACGCCCCCTCGCGCCGCTCCGCGGAAGCCCTTCGTGATCGCCTCCCACCCCGTGATACCTCCCCTTGACGTAGTTAGTGAGTGAGTACTAATTTTCTCGCATGGTCAGGATGAGCGCCGAAGAGAGGCGTGAGAGCGTCATCCGCGCGGCGACCACCGAGTTCGCCCGCGGTGGGTACTACGGCACGTCGACCGAGGCGATCGCCAAGCGGGTCGGGGTCTCGCAGCCCTATCTCTTCCGTCTCTTCCCCGGCAAGAAGGCGCTCTTCCTCGCGGTGGTCCAGCGGTGCATGGACGACCTCGTGCAGCTCTTCGAGGAGGCGGGCGAAGGGCTGGAGGGTGAAGAGGCGCACCACGAGATCGGCAACGCCTACACCAGGGTCATCAGCGAGCGGCCCGAACAACTGCTCATGCAGATGCAGATGTACGTCGCGGTCGCCGCCGCCGAGCAGGCGGGCGACCGGGAGCTGGGCGAGGCCGTGCGGAGCGGGTGGATGCGCCTGTGGGACACCGTGCACCTGCCGCTCGGCGCCGAGGTCGAGGAGACGACGACCTTCATGGCGTACGGCATGCTCATCAACTGCCTGGTCGCCATGGGGTTCCCGCCCGATCACCGGGTCTGGGAGGGGCTGTCGCCCGCGGCGCTGACCGACCGGGGCAAGCGGAAGCCGTGACGGACGTCCTGACGTGACCGCGACGGCGGACGGGTCGGGCGCGGGAGGCGGCGGGACGGTAAGGCGCGGCGCGGTACGGAACCGGGAAGGCGGCGGTGTGGCCGCCGTTCCCTGTCCAGGAAAGTTAGTCATCAATTACTAACCGAACGCTCTCTGGGGGAGAGATGTCAGAGCAGACCGCACATCGCGGGGGAACCGTCTGGGCCCTCGTCATCACCAGCGTCGCCGGATTCATGGCGGCCCTCGACAACCTCGTCGTCACCACCGCGCTGCCCTCCATCCGCGAGGACCTGGGCGGCGCGCTGGACGACCTGGAATGGACCGTGAGCGCCTACACGCTCACCTTCGCCGTGCTGCTGATGTTCGGCGCGGCCCTCGGCGACCGCTTCGGGCGCCGCCGGATGCTCCTGGTCGGACTCACTGTCTTCACCGGCGCGTCCGCCGCCGCGGCCCTGTCCTCCGGCATCGACGGCCTGATCGCCGCCCGCGCGGTCCAGGGCGTCGGCGCGGCCATCATGATGCCGCTGACGCTCACCCTGCTGACGGCCGCCGTGCCGGTCGCCAAGCGCGGGATGGCGTACGGCATCTGGGGCGCCGTCAACGGCCTCGCGGTCGCCTCGGGACCCCTCATCGGCGGCAGCCTCACCGAGCACATCTCCTGGCACTGGATCTTCTGGCTGAACGTCCCGCTCGGCCTCGCCCTGCTGCCGCTCGCCCGGCTGCGCCTCGCCGAGTCGTTCGGCACCGGGGCACCGCTCGACGTCCCCGGCACCCTGCTCGCCAGCGGCGGCCTCTTCGGTGTCCTCTACGGCCTGGTGCGCGGCCCCGTCGTCGGCTGGACCGGGTCCCTGGTGCTGACCGGCCTGATCGCGGGCGGCGCCCTGCTCGTCGCCTTCGTCGGCTACAGCGTCCGCGCCAAGAACCCGATGCTCCCCATGCGGCTGTTCCGCTCCCGCGCCTTCTCCGGCATCAACGCGGCGAGCCTGCTGATGTTCCTCGGCATGTTCGGGTCGATCTTCCTGCTCAGCCAGTACATGCAGGGCGTGCTCGGCTACTCGCCCACCGAGGCGGGGCTGCGGATGCTGCCCTGGACCGGCATGCCCATGCTCGTCGCGCCGATCGCCGGGATCCTCTCCGACCGCGTCGGCGGCCGGCCCGTGGTCGCCGTCGGCCTCTTCCTCCAGGCCGTCGGCCTCGGCTGGATGGCCGCCGTGGTCACCGCCGACGCGAGCTACGCCAGCCAACTGCCCGCCCTGATCGTCAGCGGCGTCGGCATGGGGCTGTTCTTCGCCCCCGCGGCCAACCTGGTCATGTCCAGTGTCCTGCCCACCGAACAGGGCATCGCGTCCGGCGCCAACAACGCCCTGCGCGAGGTCGGCGGCGCCCTCGGCATCGCCGTCATGGCGTCGATCTTCTCCGCCCAGGGCGGCTATGAGTCCGGGCAGACCTTCGTGGACGGCCTCAAGCCGGCGCTGGTCACCGGCTCCGCGATCGTCGTCCTCGCCGCGGTGGCCGCCCTGCTGATCCCGGTCACGGGCGGCGCCGCCCGGGTCGAGCGGGCCGGGAGCCCGGACGGCCGGGCGGAACCCTCGCTGGAGAAGGCCGCCTCCTGACCGGCGGGCAACGGCACGCGCGCGTACGGCCCCGCACCCTCCCGCGGGGCCGTACGCGCGCGTGGCCGCGCCCCCGGGCGGGCCAGGCGCCGCTGTCAGTGGCGTCTCGTAGTCTTGGGCGCGTGCAGGAACTCCACGATGCCCCCCTCGCCCCGCTGACCACCTTCCGGCTGGGCGGTCCCGCCGACCGGCTGGTCACCGCGACGAGCGACGACGAGGTGATCGCCGCCGTCCGCGAGGCCGACGACAGCGGCACCCCGCTGCTCCTGATCGGCGGCGGGTCGAACCTCGTCGTCGGCGACAAGGGCTTCGCGGGCACCGCCCTGGTCGTCGCCACCCGGGGCTTCACCCTGGACGGCACCCTGCTCGAGCTGGCCGCGGGCGAGGTGTGGTCCGACGCCGTCGCCCGCACCGTCGAGGCCGGGCTCGCCGGTGTCGAGTGCCTGGCGGGCATCCCCGGCTCGGCGGGCGCGACACCGATCCAGAACGTGGGGGCGTACGGCCAGGAGGTCTCCTCGACGATCACCGAGGTGGTCGCCTACGACCGCACCACCCGCGAGCGGGTCACCCTGACGAACGAACAGTGCGCGTTCTCCTACCGGCACAGCCGCTTCAAGGCCGACCCCGAGCGGTACGTCGTGCTGCGGGTCCGGTACCGCCTCGAGGACGCGGGCGGTCTGTCCGCGCCCCTCAAGTACGCCGAGACGGCAAGGGCGTTGGGGGTGGAGCCGGGCGACCGCGTCCCGCTCGACGCCGCCCGCGACACGGTGCTGAAGCTGCGGGCCGGGAAGGGCATGGTGCTCGACCCCGAGGACCACGACACCTGGTCGGCCGGCTCCTTCTTCACCAACCCGATCCTCACCGACACCGCCTTTGCCGCGTTCCACGCGCGCGTACGGGAGCGCCTCGGAGACGGCGTGCTGCCGCCGGCGTACCCGGCGGGGGAGGGGCACACCAAGACCTCGGCGGCCTGGCTGATCGACAAGGCCGGCTTCGCCAAGGGCTACGGCACCGGGCCCGCCCGCATCTCCACCAAGCACACCCTCGCCCTCACCAACCGGGGCGCGGCCACCACCGAGGACCTCCTCGCGCTCGCCCGCGAGGTCGTCGCGGGCGTCCACGAGGCGTTCGGCGTCACCCTCGTCAACGAACCGGTGACGGTCGGCGTCAGCCTCTGAGGTCCCGCTCGCCGGCGGCCTTCGGACTCCGCTCGGCGGCCTCCGGGGCCCGTCCGGCGGGGTCAGTACGCCACGCCGACGCCCCGGCCCACCGTCGCTGGTCATCGCCAGCATCGCGTGGGCCACGTCCGCGCGGCCGATGAAGCGGCCCCTGGGCGGGAAACCGCCGACGACCGTGCGGTAGCGGGCGGTCCTGGAGGCGCGGCGGGCGGACCACCGTCCACTCCGTGCCGCTGGCCGCCACCTCCGCCTCCAGCGCGCGCAGATCGGCGTACACGTCCTTCAGGACCGCGGAGACCACCCCGCGCACCGCGCGGTCCAGGACGCCCTCGCCGCTCTCCGGGGCCGGGCCGATCGGGCCCGCCGTCACCACCAGCAGCCGCCGCGTCCCCTCGTCCGCCATGGCCGTGAGCACCGTGCGCGTCAGCCGGGTCGCGGCCCCCGCCTCCGCGCGGCTGCGGGCGCCGAGGCCGGAGAGGACCGCGTCCCGGCCCGCGACGGCCGGGCGCACCGCGGCCGGGTCGGTGAGGTCCGCGCGGACCACGTCGAGACGGTCGCCCGTCACCGGCAGCCGCGCGGGGTCCCGCACCACCGCGGTGACCGTGTGGCCGGCGTCCAGGGCCTGGCGGACGATCTCCTGGCCGATGCCGCCGGTGGCGCCGAAGACGGTGAGGTTCATGGGGGCTCCTGTGGTGGGTGGGGGCTCAGGCCGGTCGGGCCAGCCAGGCGTCCGCCCCGGCCAGCAGCTTCGCCTTGACGTCCTCGGGGGCCGCCGACGCGCGCACCGACTGGCGGGCCAGCTCCGCCAACTGCGCGTCCGTGAAGGCGTGGTGGCGGCGGGCGATCTCGTACTGGGCGGCCAGCCGGGAGCCGAAGAGGAGCGGGTCGTCCGCGCCGAGGGCCAGCGGGACACCCGCGTCGAACAGGGTGCGCAGCGGCACGTCCTCGGGCTTCTCGTAGACGCCGAGGGCGACGTTCGACGCCGGGCAGACCTCGCAGGTCACGTTCCGGTCGGCCAGCCGCTTCAGCAGCCGCGGGTCCTCGGCGGCCCGCACGCCGTGGCCGATCCTGGCCGCGTGCAGATCGTCGAGGCAGTCGCGCACCGACGCGGGGCCTGTCAGCTCGCCGCCGTGCGGGGCCGACAGCAGGCCGCCCTCCCGGGCGATGTGGAAGGCGCGGTCGAAGTCCCGTGCCATGCCGCGCCGTTCGTCGTTCGACAGGCCGAAGCCGACCACGCCCTGGTCGGCGTAGCGCACCGCGAGCCTGGCCAGCGTACGTGCCTCGAGCGGGTGCTTCATCCGGTTCGCGGCGACCAGCACCCGCATCCCGAGCCCGGTCTCCCGCGACGTCGTCGCGACCGCGTCCAGGATGATCTCCAGCGCCGGGATCAGCCCGCCCAGACGGGGGGCGTACGAGGTCGGGTCGACCTGGATCTCCAGCCACCCCGAGCCGTCCTTGACGTCCTCCTCGGCGGCCTCGCGCACCAGCCGTCCGATGTCCTCGGGCTCGCGCACACAGGACCGGGCGGCGTCGTACAGGCGCTGGAAGCGGAACCAGCCCCGTTCGTCGGTGGCCCGCAGCCGCGGCGGTTCCCCGCCGGTCAGCGCCTCGGTGAGGGCGTCGGGCAGCCGGACGCCGTACTTGTCGGCCAGTTCGAGGACGGTGCCGGGCCGCATCGAACCGGTGAAGTGCAGATGCAGATGGGCCTTCGGCAGCTCAGAGACATCACGTACACGCTCCATCCCAAGATCCTGCCGCACCCGCGGGCCCTCCCGGTACCCGATTCCCCGGACGTGGTCCGGCTCGCACGGAGAAACGACGCGGGGCGGCGGCCACTCACCCGAGTGGCCACCGCCCCGCACGCTCGCGTGGAGCGTCAGCTCCTGGCCTCGGCCAGCAGCTTCTGGATCCGGCTGACGCCCTCGACGAGATCCTCGTCACCCAGGGCGTACGACAGCCGCAGATAGCCCGGGGTGCCGAAGGCCTCACCGGGAACGACGGCGACCTCGACCTCCTCCAGGATCAGCGCGGCCAGCTCGACCGAGTTCGCGGGGCGCCTGCCGCGGATCTCCTTGCCGAGCAGCTCCTTCACCGACGGGTACGCGTAGAACGCGCCCTCGGGCTCGGGGCAGAGCACGCCGTCGATCTCGTTGAGCATCCGCACGATCGTGGTGCGGCGGCGGTCGAAGGCCTCGCGCATCTCGGCGACGGCGGACAGGTCGCCCGAGACGGCGGCGAGGGCGGCCACCTGCGCCACGTTCGAGACGTTCGAGGTGGCGTGCGACTGGAGGTTGGTGGCGGCCTTGACGATGTCCTTGGGGCCGATCAACCAGCCCACCCGCCAGCCCGTCATGGCGTACGTCTTGGCGACGCCGTTGACGACGATCGTCCGGTCGGCCAGCTCGGGCACCACCACGGGCAGCGAGTGGAACTCGGCTTCGCCGTAGACCAGGTGCTCGTAGATCTCGTCGGTCAGGACCCACAGGCCCTTCTCGGCGGCCCAGCGGCCGATCTCCTCGATCTGCGCGCGCGAGTAGACGGCGCCGGTCGGGTTGGAGGGGGAGACGAAGAGGAGCACCTTCGTGCGCTCGGTGCGGGCCGCCTCCAGCTGCTCGACGGAGACGCGGTAGCCGGTCGTCTCGTCCGCGACGACCTCCACCGGGACACCGCCGGCCAGCCGGATCGACTCCGGGTACGTCGTCCAGTACGGCGCCGGGACGATGACCTCGTCGCCCGGGTCGAGGATCGCCGCGAAGGCCTCGTAGATGGCCTGCTTGCCGCCGTTGGTCACCAGGACCTGCGACGGGTCGACCTCGTACCCGGAGTCGCGCAGCGTCTTCGCGGCGATCGCGGCCTTCAGCTCCGGCAGCCCGCCGGCCGGGGTGTACCGGTGGTACTTCGGGTTCTTGCAGGCCTCGACGGCCGCGTCGACGATGTAACCGGGGGTCGGGAAGTCCGGTTCACCGGCGCCGAAGCCGATCACCGGACGCCCGGCGGCCTTGAGGGCCTTCGCCTTGGCGTCCACGGCGAGAGTGGCGGACTCGGAGATCGCGCCGACTCGGGCGGAGACCCGGCGCTCGGTGGGAGGGGTTGCAGCGCTCATGCGCCCATCGTTTCAGACCGGAAACCGGCCCGGCACGCGGGTTTCACAGACTGAACAGGGCGCGGTCACTCACTGAACACGCGTCCGGAATCGGGCGGTGGCCTGGTGGATCTTCAGGGAGGCTCCCGGCGATCTTCGGCCGCCAAGCCCCCTACGGGCGCTTTCTGTTCGACGAGGGGCCCCGGAGCACGTACACTCTCTCCTCGTTGGCCTTCAGCAGCCGCGCCGCACGGGGTGCACACCGAGCACTCGGTCGGATGCGGTACGTTGGGGGGCGCAACAAAGGGTCGTAGCTCAATTGGTAGAGCACCGGTCTCCAAAACCGGCGGTTGGGGGTTCAAGTCCCTCCGGCCCTGCTACACACACCTTCGCCAGGATGTGTGCGCATGTACGTACAGTAATGCACAGCCGTGCGGCTCCAACCGGGCGCGGCGCGGCCACGACCCGGAATCAGGTGAGGACGAATGGCGGACGCCGTGGGCTCCATCGATACGCCTGATGCCCAGGACGAGGCGCAGGATTCGAAGAAGGGCCGTAAGGGCGGCAAGCGGGCCAAGAAGGGTCCGCTCAAGAGGCTTGCCCTCTTCTACCGCCAGGTCATCGCCGAACTCCGCAAGGTCGTCTGGCCGACGCGCAACCAGCTGAGCACGTACACCACCGTGGTGATCGTCTTCGTGGTCATCATGATCGGCCTGGTGACCGTGATTGACTATGGGCTCAGCCACGCCGCCAAGTACGTCTTCGGCTGAGCCGAGAGCGAAGGGCGCCGAGGTACCCGGCGCCTTTTTCGCATGTTCCACCCCTATGTATCCAGGAAGAAGCAGCCATCGTGTCTGACCCGAACCTGAACGACTCCCGCGAGCCCGCCAAGGCGGACGATGACGAGCTCGACATCGTCGAGGGCGCGGACGAGCAGGATGAGTTCGAGGCTGCCGAGGCCGAGGCGGGCGACCCCGCCGAAGAAGCCGCACTGCACGTCGAAAACGTCGAAGACGCCGAAGAAGCTGAAAACGCCGGGGACTCAGAAGACGCTGAGGCCGCCGACGGCGTCGAAGGCGAGAGCGCCGAGGACGAGACCGCCGACGCCGAAGAGGCCGAGGAGGAGGAGACCGAGCCGGTCGACCCCGTCCAGGCCCTGCGCGAGGAGCTGCGTGCCCTCCCCGGCGAGTGGTACGTCATCCACACCTACGCCGGTTACGAGAACCGCGTGAAGACCAACCTCGAGCAGCGTGCCGTCTCGCTGAACGTCGAGGACTTCATCTTCCAGGCCGAGGTGCCGCAGGAAGAGGTCGCGCAGATCAAGAACGGCGAGCGCAAGACCATCCGGCAGAACAAGCTCCCCGGATACGTCCTCGTCCGCATGGACCTGACGAACGAGTCCTGGGGTGTCGTCCGCAACACCCCCGGTGTCACCGGCTTCGTGGGCAACGCCTACGACCCGTACCCGCTGACCCTGGACGAGATCGTCAAGATGCTCGCCCCCGAGGCCGAGGAGAAGGCGGCCCGCGAGGCGGCCGAGGCCGAGGGCAAGCCGGCGCCGCAGCGCAAGGTCGAGGTCCAGGTCCTCGACTTCGAGGTCGGCGACTCGGTCACCGTCACGGACGGCCCGTTCGCCACGCTCCAGGCGACCATCAACGAGATCAACCCCGACTCGAAGAAGGTCAAGGGCCTGGTCGAGATCTTCGGCCGCGAGACGCCGGTCGAGCTGTCGTTCGACCAGATCCAGAAGAACTGACGAGACCCGGTCCGCCGACCGGGACTCGCGAACAGGGCGCCACGAACCGGGCGGCAGAAGCCGCCACCGGGTTCTGGCGCCCTTGTCGTCCGCTCACGCCCCGAGCCGCCGACGGAGCGGGACCGCCGCTGAAACCGTCCTGACCTGCTCGATTTCATGGGTCGGGGTGCTATCGGCTACCGTTGTGCGGTATGCCATCTGCCGGATGATTCATCCATGTGGCGCAGATGGTAACCAACCTCTCAGCAAGGACCCGGAGAGAGCATGCCTCCCAAGAAGAAGAAGGTCACGGGGCTCATCAAGCTCCAGATCCAGGCCGGCGCCGCCAACCCGGCCCCGCCGGTCGGCCCCGCGCTGGGCCAGCACGGCGTGAACATCATGGAGTTCTGCAAGGCCTACAACGCCGCGACCGAGTCGCAGCGTGGCTGGGTGATCCCGGTGGAGATCACGGTCTACGAGGACCGCTCCTTCACCTTCGTCACCAAGACGCCGCCGGCCGCGAAGATGATCCTCAAGGCCGCGGGCATCGAGAAGGGCTCGGGCGAGCCGCACAAGACCAAGGTCGCCAAGATCACCCAGGCGCAGGTCCGCGAGATCGCCACGACCAAGCTCCCCGACCTCAACGCCAACGACCTGGACGCCGCCGCGAAGATCATCGCCGGTACCGCGCGTTCCATGGGCGTCACGGTCGAGGGCTGAGCCCCAACTCCCCCGTACATCAGCAGAAGTGGCAGGGCCTGCTCGGCCTGGACCACGACTCCTAGGAACCACAGGAGAAAGCAGTGAGCAAGCGCAGCAAGTCTCTCCGCGCTGCGGACGCCAAGATCGACCGGGAGAAGCTCTACGCCCCGCTCGAGGCCGTCCGTCTCGCCAAGGAGACCTCCACGACCAAGTTCGACGGCACCGTCGAGGTCGCCTTCCGCCTGGGTGTCGACCCGCGCAAGGCCGACCAGATGGTCCGTGGCACCGTGAACCTGCCGCACGGCACCGGCAAGACCGCCCGGGTCCTGGTCTTCGCGACCGGTGACCGTGCTGCCGCCGCGGAAGCCGCGGGCGCCGACATCGTCGGCTCCGACGAACTGATCGACGAGGTCGCGAAGGGCCGTCTGGACTTCGACGCCGTCGTCGCCACCCCGGACCTCATGGGCAAGGTCGGCCGCCTCGGCCGCGTGCTCGGTCCGCGTGGCCTCATGCCGAACCCGAAGACCGGCACCGTGACCCCGGACGTGGCCAAGGCCGTGACCGAGATCAAGGGCGGCAAGATCGAGTTCCGCGTCGACAAGCACTCGAACCTGCACTTCATCATCGGCAAGGCGTCCTTCGACGACACCAAGCTGGTGGAGAACTACGGCGCCGCGCTGGAGGAAGTCCTCCGTCTGAAGCCGTCGGCCGCCAAGGGTCGCTACATCAAGAAGGCCTCCCTCGCCACCACGATGGGCCCCGGCATTCCGCTCGACCCGAACCGCACCCGCAACCTCCTCGTCGAGGAGGACCCGGCCGCCGTCTGAGCCCTCCGCTCAGCCCGGTAGCCGCGTCAGGGACGCGACATCGCGAGGCGGGCCCCGCACCTTTCGACGGTGCGGGGCCCGCCTTCGTCGTGTCCCGGTGTCCGTGCCCTGAGTTACCGTCGGGGCACAGCGACCGCACAGGGGTGGGACGAATGAACAGCACGAGGCTGCGCAGGTCCGCCCTGGGCACGGCGGTGGCGGTCGCCCTCACCGGGGCGGTCGCCTGCACATCGACCGACGACGCCCCCGACCGCCCGGACGGCGTCCGCAGCGCGCCGCCCGCGCTCATCGACGCGCTGCGCAGGGCCGACCGCGCCACCGACGCCGCCGACTCCGTCAGGGTCGAGTCCACGACGACCATCGGCTCCCAGATGTCCCTGCGGGCCGCCGGCACCCTCGGCTGGGCCGACGACGTCACCGGCGCCCTCACCCTCACCTACACCGGCGGCACGGCCCTGGAGACCATGCGCCGGCTCGGCAGCACGTCGATGCGGACGCGGTACCTGCCCGACGCCTACTACGCGCGGATGGGCGACACCTTCGCCGCGCAGACCGGCGGCAGGCACTGGATCCGCTACGGGTACGCCGACCTCGACGGCCTCGACCAGGTCCGCAGCACCACCCCCAACCAGTCGGTGAAGCTGCTGCTGGCCGCGGGGGACCTGCGCAGGGTCGGCGCCGAGCGGGTCCGCGGGGTCGACACCACGCACTACACCGGCACCGTGGCCACCGCCGACCTGACCGGCGACGCCACCCGCCTCGGCGCCCGCGAGCTGGCCGCGCTGCGCGAGCAGCTCACCCGGGCCGGGGTCACGTCCGAACGCGTCGACATCTGGGTCGACGGCCGGGACCTGCTGGTCAAGAAGGCCGAGAAGGGCTCCACCCTGACCGGCGGGTACAGCCAGACCGCCCACTACCGCGACTACGGCGTGCGCGTCTCCGTCGCCAGACCGCCGGCCGCCGACACCGCGGACTACAAGACCCTGATGGACCATCAGGACGGCCGGTGAGGGCGCCGCCCGCGGGCTGAGCGGTCCCTCCGCGCGCCGCCGGGGCGGCCGGCCGGGCGCCGTCACGGAGCGGATTTGCCTGCCGGTGGCGGCTTCGCGTATGTTTCTGAGGAAGCCAAAGACCGCTGGTCGTTGCCGTGCACTCGCAAGAGGGTGCGGTGGCCGAAGGATCCGCTGAACCGCGGACGACCCGCGCAGGTGTTGTGGATGTGCTCCCGGAGGTCGCTGCTCGCGCGGCGAACGACCGGTCGAGCTACGCCCCGAGCGCCTGCGCCGGGGCGTTTCGTTTTGCCGGCTCCTTTCCGAGCGGTCCTCATCACCCGGAAGGAGGCCGACGCTCTATGGCAAGGCCCGACAAGGCTGCCGCGGTGGCCGAGCTCGCGGACCAGTTCCGCAGCTCGAACGCCGCCGTGCTGACCGAGTACCGGGGTCTCACCGTGGCGCAGCTCAAGACGCTGCGCCGTTCGCTCGGTGACGACGCCCAGTACGCCGTGGTGAAGAACACGCTGACCAAGATTGCGGCCAACGAGGCCGGGATCTCGACGCTCGACGACCTGTTCAACGGTCCGACGGCGGTCGCCTTCATCACCGGTGACCCGGTGACGTCGGCGAAGGGTCTTCGTGACTTCGCCAAGGACAACCCGAACCTCGTCATCAAGGGCGGTGTCCTTGACGGCAAGGCGCTCTCCGCCGACGAGATCAAGAAGCTCGCGGACCTCGAGTCCCGCGAGGTTCTGCTCGCCAAGCTGGCGGGTGCCTTCAAGGGCAAGCAGACCCAGGCTGCGCAGCTCTTCCAGGCGCTTCCCTCGAAGCTCGTCCGCACCGTGGACGCGCTCCGTGCCAAGCAGGACGAGCAGGGCGGTGCCGAGTAATTCGGCTCGCGAAATGACCGCGGCCTGACGGGCGCAAGCCCCCGGGGACACGGTCGTAGCGGGCCGAACGTCTACGCAGTAACGCCGCAAGGCGTACGCCCGCCAGACATGTACACACGGCACCTGCCGAATGAATGAAGGGAAGCCATCATGGCTCTCACCCAGGACGAACTGCTCGCCGAGTTCGAGGGCATGACCCTCATCCAGCTCTCCGAGTTCGTGAAGGCGTTCGAGGAGAAGTTCGACGTCACCGCCGCCGCCGCGGTCGCCGCTGCCCCGGCCGGCCCCGCCGCCGCCGTCGAGGCCGCTGAGGAGCAGGACGAGTTCGACGTCATCCTCACCGGTGCCGGCGACAAGAAGATCCAGGTCATCAAGGTCGTGCGTGAGCTGACCTCGCTGGGTCTGAAGGAGGCCAAGGACCTCGTGGACGGCGCCCCGAAGCCCGTTCTCGAGAAGGTCGCCAAGGAGGCCGCGGAGAAGGCCGCCGAGTCCCTCAAGGGCGCCGGCGCCTCCGTCGAGGTCAAGTAACACCTCTCGGGTCCGCACCGGACCCACGCGTGCCGCGGCACGGTCCGAGAGGGCTGTAACGCGGACGCCGCGAGGAGCGATCATCCATCCGGGTGGTCGCTCTTTCGCGTTCCTGGAGGCGCGGCCACGGTTGCCTTGCGGCCCTCCACCCGGGGGGTATGGTGATCTTCGTCGTGTCTCCGGACACCCCTGGTTCGGGCAGGGGGGCCTTGACGAACCGCACGCAGCGCGCAATTCTCAGGACGCGTCGTCACAACGATCCGAATCCGAGGCATGGATCGGCGACGAAGAGGGCAGTATCAACGTGCGTTGAGGGCGACTATGCCGAGGGCGTTGAGGACAACGAGGGTCACAGAAAATCGGGGCTGGACATCAGTGTGCCGAGTGGCTACACTGTCCCTTTGCGCTGCCTGTTAGCTGTCCCCTGCCCGTCACCAGGGGCATTCCCTCACTTCAGCACCGACAGCCGAACGTCCCTGATCAGGGATGCCCGGCTCTGTGCGCCAGTGGGGGGCCGGTACGCGCGTAGTGAGTCCGAGCCCTCGGAAGGACCCCCTCTTGGCCGCCTCGCGCACTGCCTCGACCGCGAATACGAACAACGCTGCCAGCACCGCCCCGCTGCGCATCTCTTTTGCAAAGATCAAGGAGCCCCTCGAGGTTCCGAACCTTCTTGCTCTGCAGACCGAGAGCTTCGACTGGCTGCTCGGAAACGACGCGTGGAAGGCTCGAGTCGAGGCGGCTCTGGAGTCAGGTCAGGACGTCCCCACCAAGTCCGGTCTCGAAGAGATCTTCGAGGAGATCTCCCCGATCGAGGACTTCTCCGGGTCGATGTCCCTGACGTTCCGCGACCACCGTTTCGAGCCGCCGAAGAACAGCATCGACGAGTGCAAGGAGCGCGACTTCACGTTCGCCGCCCCGCTCTTCGTCACCGCGGAGTTCACGAACAACGAGACGGGTGAGATCAAGTCCCAGACCGTCTTCATGGGCGACTTCCCGCTCATGACGAACAAGGGCACCTTCGTCATCAACGGCACCGAGCGTGTCGTGGTGTCCCAGCTGGTCCGTTCCCCCGGCGTCTACTTCGACTCCAGCATCGACAAGACGTCCGACAAGGACATCTTCTCCGCCAAGATCATCCCGTCCCGGGGTGCCTGGCTGGAGATGGAGATCGACAAGCGCGACATGGTCGGTGTCCGCATCGACCGCAAGCGCAAGCAGTCCGTCACCGTCCTGCTCAAGGCGCTCGGCTGGACCACCGAGCAGATCCTCGAGGAGTTCGGCGAGTACGAGTCGATGCGCGCCACCCTGGAGAAGGACCACACCCAGGGCCAGGACGACGCGCTGCTCGACATCTACCGCAAGCTGCGTCCGGGCGAGCCCCCCACGCGTGAGGCCGCGCAGACGCTGCTCGAGAACCTCTACTTCAACCCGAAGCGCTACGACCTCGCCAAGGTCGGCCGCTACAAGGTCAACAAGAAGCTGGGCGCCGACGCCCCGCTCGACGCCGGCATCCTGACCGTCGAGGACATCATCTCGTCGATCAAGTACCTGGTGAAGCTGCACGCCGGTGAGACCGAGACGGTCGGCGACAGCGGCGACGCGATCGTCGTCGAGACCGACGACATCGACCACTTCGGCAACCGTCGTCTGCGCAGCGTCGGCGAGCTCATCCAGAACCAGGTCCGCACGGGTCTGGCCCGGATGGAGCGCGTCGTCCGCGAGCGCATGACCACGCAGGACGTCGAGGCGATCACGCCGCAGACCCTGATCAACATCCGGCCGGTCGTCGCCTCCATCAAGGAGTTCTTCGGCACCAGCCAGCTGTCGCAGTTCATGGACCAGAACAACCCGCTGTCGGGTCTCACCCACAAGCGCCGCCTGTCGGCGCTCGGTCCGGGTGGTCTCTCCCGTGAGCGGGCCGGCTTCGAGGTCCGCGACGTGCACCCCTCGCACTACGGCCGCATGTGCCCGATCGAGACCCCCGAAGGCCCGAACATCGGCCTGATCGGCTCGCTCGCCTCCTACGGCCGGGTCAACGCGTTCGGTTTCGTCGAGACCCCGTACCGCAAGGTCGTCGAGGGCCAGGTCACCGACGACGTCGACTACCTGACCGCCGACGAGGAGGACCGCTTCGTCATCGCGCAGGCCAACGCCACGCTCAACGACGACATGCGGTTCGAGGAGTCCCGGGTCCTGGTCCGCCGCCGCGGCGGCGAGGTCGACTACGTCCCCGGTGACGACGTCGACTACATGGACGTCTCGCCGCGCCAGATGGTGTCGGTCGCGACCGCCATGATCCCCTTCCTGGAGCACGACGACGCCAACCGCGCCCTCATGGGCGCGAACATGATGCGTCAGGCCGTGCCCCTCATCAAGTCCGAGGCCCCGCTCGTCGGCACCGGCATGGAGTACCGCTCCGCCGTCGACGCCGGTGACGTGGTCAGGGCCGAGAAGGCGGGCGCCGTCCAGGAGGTCTCCGCCGACTACATCACCACCGCCAACGACGACGGCACGTACATCACGTACCGGCTGGCCAAGTTCGCCCGCTCCAACCAGGGCACCTCGGTCAACCAGAAGGTCATCGTCAACGAGGGCGACCGGATCATCGAGGGCCAGGTCCTCGCCGACGGTCCGGCCACCGAGAACGGCGAGATGGCGCTGGGCAAGAACCTGCTCGTGGCGTTCATGCCGTGGGAGGGCCACAACTACGAGGACGCGATCATCCTGTCGCAGCGCCTCGTGCAGGACGACGTCCTCTCCTCGATCCACATCGAGGAGCACGAGGTCGACGCCCGTGACACCAAGCTCGGCCCCGAGGAGATCACCCGGGACATCCCGAACGTCTCCGAGGAGGTCCTCGCCGACCTCGACGAGCGCGGCATCATCCGCATCGGCGCCGAGGTCATCGCCGGCGACATCCTCGTCGGCAAGGTGACGCCCAAGGGCGAGACCGAGCTGACCCCCGAGGAGCGCCTGCTGCGCGCGATCTTCGGCGAGAAGGCCCGTGAGGTCCGTGACACCTCGCTGAAGGTGCCGCACGGCGAGACCGGCAAGGTCATCGGCGTCCGGGTCTTCGACCGCGAGGAGGGCGACGAGCTTCCCCCCGGTGTGAACCAGCTGGTGCGCGTCTACGTCGCGCAGAAGCGCAAGATCACCGACGGTGACAAGCTCGCCGGCCGGCACGGCAACAAGGGCGTCATCTCGAAGATCCTGCCGATCGAGGACATGCCGTTCCTGGAGGACGGCACCCCGGTCGACATCATCCTCAACCCGCTGGGTGTGCCGTCCCGAATGAACCCGGGACAGGTTCTGGAGATCCACCTCGGCTGGCTCGCCAGCCGCGGCTGGGACGTCTCCGGGCTCGCCGACGAGTGGGCGGAGCGGCTCCAGGTCATCGGCGCCGACCAGGTCGACCCCGGCACCAACGTCGCGACCCCGGTCTTCGACGGTGCCCGCGAGGACGAGCTCGCGGGTCTGCTCCAGCACACCATCCCCAACCGCGACGGCGAGCGCATGGTGCTCCCGTCCGGCAAGGCGCGGCTGTTCGACGGCCGCAGCGGTGAGCCGTTCCCGGACCCGATCTCGGTCGGGTACATGTACATCCTGAAGCTGCACCACCTGGTCGACGACAAGCTCCACGCCCGTTCGACCGGCCCGTACTCGATGATCACCCAGCAGCCGCTGGGTGGTAAGGCGCAGTTCGGCGGTCAGCGCTTCGGCGAGATGGAGGTGTGGGCGCTGGAGGCGTACGGCGCCGCCTACGCCCTCCAGGAACTGCTCACGATCAAGTCCGACGACGTCACCGGCCGCGTGAAGGTCTACGAGGCCATCGTCAAGGGCGAGAACATTCCCGAGCCCGGCATCCCCGAGTCCTTCAAGGTCCTCATCAAGGAGATGCAGTCGCTCTGCCTGAACGTGGAGGTGCTGTCCAGTGACGGTATGTCCATCGAGATGCGTGACACCGACGAGGATGTCTTCCGCGCTGCGGAGGAGCTCGGCATCGACCTGTCCCGGCGCGAGCCGAGCAGCGTCGAAGAGGTCTGACGGGAGTCCGGAGACCTTCGCCCAGAAGGTCTCCGGCCCCAGGACCCCCGTTTCAGACCCCAAGACTTACAACCCTGAGAGGGATTGACGCATAGTGCTCGACGTCAACTTCTTCGACGAGCTCCGGATCGGCCTGGCCACCGCCGACGACATCCGTCAGTGGAGCCACGGCGAGGTCAAGAAGCCCGAGACGATCAACTACCGCACCCTCAAGCCCGAGAAGGACGGACTCTTCTGCGAGAAGATCTTCGGTCCTACCCGGGACTGGGAGTGCTACTGCGGCAAGTACAAGCGTGTCCGCTTCAAGGGCATCATCTGCGAGCGCTGCGGCGTCGAGGTCACTCGCGCCAAGGTGCGCCGTGAGCGGATGGGCCACATCGAGCTGGCCGCGCCCGTCACGCACATCTGGTACTTCAAGGGTGTCCCGAGCCGGCTCGGCTACCTGCTCGACCTGGCCCCCAAGGACCTCGAGAAGGTCATCTACTTCGCGGCGTACATGATCACGTACGTCGACGAGGAGCGCCGCACCCGCGACCTGCCCTCCCTCGAGGCGCACGTCTCCGTCGAGCGGCAGCAGGTCGAGAACCGCCGGGACGCCGACCTGGAGGCCCGCGCCAAGAAGCTCGAGACCGACCTGGCCGAGCTGGAGGCCGAGGGCGCCAAGGCCGACGTGCGCCGCAAGGTGCGCGAAGGCGCCGAGCGCGAGATGAAGCAGCTGCGCGACCGCGCGCAGCGCGAGATCGACCGCCTCGACGAGGTGTGGACCCGCTTCAAGAACCTCAAGGTCCAGGACCTCGAGGGCGACGAGCTGCTCTACCGCGAGCTGCGCGACCGCTTCGGCACCTACTTCGACGGCTCGATGGGCGCCGCGGCGCTCCAGAAGCGCCTGGAGTCCTTCGACCTCGACGAAGAGGCCGAGAAGCTCCGCGAGATCATCCGCACCGGCAAGGGCCAGAAGAAGACCCGCGCGCTCAAGCGCCTCAAGGTCGTCTCCGCGTTCCTGCAGACCAGCAACAGCCCCAAGGGCATGGTGCTCGACTGCGTGCCGGTCATCCCGCCGGACCTGCGTCCGATGGTGCAGCTGGACGGTGGCCGCTTCGCGACCTCCGACCTGAACGACCTGTACCGCCGCGTGATCAACCGCAACAACCGCCTGAAGCGGCTTCTCGACCTCGGCGCCCCCGAGATCATCGTCAACAACGAGAAGCGCATGCTCCAGGAGGCGGTCGACGCCCTCTTCGACAACGGCCGTCGCGGTCGCCCCGTCACGGGCCCCGGCAACCGTCCGCTGAAGTCCCTCAGCGACATGCTGAAGGGCAAGCAGGGCCGCTTCCGCCAGAACCTGCTCGGCAAGCGGGTCGACTACTCGGCGCGTTCCGTCATCGTCGTCGGCCCGCAGCTGAAGCTGCACCAGTGCGGTCTGCCCAAGGCCATGGCGCTGGAGCTCTTCAAGCCGTTCGTGATGAAGCGCCTGGTCGACCTGAACCACGCGCAGAACATCAAGAGCGCCAAGCGCATGGTCGAGCGCGGCCGCACCGTCGTGTACGACGTCCTCGAAGAGGTCATCGCCGAGCACCCGGTGCTGCTGAACCGCGCTCCCACCCTGCACCGCCTGGGCATCCAGGCCTTCGAGCCGCAGCTGGTCGAGGGCAAGGCCATCCAGATCCACCCGCTCGTCTGCACCGCGTTCAACGCGGACTTCGACGGTGACCAGATGGCCGTCCACCTGCCGCTCTCCGCGGAGGCGCAGGCCGAGGCCCGCATCCTGATGCTGTCCTCGAACAACATCCTCAAGCCGGCCGACGGCCGCCCGGTCACGATGCCGACCCAGGACATGGTCCTCGGTCTGTTCTTCCTGACCACGGACGGCGAGCTGCGGGACGTCAAGGGCGAGGGCCGCGCGTTCGGCTCCACGGCCGAGGCGACCATGGCGTTCGACGCCGGCGAGCTGGCGCTGCAGTCGGCCGTCGACATCCGCTTCCCGGTGGGCACCATCCCGCCGCGTGGCTGGACGCCGCCGGCCCGGGAGGAGGGCGAGCCCGAGTGGCAGCCCGGCGACACCTTCCGGCTGCGCACCACCCTGGGCCGCGCGCTCTTCAACGAGCTGCTGCCCGAGGACTACCCGTTCGTCGACTACTCGGTGGGCAAGAAGCAGCTCGGCGAGATCGTCAACGACCTGGCCGAGCGCTACCCCAAGGTCATCGTGGCGGCGACGCTCGACAACCTGAAGGCGGCCGGCTTCTTCTGGGGCACCCGCTCCGGCGTCACCGTGGCCATCTCCGACATCGTCGTCCCCGACGCGAAGAAGGAGATCGTCAAGGGCTACGAGGCGCTGGACGAGAAGGTCCAGAAGCAGTACGAGCGCGGTCTGATCACCAAGGAAGAGCGGACTCAGGAACTCATCGCGATCTGGACCAAGGCGACCAACGAGGTCGCCGAGGCCATGAACGAGAACTTCCCGAAGACGAACCCGATCTTCATGATGGTGGACTCGGGCGCCCGAGGAAACATGATGCAGATGCGTCAGATCGCCGGTATGCGCGGTCTGGTGTCCAACGCCAAGAACGAGACGATCCCGCGTCCCATCAAGGCGTCGTTCCGTGAGGGCCTGTCCGTGCTGGAGTACTTCATCTCCACCCACGGTGCCCGTAAGGGTCTGGCGGACACCGCCCTGCGGACCGCCGACTCGGGTTACCTCACCCGTCGTCTGGTCGACGTCTCCCAGGACGTCATCATCCGCGAGGAGGACTGCGGCACCGAGCGCGGCCTCAAGCTGCACATCGCGGAGGTCGGCGCGGACGGCGTGCTGCGCAAGGCGGACAACGTCGAGACGTCCGTGTACGCGCGCTGCCTCGCCGAGGACATCGTCGTCGACGGCAAGGTGCTCGGCCCGGCCGGCACCGACCTCGGTGACGTGCTCATCGACGAGCTGGTCAAGTACGGCGTCTCCGAGGTCAAGACCCGCTCGGTCCTGACCTGCGAGTCCGCCGTCGGCACCTGCGCCATGTGCTACGGCCGCTCGCTGGCCACCGGCAAGCTGGTCGACATCGGTGAGGCGGTCGGCATCATCGCCGCCCAGTCCATCGGTGAGCCCGGCACCCAGCTGACGATGCGTACCTTCCACACCGGTGGTGTGGCCGGTGACGACATCACCCAGGGTCTGCCGCGTGTCGTCGAGCTGTTCGAGGCCCGTACCCCGAAGGGTGTCGCCCCGATCTCCGAGGCCTCCGGCCGCATCCGGATCGAGGAGACCGAGAAGACCAAGAAGATCGTCGTCACCCCGGACGACGGCAGCGACGAGACGGCGTTCCCGATCTCGAAGCGTGCCCGGCTCCTGGTCAGCGAGGGCGAGCACGTCGAGGTGGGCCAGAAGCTCACCGTGGGTGCCACCAACCCGCACGACGTGCTGCGCATCCTGGGCCAGCGCGCCGTCCAGGTCCACCTGGTCGGCGAGGTCCAGAAGGTCTACAACTCGCAGGGTGTGTCGATCCACGACAAGCACATCGAGATCATCATCCGGCAGATGCTGCGCCGGGTGACGATCATCGAGTCCGGCGACGCCGAGCTGCTGCCCGGCGAGCTGGTCGAGCGCTCCAAGTTCGAGACCGAGAACCGTCGTGTGGTGCAGGAGAGCGGTCACCCCGCCTCCGGTCGTCCGCAGCTGATGGGTATCACCAAGGCCTCGCTGGCGACGGAGTCCTGGCTGTCGGCCGCCTCCTTCCAGGAGACGACCCGAGTGCTGACGGACGCGGCGATCAACGCCAAGTCCGACAGCCTCATCGGCCTCAAGGAGAACGTCATCATCGGTAAGCTCATCCCGGCCGGTACGGGTCTGTCCCGCTACCGCAACATCCGGGTGGAGCCGACCGAGGAGGCCAAGGCCGCGATGTACTCGGCCGTCGGCTACGACGACATCGACTACTCGCCGTTCGGCACCGGCTCCGGCCAGGCCGTACCGCTGGAGGACTACGACTACGGTCCGTACAACCAGTAAGCGGGTCGCTTGAGTTGAGGGGCGGTCACCTTCCGGGGTGGCCGCCCTTCGGCGTTCGCGCACCGATCCCGGCAGTCCGGGAACCGATGCCGAAACCGGTGCGTTGGAGGATGATGGAGACACTCCGACGCCCTGGGGGATGGTGCCCGTGTCTTTTCCGACGCCCTGGCAGGCGCAGGCCGCGCCGTCCATGCTCGCCTCGCACGCCGACCGGGAGCGCGCCGTCGACGTGCTCAGAGCGGGGTACGGGGAGGGCCGGCTGGAGAAGCCGGAGTTCGACCGTCGGGTGGCGCGGGCGTACGCGGCCCGCACGGTGGGGGAGCTGGCCCTGCTGGTGGCGGACCTGCCGTCGGGCCCGGTACCGCAGCAGACGGCCATGGGGCCCGTTCCCGGGACCTTCCTGCCGGCGCCGCCGCGGCCGACGAACGGCAAGGCGGTGGGCGCGGTGGTCTGCGGCGGGCTCACGCTGATCACGGGCGGGATCACCGCGATCCCCGCGATCGTCCTCGGCCACTCGGCCCGTGCCGAGATCCGGCGGACCGGGGAGGGCGGGGACGGGCTGGCGATGACCGGTCTGGTGCTCGGCTGGGTGTCGGTGGTGGGGTGGGTGCTGCTGATGGCGGCGCTGCTGCTGGTGGTCATGGCGCACTGAGGCGGGCGGCGGCCCGGAGTCCGGGGGGTCGGTGCCCTCGATCTCAAGATCGTCCGGGGTGGGCGGACTTGACATGAACCGCAGGTCGATGCGGGCGCGGTCCATTTGTTTTGACCGCAGCGAATGAGGTAGGTACGCTCAGACCTTGTGCCTGGGGTGTGCCCTGGCTCTTGTGCGTGCCTTCAACCGCACGACGAGCTGTGCGCGGCCACCGTGATCTGTGCCCCTTCCGCTTCACGGCGGAGGTTCGCCGGATTCGACACACCCGACCGCGTGGGTCGGTGACGTTCCAGGTTAGCTTTACCAATCGGCACACAGAAACCGGAGAAGTAGTGCCTACGATCCAGCAGCTGGTCCGGAAGGGCCGGCAGGACAAGGTCGAGAAGAACAAGACGCCCGCACTCGAGGGTTCCCCTCAGCGTCGTGGCGTCTGCACGCGTGTGTTCACGACCACCCCGAAGAAGCCGAACTCGGCCCTGCGTAAGGTCGCGCGTGTGCGTCTGACCAGCGGGATCGAGGTCACCGCTTACATTCCGGGTGAGGGACACAACCTGCAGGAGCACTCGATCGTGCTCGTGCGCGGCGGCCGTGTGAAGGACCTGCCGGGTGTTCGCTACAAGATCATCCGCGGCTCGCTCGACACCCAGGGTGTCAAGAACCGCAAGCAGGCCCGCAGCCGCTACGGCGCCAAGAAGGAGAAGTAAGAATGCCTCGTAAGGGCCCCGCCCCGAAGCGCCCGGTCATCATCGACCCGGTCTACGGTTCTCCTCTGGTGACCTCCCTCATCAACAAGGTGCTGCTGAACGGCAAGCGCTCCACCGCCGAGCGCATCGTCTACGGCGCCATGGAGGGTCTGCGTGAGAAGACGGGCAACGACCCGATCATCACGCTGAAGCGCGCGCTCGAGAACATCAAGCCGACCCTCGAGGTCAAGTCCCGCCGTGTCGGTGGCGCGACGTACCAGGTTCCGATCGAGGTCAAGCCCGGTCGTGCCAACACCCTGGCGCTGCGCTGGCTGGTCGGCTACTCCCGCGCCCGTCGCGAGAAGACCATGACCGAGCGTCTGCTCAACGAGCTTCTGGACGCTTCGAACGGCCTCGGTGCGGCCGTCAAGAAGCGCGAGGACACGCACAAGATGGCCGAGTCCAACAAGGCCTTCGCGCACTACCGCTGGTAGTCGCTACCCACATCGAGACCGAGAGAAGACCGAAGCCTTATGGCTACCACTTCACTTGACCTGGCCAAGGTCCGCAACATCGGGATCATGGCCCACATCGACGCGGGCAAGACGACCACCACCGAGCGGATCCTGTTCTACACCGGCGTCTCCTACAAGATCGGTGAGGTCCACGACGGCGCCGCCACGATGGACTGGATGGAGCAGGAGCAGGAGCGTGGCATCACGATCACCTCTGCTGCCACCACCTGTCACTGGCCGCTCGAGGACAACGACTACACGATCAACATCATCGACACCCCGGGCCACGTCGACTTCACGGTCGAGGTGGAGCGCTCGCTGCGCGTCCTCGACGGTGCCGTCACGGTGTTCGACGGTGTCGCCGGTGTCGAGCCGCAGTCCGAGACGGTGTGGCGTCAGGCCGACCGTTACGGCGTGCCGCGCATCTGCTTCGTGAACAAGCTGGACCGCACCGGCGCCGAGTTCCACCGCTGTGTCGACATGATCAAGGACCGGCTCGGTGCCGTCCCGATCGTCATGCAGCTGCCGATCGGTGCCGAGGCCGACTTCAAGGGCGTCGTGGACCTGGTCCGCATGAAGGCGCTCGTGTGGTCCGCGGAGGCCGCGAAGGGCGAGATGTACGACGTCGTCGACATCCCGGCCACGCACACCGAGGCCGCCGAGGAGTACCGCGGCAAGCTGGTCGAGACCGTCGCGGAGAACGACGACGAGATCATGGAGCTGTTCCTGGAGGGCCAGGAGCCCACCGAGGAGCAGCTGTACGCCGCGGTCCGTCGCATCACCATCGCGTCCGGCAAGTCCCAGGGCACCACGGTCACCCCGGTGTTCTGCGGCACCGCGTTCAAGAACAAGGGCGTCCAGCCCCTGCTCGACGCGGTCGTGCGCTACCTGCCGACCCCGCTCGACGTCGAGGCCATCGAGGGCCACGACGTCAAGGACCCCGAGGTCGTCGTCACGCGCAAGCCGTCGGACGAGGAGCCGCTCTCCGCGCTCGCGTTCAAGATCATGAGCGACCCGCACCTCGGCAAGCTCACCTTCGTCCGGATCTACTCCGGTCGCCTCCAGTCCGGCACCGCGGTGCTGAACTCGGTCAAGGGCAAGAAGGAGCGCATCGGCAAGATCTACCGCATGCACGCGAACAAGCGTGAGGAGATCGAGTCGGTGGGCGCCGGTGACATCGTCGCCGTCATGGGCCTGAAGCAGACCACCACCGGTGAGACGCTGTCCGACGACAAGAACCCGGTGATCCTGGAGTCCATGGACTTCCCGGCGCCGGTCATCCAGGTCGCCATCGAGCCCAAGTCCAAGGGTGACCAGGAGAAGCTGGGTGTCGCCATCCAGCGTCTCGCGGAGGAGGACCCCTCCTTCCAGGTCCACTCGGACGAGGAGACCGGCCAGACCATCATCGGCGGTATGGGCGAGCTGCACCTCGAGGTGCTGGTCGACCGGATGCGCCGTGAGTTCAAGGTCGAGGCCAACGTCGGCAAGCCGCAGGTCGCGTACCGCGAGACGATCCGCAAGGCCGTTGAGCGCGTGGACTACACCCACAAGAAGCAGACCGGTGGTACCGGTCAGTTCGCCAAGGTGCAGATCGCGATCGAGCCCATCACCGAGAGCGACGGGCCGGCGTACGAGTTCGTGAACAAGGTGACCGGTGGCCGTATCCCGCGGGAGTACATCCCGTCGGTGGACGCCGGTGCGCAGGAGGCCATGCAGTTCGGCATCCTGGCCGGCTACGAGATGACGGGCGTCCGCGTCACGCTTCTCGACGGTGCCTACCACGAGGTCGACTCCTCCGAGCTGGCCTTCAAGATCGCCGGATCGCAGGCCTTCAAGGAGGCCGCGCGCAAGGCGTCCCCGGTGCTCCTCGAGCCGATGATGGCCGTCGAGGTCACCACGCCCGAGGAGTCGATGGGCGATGTCATCGGCGACCTCAACTCCCGCCGTGGCCAGATCCAGGCCATGGAGGAGCGCAGCGGCGCCCGCGTCGTGAAGGGCCTCGTGCCCCTCTCGGAGATGTTCGGCTACGTCGGCGACCTCCGCAGCAAGACGTCGGGTCGCGCGAGCTACTCGATGCAGTTCGACTCCTACGCCGAGGTTCCCCGGAACGTCGCCGAGGAGATCATCGCGAAGGCCAAGGGCGAGTAACGCACCGCGTTCACACGCCGTAGGCTTGACCCCGAGCCTCCAGGGGCATTCACCCGAATTCATCACCGTATGACGGTGGGTGCCCCGGGCCCGGGCTTTGACAGCAAAGATCACCTGGCGCCGTTCAAGTAAGGCGTACCAGAACCACTCCCAGGAGGACCCCAGTGGCGAAGGCGAAGTTCGAGCGGACTAAGCCGCACGTCAACATCGGCACCATCGGTCACATCGACCACGGTAAGACGACCCTCACGGCCGCCATTACCAAGGTGCTGCACGACGCGTACCCGGACCTGAACGAGGCCTCGGCTTTCGACCAGATCGACAAGGCTCCTGAGGAGCGCCAGCGCGGTATCACCATCTCCATCGCGCACGTCGAGTACCAGACGGAGACCCGTCACTACGCCCACGTCGACTGCCCGGGTCACGCGGACTACATCAAGAACATGATCACGGGTGCGGCGCAGATGGACGGCGCCATCCTCGTCGTCGCCGCGACCGACGGCCCGATGCCGCAGACCAAGGAGCACGTGCTCCTGGCCCGCCAGGTCGGCGTTCCGTACATCGTCGTCGCCCTGAACAAGGCCGACATGGTGGACGACGAGGAGATCCTGGAGCTCGTCGAGCTCGAGGTCCGTGAGCTCCTCTCCGAGTACGAGTTCCCGGGCGACGACCTGCCCGTCGTCAAGGTCTCGGCGCTCAAGGCGCTCGAGGGCGACGCCGAGTGGGGCAAGACCGTCCTCGACCTGATGAAGGCCGTCGACGAGTCGATCCCGGAGCCCGAGCGCGACGTCGACAAGCCGTTCCTCATGCCCATCGAGGACGTCTTCACGATCACCGGTCGCGGTACGGTCGTCACCGGCCGTATCGAGCGCGGTGTCCTGAAGGTCAACGAGACCGTCGACATCATCGGCATCAAGACCGAGAAGACCACCACCACGGTCACCGGTATCGAGATGTTCCGCAAGCTGCTCGACGAGGGCCAGGCCGGTGAGAACGTCGGTCTGCTGCTCCGCGGCATCAAGCGCGAGGACGTCGAGCGCGGCCAGGTCATCATCAAGCCGGGCTCGGTCACCCCGCACACGGACTTCGAGGCGCAGGCGTACATCCTGTCGAAGGACGAAGGTGGCCGTCACACCCCGTTCTTCAACAACTACCGCCCGCAGTTCTACTTCCGTACCACGGACGTGACCGGCGTCGTGACCCTCCCCGAGGGCACCGAGATGGTCATGCCGGGCGACAACACCGAAATGAAGGTGGAGCTGATCCAGCCCATCGCCATGGAGGAGGGCCTGAAGTTCGCCATCCGTGAGGGTGGTCGTACCGTGGGCGCCGGCCAGGTCACCAAGATCACCAAGTGATCTCGGGTTCGACCCGGTAGCTCCAGCCTGAGCTGAAGCACCTGAAGGGGCTCGCACGACTCCGGTCGTGCGGGCCCTTTCGCATGCCCCGGCGCGTCCCCCGCCAACGAGGGGTTGGCCACGGCCGGGTGAAGTCTTCGGGAAGGCTGCCGGGCGGCTCGTCGAGGCTTGAGCCAACTCCGCGTCCGCAATGTCCCGAACGCCCTTCCCTGCTCACTCTGCGGGGCTTGTGACGCCCTAGCGTGAACCGGAAGCAGGGCCGTGGTGCCCGCCGGATCGCACACAGGGGATGACTGGGTTCTGATGCGTGGCGCGCGGAACGGGACGCTGACCAGCACGAGGGCCGACCACGGTCACCGGCCGCCACCGGGCCCCTCGGAGGACCGCCGGGCGCGGCCGCCGGGCGCGGCCAGGTGGAGCGGCACCGCCTCGGCGCGCGGCCAGGACCGCACCCCGCTCCGGCGCGCGCGCCCGCGCCTGTACGCCGTCGACGGCATCCGGCTGATCGCCGCGCTGATGGTCGCCCTCCACCACTACGCCGGCACCGACCGCGTGGACCGGGCGCCCAACCCGATCTGGGACCGTCCGGCCTCCGACCTCATGCCGACGGTGTTCCGCCTCGCGTCCTACGGCTGGATCGGCGTCGAGATCTTCTTCGTGATCAGCGGCTTCGTGATCTGCATGTCCTGCTGGGGCCGCACCCCGCGGCAGTTCTTCGTCTCCCGGGTGATCCGGCTCTATCCGGCGTACTGGTTCGCGATCGCCTTCACGACGGCGGTCCTCGCGCTGCTGCCGGGGGTCTGGGAGCGGCTCGGCCCGCGCGAGACGCTGCTCAACCTGACGATGCTCCAGGCGGGTTCGGGCGTCGGGAACGTCGACGGGGTTTACTGGACGCTCTGGTCGGAGCTGCGCTTCTACCTGCTGTTCCTGCTGGTCGTCGTCACCGGCCTGACGTACCGCAAGGTCGTGGTGTTCTGCTGCGCGTGGGGTGCCGCGGCGATGCTGGCGCCCGCGGCCGGGCTGCCGCTCCTCGACCTGGTCGCCAACCCGGACGGCGCCTGGTACTTCATCGCGGGCCTGGCCCTCTACCTGATGCACCGCTTCGGCCAGGACCTGCTGCTGTGGGGCATCCTCGGGATGTCCTGGCTGATGGCCCAGCGGGAGCTGGGCACCCGGATCGACGAGGTCGAACATGTGTCGGGCTGGCGGGGGAGCGTCGCCATCTACACCGCGTTCCTGCTGGTGATGGTTGCCGTCGCGCTCGGCGCCACCGACCGGGTCCGCTGGCAGTGGCTGGTGACGGCGGGCGCCCTGACGTACCCGTTCTATCTGCTGCACTACGCGGCCGGCACGGCGGTCATCAGCCGGCTGCGGGACACGATGGACGCGCGGCTGCTGGTGGTCCTCGTCGTCGCCGGGTTCCTGGCGCTGAGCTGGGTGGTGCACCGGTGGGTCGAGCGGCCGCTGGCCGGGATGCTGAAGCGCGGGCTCGACTCGTCGTTCACGCGGATGCGCGACGCGGGGAGCGGGGGATGAGCGGCTCTGCCGCAGCGGGGGAGAGCGGGCGATGTGGGCCGTTTGCCCCGGGGCGTCGGTACCTGTGTTTGACCTACGTCACTCCCGGGGTATTCTCTCCGGCTCGATTGGCCAGGCCCCTGCCCCATATGGCAGACTAGCCTGGTTGCTCGGTCGAGTGTTGATGCTGCGCGCCTCCCGCCGGGAGGACCGAAAGCGAGTCCCACAGTACTCGTCAACCCCCTCGGGGTTGGACGTACGGGAATCTTTCGGGAAGCGACAGTGCAGCACCGGCCAGGCGCCCGGTGGACTTTCGTTCCCGGCTTGCGGTACCGGAAGGGCCGTGCTTGTTCCGTACAGGGATGCTCGAACAAGGGGCATCTGTGTCAGCGACAGCGCGACACGCCCGACCGCGTGGGTCGGACGAACGGGATATGGGAACACCGGGTTCCAGAGCGTAAGAGAGACAGGACTACTGAGTAGCCATGGCGGGACAGAAGATCCGCATCCGGCTCAAGGCCTACGACCACGAGGTCATCGACTCTTCGGCGAAGAAGATCGTCGAGACGGTGACCAGGACTGGTGCGTCGGTCGCGGGCCCGGTGCCGCTGCCCACTGAGAAGAACGTGTACTGCGTCATCAAGTCGCCGCACAAGTACAAGGACTCGCGCGAGCACTTCGAGATGCGCACGCACAAGCGCCTGATCGACATCCTCGACCCGACGCCCAAGACCGTTGACTCCCTGATGCGACTCGACCTCCCGGCCGGTGTCGACATCGAGATCAAGCTCTGAGGCCGGTGATCTGAGAGATGGCTAAGCAGATCAAGGGCATCCTGGGCGAGAAGCTCGGCATGACGCAGGTGTGGGACGAGAACAACCGTGTTGTTCCGGTCACCGTCGTCAAGGCCGGCCCCAACGTCGTGACCCAGGTCCGTACGAACGATGTCGACGGCTACGAGTCGGTCCAGATCGCCTTCGGCGAGATCGACCCGCGCAAGGTGAACAAGCCCCTCAAGGGCCACTTCGCCAAGGCCGACGTCACCCCCCGCCGTCACCTCGTCGAGATCCGTACCGCTGACGCCAGCGTGTACACCCTCGGCCAGGAGATCACCGCCGAGTCCTTCGAGGCCGGCGTCAAGGTGGACGTGACCGGCAAGAGCAAGGGCAAGGGCTTCGCCGGTGTCATGAAGCGTCACAACTTCAAGGGCCTCGGCGCCGGTCACGGCACCCAGCGCAAGCACCGCTCTCCCGGCTCCATCGGTGGCTGCGCCACCCCGGGCCGTGTGTTCAAGGGCCTCCGCATGGCGGGTCGCATGGGCAACGAGCGGGTCACCACCCAGAACCTGACCGTCCACGCCGTTGACGCGGAGAAGGGTCTGCTGCTCATCAAGGGCGCGGTTCCCGGTCCGAACGGCGGCCTCGTCCTGGTCCGCACCGCGGCCAAGGGGGCCTGAGGTAACCGATGAGCACTGTTGACATCCTTTCGCCTGCGGGCGACAAGGCCGGTTCCGTCGAACTCCCCTCGGAGATCTTCGACGTCGAGAAGATCAGCATCCCGCTGATCCACCAGGTCGTTGTCGCTCAGCTGGCCGCTGCCCGCCAGGGCACGCACAAGACCAAGACCCGCGGCGAGGTCCGAGGCGGCGGCAAGAAGCCGTACCGCCAGAAGGGCACCGGCCGCGCCCGTCAGGGCTCGACCCGCGCGCCGCAGTTCGCCGGTGGTGGCGTCGTGCACGGTCCCGTGCCGCGTGACTACTCGCAGCGGACCCCGAAGAAGATGAAGGCTGCCGCGCTGCGTCACGCCCTCACCGACCGGGCCCGCCACAACCGCATCCACGTCGTCTCCGGCGTCATCGAGGGTGAGAACCCGTCGACGAAGGCCGCCCGGACGCTGTTCGGCAAGATCTCGGAGCGCAAGAACCTGCTCCTGGTCGTCGACCGCGCCGACGAGGCCGCGTGGCTGTCCGCCCGCAACCTGCCCCAGGTCCACATCCTGGAGCCGGGCCAGCTGAACACGTACGACGTTCTCGTCTCGGACGACGTGGTCTTCACCCAGGCTGCTTTCGAGTCCTTCGTGTCCGGCGCTCCCAGTGCCGAGCGGAACGATGACACCGAAGGGAGCGAGGTCTGATGGCCATCCGTCACCCCGCTATCGCCTCGAAGGCCGCCAAGGCCGCGAAGGCCGCGCGCGTCGCCAAGGCGCGTCGTCACGCCGCCGAGGGCAAGAACACCGTCGTCACCGCGCCCAGCAAGGCGTACACGGACCCCCGTGACGTGCTGCTGAAGCCGGTCGTGTCGGAGAAGAGCTACGCCCTCCTCGACGAGAACAAGTACACGTTCATCGTCGCCCCGGGCTCCAACAAGACCCAGATCAAGCAGGCCGTCCAGGCGGTCTTCTCGGTCACGGTCACCGGGGTCAACACGATCAACCGCCAGGGCAAGCGCAAGCGCACCAAGACCGGTTTCGGTCAGCGCGCCGCGACCAAGCGCGCGATCGTGACCCTCGCTGAGGGCGACCGAATCGACATCTTCGGCGGTCCGACCGCGTAAGCGGTCGGAGCGTCCAGATAATCGGAAACTTCCGAGGACTGAGAGACAATGGGTATCCGCAAGTACAAGCCGACTACGCCGGGCCGTCGTGGCTCCAGCGTCGCCGACTTCGTCGAGGTCACGCGGTCCACGCCGGAGAAGTCGCTGGTCCGCCCGCTGCACAGCAAGGGCGGCCGTAACAACGCCGGTCGTGTGACCGTTCGCCACCAGGGTGGCGGACACAAGCGCGCCTACCGAGTGATCGACTTCCGTCGTCACGACAAGGACGGCGTGCCGGCGAAGGTCGCGCACATCGAGTACGACCCCAACCGCACCGCGCGCATCGCGCTGCTGCACTACGCGGACGGCGAGAAGCGCTACATCCTCGCCCCCCGCAACCTGTCGCAGGGCGACCGCGTCGAGAACGGTCCCGGGGCCGACATCAAGCCGGGCAACAACCTGGCCCTCCGCAACATCCCGGTCGGTACCACGATCCACGCGATCGAGCTCCGTCCCGGTGGCGGCGCCAAGTTCGCCCGGTCCGCCGGTGCCTCCGTGCAGCTGCTCGCGAAGGAGGGCTCGATGGCCCACCTCCGCATGCCGTCCGGTGAGATCCGCCTGGTCGACCAGCGCTGCCGCGCCACGGTCGGCGAGGTCGGCAACGCCGAGCAGAGCAACATCAACTGGGGCAAGGCCGGCCGCAAGCGCTGGCTGGGCGTCCGCCCGACCGTTCGCGGTGTGGCGATGAACCCGGTTGACCACCCCCACGGTGGTGGTGAGGGCAAGACCTCCGGTGGTCGTCACCCGGTCAGCCCCTGGGGTCAGAAGGAGGGTCGTACTCGTTCGCCGAAGAAGGCTTCGAACAAGTACATCGTCCGCCGCCGCAAGACGAACAAGAAGCGCTAGGAGCGGGTTTAGATGCCGCGGAGTCTCAAGAAGGGGCCCTTCGTCGACGACCACCTGATCAAGAAGGTGGACGCCCAGAACGAAGCCGGTTCCAAGAACGTCATCAAGACCTGGTCCCGCCGCTCGATGATCGTCCCGGCCATGCTCGGTCACACGATCGCGGTGCACAACGGCAAGACCCACATCCCGGTGTTTGTCACCGAGTCGATGGTCGGCCACAAGCTCGGCGAGTTCTCGCCGACGCGCACCTTCCGGGGTCACGTCAAGGACGACCGGAAGTCGAAGCGCCGCTAGCGCGGGGTGAACGACCATGACAAACACTGAAGGGACAACCATGGAAGCCAGGGCCCAGGCGCGGTACATCCGCGTCACGCCCATGAAGGCCCGCCGCGTGGTGGACCTCATCCGTGGCATGGACGCCACGGAGGCTCAGGCGGTCCTGCGCTTCGCCCCGCAGGCCGCGAGCGTGCCGGTCGGCAAGGTGCTTGACAGCGCCATCGCCAACGCCGCGCACAACTACGACCACACCGACGCCGACAGCCTCTTCATCTCCGAGGCCTACGTCGACGAGGGCCCGACCCTGAAGCGGTTCCGGCCGCGCGCCCAGGGTCGCGCCTACCGGATCCGCAAGCGGACCAGCCACATCACTGTGGTCGTCAGCAGCAAGGAAGGAACCCGGTAATGGGCCAGAAGGTAAACCCGCACGGGTTCCGGCTCGGTGTCACGACCGACTTCAAGTCGCGTTGGTACGCCGACAAGCTGTACAAGGACTACGTCAAGGAAGACGTCGCCATCCGTCGGATGATGACGTCCGGCATGGAGCGCGCCGGCATCTCGAAGGTGGAGATCGAGCGCACCCGTGACCGCGTCCGTGTGGACATCCACACCGCGCGTCCCGGCATCGTCATCGGCCGTCGTGGCGCCGAGGCCGACCGCATCCGCGGCGACCTCGAGAAGCTCACGGGCAAGCAGGTCCAGCTGAACATCCTCGAGGTCAAGAACCCCGAGACGGATGCCCAGCTGGTCGCGCAGGCCGTCGCCGAGCAGCTCTCCTCCCGCGTCTCCTTCCGTCGGGCCATGCGCAAGAGCATGCAGTCCGCCATGAAGGCCGGCGCCAAGGGCATCAAGATCCAGTGCGGTGGCCGCCTCGGCGGCGCCGAGATGTCCCGCTCGGAGTTCTACCGCGAGGGCCGCGTGCCCCTGCACACGCTCCGCGCGAACGTGGACTACGGCTTCTTCGAGGCCAAGACGACCTTCGGCCGCATCGGCGTGAAGGTCTGGATCTACAAGGGCGATGTCAAGAACATCGCCGAGGTCCGCGCCGAGAACGCCGCGGCCCGTGCGGGTAACCGCCCGGCCCGCGGTGGCGCCGACCGCCCGGCCCGTGGTGGCCGTGGCGGCGGTGGCGAGCGGCGCGGTCGCAAGCCGCAGCAGGCTGCCGGCGCCGAGGCCCCCAAGACGGAGTCTCCGGCCGCCGCCCCTGCTCCGGCCGAGAGCACCGGAACGGAGGCCTGACCGTCATGCTGATCCCCCGTAGGGTCAAGCACCGCAAGCAGCACCACCCGAAGCGCGACGGCGCTGCCAAGGGCGGCACGCAGGTTGCGTTCGGCGAGTACGGCATCCAGGCGCTCACCCCGGCGTATGTGACGAACCGCCAGATCGAGGCCGCTCGTATCGCCATGACGCGTCACATCAAGCGTGGTGGCAAGGTCTGGATCAACATCTACCCGGACCGTCCGCTCACCAAGAAGCCTGCCGAGACCCGCATGGGTTCCGGTAAGGGTTCGCCCGAGTGGTGGATCGCCAACGTCAAGCCCGGACGCGTGATGTTCGAGCTGTCGTACCCCAACGAGAAGATCGCCCGTGAGGCGCTGACCCGTGCGGCCCACAAGCTGCCGATGAAGTGCCGGATCGTCAAGCGCGAGGCAGGTGAAGCGTGATGTCGGCCGGTACCAAGGCGTCCGAGCTGCGCGAACTGGGTGACGAGGAGCTTCTCGCGAAGCTCCGCGAAGCCAAGGAAGAACTGTTCAATCTCCGCTTCCAGGCGGCGACCGGACAGCTCGAGAACCACGGTCGGCTCAAGGCCGTCCGCAAGGACATCGCGCGGATCTACACCCTGATGCGCGAGCGCGAGCTGGGCATCGAGACGGTGGAGAACGCCTGATGAGCGAGAACAACGTGACTGAGAACGCAGAAGCGCGCGGCTTCCGCAAGACCCGCGAGGGTCTCGTCGTCAGCGACAAGATGGACAAGACCGTCGTCGTCGCTGTCGAGGACCGCGTCAAGCACGCGCTGTACGGCAAGGTCATCCGCCGTACGAACAAGCTCAAGGCGCACGACGAGCAGAACGCTGCGGGCGTCGGCGACCGTGTCCTCCTCGCGGAGACCCGGCCGCTGAGCGCGACGAAGCGCTGGCGCATCGTCGAGATCCTCGAGAAGGCCAAGTAAATCTCCTGCGGGGCAAACCTCGCAGGACAGTTCCGCCAGGCTCCGGGAGCCGCTCCGCTGAGCGGCTCCCGGGGAACCGGCAGACACACAGGAGATAGACGTGATCCAGCAGGAGTCGCGACTGCGCGTCGCCGACAACACTGGTGCGAAGGAAATCCTTTGCATCCGTGTACTCGGTGGCTCCGGTCGCCGCTACGCGGGCATCGGTGACGTCATCGTCGCCACCGTCAAGGACGCGATCCCCGGTGGCAACGTGAAGAAGGGTGACGTCATCAAGGCGGTCATCGTTCGCACCGTCAAGGAGCGTCGCCGTCCGGACGGCTCGTACATCCGCTTCGACGAGAACGCCGCCGTCATTCTGAAGAACGACGGCGACCCTCGCGGCACCCGCATCTTCGGCCCGGTCGGGCGTGAGCTGCGCGAGAAGAAGTTCATGAAGATCATCTCGCTGGCTCCGGAGGTGCTGTAAGCATGAAGATCAAGAAGGGCGACCTGGTCCAGGTCATCACCGGTAAGGACAAGGGCAAGCAGGGCAAGGTCATCGCGGCCTTCCCCCGCGAGGACCGCGTCCTGGTCGAGGGTGTCAACCGGGTCAAGAAGCACACCAAGGCCGGTCCGACCGCTCGCGGTTCGCAGGCCGGCGGCATCGTCACCACCGAGGCGCCGATCCACGTCTCCAACGTCCAGCTGGTCGTGGAGAAGGACGGCAACAAGGTTGTCACGCGTGTCGGTTACCGCTTCGACGACGAGGGCAACAAGATCCGCGTTGCCAAGCGGACGGGTGAGGACATCTGATGGCTACCACCACCACTCCGCGTCTCAAGACGAAGTACCGCGAGGAGATCGCGGGCAAGCTGCGTGACGAGTTCAAGTACGAGAACGTCATGCAGATCCCCGGCCTCGTCAAGATCGTGGTCAACATGGGTGTCGGCGACGCCGCCCGTGACTCGAAGCTGATCGAGGGCGCGATCCGCGACCTGACCACCATCACGGGTCAGAAGCCGGCCGTCACCAAGGCCCGTAAGTCCATCGCGCAGTTCAAGCTGCGTGAGGGCCAGCCGATCGGTGCCCACGTCACGCTCCGTGGCGACCGCATGTGGGAGTTCCTGGACCGCACCCTGTCGCTGGCGCTCCCGCGCATCCGCGACTTCCGCGGCCTGTCCCCCAAGCAGTTCGACGGCCGTGGCAACTACACCTTCGGTCTCACGGAGCAGGTCATGTTCCACGAGATCGACCAGGACAAGATCGACCGCGTCCGGGGTATGGACATCACCGTGGTCACCACGGCGACCAACGACGCTGAGGGCCGCGCGCTCCTTCGTCACCTCGGCTTCCCGTTCAAGGAGGCGTGAGCGAGATGGCGAAGAAGGCTCTGATCGCTAAGGCTGCTCGCAAGCCCAAGTTCGGGGTGCGGGGCTACACGCGCTGCCAGCGCTGCGGCCGTCCGCACTCCGTGTACCGCAAGTTCGGCCTCTGCCGCGTGTGCCTTCGTGAGATGGCTCACCGTGGCGAGCTGCCGGGCGTGACCAAGAGCTCCTGGTAGTCCCGGTAATCCGGAACTAGCAGGGCTCTCGGTAAGCATCTGGGTGGACAGGGGCCCATCCCCGCATGCATTAGGCTTGCGGGGTTGGGCGCCTGTCACGCCCGTACGACTTACTACGCCGTAGGTCCACCGCGCCGCACCCGTCCCGTCTCGGATCGGGGAGAGGGATGGCGCACCAGGAAACCCCGGCGAGAGAGGCCGAAGGCCAATTCATGACCATGACTGATCCGATCGCAGACATGCTGACCCGTCTGCGGAACGCGAACTCGGCATACCACGACTCCGTGACGATGCCGGCGTCCAAGATCAAGTCTCACATCGCGGAGATCCTCCAGCAGGAGGGCTTCATCACGGGCTGGAAGGTCGAGGACGCCGAGGTCGGCAAGAGCCTCGTCCTGGAGCTGAAGTTCGGCCCCAACCGTGAGCGCTCCATCGCGGGCATCAAGCGGATCTCCAAGCCCGGTCTCCGGGTGTACGCGAAGTCCACCAGCTTGCCGAAGGTGCTCGGCGGCCTGGGCGTGGCGATCATCTCCACGTCGCACGGGCTCCTCACTGACAAGCAGGCCGGCAAGAAGGGCGTGGGTGGGGAAGTCCTCGCCTACGTCTGGTAGCGGAAGGGAACGGAGGAAACAGCTATGTCGCGTATTGGCAAGCTCCCCATCACGGTTCCCGCCGGCGTGGACGTCACCATCGACGGCCGTACGGTCGCGGTCAAGGGCCCCAAGGGCTCTCTGACCCACACCGTTGCCGCGCCGATCGACATCGCCAAGGGTGAGGACGGCGTTCTCAACGTCACCCGCCCCAACGACGAGCGTCAGAACAAGGCCCTGCACGGCCTGTCCCGCACGCTGGTGGCGAACATGATCACCGGCGTGACCCAGGGTTACGTGAAGAAGCTCGAAATCAGCGGTGTCGGTTACCGCGTGACGGCCAAGGGTTCGAACCTCGAGTTCGCTCTCGGCTACAGCCACCCGATCACCGTCGAGGCGCCCGAGGGAATCACCTTCAAGGTGGAGACCCCGACCCGCTTCCAGGTCGAGGGCATCGACAAGCAGAAGGTCGGCGAGGTTGCGGCCAACATCCGCAAGCTGCGCAAGCCCGACCCGTACAAGGCCAAGGGTGTCAAGTACGAGGGCGAAGTCATCCGCCGCAAGGTCGGAAAGGCGGGTAAGTAAGCCATGGCATACGGGCAGAAGATCCTGAAGGGCGACGCCTACAAGCGCGCCGCGATCAAGCGCCGTCACATCCGGATCCGCAAGCGGATCTCCGGTTCGGCGGAGCGCCCCCGTCTGGTCGTGACCCGCTCCAACCGCCACATCGTGGCCCAGGTGATCGACGACATCAAGGGTCACACCCTTGCGTCGGCGTCCACCCTGGACACCTCGATCCGCGGTGGCGAGGGCGACAAGTCGGCGCAGGCCAAGCAGGTCGGCGCCCTGGTCGCCGAGCGCGCCAAGGCCGCCGGCGTCGAGACTGTCGTATTCGACCGTGGTGGCAACCAGTACGCCGGGCGCATTGCCGCCCTGGCGGACGCCGCCCGCGAAGCCGGGCTCAATTTCTGAGCCTGCCGTAGCTAGCGGAAAAAGAGAGAGGTAATTCCAATGGCTGGACCCCAGCGCCGCGGTGGCGGTGCCGGTGGCGGCGAGCGGCGGGACCGGAAGGGCCGTGACGGCGGCGCTGCTGCCGCCGAGAAGACCGCGTACGTTGAGCGCGTTGTCGCGATCAACCGCGTCGCCAAGGTTGTGAAGGGTGGTCGTCGCTTCAGCTTCACCGCGCTGGTCGTGGTGGGCGATGGTGACGGCACCGTCGGTGTCGGATACGGCAAGGCCAAGGAGGTGCCGGCCGCCATCGCCAAGGGTGTTGAGGAGGCCAAGAAGCACTTCTTCAAGGTCCCCCGCATCCAGGGCACCATCCCGCACCCCATCCAGGGTGAGAAGGCTGCCGGCGTCGTCCTGCTCAAGCCCGCGTCCCCCGGTACCGGCGTCATCGCCGGTGGCCCGGTGCGTGCGGTGCTCGAGTGCGCCGGTATCCACGACATCCTGTCGAAGTCGCTCGGCTCCGACAACGCGATCAACATCGTGCACGCGACCGTGGCGGCCCTCAAGGGCCTGCAGCGTCCCGAGGAGGTCGCGGCCCGCCGCGGTCTGCCCCTCGAGGACGTCGCCCCCGCGGCTCTCCTTCGTGCACGTGCCGGGGCGGGTGCGTAATGGCTCGCCTCAAGGTCACGCAGACGAAGTCGTACATCGGTAGCAAGCAGAACCACCGTGACACCCTGCGGTCGCTTGGTCTCAAGGGGATCAACACCGTGGTCGTCAAGGAGGACCGCCCCGAGTTCCGCGGAATGGTGCACACCGTCCGCCACCTCGTGACGGTCGAGGAGGTCGACTGATCATGGCGGAGAACAACCCGCTCAAGATCCACAACCTCCGTCCCGCCCCGGGCGCCAAGACCGCGAAGACCCGTGTCGGTCGTGGTGAGGCGTCGAAGGGTAAGACGGCCGGTCGTGGTACCAAGGGCACGAAGGCCCGTTACCAGGTTCCGGAGCGCTTCGAGGGTGGCCAGATGCCCCTCCACATGCGTCTCCCGAAGCTGAAGGGCTTCAAGAACCCGTTCAAGACCGAGTTCCAGGTTGTCAACCTCGACAAGCTGGCCTCGCTCTACCCCGAGGGTGGCGAGGTCACCGTCGAGGGTCTGGTGGCCCGGGGCGCCGTTCGCAAGAACAGCCTCGTCAAGGTCCTCGGACAGGGCGAGATCTCCGTGGCGCTGCAGGTGACGGTTGACGCCGTCTCCGGCTCCGCCAAGGAGAAGATCACCGCCGCGGGCGGTACTGTCACCGAGCTCGTCTGAGCACGATGACGTGAGCGATCCCGACCGGGGATACCCCATAACGGGGTATCCCCGGTTGGTCGTTCCACGGGGGCGGCCTCGCCGGTAAGGTGGCCTGCGCTGTTCTTTTCCTTATTCGTCGAACCTCAAGACCGTCACCCTTGACGCAGTTGCGCGGGGGTCGCAGGAGGCACCGTGCTCACCGCGTTCGCCCGGGCGTTCAGGACGCCCGACCTGCGCAAGAAACTCCTCTTCACGCTCGGCATCATCGTGGTGTACCGGGTCGGTACCCACGTCCCGATCCCCGGCGTCAACTACACGGCCGTCCAACAGTGTGTGGACGAGGCGTCCGGCAACCAGGGCCTCTTCGGTCTCGTCAACATGTTCAGCGGCGGCGCGCTGCTCCAGATCACGATCTTCGCGCTGGGCATCATGCCGTACATCACGGCGAGCATCATTCTCCAGCTGCTGACCGTGGTGATCCCGCGCCTCGAAGCCCTCAAGAAGGAGGGACAGGCCGGCACGGCGAAGATCACGCAGTACACGCGTTATCTGACCGTGGCGCTCGCCATCCTCCAGGGCACCGGCCTGGTGGCCACCGCCCGCAGCGGCGCGCTGTTCTCCGGCTGCACGGTCGCGTCGGGCATCGTCCCGGACCAGGCGATCTTCACCACCATCACCATGGTCATCTGCATGACCGCCGGTACGGCCGTCGTCATGTGGCTGGGCGAGCTGATCACCGACCGCGGTATCGGCAACGGCATGTCGATCCTCATGTTCATCTCGATCGCCGCGACCTTCCCGTCCGCGCTGTGGGCCATCAAGAAGCAGGGCAACCTGGCCGACGGCTGGATCGAGTTCGGGACCGTGATCCTCGTCGGTCTTGTCATGGTCGGCCTGGTGGTCTTCGTCGAGCAGGCCCAGCGCCGCATTCCGGTCCAGTACGCGAAGCGCATGATCGGACGCCGTTCCTACGGCGGTACCTCGACGTACATCCCCCTGAAGGTCAACCAGGCGGGTGTCATCCCGGTCATCTTCGCGTCGTCGCTGCTCTACATCCCGGCGCTGGTCGCGCAGTTCTCCAGCGGCAACTCCGGCTGGAAGACCTGGGTCGAGCAGAACCTGACCAAGGGTGACCATCCGATCTACCTGGTCAGCTACTTCCTGCTGATCGTTTTCTTCGCGTTCTTCTACGTTGCGATCTCCTTCAACCCCGAAGAAGTCGCCGACAACATGAAGAAGTATGGTGGCTTCATCCCGGGCATCCGGGCTGGCCGACCGACCGCTGAGTACCTGTCGTACGTGCTCAACCGGATCACCTGGCCGGGTTCGCTGTACTTGGGGCTGATCGCTCTTGTGCCAACGATGGCGTTGGTCGGGTTCGGGGCAACCGGTAACTTCCCGTTCGGCGGGACCAGCATCCTCATCATCGTGGGTGTCGGTCTCGAGACGGTGAAGCAGATCGAGAGCCAGCTTCAGCAGCGCAATTACGAAGGGTTCCTCCGCTGATGCGAATCGTTCTCGTCGGGCCGCCGGGTGCGGGAAAGGGCACGCAGGCCACGCGTCTCGCCGCGACGCTGCGTGTGCCGCACATCTCCACGGGCGACCTGTTCCGCGCCAACATCAGCCAGCAGACGGAGCTCGGGAAACTCGCGAAGTCCTACATGGACGCCGGCAACCTCGTACCCGACGAGGTCACCATCGCGATGGCGAAGGACCGCATGGAGCAGCCGGACGCCGAGAACGGCTTCCTGCTCGACGGTTTCCCGCGCAACGTCTCGCAGGCCGAGGCGCTCGACGAGCTGCTGAAGACCGAGGGCATCAAGCTGGAAGCGGTGCTCGACCTCGAGGTTCCCGAGGAGGAGGTCGTGAAGCGGATCGCCGGTCGGCGCATCTGCCGTAACGACTCCGCACACGTTTTCCACGTCACGTACAGCAAGCCGAAGCAGGAGGGCGTCTGCGACGTCTGCGGCGGCGAGCTGTACCAGCGCGACGACGACTCCGAGGAGACCGTCCGCAAGCGGCTCGAGGTCTACCACTCGCAGACCGAGCCGATCATCGACTACTACAAGGCGCAGGGGCTGGTCGTCACGATCTCCTCGCTGGGCCCGGTGGACGAGGTCACGCGGCGGGCCCTCGAGGCCCTCAAGCGCGAGGACGCCGGCAAGTAGCCGTCGAGCTTCGAACCGGCCGTGACGCCCCGCGGGGCGTCACGGCCGTAGTGTTGTGTACATACCGGTTGTCGTGAGTGACGGAGAGCGCAGGCCCCCCATGGTGCAGATCAAGACCCCCGAGCAGATCGCCAAGATGCGGGCGGCGGGGCTGGTCGTCGCCGCGATCCACGCCGCGACCCGTGAGGCGGCCGTACCCGGTGCCACCACGAAGGACCTGGACCAGGTGGCCCGCAAGGTCCTCGCCGACCACGGGGCGAAGCCCAACTTCCTCGGCTACGGCGGGTTCCCGGCGACCATCTGCACCTCGGTGAACGAGGTCGTGGTGCACGGCATCCCGTCCGACGAGGTCGTCCTCAAGGACGGCGACATCATCTCCATCGACTGCGGCGCGATCATCGAGGGCTGGCACGGCGACGCCGCGATCACCGCCTTCGTGGGCTCGGGGCACGCTCCCGAGCTGCTGGAGCTGTCCCGGGTGACCGAGGAGTCGATGTGGGCCGGCATCGCGGCCATGAAGCAGGGCAACCGGCTGGTCGACGTCTCCCGGGCGATCGAGACGTACATCCGCCGCCAGCCGAAGCCGGGCGGCGGCAAGTACGGGATCATCGAGGACTACGGCGGCCACGGCATCGGCACCGAGATGCACATGGACCCGCATCTGCTGAACTACGTCGACCGCCGCCGCGGCAAGGGCCCCAAGCTGGTCCCCGGCTTCTGCCTGGCCATCGAACCGATGGTCTCCCTCGGCACCCCGCGCACCGAGGTCCTCTCGGACGACTGGACGGTCATCACGACGGACGGCACCTGGTCCTCGCACTGGGAGCACTCGGTGGCGCTGACGGAGGCGGGGCCGCTGGTGCTGACGTCGCCGGACGGCGGCCGGGCGAAGCTGGCGGAACTGGGCGTGGAGGCGGCGCCTGATCCGCTGGGCTGAGGGTGGGGTCGGGCGAGTGCCGGTGGAGACGTCGGTGGCGTCGGGGCGGTGACTGCAAGCGGTCACGGTCGTCGCCGGTCGGAGGCCGGCGCAGCCTCGCGAAGCTTGTGAGGCGCCCTGGCGCCGATCCCGCGAGCGGGGCGTCGAGGAGCGGTCGACTGGACGGTCATCACGACGGACGGCACCTGGTCCTCGCACTGGGAGCACTCGGTGGCGCTGACGGAGGCGGGGCCGCTGGTGCTGACGTCTCCGGACGGCGGCGGGGCGAAGCTGGCGGAACTGGGCGTGGAGGCGGCGCCTGATCCGCTGGCGTGAGGGGCCTCGCTCGGTGGCCTGTGCGCGCCCGTGTGTCCCGGTGGTCGACGTCGCGGGCGCTCGTCCCTTTCGCGGCAGTGTGGTGCCCTGCGTGCGTAATGATCTACGCCTTGGGGCATCCTTTCCCGATTCGTCTTTCCGGGTGCGCTGACGTAGACTGACTCGTCGGCTCTCGTGCACCCGCATGTCCGCATGCGCCCCTCGGGGAAAACGCAGGTGAGTCGATCAAGGTAGTCGATTCGAAGGGCGAAGCGTGGCCAAGAAGCAAGGTGCCATCGAGATCGAGGGCACTGTCGTCGAGTCTCTTCCGAACGCCATGTTCAAGGTCGAGCTCCAGAACGGCCACCAGGTCCTGGCACACATCAGCGGCAAGATGCGGATGCACTACATCCGTATCCTCCCTGACGACCGGGTCGTGGTGGAGTTGTCTCCGTACGACCTGACGCGTGGCCGGATCGTCTACCGCTACAAGTAGATCTTGCCCGCATCCCGTTTCGGCGGGGTGGTGGCACTGACCCGGAGAACCTCAATCCCATGAAGGTCAAGCCGAGCGTCAAGAAGATCTGCGACAAGTGCAGGGTGATCCGCCGTCACGGTCGGGTCATGGTCATCTGCGAGAACCCGCGCCACAAGCAGCGCCAGGGCTGACGCACGATCGACCTCACCCTCTGCATCGACATCGCAGAGATTCGCACGACGCGAGCTGAACATGTTCATACGCGGATCCCAGGCGCCCTGTCGCGCCTGACACCCCCGGCTCGGAGGCCGGGGACCCAGTTCGTACCTGGTACGGCGGCTGGGAGCCGGTTCTGCGGAAGACCTCCGAAGATCACCAGGAGCCATTGAATGGCACGCGTTTCCGGTGTTGACATCCCGCGCGAAAAGCGCGTGGAGGTCGCCCTGACCTATGTGTTCGGCATTGGCCGGACGCTCTCCCAGCTGACGCTGGCCGAGACCGGCATCGACCCGAACACCCGCGTTCGCGACCTCTCCGAGGAGCAGCTCGTCGCGATCCGCGAGTACGTCGACAACAACATCAAGACCGAGGGTGACCTCCGTCGCGAGATCCAGGCCGACATCCGCCGCAAGGTCGAGATCGGGTGCTACCAGGGTCTCCGTCACCGTCGTGGTCTGCCCGTCCGCGGTCAGCGCACCAGCACGAACGCCCGTACCCGCAAGGGCCCGCGTCGCGCCATCGCCGGCAAGAAGAAGCCGGGCAAGAAGTAGTCCGCAGCGGACACGCCGTCCAGCGGTCTTCGCTGTAGGACCGACCACCTCCCGTAGGAGATATAGATGCCCCCCAAGGGTCGTCAGGGCGCTGCCAAGAAGGTGCGCCGCAAGGAAAAGAAGAACGTCGCTCACGGCCACGCGCACATCAAGAGCACGTTCAACAACACGATCGTCTCGATCACGGACCCGTCCGGCAACGTGATCTCCTGGGCCTCCGCCGGCCACGTGGGCTTCAAGGGCTCGCGCAAGTCGACGCCGTTCGCCGCGCAGATGGCCGCCGAGTCGGCTGCCCGCCGCGCTCAGGAGCACGGCATGCGCAAGGTCGACGTCTTCGTGAAGGGCCCGGGTTCCGGTCGCGAGACCGCCATCCGCTCCCTCCAGGCCACCGGCCTCGAGGTCGGCTCGATCCAGGACGTCACGCCGACCCCGCACAACGGCTGCCGTCCCCCCAAGCGCCGCCGCGTCTGACGCTGCGCGTTTCGGACTGAGGTTTCCGGGCGGTACGGCTCCGTAAAAGGGTCGTGCCGCCCGTACCCTTGCTGTACAGAGTCGGGCGTCAAATAGCGGGCGCCCCTGACTGAAGGATTCACACCATGCTGATCGCTCAGCGTCCGTCGCTGACCGAAGAGGTCGTCGACGAGTTCCGCTCCCGGTTCGTGATCGAGCCGCTGGAGCCGGGCTTCGGTTACACCCTCGGCAACTCCCTCCGCCGTACCCTCCTGTCGTCGATCCCCGGTGCGGCGGTCACGTCCATCCGCATCGACGGCGTCCTGCACGAGTTCACCACCGTGCCGGGCGTCAAGGAGGACGTCACCGACCTGATCCTCAACATCAAGCAGCTGGTCGTCTCCTCGGAGCACGACGAGCCGGTCGTGATGTACCTGCGCAAGCAGGGTCCCGGTCTGGTCACCGCCGCCGACATCGCGCCCCCGGCCGGTGTCGAGGTCCACAACCCCGACCTCGTCCTCGCCACGCTCAACGGCAAGGGCAAGCTGGAGATGGAGCTGACGGTCGAGCGCGGCCGCGGTTACGTCTCCGCCGTGCAGAACAAGCAGGTCGGTCAGGAGATCGGGCGCATCCCGGTCGACTCGATCTACTCGCCGGTCCTCAAGGTCACGTACAAGGTCGAGGCGACGCGTGTCGAGCAGCGCACCGACTTCGACAAGCTGATCGTCGACGTCGAGACCAAGCAGGCGATGCGTCCCCGTGACGCCATGGCCTCCGCCGGTAAGACGCTGGTCGAGCTGTTCGGTCTCGCGCGCGAGCTGAACATCGACGCCGAGGGCATCGACATGGGCCCGTCCCCGACGGACGCCGCGCTCGCCGCCGATCTGGCGCTGCCGATCGAGGAGCTCGAGCTCACCGTCCGCTCGTACAACTGCCTCAAGCGTGAGGGCATCCACTCCGTGGGTGAACTGGTCGCGCGTTCCGAGGCGGACCTGCTCGACATCCGCAACTTCGGTGCGAAGTCCATCGACGAGGTCAAGGCGAAGCTCGCCGGCATGGGCCTCGCGCTGAAGGACTCGCCTCCCGGGTTCGACCCGACGGCCGCCGCCGACGCGTTCGGCGCGGACGACGACGCGGACGCCGGTTTCGTGGAGACCGAGCAGTACTGACCGATCGTGGCGCGGGTGCGCGGCGGCTGTCCGCACCGCTCCCTGCGCCTCTTCCGGGCACGCCCTCCGGGGCGCCGCCCGGATCTCCGACGGACGACCGTCCGCTCGGACACTGACCCCGGTACCTGATACGGCCGGGGCAGACATCTAGGAGAACACCATGCCGAAGCCTGCCAAGGGTGCCCGTCTGGGCGGCAGCGCCGCGCACGAGAAGCTGCTCCTCGCGAACCTCGCGAAGTCGCTGTTCGAGCACGGCCGGATCACCACCACCGAGGCGAAGGCCCGCCGGCTGCGGCCGTACGCCGAGCGTCTGGTGACCAAGGCGAAGAAGGGCGACCTTCACAACCGCCGTCAGGTTCTGCAGACCATCACGGACAAGGGTGTCGTCCACACCCTCTTCACCGAGATCGGCCCGCGGTACGAGAACCGTCCCGGTGGCTACACCCGCATCACCAAGATCGGTAACCGTCGTGGCGACAACGCGCCCATGGCCGTCATCGAGCTGGTCGAGGCCCTGACCGTCGCCCAGCAGGCGACCGGTGAGGCCGAGGCCGCCACGAAGCGCGCGGTCAAGGAAGACACCCTCAAGAAGGACGAGGCCGTCGAGGCCCCGGCCGACGAGAACGTCGAGGACGCGAAGCCGGCCGAGGAGTCCAAGGACGCCTGAGGCTCCGGCTGACGTCGACAGCGGGTTCGCCCTTCGGGGCGGGCCCGCTTTCGCGTACCTGAGAGGATGCGGGAGTGAGCGACGAAGTACAGCCCGGGTACGTCCGGGTACGCCTCGACCTGTCGTACGACGGGGGCGGGTTCCACGGCTGGGCCAAGCAGGCCGGCGGCAGACGGACCGTGCAGGGCGAGATCGAGGACGCGCTGCGGACGGTGACCAGGTCCAAGGACGGCACCCCGTTCGACCTGACCGTGGCCGGACGGACCGACGCGGGGGTGCACGCGCGCGGCCAGGTCGCGCACATCGACCTGCCGGGGGAGCTGTGGGCCGAGCACCGCGAGAAGCTGCTCAAGCGGCTCGCGGGGCGGCTGCCGAAGGACGTGCGGGTGTGGAGCCTCACCGAGGCCCCCGAGGGCTTCAACGCCCGTTTCTCGGCGATCTGGCGGCGCTACGCGTACCGGGTCACCGACCACCCGGGCGGCGTCGACCCGCTGCTGCGCGGCCATGTGCTCTGGCACGACTGGCCGCTCGACGTGGCCGCCATGAACGAGGCCGCCAGGCTGCTGCTGGGCGAGCACGACTTCGCCGCGTACTGCAAGAGGCGGGAGGGCGCCACCACCATCCGCACCCTCCAGGAGCTGAGCCTGGTGCGCGGGGACGACGGGATCGTCACGGCGACCGTGCGGGCCGACGCCTTCTGCCACAACATGGTGCGGTCCCTGATCGGGGCGCTGCTGTTCGTGGGGGACGGGCACCGGGGTCCCGAGTGGCCGGGGAAGGTCCTCGCGGCGGGGGTACGGGACTCGGCGGTGCACGTCGTGCGGCCGCACGGGCTGACCCTGGAAGAGGTCGGCTACCCCGCTGACGGGCTGCTGGCCGCGCGCAGCAAGGAGGCGCGCAACAAGCGTTCCCTGCCGACCGCGGGCTGCTGCTGAGCGGTCGGCGCCCGCGGACGCCGGTCTTCGCCGGTGTCCGTCTTCGCCGGCGTCGGCGCTCGCGGGCGCGGGCGCCGGTCGTCGTCAGCGGTTGGCGGCGGCCGACGCCTGGGCCTCGCCGCGGCGGTTGATCTGGCGGAAGGTGAACTCCGCCAGGTCGTCGCCGATCGAGAAGACCGGGGTGTCCTTGGTCGTGACGTCCTTGCCGTCGGTGAAACCGGCGATGGTGAAGTAGGCGTAGCGGCCCACCGAGTTGATGGTCGTGCGGCAGAGCGCGGAGGAGCAGAAGTCCTTCACGCCGTTGCCGGCGAGCGGCTTCACGAAGCCCTTCTTGTCCGACTGCGCCTTGGCCTTCGCCGCCTGCGCCTCGGTGTCGAAGACGGCCACCCCGACGGTGACCGCGGTGCCGTCCTTCGCGTACGTCGCCCGCATCAGGGTGGTGCAGCCGCTCGCGCCGAGGACCGCGGGCAGAGTGCCCTGGGAGGCCGTCGCGCAGTCCCCGGTGTCGGCGGTCGCGCCCTTCTTGTACACGGTCGAGCCCATGGTCAGCTGGGTGCCGGGGAAGAGCAGCTCCGCGCTGAGGGGCGCCGTGTCCTTGGCCTTGCTGGCGATGAAGTCCTTCGGGTCGAGCGGTGGCGCGGCGCTGGTCGGCGCGAAGGAGGGCGCGGTGCCGCCGCCGCCGGGCAGGGACGCCGTGGCCGGCAGCTGCGAGGTCGGCTTGCCGGCCTTCTGGTCGTCACCGCCCGCGGAGACGACGGCCATGGCGACGGCGGTGCCTATCGCGAGGGTGGCGACGGCACCGCCCCCTATCAGCAGCAGCCGTTTCTTGCGGTTGCGGCTCTCGGACGCCTCGGCGAGCGCGGCCCAGTCCGGGGTGCCGCCGTTGCCGTCGTCGGTCCACGGCTGCTGGGAGTGCGGTTTCCAGGGATCCCACTGGGACGGGGGTCCCCCCTGCTGCCCAAAGCTCATGGGCCGCATCTTAGACGGGGCACGGGGCGTGCTGGTGCGCCTCAACGGGGCTCGGAGGCCCTAGCGTTGCCCCGATGAATACCGGCAAAGGCGACATCTCCGGGTGGTTGGTACGGCGGGCCTCCTGGCATCTCTGGGCGGTCCTGGCGCTCGTCCTGGGCGGTGCCGTGGTCCGCACGGCCCGTGTGACCTCGGACGGAGGGATGGACAACGCCATCGTCGTGCGGGCCGCGCGGACCTGGCTGGCCGGGGGATCGCCGTATGACGATCCGCACTTCCTTTATTTGCCGAGCGCGGTCCTCGCGGCGGCCCCGCAGGCGCTGCTGCCGGTGTCGGTGCTGCGCGGTCTTGTGCCGGTCGCGGTGAGCGGCTGCCTGGTCCTCGGCTGGGGGTGCGCGCTGCGGCTGTACGGTGTGCCGCCGCGCAGCCGGTTCGCGGTGCTCGGGCTCACCGCGCTCGCGGCCGGCTTCGCGCCGTTCGGGCATCTGGTGCAGCTGGCGAACTGGACGGCGACGGCGGCCCTGGCGCTGCCGCTGGCCCTGCTGCTGGCCGGGCGGGGCCGCTGGACGGCGGCGGGCGTCGTGCTCGGCGCGGCCGTCGCGCTGAAGCCGCTGCTCGCGCCGGTGGCGCTGCTCCTCGTCTTCGCCCGGCGGCCGCGGGCCCTGGCGGCGCTGACCCTGGTGCCCGCCGTCACCTCGGTCGGGTCGGCGCTGCTGCTGCCCGACCCGCTGGGGTTCGTCACCCGCACCCTGCCGTTCCTGCTGCGCGGCGACGACGGCTTCGTCCGGCTCTACGAGGCGTCCCCCGCGGCCGTGCTGCCCCGGCTCGGGGTGCCGGAGGCGGTGGCGCAGGGTGTCGCGCTGCTGCTCTGCGCGGCCGGGGTGGGGTGCGCGTATCTGCGCTGGCGGCGCGGCGGTCCTGAGCCGCTGCGGCTGGCGGAGACGGCGGCGGGGCTGATGCTCTCGGCGTTCCTGGTCTCCCGGCCGTCCTACGACCACTATCTGCTGGTCGTGGTGCCGCTGCTGCTCGCCGGGCTCCCGTACGCCGGTTCGGCGGCCCGCACGCCCTGGTTCTGGCTGTCGCTCGCCCCGCAGCTGCCCGGCCTCGCGCTCCCCTATCCCGAGCCGTCGCAGCGCAGGGCCTTCAGGGACGCCCTCACCCTGCTCGCCCTGGCCGTGACCGTCGCCCGGCACAACGCGCGCCCCGGCCCGCTCCGGGCCCCCGACCCCTCCGCCGCTGGGCGTGTCGACCCCGGCGCGGGTAGGCTGAGCCCTGGCGGAGATCCCGCGTTTTGACCCGTCCGGGGCACCCCGGGTATTCTGCCTCTTCGTTGTGTATTGGCTTGCTCATTCTCACGGGACGGGCCCTTACACCGGTCCACCGGGCCGATGACCAGCGACCCACGTACGCGGTATGCGTCACCGCAGTGCGGTCCAGGCTGTCGTGATCGTTTCGGTGACCTGTTCAGGACCATTCACTCGAAGCGAAGGCTACGAACCGTGCGTACGTACAGCCCCAAGCCCGGCGATGTGACGCGCCAGTGGCACGTCATCGACGCCCAGGACATCGTCCTGGGTCGTCTCGCCACCACCGCCGCCACCCTTCTGCGGGGCAAGCACAAGCCGATCTACGCCCCCCACGTCGACGCTGGTGACTTCGTCATCATCATCAACGCGGACAAGGTGCACCTGTCCGGCAACAAGCGGACCCAGAAGATGGCGTACCGCCACTCGGGTTACCCGGGTGGTCTGCGCTCCGTCCGTTACGACGAGCTGCTCGACAAGAACCCCGAGAAGGCCGTCGAGAAGGCCGTCAAGGGCATGCTCCCCAAGAACACCCTGGGCCGTCAGATGCTCACCAAGCTGAAGGTCTACTCGGGCGACCAGCACCCGCACGCTGCGCAGCAGCCGGTGCCGTTCGAGATCACCCAGGTCGCGCAGTAGTTCCGGCCACCCCCTAAGACTGAAACAGAATCTGAGGAGCATCGTGGCCGAGACCACTGCCGAGCAGCCGCTCGAAGAGATCGAGATCGACAGCTACACCACGGAGTCGGACGTTCCCGTCGAGGGCGAGTACACCTCCGAGTCCCTCGCGTCCCGCTTCGGCGAGCCCCAGCCGGCCGCCGGCCTGGGCCGTCGCAAGAACGCCATCGCCCGCGTCCGGATCGTCCCGGGCACCGGCAAGTGGAAGATCAACGGTCGCACCCTTGAGGACTACTTCCCCAACAAGGTGCACCAGCAGGAAGTCAACGAGCCCTTCAAGGTGCTCGAGCTCGAGGGCCGCTACGACGTCGTCGCCCGCATCTCCGGTGGCGGTGTCTCCGGTCAGGCCGGCGCCCTGCGCCTCGGTGTGGCCCGCGCGCTGAACGAGGCCGACGTGGACAACAACCGCGCCCCCCTCAAGAAGGCCGGCTTCCTCAAGCGCGACGACCGTGCGGTCGAGCGCAAGAAGGCCGGTCTGAAGAAGGCCCGTAAGGCCCCGCAGTACAGCAAGCGCTAAACACAGCTGCTGCTCTGTACCCCGAACGCCCCGGCGGCACGCCACTGTGCCGCCGGGGCGTTCGTTTATCGCTGGCTTGGGCGTATAACGGCACAAGATGCTCAAAGGCTGGTGTGATCGCATGTTCACACATGGCAGGTCCGGGATGCGGGAGCCGTGCATCCCGGACTCACGCTTCCTCAAGGAGGACAAGTGGGACGACTCTTCGGCACGGACGGCGTGCGCGGCGTCGCCAACGCGGATCTGACCGCGGAGATGGCGCTCGGCCTCTCCGTGGCCGCGGCGCACGTACTCGCCGAGGCGGGCACCTTCGAGGGCCACCGGCCGAAGGCCATCGTCGGACGCGATCCGCGCGCGTCCGGGGAGTTCCTGGAGGCGGCCGTCGTCGCGGGCCTCGCCAGCGCCGGCGTGGACGTGCTGCGGGTCGGTGTGCTGCCGACGCCCGCGGTCGCCTATCTCACCGGCGCGCTCGGCGCCGACCTCGGCGTGATGCTCTCCGCCAGCCACAACGCCATGCCCGACAACGGGGTGAAGTTCTTCGCGCGCGGCGGCCACAAGCTCGCCGACGAGCTGGAGGACCGGATCGAGTACATCTACGACGAGCACCGGCGCGGCGAGCCCTGGCAGCGGCCCACCGGGTCGGGCGTCGGCCGGGTGCGCTCCTACGACGAGGGGTTCGACCAGTACGTCGCCCACCTCATCGGCGTGCTCCCGAACCGGCTCGACGGCCTGAAGATCGTCCTCGACGAGGCCCACGGCGCCGCCTCCCGGGTCTCGCCCGAGGCGTTCTCGCGGGCCGGTGCCGAGGTCATCACGATCGGCGCGGCCCCGGACGGGCTCAACATCAACGACGGCTGCGGCTCCACGCACCTGGGGCAGCTGAAGGCCGCGGTCGTCGAGCACGGCGCCGCGCTCGGCATCGCGCACGACGGTGACGCCGACCGGTGTCTCGCCGTGGACCACACGGGCGCGGAGGTCGACGGCGACCAGATCCTCGCGGTCCTCGCGCTCGACATGCGGGAACGTTCCGCTCTGCGGTCCGACACCGTCGTCGCGACGGTCATGTCGAACCTCGGCTTCAAGCTGGCGCTGGAGCGGGAGGGGCTGAAGCTCGTCCAGACCGGGGTCGGGGACCGTTACGTGCTGGAGGAGATGAAGCAGCACGGGTACGCGCTCGGCGGCGAGCAGTCCGGGCACGTGATCATCCTCGACCACGCGACGACGGGGGACGGGACGCTGACCGGGCTGATGCTCGCGGCGCGGGTCGCCGCCACGGGGACGCCGCTGCGGGAGCTGGCCGCGGTGATGGAGCGGCTGCCGCAGGTGCTGGTGAACGTGCCCGACGTGGACCGCGGGAAGGTGGGGACGTCGGCGGAGCTGGCGACCGCCGTCGCCGAGGCCGAGCGGGAGCTGGGGGAGACCGGGCGGGTGCTGCTGCGGCCCTCCGGGACCGAGCCGTTGGTGCGGGTGATGGTCGAGGCCGCGGACATCGAGCAGGCCCGTGCTGTGGCGGGGCGGCTGGCTGATGCGGTGAAGTCCGCGTTGGGGTAGTGAGCGGGGAGGGGGTGGGGGGTGCTGTGGTGGTTCGGCCGCGGGTGTGTTGTGGCTGGGCGCGCAGTTCCCCGCGCCCCTGGCGGGGTTGTGCTGATCCCAGGTGCTTGGTTCCCCGCGCCCCTGGTGGGTGGCTAGCGGGTGGTGGTGCTGGGTGGGCTTGTGCGGTGGCGTCTCCAGAGGTGTTTCTGGGCCAGCAGGGTCAGGGTGCCTGCCAGGGTGATGCCCGCCAGGTTCAGCAGGAGTTGTTCCGTGGAGCCCCAGGCCTGGCGGTACTCGTCGTAGGCGAAGGCCACCGCCGCGTTGGCCGCCGCCGGGATCGTCGTCACGGAGATCGCCACCCCCACCAGCGCGCCCGACTTCGACGACGTCAGGGAGAGGGTGCCGGCCACGCCCGCCAGGAGCGCCACGACGAAGGAGAACGCGTCGGGGCGGTAGATGAAGTTGGTGTTGGGGCGCTCCGCCTCCAACTGGACCCGGGTGAACTGGCCGAGGGCGTCCATGAGGTACGTGAAGCCGACCGTCACCGCCATCGCCACCGCGAACCCGGCCAGCAGGGCGATCAGTGAGCGCAGCGCGAGCCGCGGGGCCCGCTGGATCAGCGCGGTGCAGACGCCGGCGAGCGGGCCGAACTCGGGTCCCACGGCCATCGCGCCCACGATCAGGATCGCGTTGTCGAGGACCACGCCGCAGGCCGCGATCATCGTGGCCAGGGTGATGAACGCGAGGTAGGTGACGGAGAGCGTGGACTCCTCGTGGGTGGCCTCCGACAACTGCTCCCACAGGACCGCGTCCGCGCCCTCGCCCGGCGCGTCCTCCTCGGCCTGGTCGGCCCGCTCGGACAGCGACAGGTCGATCCCCTCGACGGCGATGGACCCGGTCCTGTCGAGGCCCAGGTCCCGCAGCCCGGCGAGGAGGTCGTCGGCCGCCTCGCGGGCGACGTCGCACAGGACCAGGTCGCCCGCCGGGTCGCGGGCCGCGCCCGGCAGCACCACCAGGTGGGCGGTGCCGACGGTCGCCCCGATCAGACGGACCACGTCGTCGGTCGTCCCGGACGGTGTGATCAGACGCAGATGCAGCATGCCGCTCATCTAACAGGCAGCGGCCGCGAGGACCACGGCCGGCCGGTCAGAGCTTGCGCAGCCGCAGCCGCTGCACCTTGTGGTCGGGGCCCTTGCGGATGACCAGGGTGGCCCGGCCGCGGGTGGGGGCGATGTTCTCCACCAGGTTGGGGAGGTTGATGGTGCGCCACTGGGTGCGCGCGTAGTCGAGGGCTTCTTCCTCGGAGACCTGGGTGTAGGTGCGGAAGTACGACGACGGGTCCTGGAACGCGGTGGCGCGCAGCTGGCGGAACCGGTTGAGGTACCACCGCTCGACGTCGTCGGGGTGGGCGTCGACGTACACGCTGAAGTCGAAGTAGTCGGCCAGGGCCACCCGGGTGCGGCCGTCCTGGCCCGGCAGCGCGGGCTGGAGGACGTTGAGGCCCTCGACGATCAGGATGTCGGGGCGGCGCACCACGAGCTTCTCGCCCGGGACGATGTCGTAGATCAGGTGGGAGTAGACGGGGGCCGTCACCTCGTCCTTGCCCGCCTTGATGTCGGCGACGAAGCGGGTGAGCGCGCGGCGGTCGTACGACTCGGGAAAACCTTTCCGCGCCATCAGGCCGCGCGCCTTCAGCTCCTTGGTCGGCAGCAGGAAGCCGTCGGTGGTGACGCGCTCCACCCTGGGGTGCTCGGGCCAGCGGGAGAGCAGCGCCTGGAGCAGCCGGGCGACGGTGGACTTGCCGCCCGCGACGGAACCCGCCACCCCTATGACGAACGGCGTCCCCGACTGGGAGCCCTTCTCGCCGAGGAAGGTGTTCAGGGCGCCGCGCAGGCCGTCGGTGGCGCCGACGTAGAGGTTGAGGAGCCGGGAGAGCGGGAGGTAGATGTCCCGCACCTCGTCGAGGTCGATGACATCGCCGAGGCCGCGCAGCTTCTCCACCTCGTCGGCGGTGAGCGGCAGCGGCGTCTTGTGCCGCAGCGCGCTCCACTCGGCTCGGGTGAGATCGACGTAGGGAGTCGCCTCCGGCCTGTGCCGGTGGGCGCTCCGGGGCATCGGGGAGACCGGAGAGATCACAGTCCATTGTTAACGGAGTTTGAACGGGGCGGAGGGTGGGGTCGGTCACGTCGGCCGAACGGCCGTCGCCATTTCCGGAATCGGGCACGACGTGCCGTGTTCTGACCGGGTCCGGCGCCTAGGCTGCCGCTCATGTGCGGAATTGTGGGATACGTGGGGTCGCAGTCGGCGCTTGACGTGGTGATGGCCGGACTGAAGCGGCTGGAGTACCGGGGGTACGACTCGGCGGGCGTGGCGGTGCCCGCGGACGGGGGGCTGGCCGCGGCGAAGCGGGCGGGCAAGCTCGTCAACCTGGAGAAGGAACTGCTGGAGCGGCCGCTGCCGAGCGGCTCGACGGGCATCGGGCACACCCGCTGGGCCACCCACGGCGGCCCGACCGACACCAACGCCCACCCGCATCTCGACAACGCGGGCCGGGTCGCCGTCGTCCACAACGGGATCATCGAGAACTTCGCGGCGCTCAGGGCCGAGCTGGCCGAGCGCGGGCACGACCTGGTCTCCGAGACCGACACCGAGGTCGTCGCGCACCTGCTCGCCGAGGAGTTCTCGGCGAGCGCCGACCTCGCCGAGGCGATGCGGCTGGTGTGCCGGCGGCTCGAAGGGGCGTTCACGCTGGTCGCGGTGCACGCCGACGAACCGGACGTGGTGGTCGGCGCCCGCCGCAACTCGCCGCTGGTGGTGGGCGTGGGGGAGGGCGAGTCGTTCCTCGCCTCCGACGTCGCCGCGTTCATCGCGCACACCCGCTCGGCGATCGAGCTGGGCCAGGACCAGGTGGTGGAGCTGCGCCGGGACGGCGTCACGGTGACCGGCTTCGACGGCACCCCGGCCGAGGTCCGCTCCTACCACGTCGACTGGGACGCGTCGGCGGCGGAGAAGGGCGGCTACGACTACTTCATGCTGAAGGAGATCGCCGAGCAGCCCAAGGCGGTCGCCGACACCCTGCTGGGCCGGATCGACGCGGCCGGGTCGCTGACCCTCGACGAGGTCAGGATCGGCGCCGCCGAACTGCGCGAGCTGGACAAGGTCGTGATCGTCGCGTGCGGGACGGCCTTCCACGCCGGTCTGATCGCCAAGTACGCGATCGAGCACTGGACGCGGCTGCCCTGCGAGGTGGAGCTGGCCAGCGAGTTCCGCTACCGGGACCCGATCCTCGACCCGCGGTCCCTGGTGATCGCGATCTCCCAGTCGGGCGAGACGATGGACACCCTGATGGCGGTGCGGCACGCCAGGGAGCAGGGCTCCAAGGTGCTGGCCATCTGCAACACCAACGGGTCGACGATCCCCCGGGAGTCCGACGCGGTGCTGTACACGCACGCGGGGCCCGAGGTCGCCGTCGCCTCCACGAAGGCGTTCCTGACGCAGCTCGTCGCCTGCTACCTCGTCGCGCTGTACCTGGGGCAGGTGCGGGGCACCAAGTGGGGCGACGAGATCCGCGCGGTGATCAGGGACCTGTCGCGGATCTCCGGCGCGGTCGAGCGGGTCCTGGAGACGATGGAGCCGGTGCGGGCGCTGGCCAGGTCGCTCGCCGGCAAGAAGACCGTGCTGTTCCTGGGGCGGCACGTGGGCTACCCGGTCGCCCTCGAGGGCGCGCTCAAGCTCAAGGAGCTGGCCTACATGCACGCGGAGGGGTTCGCGGCGGGCGAGCTGAAGCACGGGCCGATCGCCCTGATCGAGGAGGATCTGCCGGTGGTGGTGGTCGTTCCCTCGCCGCGCGGGCGGTCGGTGCTGCACGACAAGATCGTCTCCAACATCCAGGAGATCAGGGCGCGCGGTGCCCGCACGATCGTGATCGCGGAGGAGGGCGACGAGGCGGTCGTCCCGTACGCGGACCATCTGATCCGCGTCCCGGCCACGCCGACGCTGCTGCAACCGCTGGTCTCGACGGTCCCGTTGCAGGTCTTCGCCTGCGAGCTGGCCACGGCCCGCGGCAACGAGGTGGACCAGCCGCGCAACCTGGCGAAGTCCGTGACGGTGGAGTGAGCGGGGCGGCGCCGCGCGGATCGTAGGGTGCTCGGCATGAGCATCATCGGGGTCGGGATCGACGTCGCCGAGATCGAGCGGTTCGGGGCGTCGCTCGCGCGTACGCCCGCGCTCGCCGAGCGGCTTTTCGTGCGGAGCGAGTTGGTGTTGCCGAGCGGCGAACGGCGGGGCGTGGCCTCGCTCGCCGCCCGGTTCGCCGCCAAGGAGGCCCTCGCCAAGGCGCTCGGCGCACCGGCGGGGCTGCTGTGGACGGACGCGGAGGTGTTCGTCGAGGCGAGCGGACAGCCCCGGCTGCGGGTCTCGGGGACGGTGGCCGCCCGCGCCGCCGCCCTGGGGGTGCGGTCCTGGCACGTCTCGCTGAGCCATGACGCGGGCGTCGCCTCGGCGGTGGTCGTCGCGGAGGGCTAGCCGAAGGCGGGGCCGGGGCGGAGATCTCCGTCCCGTAGGCGTTCGGGGCGTGCGGCAGGGAGACTCGGAGTCATGCGTACCGCTTACAGCGTCCAGACGGTCAGGTCCGCCGAGCGTGCCCTCATGGCGCGGCTTCCCGAGGGGGCGCTGATGCAGCGCGCCGCCGCCGGGCTCGCCGCCGCCTGCGCCGAACTGCTGGGACGGGTGTACGGCCGCAGGGTCGTCCTGCTCGTCGGGAGCGGCGACAACGGCGGGGACGCCCTCTACGCCGGCGCCCGGCTCGCCCGCCGGGGCGCGGGTGTGACGGCGGTGCTGCTCGCGTCGCCCGAGAAGACCCACGCGGGCGGGCTCGCCGCCCTGGTCGCGGCCGGCGGGCGCCCGGTGGCGGGCGACCGTGGCGCGGACGCCGTGGCGCGGGCCGATCTCGTCGTGGACGGCATCGTCGGCATCGGCGGGCGGGGCGGGCTGCGGGCCGACGCGGTGCCGCTGGCCGACGCGGTGGAGCGGGCGCGGGCCGCCGTCGTCGCCGTCGATCTGCCGAGCGGGGTGGAGGCGGGCAGCGGCGAGGTGCGCGGGCGGGCCGTCCGGGCCGATCTCACCGTCACCTTCGGGACGCACAAGCCCGCGCTGCTGGTGGACCCGGCGCGGGAGTACGCCGGGTCGGTGCGGCTCGTCGACATCGGACTGCGTCCCAAACTGCCGGCCGAACCCGAACTGGAGGCCCTCCAGCACACCGACGTCGCCGCGCTGCTGCCGCGGCCCGGCGCGGCCAGCGACAAGTACCGGCGAGGTGTGGTCGGGATCGCCGCCGGCTCCGCGCGGTACCCGGGAGCCGCGGTGCTCGCCGTCTCCGGGGCGCTGCGGGGCGGCGCGGGGGCCGTGCGGTACGTGGGGCCCGCCGGGGACGCCGTGCTCGCGCGGTTCCCCGAGACGCTGGTCTCGGACCGGGGGCCCAAGGAGGCGGGGCGGGTCCAGGCGTGGGTCGTGGGGCCGGGCGCGGGGGACGACGCGTCGGCGGTCGGCGAGGTGCTCGGCCAGGACGTGCCGGTGCTGATCGACGCGGACGGGCTGCGGCTCGCGGACCGCGCGGCGGTGCGGGCGCGGACCGCGCCGACACTGCTGACCCCGCACGCGGGCGAGGCCGCCGCGCTGCTCGGCGTGGCCCGCGAGGAGGTGGAGGCCGCGCGGCTCGCCTCGGCACGGGAGCTGGCGGACCGGTACGGCGCGACGGTCCTCCTCAAGGGCTCGACGACGCTGGTCGCCGACCCGGGCGGCGGACCGGTACGGGTCAACGCGACCGGTACGGGCTGGCTGGCGACGGCGGGCAGCGGCGACGTCCTGTCGGGGCTGGCGGGCTCCCTGCTCGCCTCGGGCCTCACAGCACGGGACGCGGGCAGCGTGGCCGCGTACCTGCACGGCCTGGCGGGCCGCTACGCGGCGGACGGCGCCCCGGCGGGCGCCCACGACGTGGCGGCGGCGATCCCGGACGCCTGGCGCGACGTTCTGAGCTGACGGCGGGACGGCGGGGCGGCGGGGCCTCGGCGGGGAGCGGCAAGCCGGGCGGGGCGGGGCGGGGCGCGGCAGGCCTGGCAGGGCGCGGCGGGGATGAGGGAGAGGCGGCCGGGATGAGGGAGAGGCGGCCGGGATGAGGGAGCAGGCGCCGGGACGAGGGTGAGGCGGCGCGGGTCGTCGGCGCTCGCTCGGGTCGGAGGCCGGTCGTTCGCGCTTGGGTCGAGGGGCCGGTCGTTCGTGACTGGGTCGAGGGGCCGGTCGTCCGTGCTCGGGTCGGGGACCGGCCGTCCGTGCTCGGGTCGAGGGGCCGGTTGCCCGTGCTCGGGTCGGGGACCGGTCGTTCGTGCTCGGGGGCCAGTCGGCGGCTAGTCGGCGGCTAGTCGGCGGGTGGGGGCGGCCGCGAGCCCCTCCGCGTCGGTCAGAGCGCGGGCGGTCGAGACGATGCTCGCTCGGGTCAGGGACCCGCCGTCCGTGCTCGGGACCGGGGCCGGTCGCCCGTGCTCGGCGGGTCGGGGACCGCTCGTCCGTGCTCGGCGGCCAGTCGGCGGCCAGCCGGGGGGTGGAGGCGGCCGCGAGCCCCCTCCGCGTCGATCAGAGTGCGGGCGGTCGAGACGATGCTCGCTCGGGTCGGGGACCCGTCGTCCGCGCTCGCTCGGGTTGGGGGGACCGCCCTTCGCGATCGGATGGGGCAGTGGTTCCGCTTCGTACGGGTGACCCCTTCAGCGTGCCCCGGGTGGCTGGGCGGGCTCGGGCGTTTCTCTGATCAGGTGATCAACAGACCTTTTGCTTGTCGTGCCGTCGCCGTGGCGCTCGTCGTCGCGGCCGTGCTGCCCGTGGGGAGCGCGCGGGCCGTCGAGCCCCCGCCGCCCGCCGCGGGGCCCGAGGCCGAGCTGGTGCCCGGGGTCTCCGGCCCCTACCGGCCGTGGCAGATCGACGCGCCCGACCAGGCGCTCCCGCCCGTCGTGTACGAACCGAGCGCCGCCGAGGACGCCGTCGAGCCGCAGGACGCGGCGCCCGGCGCCTACGACCTCGTCGAACTGGTGCCGCTCGGGGACGCCGTGGGGAAGGTCGCGTGCAGCAAGCGGACCGGGCCTTACCAGCGGCAGGTCGAGCGGTGGCTGAAGCTGCCGGTGGACGGGAAGCAGTCGGCCGCCGACTGCCGGGCCATCCGCGCCTTCCAGGCCGACCTGAAGATCAAGCCCGCCAACGGGTTCGCGGGACCGGTCACCTGGGCCACCATGCAGCTCGTCGGCGCGCGCGAGAACCCCAACGCGGCCGGGAAGTGCCCGGTGCGGTCGTACCGGGTCGCGTGCGTCGACCTGAACCGGCAGCTGACCTGGGTGCAGAAGGGGCGCGACGTCGTCTTCGGGCCCGTCCCGATGCGCAGCGGACGGCCCGCGCACGCGACCAGGACCGGCTGGTTCAAGGTGTACTGGAAACACAAGAACCACTGGTCGACGCTGTACAACTCGCCCATGCCGTATGCCCAGTTCTTCAGCGGCGGGCAGGCCTTCCACGCCGTGTACGGCAGCATCTACACGACCGTCGGTTCCTGGGGGTGCGTCAATCTGCGGCTGCCGGACGCCCGGAAGCTGTGGGGCGTGCTGAAGAAGAACGACCGGGTGTACGTCTGGGGGCGGCGGCCCGGCTCGTAGCCGTCCGTGGTCGCGCTGTCCGAGCCCTCTGAGAGACTGGGGGCGCCATGAACGAGACAGCCACCGCCGCCACCGCGCCCCTGCGTGCCCGTGCCGAGATCGACCTGGGAGCCCTGCGGTCCAACGTACGGGCCCTGCGCGCGCTCGCGCCGGGCGCCGCCCTCATGGCCGTCGTCAAGTCGCAGGCGTACGGCCATGGGGCGGTCCGGTGCGCCCGTGCCGCCGTCGAGGCGGGAGCCACCTGGGTGGGGACCGCCACGCCCGAGGAGGCCCTCGCGCTGCGCGCGGCCGGGCTGCCCGACGGGGTGCGGCTGATGTGCTGGCTGTGGACGCCCGGCGGGCCCTGGCGGGAGGCCGTCGAGGCCGGGATCGACGTGTCGGTGAGCGCCCTGTGGGCGCTGACGGAGGTCACCGCCGCCGCCCGGTCGGCCGGGGTGGTCGCGCGGGTGCAGCTCAAGGCCGACACCGGCCTCGGACGCAACGGCTGCCAGCCGGGCGCCGACTGGGCCGAACTGGTCGCCGCCGCGCTGCGCGCCGAGCGCGAGGGCGTGCTGCGGGTCACCGGCCTCTGGTCGCACTTCGCCTGCGCCGACGAACCCGGCCACCCCTCGATCGCCGCCCAGCTCACCGTCTTCCGCGAGATGCTCGGGTACGCCGAGGGCCAGGGCGTGCGGCCCGAGGTGCGGCACATCGCCAACTCGCCCGCCACCCTCACCCTCCCCGAGTCCCACTTCGACCTGGTGCGCTGCGGCATCGCCCTCTACGGCATCTCGCCCAGCCCGGAGATCGGCGCCCCGGCCGACTTCGGACTGCGGCCCGTGATGACGCTCTCGGCCTCGCTCGCGCTGGTCAAGCACGTCCCCGGCGGCCACGGCGTCAGCTACGGCCACCACTACGTCACGCCCGGCGCCACCACCCTCGGCCTGGTCCCGGTCGGCTACGCGGACGGCATCCCGCGGCACGCCTCGGGCACCGGGCCCGTCCTGATCGGCGGCAAGTGGCGGACGGTCGCGGGGCGGGTCGCGATGGACCAGTTCGTGGTCGACCTCGGCGGCGACGAGCCGGAGGCGGGCGCCGAGGCCGTCCTCTTCGGTCCTGGCGACCGCGGCGAGCCCACCGCGGAGGACTGGGCGCAGGCGGCCGGGACCATCGCCTACGAGATCGTCACCCGCATCGGGACCCGCGTCCCGCGCGTCTACCGCGACGAGCGGCCGCCGCGGGCGACGGCGTGGACGGACGAGGGACACCCGCGGTAGGCGGCAGCGCGCGACGACAGCGGCGCGGACGGTCCGCGCACCACCCGGCGAACAGGAGCGGTACGTGAGCGAGAGCAGTGCGGAGGCCGTGCGGGCCGCCGCCTCCGCCGCGGGGGCGAACGGGAACTGGCGCAGGGCGACCGGCATCGCGGGCGCCGCGATAGGCGTGGTCGCCGCGGGGGCCGCGGCCGGGGTCGCCATCGAGCGGCTCACCGTCGGCCGCGGCATGCGCAAGCGGGCCAGGCTCGCCCTGGACTCGACGGGACCGTACGGCGCCCTGCGCGGCACCCCGGGCACCGCGCACGCCGACGACGGCACGCTGCTCTACTACGAGGTCGACGACGTCGACCCGGAGGCCGTGCCCGCGCTCGGCCCGCGCCGCAGGCGGCTGTTCGGGCGGAAGGCGCCCGCCCCCGTCACCGTCGTCTTCAGCCACGGCTACTGCCTGAACCAGGACTCCTGGCACTTCCAGCGGGCCGCGCTGCGGGGCGTGGTGCGGACCGTGCACTGGGACCAGCGCAGCCACGGGCGGTCCGGGCGCGGCGAGGCACAGTTGCGGGACCGCGAGCCGGTCACCATCGACCAGCTCGGCCGCGATCTGAAGGCGGTCCTCGACGCGGCGGTCCCCGAGGGCCCGATCGTGCTCGTCGGGCACTCCATGGGCGGGATGACGGTGATGGCGCTCGCCGACCAGTTCCCCGAGCTGATCCGCGACCGGGTCGTCGCGGTGGCCCTGGTCGGGACCTCCTCCGGGGGGCTCGGCGAGGTGAACTTCGGGCTGCCGGTCGCCGGGGTGGCCGCGGTGCGGCGGGTGCTGCCGGGGGTGCTGAGGGCGCTGGGGCAGCAGGCCGCGCTGGTGGAGCGGGGGCGCCGGGCCACCGCCGACCTCTTCGCGGGGGTCATCAAGCGCTACTCGTTCGCGTCGCGTGACGTGGACCCGGCGGTCGAGCGGTTCGCCGAGCGGATGATCGAGTCCACGCCGATCGACGTGGTCGCCGAGTTCTACCCGGCGTTCAGCGACCACGACAAGACGGCCGCGCTCGCCCTGTTCCGGGAGCTGCCGGTGCTGGTGCTCGCGGGCGTCAAGGACCTCGTCACGCCGAGCGAGCACAGCGAGGCCATCGCCGACGAGCTGCCGGAGGCCGAGCTGGTCCTCGTGCCGGACGCAGGGCACCTGGTGATGCTGGAGCATCCCGAGGTCGTCACCGACCGGCTCGCCGACCTGCTCACCCGTGCGGGAGCGGTGCCCGTAGGAGCTACCGTGGGTGGCTATGGAAGCACCAACGGCACCGTACGACCGGGCTGAGACCGAGCTGACCGTCACCTCCCCCGAGCAGATGCGGGAGCTGGGCAGGCGCCTCGCCGGCCTGCTGCGCGCGGGCGACCTCGTGATGCTCAACGGCGAACTGGGTGCCGGCAAGACGACGCTGACCCGCGGTCTCGGCGAGGGGCTCGGGGTGCGCGGCGCGGTCACCTCGCCGACGTTCGTGATCGCCCGGGTCCACCCGTCCCTCGGTGACGGGCCGCCGCTGGTGCACGTCGACGCCTACCGGCTCGGCGGCGGCCTCGACGAGATGGAGGACCTCGACCTGGACGTCTCGCTGCCCGACTCGGTGGTCGTGGTCGAGTGGGGCGAGGGCAAGGTCGAGGAGCTGACCGACGACCGGCTGCACCTCGTCATCCACCGGGCGGTCGGCGACACCACCGACGAGGTGCGGCACGTGACGCTGACCGGGCTCGGGGCGCGCTGGGCGACGGCGGATCTGAGCGGGCTCGCGTTCCCCGCGTGAAGGTTCCGACACGGTGTCGGCATATTATTGCGTTCCACGTCACGGACGTGGTCACATGGTACCCAGCCCGTGGTTAGGTCTACCTAACCACGCCCGCCCCCAGGTTCCAGGAGGCGTCCGTGTCGGCCACCGAACGAGACAAGGCACTGCCGGGAATGTCCGGTGTGACCATGCGTGACCTGCTGGCGTCCTGCGGTGCGGCCCGCGCGGTCTCCACCCCGCCCCCCGCACCGGACCCCGAGCTGCCCCGCGCGGTCGCCCCGCTGACCCCCCGGCACCGCGACGCGGCCTGAGCGCGCGTCCCCGGTGGTACCCCGGCACCGCGACGCGGCCTGAGCGCGCGTCCCGGAAGGGTCAGCGGATCACGACCACCCGGCGGCCGATCGTCGCGAACTCCCACATCGCCGCGCCGTCCGCCGAGGACTCGCGGATGCCGCCGGTGCGGGCCCCGCTGCCCGAGCGGTCGGCCGGGCGGTTCGCCGCGCCCTCGACGGCCGCGCTGAACCCGATCGCCACCCCGTCGACGACGGTGAAGCGCACCACGTGCTCGACGGGCGTGCCGTCGGTGCCGGTGACGGCGTTCGAGCGGGAGCTGACCGCGTAGATGTTCGGGGGCGGGTCGACGGTGCCGGGGGTGACCTTGAAGGTGCGTTCGACCTTGTCGCGGCGGCCCACCAGCCAGACCCGGTCGTCGTCCACCGAGTACACGACCCGCTGGCCCGTGCCGGAGCCCGCGGGCAGCGCGGTGGGGTTCTTCTTGTCGCGGGGCGCCTTGGAGAGCGTCGGCGAGGCCGAACCGGTGGGGCGCGGCTCGCTGGGGTCCTCGGGGGCGGTCGCCGCGGCCTGGTAGGCGAGGACGCCGACCGTCGCGACGGCCGCCGCGGCGAGCCCGAACACCGTCACGGAGCTGCTTCCTGCCACCGTCGTCCACCTCAGCCTTCGCGTTCGTACGCCGTACCCCGGGCGACCGTAGCAGCCCATACCGGTACAAACCGGGTGCGGTGGCGGGGGTGCCGGCCGTGTCGGGGGACCGTTCGCCCCGGTCGTCCGACACGGCGGGCGGGGAGCCGTAGGCTGTTTGTGTGCTCTTGCTCGCTCTGGATACCGCCACCCCCGCCGTCACCGTCGCCCTGCACGACGGCCGGGACGTCATCGCCTCCTCCAGCCAGGTGGACGCGCGCCGGCACGGAGAGCTGCTGCTGCCGGCCGTCGACCGGGTGCTCGCCGACGCCGGGCTGCGGCTCGACGCCGTCACCGGCGTCGTCGTGGGCGTCGGACCCGGCCCCTACACCGGTCTGCGGGTCGGTCTGATGACCGCCGACACCTTCGGGCTCGCCCTCGGCGTCCCGGTGCACGGCCTGTGCACCCTGGACGGCCTCGCGCACGCGGCCGGCTTCGACGGCGGCCCCTTCGTGGTGGCGACCGACGCGCGCCGCAAGGAGGTCTACTGGGCGACCTACGCCGACTCCCGCACCCGGCTGACGGAGCCCGCCGTCGACCGCCCCGCCGACATCGCCGAGCGCGTCGCGGGACTGCCCGCGGTGGGCGCGGGTGCGCTGCTGTACCCCGACACCTTCCCCGACGCCCACGACCCGCAGCACGGGTCGGCCGCCGCCCTCGCCGAACTCGCCGTCGAGCGGCTCGCCGCAGGGCAGGAGCTGCCCGCGCCCCGGCCGCTCTATCTGCGCAGGCCGGACGCCCAGGTCCCGAAGAACTACAAGGTGGTCACCCCCAAGTGACCGCACCCGTGACACCTCGGCTGCGCGAGATGCGCTGGTGGGACATCGACCCCGTCCTCGACCTGGAGAAGGACCTCTTCCCCGAGGACGCCTGGTCCCGCGGCATGTTCTGGTCCGAGCTGGCCCACGCGCGCGGCGCGGGCGCCACCCGCCGCTACTTCGTCGCCGAGGACCCGGACAGGGCCGGCGGGGTGGTCGGGTACGCGGGGCTCGCCGCCTCGGGCGACCTCGCCGACATCCAGACCGTCGCCGTCGCGCGCGGCCACTGGGGCACCGGGCTCGGCGGCCGGCTGCTGGCCGAACTGCTCAGCTCCGCCACCGACTTCGAGTGCGCCGAAGTGATGCTGGAGTGCCGGATCGACAACGTCCGCGCCCAGAAGCTCTACGAGCGCTTCGGCTTCGAGGCGATCGGCTTCCGCCGCGGCTACTACCAGCCGGGCAACGTCGACGCGCTGGTCATGCGACTGACCGACCCCGCAACCTCCGTACAAGGAACCGAGATCAATGGCTGACGAACCGCTCGTCCTGGGCATCGAGACCTCCTGCGACGAGACCGGCGTCGGCATCGTGCGCGGCACCACCCTGCTGGCCGACGCCGTCGCCTCCAGCGTCGACGAGCACGCCAGGTTCGGGGGCGTCGTCCCCGAGGTCGCCTCCCGGGCCCATCTGGAGGCGATGGTCCCGACCATCGAGCGCGCGCTGAAGGACGCCGGGATCACCGCCCGCGACCTCGACGGCGTCGCCGTCACCGCCGGCCCCGGGCTGGCCGGCGCGCTGCTGGTCGGCGTCACGGCGGCCAAGGCGTACGCCTACGCGCTCGGCAAGCCGCTGTACGGCGTCAACCACCTGGCCTCGCACATCTGCGTGGACCAGCTGGAGCACGGCGCGCTGCCCGAGCCGACGATGGCGCTGCTGGTCTCGGGCGGTCACTCCTCGCTGCTCCTGTCGACCGACATCACCTCCGACGTCCGCCCGCTCGGCGCGACCATCGACGACGCGGCGGGCGAGGCCTTCGACAAGATCGCCCGGGTGCTGAACCTCGGCTTCCCCGGCGGCCCGGTCATCGACCGGTACGCCCGGGAGGGCGACCCGAAGGCGATCGCGTTCCCGCGCGGTCTGACCGGACCGAGGGACGCGCCCTACGACTTCTCCTTCTCCGGGCTGAAGACCTCGGTCGCCCGCTGGATCGAGGCCAAGCGCGCGGCGGGCGAGGAGGTGCCGGTGCGCGATGTGTCGGCGTCCTTCCAGGAGGCGGTCGTCGACGTGCTGACCCGCAAGGCGGTACGGGCCTGCAAGGACGAGGGCGTCGACCATCTGATGATCGGCGGCGGGGTGGCCGCCAACTCCCGGCTGCGGGCGCTGGCGCAGGAGCGCTGCGAGGCGGCCGGCATCCGGCTGCGGGTGCCCAGGCCCAAGCTCTGCACGGACAACGGCGCGATGGTCGCGGCGCTCGGCGCGGAGATGGTCGCCCGCGGCCGGCCCGCGTCGGACTGGGACCTGTCGGCGGACTCCTCGCTGCCGGTGACCGAGCCGCATGTGCCGGGCCACGGGCATGAGCACGGCCACGACCATGTGCACGAGGTCAGCAAGGAGAACCTGTACTCGTGACCGTCGCCCTGATGTGGGAGGCGCGGGCCGCCGAGGGCCGGGGCGCCGACCTGCTCGCCTGGGCCGGGGAGCAGGAGCTGCCCAGGCAGCCGCTGCGCCGCGAGGTGCTCCGCGCCCCGGGCGACCGGGTCCTCGTCATCACCTGGTGGGACGCGGAGTTCGACGCCGAACTGCCCGAACTGCCCGAGCCGGACCCCGGGTCGGTGACCCGCGCCGTGCACCGCTGGCGGTTCGAGTCGGTCACCGTCGGCTGACCGTTCCCCGACCGGCCGCCCGCCCGGCCGGGGTCACCGGGGCCGCGACACCTCCGTCTCGCACCACAGCCGCCGGTCGGTGCCCGGCCTGCGCACCGGCCCGGTCAGTTCGAGCCGCGCGGTGTGCCGCACGTCGGCGCTGGACGCCGCCAGCCGCAGCTCAAGGGCGCCCGGTTCGACCACCCGGGTGCCGGTGCGGTCGGTGAACGCGGACAGCTCGGCGTGGAAGCGGAAGCTGACCCTGGCCGCCTCGCCCGGATCGAGGTCGAGCCGCCGGTAGCCGATCAGCCGGACGTCGGGCCTGGTCACCGAGGCCACCGGGTCGTGCAGATACAGCTGGACGACCTCGGCGCCCGCGCGCCCGCCCGTGTTGCGGACGGTCAGCGCCAGCTCAAAGGAGCCGTCGGTGCCGATCCGCGGTTCGGTGCCCTCGAAGCCGTCCCAGGTGAACGTCGTGTACGAGCGGCCGTGCCCGAACGGGTACAGCGGGGTCGGGTCCAGGTTGCTGACCTCGCCCGCGAGGCCGAGCGGCGGCTGGAGGTAGGTCCAGGGCTGGCCGCCGGGCAGCCGCGGCACGCTCACCGGGAGCCGGCCCGACGGGTTGACCCGCCCCGACAGCACGCCCGCCACCGCGGGGCCGCCCTCCTCGCCGGGGAAGAACGCCTGCACCACGGCGCCCAGCCGGCCGTGCCAGCGGCCCAGCGCGTAGGGGCGGCCGGTCAGCAGCACCAGGACCACCGGGACGCCGGTGGCGAGCAGCGCGTCCAGCAGCTCGCCCTGCACCCCGGGCAGCCGCAGGTCCGTCACGTCGCAGCCCTCGCCCGAGGTGCCGCGGCCGAAGAGGCCCGCCCGGTCGCCGAGCACCGCCACGCACACGTCCGCCTCGGAGGCCCGCGCCACCGCCTCGGCGATCCCCGCCCGGTCGGGATCGGACACCCCGCAGCCCTCGGCGAACGTCACCTTGGCGTCCGGGAGTTCGGCGCGCACCGCGTCGAGCAGCGGCGGGATGTCGATGCCCAGCGGCACCTCGGGGTGGCGGGGCAGTACATGGGACGGGAAGGAGTAGCAGCCGAGCATCGCGAGCGCGTCGGCGGCGCGCGGGCCGACCACCGCGATCCGGGCGTCGGGGGAGAGCGGCAGCAGGGCGTCCGGGTTGTCGAGCAACACCGCCGATTCCTCGGCCAGTCGGCGGGCGAGGTCCCGGTTGGCCGGCGGGTCGAGGTCGATCGGGCCGGTCGGCTCCGGGGCGAAGTCCTCGTCGAGCAGCCCGAGTTCGCACTTCTGGAGCAGGACCCGGCGGGCCGCGCGGTCGATCAGCTCCTCGGGGACGGTGCCGTCGCGGACCGCGTCGAGCAGCGGGGTGCCGTAGCACTTCAGGGTGGGCAGCTCGACGTCGATACCGGCGTTCAGCGCGGCGTGCGCGGCCTCGGCGGGGCTGCCCGCCACCCGGTGCAGGCTCTGCAGGAAGCCGATGCCGAAGTAGTCGGCGACGACCGTGCCGGTGAACCCCCAGCGCTCCCGCAGGAGTTCGGTCAGCAGCCCGGGGTCGGCGGAGGCGGGGACGCCGTCCGTCTCGGTGTACGCGGCCATCACCGAGCGGGCCCCGCCCTCGCGCAGCGCCATCTCGAACGGCACCAGCGTCACGTCGGCGAACTCGCGCACCCCGGCCCGCACGGGCGCGAGGTTGCGGGCGCCCGCCGAGGACGCGTACCCGGCGAAGTGCTTGAGGGTGGCGACCACCCCGGCCGACTCCAGCCCCCGCACATAGGCGGCGCCCACGGTGCCGACCAGGTAGGGGTCCTCGCCGATGGTCTCCTCGACCCGGCCCCAGCGCGGATCGCGGACGACGTCGAGGACCGGGGCGAGGCCCTGGTGGACGCCGGCCGCGCGCAGGTCCTGGCCGATCCGCCGGCCCATCTCCTCGACCAGCGGCGGATCGAAGGAGGCGCCCCACGCCAGTGGCACCGGGTAGGCGGTGGCGCCCCAGGTGGTGAACCCGGCCAGGCACTCCTCGTGGGCGACGGCGGGCACGCCGAACCGGCCGGCCGCCATGATGCGGCGCTGGGCGCGGGCCAGCGCCTGCGCGCCCAGCGCCGGGTCGACGGGGGCGGTGCCGAAGGAGCGGGTGAGCTGGCCGAGGCCGTGGCCGATCAGCTCGTCCCAGTCGTGGTCGGCGGCCATCTCGCTCTGCAACGGCGCGACCCCGTCGCCGTCCGTGGCGGCGCCCACCCACACGCCGTACAGCTGGGCGGTCTTCTCCTGAAGGGTCATCCGGGAGAGCAGGTCGTCGACGCGGGCGGCGGCGGGCAGCGCGGGGTCACGCCAGGAGGCGGTGGTCATGAAACTCCTGCTCTTGTCGGGTCGGGACGGCGTGTCGGGCGGCGCGTCGCGTCGGGGGTGGGGCGAGGGGTGCCGGGCGGGTGTCTGGTGGGGCTGCGGGCGGGGGTTCCGGCGGGCTCTCGTGCGAATGTTTCGTTATGTACTTCGAATGTTCCGGGAACCTAGGCCGGTGCGAGGGGTTCGTCAAGAGGGAGCGCAGGGATACGATCGCCGCCATGACACCCCCGGAGCCCGTGGAAACCCGGACGGCAGCGACGACGACAGGCCGGTCGACGCAGACCGCGACCCTCGCCGAGATCGCCCGTGAGGCCGGCGTCTCCGCGCCGACTGTTTCGAAGGTCCTCAACGGCCGCGCCGACGTGGCCCCGGCCACCCGCAGCCGCGTCGAGGGCCTGCTGCGCGCCCACGGCTACCGGCGCAGGCGCGCGGAGGCCAGCCGCTCGCCCCTGATCGACCTGGTCTTCCACGAGCTGGAGAGCGCCTGGGCGATGGAGGTCATCCGGGGCGTGGAGGACGTGGCGCGGGAGGCCGGGCTGAGCGTCGTGCTCAGCGAGAGCGCCGGACGGCTCACCCCGGGACGCACCTGGGCCGACCAGGTCGCCGCGCGACGCCCGCACGGCGTGATCCTGGTCCTCTCCGGCCTCGACGAGTCCCAGCGGGCCCTGCTCACCAGCCGTTCCATCCCGTTCGTGGTGATGGACCCGGCGGGCGACCCGGGTGTCGACGTGCCGTCCATCGGCGCCACCAACTGGCAGGGCGGGCTCGCCGCCACCCGGCATCTGGTCGACCTCGGCCACACCAGGATCGGCGCCATCACCGGACCGTCGAGGATGATGTGCAGCCGGGCCCGCGTCGACGGCTACCGGGCCGCCCTGGAGACCGCCGGGCTGCCGGTCGACCCGTCGCTGATCGTGACCGGCGACTTCCACCACGAGGCCGGCTACCGGCAGGGCCTCCAGCTGCTGCGCCGCCCGGACCGGCCCACCGCCGTCTTCGCCCTCAACGACCTCCAGGCGCTCGGCCTGTACGAGGCGGCGCGGGAGCTGGGGCTGCGCATCCCGGAGGACCTGAGCGTGGTCGGCTTCGACGATCTGCCGGTGGCCCGCTGGGTCGGGCCGCCGCTGACGACCGTGCGGCAGCCGCTGACCGAGATGGCGGAGGCGGCGGCCAAACTGGTCCTCGACCTCGGCCGCGGGGAGCGCGCGCCCGCCGCGACCCGGGTGGAGCTGGCCACCAGCCTGGTGGTGCGGGCCAGCACCGGGGCGCCGGCGGCCGGAAGGTGACGTATTGACGGGTGGGGTGAGCGCCCCCACACTCCTCCGAAGTCAATCGGTTGCACAACCGAAACTTTCGGAGGCCACCCGCAATGAGAACCTCCAGATCAGCCGTACGCGCGCGGCTCGCCGCCCTCTGCGCCGGGCTTCTGGCAGCCGGCGCCCTGTTCGCGGCGGGCGCCGCGCCCGCGCACGCCGCCGCCACCCCGCTGCGCGACCTGGCCGCGGCCAAGGGCAAGGTCATGGGCACGGCGGTCACCGGCTCCAAGCTCACCGGGACCTACGGCGACCTGGCCGGCGCCCAGTTCTCCTCGCTCACCCCGGGCAACGCCATGAAGTGGGGGTCGGTCGAGCCGGCCCAGGGGACCTTCAACTGGGCCGAGGCCGACCAAATCGTCGCCTTCGCGCAGGCCCACGACCAACTGGTGCGCGGCCACACCCTGGTCTGGCACAGCCAGAACCCGAGCTGGCTGACCAACGGCACCTGGACGTCCGCCCAGCTCGGCACCCTGCTCCAGAACCACATCGCCACCGAGGTGGGCCGCTACAAGGGCAAGGTGTCCGTCTGGGACGTCGTCAACGAACCCTTCAACGAGGACGGCACCTACCGCTCGACCCTCTGGTACGACGGCCTCGGCCCCGACTACATCGCCTCCGCGCTGACCTGGGCGCGGGCCGCCGACCCGGCCGCGAAGCTGTACATCAACGACTACAACGTCGAGGGGGTGGGCGCCAAGAGCACCGCCCTGTACAACCTCGTCAAGTCGCTGAAGGAGCGGGGCGTGCCGATCGACGGCGTCGGCCTCCAGGCGCACCTCATCCTCGGACAGGTGCCGTCCACCCTCCAGCAGAACATCCAGCGCTTCGCCGACCTCGGCGTCGACGTGGCGATCACCGAACTCGACGTGCGGATGGCGCTGCCCGCCGACAGCGCGAAACTCGCCCAGCAGGCCGCCGACTACAAGGCCGTCACCGCCGCGTGCGTCGCCGTCACCCGCTGTGTGAACCTCACCGTCTGGGGCTTCACCGACTCCGACTCCTGGGTGGAGTCGACGTTCCCCGGCTACGGCGCGGCGACGCCCTACGACGCGAACTACGCGCCGAAACCGGCGTACAACGCCATCGCCGAGGCGCTCGGCGGCACCAGCACCCCGCCGACCGGCGCCTGCGCCGTCACGTACGCCGTGACCAGCCAGTGGAACACCGGGTTCACCGGGCAGGTGACGATCGCCTGCTCCGGGGCCGCGCTCTCGTCGTGGAAGGCGAACTGGACCTTCGGCGCTGGCCAGCAGGTCACCCAGGCGTGGAACGCCACCTGCACCCAGTCGGGCAACGCGGTCAGCTGCGCCAACGCCTCGTACAACGGGACGGTGCCGGACGGCGGCTCGGTGAGCTTCGGGTTCAACGGCTCGTGGAGCGGGAGCAATCCGGTGCCGACGGTCACCCTGGGCCAGTAATCATGAGATTTTCCGAAGAAAACGGTCCGGGAAGCGTTCCGCTAACAGCCTCCTCATAATTCGGACTTACGTTCCTGCCCGTGACCGGAGTTGACGAGAGCGGCGAGGGCGGACGCGGGGGCCGGCGGTCGGTCGTGGTGAAGACCGTCGGCCTCACCGTGGCGGCCGTGCTGGTGCTGGGCGCCGCGGCGGGCGGCCTGGCCTACTGGCACCTGAACGACAACATCAAGAGCGTCGACATCGACAGCGCGCTCGGCGACGACCGTCCGGCCCGCGGGGTGACCACCCCGTCCGCCTCCGCCTCCGCGACGCCGCTGCCGACCGGCGCCGTCAACCTCCTGGTCCTCGGCTCGGACTCGCGCAGCGGCGCGGCCAACGAGGAGCTGGGCGGCGGCGACAGCTCGGGCGCCCGCTCCGACACGGCGATGGTCGTGCACGTCGAGGCGGGCCGCGCCGGCGCCACCGTCGTCAGCATCCCGCGCGACACCCTCGTCACCCGGCCGTCCTGCCCGCTGTCGTCCGGCGGCTCGACGGCGGTGGCGTACCGGGCGATGTTCAACAGCGCTTACGCGGTCGGCGGCGCGGTGTGCGCGGTGAAGACCGTCGAGGAGCTGACCGGCGTCCGCATGGACCACTACCTGGAGATCGACTTCTCCGGGTTCGCGAAGCTGGTGGACGCGCTCGGCGGGGTCACCGTCACCACCGAGCAGGACATCGACGACGACTACAGCCATCTGAAGCTGGCCGCCGGGACCCACCACCTCGACGGCGAGCGGGCCCTGGCCCTGGCCCGCACCCGGCACGGCATCGGCGACGGCAGCGACCTGGGCCGGATAGCGCTCCAGCAGACGCTGGTGAAGGCCCTGCTGGCGCAGATGTCCTCGACGGAGCTGCTGACCGACCCGGCCGGGCTCTACCGGGTCGCCGACGCCGTCACCGGCAGCCTCACCACCGACACCGGGCTCGACTCGCTGACCGAGCTGATCCGGTTCGGCCAGAGCCTGAGGGGCCTCGCCGCGGACGACGTCAGGACGGTCACGATGCCCGTCGTCACCGCGCCGGCCGACCCCAACCGGGTGGTGGCCGAGGAACCGGCGGCAGGCAAGCTGTGGCGGTCGCTGCGCTGAGGGCGGGCGGCTCGCGCAGGGCGCCGCCAGGGATCGGAAAGATTTCTCGGAAATCTCCGGGGACGGTGTCGATCCCGGGCTCTCCCGTTCGACGTACGGGGTGAGAGGCCGGGAGGGACCGGCCCGCAACCGCACCGAGGAGTCACCATGCCCCGCTACCTGTCGCTCATCAGGATCGACGAGTCGAGCGCGCCCGCCGAAGGCCCGAGCCCCGAGCTGATGCGCCGGATGGGCGAGCTGATCGAGGAGATCACCAAGGCCGGGGTGATGCTCGACACCGCCGGTCTCACCCCGTCCGCGCAGGGCACCCGGGTGCGCTGGGAGGACGGCCGGATCAGCGTCACAGACGGGCCGTTCACCGAGTCCAAGGAGGTCGTCGGCGGCTACGCGCTCATGCAGTGCAAGGACCGCGCCGAGGCCCTGGAGTGGACGAAGCGGTTCCTGAAGGTGCACGAGGAGTTCTGGACGGTCACCTGCGAGGTCCGTGAGGTCGTCGAGGGCTGACCTCCGTTGGCCCCCGGGCCGCCGAGGGTGTTGCATGGTGGGCTGTGGAACCGCAGCCCACCGCCGCAGCCGCCATCGAGACCGTCTTCCGCATGGAGTCGCCCCGGGTGATCGCCGCCGCCGCGCGCGTCGTCCGTGACGTCGGGGTCGCGGAGGAACTCGCCCAGGACGCGCTGGTCGCCGCCCTGGAGCAGTGGCCGCGCGACGGCGTCCCCGACCGGCCGGGCGCCTGGCTCACCGCGGTCGCCAGGCGCCGCGCGGTCGACCTGGTCAGACGCCGTGCGACGCACGCCCGCAAGCTCGCCGAGATCGGCCGCGACCTGGAGAGCGCCCCGCCCCCCGGGGAGCCCGCCGACCTCGCCGACCCCGACGCCATCGACGACGACCTGCTGAGGCTCGTCTTCACCGCCTGCCACCCGGTGCTCTCCGCCGACGCCCGGATCGCGCTGACCCTGCGCCTGCTCGGCGGCCTCACCACCGAGGAGATCGCCCGCGCCTTCCTCACCCCCGAGGCGACGGTCGCCCAGCGCATCGTCCGCGCCAAACGCACCCTCGCCGAGCGCGCCGTCCCCTTCGAGGTGCCGGCGGGCCCCGACCGCGAGGCCCGGCTCGGCTCCGTCCTCGACGTCATCTACCTGATCTTCAACGAGGGGTACGCGGCCACCGCGGGCGACGACTTGGTGCGCCCCGCGCTCTGCGAGGACGCGCTGCGCCTCGCCCGGGTGCTCGCCGGCCTGATGCCCAAGGAGCCCGAGGTGCACGCGCTGACCGCGCTGCTGGAGTTGCAGGCGTCCCGCGTCGCCGCCCGCACCGGTCCCGACGGCGCCCCGGTGCTCCTCGCCGACCAGGACCGCGGGCGCTGGAACCGGATGCTGATCGCCCGCGGGGTGGCGGCCCTCCACCAGGCCGACGCCACCGCCACCGGCGCCCCCGGCCGGTACGCCCTCCAGGCCGCCGTCGCCGCCTGCCACGCGCACGCCGTCCGCTACGAGGACACCGACTGGGCGACCATCGCCACCCTCTACGGCCTGCTCGCCGCCCGCGCGCCCTCCCCGGTCGTGGAACTCAACCGCGCGGTCGCCGTCTCGATGGCCCGCGGCCCGGCCGAGGCCCTGCGGATCGTGGACGGCCTCATCCAGGACCCCGCGCTGCGCGGCTACCACCTGCTGCCCAGCGTCCGCGGCGACCTGCTGGACCGGCTCGGACGCCCGGCCGAGGCCCGCGCGGAGTTCGAACGGGCGGCGGAACTCGCCCGCAACGGACGGGAGCGGGAACTGCTGCTGGCGCGCGCCGCGCGGTGCGCCTGACGCGGCTCTGCGGCAGCGGGCGCGAGGCGGGCGTGCGGGGGCTCAGGACGGGGCCGGTGCGCCGATCAGCATGGTGGGGGCGCCCGCCACCCGGGTCAGGAACACCGTCGCCGCGTGCGGCCCCTGCGGCTTGACCTTCCTGCGCAGCTCCTCGGGCTCCACGGCCGAGCCGCGCTTCTTCACGGTCAGCGTGCCGACCCGCCGCTCCCGCAACAGCGCCTTCAGCCGCTTGAGGTTGAAGGGCAGCTGGTCGGTGATCTCGTAGGCGGTGGCGTACGGGGTGGCGCGGTGCTCGTCGGCGGTGATGTACGCGATGGTCGGGTCGAGGAGACCGCCGTCCAGGTCGGCGGCGACCTCCGCGACCAGATGGGAGCGGACGACGGCGCCGTCCGGCTCGTACAGCCAGCGCCCCACCGGCCTGACCTCCGGGTCGGGCAGGCCCCTGCCGAGCAGGGTGCGCGGTCCCGGCAGCAGGGTCGCGCGGACCGCGCCCGGGTCGGTGCCGAACCAGAGCACGGCCTCCTTCACGTCCCCGCCGTCCGAGATCCACTCCGCCTCGGCCTCGCCGGGCACCGCCTCGTGCGGGATGCCGGGGGCGACCTTCAGGGCCGCGAGGGGGGCCGCGCGGGCCGCCTCGACCGCCCACGACAGGGGCGGCGAGTACGCCTCGGGGTCGAAGATCCGGCCCCGGCCGCCGCGCCGCCCCGGGTCCACGAAGACGGCGTCGAAGCCGGCCGTGTCCACCTCGGTGACGTCGGCCTCGCGCACCTCGATCAGGCCGGCGAGCCCGAGCGCCTCGGCGTTGGCCCGCGCCACCGCCGCCGTCAGCGGGTCGCGGTCCACGGCGAGGACCCGGATGCCGGCCCGCGCGAGGGCGATGGCGTCGCCGCCGATCCCGCAGCACAGGTCGGCGAGCGAGGTCACGCCGAGCGCCTTGAGCCGCCCGGCCCGGTACGCGGCCACCCGGGCCCGGGTGGACTGTTCGACGCCGTTCGGGGTGAAGAACATCCGGCCCGCGTCCTCGTCGCCGAACTTCGCCGCCGCCCGCTGCCGCAGCCGTGCCTGGCCGAGCGCCGCCGACACCAGGCCGGCCGGGTGGGTGCGGCGCAGCCGGGTGGCGACGGCCAGTTCGTCGGCGGGGGCCGTGCCGCGCACCTCGTCGAGGAGTGCGCGGCCTTCGGGGGTGAGGAGGGGGGCGAGGTCGTTCACCGGGTCATTGTGGGCCAGTCGGTGGACGGTGTGCCGCCGGCGGCGGTGTCGGGCCGGGTCGGTGGGGGGTGACCTGGGAGGATCCGGCTCCATGGGATCAGTAGTACAAAATGACAAAAATAGGGCACCGGTCCAGATCCGCGGACGGTCCTGGACCCCGCTCCGCCGCGCCAAGGCCGGCGCCCGCGCCCGCGTCGCCGTCGCCCTGCTCGCCGTCACCGCCGTCGCCTCCGGCTGCGCCCAGAGCCCCGGCGGCGCGGCCCACCCGGCCCCGGGACAGCAGGCCCCGCCGGCCGAGGCGTTGGACTCCTACGCGGCCAGGCTCCGCGCCGAGCAGACCGCCCGGGTCGCCGCCGCCAAGCGCTGGCGCCTCGCCGCGGTGCCGCTGACCGCCCCCGCGCCCCCGGCGAGCAAACCGGAGATCACCGCCCGCGACGGCTTCGAGGTCGAGGGCCAGGAGGAGGAGAACCTGCCACCGGTCTTCACCACCGTCCCCACCCGGCAGAAGGTCGTCTTCCTCACCATCGACGACGGCGAGGAGAAGGACCCGGACTTCCTCCGGATGATGAGCGAACTGCGCATCCCGTACACCGCCTTCCTCAGCGACTACCTGGTCAACAAGGACTACGGGTACTTCAAGAAGATGCAGCAGCGGGGCGTGGTCCTGAACAACCACACCCTCCACCATCCCTACCTGCCCGGCCTCTCCTACGCCCAGCAGAAGCACGAGATCTGCGCCATGCAGGACATCATCGAGAAGCAGTACGGCAAACGCCCCAAGCTGTTCCGCCCGCCCTACGGCAACTACAACCAGGACACCCTGCGCGCCGCCAAGACCTGCGGCGTCAAGTACGCGCCGATCTGGGACGAGGAGGTGTTCGTCGACCACTGGGAGTACCGCGAGTGGGACCGCGACCTGCACCCGGGCGACATCGTCCTCACCCACTTCCGCGGCCGCAAGGACTGGAAGGGCACCATGCCCGACATGGTCAGGCGCTTCCTCGACCACGTCACGGCCAAGGGGTACGCGGTGGCCCGGCTGGAGGACTACCTGTGAGGCAGCGGGGCCCGGGTCGGCCGGCCGGCGTCCTGGCCGCGGTGCTGGCGGCCGTGCTGCTGGCCGGCTGCGCCCAGTCCGTCGACCCGATCGAACGGCTCGGCAAGAAGGCCGCCCAGCGGGTGCGCCCGCACGGACCCGCCGCCGAGCCGCCGTACCGCCGCTGGGGCCTGACCGCCCCGCTCACCCCGGCCCCGCACCCCGCCGCCCGGCCGCCCGCCGCCCACCCGGCGGCCCCGGGGCTGCCCCCGGTCGTCTCCCGGGTGCCGACCCGCGACCCGGTGGTCTTCCTCACCTACGACGACGGCGCCGAGAAGGACCCGCGCTTCGTCGACATGGTCCGCGAACTGCGGCTGCCCGTCAGCATGTTCCTCACCGACAGCGTCGTCGGACCCGGCTACGGGCACTTCGCGCGCCTCCAGGCGGTCGGCGCCTCCATCCAGAACCACACCCTCGACCACCCGGCGATGCGCGGACTGCCGTTCGCCGGCCAGCGCGCCGAGATCTGCGGCCAGCAGGACAAACTCCGCTCCCGCTTCGGCCACCGCCCCCGCCTCTTCCGCCCGCCCTACGGCGCGTACGACCGCACCACCCTGCGGGCCGCCGCCCGCTGCGGGGTCGCCGCGCTCGTCCTGTGGCGGGCCGCCTCCGAGGGCGACGGCAGCCTGACCTACCGCAGGGGCGGGCACCGGCTGCGCCCCGGCGACGTCGTCTCCCTCGCCTCGGGCGAGACCGCCGCGCTGACCCTGCGCGAACGCACCACGCGCGTCCTGCGGGAGGCCCAGCACCGACGTCTGACGGTGGGCCGTCTCGAGGACTACCTGTAGGGCCCGGCGCCTGGCCCGGACGGTCGCCGACGCCGCGCCCGGCGGACGGAATTGGCACTCCGCTTGACCGAGTGCTAATCGCGGTCATAGTCTCGGACCTGGCACTCCCCACTGGAGAGTGCCAAGAAGCGACGGGCAGGTCCGGCACCCGCGACGACGGATCGACCTGGTCGCCACCTCAGACAGTTAACCCCGTGAGATCTCCGAAGGGGGAGGTCGGATCGTGACGACCACCAGCTCCAAGGTTGCCATCAAGCCGCTCGAGGACCGCATTGTGGTCCAGCCGCTGGACGCCGAGCAGACCACGGCCTCTGGCCTGGTCATCCCGGACACCGCCAAGGAGAAGCCCCAGGAGGGCGTCGTCCTGGCCGTTGGCCCCGGGCGCTTCGAGAACGGCGAGCGCCTGCCGCTCGACGTCAAGACCGGCGACATCGTGCTGTACAGCAAGTACGGCGGCACCGAGGTGAAGTACAACGGCGAGGAGTACCTCGTCCTCTCGGCCCGCGACGTGCTCGCGATCATCGAGAAGTAGTTCACCCCGAGCACTGAACAGTTGCTCACAGCTGCGCCCCCGGATCCCGCGATCATCAATCAGCCGGGCGCCGGGGGCGCAGTCACATACACCCCATTTTTCGAGAGGGCTCACGCTGTCATGGCGAAGATCCTGAAGTTCGACGAGGACGCCCGTCGCGCCCTCGAGCGCGGCGTCAACAAGCTTGCCGACACGGTCAAGGTGACGATCGGCCCCAAGGGCCGCAACGTCGTCATCGACAAGAAGTTCGGCGCCCCCACCATCACCAACGACGGTGTCACCATCGCCCGCGAGGTCGAGATCGAGGACCCGTACGAGAACCTCGGCGCCCAGCTCGTGAAGGAGGTGGCGACCAAGACCAACGACATCGCGGGTGACGGCACCACCACCGCCACCGTGCTGGCCCAGGCGCTCGTCCGCGAGGGCCTGAAGAACGTCGCCGCCGGCGCCTCGCCCGCCCTCCTGAAGAAGGGCATCGACGCCGCCGTCAAGGCCGTCTCCGAGGAGCTCCTCGCCACCGCGCGCCCGATCGACGACAAGTCCGACATCGCCGCCGTGGCCGCGCTCTCCGCGCAGGACACCCAGGTCGGCGAGCTGATCGCCGAGGCGATGGACAAGGTCGGCAAGGACGGTGTCATCACCGTCGAGGAGTCCAACACCTTCGGGCTCGACCTGGACTTCACCGAGGGCATGGCCTTCGACAAGGGCTACCTGTCCCCGTACATGGTGACCGACCAGGAGCGTATGGAGGCCGTCCTCGACGACCCGTACATCCTGATCCACCAGGGCAAGATCTCCTCGATCCAGGACCTGCTGCCGCTCCTGGAGAAGGTCATCCAGTCCGGCGCCTCGAAGCCGCTGCTGATCATCGCCGAGGACGTCGAGGGCGAGGCCCTGTCGACCCTGGTCGTCAACAAGATCCGCGGCACGTTCAACGCCGTCGCGGTCAAGGCGCCCGGCTTCGGCGACCGCCGCAAGGCCATGCTCGGCGACATCGCCACCCTCACCGGTGGCCAGGTCATCGCCGAGGAGGTCGGCCTCAAGCTCGACCAGGTCGGTCTCGACGTGCTCGGCACCGCCCGCCGCGTCACCATCACCAAGGACGACACCACCATCGTCGACGGTGGCGGCGACTCCGACGAGGTCTCCGGCCGCGTCAAGCAGATCAAGGCCGAGATCGAGAACACGGACTCCGACTGGGACCGCGAGAAGCTCCAGGAGCGCCTCGCGAAGCTGGCCGGCGGCGTGTGCGTGATCCGGGTCGGCGCCGCCACCGAGGTGGAGCTGAAGGAGAAGAAGCACCGCCTCGAGGACGCCATCTCCGCCACCCGCGCCGCGGTCGAGGAGGGCATCGTCTCCGGCGGTGGCTCCGCGCTCGTCCACGCCGTGAAGGTCCTGGAGGACAACCTCGGCAAGACCGGCGACGAGGCCACCGGCGTCGCCGTGGTCCGCAAGGCCGCCGTCGAGCCGCTGCGCTGGATCGCCGAGAACGCCGGCCTGGAGGGTTACGTCATCACCTCCAAGGTCGCCGAGCTGGACAAGGGCCAGGGCTTCAACGCGGCCACCGGCGAGTACGGCGACCTGGTCAAGGCCGGCGTCATCGACCCGGTCAAGGTCACCCGCTCCGCCCTGGAGAACGCGGCCTCCATCGCCTCCCTGCTCCTCACGACCGAGACCCTGGTCGTCGAGAAGAAGGAAGAGGAGGAGCCCGCCGCGGCCGGTCACGGCCACGGTCACTCCCACTGACCCGAGCGTCAGTCCGACCCGAGCGTCGGCACCGAAGGCCCGGCACCCCACGAGGATGCCGGGCCTTCGGGCTGCGCGGGACCGGTCCCGGCCCGGCCGGGATCGCGGGCGGGTCCTGGCCGCGACGCGCGACGCGGCGGCGCGTCAGGTCCCCGGCGGGTCGGCGCGTCCCGTCCCCGGCGGGTCGGCGCGTCCCGTCCCCGGCGGGTCGGCGCGTCCCGTCCCCGGCGGGTCGCCGTGTCCGGTCCCGGGCAGGGCGCCGCGTCCCGTCCCCGGTGGGGCGGTAACGCCGTCACTGGGGCCCGTACTTCCGGCCCGTCCGCGAGGTGATCCCGCCCAGCAGGGCGTTGGGCGTCACCTTCACCATGCCCATCAGCGCCTTGTACCGCGGGTCGGGGATCGACAGCGACCTGCCCCGCGCCAGATCGTGCAGCGCCGCCGCGACCACCTTGTCCGCGTCCAGCCACATCCAGCCGGGGATGTTGTCGGTGCCCATCCCGGCCCGCGCGTGGAACTCGGTCCGCACGAAACCTGGGCAGAGGGCCATCAGCCGCACCCCGCTGCCCGCGAGGTCCTTCGCCGCGCCCTGCGTGAACTGCACGACCCACGCCTTCGACGCGCCGTACGTGCCGCGCGGCACGAACGCGGAGACCGACGAGACGTTCACCACGCCGCCGCGCCCGCGCTCGCGCATCGCCTCGGTCGCCGCCGAGGTCAGCCGCAGCACCGCCTCGCAGTGCACCTTGAGCATCTTCAGCTCGTCGGCCATCGGGACGTCGAGATACCGGCCCTTGTTGCCGAAGCCCGCGTTGTTGACCAGCAGGTCGACTGGGCTCGTGCGGTCGGACACCCGGGCGGCGACGGCCTCGATGCCGTCGTCCGTGGCGAGGTCGGCGGTCAGCACCTCCGCCTCGATGCCGTGCCGGTCGTGCAGTTCGGTCGCCTGCTCCCGCAGCCGCTTGGTGTCGCGGGCGACGAGCACCAGGTTGTGTCCGTCGGCCGCCAGCCGCCGCGCGAACGCGGCGCCGATGCCCGCGGTCGATCCCGTAATCAGAGCCGTTGTCATGGCCCAAGCGTAGTTACCCGACCCCTGGGCCCCATGCTCCGTCTCATCCCTGACGTACGGTCAGGAACCGTACTTCTCCAGGTAGGTCCGCGCGGCCCGCGCGGCCTCCGGGTGCAGCGCGGAACCGGCCGCCAACAGCCGTGGCAGCAGCTCGCGTTCGGTGGTCGTCGCCCGGAACTGGAGGGCCACGGTGACATCGTGGTCGGGCCGCTCCACGACCTCGACCGGATCGCCCGCGCGTATCTCGCCCGCCTCGATCACCCGCAGATACGCCCCCGGCGCACCCTTGAGGGTGAAGCGCCGCACCCACCCCTGTTCCCCCACATGGCCCTGGAAGGTGCGGCACGGGATGCGCCCGCTGGTCACCTCCAGGAGCACCGAGGAGCCGATCCGCCAGCGCTCGCCGATCAGCGCGCCCGACACCTCGACGCCCCCGGTGGTGAGGTTCTCCCCGAACCCGCCGTTCGGCAGGGGGCGGCCCAGCTCGCGCTCCCAGTCGTCCAGGTCCTCGCGGGCCATCGCGTACACCGCCTGGTCGTCACCGCCGTGGTGGCGCAGGTCGCACACCGTGTCCCCGGCGAGACCGCTGCCCGCGACGCCCTTGGCGCCGGGCGCGGCGACCCGCACGGGCCCCTCCACCGGGCGCTTGTCGATGCCGGTCACCCCCACCACGGGGTCGGTGTACGGGGCGGGCCGGGCGCGGCCGAGATTCACGGACAGCAACTTCATGGGGAAGACGGTAGGCGACCGAGATCAAAGTGTCGACGCGTTTTTCATCGCCGCGTCAAAGGATCTCTTATCTTTCAGTACCCTTCCAGGATGATCGAAGCACGCCATCTCCGGGTCCTGCGGGCCGTCGCCGCCACCGGTTCCTTCTCGGCGGCCGGACGTCGGCTCGGCTGCACCCAGCCCGCCGTCAGCCAGCAGATGAAGGCCCTGGAGGCGTCCGTGGGCACCCCGCTGCTGGTGCGCGGCGGGCGCGAGATGCGGCTGACGCAGGCGGGCGAGGCCCTGGTGCGGCACGCCGGCGGCATCCTCGCCGGGCTCACCGCCGCCGAGGAGGAGGTCGCCGCCATCGCGGGCCTGCGCGCCGGACGGGTACGGCTGGTGTCGTTCCCGAGCGGCAGCTCGGCGCTGGTGCCCGCCGCCCTGGCCGCCCTGCGCGCCGCGCACCCCGGCACCCGGGTCTCCCTGGAGGAGGCCGAGCCGCCGGCCTCCGTCGACATGCTGCGCGAGGGCGAGTGCGATGTGGCGCTCGCCTTCCGCTACCCGGGGGCGCCGGGCGTCGAGGAGTGGGACGACCTGGTGGTGCGGCCGCTGCTGACCGACCGCCTGGTGGGACTGGTGCCGGAGCGGCATCCGCTCGCCGCCAGGTCCGGCGCCGTCGGCATCGGGGAACTCGCGGGCGAGCCGTGGATCGCCGGGTGCCCGCGCTGCCGCGGGCGGCTGGTCGAGGTGTGCGAGGACGCCGGGTTCACCCCGCGCATCGACTTCGCGACCGACGACTACCCGGCCGTGGTCGGCCTGGTCGGCGCCGGTCTCGGGGTCGCGGTCCTGCCGCAGCTCGCCCTGGAGTCGGTGCGGCCCCGGCACGCGCGCGTACTGACCCTGGAACCGGCCGTCCGGCGCGAGATCGTCGCCCTCACCCTGCCCGACCTGGCCCAGGTGCCGGCCGTCGCGGCGACCCTGGAACAGCTGGGACACGCCGCGGACCGCTGAGAGGGCGGGGGGGGTGCGCGGGGACGGGAGTGGGGGCGGGGAGGGGAGCGGGGGGTGGGAACGGGAGGGGACCGGGGGGACGGGACGGGGGAGGGGGGAACAGGGATTCGGGGTGGCGCGGTGTGCGCACTCTGTGCGCCCGCGTGGAGAAACGTTCCTTCAGCCGGTTCGGCCGATCCGGCCGCTCAGTGGTCCGACGAGGTGTCGCCCGTCGGGGCCGACGCCGTCACCAGGCGGTTGCGCGCCCGCCCCATGAGTTCCTCGCGCTCGTCCTCGGTCAGGCCGCCCCACACGCCGTACGGCTCCCTGACCGCCAGCGCGTGCGCCGCGCACTGCGCGCGGACCGGGCACCTCATGCAGACCTCCTTGGCCGAGTTCTCGCGAGCGCTCCTGGCCGCTCCGCGTTCGCCTTCGGGGTGGAAGAAGAGCGAGCTGTCCACCCCACGGCAGGCAGCCAGAAGCTGCCAGTCCCACAGGTCCGCGTTCGGTCCTGGAAGACGGGAGAAATCTGCCATTACGTGACCCCTTGTAGCCGTGCTGAGCGGATACGGTGCCCACGACCGTACATCTACTATCTAAGGAGATGAAAATATGACTCATTGCGAATCTAGCCGCAGACACCCGCAGATGGGAAGAAAAGGGTCTAAATGGGGCACGGTTGTGATGAAACGTTGAGGGTTGGCCCCTCATGACTCCACCGTGTCCGTCCCCTCACGTAGAGTGCCGAAGATGGCTCACGGCCCCGTAACTCTTTCGAGTGACCGTCGTTGAGAGTGCCGAGGCGGTTGAATCAACAAAGCGCTCGGGCAGGCGTCCGAGACGGTCGACCGCACAGGTGACGATTCCGTACCAGCCTGGAGGCTCAAGGTGACGTGCATCAGCTGCGGAGGGCGGCCATGACATCCGTCCTCGTCTGCGACGACTCCCCGCTTGCCCGAGAAGCGCTCCGCCGCGCTGTCGCGACCGTTCCCGGCGTCGAGCGCGTGACGACCGCGGCCAACGGCGAGGAAGTCCTCCGCCGCTGGGGCGCGGACCGCTCGGACCTGATTCTGATGGACGTGCGCATGCCGGGACTGGGCGGCGTCGAGACCGTCCGCCGGCTGCTGTCCGCGGACCCCGGCGCCCGCATCATCATGCTCACGGTCGCCGAGGACCTCGACGGCGTGGCGCTCGCGGTCGCCGCCGGGGCCCGGGGCTACCTGCACAAGGACGCCTCGCGTGCCGAACTGCGCGCGACCGTCACGCAGGCCCTCGCCGACCCGACCTGGCGGCTCGCCCCGCGCCGGCTGCGCTCCGCGGAGATGGGCGCCGCGCCCACCCTCACGGCGCGTGAGATCCAGGTCCTCGAAGGGATGAGCCACGGCCGCTCCAACGCGGAGATCGGCCGGGAACTCTTCCTCTCCGAGGACACCGTCAAGACCCACGCCCGGCGCCTGTTCAAGAAGCTCGGCGCGTCGGACCGGGCGCACGCGGTGGCGCTCGGCTTCCGCTGGGGCCTGGTCCGCTGAGGGCGTCAGACGCACGGTAGCGGGGGTGCAGGCACCCCCGCCCGTCATCCGGTTGGCGGGGTCCGCGCGTGATCCCGCCGGGCGCCCGCTGCTCGTTTCGGCGCGGATGCCGCATCCTTGAGTCGTGGAGTCTCTCGGGGACGAGTCGGTCGAGCGGAAGGGGAGGGCGCAGGGGATGAGTGCCGGCGCACCTGCTCATAACGCTTCGGTGCACAACAACGGGCGCGGTGCCACGGACCGCGCCGCCGCAGGGCACCATGGACCGATGCGCGACGACGAGGCGGCCACAGCCGCAGGGGCCATCGGTGCACTCGTCCACCGCGCCGTCGACGGAGACGAGCAGGCCACCCACGACCTGCTCGCCCATGTCCACCCCCTGGCGCTGCGCTACTGCCGCACCCGGCTCTCCCGTCTCCCGGGCGACGCCAGGCACTTCGTGGAGGACCTCGCGCAGGAGGTCTGCGTCGCCGTCCTGCTCGCCCTGCCGCGCTACAAGGACACCGGCCGCCCCTTCGAGGCGTTCGTCTTCGCCATCGCCGCGCACAAGGTCGCCGACCTCCAGCGGGCGGCGATGCGCCACCCCGGCTCCACAGCGGTGCCCTCCGACGAGATGCCCGAGCGGCCCGACGACTCACTCGGACCCGAGGAGCGCGCGCTGCTCAGCAGCGACGCCGAGTGGGCCAAGAAACTCCTGGCCAACCTCCCCGAGAACCAGCGCGAACTGTTGCTGCTGCGCATCGCCGTCGGCCTCACCGCCGAGGAGACGGGCCAGATGTTGGGAATGTCACCCGGTGCCGTCCGGGTCGCGCAGCACCGCGCGCTCAGCCGTCTGCGGGCCCTCGCCGAGCAGTGAACCCGGCGCCGCGCGGCCCCCGTTGGCCGTCGCGGCGGGCACCGGCGGCCCCGCGCCGCACCGGCGGCCCGTCGATCCGTCCTTCCCGTACGAAAATACGAAGCCGTCGGCTGTCCCGAACCGTGGAATGAGCCAGCCGTGCTTCCCGTTAGCATGGACATCCGCACCGATCAAGGCCATTTGGGGAAGGTGTCATGACTGCAAACGTCGACGGAGTGCCCGGAAAATTCGCGACACTCGGGCTGACCTACGACGACGTGCTGCTGCTGCCGGGCGCATCCGAGGTGCTCCCCAACGCGGTCGACACCTCGTCCCGCATCTCGCGCAACGTCCGTGTCAACATCCCGCTGCTCTCCGCGGCGATGGACAAGGTCACCGAGTCCCGCATGGCGATCGCGATGGCCCGCCTCGGCGGCGTCGGCGTCCTGCACCGCAACCTCTCGGTCGAGGACCAGGTCAACCAGGTCGACCTGGTCAAGCGGTCCGAGTCAGGCATGGTCACCGACCCGATCACGGTGCACCCCGAGGCCACCCTCGCCGAGGCCGACGCGCTCTGCGCCAAGTTCCGCATCAGCGGCGTCCCGGTCACCGACCCGGCGGGCAAGCTGCTCGGCATCGTCACCAACCGTGACATGGCCTTCGAGAGCGACCGCTCGCGCCAGGTCCGCGAGGTCATGACGCCGATGCCGCTGGTCACCGGCAAGGTCGGCATCTCCGGTGTCGAGGCGATGGAGCTGCTGCGCAAGCACAAGATCGAGAAGCTTCCGCTGGTCGACGACGCCGGTGTCCTCAAGGGCCTGATCACCGTCAAGGACTTCGTCAAGGCCGAGAAGTACCCCAACGCCGCCAAGGACGCCGAGGGCCGACTGCTGGTCGGCGCGGCCGTCGGCGCCAGCCCCGAGGCCCTGGAGCGCGCCCAGGCGCTGGCCGACGCGGGCGTCGACTTCCTCGTCGTCGACACCTCGCACGGCCACAACAGCAACGCCCTCAGCTGGATGGCGAAGATCAAGTCGAGCGTCTCCGTCGACGTGATCGGCGGCAACGTCGCCACCCGTGACGGCGCCCAGGCCCTCGTCGACGCCGGTGTCGACGGCATCAAGGTCGGCGTGGGACCGGGCTCGATCTGCACCACGCGCGTGGTGGCCGGCATCGGTGTCCCGCAGGTCACCGCCATCTACGAGGCGTCCCTCGCGGCCCGCGCGGCCGGCATCCCGCTGATCGGCGACGGCGGCCTCCAGTACTCGGGCGACATCGGCAAGGCCCTCGCGGCCGGCGCCGACACGGTGATGCTGGGCAGCCTCCTCGCGGGCTGCGAGGAGTCGCCCGGCGAGCTGATGTTCATCAACGGCAAGCAGTTCAAGTCGTACCGGGGCATGGGCTCGCTCGGCGCGATGCAGTCCCGCGGCCAGGCGCGCTCCTTCTCCAAGGACCGCTACTTCCAGGCCGACGTCGCCTCCGACGACAAGCTCGTGCCCGAGGGCGTCGAGGGCCAGGTGCCCTACCGCGGCCCGCTCGCCAACGTGCTGCACCAGCTCGTCGGCGGCCTGCGCCAGACCATGGGCTACGTGGGCGCGGCCACCATCGAGGAGATGGAGTCCAAGGGCCGCTTCGTGCGGATCACCTCGGCGGGCCTCAAGGAGAGCCACCCGCACGACATCCAGATGACGGTCGAGGCGCCGAACTACAGCAACAAGTGACCTCCGCGCGCGCGGACACCGTCTCGCACACGGTGACCCGCACGCGCGCGTGACGCTCGGCCGGAGGCGGTCCCGGGGCACCGGGGCCGCCTTTGTCGTACCCGTCGGCAATACTGGAAGACGCTGAAACGCAACAGGGAAAGGCCACAGACGTGACTGAGATCGAGATCGGGCGCGGCAAGCGCGGGCGGCGGGCGTACGCCTTCGACGACATCGCCGTCGTCCCCAGCCGCCGTACGCGGGACCCGAAGGAGGTCTCGATCGCCTGGCAGATCGACGCCTACCGATTCGACCTGCCCTTCCTGGCCGCCCCCATGGACTCCATCGTCTCCCCGGCCACCGCGATCCGCATCGGTGAGCTGGGCGGCCTCGGCGTGCTCAACCTCGAAGGGCTCTGGACGCGCTACGAGGACCCGCAGCCGCTGCTCGACGAGATCGCCGAGCTGCCCACCGAGGCCGCCACCCGCCGCCTCCAGGAGATCTACGCGGCCCCCATCAAGGAGGAGCTGATCGGCGCGCGCCTCAAGGAGGTGCGCGACTCCGGTGTGGTCACGGCCGCCGCGCTCTCCCCGCAGCGCACCGCCCAGTTCTCCAAGGCGGTCGTCGACGCGGGCGTGGACATCTTCGTCATCCGCGGTACGACGGTCTCCGCCGAGCACGTCTCGGGCGCGCACGAGCCGCTGAACCTGAAGCAGTTCATCTACGAGCTGGACGTCCCGGTGATCGTCGGCGGCTGCGCCACCTACACCGCCGCCCTGCACCTGATGCGCACCGGCGCGGCCGGCGTCCTGGTCGGCTTCGGCGGCGGCGCCGCGCACACCACGCGCAACGTCCTGGGCATCCGGGTGCCGATGGCCACCGCCGTCGCCGACGTGGCGGCGGCCCGCCGCGACTACATGGACGAGTCGGGCGGCCGCTACGTGCACGTGATCGCGGACGGCGGCGTCGGCTGGTCGGGCGACCTGCCCAAGGCCATCGCCTGCGGCGCGGACGCCGTGATGATGGGCTCCCCGCTGGCCCGCGCCACCGACGCGCCGGGCAAGGGGCACCACTGGGGCATGGAGGCGGTCAACGAGGAGCTGCCGCGCGGCAAGAAGGTCGACCTCGGCACCGTCGGGACCATAGAGGAGGTCCTCGCGGGTCCGTCGCACACGCCGGACGGCTCGATGAACTTCTTCGGAGCGCTGCGGCGTGCCATGGCCACGACCGGCTACAGCGAGCTGAAGGAGTTCCAGCGGGTCGAGGTGACGGTCGCGGACAGCCAGCACATGCGGTAGCCGCCGACCCGGCCGCGAACGCCGGAGGGCCCGTCCACGATCTGTGGACGGGCCCTCCGGCGTGTCCGGTCGGCGGTCGTGCTGGTGCTGGTGTTGCGAGTGGTGCTGGTGGGGCCAGTGGGTTCTGTGGTCTGTCGGGGACGGTGGTGCGGCGGTCAGAGTCGGTGGGCCGCGCCCGTCGGGGTGGTGCCCCGGGTGTCCAGGAGGAGCTGCGCCTTCACCGACAGGCCCTGGAGGTCGTACGTGCGGTGGTGCTGGAGCAGGATCGTGAGATCGGCGTCGGCGGCCGCCTCGTAGAGGGAGTCCACGCGCGGCACCGGGCGGTCGAGGACGCTCCACGACGGGACGTGCGGGTCGTGGTAGCTGACCGCGGCGCCCAGCTCCGTCAGCCGGACGGCGATCTCCCGCGCGGGGGTGCCCTGCTGGTCGGCGAGGTCGGGTTTGTAGGTGACGCCGAGGAGCAGCACGCGCGCGCCCCTGGCCGACTTGCCGTGCTCGTTGAGCAGGGCGGCGGCGCGCTGGACGACGTAGCGGGGCATCTGGCTGTTGACCTGCTCGGCCAGCTCGACCAGGCGCAGGGAGCGGCCGGTGCCGCCGGTCAGGTTCTGCGGGACGGCGTGCCCGCCGACGCCGGGACCAGGCCGGAAGGCCTGGAAGCCGAACGGCTTGGTCTCCGCGCAGCGGATGACGTCCCAGAGGTCGACGCCGAGGTCGTGGCAGAGCACCGCCATCTCGTTGACCAGGGCGATGTTGACGTGCCGCACATTGGTCTCCAGGAGCTGCACGGTCTCCGCCTCGCGCAGTCCGCGCGCGCGGACCACCTTGTCGGTGAGCCGGCCGTAGAACGCGGCGGCCGACTCCGTGCACGCGGGCGTGAGGCCGCCGATCACCTTGGGCGTGTTGCCCGGGGTGAACTCCCGGTTGCCCGGATCCACCCGGTTGGGTGAGTAGGCGAGATGGAAGTCGCGGCCCGCGACCAGGCCCGAGCCGGCCTCCAGGAGGGGGCGCAGGAAGTTCTCCGTGGTGCCGGGGTGGACCGGTGACTCCAGGATCACCGTGGTGTGCGGGCGCATCCGCTCGGCCAGGGTGCGGGCGGCGGCCTCCACCTGGCTCAGGTCGAGCGCGCCGTCGGCTGCGCGCGGGGTCGGCGCGCAGATGACCGCCGTCCGCACCCGGCCGAGTTCGGCGGGGCCGGTGGCGTGCCGGAAGCCCCCCGAGAGCATCCGGCGCAGTTCGGCGGGGCTGAGCGAGCCGGGTTCGGGACCGGTCCGGTAGCCGAGGGTGGAGATGCCGGCGGCGACGGCGGCCTGGGCCAGCGGCAGGCCGAACGGGCCGAGTCCGATGACGGCGAGATCTGCGGGCATGGCGTGGGCCGTCCTTCCCAGTAACCGAAGCGGGACAGGTGCGCAAGCCCTGTGGACAGAACGAGCGAGCGCAATGTCAGACTAGGAGTAAATATGACCGATATGCGGGATTGGTCGGCTGTGTTTTCCGGGCGGCTCGCGAATGTTGTCCACAGGCTGAGGGCGACTGGTGGCTGAAGCGGGGCGTGGCGGTCAGACTGGGACGGAGAGGGCGGACGGGACCGCCGGGCCGGGAACGGGTCGGCAGCGGGCAGGGAACGGGCCGGCAGCGGGTCGGGCGGCCGGGTCGCTTCCGGGCATGAAGGTCAGATTCTGGGCAGGGGGAGAGGGACCGGGCTTCGCCCGACGGGCGCGGCCGGCACGACCGACAGCGGGAGGCAGCGGTGAGGACAGCGACTCTGGGGCCGGCGCAGCGGGCCGAGTCCTTGGCGGCCATGGCCGAGCGTGAACTGGACGTGCTGGTCGTGGGCGCGGGCGTGGTCGGCGCGGGAACCGCGCTGGACGCGGTGACCCGCGGCCTGTCGACCGGGCTCGTCGAGGCACGCGACTGGGCCTCCGGCACCTCCAGCAGGTCGAGCAAGCTGATCCACGGTGGCCTGCGCTATCTGGAGATGCTCGACTTCACCCTCGTCCGCGAGGCGCTCAAGGAGCGCGGTCTGCTCCTGGAACGGCTCGCCCCGCACCTGGTGAAACCGGTGCCGTTCCTCTACCCGCTCCAGCACAAGGGCTGGGAGCGGCTCTACGCCGGGTCGGGCGTCGCGCTCTACGACGCCATGTCCATGGCGCGCGGACACGGGCGGGGGCTGCCGACCCACCGGCACCTGAGCCGCCGTCACGCCCTGCGGGTCGCGCCCGCCTTGAAGAAGGACGCCCTCGTGGGCGCCCTCCAGTACTACGACGCCCAGATGGACGACGCCCGCTATGTCGCCACCCTGGTGCGGACCGCCTCGTCGTACGGGGCGAAGGTCGCGAACCGGGCCCGGGTCACGGGGTTCCTGCGCGAGGGCGAACGCGTCGTCGGCGCGCGCGTGCGGGACGTCGAGGCGGGCGGCGAGTACGAGATCCGCGCCAGGCAGGTCGTCAACGCGACCGGCGTCTGGACCGACGACACCCAGGCCATGGTCGGCGAGCGCGGCCAGTTCCACGTCCGCGCGTCCAAGGGCATCCACCTGGTCGTCCCGAAGGACCGCATCAACTCCTCGACCGGTCTGATCCTGCGCACCGAGAAGTCCGTCCTCTTCGTCATCCCCTGGGGCCGGCACTGGATCGTCGGCACCACCGACACCGACTGGGACCTCGACAAGGCGCACCCGGCCGCGTCCAGCGCCGACATCGACTACCTCCTCGAGCATGTGAACTCGGTGCTCTCGGTGCCGCTCACCCGCGACGACGTCCAGGGCGTGTACGCGGGACTGCGCCCGCTGCTGGCCGGCGAGTCCGACGCCACCAGCAAGCTGTCGCGCGAGCACACCGTCGCCCATCCGGTGCCCGGCCTGGTCGTGGTGGCGGGCGGCAAATACACGACGTACCGGGTGATGGCCAAGGACGCCGTGGACGAGGCGGTGCACGGGCTCGACGCGCGGGTCGCCGAGTGCGTCACCGAGGACGTCCCGCTGCTGGGCGCGGAGGGGTACCGCGCGCTGTGGAACGCGCGGGCGCGGATCGCCGCCCGCACCGGGCTCCATGTGGTGCGCGTGGAGCACCTGTTGAACCGGTACGGCTCGATGGCCGAGGAGGTCCTCGACCTGATCGTCGCCGACCCCTCGCTCGGTGAGGCCCTGCACGCGGCCGACGACTACCTGCGCGCGGAGATCGTGTACGCGGCCTCGCACGAGGGCGCGCGGCACCTGGACGACGTCCTGACCCGGCGCACCCGCATCTCCATCGAGACCTTCGACCGCGGCACCCGCAGCGCCCGCGAGGCGGCCGAGCTGATGGCGCCGGTGCTCGGCTGGGACAAGGACCAGATCGAGCGCGAGGTCGAGCACTACGAGAAGCGGGTCGAGGCGGAGCGGGAGTCGCAGCGCCAGCCGGACGACCTGACGGCGGACGCGGCGCGGCTGGGAGCGCCGGACATCGTGCCGCTCTGAGCCGGCCGGCGGCGAGGGGCACCGAGGGGCACCGAGCGGGATCTCGGTCCGGGCGCCGGTCGTCCTACGGAGTGCGAGGGCAGAACTCGGCGGCGAGCAGCCGGGGTTCGAGTTCGGGGTCGGCGATCGCGTCCGTGTTCACCCGGAAGGTGAGGACACGGCGGCCGTCCTCGGTGGCCGCGGTGCGCACATAGCTGCCGGCGATCCGGCCGTTGTGCCCCCACACCGTGACCCCGCACGGGAGCCGCACCGGGAACAGGCCCATGCCGTACGCGCCGTGTGCGGTCCTGGTGTCCCGCATCTCGCGCAGCCGGCGCGCGGGCAGCAACTCACCGGCGAGCAGCGCCGCGTAGAAGCGGTCCAGGTCGGCGAGGGTGGTCACCAACTCCCCCGCGGCTCCGGCCACCCGCGGGTCGAGGACGGTGACGTCGGTGCCGTCGGCGGAGTAGGCGCGGCCGTGCGGAGCAGGCAGATCGGTACGCGAGCCGGGGAAGGAGGTGCCCGTCAGACCCAGCGGAGCGATGATGCGGCGCTCGGCCTCGGCGGCGTACGAGTCACCGGTGACCTCCCGGATCACCATGCCGAGCAGCACGTAGTTGGTGTTCGAGTACGAGAAGCGGCCCCGGCCGGCCGGAGGGTGGGTGAGTGCCAGGCGGACGGCCTGACGAGGCGTGAGGGGCACCGTGCCCCCGGTCTCCGAGGTGAAGTCGTGCAGCCCGCTGGTGTGGTTGAGCAGGGCGCGCAGGGTCAGCGCGCGGCCGTCGTTGCCCGCTCCGCGCACCAGTCCCGGCAGATACCGCTCGACGGTGTCGGACAGCGACAGCCGGTGCTCGTCGGCCAGTTGCAGGACGACGGTGGCGATGAACGTCTTCGTGATGCTGCCGGCGCGGAAGTGGTCGGCGCGCGTGACGCCCTGCCCGGCGTGGGCGTAGCGCGTGCCGGTCGACTCCCTGGCCAGCAGGGCCGCGGCGCGCGCGGTGCCGCCCCGGGTGACGAGGAGCGGGAGGATGGCGTCCGCGGCCGGCGGGGCCGGGGCGGACGAGGCGGTCGGGGCCAGTGCGAGCAGGGCGCACGCCATGGCCAGGGTGAGCAGTGTCCGAAACGAAGCCATCACGCCCCTCCCTGTCCGCGCCCATCATGCAGGGCGAGTGCCGGGGCGGATCGGGGGGTACCCGGTTTCGATACCCCGGCGTGCGCGGGGCGGGGTCCGCTGTTCGCGGGCGCCGGGGATCGCGACGCGAAGCCTGGGACGTCGTCAGAGGCACCCTGGGCGTTGGGCACTTGTCGAGTGAGAGACAATGAAGGCTCTGTCAGGGCGGGTTGCATGAGGGGACGCATGTCGGAGGCGGAGCGGGCGGGGACATCCCGTCAGGACAAGAGCGAACGTCTCCTCGCCGGGCGGTACCGGTTGGGAGAAGTGCTCGGCCGCGGCGGCATGGGCACCGTCTGGCGGGCCGAGGACGAGACCCTGGGCCGCACGGTCGCCGTGAAGGAGCTGCGGTTCCCGACCAACATCGACGACGAGGAGAAGCGCCGGCTGATCACCCGGACGCTGCGCGAGGCCAAGGCGATCGCGCGGATCCGCAACAACAGCGCGGTGACGGTCTTCGACGTCGTCGAGGAGGACGACCGGCCGTGGATCGTGATGGAGCTCGTCGAGGGCAAGTCGCTCGCCGAGGTCATCCGGGAGGACGGCCTGCTCGAACCGCGGCGTGCCGCGCAGGTCGGGCTCGCGATACTCGACGTGCTGCGCTCGGCGCACCGTGAGGGCATCCTGCACCGGGACGTGAAACCGTCGAACGTCCTGCTGGAGTCCGGCAGCGACCGGGTCGTGCTCACCGACTTCGGGATCGCCCAGGTCGAGGGCGACCCGTCGATCACCTCGACGGGCATGCTGGTCGGTGCGCCCTCCTACATCTCCCCGGAGCGGGCGCGCGGCCACAAGCCGGGGCCCGCGGCCGACCTGTGGTCGCTCGGCGGGCTGCTGTACGCGGCGGTGGAGGGCGCCCCGCCGTACGACAAGGGTTCCGCGATCGCCACGCTCACCGCGGTGATGACCGAGCCGCTCGAGGAGCCGAAGAACGCCGGTCCGCTGAAGGACGTCATCTACGGGCTGCTCACCAAGGACCCGGCGCAGCGGCTCGACGACGCGGGCGCGCGGGCGATGCTCAACGCGGTGATCCACACGCCCGAGCGCGGCCGGGCCGAGCCGGAGCCGTTGGACGCGACCCGGGTGGTGCCGCTGCCGGCCCAGCCGGGTGAGCGGTCGGGCGGCAAGCGCGGCGAGGAGGCCGGGGAGAAGCTGCGCGGCGCGCTGCGTTCGGTGCGGAAGGCGGCCGTGGCGGCGGGTGCCGCGGGTGCGGCGGCCACGCGCGCCAAGTCGGGCGAGGAGAACGGCGGTTCGGGCGACGGCGCGACGGGTGCCGGGAGCGGCGGGTCCGCCTCCGGGACGTCGGGCGGTACGGCGACCGGGTCCGGCGCGGGGGCCGCGGGCGCGCGTACGGGTTCGGTGGCCGCGACCAAGTCGCTTGCCGCGTCGAAGCCCTCGGTGCCGGGGCCGTCCAGGCCGCCGGGGGCATCGTCCTCCAGCGGCTCCGCAGCCGCGGGCGGCGCGGGGGCCGGCGGGGCGAACGCGAAGTCGGGCGGCCGGAGTTCGGGGTGGCCCGTGATGACGCCGCCGGACCTGCCGCCGCGGCAGGTGCCGAGAGCGCCGCTCACCGACGTGGTGCCGAAGCGGACGCTGGTGATCATCGCGGTGATCGTGGTGCTGGCCGTGATCGGCGTGGTGCTGGCGTTCACGCTCGGCGGCGGTGACGACGAGGCGAACGGCGCCAAGGGCGGTGGCGCGGGGGCGCAGGCGAGCGCGAGCGCCGGTTCCGGCGCGGGCTCGGGCACCAAGAAGGACGACGACACCAGGACCGACGGGGGCTCCTCGGCGTCCGCGTCGGCCAAGGGCGGCTCCGGTGGCGCCTCGGACGACGGCGCCTCGGACGACGCGGCTTCCGGCTCCGACAAATCCGGCAAGTCCGACGATGCCGACGACGACTCCGACGGCTCAGATGACGGCGGCACCGCCGTCGACTCGACGTACAAGGGCGGCCAGGGGTACCGGATCGGGCTGCCCGACGGGTGGAAGTACCAGACGGCGAGCAGCGCGGGCGACCGGTTCACCGGGCCCGACGGGCAGAAGCTGCTCGTCGCGTGGACGTCCACGCCGAAGGGCGACCCGGTCGCCGACTGGAAGAGCCAGGAGCGCTACATGGTGCGCTCGCAGTACGACCGCATCCACATAGAGAAGGTGGACTACCGGGGCTGGAACGCGGCCGACTGGGAGTTCACCTATGTGGAGGGCGGCACCAAGTACCACACGATCGACCGGGGGTTCGTGGTCAACGGGCATCTCGGATATGCCCTGATGTACACCGCGAAGGACGCCAAGTGGGACACGGACCTGCGTGAGGACACCTGGGCGACGCTGGCGAAGACGTTCGAGCCCGCATCGTGACCTGACGGTGCCGGGTTTGCGGCCCGAGATCTGGCATCCCCTCATTGCGCGTTGCCTCCGGCACGTATCGTGAAGGTCTGCGGACCGTACGCGTCCAGCGACGCGTACGGAAGCAGGCGCAAGGCGAACGCAGGTGACCGACCGAGCGGCCGGGGGAGGCAACGTGGACGAGTACGCGGGACGGGTCCTCGCCGACCGCTACCGCCTGCCGCTGCCCCCCTCCGACGAGTACGAACTCACCGAGAGCCGCGCCTTCGACACCTACAGCGGGCAGGAAGTGCTCGTACGGCAGGTGCCGTTGCCCGAGGTCGTCGAGGCCGAGGTGCTCGACGCGGAGGGGCTGCCCGACGGGTTCACCGCCCGTGACCGCGGGGGGCGTCGCCCCGCGCGCGGCGGCGCGCGTCCGCCCGCCGAACCCGCCGTCCGCCGGGCGGTCGAGGCCGCTCAGGCCGCGGCGCGGATCCCCGACCACCCACGGCTCGACCAGGTCTTCGACGTCTTCGCCGAGGGCGGGTCGCTGTGGATAGTGAGCGAGGCGGTGCCGGCGCGACCGCTGTCCGTGCTGCTCGCCGAGCAGCCGCTGACGCCGTACCGGGCGGCGGAGGTCGCCTCCGACGTCCTCATGGCGCTGCGGGTGCTGCACGCGCACGGCTGGGTCCACCGCAACGTCACCGCGCGCACGGTGCTCATCTGCGACGACGGCCGGGTGATGCTGACCGGCCTCGCGGTCGGCGCGGCGGAGGAGGCGCTCTGCGGCTACGACCCGGTGCCGCCGGCCGAGGCGCCGCCGGGCGAGGATCCCGGCGGCGGTGACGGCGACGGTCCCGGCGCGGCGCCCGGCGGGTCGGCTCCCGCGGTCCGGGACCCCCGGGCCACGGACGACGACGCCGAGGCGGCCCGGCGTGCCGCGATGGCCGCCCGTACGGCGGGCGGGCTGCCACCGGCGTCCGGCGCGGAGCCCGGGGGCGGCACGGCGGCGGGGGGCACTGCGGTGCCCAAGGCGTTGGAGAGCGGCGGCGACATCAGGGCGGCACGGGCCGGGGCGATCGCCGCCTACCGGGCCGGTGCGCGGGCCGCGGCCCGGGTCCAGGAGTCCCAGCAGCAGGGCCGCCCCGCCCTGCCGGGCGCCCGCCCCGCACCCGAGGACGCGGACCGGGGCGCCGACCACGGCGATCGACGTCACGACGCGGCGGGCCGACCGTACGGCACGGGCGACACGAGCGGCCGGCCGTACGACATGGGCGGCCGACCGTACGGCGCGGCGCAGCCCTACGGCGCCGGGCAGGCGCCCGACGAGGACAGTCCCCCGTCCGGCCACGCGCCGGGCGCCCCCGGCGGGACGGGTGGTGCGGACGGTGCCGGTGGTGCGCCGCAGCCCTACGCGCAGGGCCAGTCCGGCAACTCCAACGGGTACGCCCAGCCTTACGGCCCTGGTCGGTCGGGCAGCCCCAACGGCTACGCCCAGCCCTACGGCGGCCCCGGCAGGCCCGACAGTCCCAACGGCCATGCCCAGCCCTACCCGCAGGGCCGGTCCGGCAGCCCCAACGGGTACGCCCAGCCCTACGCCCCCGGCCGGCCGGGTGACAGCGCGGCGCTGCCTCCGGGTACGGGACCGGGACCGAATTCCCACGGTGTCTCCGCGCACCCCTACGCCCCCGCCGACAGCCGCCGCGACGGCCGTGGTGACGGCGACGGCGGTGCGGCCGCCACGCCCGGACAGTCCCCTGGACACGCGCCAGGACAGATAGCCGATCCGTACGGTGTCACCGAGCGTCACGGCGTCACGGACCCGTACGGGGTCACCGACCCGTACGGGGTCGGCGGTTCGCAGGGCGGGCGGCCCGGCTCCTGGCACGGGGCGACCCCGCGCGGCGGCGCGGGCGCCCGGCCTCCCGGCGCGCCCGGCGACAGCCCCGCGCCCAACCCACCCGACTCACCCGCCTCACCGGGCGCACCCACCCGCCCCGGCGCACCCGCCGCCCCCGGCGCGCCCCGCTACGGCGTCCCCCAGGCCCCCGGCGCCCCCGTGCCCGGCCTCGGTGCGGCCCCCGCCTCCGGTGTCCCCGGACAGCCCCCGGGCGAGCCCCGCCCCACCGATCCCCGCCCCGGCACGCCCGCGGTGACCGGCGCCTCGCACGCCCCCCCCGCGCTCCCGCCCTCCGCGGCCGACGGCGCCGCGCACCCCCCGTCGCGCTGGGACGACCTGATCTCCCGTTCCGTCCCCGCGCCCCGGCACGGGCCCGCCACCGCGCTGGCCGCCGAGCGGGCGCGGCAGGCCCGGATGGCCGTCGTCGGTCCGGTGACCGAGCGGTGGGCGCCCGAGCAGGCCGTGCCCGTGCACGAGAACTGGCAGCTGGCCGCGCCCATCGGGCCCGCGACCGACCTGTGGGCGCTCGGCGCGCTGCTGTACCGGGCCGTTCAGGGGCACGCGCCGTATCCGGAGGAGTCCACCGCCGAACTGGTGCAGATGGTCTGCTCGGAGCCGCCCGCCTTCGCCGAGGAGTGCGGTCCGCTGCGGCCGGTCGTGGAGTCGCTGCTGCGTCAGGACCCCACCGACCGGCTGGACTTCGAGGAACTGCGCGGCTGGCTGCGCTCGTTGGTGCGGTCCGCGCCCGAACCCGACGCCGGTGTCCACCTGGTGGCCGCGCCGCCGGTCGACATCAGCAGGCTGCCGGTGGTGCGCAGGCGCGGCGAACTGGTGCGCAGGCGGCGGGCGGGACTGCCCGCGACCACCGCGCACGGCCGGCACAAGCGGGGCAGGCAGGAGGAGGGTTCGCCGCGCAGGCTGGGCCGCACCTTGCTGCTGCTGGTGCTGCTCCTGCTGGCCGGTGCGGTCGCGTACGCGATGATGTTCATGCCGAAGGCGGGCCAGGAGGACGCCGATCCGGGCGCCGGGAGCGGGGCCGCGGGGCAGGTGAGCCCGGCGCCCGACCGGTCGTCGGCGAGCGGTGAGCCGTCGTCGGGGAGCAGCGCGCCGCAGGGCGGGCCGAGCCCGTCCAGGTCGGGCGGTGCCACCGAGACGCAGACCGACGGCGCCGCGCCCGGCTTCACGCTGCGCAAGGACGCCACCGGGTTCCAGATCGCGGTGGCGAAGGGCTGGAGCCGCACGCCGAAGAACGGGAGTGGCCAAGTGGTCTACTCGCACGGCGACTTCGAGCTGATCGTCGTCCCCGGGCGGGACAGCGCGCAGTCCTACGGCGGCGACCCGATGGACTACCAGCGCGACGACGAGCGGGAGTTGCAGCCCTACCGGGACTCCAGTTGGGCCACCGCGACCGGTCTGAAGGCCATACAGGTCGGCGGACGGACCATGGCCGAGGGGCAGTTCACCTGGACCGACGACTCCGGGCACGATCTGTACGTCCGCAACCTCGCGATCCTGATCGCCGGGCGGTACCACGTGGTGCAGGTGCGCGGCCCCGAGTCCGAACGGGACGAGGTGACGCGGCTGTACGAGCAGGCGTCGCAGACGTACGAAGTGACCGGCTGACCCGGTTTTCCCCCGGTCCCGGCCCAACACGCCTCGTCACCAGTCGAATCGGCTGATCGACTGTGCGTGATGTCGGTGAAAGGTTGTCCACTCCCGACCGGAAGCGACAACCGTCACAGAGCTGTCTCCTTGGGACCCCCCTGGTTCCCTGACTGCCCGCCGGTCCTTAGTCTGGCCCTGTCAAGAGCATTGCGGGGCGACGTGAATCAGATGCAGGGCCAGCTCGTGGCGAGCCGCTACCGGCTCGTCGAGTCGATCGGCAGCGGGGGCATGGGACGCGTATGGCGCGCTCATGACGAAGTGCTGCATCGGGCAGTCGCGATCAAGGAGTTGACCGCCGCACTCTACGTCTCCGAGGGCGACCGCGACCGGCTGCTCAAGCGCACCAGGTCCGAGGCGCGCGCCGCCGCGCGGATCAACCACTCCGCCGTCGTCACCGTGCACGACGTGCTGGAGCACGACGGCCGGCCCTGGATCGTGATGGAGCTGGTCGAGGGGTACTCGCTGGCCGACGCGGTCAAGGAGCGCGGCCGCATCGAGCCCGCCGAGGCCGCCCGGATCGGCATGTGGGTGCTGCGGGCGCTGCGCGCCGCGCACACCGCCGGGGTCCTGCACCGGGACGTGAAGCCGGGCAACGTCCTGATCGGGCACGACGGCCGGGTGCTCATCACCGACTTCGGCATAGCGCAGATCGAGGGCGACTCGACGATCACCAGGACCGGAGAGGTCGTCGGCTCGGTCGACTACCTGGCGCCCGAGCGGGTCCGCGGCCAGGACCCCGGCCCGTCCTCCGACCTGTGGGCGCTGGGCGCCACGCTGTACACGGCGGTGGAGGGCAGGTCGCCGTTCCGCCGCACCTCGCCGCTCTCCACCATGCAGGCGGTGGTCGAGGACCAGGTCGCCGAGCCGCGCAACGCGGGAGCGCTGGGACCCGTCATCAGCGCGCTGCTGCACAAGGACCCCGCGGCCCGCCCGGACGCGGCCGAGACCGAGCAGCTGCTCGCCGAGGCGGCCGAGGGCCGCCGCCCCCAGGACGCCCAGGCGTATTTGTCGACCCAGCACGGCGCCCTCGAACGGGAGTCGAACACAGCGCCGACCGCGCCGGGCACCGCCGGCCAGTCGACGCCGTACCCGCCGCAGACCGTCGGCCACACCGGCCACACCGGCCACACCGGCCACACCGGACCCGCGGGCCCCGGCCCCACCGCCGGTCCCACCTCCGTCGCCGCGCCCGAGGCCACCGCCGCGCCCGCGCCCAGGCGCCGCAGGCTGCGTGCCGTCCTGCTCTCGATCGCCCTCGCGATGGTCGTCGCGGGCGGCACGGTCGTGGTGCTCCAGCAGTGGGACCAGAGCCGACGGCACGACACCACCGGTACGGACGCGGCGAAGGACCCGGCGGCCTCGGCGTCGCCGTCCGCGAGCACCGACCCGGCCGGCGACGTGCCGTCCGACTGGAAGCGCTACGACGACCCCTGGGGCTTCAGCATCTACCTGCCCGCGGGCTACGAGCGGCAGGTCGTCGGCGTCAACGGCGATCTGCGGCAGGTCGACTACACGCCCGACGGCGGCGAGCACTTCGTCCGGGTCGCCATCGACGCCTCACCGGACTTCAACGACGCGTACGCGCACCAGCTCGACCTGGAGCAGCAGTTGCGGCGGCTGGTCGACTACCAGCGGGTGAAGCTGGAGAAGAACACCTACCGCGACCGGCCCGGCTCGCTGTGGGAGTACACCTGGAGCGCGCAGGCCAAGGACACGCCGTTCCCCGGTCCGCGCCGGGCCGTCGAGGAGACGTACATGTCGCGGGCCGGGCACGAGTACGCGCTCTACGTCTCCGCGCCCGCCGCCGACTGGACGACGGCCGCACAGCAGTTCACCTCGATCCTGCGCGGCTGGCAGGAGACGTCCGGCTCCTGACACGGCTGTCGCGTTTTGGCCGGTCGGCGTCCCGGAGCCGGTTCGTCCGGTACGGCATCATGGGGCGTATGGGGACCGAGAGGGACCACGGCCGGGTCATCGCGGGCCGTTACCGGCTGCGGGCACGGCTCGGACACGGTGGCATGGGCGTCGTGTGGCGGGCCTACGACGATCTGCTCGGCCGCGAGGTGGCCGTCAAGGAGATCCCCCTCGAACTCGGCGACTCGGTCCCCGCCGAGGAGGGCCGCAGGCTGCGGGACCGCGCGCTGCGCGAGGCCCGCGCGGTCGCGCGGCTGCGCCACCCGCATATCGTCGTCGTCCACGACGTCGTCGAGGACGGCGAACGCCCTTACCTGGTCATGGAGTTGCTCGAAGGCGGCACGCTCGCCGACCGGATCGCGGCCCGCGGTCCCGTCGACGCCCCCGAGGCCGCCCGGATCGGCATCGCGCTGCTCGGCGCGCTCGCCACCGCCCACGCGGCCGGCGTGCTGCACCGCGACCTCAAACCCGCCAACGTCCTGCTGGACGGGGACGCCGACCGCGTGGTCCTCACCGATTTCGGCATCGCGCAGGTCGCGGGGGCGCCCACGCTCACCGAGCGCGGCGCGTTCGTCGGCTCGCCCGAGTACACCGCGCCCGAACGGATGTCGGGCGCGCACACCGGACCCGAGTCCGACCTGTGGTCGCTCGGCGCGCTGCTCTGCACCGCGCTGAGCGGCGAATCCCCCTTCAGACGCGACTCGTTGGGCGGTGTCCTGCACGCCGTGGTGACGGCCGAGATCCACCCGCCCGCGCAGGCCGCCCCGCTGCTGCCGGTCGTGCGGGGCCTGTTGGAGCGCGACCCGGGACGGCGGCTGGGCGCGGACCTGGCCCAGGAGATGCTCCGCGTCTACCTCGACACCGGCCGCACCCCCGCCCTGCCACCCGAGCACGGCCCCTCGCTGTCACCCGCGCACGCGCTGGCCGCCGCGCGGGAGGCGGCCCGTTCGGAGCGGCGGGTCCTGGTGACCGCGCTGCTGGTCGCCGCGATGGCGGGAGCGGGCGTCTCGGCGGCGGCCCTGCTCGTCAACGAGGGCCACCGGGGCGGCGGTTCGGGCGGCGGCCCGAGCGCCATGACGTCGACGGCGGTCACGACGGCCTCCATGAGCGGTGCGGCGCCGGGCGCGCGCACCCCCTCGGGCGGCGGCCCGGCGCCGTCCGGCTACCGGGTCGCCGACGACCCCGCCGGGTTCTCCCTCGCGGTGCCCGAGGGCTTCACCCGCGAGCCGCAGGACGAGGGCGTCCTCTACCGGCCGTCGGGGGAGACCTTCAGGATCGGCGTCAAGGTCACCCCGTCGCGGCGCGGCGGCCCGCTCGACGCGCAGCGGCGGGCGGCGGACGCGGGCCCCGCCACCCACCCCGGGTACCGCGACGGCCGGGTCACGGCGACCGTCCGGCACGGATCGCCCGCCGCGCTCCGGGAGTTCACCTGGGACGGCTCCCGCGCGGCCGGGGGCGCCCGGCACACCTGGGACCTGTGCTGGGAGGAGGGCGGCCGGCTCTACGAGGTGTGGGTGTCGGCGCCGGTCGGGCGGGTGCGCGAGGCCAAGGAGTACTTCGATGTCGCCGTGGACACCTTCACCCGCACATAACGGGCGATAGGTGGTGTCCCGCGTCACGGGTCTGTGACCGGGGGCCGCCCCTGGTGGCTGCCGCGGCGCCCGGCGCGGTATGGATGGTCCATGAACAGCGACGGGGGAGCCCCGAGAGGGCAGTCGGACGAGCCGACGAGTTTCGCTCTGCAACCACCCGGTGGGCCGGCCGCCGTACCGGTGCCCGCCCAGCCGGCCGCGGCGCCTCCAGCGGCCCGAGGGGGGTCGGCTGATCCCGGTTCCGGGCGGCTGATCGGCGGCCGTTACCGGCTGTTGGACCGGCTCGGGCACGGCGGCATGGGCACGGTGTGGCGGGCCCAGGACGAGACGGTGGACCGCGAGGTCGCCGTGAAGGAGCCCCGCGTCCCCGAGAACCTTCCCGAACGGGAACGGTCCAACGCCTACGAGCGGATGCGCCGCGAGGCCCGCGCCGCGGCTCGCCTCGACCATCCCGCGGTGGTCGGCGTCCATGACGTGGCCGTCGTCGACGGGCGGCCGTGGATCGTCATGGAGCTGGTGCGGGGCCGCTCGCTGGGCAGCGTGCTCCAGGAAGGCACCCTGGAGGCGCGCGAGGCGGCACGCATCGGCCTCGACGTCCTCGGCGCGCTGGAGGCGGCGCACGCGGCGGGCATCCTGCACCGGGACGTGAAACCGGACAACGTCCTGCTCGGCCGGCACGGCCGGGTCGTCCTCACCGACTTCGGCATCGCGCAGATCGAGGGCGAGACCGATCTGACCGACACCGGCGGCTTCGTCGGCTCGCCCGAGTACATCGCCCCCGAGCGGGTCCTCGGCCGCCGCCCGGGACCCGCCTCCGACCTGTGGTCGCTCGGCGTGGTGCTCTACGCGGCGACGGAGGGCGTCTCGCCGTTCCGCCGCAGCAACACCCCGGCCACCCTCCAGTCGGTCCTCAACGCCGCGCCCGCGCCGCCCGCGGGCGCGGCGGGCCCGCTGGCCGAGGCGATCGACGGGCTGCTCAGGAAGGACCCGGCGCACCGCCCGGACGCGGCCCGGGTGAGGGCGCTGCTCACCCAGGCCGCGCACCCGCCGGCGCCGGTGCCCACCCAGGAGGTCCGGGTGGTGACCCGGGGCGTCCGGCTGGGGCGCGGGGCGTGGACGGCGGTCGGCGCCGCGGTCGTCGCGGCGGCGCTGGTCGGGTACCTGGTGGTGGCCGACCCGTTCGCGGGGCCGCTGCCCGACGGCTGGACGGAGCGTGCCCTCGGCGCCCGCACCGGGATGTCGCTCGCCGTGCCCACCGCCTTCACCAAGGAGGAGATCCCCGACTCCGACGGCACCGACGCCCTGTTCAGCGACCCGAGCGGGGCCGTCTGGATCCGCGTCGACCGCGACATCAAGGCCGAGGACAAGAACGACGAGATCCCCGGCACCGCGCTGGAGAAGGCCGTCGAGGAGTGGGCCACGGTCAAGGGCGGCCGCTACAGCTGGGACATCGCCGCGAAACCGGCCCCGGTGGGCAAGCCGCAGGGCGCGAGATACCGGGACCGGGACGCCGGGGAGAACACCATCAGGTACACCACCGCCTCCTCCACGACCCCCCGCCCGCGCGAGGCGCGGGCCCTCTACTACCGCGCGGGCAACGGCGACATGTACGGGATCTGGATCGACTACCCGGGCACCGGCTACTTCACCGAGGAGGGCCGCGCGATCGCCACGACGGCCCTGGCGAACTGGGACGTCCGCGGCCTCTGACGGCGGTGTGTCACCGGCGGCGGGGGCGTCGCAGGCGGCGCAGCAGCGCCCGCAGCAGCGCGGTGCGGGCCACCCGCAGCGCGAACCGCCGCCGGCCCGCGCCGCCCGGCGCCGGTTTCGCGTACCGGGGCAGGCCGTGCCGGCGCCAGCGGGCGGGCGGCAGCCCCGCGGGCAGCGGCGGCAGCGGCAACGCCCAGCCGCCGAGCCGCAGTTCGCCGCCCCACACCCCGGCCGCCAGTCCGGTGACGGGAACGCGAACGACGAACCCGACGTCACCGTCGCGCCGGGCGGCGAAGGCGGCGGTGGCGCCCCGGCCGTCGTCGAGGACCACCCGCAGGGCGCCCTCGGGATACCCGGCCAGCGTGCACAGCCCGTTGATCTCCAGCTCGGGGACGGGCGCGCCTGCGGCCCAGCGGATGCCGTCGACGGTGAGGTGGGAGAGCACGGTGTGTTTGCGTTCGCCCAGGTCGAGGGTGAAGTTGCCGTGCGGCCTCGTGGTGTAGAGGGTGACGGCGCGCAGGCCGCCGTCGGCGGTGACGACGTGGGTGCGGGTGGCGCCGGACACCTCGCCCGCGCGGACCCGGCCGATCCGGGTCTCCCGGCTGAGGCCCTGGGCGCCGACCGCGAGGGACACGTCCCACAGGCCGTCGCCGAGGGGCGCGCCGCCGGCCGCGGTGGCGATGTCGACGCGGGCGGTGAACCCGGCCCGCTCGTAGGCGAATCGGCCCTGGTCCTCGTCGGCGCCGAGCCCGGGGGTCGCGGTGTGGGTGACCGGCAGCCGGTGCTCCACCCCCGAGTCCCGCTCCCGCAGCACCAGTTCGGTGCCGACGTCATGGGTGGGGACCCGGTGCAGATGGGCGTGCCCGGCCAAGTGGAGGGTGGGGCCGCTGAGTTCGGCGCGGCTGACGTGGTGGCGGACGGCCAACCGGTCGGTGACGTCGTAGCAGTGGTCGGGGACCGGACGGGCGGGGTCGCGCAGGAAGGGGTAGCGGGCGTAGGCGCGGCCGTTCTCGACGAGGAGCGGGGTGGCGGCGCCGCTCTCTTCGAGGTCCCGTTCGAAGGCGACGAGGGCGATCAGTTCGTCGAGCATGCGGTGGCGCACCAGGTGCAGGCGCAGCCGGGCCATCGCGGAGAGCCGCTGGTCCATGCCCTCGTGCAGCAAGGGCGCGATGGCGTCGGCGAGTTGGGCGAGCATCTTCTGCTGGGTGGCGCGCGGTTCGTGGACCAGCTGCCCGACGACGATGTTCCGGACGTCGACGGTGAGGTGCCGGTGGGCGAGGTGGTCGCGTCCGGGGCCCGCCGGGACGTGTTCGAGGAGCAGGTCGACGACGCGCGGCAGGAACCGTACCCGCAGCTCGGAGCCCTTCATCCGGCGGGTGATGTTGCCGCCGTCGGCGCGCAGCACCCAGAAGAGGCAGTCGTAGTCGGCGACGACGGAGATGCCGTCGGCGTGCAGATAGGCGGCGCCGACGAACACCTGGTCCTCGCCGATCGGCAGATCGGTCGGGAAGCGCAGGGCGTGTTCCTCCAGCAATGCGCGGCGGAACAGTTTCATCGGATTGAGGGTCCACCACACGCGGGACGAGAAGACGTCGGTGCGGGGCTGGTTCCTGTCGTACATCGATGCGGGGGCGCCGCGTCCGCCGACGCCGACCGTCCGGCCGAGGACAATGTCGGTGGAATTGCGTTCGGCGGCGTGGACCATGCGTTCCAGGGCCTCGGGGCCGAGGTGGTCGTCGGCGTCGAGGAAGAAGACGAACCGGCCGCGCGCGTGGTCGAGGCCGAGGTTGCGGGGGGCGGACGGGCCGCCCGAGTTCGGTTGCCTGAAGATCCGCAGGAGATCCGGATAGAGGGCGTTCAGCCGTTCCAGTTCGGCGGCGGTGCCGTCGGTCGAACCGTCGTCCACGACGATGACCTCAAGCGTTTCCCGGCCGATGGTCTGTTCGGCCACGGAGGTGACACAACGCGTCAGATAAGGCATCGCGTTGTACGCGGCGATAATCACCGAAACGGTGGGGCCGGGCATGGTCGCGCTCTCCAGATGATCGCGGGGAATCGCGAACGTATCACGCGGCCGATATTCACCCCGCCATTTACCGATAATGAAAGAATGTGTTCCTTTTTTCTTTCGCTCTTTCTTTTTCGGTTCGTGACAGATCGGTTGTCCAGGGTCCGCGGCCCCCGGACAACGCGCTGATCAGGGGGTTCGTTGCCAGTGGCCACTGGCGGCGTGTGAGCGGTCGGTGAAGCCGCGTTACCGACGGGTACCCAAAGCCTCCGTCCCGGCATAACCTGCCCGTCATGACGGACTCGCAGGCCCCGGAACTGACCGGCACCAACCCCCTCGCCCCCGCACCCGAGGGCGCCCGCACCGCCGCCGACGTGGTCACCCCCGAGCTGATCGCCCAGCTCACCAAGGGCGTGGTCGGCTCCGGGCGGACCGCCAACCACACCCCCTTCACCGGGGAGAAGCTCGCCGACCTGCCGGAGTCGACGCCCGAGGACGTCGAGCGCGCCTTCGAGGCGGCCCGCCGGGCGCAGTCCGTCTGGGAGCGCACCCCGGTGGCCCGGCGCGCGGCCGTCCTGCTGCGGTTCCACGATCTGGTCCTCGCCCGCCAGGCCGAGGTCCTCGACCTCATCCAGCTGGAGACCGGCAAGGCCCGGCTGCACGCCCACGAGGAGGTCCAGGCCGTCGCCGTCGCGGCCCGCCACTACGGCCGCAAGGCGCCCGCCTATCTGCGGCCCAAGCGGCACACCGGCGCGATCCCGGCCCTCACCAAGGTCACCGAGCTGCGCCACCCGCGCGGGGTCGTCGGCCAGATCGCGCCCTGGAACTACCCGCTGGAGCTGTCCGTCGGCGACGCGCTCCCGGCGTTCGTCGCGGGCAACGCGGTCGTCATGAAGCCCGACACCGAGACCTGCCTGACCGCCCTGTGGGCGCGCGACCTGCTCATCGAGGCGGGGCTGCCCGCCGACGTCTTCCAGGTCGTCCTCGGCGCCGGACCCGTCGTCGGACCCGAGGTGGTCAGGCACGCCGACTACGTCTCGTTCACCGGCTCCACCCGCACCGGCCGCGAGGTCGCACAGGGCGCGGCGGCCCGGCTGGTCGGCGTCTCCCTCGAACTCGGCGGCAAGAACGCCATGGTGGTCCTCGAGGACGCCGACATCGAGAAGGCGGCGGCCGGCGCGGTCCGGGCCTGCTTCTCCTCCGCCGGTCAACTCTGCATCTCCATCGAGCGGTTGTACGTCCACGAGGCGGTCGCGGACGCCTTCCTCGACCGCTTCGCCGCCCGCACCCGGGCGATGCGCCTCGGCCGCTCCCTCGCCTACGGCGCCGACATGGGCTCGCTGGTCGGCGCACGCCAACTGGAGACCGTCACCCGGCACGTCGAGGAGGCCGTCGCGAAGGGCGCCACGGTCGTCACCGGCGGGATGGCCCGCCCGGACATCGGCCCGTACTTCTTCGAGCCGACCATCCTCGACGGCGTCGAGGACGCGATGGCCGTCTGCACCGAGGAGACCTTCGGACCGGTCGTCTCGATCTACCGCTTCGGCACCGAGGACGAGGCCGTCGAGCACGCCAACTCCACGCCGTACGGACTCAATTCATCTGTGTGGACGAAGAACGCCCGGCGCGGTGCCGCCGTCGCGGCCCGGCTGCGCACCGGCACGGTCAACGTCAACGAGGGCTACGCGCCCGCCTACGGCAGCGTCCAGTCCCCGATGGGCGGCATGAAGGACTCCGGCCTCGGCCGGCGGCACGGCTCCGAGGGCATCCTCAAGTACACCGAGGCCCAGACGGTCGCCCAGCAGCGGCTGCTGCCGATGGCGCCGTCGCTCGGCATGGACGACGAGCAGTACGCGCGGTTCATGAGCCGCTCCCTGCGGGTGATGAAGGCCCTGCGCTTCAAGTAGCCACGCCCCGGGGCGCGGTGACCCGCCCGCGCCCACCGACCGTCCGCACGGACACTCGACGAGGAGCACACGTGCCCAAGGACACCTACGACTACGACGTCATCGTCGTCGGCTCGGGCTTCGGCGGCAGCGTGACCGCGCTGCGCCTGACGGAGAAGGGCTACCGCGTCGGTGTCCTGGAGGCCGGCCGCCGCTTCACCCGGGAGTCGCTGCCGAAGAACTCCTGGGACCTGAGGAACTACCTCTGGGCGCCGAAGCTCGGCATGTACGGCATCCAGCGCATCCATCTGCTGGGCAACGTCATGGTGCTGGCCGGCGCGGGCGTCGGCGGTGGTTCCCTCAACTACGCCAACACCCTCTACGAGCCGCCGAAGCCGTTCTTCGACGACCCGCAGTGGCGCGACATCACCGACTGGCACGCGGAGTTGACGCCGTACTACGACCAGGCGCGGCGGATGCTCGGCGTCCGGCTCAACCCGACGATGACCCCCTCCGACGTCCATCTGAAGGCCGCCGCCCAGCGGATGGGCGTCGGCGACACCTTCCACATGGCGCCGGTCGGCGTCTTCTTCGGCGACGGCCAGGACGCCGGCGGCTCACCCGGGGTGCGTCCGGGCGAGCGGGTCCCCGACCCGTACTTCGGCGGCGCGGGACCCGACCGCACGGCGTGCACCGAGTGCGGCGAGTGCATGACCGGCTGCCGGCACGGCGCGAAGAACACCCTCAACGAGAACTACCTGCACCTCGCCGAGAAGGCGGGCGCGGTCGTCCACCCCATGACGACGGTGGTCTCGGTCACCGACGACTCGCGGGGCGGGTACGCCGTCGCCACCCTGCCCACCGACGGCCGCCGCAGGGCGAGGGGCCGCACCCTCACCGCCCGCCGGGTGGTCCTCGCGGCCGGCACCTACGGCACCCAGACCCTGCTGCACCGCATGAAAGCGGGCGGCCAACTGCCTTACCTCTCCAACAAGTTGGGCGAACTGACCCGCACCAACTCGGAGGCGCTGGTCGGCGCGCAGACCGACGACCGGCGCTACCGCAGGGCGACCGGACAGGCCAAGGTCGACTTCACCCGCGGCGTCGCCATCACCTCGTCGATCCACCCGGACGCCGACACCCACATCGAACCGGTCCGCTACGGCAAGGGCTCCAACTCGATGGGCGGCCTCTCCATCCTCCAAGTCCCCTATGTCGAGGGCTCGTCGAGGGTGCTCGCCTGGCTGCGCGAGTCCGTCAGGCACCCTCTGCTGGTGCTGCGTTCGCTCTCCAACCGGCGCTGGTCGGAGCGGACCATCATCGGCCTGGTCATGCAGTCCCTGGACAACTCCCTGACGACGTACCTGAAACCGGACGGCGTCGGCAAGGGGCTGCTCACCGCCCGGCAGGGCCACGGCGCCCCCAACCCCAAGCAGATCAGGGCCGCTTCGGAGGGCGCCGCCGCGATAGCCGCCGAGATCAACGGCTTCGCGGGCTCCAACGTCGGCGAACTGATGGGCACCCCGCTCACCGCGCACTTCCTCGGCGGCTGCCCGATCGGCGCGTCCCGCGAGAGCGGGGTCATCGACCCCTACCACCGGCTCTACGGCCACCCCGGGATCTCCGTCGTGGACGGCTCCGCGGTCTCCGCCAACCTGGGCGTCAACCCGTCCCTGACCATCACCGCGCAGGCCGAGCGGGCGATGTCGTACTGGCCCAACAAGGGCGAGCCCGACCCGCGTCCCGCGCAGGGCGAGCAGTACCGGCGCCTCGCCCCGGTCAAGCCCGCCGCGCCGGTGGTCCCGGCGGAGGCGTTCGGCGCGCTGCGGCTGCCGTTCCTCGGGATACCGGCGGTCCCGCCGAAGAAGTGACCGGCTCCCGGCGACAGTGACAGAGAGAAGGACCCGCGTTCCCCTCCGAACGCGGGTCCTTCTCCCGGGTGGCGGTCATCTCCCGCCGGGCGCGTTACGCGACGGCCGAGCCCTTGCGGCGCCGCACGGTGAGGACCGCGCCGGCACCGGCGACCACCGCGACGCCGCCCAGCAGGCCGATCATCGGCAGCGCGGAACCGGCGCCGGTCTCGGCGAGGCTGCCGGTCGGCAGCGCGGAGACGTCACCCTGCGGCCGCTTCACCGAGCCCTTGTCACCGCCGTCGTCCGGGGTCGCGGTGCCCGGCTCGGGGTTGGCGGCACCGGACTTCAGCACCTCGAAGTCGTACTGCGCCCAGCCCTCGGCGATGCAATCCTGTCCGTCGACCTTGTCGAGGTAGGCGCCGGAGCCGAAGGAGTAGGCGTCACCGGCCGGGGCCTTGGCGTCGATGGCGACCCGCAGGCTGACGGACTTGGTGGCACCCGACTTCAGCTTGTCGACGTAGAAGAAGTAGTCGCCGGACCACTCGTCGTTGCCGATCCGCTCCCACGAACCGGACTGCGGGTTCTTGAACTCCAGGTCGACGTACGGGCTGAGGAACTTCGCCTCGTCCAGCTCGTAGTTCTCGATCTCGGCGTAGAACGCGACGCCGTCGACGGTGGTCTCGGACTCGTTGGTGACGAACAGCTCGAAGGCGTGGAAACCGTCACCCGCGACGATCTTGCCGGGCAGCCCCTTGATGTCCGCGGACACCCTGGCACCCGAGAAGTCCTCGTCGATGTCCTCGCAGAAGGGGACGTCGGGCGAGGTCGGCTCGGGGGACTCCGACGGCCCGGGTCCGGTCGACTCGCTCGGCGAGGCGCTGGCGGACGGCGACGAGGTCACCGAGTCGCTGGGGGCGGGCGACTCGCTCGGCAGCCCGGTCTCGGACGCGGACGGCGAGGCCGGGTCGGTGGTGGGGACCTCCGTCGGCTCCTCGGACACGGACTCGCTGACCGTGGGCGACGGCGACTGCGACGGGTCGTCGTCCGCGAAGGCGGCCGGCGCGGACAGCAGGGCCAGCGGTGCGATGACGGCGGTGGCGGCGGCCACTCCCATGGCACGACGGATTCTCATGAAGCCCCCCGGGCTTTCGGTGCCACGTGCTGTGGCTGGTGACAACTGTTGATCTCAGTGGTGTGACCGTCCGAACCTGTGAAGGGTTGCCCTCACCTTCACAGAACCTCTATGTGACGTGCGTCGCACCTGCACACATGCCGTCCGGCGGCCCCCGCGTTCCCGCCCGGCGGCCACTCGGCGACCGCCGCGCCGAAGTCGCCATGAGCATGGTTATCCTCACGGTCGGTCCAGCGGTCCCAGGGGGAGAGCGGCATGTCTGACAGACGGTTTGAACGGTCACCGGAGGACGAACCCACGTCCTCGATACCCGACGAGGAGTGGGAGCGGTTCGTCCGCGACAGCGAACAGGGCAGCGGCGCCTCCGTGCCCAAGGAGCCCTCCGCACGCGCCCGCGAGGTCGCCGCGCGCCTGAAGTCGGGCCAGGCGACGCGGCCCGAGGGCCGGCGGACCGGGCCCGACCGGTGGGAACCGGACAGACGGGCCACCCGCCGCCGCAGGCGGTGGACGCTCCTCGGCGTGCCGCTCGCCCTCGTCGTGGCCGTCGTCGCGATGAGGCCGTCGCTGATCCCCGGCGACCCCTTCGGAGCAGGCGGCGGGACCGAGGCCGCCGCCGAACTGCCCGCCGAGACCGCCGCCCCGACCGCCGCGCCCGGCCCGGAGTCCCTCGAACTCCCCACCCTGGACCGCCCGTTCGCCGGATCACCGGCACGGCGCTGGGCCGACGGCGCGGCCGGCATCGTCCTGCCGAAGGCCACCGCCGTCGGCGACGTCCCCGCCGAGACGGTCCAACTCGCCCTGGAACAGACCAGGAAGCTGCTCGTCGACGCCAACCTGAACCCCGCGGTGGTGGCGGGCGGCCACCCGAAGGCCGCGCTCTCCGTGCTCGACCCCGAGCAGCCGGATCTCCTCGACGGCCTGAAGGCCGGGCTGCGTTCACCCAGCGAGGCCCACGACCCGGTCTCCCTCATCAGCCGCTTCGACCCCGACGAGGTGCGGCTGGTCGGCGACGTCATCAAGACCCGCGGCCGGACCACCGTAGGCAAGGGCGAGTTCGGGGGCGTCCGGGTGCGCGCCGACTACACCTTCGTCTACCCGGTGGTCCGCTCCGACGGCTCCACCGAGGTCACCCGCACCATCGTCCGCCGCGTCATCGAAGCCGAGTTCCCCGACCCCGAGCGCTACCGGGCCACCCCCGGCCTGCTCACCCTGCTCCGCTACGACGAGGATGCGGGCAACTCGACCTGCGACGTCCACGACGGCTATCTGCACCCCGAGTTCCCGTCCCGGAACGGAAGTCCGGCGGGCGCCACCCCGAGCGGCCGGGCGATCGACCCCTACGACCGCAGCCGCGAGATCGGCAAGGACGGCCACGCCTGCGGCACCCTCAGCCGCACCTGAACCGGGGGACGGGAGAGGGGCCCCGCGGGACGTGCGCCGCGGGGCCCCTCTGCGTCGGCACCGGCGTCAGGGCAACGCCGGTGCCAGGGGGAAGCGGCGCCGGGGGGTTGCGCCGCTTGTTCGGGTCGAACGGATGAACCGGATGAACCGGATGAACCGGCCGAGAGTTCCGCGCCGCTGTGCGGACGGCGGCCACGGGCCTTCGACGGTACGGAGGGGTGTCACATCGGCACGACGCGGCGGGACGGGACATGGGGCTCAGGACGCGTCGTGTCCGAGGGGTCCGGCCTCCGCGGCGGTCCGGCCCGGGGTCGCGCGCGGGTGGAGTTCCGGCGGCCGGCCCCGGGCGTCCCCGGAACCGGCCGTTCTCTTGAGTGACCGGGCTGCTGTCCCCTGCCGTCCGGTCACAACCCTGGAGCGAGGTCCCACGACACACGGCACGTTCCATGTGTCTCATCGCCCCAGCGAGCCACGCGTGGATCTTTCGGGCCGCCCCTGGATGGCACGGACAACGGGACCAACGAAGCGGTTCCCGAGGCGGTCACGCGCCGTACGGGTGAGACGGCGCCCGAACTCAGATACGACCCCGGCACAGCTCGAGCAGCGTCATCGCGAGCGGGGTGCCCGGCCTGCCGAGGGCGTCGCTGTAGTGGCCGAGCACCTCCATCTCGCGGGACAGGCTGACCCGCCGGCCACCGGAGGCGATCCGCGCGTCCTGGATCACGGCCGAGACCGCCATCCGCTCCTGGATCAGCCCGATGATCCGGTCGTCGAGGGCGTCGACGCGCTCCCGGGCGCCGGTGATCACATCGGCGGCCTCGGGGGTGCGGGCGCCGGTCTTCTCCGCTGTGGTGAGGGTCATGTCGGGGCTCCTGTGTCGTGAGGGCGGGACGGCTGACAGGGAGCCCCGGGACGAGTGACCCGGAGAACGACAGACGCCCCGGGCCTTGTCGGCCCGGGGCGCCTGGGAAGTCGCTCGGCGTTCAGCTCAAGCAGGACGACCATGGCAGCCGGCGGGCCGGATGCCATAGGTAAAGAGGAAGGTCGTCTGCGTGAGCACGCGGTCAGTATGCCACGGGAGCCCGATGTCCGACCGCCTCGGTAGAATCGGGGTACACACAGACCCCCGCCCCACCGCCGGAAGGCTCCCGTGTCACCAGCGACCCCTACTGCCGCCGCCCCCGACACCGTCCTGGTCGTCGACTTCGGCGCGCAGTACGCCCAGCTCATCGCCCGTCGCGTCCGTGAGGCCCGGGTCTACAGCGAGATCGTGCCCAGCACCATGCCGGTCGCGGAGATGCTCGCCAAGAACCCGGCGGCGATCATCCTCTCCGGCGGCCCGTCCTCGGTCTACGCGGAAGGCGCCCCCAGCCTGGACCGCGCGATCTTCGACGCGGGCGTCCCCGTCTTCGGCATGTGCTACGGCTTCCAGCTGATGGCGACGACCCTCGGCGGCACGGTCGACGACAACGGCGCCCGCGAGTACGGCCGCACCCCGCTGACCGTCTCCCAGGCCGACTCCACCCTGTTCGAGGGCACCCCCGTCGAGCAGCCGGTGTGGATGTCGCACGGCGACGCCTGCTCCGCGGCGCCCGAGGGCTTCACCGTCACCGCCTCCACCGACGTCGTCCCGGTCGCCGCCTTCGAGAACGACGAGAAGAAGCTGTACGGGGTCCAGTACCACCCCGAGGTCATGCACTCCACGCACGGCCAGCAGGTCCTCGAACACTTCCTGTACCGGGGCGCGGGCATCACCCCCAGCTGGACCACGGGCAACGTGATCGAGGAGCAGGTCGCCGCGATCCGCGCCCAGGTCGGCGACAAGCGCGCCATCTGCGGCCTCTCCGGCGGCGTGGACTCCGCCGTCGCCGCAGCCCTCGTCCAGAAGGCCATCGGCTCCCAGCTGACCTGCGTCTACGTCGACCACGGCCTGATGCGCAAGGGCGAGACCGAGCAGGTCGAGAAGGACTTCGTCGCCGCGACCGGCGCCAACCTCAAGGTCGTCGACGCCTCCGAGCGCTTCCTCGGCGCCCTGGCCGGCGTCTCCGACCCGGAGACCAAGCGCAAGATCATCGGCCGTGAGTTCATCCGCGTCTTCGAGCAGGCCCAGCTGGAGATCCTGCGCGAGGACGGCCCCGAGGTCGCCTTCCTCGTCCAGGGCACCCTCTACCCGGACGTCGTCGAGTCCGGCGGCGGCACCGGCACCGCCAACATCAAGTCCCACCACAACGTCGGCGGGCTGCCCGACGACATCGAGTTCGAGCTGGTCGAGCCGCTGCGCCAGCTGTTCAAGGACGAGGTGCGGGCGGTCGGCGCCCAGCTCGGCCTGCCCGACGAGATCGTCCAGCGCCAGCCCTTCCCCGGCCCCGGCCTCGGCATCCGGATCGTCGGCGAGGTCACCAGGGAACGCCTCGACCTGCTGCGCGAGGCCGACGCCATCGCCCGCGAGGAGCTGACCGCGGCCGGCCTCGACCGCGACATCTGGCAGTGCCCCGTGGTGCTGCTCGCCGACGTCCGCAGCGTCGGTGTCCAGGGCGACGGCCGCACCTACGGCCACCCCATCGTGCTGCGCCCGGTCTCCTCCGAGGACGCCATGACCGCCGACTGGTCACGGCTGCCGTACGAGGTCCTCGGCAAGATCTCCACCCGCATCACCAACGAGGTCCGCGACGTCAACCGGGTCGTCCTCGACGTCACCTCGAAGCCGCCGGGCACCATCGAGTGGGAGTAGGCCCTACCTCCTGCGCAGCGTGCGCACCGGCCGCCCCGGCTGCCACACCCGCGTGACCAGGTAGGTCTCCTCCTCCACCCAGGTACGGACGACCTCCGTCAGCTCGGTGCGGAAGAGGTGGAACGGCTCAGGCGGTTCCACCTCTGCCCGGTACGCCCCCTTCACCACCGGGTCCACCACCTCGTACGCCCGCCCCGCCACCCGGACGTCACCGCCGCCCATCCCGGTGCCGTCACCCGGGTTCGCCTGCACCGCGAACCGCGGGTCCCGGCGCAGGTCACGGGCCTTGAGGGAGTCCGGCATCATGCCGAACCACAGGTCACCGCCCACGAAGCGGACCTCGAGCCCGCTGGTGCGCGGGGAGCCGTCCCGGCGCACGGTCGCCAGGACGTGGTGCGGGTACGCCGCGAACCGGGCCTCGGCGGTGGCCGCCAGCTCCGGCGCGGCGACGGCGAAGGCCGTCCAGTTCCATGTCATGCCGCGAGTCTCGCCGGGAAACCCGACATCCTCTGTCGTGAATCAGCCGCGTGCGTCATCTTTACATCACAAGCCTGTTCTGCTGCGCTGACCGACGGTAATTTCCGCCCCGTAGAGCACCCCCAGTGCCGGAGGACCACATGCACGGGCCGACCCCACCGCTGCCGCTCCCCACGGACCGGTTGCAGTTCGCGATGCCGCCGATGCACGAATCGCTCGACGACGAGCGGCGACACCGCAAGGAACGGCTCGCGGGCGCGCTGCGGATCTTCGGCCGGCTCGGCTTCGAGGACGGTGTCTCAGGACACATCACCGCACGCGACCCCGAGTACAGCAACTGCTTCTGGGTCAACCCCTTCGGCATGCCGTTCAAGCACGTCACCGTGAGCGACCTGGTGCTCGCCAACTCCGACGGGCAGGTCATCGAGGGCCGCTACCACGTCAACCAGGCCGCGTTCACCGTGCACGCCCAGGTGCACGCCGCCCGGCACGACGTCGTCGCCGTCGCCCACTGCCACTCCGTGCACGGGCGCGCGCTCTCCGCCCTCGGCGAGCTGCTCGACCCCATCACCCAGGAGAGCTGCGCCTTCTACGAGGACCACGCCCTGTACGACGCGTACACCGGCGTCGCCGTCGACGCCGACGAAGGGCGGCGGATCGCCGGGGCGCTCGGCTCCCGCAAGGCGCTCGTGCTGCGCAACCACGGGCTCCTCACGGTCGGCGACTCCGTCGACGCGGCTGCCTGGTGGTTCCTGTCCATGGAGCGCTCCGCGCAGGTCCAGCTGACCGCCAAGGCCGCCGGACGGCCCCTGCTCATCGACCACAAGCTGGCCGCCGCGACCCGGGAGCAGCTCGGCGGGGACCTGGTCGCGTGGATCAACTACCAGCCGGTCTGGCAGGACGTCAGCCGCAGCGAGCCCGATCTGCTGTCCTGACGGAGAGGGAGCCGGCCGTCGGCGGCGGGAGGAGGGGCGCGGGGGAGGTCCGGTTCCGGTGGAAGGAGGGGCGCGGGGAGACGCGGTTCCGGCGGACGGCCGCGCGGACGAGCGGTTCAGAAGTCCCTCAGGATCGCCGCCTTCGTCGTGGTGAACTCCTCGTCGGTGAGGACCCCGGCCCGGTGCAGCTCCCCCAACTCCCGGAGTCTGCGCAGCAGTACGTCATGCCGGTCGGTACCGGTGGCCTCCGGCCGCCGCGTCCTCGCCGACGGGTGCGGCAGCCGCGCCGTCACCGCCGCCGCCACCAGCGCCGTCAGCAGGTCCTTGCGCGCGCTGCCCCACAGCGGCAGCGTGTCCTGGTCCTTCTCCGACGGCGGTCCCGACGGCGCCGACCCCCTCGTCACGAACCGAAGGAAGCCGGTCTCGTAGCTCACGTTGGGCAGCCACTCGACCTGGACCAGGTCGTCGAGCGCCAGCACCCGCGGGCCCGTCGCCCGCCGCTGCCGGTCCGACGTGTCCGACCAGTCGATCCGCACCCGCAGGCCGTCGAAGGACACCGTGCCCTCCGACGTCCGCACCGACACCGGCACCATGGGCCCCGGCAGCAGATACGCGTCCGCCGGTGCCGCGGGGACCTGTTCGAGCAGCAGCGCCTGACGGATCTCCTCGGCGAGGTACTCCGCCGCCCCCGAACGGTCCGCGTCCACCGCGAGCCGGTACGGGTCCGCCGCCTCGGGCAGCCGTCCGCCCGTCGCCTGGAGCAGCGGATCGGCGCCCTCACGCAGCCGCAACCTGAGCCTGCCGCGCCTGCGTTCGGGCTCGAAGGCCACCCCCGCCACCGCGACCAGGGGCACCGAGACCTCCCCGTACGTCTGCCGGAACAGCGGCACGGAACGGTGCAGGCCCGGCGTGATCCTGACCGTCGCGCCGTCGAAGACCCAGGTCCCGTCCCGCTGGATGATCTCGGTCATGGGGGAATTCTCGCAGCCGGGTCAACACAGGGGGCCCGCCCTCACCCGGCCCGGTGGACGGGTGGGACGGGAGGGGCCCGTTCTAGGGCACAATTCGCTTTCAGCGCGGGGGAGTTGTGAGCGGAGAGGGTGGGGGAATGGGGGACAGTTCGGTGAGCGGCGCGGCCGGGACGTCTGACGTGCGGGGGAACCTCGCGCACTTGGGGGGATGCACCTGCGGAGGCTGCCCGCACGGGGCGAGGGAGGGGCATCGGCGGGCCGTGGCCGAATTCCTCTCCCTGCGCGACGAGTTCGCCGCCGGGCGGGGGCTGCCCGCCGGGGTCGCCCACTCCGCGTTCGCCTCCCGCCAGTGGGTCTCCGAGGAACTCACCCAGTCCGCCGGGCTCGTCGCCGAACGGGGCCGGGCCGAGGGCGGCGCCTGGCTCGCCGGGCTCTGGGCGCGCACCGTGTGCGTGGTGTGGGGCTCGGTCGTGGTGCTGCTGCTGGCGCAGGCGTTGACGGCGATCGGCGCCGGGTGGAGCAGCGCGCGGACCGGCGGGCTGCTCGCCGCCCTCGTGGTGGGCGGCGCGCTCACCGCCGCGTCGTGGTTCCACCGGGGCAAGGGCGGCGCGCTCGCCCCCGTCATCGGTGAGGACAACCGGCTCTCCACCTCGCGTGCCGTCGCCGCGGTGTGGGTGCTGTTCGTCGCCTACGCGGTGCTGGTGCTCGTCGGACGGCTGGCCGCCGCCTCCGACCACGACGAGCGGGACGCCCTGATCGCCGGGCTCGATCTCGCCCGCGGGGCCGGGGTCGTCACCGTGCTCGCCGTGGTGTGCGGGATCGCCGTGCTGATGCGGCGGGTGGTCGGGCTGCGGGTGCTGACGCAGCGGTTGCAGAAGGTGCGCGCCGACCGGCCGCGGGCGGCCGACCTGCTGACGGACGACTCGGGTCGGGGCACGTTCGCCGACATCCAGTACGTCGTGATCGGCGCGGTCGCGCTCGTCTTCGCGGCGGTGCGGCTGGCCCGGCGGCCCGACCAACTGCCCGATCTGCCCTGGGGACTCGCCGTGGTGGTGCTGGTCTCCGCGGCGACGTACGTCGCCGGGAAGTACGCGGAGGGCGGGCGGCCGGTGATCCTGTCCGTGGTGCGCTCCCGTGAGGCCGGTGATCTCGACGGGCCGATCAGGACCGGGGACGACATCGAGATCCGGGGCGCCGGGTTCGTGCCCGCCGGCGCGCAGGGGGCGGATCGGCTGGCGCGGATGGTGGTGCGGATCGGCGCGGTGAACGTACGGGTGCCGCTGGTGCCGGTGGCGGGCGGATTCAGCAACCCGACGGACGCGGTGCTGACCGTGCCGGTGCCGGTGGACGTCGAGGCGGGCCGGGTCGAGGTCCAGGTCGTCACGGCGGCGGGGGTGGAGACCCAGGGGTACGCCATCGACGTCACCGACTGAGACGGCCGGGCGCGGGGGCCGCGGGCCGCCGGGCGCGGGTGGCAACCCGCCCCGCGGGGTGGGGGTTCGGCCAATCCTCGTGCGGTGTGAACGTGGCGTTCGCTCTGTCCGTATGGTCTGACGGGGGCCGGTACCGCGGGTGAGAGGCGGCTGTTATGACGCATGGCCTTCGTACGGATACGCACAGCCCGTACCCGGAGGGCGGGCGCGGTGGCGTGCGGGAGAGCGCCGCTCGGTACGCCCTGCTCCCGCTGCGGATCTTCCTCGGGGTCACCTTCGTCTACGCCGGGCTCGACAAGCTGACGGACAGCGCCTTCCTCCAGAGTTCCGGCGGCGGGTCCATCGGCGAGACCATGCGGGCCGTGCGGGACTCGGCGGCGATCCCCGCGCTGGTCGACCTGGCGCTCAAGAGCCCTGTCGGCTTCGGGTACGCCATCGCCTTCGGTGAGTTGGCGGTCGGGATCGGGACGCTGATCGGGTTGCTGACCCGACTGGCGGCCCTCGGCGGGGCGCTGATCTCGTTGAGCCTCTGGCTGACCGTCAGCTGGGCCACCAGCCCCTACTACTACGGCAACGACCTGATCTATCTGATGGCCTGGATCCCGCTGGTACTGGCCGGCGCGGCCGTCTTCTCGGCGGACGCCCTCATCGGGCGGCGACGGCGCGGCGGGGGTGCCGGGGGGTACTAGGACGCGTACCGGGGGCGGGCGACGGGCGGTCCGGGGGCTCCGGTTCGTCACCGAAGCCTGTCGGCGACGGCGTCCCCGTGGACGGACGTCTCCTTGGTGGCCGTCACCAGCCGGTCGCTGAGCCAGGTGGCGACGAGGGTGAGCAGGTCCGCGTCGACCGGCTCGCGCAGCAGGCGACGGTACGAGCCGAGTGTGTGGCGCCCGGGGTCACGGCGCAGCAGGTGGCTGAGGCCGGGGACGCGGTGGGTCTCGGTGGCGCCCGGCACCAGCCGGCGGATCTCGTCCAGGTCGGCGGGATCGACCTGGAGGTCCTTGTCGCCGGTGACGGCCAGGACGGGCGCCTGGACGGCCCGGAGGTCGTCACGGCTGTCGTGGGCGAGCATCTCGCGCATCCAGCGGGCGTTGACCGGCAGTCCGGCGACGCGGGTGTCCGCGCGGCTCTTCTTGACGCGGGCGAGGGCCCGGTTGCCGAGGGCCCCCAGCGGACGCCGCAGCAGGCGTACGGGAGCGGGCATGACGGCGGCGATCGAGCGCGCCTGCCGGCGCAGGGCGTCCTCGCCGAGGCGGGCGTAACCGGCCAGCAGGACCACCGCCCGCACCTCCTGCTGACGGGCGGCGAGGCCCATCGCGTGCACGGCGCCCTCGCTGTGTCCGACGACGCCGACGGCGTCAAAGCGTACGGCGGGGTGGGCGGCCAGGGCGCGCAGCGCCGCGGCGGCGTCCTCGCGCTGGGTGGTGAAGCCGGTGGCCCGCCACTCCCCGGGGGTCGCGCCGGTGCCGCGTCGGTCGTAGCGCAGGGTGGCGATCCCCGCGGCCGCGAGGACGGCGGCGACCGGCCCGCCGAGGTCCATGGGGAGCTTGGCGGTGTTGCCGTCGCGGTCCAGGGGGCCCGAGCCGTGCAGCAGCAGGACGGCGGGGTGCGGGCCCGGGGCGGCGGGCAGGGTCAACGTGCCGGCCAGGGGGGTTCCGTCGTCCGCGGTGACCGTCAGGTCGCTGTCGGACGCGGTGCCGGCTGGTGCGTCGGTCACGGCGTCGGTCTCGGTGCCGGATGGTGCGTCGGTCTCGGTGCCGGATGCGGTGCCGGGTTCAGTGCCGGTGTCGGGCAAGGTGCGGCCTCTCACTCTCATTGATCTCAACTTCGAGAACGTTATCAGGTGTGAGAACATAGGGTCGTGTCCACTTCGAAGCTTCTCCTGCACCCCGTCAGGCTGCGCATTGTGCAAATCATCTTCGGCGCGGACGAGATGACCACGGCCCAGATCCGCGACCGGCTGCCCGACGTCTCCCCGGCCACGGTGTACCGGCACATCGCCGTGCTCACCCGGGCCGGCGTCCTGGAAGTCGTGCGGGAGAGGCCCGTGCGCGGCACGGTCGAACGCGGCTACCGGGTGCGGCAGGACAGGGCCCTCGTCGACACCGAGGCCCGCGCCGCGATGACCAAGGACGACCACCGGCAGGCGTTCACCGTCTTCACCGGCGCGCTGCTGGCCGACTTCGACCGCTACGTCTCCCGCCCCGACGCCGAACCCGCCCGCGAGGGCGTCCTCTACCGGCAGGGGGCGGTCTGGCTCACCGAGGACGAGTTCAGGGAGCTGTCGGAGGAGATCGAGGCCGCCGTGGCCCGCCGCGCCCACCACACCCCGGACGACGGCCGCACGCGCCACATCGTCAGCTTCGTCACCATGCCGGACAAGCCCGCCGACCCGGAGCCAGGGGACGGCGACCTGGCGCGTTGACCACCGGCGCCGCCAACGCCCGTGCGCAGCACCCTAGGGACCCGGAGATATGTCGTCGGGGCTGTTCTGCCGCGGGGTGCGGTGGCGTATCGCCCGGGTGACGACCGCCGCCGCGCCCGCCAGGAAGAGGCCGCCCACGACCATCGGCACGATCGCGAACCACGGCGTCTCCCAGAGGCCGCCCGCGTCCCCCGCGTACACCACTCCGGTCGCGGTGAAGGCCAGGCCCGCCAGCAGTCTTCCGGGCTGGAACTCATGACGTGGCACGGGTCACCTCCGCCTGGCCGAGACCGACCTCCAGGTCGAGGACGAGCGTGCCGACGCTGTGCTCCGGTGTCAGGGTCACGCTCTGGTGTCTGGCCGGCTGCACGTCCACGTCCCTCCTGTTCTCGCCGGGCAACTGGACGTCCCCCGCGCCCACGTCGATGGTCAGCTCCAGGGTGGCGTTCTTCGGGGCGATGATCCTCAGCTGCCCGAGGCCGACCGACGCCGTCGACGTCACCGTCTGGTCCTTGGCCAGTCTCAGCCGGCTCAGGTCCAAGGTCCCGACGCCCGTGCCCAGTTCGTAGCGCGACTGGACGTCGGCCGTCGCCGCGGGCTGCCAGGTGGTGCGCATCCAGTGGGTGTCGATGTCTCTCGGCAGCGTCGACGCCAGGGCCACCAGGGCGGCGGTGAGCACCGCCAGGAGTATCGACCCCGCGCCGGTGCGGCCCAGCAGGCAGCTCACCGCGATGCCCAGGCCGAACACCACCAGGGCGCAGGCCAGCCCCGCCTGGAGGCTGGTGGTGAGCGGGTGGCCGTCCCAGGTGGCCCGGGTGCCGGCGGCGCCCGCGCCCAGCGCCAGGAGGAAGACCCAGCCGCCGATCCAGCGCGGGCCGCGCGGCTTGGGGGCCGGCCGCTGCCGCTCGGCGCGCTCGCGCCAGACGGTGTCCCGGCCGATGGCGACCGCCGCCGCGATGTCACGGTCCCTGGAGTCCTGCGGGCCCCACAGGTAGCCGGTGCGCCCGTGGTGCCTGCCGTCCTTGACGATCGGGTCGCGCCACCAGGACGGGTAGCCGCCGGGGACCGGCGGGGCCTGGGCCTCCGGCGGGGCGTCGGCGGCCGCCTGGACGGCCAGCGGATCGGGGTCGGGGGTGCCGCGCTGGTGCGACCAGTAGCCGGCGCCCGCCAGGAGCAGGGAGAGGATCACCGCGAACGTCAGCACTCCGCCGTTGCCCAGCATCGACAGGAACACCCCGCAGCCGACCAGCGCGAACAGCACGGCGGTGAGCGCCTGGCCGTCCACCCGGCCGGTGAGGAGCTTGCGCAGCTCGTTCTTCTCCTCGTCGTCGTAGGGCAGGAGGAGCCAGGCGAAGCCGTAGAAGACCAGGCCGATGCCGCCGGTCGCGGAGAGGACCACGAGGGTGATGCGGAAGATGACCGGGTCCATGTCGCACTGGCGGCCCAGCCCTGAGCAGACGCCCGCGAGCACCTTGTGCCGCTGGTCGCGACGGAGCCCGGTGGGCGGCTCCGGGGCCTGCGGCGTGTCGGGTCCCGGGCCCGGTACCGTCGCGGCGCGCTCGTGGTCTGTCATGGGTCCATGGTGACGGGCAGCGAGGGCCCGCGGGAGTCGGGATGACCCTGGGGGAACCCTGAGATCGTCCCTGAGGGGGACGGGCACGGAGGGCCGTCGGCGGGCGGCCGCGGGGGCTTCGAAGATCAGGGGAGTATCGGGGGCCGACCCTGATGCTCCGCCATCGGTGTCGTGTGACCATCGGTGGCATGCCGGAAGCCGCAGCAGCGCCCCTCGCGCCCCTCACCGAACAGCGGTCGCCGCGCAAGCTCTACCGCAGCAGCGACGGACGGTGGCTGGGTGGCGTGGCGCGGGGGCTCGCCGGGCACCTCGGGCTGCCCGTGGTGTGGGTGCGGCTGGTCTTCGTCGGGCTGTTCATGGCCGACGGCCTCGGCGCGCTGCTGTACGCCGCGTTCTGGTTCTTCGTGCCGCTGGGCGTCGGCGGGGTCGGCGAGCAGCGGTCCCTGTCGCTGGTCAGCACCGAGACCTCGGCCGACGGACGGCGCAGGCTCGTCGCCCGCAGACCCGACAAGGGGCAGATCGTCGCCCTGCTCCTCATGGTCGTCGTGGCCATGGTCTTCGTCGGCAGTGTGAACGTGGGCAACGGCGCCAAGGCCTATCTGTGGCCGGTGGTGCTGGTCGGCGCCGGTGTCGCCCTGGTCTGGCGGCAGGCCGACAATGCCCGGCGGGCCCGCTGGGTCGAGGTCGGCCGGCGCAAGCGCACCCTCAGCCTGCTGCGGGCCGCGGCCGGCGTGGTGCTGGTCACCGCGGGCGTCAGCGGCGTCTTCGTGCTCCAGGGCTCCGCCGCCCACCTCGGCTCCGTCCTGCAGGCCGCCCTCGCGGTCCTGGTGGGCATCACGCTCCTGGCGGGCCCCTATCTCGTCCGGATGACGCAGGACCTCTCCGAGGAACGCCTGATGCGCATCCGCGCCCAGGAGCGTGCCGAGGTCGCCGCCCATGTCCACGACTCCGTGCTGCACACCCTCACCCTGATCCAGCGCAACGCGGAGAACGCGGGCGAGGTCCGCAGGCTCGCCCGCGCCCAGGAGCGCGACCTGCGCACCTGGCTCTACAAACCGGAGGGCACCGGCAAGGACGAGGCGGACGAACCGGCCGACCTCGCCGACGCGGTCCGCGGCAACGCGGCCGAGGTGGAGGACAAGCACGGCGTCCCCATCGAGGTCGTGGTGGTCGGCAACTGCCCGCTCGACGAGCGGATCGGGGCGCAGATGCAGGCCGCGCGCGAGGCGATGGTCAACGCGGCCAAGTACGGTGGCGAGGGCGGCGCGGTACAGGTCTACGCCGAAGTCGAGGGGAAGAAGGTCTTCGTGTCGGTGCGCGACCGGGGCCCGGGGTTCGACCTCGACGGGATACCCGCCGACCGCATGGGCGTCAGAGAATCGATCATCGGCCGCATGGAGCGCAACGGCGGTACCGCGCGGCTGCGCGCGGTACCGGGGGGCGGCACGGAGGTCGAGCTGGAGATGGAGAGGGCGGAGACGTCATGAGCGACCCGACCGAGGCGAACACCACGCCGTCAGCGGCCGAGCCCGCGCGGAGCACCGGGGGAGGTCCGGGCGGACGGCACGCGCGCGTGGTCCTCGTCGACGACCACCGGATGTTCCGCACCGGGGTCCAGGCGGAGATCGGCCGGACCGACGAGACGGGCGTGGAGGTCGTCGGCGAGGCCGCCGACGTCGACCAGGCGGTCACGGTCATCACCGCGACCCGCCCCGAGGTCGTCCTCCTCGACGTCCACCTGCCCGGCGGCGGCGGCGTCGAAGTGCTGCGCCGCTGCGCCCCGTTGATGGCCGACGCCGAGCGGCCCGTGCGCTTCCTCGCGCTCTCCGTGTCGGACGCCGCCGAGGACGTCATCGGCGTGATCCGCGGCGGTGCCCGGGGCTATGTGACCAAGACGATCACCGGCGCCGACCTGATCGACTCGGTCTTCCGCGTCCAGGAGGGCGACGCCGTGTTCTCGCCCCGGCTGGCCGGCTTCGTCCTGGACGCCTTCGCCTCCACGGACGCGCCCCCGGTCGACGAGGACCTCGACCGCCTCACCCAGCGCGAGCGCGAGGTGCTGCGGCTCATCGCGCGCGGCTACGCCTACAAGGAGATCGCCAAACAACTGTTCATCTCGGTGAAGACGGTCGAGTCGCATGTCTCGGCGGTGCTGCGCAAGCTCCAGCTCTCCAACCGCCACGAGCTGACCCGCTGGGCGACGGCCCGACGGCTCGTCTGACACCGCCCGCCCCGGCCCGCCGCTCACACCACCCGCGTCGCCCCCGCGAACGGCATCTCGTCGATCGGCGCGAGCCGGACGGGCGCCGACGGGTTCGGAGCGTGGATCATCTGCCCGTTGCCCACATAGATGCCCACATGGCTGATGCCCGAGTAGAAGAACACCAGGTCACCGGGGCGCAGTGCGGAGCGGGAGACCCGGCGGCCCGCGTCGATCTGCGCGTACGTCGTGCGGGGCAGCGACACCCCGGCCGCGCGGTAGGCCGCCTGGATGAGCCCCGAGCAGTCGAAGGCGTGCGGGCCCGTCGCGCCCCACACATAGGGGCTGCCGAGCTTCGCGTAGGCGTAGGCGACGGCCGCCGCGGTACGGGAGTTGGGCGCCGCGGCCGTCGCGGACGCGGGTGACGCCAGGCCGGCGCGGGTCGCGGCGGCCGACCGGGACGCGCGGCCGGCGCCGGTCTCGCCGACGAGCGCGCGGTCGTCGGCGGGGAGCCGGGACAGCAGCGCCCGCGCCTCGTCCAGCTTCCCGGTGATCGTCCTCTTCCGCGCTCTCAGCTCCGCCTGCCGTGCCTTGAGCGTCCCCAGCTCGACCCGGGCCCGGCCGCGCAGCCGCTCGATCTCCCGCAGCTGCTCGCGTACGGCGCCCACGGCCGCCGCCTGCCTGCCGCCCGCGTACTGCGCGAACTCGGCGCCGTTCAGATACTGGTCGGGGCTGCTCGACAGCATGAGCTGGAGCGTCGGGTCGAGGCCGCCGTCGCGGTACTGGGCCGCGGCGTACGAACCGAGCGCCTCCCGGGCCGTGTTGAGGTCCTCCGTCTTGCGGGCGGCCTCGTCGCGCAGCGCGCCCAGCCGCTTCTCGGCCGCGTCCGCCGTCTCCTTCGCGCCGTTGTACTTCTCGGTCGCGCGCTCCGCCTGCCGGTACAGCCGGTCCACCTTCGCCCGCACCTGGGCCGGGGTCGCGTTCGGTTCGGCGTGGCCGGTCCCGTCGAAGGCGGTCGCCGTCGCCGCGCCCGCGAGGGCGAGCGTGATCACGGCCCTCGCGGTGCCGCCGGTGACCGATCGCCGACTGGGCTTGCGGTGCGCTGCCACGTGGACTGCCCGTCCTTTCTCCGACCGCCCGGGACTGCTCACGCGTCCGGCGGCGGCCCGCACAGGGGGAGCGGGCCGCCGCCGGACTCTTCTCGGCGGTGGTGTCCGACTGCCGTCCCTGGTCGGGGCGGCGGTGGGGAGCCGGTCACCTGGAGGAGGACGCTAGGCCCGGAGGTGACAGGCCGGTAACGCGATGTACGGAACTGAAAGAAGGAGTTCGAGAGAGGACCGGAACTGACCGGGTCGCGGAGGCGAGACGGGCCGGTTCGCGTGGTGCGCTGACCGAACGGACCATTCCGGTTCGCGAGACGGTGACAGAGTGCTATGCAACGCATATATGCGTGACCGGGTGGCCGACGTCAGGCGGGCGGGGATAGGCCCCGGGGGGCGTGCGCCGAGGGGGCCCAGGGGCGGTGTCCCGGCCGTGCGAGGGCCTGATTAGGCTCCGGACCATGGACGTACTCATCCATCTCTTCGTCGCCCTGCACATCGTCGGCATCGCCGCGCTGCTCGGCGGCTTCCTCACCCAGCTGAAGGCGATGGGCCGCGGCGACGCCCGCTTCGTCCCCGCCATGCTGCACGGCGCGCTGACCATGCTGGTCACCGGAGCGGTCCTGGTCGGCCTCAACCAGGCCGACGACCACCCCGTCAACAACATCAAGATCGGCCTGAAGCTGGCCCTGCTGGTCGTCGTCCTCGGCCTGGTCTATGTCAAGCGCGACGACGAGAAGGTCGACAGGAACCTCTTCGGCCTGGTCGGCCTGTTCACCACCGCCAACATCTTCATCGCCGTTCTCTGGACCTGACCCCGCCCCGGTCACCCGCGCGGGAACGCACCGCGCCCACCAGGACCGTCAGCCACGCCGCCACCGCGACCCACACCAGCACCCGCCCGAGGTCCCCGAGCCACGGGACGCCGACCGCCGTCGCGACGTCCAGCGCGGCCACCGCCGTCATCGCCAGCGGGAACACCGTCGACCAGCGGAGCACGTCGTAGCGCGGCCTGGGGCGCACGGCCTCCGCGACGGCGAGCACCACGAACCAGGCGAGGCACAGCACCAGCAGCGCCACCGTGACCGCCCGCAGGACGCCGTGGTCGTCGTCGTTCCACAGGTACAGGCGACCGCCGTCCGCGATGAGCAGGCGCGCACCGGCCAGTGCCGAGACGGCGAGCGCGCCGCCCGCCACCCACTGGTCGCCCGCGCCCTCCAGCAGCTGCCGCCGGTCGAAACCGGCCAGCGCGAAGCCGTAGAGGACCAGGCCGAGCCAGAACAGCACGAGCGCCGCGTGCGCGAGCCAGGCCGCCGGCACCGCGCGGGCGAGGGTGGCGCCCAGCACGGCCAGCGTCTCCGTCGCCACGGACCCCAGGAACACCGCGCCCGGCATCCCGCGCCGCCGCCAGTGCCGTACGACGCCGACGAGCAGCACCGGCCAGCAGGCCGCCGCCAGCGCCAGCAGGACCTCGGCGAGGCGGTGCCGTCCCAGGCCGGAGAGGCGGGTGCCGAGGACGGCGGTGGCCGCCACGGCCGTCAGCGCGCCCGGCGTCCCCGCCTCCGCCGTCCACCGCGCGCGCTCCCGCGCCGGCCGTACGGCGAACCCCGCCGCGAGCGCCACCCACGCCCCGCAGGTGAGCGCCAGCGCGATCCACGACAGCACCGCGTGACCGGTCAGCTGAAGCCCCACCGAGATCATCCCGGTCGCCAGCACCGCCGCCCCGGCCTCCGGCGGACGCCGCGCCCACCAGGCGCGCGGGGAGAGTGGACCGACGGGGGCACCGGACACGGGACCGTGGGGGGCGGACATGCGCCGATGCTAAGGAGCCCGGGGCACGGCGACGGTGGGGCGCGCACGCGGGGGTACGGAAATACGCGCGGGCGCAGGGCAGCGGCCCGCACGCCCGGCGCCGGGCGGCACGTGACGAGCGGAACGCGCGGAGAGGGGGCGGCACGCGCGCGTACCGCTCTCCTCCTCGGTACGGGGGCGGCACGCGCGCGTAGCCGCTCCCTCTCCGCGCGGGGCGGCACGCGCGCGTACCGCCCCGCCCCCGTGCCCGTACCGTCCGGTCAGGCCGGGCGGACCACGCTGTGGATCGCCGACTCGCCGTCGTAGTAGAGGGACTCCTCGCGCACGTAGGCGCCCGGCTTCGGCGCGTGGATCATCATGCCGTCGCCGATGTAGATGCCCACATGGGTGACGTCGTCGTAGAAGAAGACCAGGTCACCGGGTTGCGCGGCGGCGAGGGAGACCGTGGTGCCGGCGTTCACCTGGTCGTAGGTGGTGCGCGGGAGGCTGACTCCCGCGGCCTTCCACGCGGCCTGGGTGAGACCGGAGCAGTCGTAGGAGTCGGGGCCCGTCGCGCCCCACACGTACGGCTTGCCGATCTGCGCGCGGGCGAACGCCAGCGTCTTCTGGGCCTTCGTGGAGTACGCGCCCGACGACGACGAGGGCGCCGACGACGAGGAAGCCGACGTGTCCGGCTGCCGCTGGGCCGCCTTCTCCGCCGCCGCCTGCCGCTTCGCCAGCTCGGCCGCCTCCTCGGCGGCCTTCTCCCGCTTCTCCTTCTCGATCGCCGCCAGCCGCGCCTTCTCCTCGGCGGTCAGCCTCGAGAGCACCGCGCGCGCGTCGGACAGTTTCCGCTGCACGGTGGCCTTCGCCGTGTGCAGGTCGCTCTGCGTCTCGGTGAGCGTCTGAAGACCCTGGGCGGCCTCCCGCCGCTTCTTCATGGTCGCCGACTGCTCGGTGACGTAGTCGTCGACCGCGCCCTTCTGCCGCGTGGTCAGACGGCTCATCAGCTGCGTCTGGTCGAAGTAGTCCTGCGGCGAGTCGGCGAGCAGGAACGTCGCCGTGTCCGGCGCGGAGGCGCCCGTGCGGTACTGCGCGGCGGCGAAGGAACCCAGCTCCTCGCGCGCCTCGTTGAGCTTCTGGGTGCGCCGGGCCACGTCGTCGAGGAGGGTGTCGACGCGCTTGCGCTGCTTGCCCGTCCGCTCCTTGGCCGCGTTGTACTTCTCCGTCGCCGACTCCGCCTGCCGGTACAGGGCGTCGACCTTCTTCTCGACCTCCTCCAGGCTCGGAGCGCCGTCGGCGGCGGGCGTGGCGTCGGCCGACTGGGACAGCAGGGCCACCGAGGTGAGGGCGGCCGTGGCGAGAGCGGGGGTGCGGATTCCTGCTACGCGCGTTCCGGCGGGACGCGACTTGCGGTGCGACGCCAAGAGTGGCGACTCCTTCCGATCTCCGCCTACCGAGTTAGCTGTCGGGTTCGGGCGGGTGGTGAGGAAGGGTTGCCCTACGGATCCTGCCCCCAGGGGGCTGCGGACCGATTCACCCCGGGATCGGTGGGTCCCCGGCTCCGGTCGCGCGGCGGCGCCCCGGACTCGGCGGAGGCCGCGCGGCCCGGCGACGTTCGCCGGTGGGGGTCGTGCGGCCTGCCGGGAACGGTAGCCAACTCGTGTGCCCCCTGTGAAGGTTGATGGCCGATATGCCCGATACATTTTCGTGACCTGGCGAGGCTCCCCGATCCGCCGTCGCCGCACGTGAGGGGCCGGTCGCGGACGGTCGCGGAGGGCGTCCGCACCGCCGCCCGCACCCGGGATCTTCTCAGGGCGGCGGCGGGCTGTCAGTGGGGCGGCCTAGACTCGGAGAGCGATGAGCAGCCTCTTTGACGACAGCTTCCTGGCGAACCTCCAGACCCCCCGCGGGCACGACGAGGAACCCCCGCCACCGCCCGAGGACGAGCACGCTCCGGAGTCGATCCCGGACGACCTGTTCGCCGGGAAGTTCGACGTGCCCCCGGAACGGGACGCCCACTACCGCGACGGCGCCCCCCGCCCGGTGCTCGACCCGGCGGCCCTGGTCGACGGGCTGAACGAGAACCAGCGGGAGGCCGTCGTGCACGCCGGCACCCCCCTGCTCATCGTGGCCGGCGCGGGATCGGGCAAGACCAGGGTGCTCACCCACCGCATCGCCTACCTGCTGGCCGCGCGGAACGCGCACCCCGGCCAGATCCTCGCCATCACCTTCACCAACAAGGCCGCGGGCGAGATGAAGGAGCGCGTCGAGCAGCTCGTCGGCCCCCGCGCGAACGCCATGTGGGTGATGACGTTCCACAGCGCGTGCGTGCGCATCCTGCGCCGCGAGAGCAAGAAACTCGGCTTCACGTCGTCGTTCTCGATCTACGACGCCGCCGACTCCAAGCGCCTGATGGCGCTGGTCTGCCGCGATCTCGACCTCGACCCCAAGCGCTACCCGCCGAAGTCCTTCAGCGCCAAGATCTCCAACCTGAAGAACGAGCTGATCGACGAGGAGGACTTCGCGGCCCAGGCCGCCGACGGCTTCGAGAAGACCCTCGCCCAGGCCTACGCGATGTACCAGTCGCGGCTGCGCGAGGCCAACGCCCTCGACTTCGACGACCTGATCATGACGACGGTCAACCTGCTGCGCGCCTTCCCCGACGTCGCCGAGCACTACCGCCGCCGCTTCCGGCACGTCCTGGTCGACGAGTACCAGGACACCAACCACGCCCAGTACGCGCTGGTGCGCGAGCTGGTCGGCAGCTCCGAGCACCCGGTGGACGTCCCGCCCGCCGAGCACGACCTGCCGCCCGCCGAGCTGTGCGTCGTCGGTGACGCCGACCAGTCGATCTACGCCTTCCGGGGCGCGACGATCCGCAACATCCTCCAGTTCGAGGAGGACTACCCGGACGCGACGACGATCCTCCTGGAGCAGAACTACCGCTCCACCCAGACGATCCTGTCCGCGGCCAACGCCGTCATCGAGCGCAACGAGTCCCGCCGCCCCAAGAACCTGTGGACCAACGCGGGCGCGGGCGCCCGCATCACCGGCTACGTCGCCGACACCGAGCACGACGAGGCGCAGTTCGTCGCCGAGGAGATAGACCGCCTCACCGACGCGGGCGACGCCAAGGCCGGCGACGTCGCCGTCTTCTACCGCACGAACGCCCAGTCCCGGGTCTTCGAAGAGATCTTCATCCGCGTCGGCCTGCCCTACAAGGTCGTCGGCGGCGTGCGCTTCTACGAGCGCAAGGAGGTCAGGGACGTCCTCGCCTACCTGCGGGTGCTGGCCAACCCGGAGGACTCCGTCCCGCTGCGCCGCATCCTGAACGTGCCCAAGCGCGGCATCGGCGACCGCGCCGAGGCGATGATCGACGCCCTCGCCCAGCGCGAGAAGATCAGCTTCCCGCAGGCGCTGCGCCGGGTGGACGAGGCGTACGGCATGGCGGCCCGCTCCACCAACGCCGTCAAGCGGTTCAACACGCTGATGGAGGACCTGCGGACGATCGTCGACTCCGGTGCCGGGCCCGCCACGGTCCTTGAGGCGATCCTCGAACGCACCGGCTACCTCGCCGAGTTGCAGGCCTCCACCGACCCGCAGGACGAGACCCGCATCGAGAACCTCCAGGAACTCGCCGCCGTCGCCCTGGAGTTCGAGCAGGAGACCGGCGACACCGAGAGCGAGACGCCCGCCGGGCTCGCCGCCTTCCTCGAACGGGTCGCGCTGGTCGCCGACTCCGACCAGATCCCCGACGAGGACGACGGCTCCGGAGTCATCACCCTGATGACCCTGCACACCGCGAAGGGCCTCGAATTCCCGGTGGTGTTCCTCACCGGCATGGAGGACGGCGTCTTCCCGCACATGCGCGCCCTCGGCCAGACCAAGGAGCTGGAGGAGGAGCGGCGGCTCGCCTACGTCGGCATCACCCGCGCGCGGGAACGGCTGTATCTGACGCGCTCCTCGCTGCGCAGCGCGTGGGGGCAGCCGTCGTACAACCCGCCCTCCCGGTTCCTCGAGGAGATCCCGCCCCAGCACGTCGACTGGAAGCGCACCGGCGCCACCGCGCCCGCGTCCTCAGGACCGGTGTCGGGGGTGGCGGGCTCCCTGTCGTCGTCCCGGTCCCGTTCCTCGGCGTCGGGTGCGTCCGGGTTCGCCACCCGCAGGACGTCGGAGAAGCCGGTGGTCACGCTGGCCGTCGGCGACCGGGTGACCCACGACCAGTTCGGGCTCGGCACGGTGGTGGGGGTCAAGGGCACGGGCGCCAACACGGAGGCGACGGTCGACTTCGGGGACCCCAAGCCGAAGCGGCTGCTGCTGCGGTACGCGCCGGTCGAGAAGCTCTGACCGGCGCGAGACCCGGGCGGGTTGGGGACGGGGTCCCCACCGGCCGGAGGACGCGGACGGCTCCGCCTCGACGCGGGTGGGCCGTCCGGTCCGCGCGGGCGGGAGTTACGTCGGGTCGATGCCGTGGCTGCGCAGCCACGGGAGCGGGTCGATGGCCGAGCCGCCCGCGGGCCTGACCTCGAAGTGCAGGTGCGGTCCCGTCGAGTTGCCCGAGTTCCCCGAGTACGCGATCGGGTCGCCGGCCTTGACCGGCGTACCGGAGGCGACCCGGTAGGTGGAGAGGTGGCAGTACCACGTCTCCGTGCCGTCCTTCGCGGTCACGATCATCATGTTGCCGTAGGCGCTGTTCCACTGCGTCCGCGCGACGCCGTCGGTCGCGGCCATCACGGTGGTGCCGTACGAGACCGGGAAGTCGATGCCGGTGTGCACCGACATCCAGTTGATGCCGGCCTGGCCGAAGTAGGCGCTGAGCCCGCGCTGGGCCACCGGGAGCGCGTACTTGGGGCGCAGCCGCTCCTTGCGGGCGGCCTCCGCGATGGCCTTCTTCTTCTCGGCGACCTGCTCGGCCTTGAGGTCGATGCGCTCCTGGGTGCGGCTCGCCCGGTCGGCGAAGTCGTCGGCACCGGCGGAGAGGCTCTGCAACTGGGTGTCCAGCTTGATGTTGGCGGTCGACGGCTGCACCGGCTGCGCGTCCGACGCCGACGCGGAGGTCGCCGCCTCGCCTTCGCCGGTCAGCGTGCCCACCGACGCGGCGGCGATGCCCGCGACCCCCATCACGCACGCCGACGGCACGGCGATCGTCAGCAGCGCGGACCGCTTGGGCGGCGGCCTGCGGCGCGAGCGCGACGCGGCACGCCCGGCGGCGCGTGCGGCCGGGACGATCTCCTCCTGGTCGTCCAGGAGCGGCGCGAAGGCGGGGAGTTCACCGGTGGCGGTCAGCCCCTCGTCGTCATGCGCGGCGGGCCGGTCGTAGTCGGCCTCGTCGAACCCGGTCTCGCTGTGACCGGCCTGGTCGTAACCGGTCTGGTCGTAACCGGTCTGGCCGTGGTGCGGTTCGTCGTCGTAGCCGGACGATCCGTGACCCGGTCCGTCGTGACCGGACCGGTCGTAACCGCGCTGGTCGTACCCGCCCTGGTCGTACCCGCCCTGGTCGTAATCCGCCTGCTCATGGCCGGGTTCGTCGTAGCCGCTGCGGTCGACGTGCTCGGCGCGGCCGAACTCGTCGTCGCCGTGCGGGTGTTCGACCTGGGAGAAGACGGCGGTCGACTGCTGGTCGAAGCCCGCGTCCGCCTGCGGGTCGTGGCCGCCGTCGGCGGCGGGGGCCGAGCCGTCGGAGTTCCACTGGGTGGCGTCGTACGTGCCCGTCTCGAAGGTCTGGGTGCCCCACTCCCACTGCTGGGTCCCGTCGGCGTGGCCGCCGGAGGCGTCGGGCTGGAGCCAACCGCTCGCGTCCCACTGCCCCGAGGCGTCGGAGACGTGCGTCTGCGGCGGGACCGCGGACAGGTGCTGCCCGGTGCCCCAGGCCGTCGTCTCGTACGCGCCGGTGTCGTACGTGGCGTGGTGCTGCGCCGCGTAGGCGTCGTAGTGGAGGGTCTGGTGGCCGCCGGTGTTCCAGGCCGACTTGTCGTACGCGCCGGTGGCGTCGCCGGGGAGGCTGCCGAAGAGGGGGTCGGCGGCGAACGTCGACGTGCCGTGGCCGTCGGTCGGGAAGGCGCCGGTGTCGTAGCCGCCGTACGGGGTGAAGTCGCCGTACTGGGCTTCCTGGGTGCCGTACGGCGCCTGGTGTGCCGGGTCGGCGTCGGAAGCCGGGGTCGGGGTGGTCAGTATCCCCGACGGGTGACGGTCGTTCACCAACTTCTCTTTCGCCTCGACAACAGGGGCTGCCAGAGCAGTGCGGCGACTGTACCCGGCGGTATACGGGCGCGACAATCTTCCGCAGGTTTCACCCTCGAAGGAAACGGGCATTCGGCCGTCTTTCGGCGGACCGCGGGACGGGCTTGGCCCTGTGTTCGAAGAATGTTCGACGTCAGGCCACGGTTAGCCCGTCTGTTCGGGCGCTTGAACCGGTCTCCGACTCCGCCTCGTCGAGGGCCTCGCGGACGCCGGCCGCGACGGCCGGATGCACCGGAAGGGCCAGATGTCCGATTCCGCTCACCCGGACGTTGCGCGCGAGCAGATCGGGGTGGTCGACACGGGCGGTCTCCGGCGGGTCCATGAGGTGGTCGAGGTCGCTCCAGAAACTGACGAACCGGGTACGGCAGCCCGGCGCGGGCCGCGCCAGCTCCTCCAGGAGGTCCGAACCGGGGCGCATCTGCCGCACGATCGGGTGCGCGTTCGCCAACGGCGCCACCCGGGTGCCCGAGTGCGGGGTGCCGAGGGTGACCAGCGTCCGCACCCGCAGGTCGCCGCCGAGCCGCTGCGCGTAGTAGCGGGCGATCAGACCGCCGAGGCTGTGGCCGACGACGTCCACCCGCGGGCTGCCGGTGCGCGCGCAGATCTCCTCGATGTGCCGCCCGAGCAGCTCGGCCGCGGTCCTGATGTCACACGTCAGCGGCGAGTAGTTCAACGACGTGAGCTGCCTGCGGCCGTGCTGGGCGAGGCTGCGGCGCAGCAGGACGAAGACGGAGCGGTTGTCGATGAACCCGTGCAGCAGCACCACCGGGGGCCGGTCCTCGATCGGCAGCCGCGCGGCGCCGTCCGGCGGGAGCGGGCCGGGGTCCGACTCCTCGGCGCGTTCGGCGACGATGCCGGACGGGTAGAGGAGAAGGTGGCCGACGAGGATCGCCAGCTCCAGGGTGGTCGCCTTCAGCAGGGTCAGGGAGAGCCCCGCCAGCCGGTCGGGCAGCAGCTTCTGACAGAGCGGGAACAAGGGCGGCACCGCCCGGGTGACCTTCATGGCCGACCTCCTGTCGGCGCACCGAGGACGGCGCTGTCCCCCGTGTGCCCTCATGGGAAGCCGAGCGGAGACGGTGCGGGCCAAGGGTCTGGGGCTGACGGTCGACGCGACCTCGTGGCGGCTTCCTCCGCGCCTGCTCCCCCTGTGGCGCGGGTGCCGCACGCGGATACGGCCCCTTGTGCCGCAGAGACTCGGAACGAGCGCTGCGAACATGTCCCTCTGTGTGATTTCCCCCTCGGTCGGCGCCGCGAAACTGCCGGTTGCGGGATGCTGTGGATAACGTTCGTTCACTTCACGGACGGACGTCTTCTTGGACGTCGTCGCTTCATGGAGGCAGTGATGGGTGTCGCAACCGGTCCGATCCGCGTGGTGGTCGCCAAACCAGGGCTCGACGGTCATGACCGCGGAGCCAAGGTGATCGCCCGAGCCCTGCGGGACGCGGGCATGGAGGTCATCTACACGGGGCTCCACCAGACCCCCGAGCAGATCGTCGGCACGGCGATCCAGGAGGACGCCGACGCGATCGGGCTGTCCATCCTCTCCGGCGCGCACAACACCCTCTTCGCCGCGGTGATCGACCTGCTCAAGGAGCGGGACGCGGCCGACATCCTCGTCTTCGGCGGCGGCATCATCCCGGAGGCGGACATCGCCCCGCTGAAGGAGAAGGGGGTCGCCGAGATCTTCACGCCGGGGGCGACCACCGGGACGATCGTCGACTGGGTACGGGCCCATGTACGGCAGCCGGCCTGACGGGGGGCGCGGCCGGTCTGGCGGGGGAGCGTAGCTGGGCGTGGTGGGCGGCGCCGGGGGCTCCGCCCCAGGTGTCCCCCGCGTCGGCCCCGCCCATCAGTGGCGCACCGGCTCGGGTTCAGAGGTCGGTGACCGTGCTCCTCCCCTCCAGTTCCTCTTCCATCGTGGCCCGCAGGCGCAGGGTCGTCACCAGGCGCTGGAACGCCTCCGCCCAGTAGCCGACCGCTCCCGGTGACGCGTCCTCCGGTTCGTCCGGTACGGCCAGGAGGCCGTTGAGTCGGGACGCCTCGGACGGGTCGAGGCAGCGCTCGGACAGTCCCATGACACCGCTGAAGCTCCATGGGTAACTCCCCGCGTCCCGCGCGATGTTCAGCGCGTCCACCACCGCACGGCCCAGCGGGGGAGCCCAGGGCACCGCGCACACCCCGAGGAGCTGGAACGCCTCGGAGAGGCCGTGCGCGGCTATGAAACCCGCCACCCAGTGGGCGCGTTCGGTGGCGTCCAGGGTGGCCAGCAGCTTCGCCCGCTCCGCCAGCGACACCGCGCCAGGACCACCGGCCTCGGGGGCGGACGGCGGGCCGAGCAGCGCCCGCGCCCAGGTGGCGTCCGCCTGCCGGGCGGCGGCCCTGCACCACGCCGCGTGCAGCTCGCCCTGCCAGTCGTCCGCCACCGGCAGCGCGACGATCTCCTGCGGGGTGCGCCCGCCCAGCCGGGGCGACCAGGTGGAGAGCGGCGCCGCCTCCACCAACTGGCCCAGCCACCAAGATCGTTCACCCCGCCCGTTGGGGGCCTTGGCCACCACGCCGTCGCGTTCCATCGCCGCGTCGCACTCGTGCGGTGCCTCGACCGCGAGGGCGGGGGTGCGATCGGCGGTGTGGTCCAGGGCGACGCAGGAGCCCGCTCGGGCCGCCATCCGGCCGGCCAGCGCCGAGTGCGGCAGCGCCGACAGCAACTCGGCCGCCGTCGCACGGACGTTGCGGCTGCGGTCCGCCAACGCCTCCTCCAGGAACGGTTCGTCCGAGGGGCCGAGGCCCGCGCGGAGCGAGTCGAGGAACATCAGGCGGTCCTCCGCGCGCTCCGTCGGCCAGGTGGAGACGAGCAGATCACGTGCGGCGTCCGGGTCCCGCGCACGCAGGGAGGCGAGCACGGCGACCCGTTCCGCGAACAGGCCCTCCTGCCAGAGGCGTTCGGTGCGGGCCGTGTCCTGCGGGCCGGGCACGGCCGCCTCGCCCGCCGCGGCCGTGCGCAGGGCGAACCGCCAGTCGGGGTTCAGACGGGCCAGCCAGCGTGCGCGCGGGCCCGCGAACGCCAGCGCGGCCGGCCGCAGATCCGTCCTGCCCCTGGCCGCGTCCAGGAGCGCGGGGAGGGACGGCACCGGCGCCGCGTAGCCGTGGGCGTTGGCCGACGCCAGCCACTGGGGGAGCAGCTCCACCAGATCCGGTGCGGTGCCCCGGCGTCCGCCGCCGCCCGAGCCGGTGCGGTCGGCGAGCAGCAGCGCGAGCCGGTGGGCCGCGGCCGGGGGCAGCGCCGGGCGGGTCTCCGGTGGGGCCAGGGCCGGGCGTTCAGCCGCGCGGGCCGGCCGCAGCCCGGCCCGCCGCCGAACGGTCTCCAGCGCCGCCGCGTCCAGCAGCGCGATCGGTGCCTCCCGGCCGGCCGCCGCCGTGAGCCCCTGCGGGGGTCGCCGGTCGGTCCCGAGCAGGGCGGCAGTGACGAGCCCTTCCCAGTCCCCGGGAGGGGGCGTCGGGGTGGATGCGGGGGCTTGGGCGTGGACGGTGCCGGGGGTAGGGGCAGGGGCGGGGGTGGAGTCGGTGGCGGCACCGGCACCGGTATTGGCATCGGCGCTGCCGGACCCGGACCCGGATCCGGACCCGGATCCGGACCCGGACCCGGAGCCGGAGCCGGGGCCGGAATCAGTGGCGTTGGTCGTGCTGGTGCTCGGTGTCCTTATGTTCTTGCTGCCGGTGCTGCCGGTGCTGCCGGTGCTGCCGGTGCTGCCGGTGCTGCCCGTGGTCTCCGTGCTGCCGGTGGTCCCCGTGGTCCCCGTTATGTTCGAGGCTTTCATGCACATCCCCTCTCAGACGTGACCGTGTGTCGGTGTGTGTGGTCGGTCAGCAGAGTCGGACCGGCTCTCCCGGGCCTTCCGGCCACCCGGTCAGTGGCGTGAAGCCCTGGTGGCCGCACTCGCCGAAGACCCTGACCGGGGCCCCGCCGGACAGGGCGACCAGGCGCCAGAAGCCGGGGCGGGAGCGGGCCGCGGGGGTGAGGGGGAGGGCGTTGTCCTCGTCGGCGTCCGCGAGCTGCCAGGTGTCGCCGTCCGGGGTCGGTATCACCCGGCCCAGGGTGACCGGGACGGAGTCGAGCCAGGGGTCGTCGCGCAGCGCCTGGCCGTAACGGGCCGCCGCCACGGCCGTCGTCACCCCGGGCGGCCTGGTGTCCGTCGGGGACGGGGGCCCGAACTGCCGGCCGAGCGCCACCCGGGACTGCCCGGCGCCCGGATACGCGGCCACCTCCGTGTCCAGCGCGAGCCCGACCGGCAGCGCCAGCTCCGGGGCGCGGCCCGCCGCACCGTAGGAGAGGAGCAGCACCGTGCGGTCCGTTTCCCCGCCGTACAGCCAGATCCGGCGGGTCGTCAGACGGGAGTCGGCCGTGTCGTACTGGGCGAGCACCAGCCAGGTGTCCCGTACGGCCGCCTCCGCGGCCTGCGCGGGCAGGCCCACCCGGGAGCGGACCGTCGCCGCGAGGCCCTCGGGCAGCTCCGCGCGCCGCAGCCAACCCTGGTCGAGCAGGTGGAGCAGCGCGCACTCCTCAAGCAGCCGTACCGGCCAGCCGGGTCCCGACGCCGGTATCGCCCCCAACTCCCGGGCCCGCGCGGCCAGTCCCGGTGCCTGGGCGTCGACCATCCGGGCCGCCGTCTCCTCCCACAGCGCGTACCCGGCCTGCTCCGCGCCCGCCAGCCCGCCGCGCAGCAGATCGGCGAGCCGCTGCTCCAACTCCGTCGCGCCCGCGGTGATCCGCTCGGCCCTGCGCTCCGCCCGCCGCCGTGCCGCCTCCGGATCACCCGCCCCGGCCGAGGCGTCCGCGGCCTTCTCCTCGGCCTTCCTCCTTCTCCCCTCCAGCCACTGCTGAGCCCAGTCCGGCGGCGCTCCCGCCGGGACCGCGTCCTCGTCGCCCGCCCAGAGGAGCAGCAGCCCGAGCCCGTGTTTGCACGGGAACTTGCGGCTCGGGCAACTGCACTTGTACGCAGGACCCGACGGGTCCGCGAGGTCGACGACCGTCTGGTACGGCTTGCTGCCGCTGCCCTTGCACAGCCCCCACACCGCCCCTTCGTCCGTGGTTCCCGCCCCGGACCACGGCCCCGCCGCTCCGAGTTTGCTTCCCGCTTTGCGTGACGGGGCATCAGGCGCCAGTGCCAGCACCTGATCCGCCGTCCAGCGCACCCCCTGCTGAGTCATGACATCGAAGGTAGAACCCACCACTGACAATCGGCCTCGCGAGAGCGTTTCCGCAGGTCAGATCGGATTGTCAGTGGCATGGTGCACGGTGGTCCCAGATCCGAACCGGCCGAGCTGGAGGGGGCCTCAGCCATGTCTGTGTCCACAGAACCGACATCCGCCGAAGCACGTGGGAGCGGCTCCGCGCCCGCGAATCCGACGAGCGGCACCGCTCCGTCCCCGACCCCGCGGGCGGCGGACGGGACCGGGGCGGAGGTGCTGCGTCCGCACGCCGAGGACGCCTTCGCCGGTGAACTGGCCGCACTCGCCGCGCAGGACGACCGCCCGCGCCCGGTCCGCTGGAAGCTGTCGCCGTGGGCGGTGGCGACCTACCTGCTCGGCGGCACGCTGCCCGACGGCACGGTGATCACACCGAAGTACATCGGCCCGCGCCGCATCGTCGAGGTCGCCGTCACCACCCTCGCCACCGACCGCGCCCTGCTCCTGCTCGGCGTCCCGGGCACCGCCAAGACCTGGGTCTCCGAACACCTGGCGGCGGCGGTCAGCGGCGACTCGACGCTCATCGTCCAGGGCACCGCCGGCACCCCCGAGGAGGCGATCAGGTACGGGTGGAACTACGCGCGGCTGCTCGCCCACGGACCCAGCCGTGACGCCCTGGTGCCCAGCCCGGTGATGCGCGCCATGGCGGAGGGCATGACCGCCCGGGTCGAGGAGCTGACCAGGATCCCGGCCGACGTCCAGGACTCGCTGATCACGATCCTCTCCGAGAAGACGCTCCCGATACCCGAGCTGGGCCAGGAGACGCAGGCGGTGCGCGGCTTCAACCTGATCGCCACGGCCAACGACCGCGACCGCGGGGTCAACGACCTCTCCAGCGCGCTGCGCCGCCGCTTCAACACGGTCGTGCTGCCGCTGCCGGAGAGCGTCGAGGCCGAGGTGGACATCGTCGCGCGCCGCGTCGAGCAGATCGGCCGCTCGCTCGACCTGCCGGGCGTGCCGGACGGCGCCACCGAGATCCGCCGGGTCGTGACCGTCTTCCGCGAACTGCGTGACGGCGCCACGTCCGACGGCCGCACCAAGCTGAAGTCGCCCAGCGGCACGCTGTCCACGGCCGAGGCGATCTCCGTCATCACCAACGGCCTCGCGCTGGCGGCGCACTTCGGCGACGGCGTGCTGCGCGCCGGGGACGTCGCCGCGGGCATCCTCGGCGCCGTCGTCCGCGACCCGGCGGCCGACCGGGTCGTCTGGCAGGAGTACCTGGAGGCGGTCGTCCGCGAGCGCGACGGCTGGACGGACTTCTACCGCGCCTGCCGCGAGGTGAGCGCGTGACCGGCGGCCCGGGGAACGGAGGTGGTGAACATGCCGGACGCGACGAACACGACGAACACGACGGGCGCGGGGGACACGGCGAACTCGGCGACCTCAGTGGCAACTGACGGGAGCGCGGGCGTGGTTGGCCGGCCGCTGCTGCTCGGGGTGCGGCACCACGGGCCAGGGTCGGCGCGCGCGGTACGGGCGGCGCTGGAGGCGGCACGGCCACGGACCGTGCTCATCGAGGGGCCGCCCGAGGCGGACGCGCTGATCCCGCTGGCCGCCGAGGCGGAGATGCGCCCGCCCGTCGCGCTGCTCGCCCACGCGGTCGACGATCCGGGACGCTCGGCCTTCTGGCCGTTCGCCGAGTTCTCCCCGGAGTGGGTCGCCCTCCGCTGGGCCCTGGAGCGGGGAGTCCCGGCCCGGTTCATCGACCTGCCCGCGACCCACACCCTGGCCTGGGAGAAGGCCGACGAGGCCGGCCCCGAGGAGGGGACAGGCGCCGACTCCGAGGAGGGGACAGGCGCCGGCTCCGGGGCGGATGGCGACGTTCACTCCGAGGCGGGGGGCGGCGATGGTTCCGGCGGCGGGGACGGCGTTGGGCGGGTCCGCCTCGACCCGCTCGCCGTCCTGGCCGACGCCGCCGGGTACGACGACCCCGAGCGCTGGTGGGAGGACGTCGTCGAGCACCGGGGACCGGCGGACGGTGACGCGCTCGCGCCGTTCCTCGTCCTGGAGGAGGCCATGGGCGCGCTGCGGGAGGTGTACGGCAGCGGCGGCCACGAGCGGGACCTCGTCCGCGAAGCCTATATGCGGCTCCAACTGCGTGCCGCGCAGCGCGAGTTCGGGGTGGACGGCGTGGCCGTCGTGTGCGGGGCCTGGCATGTGCCCGCGCTGCGGTCGCGGCCGTCCGTGGCCGCCGACCGGGCCCTCCTGAAGGGGCTGCCCAAGGTCAAGACCGACATGACCTGGGTGCCGTGGACCCACCGCAGGCTGGCGCGGGCCAGCGGCTACGGCGCGGGCATCGCCTCGCCCGGCTGGTACGGCCATCTGTTCGGCGTGCGGGACCGGCCGGTCGAGCGGTGGATGACCAAGGTCGCGGGACTGCTGCGGGACGAGGACCGGATCGTGTCCTCGGCGCACGTCATCGAGGCGGTCCGGCTGGCGGAGACGCTCGCCTCGATGCGCGGTCGCCCGCTGCCCGGCCTCGGCGAGACGACCGACGCGGTACGCGCGGTGATGTGCGAGGGGTCGGACGTCCCGCTGGCCCTGGTGCACGACCGGCTGGTGGTCGGGGACGTCATGGGAGAGGTGCCCGAAGGGGCGCCCGCGGTGCCGTTGCAACGCGACCTCGACCGGATCCGGCGCAGGCTGCGGCTCAAGCCTGAGGCGCTGGAGCGGGAGATAGAGCTCGACCTGCGCAAGGAGATCGACGCCGAGCGCGGCAGGCTGCTGCACCGGCTGCGGCTCCTGGGCGTCGACTGGGGCGAGCCGGTGGCCTCGCGGGGCAGCACGGGCACCTTCAGGGAGACCTGGCGACTGCGCTGGGAACCGGAGTCGGCGGTGCGGGTCGCCGAGGCCGGGGTGTGGGGCACGACGGTGCTCGCCGCCGCCACGGCCAAGGCGGAGGCGGACGCCGTCGCCGCGCCCGGCCTCGCCGAGGTCACGGGTCTGGCCGAGCGCTGTCTGCTGGCCGAACTGCCCGACGCGCTGCCCGTGGTGATGCGGGTCCTCACCGACCGCGCCGCCCTCGACACCGACGTCGGGCAGCTCGCCCAGGCGCTTCCGGCCCTGGTCCGCTCCCTGCGCTACGGCGATGTGCGTGGCACCAAAACCGGCGCGCTGGCGGAGGTGGCCGCGGGACTCGCCGAGCGGATCTTCGTCGGCCTGCCCCCGGCCTGCGCCGCCCTCGACGCCGACGCCGCCGAGGAGATGCGCCGCCATGTCGACGCGGTGCACGGAGCGGTCGGTCTGCTCGGCGACACGGGAGGTGCGAGTGGGACCGGCGGTGCGCATGGGACCGGCGGTGCGCATGGGATGGGCGGTGCGCATGGGACGGAGGGTGAGGACAGCGCGAGTGGTCCTACCCAGGCGGAAGGCGCCGGTGGGGCGGAAGGCGGAGACGGCGCCGGTGTGGCCGGCGGGGCGGAAGACGCGGGCGGCGGAGGCAGTGGCGTCGACGGGGGCGCGTTGCGGGCGCGGTGGCGCGGGGTGCTGCGGGTGCTGTGCGCGCGGGACACCGTTCCCGGGGTGATCCGCGGCCGGGCCGTCCGACTGCTGCTCGACGAAGGGGAGTTGGCGTCCGAGGAGGCGGCGCGGCTCATGGGCCTCGTGCTGTCGCCCGGCACCGCGCCCGCGGACGCCGCCGCGTGGATCGAGGGGTTCGTCGGCGGCGGCTCGGGCGGCGGGATGCTCCTCGTCCACGACGAACGGCTGCTCGGCCTGGTCGACGCCTGGCTGACGGCGGTGCCCGCGGAGGCGTTCACCGACGTACTGCCGCTGCTGCGGCGCACGTTCTCCGCGTACGAGTCCGGGGTGCGTCGCACCCTCGGCGAACTGGTCAAGCGCGGCCCAGGCCGCACCGGGCGGACGACGACCACCGCGCAGGGCGTCCCGGGCTTCGCCCCCGACCTCGACCCCGGACGCGCGGACGCCGTACTGCCGGTCGTGCGGCTGCTGTTGGGACTGACCGCCGGGGGAGCGGACGGAGAGAGAGAAGAAGGCGGGAGCGGAGAGGGCGACGGAGACGGCGCCGGGGCGATGGTGCGGGTGGAGAGCGGTGACGGCGGCTTGATGGGGGTGGAGACATGACAACGGAGCCTATGGCGGCGGCACGATCGGGTGACGGGAGCGACCGGGCCGGCGGAGTCGGTGGAGTCGACGGGAGAGACCGGGCCGGCGGAGTCGGCGAAGTCCACGGGACGGACGGGGGCGGATTCGCCGACCGGAGCCTCGGGAGCGACGTGGACGACGTCGCGCGGGAGCGGTTGCGGCGCTGGCGGCTCGTGCTCGGCGGAGAGGCGGCCGACGGCACCGGATGCGCGCTGACCGGGAAGGACGTCGCGATGGACGGGGCGCTCGCGGCGCTCTACGGCAACGGGGAGGAGAAGGGGCGCAAGCGGGCCGGACGGGACAGGTCGGCGGGGCTCGGGGCGTCGGCGCCGTCCGTGGCGCGCTGGCTCGGGGACATCCGGACGTACTTCCCGTCCTCCGTCGTCCAGGTGATGCAGCGGGACGCCATCGACCGGCTCGGGCTGTCCACGCTGCTCCTCGAGCCGGAGATGCTGGAGGCGGTGGAAGCCGACGTCCATCTCGTCGGCACGCTGCTCTCCCTCAACAAGGTGATGCCGGAGACGACGAAGGAGACGGCGCGGGCGGTGGTGCGCAAGGTCGTCGAGGACCTGGAGAAGCGGCTCGCCACCCGCACCAGGGCCACCCTCACCGGCGCCCTCGACCGCAGCGCGCGCGTCAGCCGGCCGCGCCACCGCGACATCGACTGGAACCGCACCATCGCGGCCAACCTCAAGCACTACCTGCCCGAGTACCGAACGATCGTGCCGGAGCGGCTCATCGGGTACGGGCGGGCCTCGCAGTCCACCAAGAAGGAGGTCATCCTCTGTATCGATCAGTCGGGATCCATGGCGGCGTCGGTGGTGTACGCCTCGGTGTTCGGAGCGGTGCTCGCCTCCATGAGGACGATCTCCACGCGACTCGTCGTCTTCGACACGGCGGTGGTCGACCTCACGGATCAGCTGGACGATCCGGTCGACGTCCTGTTCGGCACGCAGTTGGGCGGCGGCACGGACATCAACCGGGCGCTGGCCTACTGCCAGTCGCAGATCACCCGGCCCGCGGACACGGTGGTCGTCCTGATCAGCGACCTCTACGAGGGCGGCATACGGGACGGGATGCTCAAGCGGGTGGCGGCGATGAAGGCGTCGGGCGTGCAGTTCGTGGCGCTGCTCGCGCTCTCCGACGAAGGGGCGCCGGCCTACGACCGCGAGCACGCGGCCGCGCTGGCCGCGCTCGGGGCACCGGCCTTCGCCTGTACGCCCGACCTCTTCCCGGAGGTGATGGCGGCGGCGATCGAGAAGCGGCCACTGCCGGTTCCGGAGAGCGTCTGAGCGCTCCCTGGACGCCCTGGACGCCCTGGACACCCTGACACTCCGGTATCCCGACGCCCCCGGTCCGCAGGTGATTTGTCGACCTGCTGACTGGGGGCACGGGCCCAAACACGGACATGGCTACCCATCGGTAACGGCGGGCTTGCGCACCCTCGGGAGGGTCGTGCGAGGCTGAGCCCGCACCCTGGTCTTCTGACGTCTCGGATCGTCTCCGATCATCTTCGGGCCGTCTCCGATCGTTCTCCATCGTCTTCTACGTCTTCTACGTCTTCGGCGTCTTCGGCGTAGTTCGTCCCACTGGAGGGTCCGCCCGCCTTGACCTCGACAGCCGCTCTCTCCGGTGCCGTGGCGCGCGTGCGGCGCGTGGCGGCGGGACGGCGTGTGCTGTATGTCGCCCTCCTGGTGGGCGGGTTGTTCGCGCTGGGGTTCCTCTGCGGGGAGCAGGCGCGGGCGGCGGACGGGCCTGTGATGCCGCACGCCGTCGAAGGGGCCGGGCCGCAGACGACCGACGCGCCCGCCAGGCCGACCACGCTCCCCACACCCACACCCAAACCCACACCCACGCCCGCACCGTCACCGGCACGGCCGTTGCCGTCGTCGCCGGTCGGCGATGCGGTGACCACGGTGCTGGACGGGTTGGCGGAGGTCACGGGAGCGGTCACGGCGGGGGTGACCACCGGGATACCCCCGCTGTCGTCGCTCCCCGCACTCCCCGCACTTCCCGGGCTCCCCGCACTTCCCGGGCTCCCTGGGCTCCCTTCCCTGCCCGGCCTCCCCGCGTGGCCCACCCTCCCGACGCCGCCGTCGGAGTCGACGCCGCCGACGTTGCCGTCACCGCCCGGCCTCCCGTCGTCGCCCTCGTTGCCGGCGCCGTCCGAGCCGCCGACCCTGCCCACCTCGCCGAGCCTCCCCGCGCTTCCGTGGCTTCCGGGACTGCCGGGACAGGCCCCGTCGGTGTCGCAGCCGCAGGCCGGTGATCCGGGGCGCGTGGCGGGGGAGCGGCACGGGCACCCGGCGTCGGCCGGTGCCGAGGGACGTCAGGTGGCGTACGGGCCGGTTCTCGCGGTCGGCGGCGGTGACACGGCGCGGCGGGTGGCGCGGGACGGTGGGCACCGGGGCGCCGGTGCCGAGTACGCGCCGGTCCGGCGGGCGCCCGGCGGGGCCCCGGGCGGGGAGCCGGGTGGTGCGTTGGGCAGCCGTGCGGTCGTCGACGGCGCCGGTTCACGGCAGTCGCACGGTGACGCGCATGCCGTCGTCGTGGACCGTCTCGCGCCGGTGCGGTTGGTGCCCGGTGCTGCCGCGCGGCACGACGTGGCCGAGATCCGGAACCGGTACCGGGACATTCCCGTCTCCCCCGCTTAGGGCAGGCATTTCTTCTCGCCCGGCGTCCTGTCGGCCGACCTCGACCACCCGTTCCGCTCGCGCGGGCCGGGCCGAGGGCGGGCGGGGACGTCGGAAATGCCCCGAACCCCTTCGCGAGCCAAGGATCTGACGTACGCCATGAACGACGACATCCGCCTGAACGACGGTCTCCGCCAGAACGTCAGCCCCCGCGCCGACTTCGGCCCCCGCCTCCACGACGCCCCCCGCCTCCACGACGTCCCCCGCCTCCACGACGCCCCCAGCCTCCACGACGGCCCCCGCCTCGACGACAGCCGTCGTCGCTCCAAGGGGACCGCCGCCGCCCAGGTCATCCTGGGTGCCAGAGCCGCTCGGGCCGCCCGCGCGGTCGTCTCGGACGTGATGACGACGACGGCGCAGGCACCGGCACAGGCACAAACACCGGAACCGACGAAGACCCCGACGAGGACACCGACCCTCGCGCCCGCCGAGGGCGCCCCCGCCCCCGGCCCCCGCCCCGGTCTCGGCCTCAAGGGCATAGCCGCCGCCCGGGTCATCCAGGCCACCCGTGCCGCCCGCGCGAAGGCCCCCGGCGGCCAGACGCCGGCGCCCCGCCCTCGCGGCTGACCCTCGCGCCCGCCCCTCCCTCTCCCGCGATCCCTCCCCGCGATCCATCCCCCCCGCGATCCATCCCCCGCGATCCCCCCGCGATCGACCTCCACCTCCCAGAAGCTCCGTGAGCCCGGTCCGGGTGGGCGAAAGCCGTCGTTCCGCCCGGTTCGGCAGGTCGCGGAAACGAGCGCGGGGTCCCCCTGGGGTGGGGACCCCCGCTCCGGCCCCTCGGGGCTGCGCCAGAGGGCCTCACCGGGTCGACCCCACCCGGTGAGGCCCTTCCCCGGGGCCGCCGAACCGGCACGGCGTGCCAGCTCGCGCGGCATCATGTGACAGGTATCACCGCTCAGGTGTGACTCGCGATTTAGGGGCCTCCTTAAACCAGAGATAACCTGCGAGGCGGACATGCCGCGCCCTCGGACACCGTGTGCGCTTCCCCTGTGACCCATGCGGACGTCACGTTGCCCTTCGCGGCACGCCCACGCATCCAACGAACCGCGAGATCACTGATAGGGACGGAAGCGCGTGGACCTGTTCGAGTACCAGGCGAGGGACCTCTTCGCCAAGCACGATGTACCGGTGCTGGCCGGTGAAGTCATCGACACGCCTGAGGCGGCGCGCGAGATCACCGAGCGTCTGGGCGGCAAGTCCGTCGTCAAGGCGCAGGTGAAGGTCGGTGGTCGCGGCAAGGCCGGTGGCGTCAAGCTGGCCGCCTCCGCGGACGAGGCCGTCGCGCGGGCGACGGACATCCTCGGCATGGACATCAAGGGCCACACGGTCCACAAGGTGATGATCGCCGAGACCGCCCCGGAGATCGTCGAGGAGTACTACGTCTCCTTCCTCCTCGACCGTGCCAACCGCACGTTCCTCTCCATCGCGTCCGTCGAGGGCGGCATGGAGATCGAGGAGGTGGCTGCCACCCGACCGGAGGCCGTCGCCAAGACCCCGATCGACGCCATCGACGGTGTGGACGAGGCCAAGGCCCGCGAGATCGTCGCGGCGGCCAAGTTCCCGGCCGAGGTCGCCGACAAGGTCGCCAACGTCCTCGTCAAGCTGTGGGACACCTTCATCAAGTCGGATGCCCTCCTCGTCGAGGTCAACCCGCTCGCGAAGGTCGCCTCCGGTGAGGTTCTCGCGCTCGACGGCAAGGTGTCGCTCGACGAGAACGCCGAGTTCCGGCACCCCGAGTACGAGGAACTGCACGACAAGGACGCGGCCAACCCCCTTGAGGCCGCGGCCAAGGCCAAGGGCCTCAACTACGTCAAGCTCGACGGCGAGGTCGGCATCATCGGCAACGGCGCGGGTCTCGTCATGAGCACCCTGGACGTCGTCGCGTACGCCGGTGAGAACCACGGTGGCGTCAAGCCCGCCAACTTCCTGGACATCGGCGGTGGCGCCTCCGCCCAGGTCATGGCGAACGGCCTGGAGATCATCCTCGGCGACCCGGACGTCCGGTCCGTCTTCGTCAACGTCTTCGGTGGCATCACCGCCTGTGACGAGGTCGCCAACGGCATCGTGCAGGCCCTGAAGCTCCTCGAGGACCGCGGCGAGAAGGTCGAGAAGCCGCTCGTCGTCCGCCTCGACGGCAACAACGCCGAGCTGGGCCGCAAGATCCTCACCGACGCCGCCCACCCGCTGGTGCAGCGTGTCGACACGATGGACGGCGCGGCTGCCAAGGCTGCCGAGCTGGCCCACGCAGCCAAGTAAGCACTCAGGACGAGGACACCAACACACCATGGCTATCTGGCTCAACAAGGACAGCAAGGTCATCGTCCAGGGCATGACCGGCGCCACCGGGCAGAAGCACACCAAGCTGATGCTGGGTGACGGCACCGAGGTCGTCGGCGGCGTGAACCCGCGCAAGGCGGGCACCTCCGTCGACTTCGACGGCACCGAGGTACCCGTGTTCGGCACGGTCGCCGAGGCCATCGAGAAGACCGGCGCCAACGTCTCCGTCATCTTCGTGCCGGAGAAGTTCACCAAGGACGCCGTCGTCGAGGCGATCGACGCCGAGATCCCGCTGGCCGTCGTGATCACCGAGGGCATCGCCGTGCACGACACGGCGTCGTTCTGGGCGTACGCCGGCAAGAAGGGCAACAAGACCCGCATCATCGGCCCGAACTGCCCCGGCATCATCACGCCCGGTCAGTCGAACGTCGGCATCATCCCGGGCGACATCACGAAGCCGGGCCGCATCGGCCTGGTCTCGAAGTCCGGCACGCTGACCTACCAGATGATGTACGAGCTGCGGGACATCGGCTTCTCGACGGCCGTCGGCATCGGTGGCGACCCGATCATCGGCACCACCCACATCGACGCCCTGGCCGCCTTCCAGGCCGACCCCGACACCGACCTGATCGTGATGATCGGTGAGATCGGCGGCGACGCCGAGGAGCGGGCCGCGGCCTTCATCAAGGACAACGTGACCAAGCCGGTCGTCGGCTACGTCGCGGGCTTCACGGCGCCCGAGGGCAAGACGATGGGCCACGCGGGCGCCATCGTCTCCGGCTCCTCCGGCACCGCGCAGGCGAAGAAGGAGGCCCTTGAGGCCGCCGGCGTCAAGGTCGGCAAGACCCCGACCGAGACGGCGAAGCTGGCCCGCGAGATCCTCGCCGGCTGACCTCCGCCGCACTCCGGGACCGGCGGACCCACGACGGGTTCCGCCGCACCCACCCGGGCACCGATGGGCCCGCCCCCTCCCCAGGGGGCGGGCCCATCGCCATGTCCCGGCCCCTGGGGAGGGGGCGGGCCGACCGTCCGGTCCGCGGCCGTCCCCTCACTCCGCGCGCGGCACCAGCCGTTCGGGGCCGTGCGCCGTCTCGCCCCGCAGCTTCGTGCGCAGCTCCACCTCCGCGCCCGACAGCGGACCCGGCGCCACCCTGGCCGGCACGCCCTGCACCTCGACGCCCGGCGCCACCGGCGGCTCGTAGTGGGTGGGCGCCGTCCGCAGGGTGAGCGTGGTGGTGCCGATCAGCGCCACCGTGAACGCGATCGCCGCCCGCGTCCAGAACCGCGCCCGCCGCTCGCTGCCGTTGCGCACGGACGGCGGTTTCGCCGCGCGCAGCCGCTCCGCCGACGCCGTCTCGGCCAGCCGCTGGTGCAGCACGCGCGGGTCGGCGAGGTCGGGCAGCCGCGCGGCGATCCGCTCGCGCGCGTGCGTCAGCCGGCCGGCCGCCGCGGGGGTGCTCGCCTCCGTCTCAGCCGCCGTCTCCGGCAGGTCGAGGCCGACCCCGTCGTAGAGCAGGACCGTGCGGCGGTAGGGCGCCGGGAGCGCCTGGAGGGTGCTGAGCAGGGTGCGGGCCGAGGCGTCGGCGGGGGGTGGTTCGGGGTGCCGGTAGCGGGGGCGGAAGCGGTGCCAGGGGGAGAGCGCGTGCTCGTGCGCCCGCGCCCGCACCCAGCCGGCCGGGTCCCGGTCGACGGCCACCTCGGGCCAGCGCTGCCAGGCGAGTTGGAACGCCTGCTCGACCGCCTCCCGCGCCAGCTCGCGCCGCCCGGTCAGCAGATACGTCTGCCGGACGAGCGCGGGGGCGCAGAACGCGTACAGCGCGTCGAAGGCCTGAGTCGGGGTCAGCCCCTCGACGGGCTCGGCGGCGGGCGCGGGTTCCGCCGCGAGGGCGGCGACGGGCACCGGCTCGGGCGCCAGGGTCTTTTCGAGGTCGAACTCGATCTCGGGCTCGACGTCGGGATCGGGATCGGGGCGGGGTTCGGGGTGGGGTCCAGGGTGGGCACCGACACCGACACCGCCACCGCCACCGGCACTGGCACTGGCACCGCCACCGCCACCGCCACCGGCACTGGCACTGGCACTGGCACCGCCACCGCCACCGCCACCGGCACCGGCACTGGCACTGGCACTGGCACCGCCACTGACACCGGCATCGGCGTCGAGGCCGGGCGTGGGCGCCCCGGACGGCACGACCGCCCCGGATGCCCCAAGTTCCCCAAGTTCCCCAAGTTCCCCAAGTGTCTCGGGTGTCTCGGGTGTCTCAGGTGTCTCGGACGACGGCGGCGGCGGTGCGGGTGGCTGCTGCTGCCGTGCGCCCCGTTTCTTCTGCCGTTCGCGCTGCTTCTTCTCCAGGGACACCGTCACCACGGGTGACTCCTCCGACTTCTGACGTTGTGTCGACCCCGTGCCGTCCAGGGAGGCCAGGAACCTCGCGTACGCCTCCCGTTTCCGCCCGCGCGGAGTGGTGCGTCCCGTTTCCCAGGCGCGCACCGTCTCCCGGGTGACTCCGACCCGTTCGGCGACCTGAGCCTGTGTCAGCGACCGGGTCTCGCGCAGGCGTCGGCATTCCTTGGGCGGGGGGAGGGGGGAGGGAGGGCCTTGCGTCACAGGGCTCCCTTTCGTACGAAAAAGTACATAAACATATATTGGGCGACACTACGGAGCTTCGCCTGTTACGACGAGAAAGCGCGTGTCGTTGGGAGCATGACGGGGTGACCCAGATGACCGCTCGTCGACCGCCGTTGTCGTCCCTGCTCACCCGGATGCTCGCCCGACGGCCCGGGATCGGCGCCGGATTCCTGGGCGGCGCCCTCGCGGCCGGACTCGGGCTCGGAGTGTTCGCCGTGCTCGTGATGGTGCTGTGGATCAGCTCGCCGTACCCCGACAGCGGACCCGGCGGCGCGCTGCACGTCGCCGCCTCGCTCTGGCTGCTGGCGCACGGCGCCGAACTGGTCCGCGCCGACACCCTCACCGGCACCCCCGCGCCCGTGGGCGTCACCCCGTTGCTGCTCCTCGCGCTTCCCGTCTGGCTGGTGCACCGGGCGGCGCGGGACGCGGCGGACGGCGGTGAGTCGGACGACCATCCGGCGGGCGTCCGACCGGAGATCCCGGGCGGCACGGCGTGGGCGGGCGTCGTCCTCGGCTACCTCGCGGTCGGCGCCGCCACCGCGCTCTACGCGTCCGGCGGCGCCCTGCGTCCCGCGTGGGACTGGACGGCGGTGTGTCTGCCGCTGCTCGTCGCGGGCGCGGCCGGGGCGGGGGTCTGGACGGCGTACGGGCGTCCGTGCGACGTCGCCGACGGGCTGCTCGTCAGACTGCCCGCGCGGGTGCGCGGCCACGTTCTGGGCGTATCGGCGCAGGAACGCCTCGGGGTCGCGGCGCGGGCCGCGGGCGCCGGTGTCGCGGTGCTGGTCGGGGGCGGCGCGCTGCTGCTCGGCGGCTCACTGCTCTGGCACGGCGGGGCGGCCCGCGGCTCCTTCCTCCAACTGTCCGACGGCTGGTCGGGGCGGTTCGCGGTGCTGCTGCTCTGCCTGACGCTGCTGCCCAACGCGGCGGTGTGGGCGGCGGCGTACGGACTCGGCCCCGGCTTCCTGCTCGGCGCGGGCCACGCGGTGGGCCCGCTCTCGTCGGCGTCGGCCACCTCGCTCCCGCCGTTCCCGCTGCTCGCCGCTGCCCCAACGGCGGCCGACGGCACTCCGCTGACCTGGGCCGTCGCGCTGGTGCCGGTGGCGGCGGCCGTCACGGTGGGTTGCTTCGTGGCGCGCGAGAGCGGGGTGGGGGACCCGGACGGGCTCTGGTCGCGCGGCCGGACGGCGTCGACGACGCTGATCGCGGCCGTGGTGTGCGGGATCGGGGTCGCGGTCCTGGCGGCGGCGGCCGGCGGCCGACTCGGTGTGGCGGCGCTCTCCCGTTTCGGCCCGGTGTGGTGGCAGACGGGTGGCGCGGCTGTGGTGTGGGTGGCGGTGGCGGGGCTGCCGGTGGCGGTCCTGGCACGGGCCTGGCGCTGCCGGACCGGCCGGACCCCGACCCCGACGGGCGGCGTGGGCACGCGGGGCGGGAGCGGCGGGGCACGCGGACCCGCGGCGTCAACCGGCGGCCCCACCACCGCGGGCCGCAACGCCTCGGGACCTTCGACGACCGGAACCGTCGGCCGCAACGCCTCGGGACCTTCGGCGACCGGAACCGTCGGCCGCAACGCCTCGGGACCTTCGGCGACCGGAACCGCCGGCCGCAACGGCTCCGGCCCCTCGACGGCCGGTATCGGCGCGCAGGCCAGGAAGGGTGACGGGCGTGGGGCGGAGGCGTCGGACGTGAGCGCCGGTCAGCCGGGCGAGAAGCGCCGTCGGTTCACCTGGTGGCGCTCGAAGGCACCGGAGGGCGTCATCAACGGCGAGGCCGGGACGGGTGGTCGGGCGTCGGTGCCCGGCGCCCGCCGTTGGTTCGGCAGGCGGGCCGCGGACCCGACCGGCGCGCCCCAGCCCCTGGTCCCGGGAGCTGACATCCCCTACGACCAGGACCGTACCGCCAGCGGTCACGGGGGTTCCGGGGGTTCCGGGGGCTCCGGGGTTCGCGGGGTCTTCGGGGCCCCGGGAACGTCCGGGATCACGGCGTCGCCGCGCGGCCGGTCCGGTGACGGCGGGTCCGACCTCTGGGACTTCCTGCCGACCGAGCCGCCGCCGTCCGCCTCGCCCTGGTACGACGACGCGACCCGGGAGGCCCGCTGGGCGGAGCTGCGCAAGGCGTCGGACCCACCCCGGGCACCCCACCGGCCGGCGCTGACGCCCCAGCCACCGGAGTCACCACAAGCTCCCCAGCCGCCCGAGCCACCGGAGTCCCCCGAGTCACCTCAGCCCCTTGCGTCCCCCGAGTCACCTCAGCCCCTTGGTTCCCCGGTGTCCCCGGAGTCCCCAGAGCCCGCGAAGTCACCCGAGCCCCCGAACTCCCCGCAGACTCCGTGAGGTGCTCGCGGACTCAGTGACGTGCCCGCGGACTCACTAGACGTCCCCCCGGACTCACTAGACGTCCCCGCGGACTCCGTGACGTCACCCGCCAGGCGCCGTCAGGCCGCCGTGCCGATGAGGTTGCGCAGTTCCTTGGGGAGTTCCTGCTTGCAGGACTGCTTCGCCGTGCTGGTGAGGGCGTCCTTCGTGCAGGTGTAGTAGTCCTTGTAGACGAGCTGCGCCGTGAAGTACCCGGCGACCAGGACCAGCGCGAGCGCCGCGGTGATCAGGCCGCTGATCGCCGCCGTCGTCTGCGGTCTCGACGGCTCCGTGCCCGGCTTGGACTCGGTGGCCGGGCGCGACGAGGCGCGCAGCGAGCTGATGCTCCAGTAGAGGGCCAGCGCGCCCAGCATCAACGCCACGTACAGCCAGCCGAACAGGGCGAAGAAGAAGGCCCACATGCCGGTCAGCAGCGAGAGGCGGGCCCGGCGCTGGATCGGGTCGGTGGGGTCCCAGCGCATGCCGGGGCCCTTGCCGGAGCCGCCGGGGCCGTTCGGGCCCTCGGGTCCGTTCGGGCCTTCGGGGCCCTGGGCGCCGGGGCGGCTGCCGAAACCGTCGGACGAACGGCCGGGCTGGCGGTCGCTCCACTGCCGTCCCCAGGGCGAACGGGAGCCGTGGTCACCGGAGCCGTCGGACTGGTCGCCGTCGCCCTTGTCGTTCGCCGAGTGGCGGGGCTGCCAGGGGCGGTCGGGGGTGCCCTCGGGCGGGGGCGCGAACGGGTTGTCGTCGCGCGCCTGGTCGCCCCGCTCGTCCCCCGGGCGCTCGCCGGAAGGGGCGTCGGGCGAGGACGTCGGCCGGTCGCGCATCAGCACGCCGTCGCGCCTGCCTCCCGGCGCGGGGAGGGGGAGCGTGAGCAGTCGCGGGCTGCGGTCCGGCATCAAGTGAGCGTCTTCCCCTTGGTGGATAGGTCCGTGGACACGACCGTTTCGGCGTGAGCTGTCGCCTTGGTAACGCTCCGCGCACCGGCCGCGTTCCCGAGCCCGCTCCGCGCACTCCAGGCAGACGGTACCTCCCGGCCACGCCCCCGTCCCATGGGGGCCGTCCGGTGTGCCGGTATCGTTGCTGACGGCCGGGCGCTTCGTAGACTTCCCCGTATCCCGGGGCGCGAAGCATTCGTAGGACCGTACGAACCGGCCGTACAGACGCTCCCCCGAGAAAGGGCCCCACCGTGGCCGCCATCCCCGCCGGCAGAGCGGTCAAGCGCCTCGTCGTCCTCGTCTCCGGTTCCGGCACCAACCTCCAGGCGCTCCTCGACGAGATCGACCGCGTCGGCGGCGCCGCGTACGGCGCCGAGGTGGTCGCCGTGGGCGCCGATCGCGACGGCGTCGAAGGGCTCGCACGGGCCGAACGGGCGGGGCTGCCCACTTTCGTGCGGAAGGTGAAGGACCACGCGAGCCGCGAGGAGTGGGATCGCTCCCTCGCCGAGGCCGTCGCCGCCCACGAGCCCGACCTGGTGGTCTCCGCCGGGTTCATGAAGATCGTCGGCAAGGAGTTCCTCGCCCGCTTCGGCGGGCGGACCGTGAACACCCACCCGGCGCTGCTGCCCAGTTTTCCCGGGGCCCACGGGGTGCGGGACGCGCTCGCGTACGGCGCCCGGGTCACCGGCTGCACCGTCCACTTCGTCGACGACGGCGTCGACACCGGTCCGATCATCGCCCAGGGCGTCGTCGAGATCCGGTACGAGGACGACGAGAGCGCTCTGCACGAGCGCATCAAGGACGTCGAGCGCAGGCTGCTCGTCGAGGTCGTGGGGCGGCTCGCCCGCAACGGCTATCGCATTGAGGGACGAAAGGTAGTTATCCAGTGACCGCCGAGAGCACCAAGCGAGCCATCCGCCGCGCGCTGGTCAGTGTCTACGACAAGTCCGGTCTCGAGGAGCTGGCGCGCGGGCTGCACGCCGCCGGTGTCGAGCTGGTGTCGACCGGTTCCACCGCCTCACGGATCGCCGCCGCCGGCGTTCCCGTCACCAAGGTCGAGGAGCTGACCGGCTTCCCCGAGTGTCTCGACGGCCGGGTCAAGACCCTGCACCCCAAGGTGCACGCGGGCATCCTCGCCGACCTGCGCCTCGACAGCCACCGCGCGCAGCTCGCCGAGCTGGGCGTCGAGCCGTTCGACCTCGTCGTCGTCAACCTGTACCCGTTCCGGGAGACGGTCGCCTCGGGCGCCTCGCCCGACGAGTGCGTCGAGCAGATCGACATCGGCGGCCCCTCGATGGTGCGCGCCGCCGCCAAGAACCACCCCTCGGTCGCCGTCGTCACCAGCCCCGAGCGGTACGCCGACGTCCTCGCGGCCGTCCAGGACGGCGGGTTCGACCTCGGCGCCCGCAAGCGGCTCGCCGCCGAGGCGTTCCGGCACACCGCCTCCTACGACCTCGCCGTCGCCGGCTGGTTCGCGGCCGACTACGCGCCGGTGGACGACTCGCCGTTCCCGGAGTTCGTCGGCACCGCCCTGGAGCGCAAGAGCACCCTGCGCTACGGCGAGAACCCGCACCAGCCGGCCGCGCTCTACGTCGACGGCACCGGCGCCGGGCTCGCCGAGGCGCAGCAGCTGCACGGCAAGGAGATGTCGTTCAACAACTACACGGACACGGACGCCGCCCGCCGTGCCGCGTACGACCACGACGCGCCCTGCGTCGCGATCATCAAGCACGCCAACCCGTGTGGCATCGCGATCGGCGCGGACGTCGCCGAGGCGCACCGCAAGGCGCACGCGTGCGACCCGCTGTCCGCGTTCGGCGGGGTCATCGCCGTCAACCGGCCGGTCAGCAAGGAGCTGGCCGAGCAGGTCGCGGAGATCTTCACCGAGGTCATCGTCGCGCCCGACTACGAGGACGGCGCCCTCGAGGCCCTCGCGCGGAAGAAGAACCTGCGCGTCCTGAAGGCGCCGGCCGCGCCCGGGCAGCCCGCCGAGGTCAAGCCCATCGACGGCGGCGCGCTGCTGCAGATCACCGACCGCCTCCAGGCCGAGGGCGACGACCCGGCGCACTGGACCCTGGCGACCGGCGAGGCGCTGAGCGCCGCCGAGCTGACGGAGCTGGCGTTCGCCTGGCGGGCGTGCCGGGCCGTCAAGTCCAACGCGATCCTGCTCGCCAAGGACGGCGCCTCGGTCGGCGTCGGCATGGGCCAGGTCAACCGGGTCGACTCCGCGAAGCTCGCCGTGGAGCGGGCGGGCGAGGAGCGCGCGCGGGGCGCCTACGCGGCCTCGGACGCGTTCTTCCCGTTCCCCGACGGCCTTGAGGTCCTCACCGCGGCCGGCGTCAAGGCCGTTGTCCAGCCCGGCGGTTCGCTCCGGGACGAGCTGGTCGTCGAGGCGGCGAAGAAGGCGGGCGTGACGATGTACTTCACCGGCACGCGCCACTTCTTCCACTGAACCGCCCCCGGCCCAGCGGGACTTCCACCCGCTGGGCCGAACCGGCCATGAACCGGCCATCAACCTGCCATGCATCAAAGGGACTTCGGCTCGCCCGGCCGGCCCTGGCCCGGCGGGACTTCCGCTCCCGCGTCCGGCCCGGTTCAGTGGCGGCGGCGCTGGGTTGCCTGGCTGCCGCGGGAGTGGCCGCCGTCCCTGCGCGAGGACGTCCGCTCGCGCCGGCGCCCGCCGCTCCCGCCCCCGGGCGAGTGGTCCTGGACGGCCTGCGCGAGAGGGGAGTTGTCGGCGGCTGACGTCTGCGCGGCGGCGGTCGGCACCAGGCCGGCCTGGGGCACGATCGGCTGCGGGCAGAGGGTCGCGTAGCGGAACTCGTACTGGGTGACGTGCGGTTGCAGCCCCCGGGCCCGCGGCTGGTGCTGGAGCTCCCAGAAGGTCCGGAAGTCCCGGGGCGCGTCGGCGTAGATGTTCGCGCTCGACCTCTTGAAGTCCGCCTCCGACATGATCTTCCGGTGCCGTGCGGTGTTGTCGAACTCGATGCGCTCCATCTGGTAGGCGAAGAACTTCGTGGGCGTCAGCCCCTGCCTCTCCTCGGCCGACATCTGCTCGATCCCACCGCTCGCCGCGAAGGTCTCCCACTCAAGGCGCCTGCTCTCCGACGCGGCGTTGAGGATCTCGAACGCCACACCGCCCGTCAGCCGGCTGCTCGACGCGTCCCTGTTCTGGCGGGCCTCCGGGTTCATGTAGACCGTGCCGTTCGTGCCGTCCCAGTACAGCGGGTCGCCCGCCTGGATGTGGAAGTGCACGGCCAGGGGGCCGGCCTCCTCGCAGGCCGCCGCGAACTCGGGTGAGGCGGCGCGCAGCCCGGCGATGCCCTGGGCGATCTTCCGCATCTTCTCGGGATGCCAGTCGGTCTCGAAGAGGATGTCCCCGACCAGGCCGCGGAAGGGTGCGTCGTCGGAACCGCTGGGGGACGACGACCCGAAGGCCAGATCGGTGTCGTACTCATCGCTCACGGGTCGTCGCCTCTCTGAGGTGCGCGCGGCGGGTGGACCGCGGCGGCCTCCGGCGCGCCGATCGCCCGAAAGGAGCCGACGGTTCCCTGACCGCCCTTTCTTCCGTCAGAGTCCCGTTCCGTCTCGCGGGTTCAGTCGGAGTCCCGACCGGTGACGGGCCCGGCACGCACGAGGGCCGTGCCCCCCGCTGCGGGTGGGCACGGCCCTCGGACCAGGACGCGGGGCGAGCCGCCCTACTGTCCCGTGCGGATCACGATCGACGCGCACACCTTGTCGGCGAACGTCTGCTTCTTCGCGTCCCAAAGCGGCCACAGCCAGCCGAGGTAGCAGGCCACGCTGTCCAGGAAGTGCGCGAGGCGCCGCACGAACGCCATGCCGAAGCCGAGCGGCTGCCCGTCGGACTCACGCACCAGACGTATGCCGAGCGCCTTCTTCCCGGGCGTCTGGCCGGTCTTGCCCTCCTGGAACAGCAGCCACACCGCGACACCGATCACGGCGAGGAAACCGATCAGCATCAGCACCGGCACCTTGCGCCCGACCAGGACCAGCAGGTACGGGACGAGGATGATCAGCCCGTCGACGAGGGTCGCGAGGAAGCGCAGGCCCCAGTGCGCGTAGGGCGGCTGGCCGCCGTAGCCGTACTGGGGGACACCACCCTGCGGCGCCTGCGGGTAACCGGGCTGCTGGGGGTAGCCGTACCCCTGCTGCGGCGGCACGCCCTGCGGGGCCTGCGGGTAGCCGTAGCCGGGCTGCTGCGGCTGACCGTAACCGGGCTGCTGGGGCTGCTGCGGCTGCTGCTCGTACGGGTTCTGGGGCGAGCCGAAACTCATGGCGTGATTTCCTCCGTTGCACTGCGGGGACGACGCGGATGGCGCGGAGGAACGTCAGTAGACGAGCGGTTTGCCCCCCAACACGGACCGCGGTACTGCGCCGTTCATGGTGGTAGGCCGGAAAGGGCTTGTCCAGCCGTGTTCCGTAGACGTTGTGCAAGTGCAACATCTGCGATCTTGGCCGGATACGTACCCCGGAGCCCGGACCACCCTGATTGGAACCGAGGGCCTGTCATCCGCGAGGATGGGTCCATGACCGCCCAGATTCTCGATGGCAAGGCCACCGCAGCCGCGATCAAGTCCGATCTGACCGTCCGCGTGGCGGCGCTGAAGGAGAAGGGCGTCACGCCCGGCCTCGGCACGATCCTGGTCGGGGACGACCCCGGCAGCCAGAAGTACGTCGCGGGCAAGCACCGCGACTGCGCCCAGGTCGGCATCGCCTCCCTCCAGCGTGAACTGCCCGCCACCGCCACGCAGGAGGAGATCGAGGCCGCCGTCCGCGAACTCAACGACGACCCGGCCTGCACCGGCTACATCGTCCAGCTCCCGCTGCCCAAGGGCATCGACGAGAACCGCATCCTGGAGCTGATGGACCCGGACAAGGACGCGGACGGCCTGCACCCGATGAACCTCGGGCGCCTCGTGCTCAACGAGCCGGCCCCGCTGCCCTGCACCCCGAACGGCGTCCTGACCCTGCTGCGCGCGCACGGCGTGGAGATCAAGGGCGCCGAGGTCGTCGTCGTCGGCCGGGGCGTCACCATCGGCCGCCCGATGCCGCTGCTGCTCACCCGGCGCAGCGAGAACGCCACGGTCACCCAGTGCCACACCGGCACCCGTGACCTCTCGGCGCACCTCAAGCGCGCCGACATCATCGTCGCCGCCGCGGGCTCCGCCCACCTGGTCCGTCCCGAGGACGTCAAGCCGGGCGCCGCCGTCCTCGACGTCGGTGTCTCGCGCAGCGCCGAGGGCAAGATCGTGGGCGATGTGCACCCGGGCGTCGCCGAGGTGGCCGGCTGGATCTCACCGAACCCCGGTGGCGTCGGCCCGATGACCCGCGCCCAGCTGCTCGTCAACGTGGTCGAGGCGGCGGAGCGCAGTGTCGGCTGAGCCGCGCGAGCCCCGACGGGACGGCCGAGCCCCCCAGGACCCGGCCGCTCCCGCAGGCCCTGAGGAACAGGCGGAGACGGCCGTGCGCCAGGCGATCGACGGCGGGACGACGCCGTCTCCCGCAGACGCAGACGCAGACGCAGACGCAGACGCAGCCGCGGGCGGCTCGGCCGTGACCCGTGAGCCTGACGCGCCCCGCGAGGGCGCTGAGGGCGCAGAGGGTGCCGAGCACACGGTGGCCGCCGAGGCCGCCGAGCCCGGTGACGGCGACGCGACCACCGGGAACACCGGGGCCGCCGGGAACACCGGGAACACCGGGACCACCGGGGCCGCTGGAGCCGACGAGGCCGCTGATGCCCCCGAGGCGGAGGCCGAGGCCGGCGCGTCCGACGCGTCCGCGTCCGACGCGTCCGCGGCCGGGGCGCGTCGTGGGCGGTTGCGGCGTGGCAGCGGGCGGTTCCCGCTGTTCACGCGGGACACCGCGCGGCCCGAGGGCGGTGGCCGGGCCGCGCCCAGGGACGCCCCGGCGCCGGTCCGGCAGTGGCCGATCCTCGCCGTGCTCGGCGTGGTCGCGCTCGGGCTGCTGATTACCGCGCTCGACGTGTTCCGGGTCGGCACCCTGCTGATCGGCTTCGCGCTGCTGGCCGGCGGGGCGCTGCGCTGGGTGATGCCGGACGTCGGCATGCTCGCCGTCCGCTCCCGGTTCACGGACATCTGCACCTACGGCGTCCTCGGCCTGGCGATCGTCGTGCTGGCGATGATGGCGCAGCCGGACCCGTGGCTTCAGATCCCGTTCCTCAAGGACACCCTGCACTTCACGGTCAGCAGCGGCTGACCGCGCGGCGGACGACGGCCCGTCCCCTCCCCCGAGTGCGGGGCGGGCCGCCGCCCCCACACCCTCGACCCCCCGGAACGGCCTGTTCAACGGGTGTCGGCGCGCTGTGGCACGGCGGTGACCGTTCCGGCACGGTGTGCGGGTTCCGCCCGGATCAGGCCACGTCCCGTTTCGGGGGAACCGTCCCGGTGCCCGCCGTCGTCACTCGAACCGACCGGGCGGCAACGGGCGGGGCCACGGCGTGCCCTGACCGCCGGGCCGCCGGGATCACCGGGCCGGTCGGGAACATCGGGCCCGCCGAGAACGTCGTGAAGTACGCAGAGCACAGGACACGAAGAGAGCCGTGGAGGTGAGCGATGGGTGTCTGGCAGCCGCTGCCGGACGATCTGCCTCCGGAGGTACGGCACTTCGTGGAGCAGTTGCGGACCCTGAAGGACAGCACGGGGCTCAGCCTCGTCGCGCTCGGCGCGAAGACCGCGTACAGCAAGTCCTCCTGGCACCGCTATCTCAACGCCACCCAGCCGCCGCCCCGGCAGGCCGTCGCCGCGCTGTGCCGGATCGCCGGGCTCGCCGGGCCTGACGCCGAGCGGTTCGGGGTCCGCTGGGAACTCGCCGTCCAGGCGTGGCCCCGGCCCGCGACGCTGCCCGTCAGACCGGACGGCGCCGCCGAGTACGAGGACGACCCCACGCTCCCGTGGTGGGACGCCCCGCCCGACCACACCCCGGCCGCCCCCGACGGCAGGCTGCTGCGCTACGCCGTCGTGCTGCTCGTCGCGCTGCTGGCGGTCGGCCTCCTCGCCGCCGTCACACTCGGGTGACGTGCGCCCCCGCGCCGGGAGCTGAGATCCTGGCCGGGAGCGACCCCGCGCGCGGCCGCGACGGACGCGGCGCGGGTGGCGCGCGAGGGGAACGAACAGCACCGACCGGGGGGAAAGAGGGGGGAAGGAATGCCTCGTTGGAAAGACTTGCCGGATGAACTCGATCCGCAGGTCAGGGAGTTCACGAGCCAGCTGCGTCGACTCGTGGACCGCGGTGGCCTGAGCGTCGCGGCGGTGGCCGACCGCACGGGCTACAGCAAGACGTCCTGGGAGCGCTATCTCAACGGACGGCTGCTGGCGCCGAAGGGCGCGATCGTGGCGCTGGCCGAGGTCACCGGGACCAACCCGGTCCATCTGACGACGATGTGGGAGCTGGCCGAACGCGCCTGGAGCCGTTCGGAGATGCGCCACGACATGACGATGGAGGCCATCCGGATCTCCCAGGCGCGGGCCGCGCTGGGCGAGTTCGGGACGACGCCGACCACCGACGCGGCGCGGCAGGCCGGTTCACGCAAGGGCGGCGACCCGACGACGGCCAGGCCGGGGGTGGCGGGACCCGCGGGCGTCTCACCGACCGTGCCGCCGCAGCCCGCGGCGCCCGAGCAGGGGGACGGCCGGCGGCGCGAGGGGTCGGAGTCCGGGGCGGACGCGGCCGACAGCGGCGGCAACTCGTGGCGGCTGGCCGGGTACAAGGGACCGTCCCCGTCCGGTGGCGCGGGGCCGCGCACCGGCGCGCATCCGCGCCAGGGCGCGGGCGCGGGCCCCGGCGCGACGGGTGCGACGCGCGCGATGGGCGCCGCGCGTGCGCCGGGCGGCGGGCCCGCGTGGACGCCGGGACCGCCGTCGGGTCCGGGGGCGTCAGGTCCTTACAACGGGTCGGCGGCGCGCGGTCCTGGGCCGGGTGCCCCGCGCGGTGGCGGCGGGGCCGGCAAGCGGCGGCTGACCATGTTCCTCGCCGGGGCCGTCGGTGTCCTCGTCGTCGTCGGGGGCGTGTTCTACCTGACCGGCGGGGGCGGCGGCTCCACGGAAGCGGACGGCGGCGCGTCCCCGTCGCCGTCCGTGAGCGTCCGCACCGATCTGCCGCCCGGCGTGAAGTGCGCGGGTGAGGCGTGCACGGGCAAGGACGCGGAGGCGATGGGCTGCACGACGGACGCGACGGCCGTGACGACCGCGAAGACGGCGGTCGTCGGGGCGGTCACCGTCGAGGTCCGCTACAGCAAGGTCTGCGAGGCCGCGTGGGGCCGGATCACGCAGGGGGTGCCGGGCGACCAGGTGGTCGTCACGGCCGGGAAGGCCAAGCAGTCGGACGCGATCACCGAGGCGGGCGACACCATCGCCTACACGCCGATGGTGGGCGTGAAGGACGCCGGCGAAGCCGTCGCGTGCGCCACCCTGGCGTCGACGGAGAAGGGCTGCACGCCCTGACGGGAGCGGCCCGCCCCGCCGAGCGGGCCCTCGGTCTCCCCCCGGCCGAGGCCCGCGCGGCGAAGATTTCTCCGTCCCGCCGCGCATACGCCCCCGCCCGCCGGGCAACCGCACAGTACCCCCACGGGAGTCCGGCGAGACGCCCCCCCGGGCGGGCGGGCCGTCTGTTCCACCTCTCCCGGACAGGCGGCCCGCCCCCCTCCCGGCCGCCCGCCGGCTCCGTTCACTCTGTGGGGCGGGCCACACGGACCCGGACGTCCGCTCTCCCGCGGGCGCGATAGCCTGACCGGTGGATTTCTCTTGATACCAAGAGATCGATCACTTGTACGTCCCACCCGGACGACCACCGCCAGCTGTCCTACGGAGAACGCCATGACCCGCACTCCCGTGAACGTCACCGTCACCGGCGCGGCCGGCCAGATCGGTTACGCCCTTCTCTTCCGCATCGCCTCTGGCCAGCTGCTCGGCGCGGACGTGCCGGTGAGGCTGCGCCTGCTGGAGATCACCCCGGCGCTCAAGGCCGCCGAGGGCACGGCGATGGAGCTGGACGACTGCGCGTTCCCGCTGCTCCAGGGCATCGACATCAGCGACGACCCGAACGTCGCCTTCGACGGCGCCAACGTCGCCCTCCTCGTCGGCGCCCGCCCGCGCACCAAGGGCATGGAGCGCGGCGACCTGCTGGAGGCCAACGGCGGCATCTTCAAGCCGCAGGGCAAGGCCATCAACGACCACGCGGCCGACGACATCAAGGTCCTCGTGGTGGGCAACCCGGCCAACACGAACGCGCTCATCGCGCAGGCCGCCGCGCCCGACGTGCCGGCCGAGCGGTTCACCGCGATGACCCGCCTCGACCACAACCGCGCGCTGACCCAGCTGGCGAAGAAGACGGGCTCCACGGTCGCCGACATCAAGCGGCTCACCATCTGGGGCAACCACTCCGCCACCCAGTACCCCGACATCTTCCACGCGACGATCGCGGGCAAGAACGCGGCCGAGGCCGTCAGCGACGAGAAGTGGCTCGCCGACGACTTCATCCCGACCGTCGCCAAGCGCGGCGCCGCGATCATCGAGGCCAGGGGCGCGTCCTCCGCCGCCTCCGCCGCCAACGCCGCCATCGACCACGTCCACACCTGGGTCAACGGCACCGCCGACGGCGACTGGACCTCCATGGGCATCCCGTCCGACGGCTCCTACGGCGTCCCGGAGGGCCTCATCTCCTCCTTCCCCGTCACCACCAAGGACGGCGCGTACGAGATCGTCCAGGGTCTCGACATCAACGAGTTCTCCCGCGCCCGCATCGACGCGTCGGTGCGGGAGCTGGCGGAGGAGCGCGAGGCCGTGCGCGGTCTCGGCCTGCTCTGAGCCGACGCGGCAACAGCCGTCACCACGGGCCCCGTTCCGGAACGATCCGGAACGGGGCCCGTCCGTTCTTGACCGGTTCGGTATTCAGCTGTCGTGCTTCCTTGCTGGCCCCCTACGCTGATGGTTTGTCAACTTAACGTCTGACAACGGCCTTTCCACGCATCGGGGGATGCAGCGTGCGTACCGTGCCCAAGCAACCGCCGGACACCTCCACCGGCGTCCCGTCGAAGCCCGCGCCCACGGCGCCGCACGCCAGTGAGGCCACCCGGCTGCTGTGCGCGGGCACCTACCTCGACACCGGATACCGCGACCGGGTGATCGAGGAACTGCACCTCAACGAACAGCGCGTCGTGGCGCCCTCGCTCGGCTTCGACGCCGCCCGCGTCCTGGCCCACGCCCTGCGCGCCCGCCGCCTCGAACTGCTGTGGTCCTGCGCCGTCCTGGCGCTGTGGGCCGGGGGCCTGGCGGTGAGCTACGGCCTCTTCGCCGGCTATCTGCTGCCGGGCGTGCTGCTCGCGCTCGCCCCCTGGGTGCGCGGCAAGGCGGCCCACCCGCCGCTGTACCGCTGGTACCCGGCCTTCCTGCTCCGCTGGTGGGCCTGGACCCTCCTGGTGGTCCTCCTCCTCCTGAACCTCCTCGGCGCGGTAGGGGTGTTCGGCGACCTCGTCGTGGCGCCCTGGCAGTGGTGGGCCGCCCTCGTCGAGTTCGGGCTGATCGCGTTCTGCGCGCACACCCAGCGCGAGCAGTTCCACCGCGCCCTCGCCGCCGAACTCTCCCCGGCCCGCTTCCCCGACACCGCGAACGACCCCGCCGAGCAGGCGGCCGGCGCGCGCCGGCGCCGTCTCATGCGGCGCATCCGGGTCGAGCAGCACGCGCCGCTGATCATGTACCGGGAGGCCCATCCGTTCTGCGGCGCCGGATTCGCCTACGACACCTGGGTGCTCGCCGTCGAGCTGCGGCCGGACGACGAGCGGGAGGACGGCGACCGCACCCCGATCAGCAACCGCGTGGTGCTCGACAAGGTCCGCCGACTGGTCGAGCAGCTCCGCGTCCCCGCCGAACAGGCGGGCCCCAGTGTCCGCGACCGGCTGCGCGCACTGGAGGTCGACGAGTGCGTGTTCCTGCCCGTCGAGGGCCTGACCGCGCGGGAGCAGGCGCCGTACAGCGCCCAGGCGTTCGAGGAGCACCGGGCGCGGGCCGTCGAGGAGGGCGCCGAGAAGCGCAGGCACTTCCTGCGGATCAGGGTCGGCGGCTGGGACGAGGAGCTGGTGGTCACGGTCTACGTGCGCATCCACACCCAGGGCGGCATGCTGATGCTCGAAGTGGCCCCGCATGTGCTGGCGCCGGTGCGCGCCGCGTTCAAGGACGCCGACCGGGACGCCCACCGGGTCCGCAACAACACGGCGTTCGGCAAGGCCGCCGGCGCGCTCGCGCTGGTGCCCGCCTCGCCGTTCCGCGCGGTGAGCCGGCTCCTGTGGGGCGCCGTGCACGCGGCCCGGCTGCTGACCGGCGGGTACGCGGGCGCCCTGCCCGAGGGGCCCGCGCTGTCGGTGCGGGAGCTGGGCACCGACGGCACGGGTTCGCAGTTCCAGGCGATGGACGTCGACCGCTACCTCAAGAGCGTCCAGGACCGGGTGGCCAACGGCGTCCGGGTGGCGCTCGCCGAATGCGGTTACCAGACGGGCGAGTTCGTCCAGAAGGTCGTGAACATCAGCAGCGGCGACGTGCACATCGGCTCGGTGGAGGGCAGCACCTTCGCCGTCGGCTCGGGCGCGTCCGCCACCGTCTCCAAGAATCAGGGGAGTTGACGTCGATGGCGCAGGACGAGCCGAAGGTGACGATCGGGAACGTCGACCGGAGCACCTTCGCGATCGGCGCCCACGCGCGCGCCGAGAGCAGCGCCCGGTACGGGACGGAACCGGGACGCGACCAGGAGACCGAGGAACTCCTGCGCCTGGTCCGGGAGTTGAGAGCGGCGCTGCCGGCGCTGCGGGTCACGGACGAGACGGCCGCGCTGGGGGAGGCGCTCGCCGACACGGAGGCGGAGATCGACCGCACCGGGCAGGCGGGCCCCACCCGCAGGGAACGTCTGCGCGCGCTGCTCGCCGACTCCCAGGGCGTGGTCTCCCTGCTCACCTCGGCCGCGGCCCTGGCCACCCTGCTGGGAGGCTGACCGGTGGGCGGGGGCGACCGGCACTGGAACGACGACACCCAACGCTGGGAGACGGGCCCACCGCCCCCGGCCCCGAACCGGGCCCCCGCGCCCTTCCCGGCCCCGGCCCCCGACCCGGCCGACCCGGCCCGTCCGGCGGACGCGCCCACGGCCGTCACCCCCGCCCCTTCCGCCGCTCCCGACCCTTTCGCCGCCTCCGGCACCTCTGGCGCCTCCGACACCTCCCCCCAGTGGCACGAGGAGACCGGTGGCTGGCTGCTGCCCGAGGGGTCGGCCGAGCCCGTGCGCCGGCCGGGCGGCGGTGTCGACCGGCGGCTCGTGTGGTCCGTCGTGGTGGGGGCGGCCGTGGTGGGGGTGGCCGTCAGCCTGGTGCTGACGTTCGTGGGCGGTGACGGCGAGGGCGGCGACGAGGGCAAGGCGTCCGCGCGGTCCGCCTCGGCCCCCTCGACGGACCGGGCGAGTGAGGCACCGCCCGCGGAGGGCTCGTCCGGCGTTCCGTCGCCTCTGTCGCCGTCCCCCTCGGTCTCCGGGCCGCCCGCCGGATTCACCGTGCGCGGCGACAAGGAGGGGTTCAGGATCGCCGTCCCCGAGGAGTGGACGCGCTCGTCGGTCCCCTCGCAGTACGGCATCGCCGTGGTCAGCTACCGCAGCCCCGACCGTGCGCACCGGCTCCAGGTCTTCCAGGTGGCGGAGTCCTCGCCCGAGGAGTCGTTCCGGCTGTTCCTGTCGGACGGGACACCCCGGCCGGCCGGCTTCCGGAAGGTTTCCCTCCGGAAAGTGGACGACGGCGGGACGGTCGGCTTCCGGCTGGAGTACCTGGCCTCCCGGCTCAGGGGCGAGCCCGACCTCGGCACCTGGCACGTCGACGACGAGCGGTTCGTCGGGGTCGACGGCCAGGTCTGGGCCATCGCCTCCTACGGTCCCGACGCCGACGGCGGCGTTGACGAACTCCGTTATCTCACCGTGGCGTTGGAGTCGTTCTGTCCGCCGGGCGCCGGCTGCCTGACGGTCTCCGTGCCGGGCTGACCCGCCCTGGCCCACCGTCCGCCCCACCCGCCCAGGGGCCGGGCGACGCCCCTTCCGCAGCCCTTGTCACCGCCTCTTACCGTCGTTTCCTGATCGAATTTGACCCCGTCTGTCCGCAATTTCAGTGACGCCGCACACTTTCCGATGCGAATTGCGCATGCAACGGGGTTGTGGGGGCAGGTGCAGACGGTCCCGAGGGGTGACACCGGCGTGACTCAGGGGGCATGGAACAGGAACGGAAGGCAGCACCGATCATGGCCGACAGAGCGGAAACCCACGCGTTGGACGCCCAGGCGACCATCCATGTGGCGGGGGAGTGGCGCGACGCCGTCTCCGGTGCCACACGCGAGATCCTCGACCCCGCGGACGGACTGCCCTTCGCCGTGGTCGCCGAGGGCGACGAGAAGGACACCGACCTGGCCGTCGCGGCTGCCCGGCACGCCTTCGACCACGGGGACTGGCCGCGCACCCCCGCCGCCGAGCGCGCCGCCCTGCTGCACCGGGTCGCCGACCTGCTGGTGCGCGACCGGGAGCGGCTCGGCCTGCTGGAGAGCCGGGACGCGGGCAAGACCGCCGAGGAGGGCCGCGTCGACATCGACTGCGTCGCCGACGCCTTCCGCTACTTCGCCCAGCTGGTCGCCGCCGAGGCACCCGGCCGGGTCGTCGACGCGGGCACCCCCGACGTGCACAGCGTCGTCGTGCACGAGCCGGTCGGTGTCTGCGCGCTGATCACGCCCTGGAACTACCCCCTCCTCCAGGCGAGTTGGAAGATCGCTCCGGCGCTCGCCGCGGGCAACACCTTCGTCGTCAAGCCCAGCGAGATCACCCCGCTGACCACCGTCGCCCTGATCGACCTGCTCGTCGAGGCCGGCCTGCCGACCGGCGTCGCTGGACTGGTCACCGGCGCCGGGCACACGGTCGGCGCCCGGCTCGCCGCCCACCCGGACGTCGACCTGGTCTCCTTCACCGGCGGCCTGGTCAGCGGCACCAAGGTCGCGCAGGCCGCCGCGCCCACCGTCAAGAAGGTCGCCCTCGAACTCGGCGGCAAGAACCCGAACGTCGTCTTCGCCGACGCCTGCGCCACCGACGAGGGCTTCGACACCGCCGTCGACCAGGCGCTCAACGCGGCCTTCATCCACTCGGGGCAGGTCTGCTCGGCCGGCTCCCGGCTCATCGTCGAGGAGCCGCTGCGGGAACGGTTCGTCGCCGAACTCGCCCGCCGCGCCGCCGCGATACGCCTGGGCCGCGGCACCGCCGACGGCGTCGAGTGCGGCCCCCTGGTCTCCGAGCGGCAGCGCGCCAAGGTCGAGGGGTACGTCGAGTCGGCGCTCGCCGAGGGCGCGGTCCTGCGCACCGGCGGCAAGCGCCCCGAACCCGCCCCCGAGCGCCCCGACGGCGGCTACTTCTACGAGCCGACCGTCCTCGACCAGTGCCACCGCGAGATGCGGGTGGTCCGCGAGGAGGTCTTCGGACCGGTCCTCACCGTCGAGACCTTCCGCACCGAGGACGAGGCCGTCGCCCTCGCCAACGACACCGAGTACGGCCTGGCCGGCGCCGTCTGGACCACCGACGCGGGCCGCGCCCGCCGGGTCGCGGGACGGCTGCGCCACGGCACCGTCTGGATCAACGACTTCCACCCCTACCTCCCGCAGGCGGAGTGGGGCGGCTTCGGCAAGAGCGGCGTCGGCCGCGAACTGGGCCCCGCCGGACTCGCCGAGTACCGCGAGACCAAGCACATCTACCAGAACCTGGCACCGAAGCCGGTCCGCTGGTTCGCCGGCTGACCCCAGCCCCCTCCCCGCCCGCCGCCGCCCGCCCCAGGGCCGGCCAGGGCCTCCGCACTTCTCGTACCTGGAGCGGCCCATGCCCGAGAACAACCTGGTCCACGACTACGTCGTCATCGGCGGCGGCACGGCGGGCTCCGTCATCGCCTCCCGCCTCACCGAGAACCCGGACGTCACGGTCGCCGTCATCGAGGGCGGCCCGAGCGACGTCGGCCGCGACGACGTCCTCACCCTGCGCCGCTGGATGGGCCTGCTCGGCGGCGAACTCGACTACGACTACCCCACCACCGAACAGCCACGCGGCAACTCCCACATCCGGCACAGCCGGGCCCGGGTGCTCGGCGGCTGCTCCTCCCACAACACCCTGATCGCCTTCAAGCCGCTGCCGTCCGACTGGGACGAGTGGGAGGCGGCGGGCGCCAAGGGCTGGGGCTCGGTGTCGATGGAGGCGTACTTCCCGCGGCTGAAGAACAACATCGTCCCGGTCGACGAGAAGGACCGCAACGCCATCGCCCGCGACTTCGTCGACTCCGCGCACGGCGCGCTCGGCGTGCCGCTCGTCGAGGGCTTCAACCAGAAGCCGTTCACCGAGGGCGCCGGCTTCTTCGACCTCGCCTACCACCCCGAGGACAACAAGCGGTCCTCCGCGTCGGTGGCCTATCTGCACCCCGTGATGGACGAGCGGCCCAACCTGACCATCCTGCTGGAGACTTGGGCGTACCGCCTGGAGTTCGCCGGCACCCGCGCGGTGGGCGTCCATGTGCGCGCCGCCGACGGCACCGAGCAACTGGTCAGGGCCCGCAAGGAAGTTGTGCTGTGCGCGGGCGCCGTCGACTCGCCCCGGCTGCTCCTGCACTCCGGCATAGGCCCGCGCGCCGACCTCGACGCGCTCGGCATCCCGGTCGTCCACGACCTGCCGGGCGTCGGCGAGAACCTGCTCGACCACCCCGAGTCGGTGATCGTCTGGGAGACCGAGGGACCCATACCGGAGAACTCCGCGATGGACTCCGACGCCGGCCTCTTCGTGCGCCGCGACCCCGAACACCAGGGCCCCGACCTGATGTTCCACTTCTACCAGATCCCGTTCACCGACAATCCCGAGCGACTCGGCTACCGGCGCCCCGAGTTCGGCGTCTCCATGACCCCGAACATCCCCAAGCCGAGAAGCCGCGGCCGCCTTTACCTCACCAGCGCCGACCCGTCCGTGAAACCCGCCCTCGACTTCCGGTACTTCACCGACGAGGACGACTACGACGGCCGCACCCTCGTCGACGGCATCCGCATCGCCCGTGAGATCGCCAGGACCCAGCCCCTGGCCGGCTGGCTCAAGCGCGAGGTCTGCCCCGGACCCGAGATCCTCGGCGACGCCGAACTCGGCGAGTACGCCCGCAAGGTCGCCCACACCGTCTACCACCCCGCGGGCACCTGCCGGATGGGCGCCGCCGACGACCCGCTCGCCGTCGTCGACCCGCGGTTGCGCATCCGCGGCCTCGACGGCATCCGGATCGCCGACGCCTCCGTCTTCCCGACCATGCCCGCCGTCAACCCGATGATCGGCGTCCTCATGGTCGGCGAGCGGGCCGTCGACCTGATCGGGGGCGACCCGCGATGAGCACGACCACCGAGCCGGGAAACCCGACCGGCAGCACGACCGGCGCCCCCGTCTTCTCCGTCCAGAACCTGTGGAAGGTCTTCGGACCCAAGGCCGACCAGGTCCCCGCCGACCCGGCGCTCGCCGCGCTCGACCCGGCCGGACTGCGCGCCCGCACCGGCTGCACCGCCGCCGTCCACGACGTCTCCTTCGACGTCCGCAAGGGCGAGGTCTTCGTCGTCATGGGCCTGTCAGGATCGGGCAAGTCCACCCTGGTGCGCTGTCTGACCCGGCTTATCGAGCCGACCGCGGGCACCATCGCCATCGACGGCGAGGACGTCCGCGCGATGGACAGGACCCGGCTGCGCGAACTGCGCCGCCACCGCGCCGCGATGGTCTTCCAGCACTTCGGTCTGCTCCCGCACCGCACGGTCCTCGACAACGTCGCCTACGGCCTGGAGATCCAGGGCGTCGGCAAGGCGGAACGCCGGGCGCGCGCCAAGGAGATCGTCGCCAAGGTCGGTCTCGACGGCATGGAGCAGCGCCGCCCGAGCCAGCTCTCCGGCGGCCAGCGCCAGCGCGTCGGGCTCGCCCGCGCCCTCGCCGTCGACCCGCAGGTGCTCCTCTTCGACGAACCGTTCAGCGCCCTCGACCCGCTGATCAGGCGCGACATGCAGGAGGAGGTCGTCAGGCTGCACCGCGAGGAGGGCCGGACGATGGTCTTCATCACCCACGACCTCAGCGAGGCGCTCAAGCTGGGCGACCGGATCGCCCTGATGCGCGACGGCCGGGTGGTTCAGCTCGGCAGCCCCGAGGAGATCGTCGCCCGCCCCGCCGACGACTACGTCCGCGAGTTCGTCAGGGACGTGCCGCGCGAGCAGGTCCTCACCGTGCGCACCGCGATGCGCCCCGGCGGCTGCGGCGCCCCCGACCACCCGGGCGCCCTCCCGCCCGACGCGGTCGTCGCCGACGCCGTCAAGGCCGTCGCCCGCAGCGGCCGGGCCGCCTGCGTGGTGGAGGACGGCCGCTGCCTCGGCGTCGTCGACCACGCCAGGCTGCTCGGCGTGGTGGCCGGAGTGGAGTCGCCGGCCGAGGAGGCCGTCTGACATGGCGACCCTGACCACCTCGGCCCCGCGCCTCGCCGTCCCCGGCGTGCTCAGGAGCCGGGCCGCGCACAAGCTGCTGCTGCTCGCGCTCGCCGCCGCCGTCCTGGTGCCGCTGGCCAACGCCCGCTGGGCCAGCGGAAGTTGGCCAGACGCGCTGACCGTCGACCTGACCGCGCCGCTCACCCGGGTCAGCGACTGGATCATCGACAACCGCGACAGCCACCCGCTGTTCCTCTACTTCTTCGGCTACGTCAGCAACGCCGTCGTGCTCTCCGTGCGCGCCGTCTACCTGGTGCTCCTCGGCATCGGCTGGGCCGGGGTCGCCGCCCTCGGCGCGCTCATCGCCTGGCGGGTGGCCGGCGTCCGGCTCGCCCTCGGCTCGGCCGCCGCGTTCCTCGCCTGCGGACTGCTCGGCATGTGGGTGCCGACCATGCAGACCCTCGCCCTGATGGTCGTCGCCGTCCTCGCCTCGGTCGCCGTGGGCCTGCTGCTCGGCCTGGCCGCGGGGCTCTCCGACCGCCTCGACCGCGCCCTGCGCCCGGTCCTCGACACCATGCAGGTGCTGCCCGCCTTCGCGTACCTGCTGCCCGTCGTGCTGGTCTTCGGCATCGGGGTGCCCGCCGCGGTCCTCGCCACCGTCGTCTACGCGGCCCCGCCGATGGCCCGGCTCACCTCGCTCGGCCTGCGCGGCGCCGACAAGGAGGTCCTGGAAGCCGTCGAGTCGCTCGGCGCGACCGCCCGCCAGCGGCTGCTGACCGCCAGGATCCCGCTGGCCCGCAGGGAACTCCTGCTCGGCCTCAACCAGGCCATCATGATGGCCCTGTCGATGGCCGTCATCGCGTCCGTGATCGGCGGCGGCGGCCTCGGCGACCGCGTCTACCAGGCGCTCGCCTCCGTCGACGTCGGCGCCGCCCTCGCCGCCGGCATCCCGATCGTGCTGCTCGCCGTGGTCCTCGACCGGGTGACCGGCGCGGCCGGCGCCCGCGGCGACGCCGGTACCCCGACCGGCGCGGGGCGCGCACGCCGGGCGTACGCGCTCGGCTCGCTCGGCGCGCTGGCCGTCGTGGCCGTCGCCGGACGGCTCGCCGGCGGCCTCGACTGGCCGGACGGCTGGACCCTGAACATCGCCGAACCCGTCAACAAGGCCGTCGACTGGATGACCGCCCACCTCTACTCGGGCGTGCCCGTGATCGGCGGCACCGCCGACTGGGCCGGCCACTTCACCACCTGGGTCCTCGACCCGGTGCGCGGCGGCCTCCAGTGGCTGCCCTGGTGGTCGCTGCTGCTGATCGTCGCCGCCCTCGCCTGGCTGATCGGCACCTGGCGCACCGCGCTCACCGCCGTCCTCGCGCTCGCCGCGATCGGCGTCCTCGGCCTGTGGAAGCCGTCCCTCGACACCCTCTCCCAGGTCCTCGCCGCCGTCGCCGTCACCCTCGTCCTCGGCGTCCTGACCGGCATCGCGGCGGCCCGCAGCGACCGCGTCGAACGCGCCCTGCGCCCGGTCCTCGACGTCTTCCAGACGATGCCGCAGTTCGTCTATCTGATCCCGGTGGTCGCCCTGTTCGGCGTGGGCCGCGCCCCCGCCGTCGCCGCCGCCGTCGTCTACGCGCTGCCGGCCGTCGTACGGATCACCGCGCAGGGGCTGCGCCAGGTCGACCCGGCCGCCCTGGAATCCGCCCGCTCCCTCGGCGCCACCCCCTGGCAGCAACTGCGCCAGGTCCAACTGCCGCTGGCCCGGCGCTCGTTGCTGCTCGCCGTCAACCAGGGCGTGGTCCTGGTCCTCGCCGTCGTCATCATCGGCGGCCTGGTCGGCGGCGGCGCGCTCGGCTACGACGTCGTCTACGGCCTGGCCCAGGGCGACCTGGCCACCGGACTGGTCGCGGGCGCCGCGATCGTCTGCCTCGGCCTGATGCTCGACCGGGTCACCCAGCCCACCGAACGCCGTGCGAAGAAGGGGGCCTGACATGAGGGTCCGTGGCATCGCGGCGCTCAGCGCGCTGTTCCTGCTCACCGGCTGCGGCGCGGCCGACATGACCAAGCAGGCGTCGCCCTTCGCCAACGCGGGCGGCACCAGGTCCGTGACGCTGTCCGTGCAGTCGTGGGTCGGCGCGCAGGCCAACGTGGCCGTCGCCCAGTACCTCCTGGAGCACGAACTCGGCTACCGCGTCGACACCGTCCAGGTCGACGAGGTGCCCGCCTGGGACGCCCTCAGCCAGGGCCGCGTCGACGCCATCCTGGAGGACTGGGGCCACCCCGAGCAGCAGAAGCGGTACGTCGACGACAAGAAGACCATCACCGACGGCGGCGGCCTCGGCGTCACCGGCCACATCGGCTGGTACGTGCCGACCTACCTGGCTGAGCAGCACCCCGACATCACCGACTGGAAGAACCTCAACAAGTACGCGTCCCTCTTCCGCACCCCGGAGAGCGGCGGCAAGGGGCAGCTGATGGACGGCTCGCCGTCCTACGTCACCAACGACAAGGCGCTGGTGAAGAACCTGAAGCTGGACTACCAGGTGGTGTTCGCCGGCTCGGAGGCCGCGCAGATCACCCAGATGAAACAGTTCGCCAAGGAGAAGAAGCCCTTCCTGACGTACTGGTACGCGCCGCAGTGGCTGTTCGAGAAGGTCCCGATGACCGAGGTGAAGCTGCCCGCGTACAAGGAGGGCTGCGACGCCGACCCGGCGGAGGTCGCCTGCGCCTATCCGCACACCCCGCTGGAGAAGTACCTCAACGCGGACTTCGCCAGGAGCGGCGGCAAGGCGGCGGCCTTCCTGAAGAAGTTCAAGTGGACGACCGAGGACCAGAACGAGGTCTCCCTCCTCATCGCCGACCAGAAGCTGGCGCCCGAGGAGGCGGCGAGGAAGTGGGTGGCGCGACACGAGTCCACCTGGAAGGCGTGGCTGTCGTGAACGCCCGTCACTGACACAGACGTTGGCCCACGGCCCGCCGTCACGACCCGCCGGGCAGGCGGCCCCCCGGACGCCGTGGTCCGGGGGGCCGCCCGAGTGCTCGGGGGACCGGTGACTGTTACCGGCCGCGTCCTCGGTTGCTGAGGTTCTGGTTGGTGTTGTAGGCGCCCCGGTTGCTGCCGCTGGCGTGACCACTGCTCTGGCCGGTGGTCTGACCAGTGGTCTGGCCGGTGGTGTACGACGCGGGCTGGTTCTGGTTCGTGTAGGTGGCGACGGGGTTGTTGGGCGGCGCGGCCCTCTGCACGGCCGTCGAGTCGAAGGACAGCGGCGGGAGTTGTGGGGCGGTCGCGCTGACGGAGCTCGACGTCGGCGCGGTGACGGGAAGCCTGTTGTTGGTGTTCGCCGCGTTCTGCTGCCAGCTGTTCATCACCGACTGCCCGAACGCGCCGGCCGCCTGCATGCCCGCGCCGATCGACTGCACCGTGGGGTTCGGTCCGGCGAGCCCCGCGTACATGCCGGCTCCCGCGGCCTCGATGGCGCCCAGCGTGAACCTGGGCAGGCTGCCGGGACGGTCCGAGTTGGTGCTGAGTGCCCGCCGGCCCTCGGCGACCACCGTGTAGACACCGCTGGCCCCGGTCATCGCTACGCCCCAGTTGTAGGCGGAGCTGGCGCCCTGGGCGGAGTCGCCCCGCGCGGTACCGGCGGACTGGAGCGCCAGGCCGAGCGCCGGGATGGACTGCACGGCGGTGTCCAGGATCTCCCGCCGGTTCTCCGCCACCCAGCTCACGGCCCCGGTCGTGGCGTCCCTGGCGCTCGTGTAGAGCTGGACTCCCCGGCCCGCCGTGTACGCGACGTAGTGCGACATTCCCTGGTAGGTGCGGTTGGCCCAGCTGTTCGTGTTGCCGCTGGGCGGTACCGCCGGTGCGGGAGTGGTCATCGTAATCCGTTCGTTGTCGAGGTCATCACGCCCCCACGACGGATTTGACGGCCGTTCGGTTTCATCGATTTCAGCAGATTACGTCGGGTTGATAGACATTTACTGACGGTCAACCCTCCCGGGGGTGGGTGTCACGGACCCCGGATCTCACGGGCGGACGGCGAGCCCGTCGAGGGTGAGATCGAGCAGGCGCTCCGCGCGCGGCCGGTGCTCGGCGCCGGCCGAGGTGAGGGCGATGCCCTCCAGGGCGGCGAAGATGTCGGTGGCCGGTATGTCGGAGCGGATCACCCCGGCCGCCGCGCACGCGTCCATGAGCGCGGTGAGGGCGGCCTGGATCAGCTCCCTGCTGTGACCGTAGGGGTTGTTCCCGGTGGCGGCGATGGCCCGCAGGGCGTCGATCATGCCGTACTTGGCGGTGACGTAGTCGAGGAAGAGGCGCGTCCAGGCGCGCAGGGCCGCCTCGGGCGGCTGCTGGGCGAGCAGGGCGGGGGCGGCGTCGCACAGGTGGGCCACCTCGTTGCGGTAGACCGCCTCGATGAGGGCTTCCCTGGTGGGGAAGTTGCGGTACAGCGTGCCGCTGCCGACGCCCGCGGCCTTGGCGATGCGGTCCAGGTGGGCGTCGAGGCCCTCGGCGGTGAAGACGCGTACCGCGGCGTCGAGGATCTTCTCCCGGTTGCGCCGCGCGTCGGCGCGCAGCGGTCGAGGCGCTTCGCTGGTCATCGGTGTCTGCCGTCCCTTTCCCGAACCGTGCCGGCTTCCTTGCTCGGCTTGCGTTGCTTGCGTGGCTTGCTTGGCCGGCTCGGCTTGTGTGGCTTGCTAAGTGGAGGCGCCTCCACTTAGCCTGCTGGAAGCGGGGGCGTCCCCGCTTTCACTGTAGGTCACGGCGCGGGGCGCCGGCCCGCGCGTGCGCCGGAAAGCGCGCACCGGAAGACGTGTGCAGGAGAAGGAGACGACATGCCGGATCTCGCGGACAAGGTCATCGCGATCACGGGCGCCAGCAGCGGCATCGGGGAGGAGACCGCGGCCCACCTCGCGCGACGGGGAGCCCGACTGGTCCTCGGCGCCAGGCGGGAGGACCGGCTGACCGCCGTGGTGGACGCCATCACGGCGGAGGGCGGCACGGCGACCGGGGTCGTCGTCGACGTCGGGCGCCGCGAGGACCTCCAACGGCTGACGGACACGGCCGTCGACCGGTACGGACGGCTCGACGTCCTGGTCTCCAACGCGGGCACGATGGCCGTCTCGCCCTTCGACGACCTGCGCCAGGACGACTGGGACGCGATGGTCGCCACCCACATCACCGGCCTCCTCAACGGCATCGGCGCCGCGCTGCCCGTCTTCCGCCGGCAGGGTTGCGGCCACTTCGTCAACGTCGCGTCGACGGCGGCGTACGTGGTCACGAGCCCCATGGCCGTGTACGCGGCCACCAAGACGGCGGCGAAGGTACTGACCGAGGGCCTGCGCCAGGAATCGGGCCCCGACCTGCGCGTCACCCTCGTCTCACCGGGCTTCACGGACACGGAGGGCGTCGGCAAGGGGACGGACCCCGAGATCGCGGCGGACCTGATCCGCAGACGCGACGAGATCGCGATGCCGCCGTCCGCCGTCGCGTCGGCGATCACTTACGCGATCGAACAGCCGGAGGGAGTGGACATCGGCGAAATCGTGCTCCGCTCGACGGCGCAGGGGTGACGGGGGGCGGGTGCCGGGTGTGGGGGCCCGGGGGTCGGCGTGCGGGTCGGGGGCGACCGCGTTCCAGGTGGCCGCGCGCACTGCCGCCGTGCCCTGCGCGGTCGCGCTCTCCGCTTCCGTCGCGATCGGGGTCGCACGGCGGCGCACGGGCTCGCGCCTGCGCCCGACAGCCGCGCATCCCATGCGAGTTGGCTGCGCCTGACCGCTCACAGCACCTCGCCCCGGCTGCGCGCGTTCGCCCGCGCGGTCCTGGCCCGCAGCCGTTCATCGGCGTCCGCCGGCCGCACGGTCCGCGGGTCAACGGTCCACTCCACACCGCCGGTTACCGGACGCAGGTACCAGAGCCCGGACTCCACGCCCTGGAACACCCCGACCCGCTCCGCGCTGTCGACCAGCAGTGTCCCGACGCGCGGGATGTCCTGACTGGGCATGACCACTCCTCTCCGTAGCGAATCCACTACCAAGCGCATTCAGAGTGGTCTAGGGTCGAGAAGTCCTCAACCTGCAGGGTTTGCACGAAGAGTTGGGTCAGTGGCCGTTGAATCGAAAAGAGCTGGATCCCGAGAAATCACCCAGCGCCGCGTTCGGCCAGCGTCTGCGCACGTTGCGCGACGAACGCGGTTGGACGCAGGACGAGCTGGCTGATCGGATGGGATGCTCCGGAACGCATATTTCTGCCGTCGAAACTGGTCGGCGTCCCCCAACTCGTCGTTTCGCGACAAACGCCGACCGCGTCTTCGGCACGGGGGGTCGACTTGAGCGGCAGAGCCAGGCCGTGCGATACACCGCGCTGCTCGAGGGCTTCCCGGAGTACGTCACGCATGAGGCGCGGGCCGCAGAGATCCGGTTGTACGAGGTGGGTGTGGTGCCGGGGCTCCTGCAGACGTCGGAGTACGCGGCAGCGTTGGAAGAAGACGCGGTGCGACGTGAGGCGATCACGATCGAGCAGGCTGACGAACGGGTCGATCTGGTGGCCAAGCGGCAGGGCGCGCTTCTGCGTTCGCCATCGCCTTTGATCTCCGTGGTGCTCGACGAAGGGTGTGTCCGGCGACCGATGGGCCCGCCTGCCGTCATGGATGCCCAGTTCGGGCGATTGCTTGAATTCGCCGAGCTGCCGAGCACCGTCCTGCAGGTGGCACCGTTCTCGATGGGGGCGCGGAGGCCGTTCAGCCTCCCCATCACCGTGCTGACGATGCCGGACCGGTCGCTCGTCTCGTACGCGGAGTCTGCCCAGCGTGGCCATCTTGAACGCGAAAACAGTGCTGTGCTGCCGATATTGGCGGCCTACCATCAACTACAGGCCGAAGCCTTGTCCCAGGCGGCATCTGTGGCCATGATCCAGAAGTTACGAAAGGGCATCCTGTGACTACCGAATCCCCCCGTTGGTTCTCCTCCTCCTACAGTGGCAACGGCGGCCAGTGCATAGAGATCGCCGTCAACCTTGTCTCCTCGCTCGCCGTCGTCCCGGTCCGCGACTCCAAGAATCCGGACGGTCCGGTTCTGACGGTTCCCGCCGACGTGTTCTCTTCGTTCGTGGCGGGCATCAAGGGAGAGTCCGGCGTGATGTGACGGTGAGAGGGCCCTTCGTGACGATCGATTCCCCCCGCTGGGTCACCGCCTCGCGCAGCAACAACGGCGGTCAGTGTGTTCAGGTCGCCGTCAACCTTGCCTTTACGCGTGGCGTTGTCCCTGTCCGTGATTCCAAGAACCTGGCTGGTCCCGTGCTGATGCTCCCTGCCGACGTGTTCGCTTCGTTCGTGGCGGGCATCAAAGGGGAGTCCCGAGTGATGTGACGGTGGGAGGGCGCTTCGCGATGGCCGATTTTCCCTGTTGGTTCACCTCTTCGTACAGCGACAACGGCGGCCAATGCCTTCAGGTCGCCGTCAATCTCGCCGCGACTCACGGTGTTGTCCCCGTCCGTGACTCCAAGTCCCCGAGCGAATCGACCCTGTTGTTCCGCACCGGCGCCTTCGATCGCTTCGTCGGTGGAGTCAAGAGCGGGTTCGGGTCTCGCTGATCCGGGGCTCTCAAGTCGTCGGGAGCAGCGGGGCTCTGGTCGGGGGAGGAGGGGATCGACGTGTACCGGCAGGGCATGGTGCCCGCACGGCGAGGCGTTCTCGGTGTCGGGTTGCTGGCCGTCGCCCTCACCGTCCCCGGTTGGCCCGACGTGCTCGGGCGGCTTGAGGCGTTCTCGGCCGGTCGAGCCGCCCGTATCGGTATGCCCGAGGTCGACATGGTCGTCGACATGACGGCCAAAGTGTCCGAGCTGGACGACCAGTTCGGCGGACGGCACGCCCGGCCCATGGCCGCCGCCTTCCTCGTCAACACGGTCGCCGGGTACCTCAAGGCGGACGCGTCGGACGACGTCCGCAAGGCCATGCTGTCGGCGGCCTCCGACCTCAGCTACCTCACCGGGTACATGGCCGTCGACGAAGGTCTGCACGGCCTCGCCCAGCGCTACTACGTCAAGGCCCTCGAACTGGCCGGCGCCGCCGGTGACCACCTCATCTACTGCACCACGCTGCGCGGCACGAGCGTCCAGGCCGTCGATCTCGGTCACGGGGCGCGAGCCATGGACCTCGCCGACGCCGCCGCCACCGCGTCGCCCGCCGCCGGTCCCCGGATGCGGGCCTTCCTCGCCGGGCAGCAGGCCCACGCGGCGGCGCAGACAGGTGACCGCACCAGCGCGCTCCGCCACCTGCGCGAGGCCGAGGCGCACATGGACCGGGCCGAGTCCCGCGCCACGACGTTCGGTTCGTACGACCCGGCCGCTCTCAACTACCACGTGAGTCAGGTCCGTTACGAACTCGGCGACCTGTCCGGAGCCGTCGAGGCGATGCAGCAGTCCGACCGGCTGCGGTACAGCGTCTACCGACGCACCCGGGTGCACCGCCGCGGCACCCTCGCCGAACGCCAATTCGCGGTCGGCCACCTCGAAGCCGCCGTCCAGACCTGGCGGTCCGCTCTCGACGAGTGGCCCCTGGTGCAGTCAGGCCGTGCCGACGAGCGGATGCGCAGCATGGTCCGGCTGCTTCGGCCCCACCTCAAGAACGGGCACGCCCGCGCCCTGTACGACCGGGCGCGGGCCGTGCTGCCGGTCTCCCTGCACGCTCCCACCCGCTGACGGCACCCGTCCGCGTCCCGTCAGACCGTTCACCGCCCCCTGTCCGAACCCTCCGCATCCGCTCCCCGCTGCCTCTCCGAACCCTCCGCATCCGCTCCCCGCTGCCTCTCCGAACCCTCCGCATCCGCTCCCCGCTGCCTCTCCGGATCCTTCGATTTCTCCGAACTCCCCATATCCATAGCCCCCGTTGCCGTCGGCGCCTCGCCGAACCGTGCCAGTGCCAGCGCGCCCGTCACCGCCACGGCGAAGCCCAGTACCGCCAGCCACGTCAGGCCCTCGCGGGTGCGGTCGCCCAGCCAGATCACGCCCACCGCCGCCGGGCCGAGCGTCTCGCCGATCACCAGGCCCGCCGTCGCCGCCGTCACCGAACCCCGTTCCAGCGCCGACGTCAGCAGCAGGAACGCCGCGCCCCCGCCCACCAGCAGCGCGTACGTCGCCGGGTTCGTGAGCAGGGCCGACGGGGTCACCGAGTCGATCAGGCGGACCGACACCTCGACCACCCCGAACCCGAACCCCGCGCCGAGCCCGAGCGCCGCCGATCTGCCGGGGCCCGTCCAGCGGCCCGCGCCGAGCCCCAGCAGCAGTACCGCCACCGCGACCCCGAGCGTCACGTACCGCAGCGTGTCCGTTCCCGGCCGGTGGCCCTCCGCGCCCGACGCAAGGCCCAGCATCGCCAGCCCCGCGCACACCACCCCGACCGCGCCCCACTCCATCCCGTTCAACCGCACCCGCAGCAGCCGCGCCGCGACCACCGCCGTCACCGCGAGGCTGGACGCCAGCGCCGCGCCCACCGCGTAGATCGGCAGCGACCGCAGCGCGGCGATCTGGAACACGAACCCGAGGCCGTCCAGGGCGAGTCCGGCCAGGTACCGCCACTGCCGGACCGCCCGCAGCAGCAGCGCCGTCTGACCGCCGGGGCCGGCGCCCGCGCCGTCGTCCCCCGGAGCGGACGCCGCCCGTGTGGCGACCGCCTGCAACACCGTCGCCGTACCGAAACAGACCGCCGCGCCGAGCGCGCACATCATCCCGAGAAGCACAGGAGCGACTGTAGGGGAGGCCGGGCCCGACAGGTCCGGACCGACGGGTTGTCACATCCCCCTCTCGTTCTAGGCTGTGTTCGAGCCACACGGAATCCGGACAGCTCCGGATCTCGATCGCCGCGCCCACCGGTGCGGCACCGACGCGGCACCGACGGGGAGACACGACATGGCGGACGCACGCAGGCAACTACGGTCAGGCACCGTCGTTCTGGGCGGGATGGGGCTGCTCGCCGCCGCCCTCACCGCCTGCTCGTCCGATCCCGACAAGCGGTGCGTCGACCGCGACAGCTACAACCTCGGCAAGGGCTACCGGGTCGTCTCCGACAAGAACTGCAAGTCAGGCAGCGGCACGGGCACTTGGTACTACGGCGGCAAGAAGAAGGGCACCTGGGTCGAGAGCGGGTCGTTCAGCAAACCCCGCAAGGGCTCGGGGAGCGGCGGCGGTGGCGTCGACCGGGGCGGCTTCGGTGGCGGCAAGGGCGCCAAGGGCGGCTGACCCGTGCGCCGACACACCCTCACCCCGCGCCCCGACTGGCAGCGCACCGTCGAGGAGCAGGGGCTCGTCTACCCGCTGACCCGGTACCCCGACGACTCCCTGCGCCCCTACTGGGACGAGAGCGCCTACTACTCCTTCTCCCTCGCCGAGGTCGAGGCCCTGGAGGAGGTCGTCGAGGAGTTGCACGCGCTCTGCCTCGCCGCCGCCGACCACCTCGTCACCGCCGGCCGCCTCGCCGAACTCGGCATCACCGATCCGCGGGTCGCCGACGCCGTCGCCGAGTCCTGGCGGCGGCGGGCCGAACTGCCGTCCCTGTACGGCAGGTTCGACCTGCGCCACGACGGGACCGGGCCCGCCAAACTGCTGGAGTACAACGCCGACACCCCGACCTCGCTCGTCGAGGCCGCCTCCCCGCAGTGGTTCTGGATGACGGAACGATTCCCCGGCGCCGACCAGTGGAACTCCCTGCACGAACGCCTCGTCGCCGCCTGGCGCAGACAGGCACCGCTGCTGCCGCCCGGCGCCCCGCTGCACTTCGCGCACTCCTCGGACGACGAACTCGGCGAGGACCTCATGACGGTCGCCTACCTCAAGGAGACTGCCGAGCAGGCCGGCCTGGAGACCGAGTGGATCTCCATGGAGGAGATCGGCTTCGACCCGCTGTCCGGGCGCTTCGTCGACCAGCGGCTGCGGTTCATCCGCAGCTGCTTCAAGCTCTACCCGTGGGAGTGGCTCACCACCGACCGGTTCGCGGGACACGTCCTCGACACCCTCGACAACGGCGGCGGCACCGGCACCACCCTGTGGATCGAGCCCGCCTGGAAGATGCTCCTCAGCAACAAGGCGCTGCTCGCGATCCTCTGGGAGCTGAACCCCGGGCACCCCAACCTGCTGCCCGCCCACCTCGACGGGCCCCGCGAGCTGGCCGCCACCACCGGGTACGTCGCCAAGCCGCTCCTCGGCCGGGAGGGCGCGGGCGTCACCGTCCACCCGGCGGGCGGCCCTCCCGCCGCCCCCGCGCCCGGTCACTGCTACCAGGCGCTCGCCCCGCTGCCCGCCTTCGACGGCAACCACGTCGTCCTCGGCGCCTGGGTCGTCGACGGCGAGCCCGCGGGCCTCGGCATCCGCGAGTCCGCCGGGCTGATCACCGACGAGTACGCCCGCTTCGTCCCGCACGTCATCCTCTGACCACCTGCCCGTACCGCCGCCCCATCCCGCACGTCATCCTCTGACCACCGGCCCGTACCGCCGCCGCGCCCGGGCGCCGACCGCCGGTGGCAGGTCGCCCGCCCTCCGGAACCCGCCGTCCCCCTCCCCGTCCGCAACCCGCCGTCGCCCTTCCCGCCCGCCGTTCGGCGGCCCGCTCGCATGGTGGACTGCGGACCGTGCGCCCGGCGGGCGGCGGGTACGCTGGCCGCGGGCCGTGACTGGCGCGCTGGGATGGGAACGACCATCGGGGAGCGGCCTGTACGTCAGCGAGTGCCGTGCGCCTGGGCCGAACCGTGACACCGTGACCGCTTCAGCCACGCCATCCGGAGGCCGACCTGATGTCCGAGCAGCAGCCCCTCTCCCCCCAGTCCACCGCCTTCCGCGCCGCCCTCGACGTGATCCGCGCCGTCGAGCCGCGGGTCGCCGACGCCATCGGCCAGGAGGTCGCCGACCAGCGCGAGATGCTCAAGCTGATCGCCTCGGAGAACTACGCGTCGCCGGCCACCCTCCTCGCGATGGGCAACTGGCTCAGCGACAAGTACGCCGAGGGCACCATCGGCCGCCGCTTCTACGCGGGCTGCCGCAACGTCGACACCGTCGAGGCGCTCGCCGCCGAGCACGCCCGCGAGCTGTTCGGCGCCCGCCACGCCTACGTCCAGCCGCACTCCGGCATCGACGCCAACCTCGTCGCCTTCTGGTCGGTGCTCGCCGCCCGGGTCGAGGTGCCCGCCCTGGAGAAGGCAGGCGTCCGCCAGGTCAACGACCTCTCCGACGCCGACTGGGCCGAGCTGCGCCGCGCCTTCGGCAACCAGCGGATGCTCGGCATGTCCCTGGACGCGGGCGGCCACCTCACCCACGGCTTCCGCCCCAACATCTCCGGCAAGATGTTCGACCAGCGCTCCTACGGCACCGACCCGGCCACCGGCCTCATCGACTACGAGGCGCTGCGCGTCTCCGCCCGCGAGTTCAAGCCGCTGATCATCGTCGCCGGCTACTCCGCCTACCCCCGCCTGGTGAACTTCCGGATCATGCGGGAGATCGCCGACGAGGTCGGCGCGACCCTCATGGTCGACATGGCGCACTTCGCGGGGCTCGTCGCGGGCAAGGTCCTCACCGGCGACTTCGACCCCATCCCGCACGCCCAGATCGTGACGACGACCACCCACAAGTCGCTGCGCGGGCCGCGCGGCGGCATGGTCCTGTGCGACGACTCCCTCAAGGACCAGGTCGACCGCGGCTGCCCGATGGTCCTCGGCGGCCCGCTCCCGCACGTCATGGCCGCGAAGGCCGTCGCCCTCGCGGAGGCCAGGCAGCCCGCCTTCCAGGACTACGCGCAGCGCATCGTCGACAACGCCCGCGCCCTCGCCGAGGGCCTGACCAGGCGCGGCGCCACCCTCGTCACCGGTGGCACCGACAACCACCTCAACCTGATCGACGTCACCACCTCCTACGGCCTCACCGGCCGGCAGGCCGAGGCCGCCCTGCTGGAGTCGGGCATCGTCACCAACCGCAACGCCATCCCCGCCGACCCGAACGGCGCCTGGTACACCTCCGGCATCCGGATCGGCACCCCGGCGCTCACCACCCGCGGCCTCGGCACCGCCGAGATGGACGAGGTGGCCGGCCTCATCGACCGGGTCCTCACCACCACCGAGGCCGGCACCACCAGCAAGGGCGCCCCCTCCAAGGCCCAGCACGTCCTGGACGAGAAGATCGCCGACGAGATCGCGCAGCGCGCCACCGACCTGGTCGCCGGCTTCCCGCTCTACCCCGAGATCGACCTCGGCTGACGCCCCCGCTCACCCCGACGCCCGTGCGGCGGTCCGGCCCCGGGCCCGGCCGCCGCCCGGCGGATCAGCAGGGTTCCGCCCGCTCCGAGGCCGAGCCCCACGGCAAGCCCCGGTAACGCCGGCCAGAGCCCGCCGTCGTCCGGCACGGGCCGCCGGCCCGCCACCGCCGCCCCCACGGGACCGTCCGCCGCGGCCGGTGGCGCCCCGGCGTCCGCCGCCCGCGCCCCCGGCATCCCGCACAGCAGCGCCACCGCCGCCCCCGACACCACCACGGCGCGTCCGTGCCGTCTCCCCATGTGCCCCTCCCGAGTCCTCCCCCTTCCCACACCGGCGGGCCCGGATCGGTTCCCTCCGCCGCCGACCCGTTCCCGATCGGGCCCCGGCACCTGAGAGAATGGTGGGCATGGCCTCTGACGTCCCCCGCGTGCTCTCCGGAATCCAGCCCACCGCAGGCTCGTTCCACCTCGGCAACTACCTCGGCGCCGTCCGCCAGTGGGTGGCGCTCCAGGAGTCCCACGACGCGTTCTACATGGTCGTCGACCTGCACGCGATCACGGTCCCGCAGGACCCGGCCGAGCTGCGCGCCAACACCCGGCTCGCCGTCGCCCAGCTGCTCGCCGCCGGGCTCGACCCCGAGCGGTGCACGCTGTTCGTGCAGAGCCATGTGCCCGAGCACGCCCAGCTCGCCTGGGTCATGAACTGCCTGACCGGCTTCGGCGAGGCCGCCCGGATGACGCAGTTCAAGGACAAGTCCGCGAAGCAGGGCGCCGACCGCGCCAGCGTCGGCCTCTTCACGTACCCGATCCTCCAGGTCGCCGACATCCTGCTCTACCAGGCCAACGAGGTCCCGGTGGGTGAGGACCAGCGCCAGCACATCGAGCTGACCCGCGACCTCGCGGAGCGCTTCAACGGCCGCTTCGGCGCGACCTTCACCCTCCCGAAGCCGTACATCCTCAAGGAGACGGCGAAGATCTACGACCTCCAGGACCCGTCGATCAAGATGAGCAAGTCGGCGTCCACGCCGAAGGGCCTGGTCAACCTGCTGGACGAGCCGAAGACCACCGCCAAGAAGGTCAAGAGCGCCGTCACCGACACCGACACCGTGATCCGCTTCGACGCGGAGCGGAAGCCGGGCGTCAGCAACCTCCTCACCATCTACTCCACCCTCACCGGGACCGGCATCCCCGCCCTGGAGGAGAGGTACGAGGGCAAGGGCTACGGCGCCCTCAAGACGGACCTCGCCGAGATCATGGTCGAGTTCGTGACGCCCTTCAAGGAGCGCACCCAGCAGTACCTGGACGACCCGGAGACGCTGGACTCGATTCTGGCCAAGGGCGCGGAGAAGGCGCGCGCGGTCGCCGCGGAGACGCTGGCGCACACCTACGACCGGGTCGGTTTCCTGCCCGCGAAGCACTGAGGCGCACGACCGCACTCCCGTTCCACCCGCAGAGCGCTGCACATCACTTCCGTTGCGCCTGCCCACAGCCCGGCCATAGCCGTACAGTCGATAGCCGGACGGCCGGGAACCGAACCGGCATGACGACAGGAGACGACGTGGGGACCGTAACGATCGGTGTCTCGATCGCGGTCCCGGAGCCTCACGGCAGCCTGCTCCAACAGCTGCGCCAGGGCTTCGGCGACGCCGCGGCGCACGGCATCCCCACGCACGTCACCCTGCTGCCCCCGACCGAGGTCGACGCCGCGTCGCTGCCCGCGATCGAGGCGCACCTCACCGAGGTCGCGGCGGCCGGCCGGCCCTTCCCGATGCGGCTCGCGGGCACCGGCACCTTCCGCCCGCTCTCCCCGGTCGTCTTCATACGGATCGCCGACGGCGCCGAGGCCTGCACCTGGCTCCAGAAGCAGGTCCGCGACGCCTCCGGGCCGGTCGCGCGCGAACTCCAGTTCCCGTACCACCCGCACGTCACCATCGCGCACGGCATCGAGGACGAGGCGATGGACCGCGCCTACGCGGAACTCGCCGACTACGAGGCGGGCTGGCCCTGCACCGGCTTCGCCCTCTACGAGCAGGGCCCCGACGGCGTCTGGCGCAAGCTGCGCGAGTACCCCTTCGGCGGCTCGGCGGTGGTCCCGCCGCAGGCCGACCGGCTGGGCCGCAGCACCCTCCCCGGCGGCCGCTGAGGCCGCCCCGGCTCAGACCGGCAGCCTGCGGAACACCGCGCGCGGCGCGTGCCGCAGCGCCGACATCACCACCCGCAGAGCCCCCGGCACCCACACCGTCTCCGACCGCCGTCGCAGCCCCAGTTCGACGGCGGCGGCGACCTCCTCCGGGGTCGTCGCGAGCGGCGCCTCGGGCAGCCCCGCGGTCATCTTCGAGCGCACGAACCCGGGCCGCACGACCATCACGTGCACGCCGGTGCCGTACAGCGCGTCGCCGAGGCCCTGCGCGAAGGCGTCGAGCCCCGCCTTGCTCGACCCGTAGATGAAGTTGGCGCGGCGGGCCCGCTCGCCCGCCACCGACGACAGCACGACGAGCGAGCCGTGGCCCTGCGCCTGGAGCGCGCGGGCGGCCACCAGGCACGCCGACACCGCGCCGGTGTAGTTGGTCTGCGCGACCCGCACCGCGGACGCCGGATCGCGCTCGTCGCGCGCCTGGTCGCCGAGGACCCCGAAGGCGAGCAGCACCAGGTCGATGTCGCCCTCCGCGAAGACCTTGCCGAGCGCCGTCTCGTGCGCCTCGGGCTCCAGCGCGTCGAAGGCAACGGTGTGCACCTCGGCGCCCAGACCGCGCAGTTCCGTCGCGGCCCGGTCGAGGGCGGGCGAGGGCCGGCCGGCCAGCCAGACCGTGCGGGTCCTGCGGGCGATCAGACGGCGGGCGGTGGCCAGCGCGATCTCGGAGGTACCGCCGAGCACGAGCAGGGACTGGGGGAGACCGAAAGCGTCCTTCACGACAGCTCCTAAAGCAGGGCAGAGGGGAAGCGGGGCACAGCGGGCTCAGCGGCGGAGTCAGCGGGCTGAGCGGCGCGCAGACAGCGGGCTCAGAGGGCGAGGCGGCGGGAGAGGTCCGAGGTGAAGACCCCGCGCGGGTCGAGGTCGGCGCGCAGGGCCCGGAAGTCGGCGAGGCGCGGGTACATCGTGGTGAGCAGCTCGGGGCGGAGCCGGGAGTCCTTGGCGAGGTAGACCCGGCCGCCCGCGGCGGCCACCTCGTCGTCCAGCTCGTCGAGGAACCCGGCGAGGCCCGGCAGCCCCGCGGGGAGGTCGAGGGCCAGCGTCCAGCCGGGCACCGGGAAGGAGAGCCAGCCGGGGTCGGCCTCCCCGAAGCGCTTGAGGACGGCGAGGAACGACGGGCAGCGGCGCTCGGAGATGCGCCGCACGATCCGGCGCAGGGTCTCCTCCTGGCCGTGTCCGACGACGAACTGGTACTGCACGAAGCCGCCCCGCCCGTAGACCCGGTTCCAGTGCGGCACGCCGTCCAGGGGGTGGAAGAAGGTCGACATCCGCTGGAGTTCGCCGGTGCGGGCGCGGGGCGCCTTGCGGAACCACAGCTCGTTGAAGAGGCCCACCGTGCGGCGGCTGAGCAGGCCCTCGGGGAAGACGGCGGGCGCGGCCGGCAGCCGCGGGGTGCGGAAGGCCAGCGGGGCGCGGCGGGCGCGGGCGGGCAGCGCGTCGAGCGGGGCGTGGTCGCCGCGGGTGAGGACGGCGCGGCCGGTCGCGGCGCCGCGCGCCAGCAGGTCGATCCAGGCGACCGAGTAGCGGTAGCGGTGGTCGGTGGCGGTCAGCCGGGCCATCAGGTCGTCGAGGTCGGCGGCCCGCTCGGTGTCGACGGACATCAGGGACGTCTCGACGGGCTGGAGCCGTACCGCCGCGGTCAGGATCACGCCGGTCAGGCCCATGCCGCCCGCGGTCGCGTCGAACAGCGGGGTGCCCTGGGCCACGGTGCGCACCAGGCCGTCGGCGGTGAGGAGTTCGAAGGACCGGACATGGCGGGCGAAGGAGCCGCTGACGTGGTGGTTCTTGCCGTGGATGTCCGCGCCGATGGCGCCGCCGACGGTGACGTACCTGGTGCCGGGCGTCACCGGCACGAACCAGCCGAGCGGCAGCAGCAGTTCCATCAGCCGGTGCAGGGAGACGCCCGCGTCGCAGAGCACCGTGCCCTCGGTGACGTCGATGGCGTGGACGCGGTCGAGGGCCGTCATGTCGAGGACCGCGCCGCCGGCGTTCTGCGCGGCGTCCCCGTACGCCCGGCCGAGGCCCCGGGGGATACCGCCGCGGGTCCCGCACTCCCGGACGGCGGCCGCCGCCTCCTGGTAGCTCCGCGGGCGGATCAGCTGGGCCGCGGTGGGGGCGGTGCGGCCCCACCCGGTGACGGCAACGGTGTCGGCAGGCATGTCGGAGACCGTATCGTCCTTGTCCATGACGAATGCTGACAGACACTTATGAAGGAGAACGGACAGCGGTAAAACGTGACCTCCCTCCCCGAAATGGGTGATTAATGGGATGTCGCTCAATATTGCCGCAGCTCCGACAGTGCGGACGGGAACAGTGAGTCCACATGGACCATATCGATCAGATCGATCACATCGGCAAGGTCGATCAGCGCATCCTCTCGGCGTTCCGCGCGTGCGGCGCCGATCCACGCGTCGCCGGCGCCGCGCGCGCCCTGTCCCGGGCCGGTGAGCACGGCGCGCTGTGGCTCGCGGCGGGGCTCGCGGGGGCCGCCGTGGACGGCGCGCGGCGCGGCGCCTGGTTGCGTGCGACGGCGCTCACCGCGGGCGCGCACGCTGCCAGCGTGGGCGTGAAGAGGGTGGTGCGGCGCCCGCGCCCGGCCACCGAGCCCCTCGTACGGACCGCGGGCCGGCACTCCTTCCCCAGCTCCCACGCGACCTCGGCCGCCGCGGCCGCCGTCGCCCTCGGAGCCCTCGGGGCGCCCGCCCTGGCGCCGCTCGCCGCCGCGATGTGCGTCTCCCGCCTGGTCGTCGGCGTGCACTACCCCACGGACGTGGTCGCGGGCGCGGCCCTCGGGGCGCTCACGGCGCGGGCCGGGGCGCGCTGGGTGAGCGGGGGTTCGCGTGACTGAGACGGCGCCGCTCGCGGGCGGCGCCCGCACCCGCGACCCGGCGCTCGTCGAACAGCGCACCCCGCCACCGCACCCGGGGCCGCCTGCCCCGGGCCGGGGCGTCGGCGGCCTGCTCGGCGGCCTGCTGCGGACCGCCCGCCCCAAGCAGTGGGTCAAGAACGTCCTGGTCGTCGCCGCCCCGGCCGCCGCGGGCCAGCTGTTCTCCCGGCACGCGGCCGGCCGACTCGCCCTGGTCTTCGTGCTGTTCACGGCCTGCGCCGCCGCCGTCTACCTGGTCAACGACGCCCGCGACGCCGAGGCCGACCGCGCCCACCCCACCAAACGGCGCCGCCCGGTCGCCGCGGGACAGGTCCCGGTGCCGGTCGCCTACGCCGCCGGAGCCGTCCTCGGCGTCCTCGCGCCCGCCCTCGCCGCCTGGCTGGTCTCCCCGGCCGTCGCGGCCCTGCTCGCGGCCTACCTCGGCATGCAACTGGCCTACTGCGTCAGCCTCAAGCACGTCCTGGTGGTCGACCTCGTCGTCGTCACCACCGGCTTCCTGATGCGGGCGACCGCCGGCGGGCTCGCGCTGCAGATCCCGCTGTCGCGCTGGTTCCTCATCACCACCGGGTTCGGCGCGCTGTTCATGGTGTCGGCCAAGCGCTACTCCGAGGCCCTCCAGATGTCGGGGAAGGCGGGCGCCACCCGCGCGCTGCTCACCGAGTACACGGTCGGCTACCTGCGGTTCGTGTGGCAGCTCGCGGCCGGTGTCGCCGTCCTCGGCTACTGCATGTGGGCCCTTGAGGAGGGCGGCGGCCACGCCGGCGTGCTGCCCTGGCGGCAGCTGTCCCTGGTGGCGTTCATCCTCGCCGTCCTGCGCTACGCCGTCTTCGCGGACCGCGGCACGGCCGGCGAACCCGAGGAGGTCGTGCTGCACGACCGCGCCCTCGCCGTCATCGGCCTGGCCTGGCTGGCCATGTACGGCCTGGCGGTGGCCCGTTGGTGAGCGCCCGCGCGACGGCCGGGCGCCGGGAGCTGATCGGCTTCGCCTGTGCCGGGCTGCTCGCCTACGCCGCCGACCTCGCCCTGTTCAGCTGGCTGCGCGGACCCGCGGGACTCGACCCGCTCACCGCCAAGGCGCTCTCCTTCGTCGCCGGCTGCTCGGTCGCCTACGCGGGCAACGCGCTCGGCACCTACCGGGACGCCCGCCCGCCGGGACCGCGCCCCTACCTCGTGTTCCTCGCGGTGAACGTCGCGGGCGCCCTGGTGCAGCTGCTGTGCCTGGCCGTCAGCCACTACGGCCTCGGTCTCACCTCGCAGCGCGCGGACACCGTCTCGGGCGCGGGCGTCGGCATGGTCCTCGGCACACTTCTGCGGTTCTGGGGTACCCGGACATGGGTGTTTCCGAGTGAGGGCAGAGTCGCACCATGGACTGGCTGAAAAAGCTCCCCGTCGTAGGGCCGCTGCTGACGCGGCTGATGCTCACCCATGCCTGGCGTTCCTACGAACGCCTCGACCGGGTGAAGTGGGCACGGCTGGCCGCGGCGATGACGTTCATCAGCTTCATCGCGCTGTTCCCGCTGCTCACCGTGGCCGCCGCGGTCGCCGCCGCCACGCTGAGCCCGGCCAGGACCCAGAGCCTCCAGAACAAGATCGCCGACCAGGTCCCTGGCATCTCCGACCAGCTCGACCTCAACAGCCTGGTGCAGAACGCGGGCACCGTCGGACTCATCGCGGGCGCCCTGCTGCTGTTCACCGGCATCGGCTGGGTCGGCTCGATGCGCGAGTGCCTGCGCGCGGTCTGGGAACTGCCCGACAAGGAGGAGAACCCGCTGCTGCGCAAGGCCAAGGACGCGGGCGTCCTGCTGGGCCTCGGCGGCGCGCTGCTGGCCACCATCGCCGCCTCCGCCATCGCCTCCGCGCTGGTCAACTGGATCGGCGGCCAGCTCGGCCTTGAGGCGGGCGGGGTGGGGCGGGCGCTGCTGCGGACCGCCGCGTTCGCCGTCGCCGTCCTGGCCGATTTCCTGCTCCTGCTGTACGTCCTCACGCTGCTGCCCGGCGTCGAACCGGCCAGGCACCGGCTGCTGGTGGCCGCGCTGACCGGCGCGATCGGCTTCGAGCTGCTGAAGCTGCTGCTGAGCGGCTACATGCAGGGGGTGGCGGGCAAGAGCATGTACGGCGCGTTCGGGGTGCCCGTCGCCCTGCTCCTGTGGATCAACTTCACGTCGAAACTCGTCCTGTTCTGCGCGGCCTGGACGGCCACGCCGAGCAAGGAGCAGGACCCGGAGCTGAACCAGGGCACCCCCGACGGCGGCGACGACGGTCAGGGCGGCCCCGCCGCCACCGTCACGGACGGGAGCGGCGGCGCACCAGGTCCGGCAGTGGCCAACGGCGGTTGACCAGGAACGCGGCGGCGGCGAGCACCACCAGCGCGCCGCCCGCCAGAGCCAGCGCCATCCCCATGCCGCCCGAGCCCGACCGGTCGCCCGCGGCCTGCGCGGACGCCGTGTCGGCGGCGCCGCCGGCCTCGCCGGGCGACGCGGTGGAGCCCGGCTGCGCGGTGGCGCCGGCGGCGCTGCGGGGCGCCACCAGCTCGCCCACCGGCCGGGCCTTTCCGGCCGCCTTGAAGCCCCAGTCGAAGAGGCTCGCGGTCTCCTTGTAGATCTCGTTGTGCTCGTTCTTCGCCGGGTTCATCACGGTGACGAGCAGCACCCGGCCGTCGCGCTCGGCGACCCCGGTGAAGGTCGCGCCCGCGTTGGTGGTGTTGCCGTTCTTGACGCCCGCGATGCCCTGGTAGACGGAGATGTCGGAGTCGCCGCTCAGCAGCCGGTTGGTGTTCTGGATCTCGAAGGTCCCGCGGACCTCCTTGCCCTTCTTCTTCTCGGTGTCGCCGGGGAATTTCGCGCGCACCGTCGAGCAGTACTCGCGGAAGTCCTTCTTCTGCAGCCCGGAGCGCGCCACGAGCGTCAGGTCGTACGCCGACGACACCTGCTCCGGCGCGTCGTAGCCGTCCGGGCTGACCACGTGGGTGTCGAGCGCCTGCAACTCCTCGGCGTGCTCGTTCATCTCCCGGACGGTGTTGTCGACGCCGTCGTTCATCGCCGACAGCACGTGCACGGCGTCGTTGCCCGAGCGCAGGAAGACGCCCAGCCACAGATCGTGGACCGTGTACGTCTCGCCCTCCTTTATCCCCACCATGCTGGAACCGGCGCCGATGCCCGCGAGGTCGGCCGGCACCACCGTGTGCTTCTCGGACTTCGGGAACTTCGGCAGGACGGTGTCCGCGAACAGCATCTTCATGGTGCTCGCAGGCGGCAGCCGCCAGTGCGCGTTCTGCGCGGCCAGCACCTCGCCCGACTCGGCGTCCGCGACGATCCAGGACCGCGCGGTCAGCCCCTTCGGCAGCACCGGGGCGCCGTCGCCCAGATCGGCCTGGGCGCCCGGCTGTCCGAGCCGGGCGCCGCCCACCGACGACATGTGCGCGGGCGGGGTGGCCGAGGGGCTCGTGGACGGGCCGGGGGCCGCGAGCGCGGCGGGCGCGGTCAGCGCGAGCGACGACAGGGCGGCGGAGGTGACCAGCAGGGATCGCCTGACGGTCCGGTGGGGTGCGGGCACGGACGAGAAATTACCCGCCCGGGACCCGGAAGTCCCGTCGGCGGTCCCACCCCGGCCGTCGAGCCGCCGCGGCGGCGGCGATACTGGACGTATGAAGCTCAGCCGCCCGGTCTCCTGGTTCCTGCTCGCCTTCGGGGTGTGGAGCTGGGTCATCTGGGTCACTTTCGTCAAAAACCTGATCAAGGACGGCAGCGGGCTCGCCTTCGAGGACGGTCACCCGACGGCGTACTTCTGGGTGCATCTGACGCTCGCCGTCGTCTCCTTCGTACTGGGGACGGTCGTCGGCGGCATCGGGTTGCGCGGAGTGCGCGCACTGCGCCGCATGTCATAGCCCGACCCGGCCGCAGGCCCGGCGGGTTCACGCCACATCCGACTACGTCCGACAACGGGGGGCACGGCACCGTGGTCATCGTCTTCGTCCTGCTCGCGCTCGCCGTCCTGGTGGGCGGCAACTGGTACGTCTGGAGACGCCTGTTCCGCGACACCACCCGGGCGCCGGGCGCGGTGCGCAGGGCGGGCGCGGCGGTCGTCGTGGGCGGCTGGGCCCTGGCGGTCGGCGCCCTGGTCGCCGAGCGCGCGGGGGCGCCGTTCTGGCTCCAGCGCACCCTCGGCTGGCCGGGCTTCCTCTGGCTTGCCCTCTGCGTGTACCTGCTGCTCGCCGTCCTCGCGGGCGAGGCGGTACGGCCCCTGCTGACCCGCCTGCCCGCCCGCCGCCGGCCGACGGCGGACGCCGTGACGGCGACGGCCTCCCAGGTATCCCCGGCCGACGGGAAGGCGGGCGCCGACAGGAGCACCGTCACCGTAGGACCGGACCGCCCCGCCACCGACCCGGCCACCGACCCCGACCCCGCCCCCACGCCCGCCCCCGCCGATGTCTCCCGCCGTCTCTTCGTCTCCCGGGTCGTCGCCGGGGCGGCGGGCGCGGTGGCCGTCGGGACCGTCGGGTACGGGACGTACGGGGTGCTGCGCGGGCCCCGGATCAAGCGGGTCACCGTGCCGCTCGCGAAGCTTCCGCGCGCCGCGCACGGCTACCGGATCGCCGTCGTCAGCGACATCCACCTGGGGCCGGTCCTGGGGCGCGGGTTCACCCAGGGGATCGTCGACACGATCAACGCGGCCCAGCCCGACCTCGTCGCGGTCGTCGGCGACCTCGTCGACGGCAGTGTGCGCGACCTCGGGCCCGCGGCGGCGCCGCTCGCCGGGCTCGACGCGCCCAGCTACTTCGTCACCGGCAACCACGAGTACTTCTCCGGTGCCGCGCAGTGGGTCGAGGAGGTGCGGCGGCTGGGGCTCGTGCCGCTGGAGAACGCGCGCACCGAGCTGCCGTGGTTCGACCTGGCGGGCGTCAACGACATCGCGGGCGAGAGCGAGGGCCAGGGGCCCGACTTCGCCAAGGCGCTCGGCGACCGCGACCCGGCCCGCGCCTGTGTGCTCCTCGCCCACCAGCCGGTCCAGATCCACCAGGCCGTCGACCACGGCGTGGACCTCCAGCTCTCCGGACACACCCACGGCGGCCAGCTCTGGCCGGGCAACCTCATCGCGGCGGCGGCCAATCCGACCGTCGCGGGACTCGACCGCTACGGCGACACCCAGCTCTACGTCAGCCGGGGCGCGGGCGCCTGGGGGCCGCCGACCCGGGTCGGCGCGCCGTCGGACATCACCATGATCCAGCTCGCCTCCACGCACGCCTGACGCCCCTCCGGGACCCCGCGCGCCGGCTCGCGGTGCGAGCTGGCCGAAACACAGCGGACATACGTGGTCGGTAAGTGTTTTCTCATCTGCCGGTTACCTCTTCCGCCGACCTAAACCCATGTGGTTATGTGAGCCTCGCCACTGGGCCTGTCGTTTGGATCAGGCGGCGCCGAGGTGCGGTGCCTTGTCGGCCGACCCGAGCGGGTCAGGACGCGTGCAGCTGCAAGGCGGAGGAGGGCGTCGACGCGGAGCGTCGGCAACCGACGACAACGCCTGGGGGTCCCCCTGCTCGCAGAGCTCGGGGGAGTGCGTGGCCTGGGCCGCGACTCGCCGCATGATCCAAACGACAGGCCCCAGGGGAGTGGCTGGTGGGGTGGGCCTTTGAGGCCCCTGTGGGCCCGGGGAGGGCATACCGATGCGTTCGGTGCGCACGCGGATCATCGCGACGCTTGTGGTACTCGCGGCTGCCGGAGTGGGCGGCTGGCAACTGCTGCCCCGGCAGCAGGACACGGAGAAGAGGATCACGGTCGGCACGACCGACGCGGTCACCGCGCTCGACCCGGCGGGCGCCTACGACGCCGGCTCCTGGGCGCTGTACAGCAACGTCTTCCAGTCACTGCTGACGTTCGAACCGGGAGCCGCCCAGCCGGTCCCCGACGCGGCCCGCGACTGCGCCTTCGACGGCACCGACCTGAAGACGTACAGCTGCACCCTGCGGGCGGGGCTCACCTTCCCGAGCGGGCGTGCGATGACCGCCGAGGACGTCAAGTTCTCCTTCGACCGGGTCCGCGCGATCAACGCCGACGTCGGCCCTTCGTCCCTGCTGAGCACCCTCAAGTCGGTGTCGGCGGACGGCCTGAAGGTCACCTTCCGGCTGTCGTCGCCCGACGCCACCTTCCCGTTCAAGGTGGCCACCGGCGCGGGATCGATCGTCGACCGGGAGAAGTACCCGAGGAACGCCCTGCGCACCGGCACCTCCGTCGACGGCACGGGACCGTACGCCCTCACCTCGTACAGCAAGGGCCAGAAGGCCGTCCTCACGCCCAACAGCCGCTACAAGGGCGACCTCAAGGACACCGGGCGGCCCGTCGAGCTGCGTTACTACGCCGACGCGAAGGCCCTGCGCCGCGCCTGGGAGGACAAGGCGATCGACGTCGCCACCCGCCAGCTGCCGCCCACGACGCTCTCCAAGCTGTCCGCGAGCGACCCCGACCAGCGGGTCTCGGAGTCCGACAGCTCCGAGACCCGCAACCTCTACCTCAACACCCGCGCCTCCTCGCCCCTGCACGACACCCGGATCAGGCAGGCCATCGCCTGGCTGATCAACCGCGAGCAACTGGCCGCGACCGTCTACGAAGGCACCGTCGACCCGCTCTACTCGCTCATCCCGACCGGCATCACCGGCCACACCACGTCCTTCTTCGACGCCTACCCCAGGCAGGACGTGGACAAGGCGCGGTCGCTGCTCGACCAGGCCGGGGTGAGCACGCCCGTCGCGTTCACCTACGGCTACGCGCAGGGGCGCGGCGCCGCGGGGCCCGAGGCCGAGGACATCAAGAAGCAGCTGGAGGCGACCGGCCTCTTCAAGGTGACGGTCAAGGGCTACGAGTGGACCGACTTCCAGAAGCGGTGGTCGGGCGGCAAGCTCGACGCGTACGCCGTCGGCTGGGTCGCCGACTACCCCGACCCCGACACCTTCGGCGGCCCCCTGGTCGGCACCGGATCGACCATGAACACCGGCTACAGCGACAAGGGCGTCGACCGGCTGGTGCGCTCCAGCCAGCAGTACGCCGACCGCGGCGACGCCACCGCCGACTTCCGCACCCTCCAGGCGGACATCGCCCGTGACGTGCCGGTCATCCCGCTCTGGCAGGGCAAGGAGTACGTGCTCAGCAGCGAGGCGGTCGGCGGCGGCCAGTACCTGTCCGACGGCACCGGCATCTTCCGGCTCTGGTCGCTCGACTGGATCTGACCCGGACGCCGCCCGGCGCTCACGACCGGGCGGCCGCCTGCGCCGGCAGCGTGACCGTCACCGCGAGCCCCTCGCCGGGCGCCGTGCGGACGGTCACCTCGCCGCCGTGCGCGTGCACCACCCCCTGCACGATCGCCAGGCCCAGGCCGCTGCCCGCGCCGCCGCCGGCCCGGAAGAACCGGTCGAAGACCCGGGCCGCGTCCTCCTCGGCGAGTCCCGGGCCGTCGTCCTCGACCCGGATGTGCACCAGGCCGTCCGCCCGGTCGAGCCCGAGCCGCACCGGCACGTCGGCGGCCGTGTGGGTGCGCACGTTGCCCGTCAGGTTGCCGAGCACCTTGCGCAGCCCCGACTCGTCGGCGCGCACCAGCAGCGAGCCGTCGGCGCCGACCGTCACCGGCCGGCCGGGCTGCTGCACCCGCAGGTCCTCCGCCGCGTCCCGCACCAGCCGGCTCAGGTCGACCGTGCGGAACCGCAGTTCGGGCTGCTGGTCGAGGCGGGCCAGGGTGAGCAGCTCGTCCACCAGGTGCCCCATCCGGTCGGTCTCCGCCAGCACCCGCCCCCAGGCCCGCTCGCGCTGCGCCGGATCGGTCAGCATGCCCCGCTCGTACAGCTGGAGGTAGCCGCGTATCGCGGACAGCGGGGTGCGCAGCTCGTGCGAGGCGTCCGCGACGAACCGGCGCAGCTGGGCCGCGCTGCGCTCCCGGGTGCGGTACGCCGACTCGACCTGGTGCAGCATCGCGTTCAGCGACAGCCGCAACTGCTCGACCTCACGCGTCGGATGGTGGCTGGAGGGCACCCGCCGGGTCAGGTCGCCCTCCGCGATGGCCGACGACGTCTCCACCATCGCCTCCAGCGGCACCATGCGCAGCCGCACGCTGAACAGCGTCAGGCACGCCAGCACGGCGAGCAGCAGGGTGCCGACGGCCAGGTCGAGCTTGAGCGCCTTGGCCATGCCCGCGTGCAGCGCCTCGGTCGAGGTCGCCATCAGCACGTAGCTGCCGTCGGCCAGGGCCACCGCGGTGACCCGGTAGGCGGCGTCCTCGACCCGCACGTCACCGGGGTCGGCGGCGCGGGCGAGCGCCCCGCTGTCGGGGACCGCGTGCGCCAGCGCGGTCTGCGCCTCGGTCGGCCGCACCCCGAAGAGGCCGATGGCCCGGCCCTCGTCGTCGACGGCGGCGAAGATCGAGTCGGGGGCGGGGCGTTCGCGGGTGGGGCCGCCGTCCGACGCGATCCGGTCGCGGATGAACCCGAGGGCGCTGAGCGAGTCGATCTGCCGCACGGTCAGCCGCGAACCGGCCAGCGAGTCACGCAACTTGACCAGCTCGGTGTCGACCTGCCCGAGCAGGTAGTAGCGCATCCCCATCAGGCTGACGGCGGTGGTCGCGACGATGCCGAGGGCGAGCAACGCCACGTTGGCCAGGGTCAGTTTGACCCGCAGCGAGTGGATGCCGCCACCGCAGCCGGGGATCGCGAACCTCACGCCAGCCCGTATCCGACACCGCGCCTGGTGGTGATCAACGGCGGCCCCAGGGCGTCCAGTTTGCGCCGCAGATAGCTGATGTAGGTCTCCACGACGGTCGATTCGGGCGGGGTGTGCTCGTACTGCCAGACATGGCGCAGGAGTTGGTCCTTGGGCACGACCCGGCCGCCGTTGCGCACCAGGAACCGCAGCAGCGCGTACTCGGTGGGGGTCAGCTCCACCGAGCGGCCCGCGCGGTGCGCCGAGTACGTCGTCTCGTCCAGCTCCAGGTCGCCGTAGCGCAGCGGCGGCCGCTCGGGCAGCACGTCCGCGGTGCGGGTGCGGCGCAGCACGGCGGTGACCCGGGCGACCACCTCGTCGATGTTGAACGGCTTGGTGATGTAGTCGTCGCCGAAGCCGAGGGCGCCGACGATCTCCGCGGGCGAGTCCCGGGCGGTGACGAAGACCAGCGCCAACTCCGGCTGACGGGAGCGCAGTTCACGGCCGAGGGCGCGGCCGTCACCGTCCGGGAGCATCACGTCGAGCAGCGCCGCGTCGGGCCGGGTGCGCTCGGCTAGCGCGCGGGCCTCACGGACGGTGCCCGCGGTCATCACCTCGAAGCGGTGGTAGCGCAGGGCGATGGTGAGGACGTCCGCGATGCTCGGCTCGTCCTCCACCACCAGCACGGTGCCTGGAGCCGTCGTCATGCCCCCAGTATCGGCCGGGCCGCGCGCGGCCGGGACCGCTCCGCCTTTGGAGTTCCTTGAGAGTCATGGGCTCCCGGTGTCGCCGGGCGCCGCGCGCTGCCGATCCTGGGCGCGGGACCCGGGGGACGACCGAGGACGACGAAGGGGTGCGCGCGTGACGGCATGGGCACGATGGTGCTACCGGCATCGGCTGGTGGTCCTGTTGATGTGGGTGGGGGCGCTCTGCGGGCTCGGGGTGTCCGCCTCGGCCGCGGGCACGGAGTACGCGAACGTCTTCTCGCTGCCCGACACGGACTCCAAGCGCGCCTACGACCTGCTGGCGAAGGCGTTCCCCGACACCTCGGGGGACAGCGACACGGTGGTCTGGAAGGTCGACGACGGCTCGGTCGGCGACCGGGCGGTCCGCGACCGCGTCGAGCCCGCCCTCGACCGGATCGCGCGGATGCCGGGCGTCGGCGCGGTCGCCAGCCCCTACGCCGGGGACCGCGGCGCCGCCCAGATCAGCCGGGACGGCACCATCGCCTACGCGCAGGTGACCTTCACCCAGCGTGCCGACGAGATCCCCAAGCGGCTGGTCCAGGACGTCGTCGACACCGCGAGGGACGCCCGACGCGACGGCCTCGACGTCGAGTTGGGCGGCCAGGCGATCCAGCGCGTGCAGGAACCGCCCAGCGGGCTCGCCGAGATCGTCGGCCTGGCCGCGGCGGCCGTCGTGCTGTTCCTGGCGTTCGGCTCGCTCTTCGCGATGCTGCTGCCGATCGCGGTCGCGGTCTTCGGCGTCGGCACCGGCCTGTTCACCACCCAACTCCTCAGCCACAGCACCGACATCCCCGACCTCGCGCCGCTGCTCGCCTCGCTGATCGGCCTCGGCGTCGGCATCGACTACGCCCTGTTCATCGTCACCCGGCACCGGCGCGGCCTGCTGCGCGGCCTCGACCCCGAGGAGTCGGCGGTCGTCGCCCTCAACACCTCGGGCCGGGCCGTGCTGTTCGCGGGCGGCACGGTCTGCATCGCGCTCGCCGGGATGCTGGTGACCGGCCTGCGGTTCCTGGACGGCGTGGTCATCGCCACCTCGCTGACCGTCGTGCTGAGCGTCCTGGCCGCCACCACCCTGCTGCCCGCGCTGCTCGGCTTCCTCGGCCCGCGGGTGCTCAGCCGCGCCCAGCGCGGGACCCTGGCCGAGCGGGGACCGCGGGCGGAGCCGGAGCGGGCGGGCGGCCTCGCGGCCCGCTGGTCGCTGGGCGTGCAGAGGCGTCCGCGCCGGACCGCGCTGCTCGCGGCGGTCGCCATGGCCGTCCTCGCGCTGCCGGTGCTCTCGCTGCGGCTCGGCGCCACCGACCAGGGCAACGACGACGCGTCGACGACCACCAGGAAGGCGTACGATCTGCTCGCCGAGGGCTTCGGGCCCGGCTTCAACGGGCCGCTCCAGGTGGTCAGTTCGGGCGGCGACAGCGCCGCGCTCGTCAAGGGCGTCGAGGCGACGGCGGGGGTGGCCAGGGTGACCGTGCTGCCGCCGGCCGGCGGGGTCACCCTGATCCAGGTCGTGCCGACCACGTCACCGCAGTCGGAGCGGACGGACCAGCTGATCGACACCCTGCGCGACCGGGTCATCCCGGCGGCCGGGGCGGACGCGCACGTCGGCGGGGTGACGGCGGTCTCCAAGGACTTCGCGACGGTCACGGGGGACCGGTTGCCGCTGTTCGTCCTCACCATCATCGGCCTCGGCTTCCTGCTGCTGCTGATCGCCTTCAGGTCCCTGGTGGTGCCGCTGACGGCGGCCGTGATGAACCTGCTCGCCGCCGCGGCCTCGTTCGGGGTGCTCGTCGCGGTCTTCCAGTGGGGGTGGGGGCTCGACCTGCTGGGGCTCGGCAGGGAGGGCCCGATCAACGCCTTCCTGCCGGTCATCATGTTGTCGCTGCTGTTCGGGCTCTCCATGGACTACCAGGTCTTCCTGGTCAGCCGGATGCACGAGGAGTGGGCGCACACCCGGGACAACGCGCGCGCCGTGCGGGTGGGGCTCGCCGAGACCAGCCGGGTCATCAACTCCGCCGCCCTCATCATGGTCTGCGTGTTCCTGGCGTTCGTCCTCAGCGGCGACGGCAGCGCCGCCACGGCGGGCGTCGGGCTCGCGGCGGCGGTCGCGCTCGACGCGTTCATCCTGCGCACCGCGCTGGTGCCGGCCGTGATGCATCTGCTCGGCGCCGCCAACTGGTGGCTGCCCGGCCGGCTGGACAGGTGGCTGCCGCACCTCGCCGTGGAGCCGGCCGAGAAGCCCGAACCCGCCCCCGCGCCCACCGAGGCGACCCCGGCCGACGGGCCCGCCTCGGTGGTGCACGGCTTCGTCCGCACCGACGAGGGCGACCCGGTCGAGGGCGCGTCGGTCACCCTGCTGTCGCGGGGCGGACGCCCACTGGACCGGGTGACCTCGCTGGCCGACGGCTCGTACATCGTGTCGGTGCCAGGACCGGGCGCCTACCTGCTGGCGGTCACCTCGGCCGCCCACGGCTCCCGCGCCCGGCACGTGGTGGTGACGGACGGCCCCCTGGTCCAGGACGTGGAACTGACCGGCGACGAGGTGGACTCGGCCAGGCCCTAACCGGCCTTCCCGCCGGGGGCCGGCATCATCCTCGTCATCCCCGGCAGGAAGTCCGTGAACAGCTCGTGGACATCGAGGACGAGCGGGCGCAGCACCCGGAACCGGGCCAGTGACACCCCGCGCGCGGTGAGCCGGGCGCCGCGCTCGGCCAGCCGGTAGCTGCGCTCGCGGCCCTCGGTGCGGTCGAAGACCCAGTACAGGACCAGGCCCATCTGGGACAGCCACATCAACTCCGGCAGTACCTCCCGCAGTTCCGGTGCCACCTTGGTCTTCGCGCCGCGCAGCACCTCCTGGTGGACGGCGATGGCCGCCACCCGCGCGTGCTCCGACTCCGGGGAGAACGGGCTGAGCGGGCTGTCCGGGTCGGCGGCGTTCTTGAAGAACTGCACGGCGAACTCGTGGTACGGCTGCGCGATGTCCAGCCACACCTTCAGCACCCCCGCGAGCCGCGCCTGCAGGTCCGTCTCCCTGGCCAGCACCTCACGGACCGCCTCCTGGTGCTCGGCGGCGATCCGGTCGTAGAAGCCCTGGATGAGGTGTTCCTTGCCGGCGAAGTAGTAGTAGGCGTTGCCGACCGACACCCCGGCCTCCTGGGCGATGGCCCGCATGGTCGTCTTGTCGTACCCGCGCTCCTGGAAGAGGCGCATCGCGGTCTCCAGGATCAGCGCGCGGGTCTGCTCGGACTTGCTGGGGGACCCGGCCCCGTCGGGGCCGTCGTTCTTCGCGGACACGGGAGGAGCCTAACGAGTGGCGCAGGCGTCGCCGACGCAGGCGGGCGGTGTGAAGGTCCAGCCGATGTCGGGGTGGTAGGTCCAGCCGTCCGGCTGCCGGTAGGTCCGCCCGTCCGAGTGCGGGCCCCGCCGCCGGCTCTCGCGCCACCGGGCGGCGGCCAGCACGGCGCCCCTGGCGAAGGGGGCGCCGGCCGGGGTGGCGAGCCGGTATGCCAGCGGACGCTGCGCCCGCAGCGCCCACAGGACGACGATCCAGGCGGCCGTCGACCGGTAGACCTGCCCGGAGTCGGCGACCACGGTGACCTCGTCGAGGGTGGCCCGGTGGTCGAGGCCCGGGTAGCGCCTTCGGGCCTCCGCCGAGGCGGCGGGCAGCAGTTCGAGCGGCACCAGTTGGGGCTGGCGCACCAGCCAGTCGCGGAGGAAGGCGCAGAGTCCGCAGTCGGCGTCGTAGAGCACGGTGAGTCCACGGACCGGGACCCGCGCGGCGGCGGTGTCCCGGCTCCCGGTCGCCGGCACGGCTGTCACACCGCGGTCGTCGGCGCGACCCAGCCCTGCGGCGGGACGGGCGGCTGCTGCTCCCGCTCCATCACCCCGCGGCGCCGGATGCGGCTGAGGACGTACACGTTGCCGAGGTGCATCGCGCCGAGCACGAGGAGCACCACTCCCAGCTTGGTCGACAGCGCCTCGAAGACGCCACGGGCGCTGCCGATGGAGTCGTCGCCGGTCAGGTAGAGGGCGACGAAACCGAGGTTGACCAGGTAGAAGCCGACCACCAGCAGGTGGTTGACGGCGTCGGCGAGCTTCTCGTCGCCGTGCAGCACGTCGGAGAGGAAGACCCGTCCGTTGCGGCTGAGCGTGCGGGCCACCCAGATCGTCAGACCGATGCTGACGAACAGGTAGATGACGTAGGCGATGACCGTCAGGTCCATGCCCCCACCCTTCTTGAACACGTTCAAAAAGCTGACGGGGATGACTCTAGACCTGTTTTTGAACGTGTTCAACCGTTCGGGGGGCGTTCCGCGTCACGGCCGCCGGCCGAGCTCCGGCCGCTTCGTGTAGTCGGTGAACCCGATGACGTTCCCCCACGGGTCGGCGATCTCGACGGTCCAGCCGGTGGCCACCGGGAAGGGCTCGTCGAGCAGCCCGACCCCGGCCGCCCGCAGCGCCCGCGCCGCCTCGCGCGCGTCGCTCACCTCGATCCACACCCGCGCCGACGGCCACGGCGGCGGCCGGTGCCCGAACGCCTCCTCCACCCGCAGCAGCAGCCCCGGCGTCTCGCCGCCGACCGTCAGCACCGCGATCCCCGCCTCGTCGAGCCTGAACCCCACGGAGAACCCGGCGCGCTCGTAGAAGCCGACGGCCGCGCCGAGGTCGCCGACGGGCAGCAGGACGTTGTCGAAACCGAGCAGTTCGTACGACTGGTCATCTGACATGCGGTCAGATTAAGTGCCGTACCCGGATGAACGCGGCATTTCCCTGCCCCACTCCGCCGTCGCCGCGCTCAACTTCCCACCGCCGCCGCGCTCCGCCGTCTCGCCGACCCCGCGCTCCGCTTCCCGCCGCCCGGCGGTTTCCTGCAAGATGGTGCGTTCATCGTCCAAATGCACCGGAGAACGCCGTGACCGATCAACCGCCCCAGCAGCCCCCGTCCGGCTACGGCTACCCCGGCCCGCACCCCCAACCCGGCCCGCCGCCGGGCCCCGGTGCCCCCTACGGCTACCCCCAGGGCGGCCAGCCCCAGGGCGGCTACCCGCCCCCCGGATACCCGCCGCCCGGCTACCCCCAGGGCGGCTACCCGCCCCCCGGCGGCTACGTCCCGCCCGGCACCTACACCGGCGACCCCAACGCCCCCTACGGCTACGACCCGTTCGGGCGGCCCTACTCCGACAAGTCGAAGATCGTGGCCGGCATCCTGCAACTGGTCCTCGGCACCCTCGGCGTCGGACGGTTCTACATGGGCAACGTCGGCATCGGCCTGGCCCAGCTGTTCACCTGCGGCGGCTTCGGCGTCTGGGCGCTCATCGACGGCATCCTGCTGCTGACCGGCAATCACCACACCGACTCCGAGGGCCGGATCCTGCGTGGCTGACCTGCCCGCCGCGACCCTGCTGCGGCATCCGGCGGCGGCACCCCTCGCGGTGCTCGCCGCCGGCGCCGCCGGCGCTCTCCACCTCTACCGCACCGACCCGCACCAGCCCGGCGGGCTGCTGCCGCCGTGCCCGTTCCACCTGCTCACCGGCCTGCTCTGCCCGGCCTGCGGCGGCACCCGGATGGTCTACGACCTGATGCACGGCCACCTCGGGCAGGCCTGGCTCGACAACCGGCTGCTGCTGCTCGCCGCGCCCTTCGCGCTGGCCCTGGCGGGCCGCTGGGCGGTGGAGGGGCTGCGCGGCAGACGGTGGCGGCCCGCCCTCGGCCGCCGGGCGCAGGCGGCGATCCTGCTGACGGCGGTGGCCTGGACCATCACGCGCAACCTCGTCGGCTGACGGGCGGAACTCCCCGAACCCGCCCAATCCGCGCGCGGATTGTCCGGATCCGATCACGGAACCGGCACGATCCCATGCTCATGTTTCTTTCACATCTTTACCTTCTTTAGACTCCCGAACCAGGGGGGAACGGCGGCGAGGCTTCGTCGCGCAGGGATCTCCCCTGCGCACACACCGGAGCACCCGTCCTGGGGGCTCCGCGTCCCTTTCACGGCACCAGGAGCAGCATCCATGTCCGTCCCCACCCCGCAGGCCCCCTACGGCGTCGACCCGCAGGGCCGCCCGTACTCCGACAAGTCCAAGATCGTCGCGGGTATCCTCCAGATCTTCCTCGGCACCCTGGGCATCGGCCGCTTCTACGTCGGCTCGGTGGGCGTCGGCATCGCCCAGCTCCTCACCTGCGGCGGCCTCGGCGTCTGGGCCCTGATCGACGGTGTCATGTTCCTGGTCAGCAACGACCGCACGGACAAGCAGGGCAACATCCTGCGCGGCTGACCGCCGCCCCGCCACGCCCGAGGGCCCCGCTTCCAGCAGGAAGCGGGGCCCTCGGGCGTACTGCGGGCGGGTCAGAAGCGGCGCGTGATCAGCGCCCGCTTCACCTCCTGGATCGCCTTGGTGACCTCGATGCCACGCGGGCAGGCGTCCGTGCAGTTGAACGTGGTGCGGCAACGCCACACGCCGTCACGGTCGTTGAGGATCTCCAGGCGCTGCTCTCCGGCGTCGTCGCGCGAGTCGAAGATGAAGCGGTGCGCGTTGACGATCGCGGCCGGCCCGAAGTACTGGCCGTCGTTCCAGAAGACCGGGCAGGACGAGGTGCAGGCGGCGCACAGGATGCACTTCGTCGTGTCGTCGAACCGCTCGCGGTCCTCGGCCGTCTGCAACCGCTCACGCGTCGGCTCGTTGGTGTCCTTCGTGATCAGGAAGGGCATCACGTCCCGGTACGCCTGGAAGAACGGCTCCATGTCGACGACCAGGTCCTTCAGGACCGTCAGACCCTTGATGGGCTCGACCGTGATCGGCTTCTCGGGGTTGATGTCCTTGATCAGCGTCTTGCAGGCGAGCCGGTTCTTGCCGTTGATCCGCATCGCGTCCGAGCCGCAGATGCCGTGGGCGCAGGAACGCCGGAAGGTCAGCGTGCCGTCGACGTCCCACTTGATCTTGTGGAGGCCGTCGAGGACGCGCTCCTTGGGGTCGATCTCCAGCGGGAAGTCTTCCCAGGTCGCCTCCGCCGAGACCTCCGGGTTGAACCGGCGGACGCGGAAGGTGACGGTGATGTAGGGGGAGTCGGCGAAGCCGGGCTCGGGCTGGCCGGCCGCGTCCGCCTTGTCCAGAACAGGGGTAGCCATCAGTACTTACGCTCCATGGGCTGGTAGCGGGTCTGCACGACCGGCTTGTAGTCGAGACGGATGGACTCGGTGCCGTCGTCGCCCACCTCGCGGTACGCCATGGTGTGGCGCATGAAGTTGACGTCGTCGCGGTTCGGGTAGTCCTCGCGGTAGTGGCCGCCGCGGGACTCCTTGCGGGCGAGCGCGGAGACCGCCATGACCTCGGCCAGGTCGAGCAGGTTGCCCAGCTCGACGGCCTCGAGGAGGTCGGTGTTGAACCGCTTGCCCTTGTCCTGGATCGAGACGTTGCGGTAGCGCTCGCGCAGCTCCGCGATCTTCTCGACCGCCGTCTTGATGGTCTGCTCGGTGCGGAACACCATGACGTTGGCGTCCATGGTCTCCTGCAGCTCGCGGCGCAGGACCGCGACCCGCTCGGTGCCGGTGGACTCGCGCAGCCGCTCGATCTGCGCCACGACCAGCTCCGCCGGGTTCTCCGGCAGCTCCACGAACGCGGCGTCCTTGCTGTACTCGGCGGCCGCGATGCCCGCCCGCCGGCCGAACACGTTGATGTCGAGCAGCGAGTTCGTGCCGAGCCGGTTGGCGCCGTGCACGGAGACGCAGGCGACCTCGCCGGCCGCGTACAGGCCGGGCACCACCGTGGTGTTGTCGATCAGGACCTCACCCTCGACGTTCGTCGGGATGCCGCCCATCGCGTAGTGCGCGGTGGGCTGGATCGGGATCGGGTCGGTGTACGGCTCGATGCCCAGGTAGGTGCGCGCGAACTCGGTGATGTCCGGGAGCTTCGCGTCGAGCTGCTCCGGCGGGAGGTGGGTGAGGTCGAGGTAGACGTGGTCGCCCTCGGGACCGCAGCCGCGGCCCTCCCTGATCTCCGTGTAGATGGAGCGGGAGACGACGTCACGGGACGCGAGGTCCTTCATGACCGGCGCGTACTTCTCCATGAAGCGCTCGCCGTCCTTGTTGCGCAGGATGCCGCCCTCACCGCGGGCGCCCTCCGTCAACAGGATGCCCATGCGCCAGATGCCGGTCGGGTGGAACTGGAAGAACTCCATGTCCTCCAGCGGCAGCCCGCGCCGGTACACGGCGGCCTGGCCGTCACCGGTCAGGGTGTGCGCGTTCGACGTCACCTTGAAGAACTTGCCGCAGCCGCCGGACGCGTAGATCACGGCCTTCGCCTGGAAGACGTGGATCTCGCCGGTCGCCAGCTCGTAGGCGACCACACCGGCGGACTTCTTGACGCCGTCGACCTCGGTGATCAGCTGGTCGAGGACGTAGAACTCGTTGAAGAACTCCACGCCCTCCTTGACGCAGTTCTGGTACAGCGTCTGGAGGATCATGTGGCCGGTGCGGTCGGCCGCGTAGCAGGACCGGCGGACCGGGGCCTCACCGTGGTTGCGGCTGTGACCGCCGAAGCGGCGCTGGTCGATGGTGCCGTCCGGGGTGCGGTTGAACGGCAGGCCCATCTTCTCCAGGTCGAGGACGGAGTCGATGGCCTCCTTCGCGAGGATCTCGGCGGCGTCCTGGTCGACCAGGTAGTCACCGCCCTTGATCGTGTCGAAGGTGTGCCACTCCCAGTTGTCCTCCTCCACGTTGGCGAGCGCGGCGGCCATGCCGCCCTGCGCCGCGCCCGTGTGGGAGCGGGTGGGATAGAGCTTGGTGAGCACGGCGGTGCGGCTGCGCTTCGTCGACTCGATGGCCGCGCGCATGCCGGCGCCGCCCGCGCCCACGATGACGGTGTCGTACTTGTGGATCTTCATGATTCTCGCAGCCCCGTGCCTAGCGGATGTTCGGGTCGAAGGTGAAGATCACCAGCGTGCCCAGCAGGATGGTGAACACCGTGGCGGTGTAGAGCAGGCCCTTGAGCCAGAGCCGGGTGTTCGCGCGCTCCGCGTAGTCGTTGATGACCGTGCGCAGGCCGTTGGCGCCGTGCAGCATCGCCAGCCACAGCATGGCCAGGTCCCACATCTGCCAGAACGGGGACGCCCAGCGGCCGGCCACGAAGGCGAAGCCGATCTTGGAGACGCCGCCGTCCAGCACGAGCTGGATCAGCAGGTGGCCCAGGACCAGGACGACCAGCACGACACCGGAGAGCCGCATGAACAGCCAGCCGTACATCTCGAAGTTGCCCCGGGTGGACTTCGGGGACTTCTTGGTGCGCTGGCGGGGGGCCTCGATGAGGGGTGCCGGGTTGTCGGCGGTGTAGACGGGGGCGCCCTCGACGGGGCCCACGCCGGACACGGTGGATTCGGTGGTGGACATCGGCGTCAGCTCCCGAACAGTTCACGAGCGGCGTGGCCGAGGACGGGGTAGATCGCCCCGAGCATCAGCACGACCCAGATGCCCACGACGGACCAGAGCAGCTGCTTCTGGTAGCGCGGGCCCTTCGACCAGAAGTCGACGGCGATGACGCGCAGGCCGTTGAGCGCGTGGAAGAGGATGGCGGCCACCAGGCCGTACTCCAGACACGCGACGATCGGGGTCTTGTACGTGGCTACGACCTTGTCGTAGTCCTCGGGTGAGACACGGACGAGTGCGGTGTCCAGCACGTGAACGAACAGGAAGAAGAAGATGAGGACGCCGGTGACTCGATGAGCCACCCAGGACCACATTCCTTCCCGGCCGCGGTACAGCGTTCCAGCCGGCACGGAAGAACCCTCCGGGAGCGGGGATTGGGGCCTGCCGGCTTCGGTGTCGGACGGGCCCGGCCGGGTACGGTCCACCGGCCCCCAGCATCGTAGCGACGTGTTGTCGGAACGCTTACAGCGGGCCTACCGGTGTGATCAAAGTGGCACGCGGATGGCTTAGAGGGCGCGGCTTCCGTGCCGGTTCGTCCGGTTATGCACCGGGTGTGGCGCGAACGGACGGGTTCGCGCCTTCGAGCAGCTGACGCAGCCGTTGCCTGGCCAGGCCGCGCAGCTCCTCGGCGGCCACCGCGCGCTCCTCCTCCGGATCGTTGGCCAGCCGGGAGCGGATCGCTGTCAGTACGTGGTCAAGTCGCTCGTTCGGGTTAATCGCATCCAGGCAGATGACGAACGCGTGTCCGAAGCGGGCTTCGTAGGCGGCGCGGGCCGCGTCCAGCGCCATGTACGCGGCCTCGTAGGTGTCCGGCGGCAGGGCGGGCAGCGTCTCCGCGGTCAGGGCCAGGGACAGTTCGGCGGGGGTGAGGTCGTAGGCCGCCTCGTCCGCCGCCGCCAGCAGGGCGTCCAGGTCGGGGTAGGGGCGGTGGGCCGCGACGCGCTCCGTCCAGCGGGCGCTGTGCAGGCAGTCGAGGAGCCGGCGGCGGAGGTCGGCCTCGGGCGCGCTGTTGAAGGCGGGCAGGGCCGTCGCGGACAGGGGGGCGCGGGTCTGCTCGGGCAGCGCCGGTATGGCTACTCGGCCAGGGAGGTGTGTGGGCGTCACGTGTGTTTCGGCAGAGGGGGCGGTGTGTGAGATACGCGACCCGCGCCCGGTTACCGAGGCGTGCGGGACGTGCGCGTGCGGGGTGTGGGGCAGGTGCGGCTACAGGTGCGCCGACACGTTATCGAGCAAGGGTGACATGTGTCCGACGGATGCCCGAATTTCACCCGGACGAGAGAGTTTCGGAACGTGTGGTGGACGACCGCGGTCCTGCGGAGCCGTCACCTTGCCTCTAGGTTGGCGCTGTGAGCCAGCACAGGCGCCGGGTCCCGGCGAAGAAGGTGAAGCGCAGGCGAGCCGTCGTCGTGACGGCGTTCGCCGCGACCGTCGCGCTCGGACTCGGAGTCGGGGTCTGGGCCTCCACGGGCGAGGACAGCGCGGCCCGGCCCTCCGGCGGGCGGGCGGCCGTCTCCGCGGACTCGCCCTCGGCGACCCCGAGCGGCACCCGGCCGAGCCCCAGCCGCTCCTACGCCCTCTCCACGGCGCCGAGCACGGTACCCGCCGTACGGACGCACGCCGCGGCCCGCGGCCCCGGCTGGCGCCCGGCGCACGCCGGGCGGGTGGTGGTGAGCGACGCGGAACTCGCCGCCGACGGCAAGCTCATAGCCGGCGAGCTGGGGATGACCTACGCGGGTCAGAAGAACGACGACCGCGCGGGCGACCTCCGGCTGGCGCTCGGCGGCAGCGACGGCGCCGACCCGGAGTCGTACACGATGACCGTGCGCGGCGGCCGGGTGAACATCAGCGCCCCCGCGGCCCCGGGCGTGTTCTACGGCACCCGCACCCTCAAGCAGGAGGTGCACGGCGGCGGCACGGCCCCGGAGGGCGTGGTGCGCGACGGGCCCGCCAAACCGGTGCGCGGCTTCATGCTGGACATAGCCAGGAAGTACTTCACCGCGTCCTGGATCGAGGACCGGGTCCGTGAGCTGGGCGACCTCAAGTACAACGAACTGGGGCTGCACTTCTCCGACGACCAGGGCTTCCGCATCCAGTCCGACACGCACCCCGAGATCGTCTCGAAGGAACACCTCAGCAAGGCCCAGGTCCGGAAGATCATCAAGCTGGCGGAGAGCCGGCACATCACCGTGGTGCCCGAGATCGACTCGCCCGGCCACCTCGGCGCCGTCATCGCCGCCCACCCGGACCTCCAGCTGCGCAACACCAGGGGCGTGGCCACCCGGGGCGCCGTCGACATCTCCAAGCCGGCCGCCGCCCAGATCGTCGACGACCTGCTGAACGAGTTCGCGGGCCTCTTCCCCGGCAAGCAGTGGAACCTCGGCGGCGACGAGTACCAGGCCCTCACGGTCCCCGACCCGGCCGCCTCCTTCCCGCAGCTCGCCGCGGCCGCCCGCAAGGAGTACGGCTCCGGCGGCACCGTCTCCGACCTCGCCACCGGCTGGCTCAACGACCGCGCCGACACGGTCCGCGCCCACGACCGCACCATGCGCGCCTGGAACGACGGATTCCTCAAGGGCACCTCCGTGCAGCCCGCCAAGGACCTCCAGGTCGCCTACTGGACCGGCAAGGAGCTGGGCGCCAGGCAGCCCGTCGAGTATCTGAGCACCGGCCGCGACCTCATCAACTACAACGACGAGTTCCTGTACTACGTCCTCGGCCAGCCCAACACCTTCGTCTACCCGACCGGGCAGCGGATCTACGAACAGTGGACGCCCCGCGTGGTGCGCGGCACGACGGCGGTGCCCGCGAAGTACGACGACCAGATCCTCGGCGGCACCTTCGCCGTCTGGTGCGACCTCGCCAACTCCCAGACCCAGGACCAGGTCGCGGCCGGCATCCGGATGCCGCTGGCGGCGACGTCCCAGAAACTCTGGGACAGCAGGCGGCCCACCCGGTCCTGGCCGCAGTTCAAGGCGCTGGCCGGCCGACTGGGCTGAATCCCTGCGAACAGGCGTACGCCTGTGGTGTATTCGGCCCCAGCCGACACCGACAGGGCACGGGGGAACGGGACATGGGCTACTGGGATTACTTCGTGGTGGGCCGCAGCGGGCGGCCGCTCACCGGGACGGCGGCGCTGACCGGGGCGGACGGCGGCGCGGCGGAGTGGGTGCCGCACGGGACCGCGCCGGACGGCTGGCAGGTCTGGGAGTGCCGGGGCGACGGGGGCGACGTCGGCAGCATGAACGTCCTCGCCCGCGAGACCGGAGCACCCGCCCTCTTCGGCTACGTCATGGACAGCGCCTCGGTGGTGGTGGAGGCGGCGGGACCCAGGAGCGGCGCGTGGACGACGTGCCTGGCGCGGGCCGCGATGGCCGGGTACCTCGGCGCCGAACGCGAGGGCCTCACCGTGGAGGACTACTTCCTCCAGCCGGGCGACGACGCCCGCCGCGCCGTCGAGTGGGCCGCCGAGGCCGGCCGCGAGGTGGCCGAGGAACCCCTCCTCGACGTCCTCACCTCCGACGCCGACCCCCTGGCCGAAAACCTCTTCTTCCGGTTCCTCGACCGACTGGGCGTCGTACCGCTGTGACACTCCCGGGTCACCGCACGCAGTAAGGGGAAACGCGGTGGTGGCACGGGTCGTGGACCCGAGGCCGCCGCGCCCGAGGAGGCCCGGATGAGCCTGGTTCAACTGATCGCCCACGCCGACGAACGGGGGCTCGCCGCCAGCGGGTTGGCCTGTTTGGATCGCTGCGTGCCGCTGCTCGGCGGCGACGACGAGATCCTGCGCCCGCTCTGGTCGACCCTCGCCCACCCCGCCGACGCCGACGCCTGGGCGTCCCGGCTGGCCCGGGTGCGCGGCGCCCTCGCCGGTCCTGGGGAGCCGGGCGAGGGCGAGGCGGCGCTGCTCGCCCGCCGGATGCTGGCCGCCGCGCCGTCCGAGCCGTCGGCGGCGGGCCTGCGGGTGTGGGCCGACGCCTGCTCCCTGGCCGCCCTCCGTATCCACCGGCTCCTCGACCCGGCGGGGGAGGACGCGCCGGAGGAGACGGGAGAGGCGGGGGAGGCGGGTGGTGCGGGCGAGACGGGCGGCGCGGGAGACGCGGAAGTGACGAGCGGTGGCGTGCGGGGCGGGTCGCCGCTCGTCGCCGCCGAACTGCGCCGCCAGACCGTGGTCCTGGAACTCCTCGCCGAGCACGGCACCGGCGGCCTGCGGCGCGCCCACGAGGTGACCACGGAGGGCCGCCGCGTCCTGCGGGCGGTGGTGTCCCGGCGGGCCCGCGGCCGGGGGTGAAGGGGAGGACGTCCGTGCCCTGGGGCGGGTGCGGGCGAAACCCGCTCCCCGGGGGAATCCTGTGTGCGTCGTGCGGGGTCCGTGGGGCGGTCCTGCGCCGGTTCGCGGCAGGGCCGGGAAACCCTGTGACGAAACGCTTCTCCAGAGCGCTCTACCTACTGTGACAGCGCAGACAACGACACCAGAGCAGCAGCACGCCAGGCCCAGCGCGGCCGCCCGCCCGGTGCGGTGGGCGGCCGACGTGGTGGCGACGATGCGGGAGGGGGCGCGGGTGCGCCTCGACTACTCGGCGCAGAGCCTGTGGCAGGTCGACCGGATCATCGACGACCTGCGCCGCGAGAACACGCCGTACGCCGCCGTGGAGGGGGTGCTGCGCGGATTCGGGGCGTACGCGGGTGAGGTGATCGCCCGGCAGGGCGGCGCCGAGTGGTGGGCGAGCGGCGGCGACCACTGGATCAGGACCCCGGACGGCCGGCTGTGGGACCCGATCGAGGAAGCCCGCCACCGTTTCGCCGGGGAGGGCTCCCTGCGCCTGCTGTGCCGGGACGCGACCGAGCGGCCACCGCGGGGATAGGGCCGGGGAGACGGGTCCCCCGGCCCTATCCCCGCGGTGCGGAGACGGGGGTCTCCCCCCCCGGCCGGGTCCCGTCACCGAGGTGGGTCACTTCACGTAGACGAGCCCGTCCGTCGTCACCGTCGGACGGCCGCCGGTGCCCGACACCACGATCTTCACGGTGTGCTTGGCACTGCCCGACCAGGTCTTCGTCCAGATCGCCTGCCGGTACCGCGTGGTCGACGACTTGAGGTCGACGGTCGTCACCTTCTTGCCGTCCACGTACACGTCGGCCTTCCCGGACTCGGCCGCGCGGGACACCACCCAGGACGCCGAGCGCCCGGTGAACGTCCAGGTCAGGCTCGCGTTCTTGGTGCCGCTCGCGTACGACTTGCCGCCCAGGTAGCTGCTGGACGAACGGGTGCTCCAGGTACCGGACTTGACCGCCGAGGTCTCCTGGAGGATCACCGGCGTGAAGGACGGCGACGCGGTGCGGGTGTTGCCCGCGGCGTCGGTGGCCCGCATCGACCAGACGCCCGCCGAGCCGGACTTGGCGGTGCGTGCGGACGACGTCACGGTCGGCCCGAAGGCCGCGGTCGTCGGGGAGAGCAGCTCCACCGACTTCAGCGCCTGGGCGTCGGCGGCCTTCCAGCCGAGGACGACGGGGACGGCGGCGGTCTCGACGGTGCCGGTGCGCAGGGCGATTGTCGGCGCGGTCGGGAAGGTGGGCGCGGTGGTGTCCGTGGCCACCTTCACGGCGGCCGTGGTCACCGTCAGCCCCGACTGGTGCACCGCGCGCACGGCGACGGTGTGGCTGCCCGCGCCGGGCGTGACGGTCGCCGAGGTCGCCGAACCGGCCGCGGTGGCCGCCGACTTGCCGTCGACCAGCACCTCGTACTTCTTGATCAGCGCGGCCGGTGTGGTGGCCGACCAGCGGGGTGTGACCGCGCCCTTGGTCCAGTACGTCGAACCGGACAGGGCCGCGCCCGAGAGCGAGGCGAGCTTGAGGCCCATCACCGGACCGGCCGCCAGGGTGCGGATGGCCGGCAGCTGGGCGTAGAGGGAGCCGCCTGGGCACTCGGTGTTGAAGCCGTCGCGGTGGGCGGAGATCCGCTCGAAGGGATAGCTCTGACCGGTGGTGAAGGACCGGCCGGTGAAGTTCTTCTGGGTCGCGCCCGCGGTCAGTTGGACGGTGCCGGTCGGCTCGGCGCCGTACTGGCCGAGCTTCCAGGCGGCGATCCGGGCGATCGAGGCGAGCGCGGCGTCGGACGCGGGCGTCGCGGTGTGCTCGCCGAGGACGGCGACGCCCGTCGAGTCACGGTTCCAGCCGTAGGTGTGGGCGCCGAGCACCGGCAGCCCGGTGCCGCCCTTGCGGCCCTCGAAGATCGTGCCGCACTTGTCGACGAGGAAGTTGTAGCCGATGTCCTTCCAGCCGTTGACCAGCACGTGGTACGCGTGGACGCCGCGCACCAGGGACGCGGAGTCGGCGCAGGCGTAGGTGTTGCTGCCGGTCGAGTGGTGCACGAACACGGCCTTCACACCGGTGTTGTACTCCGGCTCCTCCGGGCTGATCGACTCGTCGGCGCCCCAGTCGGCGCGGGCGGTGACCGGCGGCGCGGGGACGGTCGACGCGGGCGGGGTGGGCGTCGAAGCGGAGGGGCTCGGCGTCGAGGTGCCGGGGTCGGAAGGGCCGGGGTCGTCGGGAGTCGGCGCGCCGGTGTCGGGGTCGGACGGGGTCGGGTCGGGGGAGGGTGTCTCGTCCGCGGCGAACGCGGCCGGCCGGGGCGCGGCGGTCGCCCGGGTCTCCGCGGCCGTCGCGATGCCCGGGTCGACCAGGTCGACCCGCAGCCCCGTCGGCAGCCCCGCGCTGGTGGTGCCGTCCTCGTGGACGACCTGGACCTGGACGCCGTCGGACGGCCCCACCCACAGCGGCTCGGACGCGCCGCGTGCCTCGGCGCCCGCCGCCGGGTCGCGCAGCGGGTCCGCGTCGGCCTCCAGGTCACGCCAGGCCGACCAGGTGCCGGTCGCGGCGGCCCGGGTGCGCACCTGCGCCGTCCCGTTGAGCTGCTTGGTGGCGCCGGTCCAGGAGACGCCCAGCATCGAGAAGGTCCCGGTCTCGGTGCGCGGCAGCTCACGGCGGCCGGCCCCGTCCGCCTTCAGCGCGAAGTCGTACACCTTCACCGGCCGCTTGGCCCGGGTCTCGGCACCGGGCGTGGCGGGCTGGCCCGCGGCGGCGTAGGTCGCCAGGCCACCCCCGCCGATGACCACCGCCCCCAAGGTCAGCCACGCGCGCCGCTTCAGGCTCAGCGGCCTGTACGCGCGGGAGGTTCTGGGCGGACGAGGTCTCATCACGTGTTCCCCCAAGAGAGGCCGAGAAGGCCACAGAAGCCAAAGGAAATTCACAGTAACCGCACGAGCCACCCGAGTTGACCTCCCCGAACCCGGTGAGGAGACGGTATGGACACCGCGCGTGCGGACAGTGACGTTTCCGTGACGGCTGGCGCAGTTCACTGCGGAGACGTGAACGTGTGTTCGGCACGGCCCGCTCCGGGCACCTCCCGACGCCCGGAGCGCGGCCGGGCCATGGAGGGGGACCCGGCCGGGTGCAGCCGTACGACGGGGAGTTGGGCGACGCCGTGGCGCGCGCCCAGCGGGGCGACGAGACCGGGTTCGCGGACGCCTACCGGCTGGTGCAGCCGGGACTGCTGGGCTATCTGCGCGGGATCGTCGGCGACGACGCCGAGGACGTGGCGTCCGACGCGTGGCTGGAGATCGCCCGCGATCTCGGCCGTTTCAAGGGCGACGGCGCCGGGTTCAGGGGCTGGACGGCGACCATCGCGAGGCACCGGGCGCTGGACCATCTGCGCCGGCTGAAGACCCGTCCGCGCGCCGGGGCGCTCGAACCCGACGTCCTGGAACTGCCGGGCCCGCACGACACCCACGACCAGGCCCTTGAGGCGCTCTCCACGGCACGGGCCCTCGAACTGGTCCGCACCCTGCCGCCCGACCAGGCCGAGGCGGTGCTGCTGCGGGTGGTCGTCGGCCTGGACGGACCGGGCGCGGCCCGCGTCCTCGGCAAGAGCCCCGGCGCCGTCCGCACCGCCGCCCACCGGGGCCTGCGCGGCCTCGGCCGCCGGCTCGCGGCACGGGACCACGGGCCCGACGAACCCCGGACGAGGGGAGAGCCGACATGAACGACGAGCCGCGCGGCGAACCGGTGCCGCCGGAGTCCCGGTGGGCGGACGCGATGCGCGAGGGCGCCGTCGACGCGGAGGGGGTACGGCGGGCGGTGGCCGCCTTCCGGGCCGCGAGGGACGCGGGCCGCCACCGGGCCCGCACCCGGGACCGGGACGACTGGCGCCACGCCCACCACGACCCCGACCCCGAGCCCGACCAGGAGAACGACACCCCCGCCCCATGAGCCCCGCCCGACCCGACAGCCCCGCGACTGCCCGGACGCGCTGATCGACTTCGCCCTCGGCTCCCGGGAGCACGGGCTGATCGTCCACGACGGCGGCACATCGAGCGTCACCATCGGCTGCTGCCCCTGGTGCGGAAGGCGTCCGGGGGCGTAACGGGACCGGCGCCCGGACGGGGCGGAGCGGTGAAGGGGGCGCGGCGCGCTTGCCCTCGCCGCCCGGCCGCGCGTAGTCAGGTCCGCGCGGCCCGCGTCGGGCGGGCCCGAGCCGGGGAGACCGCATGGACGTGTCGTCGCGCTACCGCGAAGCCTGGGAGGGCTACTGGCGGGAGACCTCCGACGCCCCGGGCGAGGCCATCTGGGACGCCGACCCGTCCTTCTCGGCCGCGCCCCACAGCGAACTGCTGCTGCCGCACGCCGACGCCTCGCTGCCGGTGGTCGACCTCGGGTGCGGCAACGGCACTCAGACCAGGTACCTCGCGGGCCGCTTCCCCCGGGCGATCGGGGTGGACCTCGCCCAGGCGGCGATCGACCACGCCCGGCGCGCCGACCCCGAGGGCGTGGCGGAGTTCGAGCGGCTCGACCTCGTCGACCGTGACGCGGTGGCGGCGCTGCACGAACGGATCGGTGACGCCAACGTCTACATGCGGGCCGTCATCCACCAGAGCGACGCCGGGGACAGGCCCGCGGTGGCGCGCGCCGTGGCCACCCTGATCGGCTCCCGCGGCCGGGCCTTCGTGACGGAACTGACCCGCGCCGCCAAGGACGTCCTCCAGCGGGCGATGCGGGAACCCGACGGCCCGCCCGAGAAACTGCGCCGGGTCTTCGCGCACGGCCTCAGACCGGCCGACGCCGAGGACACCGAGACACCGGAGCTGCTGCGCGCGGCGGGCCTGACCGTCCTGGCCTCGGGCGCCGCGCCCCTGCCGCAGACCGCCCACCTCACGGACGGCACCCGCATCGAACTGCCGGCCCACTGGTACGTCCTGGCGGGGCGCGGAACGCCGTCGTGAGGCGGGCGCTCCCGCCCTCGGCTACGCGGCGCGGGTGAGTTCGGCCCGGCCGAACAGCAGGGCGTAGCCGGCGGGGAGTTGGTGGAGGACGCGGGTGACGAGGTCGGGGCCGGCGTGGGCGGCGACGGCGCTGAGGACGGACCCGGTGTCCCAGCGGGTGGTGGCGAGGGAGGCGCCGGTGCGGGAGGCGAGGTCCTTGACGAAGGCCCAGCCGGTCAGCGGCTGGGGGGCGGGGATCTGCGCGGTCAGGACGCGTGCGGCCTCCAGCGGCAGGCAGGCGGCGAGATCGACTCGTTCGTCCCCTGTCAGCTGGCGTCCGAGCCCGGCGAGGACGAGGCGGACGGCTTCGTCGGCCCGTTCGCGGGTGGGGTAGGCGCCCTCGTAGCGGACCTTCTCCAGCATCTGCTCGTACGCCGTCCCGTACGGCTGCTGGTGTTCGAGCGGTACGCGCGCGTCGGAGATCACTGCGGTGCATGCCTTTCGTGGAGCTGGGGGACGGGTGCGCCGGCCCCGGTCTTGGTCAGGTGGGCTGGGGGCGGCCGAAGAGGAGGTCGTAGCCGGCCGGGAGCTGGAGCAGGATCTGCCCCGTCAGGTCGTCGCCCGCCGCGTCGGCGACGGTGGACAGCACGGCACTGACGTCCCATGTCGCCGTCTGCTCGGTGGCGCCCTCGATCCAGGCGGCGGTCGCGCGGACGAACCGCTCGGGCGACAGGGGTTCGGCGCTCTGCAGCGGGTTGAGCAGGATCAGGGCGAAGCCCTCCGGCAGGCGGGCCGCGAGCTGGGCGCGGACCTCGCCGACCAGGTGCGCGCCGAGCAGGGCGAGCACCACGCGGGCCGCGCGCTCGGCCTCTTCCACCGTGCCGTACTCGCCGCGCTCCCTCACATGGCCGAGGAACGCTTCGCGTCGCAGAGGCATGGGGACCGCCACCCCTTCGTGTTTCCGCGGATGTCCGAGGGAGTGCGGAGGACAGACAGGGTGAGGGGGTCAGGTGCCTGTCCTCCGCACTATTCCAGCCGGTGTCAGCCGGAGATCTCCTTCTGGCCCGAGCCGACGCCGACGGAGATCCTGCGAGGCTTGGCGCGCTCGGCGATCGGGATGCGCAGGGTGAGCACACCCGCGTCGTAGTCGGCCTTGATGCGCTCGGTGTCGAGGGTGTCGGCGAGCACGATCTGGCGGGAGAAGACGCCCAACGGCCGCTCGGACAGCTCCATCTGCACGTCGTCGGCCTTCGCGACGGGGCGGCGCTCGGCCTTCACGGTGAGCATGTTCCGCTCGACGTCGATATCGATCGCGTCCGCGGAGACACCGGGGAGATCGAAGGCCACCACGTACTCGTCGCCCTCGCGGTAGGCGTCCATCGGCATCGCCGACGGCCTCGACCAGGTGCCGGGTCCCATCAGCTGCTGTGCCAGCCGGTCCAGCTCACGGAAGGGGTCAGTGCGCATCAACATCGTGAAAACACCTCCAGCGGGTTCGGGCAGTTGCTGCCAATGCGCTGCACTGACACCGTTGTAGCATGTCATCCAATGGATGACAAACATGGTGTCGTCCAGATGATGACAACCGAGGGAGGTGTCGGTGACCACAGCCGACCAGCCGTCCATGACCAGCACGGACGCCCACAGCCCGGCGTCTTTCCTCGCCGCCGCGGCGGCCCTGAACGCCATCGACGACGCCCTGCACGACGCCCATCGGGACTCCCAGGACCCGCCCGACGGCCCCGGACCGACGCCGGGGCCCGAACAGGCGCTGGCCTCACTGCTGCTGCTGCGCCAGGTGCGCGAACAGCTCGCCGGATGGGAGACCGGCCTGATCGAGACCGCCCGCGACGCCGGCGCCAGCTGGGCCGACCTCGCCCATCCCCTCGGCGTCGCCAGCCGCCAGGCCGCCGAACGCCGGTACCTGCGGGGCCGCCCCGGCCCGGCGGGGACCACCGGCGAACAGCGCGTGACGGCCACCCGCCAGGCCAGGGCCGCCGAACGCACCACCGCCGCCGGGGCCCGCGCCAACGCCGCCGACCTGCGCCGCGTCGCCGGGCAGATCACCTCCCTCACCGACCTGCCCGCCGCCGCGCGCCGCCCGCTCGACAGGCTCCTCGCGGCTCTCGCCCACGACGACCCCGCCGACCTCATCGCCCCCCTCGCCGCCACCCGCCCCTACCTGGCCGCAGACCACCCCGACCTCGTCGCCCGGCTCGACACCCTCACCGCCGCCCCCTGAGCCGGCGCGGGCCGCGCCACCCCCGTGCCGCCCACCCCCGCGCGCCGCGACGGCGCTACGCGGCCGGCCCGGCGAGGACCTCGCGGACGCTGTCGCGCAGCCAGCGCTGTGCCGGGTCGTCGTCGAGCCGGGGGTGCCAGGTCATGTGGTAGCGCAGCGGGGGGATCTCCTGCGGCGCGGGGCTGGTGCGCAGTGCCGGGTCGGACGCGTGCTCGGCGGCGATGCGCCGGGGCAGCGTGGCGATCAGGCGGGTTCCCGGTAGGGCCAGGGGCGCCACGGAGTGGTAGGGCACCGTCAGCCCGGCCCGGCGCGGTGTGCGGCGCTGTTCGAGCAGGTCGTCGATGGCGGTCTGCCGGCCGCCGACGGTGGCGACGATCACGTGCGTGGAGTCGAGGTAGTCGTCCAGCGTCAACTGCTGCCGGTCGGCCAGCGGGTGGTCCCGCGCCATGACGCACACGAACTCGTCGTCGAACAGGTGCTCGGAGCGCAGGCCGGGCGCGGCCTTCCTGGTGGCGTAGAACAGCAGGTCGACCAGACCGTGGTCGATGTCCTCGAAGACGCCGTCGTACCACCTGCCGAAGTGGAGGGTGGAGCGCGGCGAGCCCCGGAAGAGGCGCTGGAAGAGGGCGGGTACGAAGACCGACGCGTAATCGGTCCCGGCGATCCGGAACCTCTCGGACGCGTTGGCCGGGTCGAAGGTCTCCGGCGCGAACAGCGTCTCCAACTGCGGCACGACCGCGCCGAGTTGACGCTGAATGCGTGCGGCGCGCGGGGTGAGCTGGTACCCGCTCGGCGTGCGGACCAGCAGTTCGTCGCCGAAGGCGTCCCGCAGCCGCCGCAGGGCCCGGCTCATCGCCGGCTGACTCATGCCCGCCAGCTCGGCGGCGCGGGACACATGCCGCTCCGCCAGCAGGGCCGACAGCGGGCCGAGCAGGTTCAGGTCCGCCCGTTCAATATGCACCATACGCATATTCTAGATATCAGAGATTCATTAGACAAATAACTCCTGTCTGGCGGAGGGTGACGTCACGGGCAAGGACGGCGCGGGGCAGGACAGAACCTCCACGACCTCCGAAGTCCGTCCCATTCCGACCAACGACGAATTCCGCCCGGCGACGCATTCCGACTGACGACGAATGTCGACCGACGGCGAATGTCGACTGGCGGCGAATTCCGACCAGCAGGGAGAAGAAGATGACGGACGCAGCGCACGGAACGCGCAGGGTCGCGCTGGTGACCGGCGGATCGGGCGGGATCGGCAGCGCGGTCGCCCGCCGGCTCGCGGACGCGGGCATGGCGGTCGCCGTCCACTACGCCGGGGCCTCGGCGCGGGCCGCCGAGGTGGTGGAGTCGATCACCGCGGCCGGTGGCACGACGTTCGCCGCACCCGGTGACATCGCCGAACCGGAGGCGATGACGCGGGTGTTCGACGCCGCCGAGCAGCGCTTCGGCGGGGTCGACGTGGTGGTGAACACCGCCGGGATCATGCTGCTCGCGCCGGTGGCCGACACGGACCTCGACACCTTCGACCGGATGCACCGCGTCAACGTCCGCGGCACGTTCGTCGTCTCGCAACTCGCCGCGCGGCGGCTGCGCCCCGGCGGCGCACTGATCAACTTCTCCACCTCGATCACCCGGCTCCAGCAGCCGACCTACGGCGCCTACGCGGCCACCAAGGGCGCGGTGGAGGCGATGACGCTGGTCCTCGCCCGCGAGCTGCGCGGCCGGGACGTCACCGTCAACGCCGTGGCCCCCGGGCCGACCGCGACCCCGCTCTTCCTGGAGGGCAAGAGCGCCGAACTGGTCGAACGGATCGCCGCGGCCTCCCCGCTCGGACGCCTCGGCACCCCCGAGGACATCGCGAGCGCGGTCGCGTTCCTGGCCGGCCCCGACGGCCGCTGGATCAACGGCCAGGTGATCTTCGCCAACGGCGGCGCCGCCTGACGTCCGCGTGCGGGACGGCACACCGCCTCCCCTCGGGCACACCGCCCCCCCGGCACCCCTCCCCCTTCCGACACCTCTCACCTCACCCTCGACGGAGAAGACCCCATGTCCACTGTTCTCATCACCGGTGCCGCCACCGGAATCGGCAACCTCACCGCCAAGGCGCTCGCCCGCGCCGGGCACCGCGTCCACGCCACGATGCGCTCGCCCGAAGGCCGCAACGCCCCGCGCGCCCAGGAGCTGCGTGACATCGCCGCCGCCGAGGGCGTCGACCTCCGCGTCGCCGAACTCGACGTGTCCTCGCAGGAATCGGCCGACGCCGCCGTCGTCGCGGTGCTCGCCGACGGCGGCGACCTCGACGTGGTCATCCACAACGCCGGTCACCTGCTGGTCGGTTACGTGGAGGCGTTCACCGCCGAGGAGATGGCCCACCTCATCGACGTCAACACGCTGGGCGTGCAACGACTCAACCGCGCCGCCCTGCCCCACCTGCGCCGGCGCGGCAGCGGCACCCTGCTCTACGTCGGCAGCACCACGTCCGTCACGACACCGCCCTTCCTCGGTCCCTACGTCGTCTCCAAGGCGGCGATGGACTCGCTGGCCCTGGTCACCAGCTACGAGGTCGCCCCGCTCGGCATCGAGACCGTGATCGTCATGCCGGGCGCCTTCACCGAGGGCACCGACCACTTCCCCAAGGCCGGCCGGGCCGCCGACACCGCCGTGGCCGAGGCGTACCAGGCCCTTGACCCGCTGGTCGCCCGGAACGAGGAGGCCACCGCGAGCCTCTTCACGCCCGGCACGCACGCCGACCCCGTCGTCGTCGCCGAGGAGATCACCCGCATCCTCGCCCTGCCCTACGGCGAGCGCCCCTTCCGCAGCGTCGTCGACCTCACCAACTCCTCGGTCGAGCAGGCCAACGACGCCGTCACCGAGGCCCGCACCGACTTCGTCCGCCGCATGGGCTTCGGCGAGGTCCTGGAACTGCGCCGCGCCTGATCCCCGCCGCCGAGCCACCCCCCCGAACCCACCGCCCCCAGAACCCACCATCCCCAGAACCCGCCACCCCCCGACCTCTTGGACAAGCGAGATCACCATGACCGAATCCGGGCTCGGCGCCGTCGTCGACCTGCTGCGCGCCTCACCGCTCGACATGGGCGGCGACCCCCGCGCCATGCGCCTCGTCTTCGACGAGATGATCGCCTCCCACCCGGTCCCCGAGGACGTGCGCACCACGGCCGAGCGGCTCGGCGGCGTCCCCGCCCTCGCGGTCACCGCGGGCGACGCCGAGCCGTCGGGGACGGTGCTGTACTTCCACGGCGGCGGCTACGCCCTGGGCTCCGCCGCCGCGAGCGTCAACCTGGCCGCCGACATCGCCCGCCGCTCCCGAACCACCGTCCACACCGTGGAGTACCGGCTCGCACCGGAGAACCCCTTCCCGGCGGCCGTCGACGACGCCCTCGCCGCCTACCGCGGACTGCTCGAACGGGGCGTCCCGGCCGAGACGATCACCGTGAGCGGCGAGTCCGCGGGCGGGGGACTGGCCCTGGCCCTGCTGGTGGCGCTCAAGGAGTCAGAGCTGCCGCAGCCGGCGGCCGCCGTCGTCCTCTCGCCCTGGGCCGACCTCACCCAGTCCGGCCGCAGCCACCGCACCAAGGCCGCCGTCGACCCGGCACTGACCCGCCGGGCGCTGACCGTCCGGGCCGACGACTACCTCGCGGGCGCCGACCCCCGCTCGCCCCTCGCCAGTCCCCTCTTCGCCGACCTGCGCGGACTTCCCCCGCTGCTCGTCCAGGCCGGAACGTACGAGGTGCTCCTCGACGACGCCCTCCGGCTGGCCGCCAAGGCCGCCGACGACGACGTGGCGGTCACCTTGCGGACGTTCCCGGGCGCACCCCATGTCTTCCAGGGCTTCGCCGCGGTCGTCGCCGAGGGCGCGCGGGCGCTGGACGACGTCGCGGCCTTCCTGCGCACCCATCTCGACGGCCGGTAGACCGGGCTGAGCGAGCCGGGTACCCGCACCGGCCGGACGCCCTGGCCCGTCGGACCGACCTCCGACCCGAACCGACCTGACCCGACCTGATCCGAACCCACCTGATCCGACCTGATCCGAACCGACCTGATCCGATCCGAAAGGCAGGACCCCGTGCGAGCCGTCCGCTTCCACCACTACGGGGACATCGACGTGCTCCGCGTCGAGGACGTCGAACAGCGGGCGCTCCGACCGCACGACGTCCTGGTCAGGATGCGCGCCGCGGGCATCAACCCGGGCGAGGCCAAGATCCGCACCGGTGCCCTGCACGAGCGGTTCCCCGCGTCCTTCCCCTCCGGACAGGGCAGCGACCTGGCGGGCACCGTGGTGGAGACCGGTTGCGAGGTCACCCGGTGGCGGGTCGGCGACGAGGTGCTCGGCTGGTCCTGGGAACGCTCCAGCCACGCCGAACTCGTCGTCGTCCCCGACGGGCAGCTCGTCGCGAAGCCTGAGGGCCTCGCCTGGGAGACGGCAGGCGCCCTGTACGTGTCCGGCAGCACGGCCTGCGCCGCCGTCGCGGCGGTCGTCCCCGCGCCGGGCGAGACCGTCGTCGTCACCGCCGCCACGGGAGGGGTGGGGAGCATCGCCGTCCAACTGGTCCGCCGGGCCGGCGCGCACGTGATCGCCGTCGCCTCGCCACGGCACGGTGACTGGCTGCGCGCCCGGGGCGCGACGGTCGTCCCCTACGGCGAGGGCGTCGAGGACCGCCTGCGCCGGACCGCCGGGCCGGCCCCGTCCGGGTTCCTCGACTTCCACGGCGGTGACTACGTCCGGCTCGGCCTCGCCCTCGGCGTCGCGCCCGCCCGGATCAACACCATCGACTACGGCGCCGCCGCCGCGTGCGGGACGCGATCGGACGCGAGTGCCGAAGGCTCCACCCCCGGGACCCTCGCCCGCCTCGCCGGCCTAGTGGCCGAGGGAACCGTGCGGGTTCCCGTCAGCGCGGTCCACCCCCTGGAAGAGGTGCGGCAGGCGTTCCGGGAACTCGAACACGCCCATCCGCTTGGCAAGATCGTGCTCACCTCCTGAGCCGGGGAAGCCGTGAGGCGCGCGCCGGCGCCGACTATCTCTCCGCCCGAGCCACAGAAATCTATGTCGGCCGGAGTAGACATTGGGTGGCGGTGTGGGTATGGTTTCTCTCGTAGCCAAGGAGACAGCAGAGCCCGGCAGAGACGAACTGCCGGGCAGCAGTACCGCAGTCGCAGGACGGTGCGGTGGTGGAGTGTCGAAGCCAAGATGGATGCAGGACGGCGACGGGACTGACGACCGGACCGGGTGGCCCGCAGTGATCAGGGGCCGCCGCGAGCAGTACCGCAGTTCACGCAGGAGCAGTACCCAGCAGTGAGGTGAGCAGTACCTCGGTGAAGGCGTCGGCTGCGGACGCGCGCACCGGGAGGTTCGGTAGTGGGGTTCCAAGCCGGAGCAGACGCAGGACGGGCGACGGGGCTGGCTGCCGAAGAGCGGTGCTGTGACAGGCCGCTGAGCAGTTCGCAGGAACAGCAGTAGGCAAGTGATCGATCCCAGAGGGAAGAACGGAGGAGCACAGCGCCATCAGGATCGCCCGGGTGGAGTGTTGAGCCCGGGTACCGCAGGACATCGATAGTGAGGTGGTCTCCGGTCAAGCAACCGCGATCCCCGCGGCTCCGACAGCTTCCAGGTCGGGACAGCGGACACAGTAGGCCGGCGTTGTACCAGAGCCGGTAGATGGTGTAGCAGTTCCTTCGGGGCTTGGGTGCCGCATGGCACCCAAGCCCCTCCACGCGTTGCGCAGAGAGGTGCAAATGACAGCAGACGACTCCTTCGGCCGTCTCGACGACGACGACTATCCCGCCTACACGATGGGCCGGGCCGCCGAGATGCTCGGTACCTCGCAGGGCTTTCTCCGCGCCGTCGGCGAAGCCCGCCTCATCACCCCGCTGCGCTCCGAGGGCGGCCACCGCCGCTACTCCCGGTACCAGCTGCGCATCGCCGCCCGCGCCCGGGAACTCGTCGACCAGGGCACCCCCATCGAGGCCGCCTGCCGCATCGTCATCCTTGAGGACCAGCTCGAAGAAGCTCAGCGCATCAACGCCGAATACCGCCGCGCCGCCGCCTCGGGGAACTCGACGACCGCAGGCTGAGGCGGCCCGGCCCCGCCCGTGCGCGGAGCGCACCGCGGGCCGGGCCCCGGGCCTCGGCGCAGTCGCGTGATGTCCCGCCCGTGATCACCCGGACCCGGGCAGGGCCGACGGGCGGTTCGGGCCGCGCTCCCACCGGGACCGGCCCGCGCGGCACACGACGACGCGAGTCCACCGGTCACCGTTCACCGCTCAAGGGATCACCGGCAGTTTCCCCCCGTGGTCCCACGCGATTCGATGTCCGCGTGCGCGTGCCCCCGAGCCCTGGGCGACGGCCGCTCCTGCGGCAACACTGCGGCGCGGGTGGGGCAATATCTGTCACCGCCGGACGAAGGTTAAACAGACCGCGCGGACAGCGTGTTTATCGCAGTGAACTCATGGGCGCTATCGTCCGTACACGGGCCACTGCCGCGTGCTACTGTCGATCTCAGTTGCAGTTGTGGTTCCCAAAATCTTCAACGCTCACGCAGGCATTCAGTCGCGGGAAGCGTTTTTTATTTCCGGTTGTTCTCCGGGCGGGGCATCATCGCGGCGACCCGGGCCCGCGCATCGCGGGTTCCGGCGTACAGCCCCGACAAGGAGATACGACATGGCGTCCGGCACTGTGAAATGGTTCAACGCGGCCAAGGGCTTCGGCTTCATCGAGCAGGACGGCGGAGGCGCCGACGTGTTCGCGCACTTCTCGAACATCGCCGCCCAGGGCTTCCGCGAGTTGCTGGAAGGCCAGAAGGTCACCTTCGACATCGCGCCGGGCCAGAAGGGCCCGACGGCCGAGAACATCGTTCCCGTCTGACGCCGACACGCACTTCGTAGCTGGGGCCCGCATCCCTCGGGGTGCGGGCCCCAGCTGCGGGGTTTTCTCCTGGCGCCACCTCATTTCATCGCCTGCGCCCCGCACCCGTTCACCGCATGGCGAATTCCCTTTCGCATTCCATTCCGGCCCGTTCTTGTGATTCCCCGCGCTGATCTTCCGCAGCGGGAATTCCTTGATACGTGCCGTATCGAGGAAGGTTCTTACATGAACCCCACACGTACGAACGACCGCACCTCCCGTACCCGCCGCACCGGCGGCCCCGCTTTCGGTTCCACCGCCGGTTCGGGCCGGGGCAGCCGCTACGGCTCGCCCGCCCCGAGCCGCTCCGGAGGCCCGAGCCGTTCCGGCGGCCCGAGCCGCTCGGGCGGCTACGGCCGGCGCTCCGCCGCGGTCTCGGGGGAGTTCGCCCTGCCGAAGACGATCACCCCCGCACTGCCCCCGGTCGAGGCGTTCGCCGACCTCGACATGCCCGCCCAACTGCTCGCCGCGCTGACCGCGCAGGGCTTGAGCGTCCCGTTCCCGATCCAGGGCGCGACCCTGCCCAACACCCTCGCGGGCCGCGACGCCCTGGGACGCGGGCGCACCGGCTCCGGCAAGACCCTCGCCTTCGGCCTGGCCCTGCTGGCCCGCACCGCCGGCCTGCGCGCCGAGCCCCGCCAGCCGCTGGCCCTGATCCTCGTCCCGACCCGCGAGCTGGCCCAGCAGGTGACCGACGCGCTCACCCCCTACGCCCGCTCGGTGCAGCTGCGCCTGGCCACCGTCGTCGGCGGCATGTCGATCAGCCGGCAGGCCAACGCGCTGCGCGGCGGCGCCGAAGTCGTCGTGGCCACGCCCGGCCGGCTCAAGGACCTGATCGACCGCGGTGACTGCCGGCTGAGCCAGGTCGCGATCACCGTCCTTGACGAGGCCGACCAGATGGCCGACATGGGCTTCATGCCCCAGGTCACCGCACTCCTCGACCAGGTGCGCCCCGAGGGCCAGCGGATGCTGTTCTCCGCCACCCTCGACCGCAACGTCGACCTCCTGGTCCGCCGCTACCTCACCGACCCGGTCGTGCACTCCGTCGACCCGTCCGCCGGCGCGGTCACCACGATGGAGCACCACGTGCTGTACGTGCACGGCGCGGACAAGAACCGGACGACCACCGAGATCGCGGCCCGCGACGGCCGAGTGATCATGTTCCTGGACACCAAGCGCGCCGTGGACAAGCTCACCGACCACCTGCTGGCGAGCGGGGTGCGGGCCGCCGCACTGCACGGCGGGAAGGCCCAGGGGCAGCGCACCAGGACCCTGACGCAGTTCAAGACCGGGCACGTCACCGTGCTCGTCGCCACGAACGTCGCCGCCCGCGGCATCCACGTCGACAACCTGGACCTGGTCGTCAACATCGACCCGCCGACCGACCACAAGGACTACCTCCACCGCAGTGGCCGCACCGCGCGGGCCGGCGAGTCGGGCAGCGTCGTCACCCTGGTCACCCCCCAGCAGCGCCGCGACATGAGCCGTCTCATGACCGCCGCCGGGATCGTGCCCCAGACCACCCAGATCCGCGTCGGCGAAGAGGCCCTGACCCAGATCACCGGTGCCAGGGAGCCCTCCGGCGTCCCCGTCACGATCACCGCGCCGGTGGCCGAGCGGCGCAAGCGCGGCAGCGGCGCCTCACGCGGCCGCCGCAGCCCCGCCTCGGCCGCCCTGCGCAGGTCCGCACGGCAGAGCTCCTTCGACGCGGCGGCGGCCTAGAGACGTCATGCTCCGGAAACTGGCCCACCACTGCAGGAGGCACCTTTTGACGCTGGTTCAGCTGCGGCTCCGCCCGACGAACGCCGTCCCCGCACAGAGGACCGCGCCGGACGCCATGGACACGGGCGCCCTGCGGGTCTGGGACGACATGACCGTCGAAGTCGCCCTCTCCGTCATGGCGGGCGCCCGCACCGGGTACCTGTTCATCTGCGACGACGACGGCCTCTGCACCCGACTGGTCACCCACGACCAGCTCACCGCGGTCCGTGACAGCCCCGCGTACACGGACCGGGTCCAACTGCGCGACCTCCTCGGCGGCGGCGGGCCGTTCACCTCACCCGTGACCACGACCGCCCAGGCCGAGCACCCGGCCCAGAGCCGCAGGCCCGCCGCGACACCGGCCGTCGGGGACCAGGACGGCGCTCAAGGCGTCCTCGCCCTCACCCACTGACCGCCTCACCGCGGTGGAACCCTCCCCTCCTTCTCCCTGTGAGGCGTCATGCGCTGTGTCATCGCCCGCTTCCCGTTCGACCTCACCAAGAGCGGCGTCCTCGAAACCATGAAGGGCGTCAAGCCCGAACAGGTCGTCGGCGAGTCCGTGATCATCGGCCGCCGCACCTACCCGGTCATGCAGGTCGGGCAGGTCATCACGCGCCAGGACCGCCGCGACTTCAGCGCCGGTGAGGTCCTCCGGGCCATGACCCGGCTCGGCTTCACCTGCCCCGGCCTCCGCCGGGCCGCCGCGCCCGAGCGTGCCCTCACCCCGTTCCAGCGGGCCGCCGCGCTCCTCGGCGCCCCTGCCGCCGTCTGACCGACGGACGGACGCGAGCCGCCACCCGCGCAACGAGTGAGGGTCCGACCGGCAGCCGCAGGTCGGACCCTCACCGCGTCGCCGCGCGGTCCGTCACCGCGCGGCGTCGGGTCTCACTGGTCGGAGTAGCTGAAGTCGCCCACCGTCCAGGCGCTGACGTCATCGATCGCCACGCGGTACATCCCGCCCGTCTCCGGGATGCCCAGCGTGCCCTGCAGGATCCGCGCCACATGGAAGTGCAGATGCGTGGGCGCCTTCTCCCCGTCCGTCGTGGTGGTGAAGACGGCGGAGAACTCGGTGAGGCGGGCCGAGTCCGCCAGGACCTCGGACACCCGCTGCCGCCAGACGGCCTCGGGAGCCAGGCGACCCGTGATGACAGCACCACCGGTGACCACGGTCAGCGTCATCTGGTTGCTGTGCCCGGACTCCACCAGGGCAGCGACGTCAACAAGCAGTTGGTCAGGCTTCGACATGAGAAGCGATTCTAGTCAACGCCGCACGGTCCGCCCGAGTGGTCGGCGCCGGTGCGGCCCGCGGAGCGGACACCGCGACAACGGCCGGGGCCGCCACCCCCCACAGGAGAGGCCCCGGCCGTCGCGCGGTACGGGCCGCGCGGCGGCCCGTACTCTCTTCAGCGTCCTGAGTGCGTTTTCTGTCACACCCCGGCCGGTCGCGAGGGGGGCGGACATGGACGAGCAGCGGTTTCAGGTCGTAACGTGCCTTTCGCGCCGGGTGCGGGGTGAGGATTGTCTCTCCGGGCACCGGCGCTACCGTCCAACTGACGACTGAGGAATCACGGGTGCTGGGGGACGACGCGGAGTTGACCGCCGCGGTGCTTGCGGCGCAGGACGGGGACGAGACCGCGTTCCGGACGGTGTACCGGTCGGTGCACCCGCGGCTGCTGGGCTACGTGCGCACACTGGTCGGCGACCCGGACGCCGAGGACGTCGCGTCCGAGGCCTGGCTCCAGATCGCCCGCGACCTGGAGCGGTTCAGCGGCGACGCCGACCGGTTCCGCGGCTGGGCCGCCCGCATCGCCCGCAACCGCGCCCTCGACCACATACGGATGCGCGGCCGCCGTCCCGCCATCGGCGGTGACGAGACGGAACTGACCGGCAGGGCCGGGCGGTCGGACACGGCGGGCGAGGCCATCGAGGCCCTCGGCACCGACCGCACCCTCTCCCTGATAGCACGGCTGCCGCAGGACCAGGCCGAGGCCGTGGTGCTGCGGGTCGTCGTCGGCCTCGACGCCAAGACCGCCGCCGAGACGCTCGGCAAACGCCCCGGCGCGGTCCGCACCGCCGCCCACCGCGGGCTGCGCCGGCTCGCCGAACTGCTCGGTGCCGATCCGGAATCGGCCGGCGTGCTCGACGCGCTGCCGCCCCAGCGAGAACCCCGTGACCGCGCGGTGACGTCCCCGAGTGTGACGCATACGCGCGCGCGGACGCAGAAGGACATGTGATGGCCGACGAGCAGTTCAGGTGGCTCGACCGTGCGACGGCGGAGATCCTGCTGCGCGGCGAGTCCCTCGAAGCCGTCCCCGACGACACGCGTGACCAGGCGGAACGGCTCGCGAGGACGCTGGAGTCGCTGACCGCGGAGCCCGCCAAGCCCGGCGCCGAACTCCCCGGCGAGGCAGCCGCGTTGGCCGCCTTCCGCGCCGCACGCGCCGACCGTGACCAGGCCCGCGACCGCACGGCCGGGCCCGCGCGCACCCGTTCCTCCGACGCCGGACTGGTCCGCATCGGCGGCCCCGAGCGGAACCCGGGCCGGCCGCGCTGGAGCAGGCCGGTGCGGCTCGGGCTCACCGCCGTGCTGGCCGCCGGGATGGTCGGCGGGGTCGCCGTCGCCGCCACCAGCGGGGTGCTGCCGACGCCGTTCATCCGCGACGATCCGAGCCCGGCCGCCTCCGTCTCGGCCGCCGCCACTCCCGAACGCCCCCTCGGGTCGCCCTCCCCGAAGGGCGTCCTGCCCGGCGAACCCACCCCGGGTGAGCCCACCGCGGCGACCCCGGGCGACGACACCCGCGACCGGCCCCCGGGCGGGCAGGCGTCCGGCGACGACAGCACCCCGGGCCGCTGGAGCGGCGCCCCGGCCGCCTGCCGCGACGTCCGCGACGGCAAGGAACTCACCGCCGACCGCCGACGGGCCCTCCAGGGCGCGGCCGGCGGCCCGGGGCGGGTGCGGTCCTACTGCCGGACGGTCCTCACCGGCGCCGGTGGTACCGGTGGTACGGGTGGTACCGGCCACGACAGCGAGGGCGGCGGGCAGGGCCGCCCCGGAGCCGGCGGCGAGGGCCAGGGCGACCGGCCGGGCGGCAAAGGCGGCCAGGGCGAGCAGAGCGACGACGAAGGGCACCACATAGCCCCGGGCGGCAAAGGGGACGGGGACGGCGGCAAGGGGAGCGGTGACGGATACGGCTCCGGTCACGGTCAGGGAGCCGGGTACGGGCACGGCCACGGACACGGACACGGCCGCCACCGTGGCGGCGTCGACCATGACGGCGACCGTGACGGCGACGGCCAGGGAGGCCGCCGTCACACCGACGGCTCGACGGACCTGACCCCCACCTACCGCGCCCTCAAGTCTGCTTCCGCGAAAAGCCTCTGACCTGCGGTTTCTCCCTCGCGTTCGGTGTGCTGGAAAAAATCTTCCCCCAGGGTGTGACGTTTTCGGCCGCTCCCGCGCAGTACTGAGTGAGCCGACTGGTCATCGGCCGTCGCACAGAGCCGGGGTTCCCCCCGTACTCACGGCTCGTGCAACCGGCGCGGGCGGGACACGTTCCCCCGGTCCCGTCCGCGCCCCACTCCTCACCGGTGCACGACGACCCTGTCGCCGTCCCGCACCTGCCCGTACAGCGCGGCGATCGCCGCCTCGTCACGGACGTTCACACAGCCGTGCGAGCCGCCCGCGTAGCCCCGGGCCGCGAAGTCGTTCGAGTAGTGCACCGCCTGGCCGCCGCTGAAGAACATCGCGTACGGCATCGACGAGTCGTACAGCGTCGACCAGTGGTTGCGGGACTTCCAGTAGACGTGGAACACGCCCTCCCTGGTCGGTGTCCCCGTCGCGCCGAACCGCACGGCCATCGTCGAGACGGTCCGCCCGTCGACCATCCAGCGCAGCGTCCTGCTGGTCTTGTCGATGCACAGCACCCGCCCGGTCAGACAGCGCGGGTCGGGCGGGCCGGCCGGCTGGCCGCCCATCAGATACAGGTCCCAGGTGCCGGGTTCCCGGCTCATCCCGACCAGCCGCCGCCAGGTGACGGTGTCCACGGCGCCGGTCCTGGGCAGCCCGCGCTTGCCCTGGAAGCCGCTGACGGCCCGCTCGGTCAGATCGTCGTAGGTCCCGGTCGGCCCGTCGAACAGCCACTGCGTCTGGCGCAGCCTGGCCTGCAGCTCCCGCACCCCGGGACCGCTGTCCCCGCGCCGCCACAGGACGGCGGCGGGCGCCGCCGGGAGGGTCACGGCGGGCGGCCGGGTGGCGGGCGACGACGGCACGGGGGCGACCGGGGTCGGCGGGGCGGCCGGGGTCGGTGGAGCGGCCGGGGTCGGTGTGGTCGGTGGGGTGGCCGGCCGGGTCCCGCCCGGGAGTTGGATGTGCACGGGGGAGCGCGCCTTGCCGTCGCCGCCACCGCCGTCGACCGGTTGGACGGTGCAGCCGCACAGGACGGTCAGGGCCGCGACGGCGGTCAGCGCCCCCGGGGCGGTTCGCCTTGTCCTCATGCCGGTGGTACGCATTGCGGACTCCCTCGTCTCACCGATGGCCCTGCCGGGCACCACGGTCACTTCGGTCACCACGGATGGTGCCCACCGACGCCGGGCCCCGAACGGCCGCGCGCCGGGCACGCGTGTGCGTGCCGTCGGCTTCTCGCGCACGGGCCTGGGGGAGTGTCGTACCCGCGTGCGACACTTCGTCGCATGTTCGGCGTCATCGACCTTCCCACCTATCTGGCAGGACTCGTACTGATCGTCCTGCTGCCCGGCCCCAACTCCCTCTACGTGCTGTCCGTCGCCGCCCGCAAGGGCGTCCGCACCGGGTACACCGCCGCCGCGGGCGTCTGGTGCGGGGACACCGTGCTGATGACCCTGTCGGCGGCCGGCGTCGCCTCGCTGCTCCAGGCGAACGCGCTGCTGTTCGGGATCGTGAAGTACGCCGGCGCCGGCTATCTGACCTGGCTCGCGATCGGCATGATGCGGGCCGCCCGGTCGATGTGGCGGACCCGGCGCGACCGGATCGAGCAGGAGGCCGCGCCGGCCGAGGCGGACGAACGGCCGTTCAGGCGGGCGCTGGTGGTCAGCCTGTTCAACCCGAAGGCGATCCTGTTTTTCGTGGCCTTCTTCGTGCAGTTCGTTTCGAAGTCCAACCCGGTCGTCGGCTTCCTGACCTTGGGCGTACTTGCCCAGGCGGCAAGCGTGTTGTACCTGTCCGCGCTCATATTTGGCGGGTCTCGTCTGGCTGCCGCGTTCCGCCGCCGCAGGACGCTCAGCGCAGGGGCCACCTCGGCGGCCGGGGTGCTGTTCCTCGGTTTCGCCGTCAAGCTGTCGCTGGCCAGCGTCTAGGGGGTTGGCATGACTCAGCTTGACGATGCTGCGGCCGCTTTCACGCGCATGAGCCTCCAGGAGCAGGAGGAGGCACTGGGAGCCCTCGGCGTGCCCAAGCGGCCCCCGAAGGGGCCCGCGGGGGCCTCCAAGGTCACCCCGTTCTCTGCCCTGGTCGGCACCCCGAGCAGGCGGAAGCGTCAGGCGCTCACGGTGAAGGCCGTGAGCGGCCCCGAGGGCCCCTGAAGCCCCAGCGGCTGCGCTGCCCCCTTGGCTCCGCCACGCCGGTTTACCCGACCACGCGAATATTGCCGTTGCCGCACAGGGCTCGTAACAGGATCTTGGTGAGAGGCCCTGGTCGGGCGTGACCGGTGTGACGATCCAGCCGTTCGTAACGCTGTGAGTACTCGGCCGTGGAACGTGGACGACGACTTGTGGGCACTCCTCTCAAGGTCATCACGACCGCGGCAAACGTCAACGACGTCACCCAGCCCCTCGCCCTGATCGACGGCGTCCCAGTCGTGGCCAAGTGGCCAGGCCGTCGCCCCGACTCTCTGCTCGGCGACAAGAGCTACGACTCCAACCCTCACCACGAGGAGCTGCGCAAACGCCGGACCCTGCCGGTCATCTCCCGCAAGGGCGCCCCGAACAGCAAGGGCCTGGGCAAGCTTCGCTATGTCGTCGAGCAGACCTTCGCCCTGCTCCATCAGTTCAAGCGTCTCGCCGTTCGCTGGGAACGCCGAACCGAACTCCATGACGCCTTCGTCTCATTGGCCTGCGGCCGCATCTGCCGGAGGCGGCTTCGCAAGCCCACGAACGGCTGACCGTTGCAGGTCGGCCGTGGCCCCAGCGGGCTGCTTCAGAGCGTTGGTACTCTCCGCGTCCAGGGCGATGCAGGGGGGATGATCGTGGGAGCAGAGTCATCGAGTCTTCCGCGCGGCCGGCTCGGTGGAATTGGCTCCGGTGCCCTCATTGGCGGGCTGACCGCAGTGGTGACCATTACTGCGACTGCACGGGCATGGACTGCTTGTGACATCGGCGTCAACGCAGCAGCCAACGGCATGACTTTGCTGTTTCTCACGCCTCTCATTTGGATCGCCGCCGCGGTTCCGTGGGTGATCCTGCACAACACCCTCGGAAGACGTCATCGCAGGACAGCCCTGATGGCAGGCCTCATCTTCACCTTGTGGTTCACATGGTTCCTTGTCACATGGCTCGGGATGCCGGACTCCTACCCCGCCCCGCTTTGCCCGGACAACGTCCCACCCTGGTGGCCGAGCTTGATCCCGGCATAACTCCGGCATGGTTGGTGAACAACCCTGGCACCAGCAGCGGCAACCCACTCAGCAGCGCCCCCGACCTGCCTCTTCACGCCAGCAAGATCGTGTTACGAGCCCTTACGGAGCTTCGCTCTACGGGCCTCTACGGCGTCCGCGTACCGGTCCAGGTTGCTAAGGGCTGTCCCGCAACTGCTGGTCACGGGTGAGATGATCTTGGTGTGGCTGGTGTGATCACGGCATCAGAGCCGTCTTGGATACGTCCGTTCACTGGACTGAGCCCGCGCTGCTTCGGCAAGTTGGTGACCGCGGTGAAGCGCGAGAGCGCAGCCGAACCACGGACGGGGCGTCCGTGGGGCCTGTCACTTGAGGACCGTATTCTGTTGGTCGCGGCCTACTGGCGCACCAACTTGACCACGCGCCAACTGGCCCCGTTGTTCGGGATTTCGAAGTCGGCTGCTGACCGGATCATCGACCGCATTGGCCCTCTGCTGGCCTTGCCGCACCGACGCCGGTTCGCGAGGGGCACTGTGCTGATCGTGGACGGGACGCTGGTGCCCACCCGCGATCACGCGGTGGCCGAGCAGTCGAAGAACTATCGGTACTCCACCAATCACCAGGTCGTCATCGATGCCGACACTCGCCTGGTCGTTGTGGTCGGACGGCCGCTGCCGGGCGACCGGAACGGCTGCAAGGCGTGGGAGGAATCGGGGGCAAAGACAGCCGTCGGCCGGACGACCGTGATAGCTGATGGCGGCTATCCAGGAACCGGATTGATCATGCTGCACCGCCGCACGCAGGGCGAGGAACTACCCGCCTGGAAGCGGGAGCACAACCGCCCACACAAGCAGGTCCGTGCACGAGTGGAGCACGTCTTTGCCCGGATGAAGACCTGGAAGATTCTCCGCGATTGCCGACTCAAGGGCGACGGCGTCCACCACGCCATGCGCGGCGTCGCCCACCTGCATAATCTCAACCTTGCTGGATAGGACCGTGGCCGTACTCAGGCAGGTCGCTCACCAGCGTCCGCCAGCGGAAGGCGCGGCATGTGCCGCGGCCACTGCGCGCCCCTGTTCCACCACAGCGGCCCGGAACGCTTCCAGAAGGACGCATCCGGGATACGTCCCAAACGCTCCATACTTCCAGCGGTAGTAGCACGACCAGTAGCTCACCACGCGCCGCTCCGTGCGCGCGAAGAAGGCCGGATTCCGAGCGATGAACTCCCCATAGAGGCGGCGCTGGGCCGAGCCCGGGACCGTGAGCCCGGGAAGCCCCCGGCCGATCGCCTCAAGGATCTCCAGCACGTATTCGCCGGCCAACTGCACCACGAACGGGACCACCCACGGCTCGCCCGACGCCACCATCTGCTCGAGGTGCCGCTGGCGGACCCAGCCATCGTGGTGTCGGGAGTACAGGCAGTGCAAAATCACCTGCTGGGTTTCGGCCAGGGGACGCCCCAAGTCGGCGCCGGGCTCCTCGTTGTAGATGCGCGACGGGATGGCGACGGTCTCGCCCTGCACCTCGACCTCGAAGGGCGTCATCGGCGCGAGCCTGGCCTCCGGCATGACCGCTAGGACACTCTGCACGTCACCGACAAGACGCGTCGGAAACGCGGCCACCAGGGCATGGGCGACGTTCGAAGGATCCCGAGGCAGCTGCACAACAGGAGGATAGGCGGCGAACCTCTCGGTCTCTCAACCGCCCGCCTCAACGTTGCGGGACAGCCCTTAGGGATCGGCGCACGGTCCCGGCGCTGACAGGGGGCGTATGCGTGTTGTAACCGTTGTCTTCGCGCGGAGTGCAGGCGTGTGGGCTAACTCCAGGTGCTGTCCATTCTGATCAACCGCTTCTTGATGTCATGCGGAATGATCAACTTTCCCAGTAGTTCCCCATCGTCCTGCCTTCCGAGCTCGAAGGTAATTCCAGAACTCAGTAGGTCCTTTTCCATGGCCTCTACGCCGCCGGTCTCCCAATGCTGCCTGTACGTTACGCCGGTGCTTTCGTAGATCCACCTATCCTTTGTGGAATCCGGGTCGATCTTCGTCAAGTCGTTCATGAGAGCAGCTAGCGTGCTCTCTGCTTTCTCGCGAATGAATCCGACCTTGTCGAACTTTCCACCGGGCTCCAGACCGGACATGTAGGAGGCGATGGACTCTTCTAGCCTCTTCCGCTCTCGCCTGTTCTCTTCGCCTCTCGCGTACTCGCGGCGGATCACCTCGAAATCCCCCAGCGCTTCGAAGACGGCCTGTGCCAGAGCCGAGTACACATGCTCAGGATCTAGTGTCACGAATCCCGGCTTCCGGCATTCGGGGCACCGCAGGTATCGGTACTCCTTCACTTCACCGGCGGAAAGTGTCTTGTAGCTGTTTGTCTCGTTAACGTTTCTTCCGCACCGGTGTTTCATGACGCCGAGGAACCTGGTCGGACGACGGTTCTTCTCATGGTGCCGCCTGTTCTTCGCGCGGGTGGCGAGTGCCGCTTGAACGCCTTCGAATTCCTCGCTAGTCAGGATCGGCTCATCGGTGACTCTGATTTCCTGGCCCTGCTTGTCCAGTACCGGCGTAGATTTGTAGGTAGTCGCCTTCACTCCGCCCTCGGTGCGAATCCCTTTGACGGCAGGGTTCCTGAGAATCCTGAGGACCTGCCGATTATTCCATTTCCGGTCGCTGTAGGTTGGAACCTTGGCTCTGTCCAGGACCTTGGAGATTCGGTTTGCCGGAACCCCTCGCATTGCAGCGTGGTACATGTAACGCACCGCTCGCGCTTGCTTGGGCTCCTGTACGAGGCGGAGTTTGCCGCCCACCCTGGCAGTCTTGTATCCGTACGATGGCTTGCCGATCCGCCATTGGTCCTGGTGCTTCGTGTATTCCCAGTGTGACGATACGCGAGTCTTGGTGTTGGCGGTTTCAATCTCTGCAACTGCCGCAATGAAAGTCACCATCGCCTGAGCCGCGGGGGATGACAGGTCCAGGGTGTCATTGAGGGAAATCAGATTCTTCCCGAATTTCTTGCACCACTTGATGACCTCATGTAGGTCAGAAATGCGCCTGATGAATCGGTCCAACTTCCAGAACAGAATCAGGTCGAACTCGGGGATGCGGTTGTTGAGCCAGTCCCCGAGTTCCTTCCGCTCCCAAGGTGCTTTCTTGGTTGCGGACACTCCAAGGTCCCTAGCCACACCGACAACTCTCACGCCCTCGCGGATGGCATGGCGACGGAGGTCAAGTTCCTGCCTGGCGGGGGAGGTTGTGTCCTCCGTGAGGATCGACAGACGTACCGACAGGAGGCCACGGGGCGCGTCCTCCGGTAAGGCGTCGTTCCTGGCCTGGAGGTCGGCCAGCTCTGCCAGTTCCTCAACGGTCCACTCGGGAGCGGTCTTGGTGGCGGTCATGGGCGGGAGCGTACCGGCAGTTTGATTTTGGAACGTTCTTCAGCAGTTCGTCGACCCCGCGTACGCCTACCCGGCGCTGTCGTTCGTCGTTCTCGGGGCGTTCGCGCAGGCGGCCAGCTTCCTGTATCTGAGCGCGCTGATATTCAGCGGGACCCGTCTCGCCGCGGCCTTCAGGCGCCGCAGGCGGCTGTCCGCGACGGCCACCTCGGCGGCCGGGGTGCTCTTCCTCGGTTTCGCCGTGAAACTGACACTGGCCAGCGCCTGACCGGCGGCCCGGTGGCTCAGGGCGCGGCGCGCAGTCCCGCGCCCGCCGCGTGCGCGGCCAGGCCCTCCGCCGTGTCGCCCGCCCACGCCAGGTAGCCGTCGGGGCGCACCAGGAGGAGCCCGGGGCCGTACCCCGCGGGCGCCGCTCCCGTCACCACCCGCACCGGTGCCCCGGCGAGGTCGGGGGCCGGGGTGTCCAGCGCCAGCAGGGTCCAGTGCGGTCCGCGGAACGCGTCGAAGAGGCGGACGCCCGCCACCGTGCCGTCCGGCGCCCGGTCGCCCGCGCGGACTCCCGCCGGGGCCCGCCTGGTCTCCCGGGTGAGCGACGAGTCGCGGTAGCCGAGGCCCAGTTGGCGGGTGGCCGCGCCGCGCCGCACCTGGCCGTGATGCACCCCGGTCGACAGGCCGAGCACGCCGGCCGCGATCGGCCGCCGCTCCTCCTCGTAGCTGTCGAGCAGCGCGGCGGGCGCCTCGCCCGAGACCACAGCGGCCAGCTTCCAGCCCAGGTTGTAGGCGTCCTGGACGCTGGTGTTGAGGCCCTGCCCGCCGGCCGGTGAGTGGACGTGCGCCGCGTCTCCCGCGAGCAGGACCCGGCCGTCGCGGAAGCGGTCGGCGAGGGCCGCTCGGGGCCGGAAGTCGGAGGCCCAGCGGACCTCGGTGACGTCCTCGGCGGCGAGGTGCGAGCGGTCGGCGATCAGCGCGCGGACGCCGTCGGCGGAGACGTCGACCGCGTCGCCCTCCGGGAACCGCGCGGAGACCTGGAAGTCGTCGGTGCCCGCGAGCGGGGAGAGGGCGAGGAAGTCGGCGCCGTCGCCGCGCGGCGGGAAGACGTGCCAGTGGTCCCGGCCGAGTCCGGTGATCCGGACGTCCGCGACCAGCATCGGGTACGGGTCGACGCTCTCGCCGGTCATCGGGACGCCGAGCGCGCGCCGCACCGTCGAGCGCCCGCCGTCGGCGGCGACCGCGTACCGGGCGCGCAGGGCGGTGCCGTCCGCGAGCGACAGGGTGACACCGTCGTCGTCCCGCGTCAGGCCGGTGACCTCGTGGCCGAAGGCGATCCGGCCGCCCAGCTCGGCCAGCCGCCCGGCCAGGATCTCCTGGGTCCGCCACTGCGGGACCATCCACGGCTCGGGGTAGGGGGAGTCCTCGCCCGCCTCGGCGGGGTCGAACATCCGGTGCTCGCCCGCCGGTCGGCCGTCCCGCCAGAACAGCTGGGTCGGGTACGGGCCGCCGGCCGCGCGGATCGCGTCGACGACCCCGAGGTCGTCGAAGACCTCCATCGTGCGCGGCTGGATGCCCTTGCCGCGCGAGCCGGGGAAGAGGCCGGCCGCCTTCTCCACCACCAGCGCCGCCACCCCGCGCCTGGCCAGGTCGATCCCGAGGGCGAGCCCGGTCGGCCCGGCGCCCACGATCACCACGTCCGTCGTCACCATGATCCACACTCCTTAACGTTGTTAAGTCCCGCAGCTCACGAGGGTGCCCTTAACGCTGTTAAGCTGTCAAGCGTGAGCACGGAACGACGCACCCCCCTCGACCGCAAACGGGTCGCCGACACCGCCCTCGACCTGCTGAACGAGGCCGGACTCGACGGCCTCACCCTGCGGGCCATCGCCAAGGAACTGGACGTCAAGGCGCCCGCCCTCTACTGGCACTTCAAGGACAAGCAGGCGCTGCTCGACGAGATGGCGACGGAGATGTACCGCCGGATGTGGGCGGACGTCCCCCTCGACCCCGCCGACACCTGGCGGCAGCGGCTCCTGAAGACCAACCGCGGGCTGCGCGCGGCCCTGCTCGGCTACCGCGACGGCGCCCGCGTCTTCAGCGGCTCCCGCTTCACCGGCGTCGACCACGCCGAACAACTGGAGGAGACCCTGCGCCTGTTCACCGCCGCCGGCTTCACCCTGCCGCGGGCGGCCCGCGCGATCACGACGGCCTACCTGTACACGCTGGGCTTCGTCACCGAGGAACAGGGCGTGCGGCCGCTGCCCGGCGAACGCCGTGACGGCTACGACCTCGACGAACGGGCCAGGAACCTGGCCGACTTCCCGCTGGCGGCGGCGGTCGGGGCGGAGATCTTCGACGACTACGACCGCCACTTCGAGGAGGGCCTCGAACTGGTCCTGGCCGGAGTGGAGTCCCGCTACGCCGGACCCGGCTGAGGTCAGGCGGCGGGCCGCGCGGTTGCCGTGTCCCGCCGGGCGACGGGCGCCAGCAGGGCCCGCCGCAGCCGTGGCCCGAACGGTCTCTCCACCGCCCGGTGCAGCAGCCACGCCAGCGCCAGCAGGGCCGCCACCGCCACCACCAGGGTCACCGCGGCGGACAGCCCGAGACCGCCGTGCAGGGCGCGCACCAGGGGCCAGCCCAGATGCTCGTGCACCAGGTAGAACGGATACGTCAGCGCGCCCGCCGCCGTCAGCCACGGCAGCTCCGCCCGGCGCGGCCGGGCCAGCGCGACCGCCGCCACCGCGGCGAAGCCCAGCGTCACCACCAGGACGATCCCGGCGGCCGTCCGGTGCGAGAACGCGTCCGCGTGCGGCGGGCGCCACAGCGCGGCGACCGCGTGGTGCTGCCCGATCAGCCAGCTCACGGCGACGACACCCCACGCGGGCACGTCCCGCCGGTCGCGGTGGACCAGGTAGAGGCCGATGCCCCCGACGAAGAACGGCGCGTACGCGGGCATCACCACCGCGTCGAGGAGCGGCGCCCGCACGCCCCCCGCGAGCGCCGCCGCCAGCGTCCAGCCCGCGCAGAACAGCAGCACCCGGCGCCGGTCGACGCCGGGCGCCACCACCAGCAGCGCGAACAGCACGTAGAAACGCACCTCGGCCCAGAGCGTCCAGCAGACCCCGAGCACCCGGTCGGCGCCCAACGGCTGCTGGAGCATCGTCAGGTTCACCAGCGCGTCGCTCGGTGAGACCGCCCGCGCGGCCGTCACCGGCAGCGCGGAGACCACCGTCACCAGGACGACCGCGGCCCAGTAGGCGGGCAGCAGCCGCCCGGCGCGGGAGGCCAGGAAGGTCTGCGCGGTGCGGCCCCAGCCGCTCATGCAGATCACGAACCCGCTGATCACGAAGAAGACCTGGACACCGAGACAGCCGTAGGCGAAGTAGGTGTGCAGGACCGGGAACTGACGGGCGGGCGAGGAACCCCAGGCCCGGGAGACCTCACCGCCCCGACCACCGAGGTGGTAGACGGCCACCATCAAGGCGGCACCCAGCCGCAGCCCGTCCAGGGCCCAAAGCCGGGGGACGGGCGGAACGGATGGGACGGATGAGACGGATGGGCCGACTGCGGGTGAGGGGGTGGAGAGGACTGGAGGGGTGATCGAGGGCGCGGAGACGGCAGTGGTGGAAGCGGTGGTTGCGGATGCTGCGGCAAGAGCGGCAACAGCGACGCCAGAGGTCGCTGTGGGCGCTGTGGGCGCTGCGGTCACTGAAGCCGGTGAAGCCACTGAAGCCGCTGAAGCCACTGAGCCCGAGGAATCAGTCGGGTCGGGAGGGACGGGCTCGGGATCGGGCTCGGTGCTGGTCATGGCCGTTTCGGTCACGCCGGTGTCCCTCGCAGTGCGCGGTTCGTCCTCCGTGCCCGGCCGGTCCGGGAAACGGAGCCGTCCGCCGCACCCTAGGCGCCGCGCCCGCGTGATCCCGGCCCACCCGACGGCGTGCCGGTCCGCCCGCGCCCTGGTTCACCTGCCCGCAGTAGCGTTTCTGCACAGCGGGCGCCGACGCCGACGCCGACGCCGTGAGTCGCCGTCGTCCCCCGTCCCTCGTGGCCCCGTGGCCCCGTCCCCCGTGGCCCCGTCCCCCGTAGCCCCGTCCCCCCTCAGCCCTTGACCGCTCGTCGCAACGCCCGTGCCCTGCGGACCACGCGGCGGGCCGTCGCGTTGTGGGGGAGGAACGCCAGGCGTTCCGGGATGCCGCCCGGTAGGCCCAGCGACGTCAGGCGGCGCTTCTTGAAGTAGCGGCGGGTGCGCGGGCCCAGGTGCCGGGTCAGATAGCGTTCCGCCGCCGTCCGCAGGCCCGGGTACAGCTGGGCCTGCATGGTGAAGCCGACGGCCTCGACCAGCCCGGTGAGCTGGTCCTGCGGGATCGTCTCCTCGCCCGCGCGGTCCTCCAGGTCGGGCAGCAGCGCGTCCGCGAGCACGGCCGGCATCCGGTTGCTGTTCTGGTACGGGGTGAGCCGCTCCAGGAGCCGTTCGGTGCCGATCCGGGCGACCGGCAGGCCGTAGAACGCGGACGCGGTGAACAGCGCGGTCGAGAAGCAGCCCACGACCAGTCCGGGCGGCGACTTCTCGAACAGCACCTCGGCGAGGACCGGCAGGTCGAGGACGGTCAGCGTGACGCCCAGCTTCTCGGCCTCGGCCTCCAGGGCGCGGCTGTAGCGGGCCGGCGCGGTGGGGTGCGGCTTGAAGACGATCTCCCGGTGGCCGCGCGCGACGGCGCCGCGCACCATCCGCACATGCAGCTCCTCCTCCTCGTCGGGGGAGAGGATGTCGAGCGCGGACAGGTACTGCCCGAGCAGCAGCGCCGAGTTGTCCGGAAGCACCGGCAACTCCGGTACCGCCGAGGTGAGTTCGCTCATCGACTTGAGGAAAGCGGTGGTCGGCACCAGCTCCGCGGGCACGCCGAACTCGGTGAGCAGCAGCGGCGTGAGCCCCGGCACCAGGTCCAGGTGGAGCAGCCTGCGCACCCGGGTGCCGACCAGCGGGTCGAGCTTGTTGCGGGTGGGCCCGTAGCTCATCAGGCCGTCGGCGTAGACGTGCACCGGCGCCTCGGGGAACAGCTGCGCCACCGTGAGGGCCGGGGTGACCTGGATGGACTCCACGACCAGCTCGACCCGGTCGTCGCCGAGGCCCCACAGCAGCCGCAGATGGCGCTCCAGGATCGGCACGTCGTCGGCGCGCGGGGTCCAGGAGCCGGGGTGGAAGGGCCGGATGGCCTCGTTCCACGACAGGACGGCGTCGAAGTGGGCGCGCAGCGGCTCGAACCCGGGCATCTCGTCGACGGCCGGGGTGGTCTCCGGGGTCGCGGAGTTGTTGAAGACGAGGAGCAGCCTGCGGTCCTCCTCCGTGAAGCAGTCGGAGTCGATCGCGGCGGCCAGCGTGGCGGCGCCGTACAGCGTCGAGACGCAGAAGATCCGGGTGGTACGGGACATCAGGCAGCCGCCTTCGCGGTGGTGATCCGGCGCCGCAGCCGCCGCAGTTGGGCGGAGCGGTCCAGGTCCATGGTGTCGAGCACGTCGCCCAGCGCGCGCTGCGGCATCCGCCGGACGGCGGCGGCGCTCATCGTGCGCAGCTGCTTGGCGACGGCCGGTTCCCATTTGGTCTGGTCGGACAGGTGGTGGGCGATGATCGCGCAGTAGGTGCGCACGGCCTTGGGCAGCAGCCGGTCGGCGTCCGGGTCCTTCGCGGTCTCCTCGATGACCTGGTCGAAGGCGCGGATGAAGTCGAGCTGGCGGACGTCGCCGATCTGGGTCAGCGAGGACGCCACCCCGCGCCGGTAGAAGACGCCGAGCAGGCTCACCACGGCGAACGACTCCGCCTCCCGGTGCAGCTTCCAGATCCACGGCCGGTCCTCGGCCGTCCGCAGTCCGTCGGTGAAGTGCAGCAGGCCCCGGTCGACCAGCCGGCGGTGGTAGGCGCCGGCCCACGCGTAGGCGTAGTCCACGGAGGTGGTCCGGTCGGCCGGCAGGATCGCCTCCCGCGGGTCGAGCACCTCGCGGCGCCGCCCGTGCGGTACCCGGTGCACGGTCCTGGCGCGCGCGGTGGTCTGGACGTGGTCGGTGCGCACGAAGTCGCAGCCCAACTCCTCGATGGCGGCGACCAGTTGAGCGTAGTAGCCGGGCGCCACCCAGTCGTCGCCGTCCAGGAACGTCAGGTACTCGCCGCGCGCGGCGTCCAGGCCGGTGTTGCGCGCGGTGGCGAGCCCTCCGTTCTTCTCGTGGCGGAGGTAGCGGACCTGGGCCACATCGGAGAGCTGCTCGGCCGCACGTTCGAGAATGGCCGGAGTCTCGTCCTTCGAATGGTCGTCCACCAGCACGAATTCAAAATCCGGGTGGGCGTTCAGGCGAAGGCTCCGGAGAGTGTCCGGGGCGTATTGCTGCACGTTGTAGAACGGCACGATCACGGAAAGCTTGGGCACCCGCAAAACGCTAGGGGCCGGCCCGGAGCCGGAACTTTCCGGTATGCGTACAGGGGGTGAACTCCATGTGGCGGAACGGTGCATCGCCTGTACTTCCGGGGGTTTCCCGGGCCAGTTCGGCTCACGGCGGGGTGTTGTTAACTTTTTGTTGAGGTGCGGTTGGGCCGCGCCTAGGAATTGCTTCCTAGCGTCTACGACGTGCCACCACGTACACCGAAACCCATGCGCATCGCGGTCCTCGCGGACTCCGACACCCGATGGAAATGGGGGGCGTTGACCGCGGCCCGTATCGCACCGGGTCCCCCCATGGAAGCCGCACCGCGCGAGGACGCGCAAGTCGGCCCGCGACTCGACGGATTCCTGCTGCGCGGCCGCTCCACGCCGACCGCCAGGCAGCTCGCCGAGGTGGGCGTGCGCGCCGACTCCCTCACCGAGGTCACCGCGGGCGAGTTCCTGCGCGCGATGACCGAGGAGACGTACGACCTCGTCGTGCTCGCGCTGGTCGGCGGCGGTGTACAGGCCATGCTGCACGGGCTCGGGCACGCCTGGGCGGGCCGGGAGCGGCGGCCCGTCGTCGTCACCGGCTATGTCGGCGTCGTCTACGAGAAGCTCGCCGACGGTCTGCTGCTGCGGCACGGCGCGGACCTGGTGCTCGCCAACTCCCGTCAGGACGCGGAGCGTTTCCGCGCCGTGTACGAGGGGGTCGGCGCCGACGCCTCCGCGGTCACCGAGGTGGCCCTGCCGTTCCTCGGCGGCGCCCCCTACGAAGGTGAACACGCCCCGTACACCGTGGTGTTCGCCGCCCAGCCGTCCGTACCGGACAACCGGCGCGACCGCACCTACCTGCTGGAGCGGCTCGTCCGGCACGCCCGGCAGCACCCCGAGCGCGAGGTGCTCCTCAAGCTCCGCTCCCGGCCGGGCGAACACACCACACACATCGAGGAGTTGCCGTACCAGAAGCTGGCGCAGCGGCTCGACCCGCCGGCCAACTTCCGCCTGGTGTACGGGAACATGGGCGAGGTCCTGGACCGCACCGACCTGCTGGTCACCGTCAGCTCCACGGCGGCCCTCGAATCGCTGCACCGGCGCATCCCGACCGCCGTCCTGACCGACCTCGGCGTGCGCGAGGTGCTCGGCAACCACCACTTCGTGGGCTCGGGCTGCCTCGCCTCCTGGGACCAGCTCGACGCGGGACACGCTCCCGGGCCCGACCCGCGGTGGGTGGCCCGCCAGGGCGTGGCCGCGGACGGCGGCTACGCCACCGCCTTCGACGCGGCCCGCGAGCGGATCGCGGGGCTCCTCGACGGCCGGGACCCGATGCCGCCCCTCACCCCGTACTACACGCCCCGGACCGCGCCCGGCTATCTGCCCGGCATCCTCGCCCGCCACCACCTCGGCCCCGACGGCGGCCCGCTGCCCGGCGCGCCCGCCGCCGACCGGGATCCGGGACCCGTCCGCCAGATCGTCCGCCGCGCGGCCCGCGGCGCCTACCGGCACGGCGTCCAGCGCGTCGCTCCCGTCATCCGGCGGATGGGGGAGCTGTGAGCGCGTCCCCGAACTCCCAAGGAGAACAGGTCATGTCCGACCCAGCAGCCAGGGTGCGCCGCGTCCTCGCCGTGATCCCCGCGCGCGGCGGCTCCAAGGGGGTGCCCGCGAAGAACCTCGCCCCCGTCGGGGGCGTGCCGCTGGTGGTCCGCGCGGTCCGCGAGTGCCGCTTGGCCCGCCTCGTCACGGACGTCGTGGTCTCCACCGACGACCAGGCCATCGCCGCCGCGGCCCGTGCGGCGGGCGCCGAGGTGGTGCTGCGCCCGGCCGCCATCGCCGGTGACACCGCGACCTCGGAGGCGGCCGTCCTGCACGCCATGGACAGCCACGAGGCGCTGCACGGCGCCCCGGTCGACGTGGTCCTGCTCGTGCAGTGCACCAGCCCCTTCCTGGTCGGCGAGGACGTCGACGCGGTGGCCGGCGCGGTCGCCGTGCAGGGCGCCGACACCGCCGTCGCGGTCGCCCCGTTCCACGGCTTCGTGTGGCGGCACGCCGACGCCGAGGACGCGGCGGCCGAGGGCGGGCACGGCGTCAACCACGACAAGTCGTTCAGGCCGCGCCGCCAGGACCGCCCGCAGGACTTCCTGGAGACCGGCGCCGCCTACGCGATGGACGCCACCGGCTTCCGCGCGCACCGGCACCGCTTCTTCGGCCGCACCGAGCTGGTGCGCACCGACCCGGCGCGGGTCCTGGAGATCGACGACCCGCACGAGCTGGCCCGCGCCCGCGCGCTGGCCCCCCTCTTCGACGCACAGCGCCCCGGCGCTCTGCCGACCGCCGACGACATCGACGCGGTCGTACTGGACTTCGACGGCACCCAGACCGACGACCGGGTGCTGATCGACGCCGATGGAAAGGAGTTCGTCTCCGTGCACCGCGGCGACGGACTCGGCATCGCGGCCCTGCGCAAGAGCGGCCTGTCGATGCTGATCCTCTCCACGGAGCAGAACCCGGTCGTCGCCGCACGGGCCGGGAAGCTCAAGATCCCGGTCCTGCACGGCATCGACCGGAAGGACCTCGCGCTGAAGCAGTGGTGCGAGGAGCAGGGCATCGCGCCCGAGCGCGTGCTCTACGTCGGCAACGACGTCAACGACCTCCCGTGCTTCGCCCTCGTGGGCTGGCCCGTGGCGGTCGCGAGCGCCCACGACGTGGTACGCGGCGCCGCCCGTGCGGTCACCACCGTCCCCGGTGGCGACGGCGCGATCCGAGAGATCGCCAGCTGGATCCTCGGCCCCTCTCTCGACTCCCTCGAAAAGTAAGGACAGTTCCTGCCATGAGCACCAACTCCCGCATCCGCTCCTTCGGTTCGCGCGAGGCCGGCCCCGGCCGCCCCGTCTACATCTGCGGCGAGATCGGCATCAACCACAACGGTGAGCTGGAGAACGCCTTCAAGCTCATCGACGCGGCGGCCGAAGCCGGCTGTGACGCCGTCAAGTTCCAGAAGCGCACCCCGGAGATCTGCACCCCGCGCGACCAGTGGGACATCGAGCGCGACACCCCCTGGGGCCGGATGACGTACATCGACTACCGCCACCGCGTGGAGTTCGGCGAGGACGAGTACCGCCAGATCGACGAGTACTGCAGGACCAAGAACATCGACTGGTTCGCCTCCCCGTGGGACACCGAGGCCGTCGCCTTCCTGGAGAAGTTCGACGTCCCCGCCCACAAGGTCGCCTCCGCCTCCCTCACCGACGACGAGCTGCTGCGCGCCCTGCGTGCCACCGGCCGCACGGTGATCCTCTCCACCGGCATGTCGACGCCGAAGCAGATCAGGCACGCCGTCGAGGTCCTCGGCTCGGACAACATCCTGATGTGCCACGCCACGTCGACCTACCCGGCGCAGGCGGAGGAGCTGAACCTCCGCGTCATCAACACCCTCCAGGCCGAGTTCCCGAACGTGCCGATCGGCTACTCGGGCCACGAGACGGGCCTGCAGACCACGCTGGCCGCCGTCGCGCTCGGCGCCACCTTCGTCGAGCGCCACATCACCCTGGACCGCGCGATGTGGGGCTCCGACCAGGCCGCCTCCGTCGAGCCGCAGGGCCTGACCCGGCTGGTCCGCGACATCCGCACCATCGAGTCCTCGCTCGGCGACGGCGTCAAGAAGGTCTACGACTCGGAGCTGGGCCCGATGAAGAAGCTGCGCCGCGTCCCCGGCGTCGTCGCCGAGGCGGAGATCGCCGCCGCCGCGGGCGAGCCGGTCTCGGTCTGACACACCCCACGGACGGTTCCACGTCGATGAGTCTTCGCGCCGGATCGGCCGGCCACCCCACTCTCGCCTTCGTCGAGAGCCCGGTGCAGCTCCTCAACGTGCTGGAGTGGGCGCACGCCCACGCGCCCGGCGCGGAGCTCACCCTCGTCGTGCTGTCCCCGATCGACCCGATGACCCGCGGCCAGCTGCGCCGGATGGCGGAGCTGGCCCGCGAGGAGGGCCACCAGGTGCGCTGGGAGGAGGCCAGGGGCGGTCCGGCGGCGCCGTTCCAGACCATCGGCGGCCTGACCGGCCTGCTCAGGCGGGCCTCCCGGATCGTCCTGGGCGACCCGTTCTCCCGGTACGTGCAGCTGCTGCTGACCATCACCAGCGCCCGCGATCTCGTCGTCGTCGACGACGGCACCGCGACCATGGAGTTCGTCGCCCAGCTGGCCCGCGGCGAGCGGCTGGTGCGCTGGCACCGCAAGGGCGGCCGGCCGGGCCCGCGCGACCTGGTCTTCGCGCCGGTGTCGTCGGTGGCGCGGCGCCGTCTCACGCCGAGCGGGAAGCGGCGGGTGACGGTGTTCTCGTCGATGCCGGTGACCGACAGGCCCGCCGGCGTGACCGTCGACGCCAACGACTTCGCCTGGACCCGCGCCAGGTTCGGCCCGCCGCGCATCACCAAGGGCGCGGACCTGGTCGGCACCTCCCTGGTGGAGACCGGTGTGGTGGACGGCGAGCACTATCTGGAGGCGGTGCGCACGCTGGCCAAGGCGCACGGCGTCACCCGCTACTTCGCGCACCGCAGGGAGAGCACCGAGAAGCTGCACCGGCTGGCCGTGGAGACGGGACTGGAGATCGTCCGCCCCGACCTGCCGCTCGAACTGATCGCCCGCCGCGGCCCGATCGGGCGCACCGTCCTCAGCTTCCCCTCCACCGTCGTGCACACCCTGCCGCTGGCCCTGGCGGGCACCGAGGTGCGGGTCGCGGTCTGCGACATCGACCCGGCGTGGCTGACCCAGCACGCCTCCCCGCGCGCCCAGGGCTTCCTGTCCGGCGTCACGGGCACCGCCAGGGACGTCCACCGGCTCCAGGCGGTCAGCGCCGTCTGACGCGCCCCCCGGGAGGTCAGACCGCCTTGTGCGCCAGCAGATAGGCGCGCGGGCGGCTCTCGCCGTCCAGGGCCTCCCGCACCACCCGCGCGGACAGCCGCAGCCCGGCCTTCGTCAGATGCCCGACGACGGTCTCCGGGGCGCGGAAGTGGTAGTCGAGGTCCATCGGGTGGCCGAACCGCTCCGCGAGGTGCAGCCGCTCGGTCGTCCCGTCGGCGGAGCCGCTCTGGAACCCCAGCAGCACCTGCCCGCCCGGCACCAGCACCCGGTGGAACTCGGCGAGGACGGCGGTCAGCCGGCCGTCCGGGATGTGGATCAGCGAGTAGAGCGCCACGATCCCGCCGACCGTGGCGTCCGGCAGGTCGAGGGCGGTCATCGAGCCGACGTGGAAGCGCAGCCCCGGATGGGTGCGGCGGGCCAGCGCCACCGTGCGGGGCGACAGGTCGACGCCGAAGACCGGCACCCCGAGCGCGTCGAGCCGGGCGGTGAGGTGGCCGGGGCCGCTGCCCACGTCGGCCACCGGGGCGGGGCCCGCCGCCCGCACCAGCTCCACGAAGGCGTGCAGCAGGGCGCGGTCCACCGGCAGGTCGTCCATCGCGTCGTCGGGGAAGCGTGCCGCGTACTCCTCCGCCATCGCGTCGTAGGCGTGCCGGGTCCTGTCGATGAAGTCCGGGTCCCCCGGGGTGTCGGCGCTCACGGCCCCGCACCCTAGCGGCCGCGGCGCCCGGCTCGCTCCGTGTGGCGTGAACGTCACGCGGAGGCAATGATTCCGGTATCCGGGCGCGGTGCGCTCCGCCGGTTGATCCCGACAGATGAACACTCCGCCCGGGGCCGAGCGGACCGTGATATCCGTGGAGAGTGTCACTCTCCGTCGTTCTCATGATCCACTCGACGGAAATCGGCGAGTTTACCCATCTCCATCGACGGCTATGCGCGGGACGGCCGGCTTTTCTTCGCCTGACGGGCTGAAGTTTTGTTGATCGTGGGGCAGTTGACCCCCTCCGCGTCCTACCCTTCAGAGGGTGAAGCAACTGATGTCACCAGAGACCGAGGCCGCTCCTTCCGCGGAAGCCACGCTTCCCGGCACGCTCTCCGACGTGCTGCGTGCCGAACTCGTCGCGTTCCGCCGGGACCTCCACATGCACCCGGAACTCGGCAACCAGGAGTTCCGCACCACCGCGGCGATCAAGGACCGCCTGGAGGAGGCCGGCCTGAAGCCGCGGGTGCTCCCGCTCGGCACCGGGCTCATCTGTGACATCGGGGAGTGGGACGGCGGCCGGCCCATGCTGGCGCTGCGCGCCGACATCGACGCCCTGCCCATCCCGGACACGAAGAGTGACTGCGCGTACCGCTCCACCGTGCCGGGCCGGGCCCACGCCTGCGGCCACGACGTGCACACCACCGTCGTCCTCGGCGCCGGACTGGTGCTGGCCGAACTGCACCGCGAGGGCCGGCTGCCGCGCCCGGTGCGGCTGCTGTTCCAGCCCGCCGAGGAGGTGCTGCCGGGCGGCGCGGCCGACGCCATCGAGTGCGGGGTGCTCGACGGGGTCGGCCGGATCATCGCGGTGCACTGCGACCCCAAGGTGGAGGCGGGCCGGATCGGTCTGCGGCACGGCGCGATCACCTCGGCCTGCGACCGCCTGGAGGTCGCCCTCGACGGCCCCGGCGGCCACACCGCCCGCCCGCACCTCACCACCGACCTGGTCACCGCCGTCGCCCGGGTGGTCACCGACGTGCCCGCCCTGGTCGCCCGGCGGATCGACAGCCGCAGCGGCCTCGCGGTCACCTGGGGCCGGATCGAGTCGGGCCACGCCCCGAACGTGATCCCGCAGCACGCCGAGCTGTCCGGCACCGTCCGCTGCCTCGACCTGCCGTCCTGGCGGCAGGCGCCCGACCTGGTGGTCGCCGCGATCGACGAGGTGGCCAACCTGCACCGGGCCAAGTCGGAGATCACCTATGTGCGGGGCGTCCCGCCGGTCGTCAACGACGCGGACGTCACCGACCTGCTGCACGACGCGATGGTGGCCAGGCGCGGCCCCGACTCCGTCGAGGGCACCGAGCAGAGCCTGGGCGGCGAGGACTTCTCCTGGTACCTGGAGCACGTGCCCGGCGCGATGGCCAGGCTCGGCGTCCGCGCCCCGGGCGAGCGCACCGCCCGCGACCTGCACCAGGGCGACTTCGACGCCGACGAGTACGCGATCACCGTCGGCGTGGAGCTGTTCACGGCCACCGCGCTGCTCGACGCGGCCGACGACGCCACCGCCTCGGCCGCCTCCTGAACCGGACGGGACGGAGGGGCGACACCATGCCCGGTCGGTGCCCCTTCGTCCCCTTGTGTCACCCGGGTGTAACCGGCGGCGCGCAAACGTAACCGGCTGTCGGCACGGTTCGATAACGGCCGCGAGGAACACCGTTCCCCTCCCCTTCTACGCGCGTTACTGTGCGCCGCAATCGCCACCGAAGGCGGCACAAGGGGAAGCGGGCCGGCGACGGTGCCGTGGGGACGAAGGGGTGCTTGCTGTGCGTCAGATATCTCGGAGGAGAACGTTCTCCCGGGCCGCGGTCGCCGTCGCGGTCGTCGTGCTCGCCGCCGCCGGCTGCGGCAAGTCCAGCACCGACACCTCCAGCGGTGACGAGGACTCCGGAAAGTACTCGGGCAAGGGCATCGGGCTCGCCTACGACATCGGCGGCAAGGGCGACCAGTCGTTCAACGACGCCGCCTACGCGGGCTTCCAGAAGGCCGAGAAGGAGTTCAAGATCAGCGGCCGGGACGTCGAGCCCAGCGACAACGAGACCGACGCGGACAAGGTGCAGCGCCTCGAACAGCTCGCCAAGTCGGGCTACAACCCGATCATCGGCGTCGGCTATGTCTACGGGCCGGCGGTCAAGGAGGTCGCCGCCAAGTACCCGAAGATCACCTTCGGCATCATCGACGACAGCACCGTCCAGGCGAAGAACGTCGCCGACATGGTCTTCCACGAGGAGCAGGCCTCGTACCTGGCCGGGGTCGCCGCCGCCAAGGCGACCAAGAAGAACCACATCGGCTTCATCGGCGGCGTCGACATCCCGCTGATCCACAAGTTCGAGGCCGGGTTCGACCAGGGCGCCAAGTCGGTCAACCCGAAGATCAAGATCGAGTCGCAGTATCTGACCCAGACCGCCCAGGAGGGCGGCTTCTCCAGCCCCGACAAGGGCAAGGACGCGGCCAACGGCCAGATCGAGGCCGGCGCCGACGTGCTCTACCACGCGGCCGGCCTCTCCGGGCAGGGCGTGATCCAGTCGGCGGCCGAGCACAAGATGTGGGCCATCGGAGTGGACTCCGACCAGTACGCGCAGTCCTCGCTCGCCAAGTACAAGGAGTACATCCTCGGCTCGGCGCTGAAGAACGTCGGCGGCGCGGTCTACGAGCTGGCCAAGTCCGTCGTGGACGGCAAGCCGCTGAGCGGCGAGGTGCGCGGCGACCTCGCGTCGGGCGGCGTCGGATTCGCCGACACCAACCCGAAGTACCAGGCCATGACGGCAGTGGTGGCGGCCGTCGACAAGGCCAAGCAGGACATCATCGACGGTAAGGTCACCGTCAAAACGGAGTGACCGGTTCCGCACCCCCCGAGCCCGTCCGGGTCACCCGGTGATCGCGTGCGCCCCTTGCGTCCCGCAAGGGGCGCGCCGCTGTCCGTCATCAGCCCCCAAAACTGTGGCCACAGCTCGGTAACGGACCGGACAGAAGGGGTTTTCCGTCTGGTCTACGCGCGTTACGCTGCGGCGGAACCAGCGCCTGGTTTGGGCGCTTGCACAAAGGAGTCTCGTTCCATGCGCCGGGTGTCCCGTATCGCGGTTGCAGGCGTTGCAACTGCGGCTCTTGCCGTCACTGTTTCCGCCTGCGGATCCAGCTCGACCAGCTCATCTTCCTCCTCTTCCTCCTCCGGTGGCGCCAAGGGCCTGGCCCTCGCCTACGACGTCGGCGGCAAGGGCGACCAGTCCTTCAACGACGCTGCCACGGCCGGTCTCGACCAGGCCGACAAGGAGTTCGGCTACAAGTCCACCGCGGTCGAGCCGCAGGACGGCGAGTCCGACGCGGACAAGGTGCAGCGCCTCGAGCAGCTCGCCAAGTCGGGCTACAACCCGATCATCGGCGTCGGCTTCGCGTACGCGCCGGCCGTCAAGGAGGTCGCCGCCAAGCACCCGAAGGTCACCTTCGGCATCGTGGACGACGACACCATCAAGGCCGACAACGTGGCCGACCTGGTCTTCCACGAGGAGCAGGCGTCCTACCTGGCCGGCGTCGCCGCCGCCAAGGCCACCAAGACCAACACGGTCGGCTTCATCGGCGGTGTGGACGTGCCGCTGATCCACAAGTTCGAGGCGGGCTTCAAGCAGGGCGTCCAGGACACCAAGAAGAGCGTCACGGTCAAGTCGCAGTACCTGACCGAGACGGCCGCCGAGGGTGGCTTCTCCAGCCCCGACAAGGGCGAGAGCGCCGCCGAGGGCCAGATCGACGCGGGCGCGGACGTCGTCTACGCCGCCGCCGGCCTCTCCGGCCAGGGCGTCATCAAGGCCGCCGCCGCGCACAAGATCTGGGCGATCGGCGTCGACTCCGACCAGTACAAGCAGGACGCGCTGGCGAAGTACAAGGACTCGATCCTCACCTCGGCCATGAAGAACGTGCAGGGCGCGGTCTTCGAGCTGGCCAAGTCGGTGCACGACGGCAAGCCCGAGACCGGCGAGGTCCGCGGCAGCCTGGAGAACGGCGGCGTGAGCCTGTCGGAGTCCAACCCGGCCTTCAAGACGAACGCCGACATCCAGGCCGCGGTCAAGAAGGCCGAGGCGGGCATCAAGGACGGCAGCATCAAGGTCAAGTCCTCCTGACCTGCTGTTGGTGCCGGGCCCATGGGCCCATGGCCGGAAAGACGCTGTAATGGCAGCGTTACGGCCGCGGAACGGGGTGTGGGGACGATGATTCCTCGCGCCCCGTTCGCGCGGCAGAATGCTCGGAACGGATCGATGAAAGATCAAGATCGATCAGGTCCGGGCACTATTTAAAGCAGGGGCGCTACGCGCGTAGATGGCCCCTTTCCCGAGGAGAGTGCGCCATCGACGCGACCAGCAGCCCTCCGCTCGACGATCGGACGACGATCGCGGTCGAGCTGGCGGGGATCACCAAGAGGTTTCCCGGTGTCGTCGCCAACCACGACATCCACCTCACCGTCCGAAAAGGCACGGTCCACGCGCTCGTCGGTGAGAACGGCGCCGGCAAGTCGACCCTGATGAAGATCCTCTACGGCATGCAGAAGCCGGACGAGGGCACCATCGCGGTCGACGGCGTCCAGGTCACCTTCGCCAGCCCCGCCGACGCCATCGCGCGCGGCATCGGCATGGTCCACCAGCACTTCATGCTGGCCGACAACCTGACCGTCCTGGAGAACGTCGTCCTGGGCAGCGAGAAGCTGTACGGCATCGGCGGCAACGCGCGCAGGAAGATCAAGGAGATCTCCGACCGCTACGGCCTGGGCGTGCGCCCCGACGTGCTGGTCGAGGACCTCGGCGTCGCCGACCGCCAGCGCGTGGAGATCCTCAAGGTCCTCTTCCGCGGCGCCACCACCCTCATCCTCGACGAGCCCACCGCCGTCCTGGTCCCGCAGGAGGTCGACGCACTCTTCGACAACCTGCGCGAACTCAAGGCCGAGGGCCTCTCCGTCATCTTCATCTCGCACAAGCTCGGCGAGGTCCTCTCGGTCGCCGACGACATCACCGTCATCCGGCGCGGCACCACCGTCGGCACCGCGGTACCCGCCGAGACCACCCCGCGCCAGCTCGCCGAGATGATGGTCGGCAGCGAACTGCCCACCCCGGAGACCGCCGAGTCCACGGTCACCGACCGCCCGGTCGTCGAGGTCCGCGACCTCACCGTCTACGCCAGCGGCGGCGCCTCCCTCGGCGTCGACTCCGAACCGTCCGGCGGGATCGGCCTGGCCACCGAGGGCGGCGACGTCAAGAAGGTCCTCGACGGCGTCACCTTCACCATCCACGCCGGTGAGGTCATGGGCATCGCCGGCGTCGAGGGCAACGGCCAGACCGAGCTGATCGACGCGCTCATCGGCACCAAGAACGCCGACTCCGGGGCCATCGCCTTCCTCGGCGAGGACATCACCGGCTGGACCACCCGCAAGCGCCGGGTGGGCGGCGTCGGCTACATCCCCGAGGACCGGCACCGCCAGGGACTGCTCCTTGAGGCGCCGCTGTGGGAGAACCGCATCCTCGGCCATGTCACCGAGACGCCCAACGCCAAGGGCTTCTGGCTCACCCCGAAGGCCGCCCAGGCCGACACCCGCAGGATCGTCGAGGAGTACGACGTCCGCACCCCAGGCATCGACGTCACCGCGGCCTCGCTCTCCGGCGGCAACCAGCAGAAGCTGATCGTCGGCCGCGAGATGAGCCACGAGCCCAAGTTCCTGATCGCCGCCCACCCCACCCGGGGTGTGGACGTCGGCGCCCAGGCGCAGATCTGGGACCGCATCAGGGAGGCCCGCCGCCAGGGACTCGCGGTGCTGCTGATCTCCGCCGACCTCGACGAGCTGATCGGCCTGTCGGACACCCTGCGGGTGATCTACAACGGCAGCCTGGTGGCGGACGCCGACCCGGCGACCATCACCCCCGAGGAGCTGGGCTCCGCCATGACGGGTGCCGCAACCGGCCACCTGGAGCACGCGGAGTCCGCTGAATCCGCTGAGACGACCGATCCCACTGACGACACCGCGGAAGCCGCCGGTCCGGAGGACGAGGCCCGATGAAGAAGTTCGACAAGGAGCGCGCGCTCCTCGCGGTGGCCGGCCCGGTCATCGCGCTCGTCGCGGCGATCCTGCTGACGTCGGTGGTGCTGCTCGCCTCCGGCAAGAACCCGTTCGAGCCCTACCGGCTGATGCTGGAGCAGGCGTCGTTCTCCGACGTCCAGGTGCTGATCCTCAACCAGGCGTCGATGTACTACATCGCGGCGCTCGCGGTGGCGGTCGGCTTCCGGATGAACCTGTTCAACATCGGCGTCGACGGCCAGTACCGGCTCGCCGCGATGATGACGGCCGTGGTCGGCGCGCACGTCGCGCTGCCGTCCGTGCTGCAGATCCCGATGCTGCTGCTGGTCGGCGCGCTCACCGGCGCCTTCTGGGCCGGCATCGCCGGTGTCCTCAAGGTCACCCGAGGGGTCAGCGAGGTCGTCGCCACGATCATGCTGAACGCCATCGCCACCAGCGTCATCGGCTACCTCACCCTCCGCGACGTGTGGGGCGTGCAGGTCGGCAACAACATGACCACCGGCACCATGAAGGACTCCGGCTGGGTCCCCGGCATCGACCTCGGCGCCGACGTCGGCGAGATCTACGGCCTGGTCTTCCTCGCCGTGCTGCTCGGCATCGCCTACTGGATCGTCCTCAACCGCACCCGCTTCGGCTTCGACCTGCGGGCCACCGGCGCCTCCGAGACCGCCGCCGCGGCCTCCGGCGTCGACGCCAAGAAGATGGTCCTCACCGCCATGCTGATCTCCGGCGCGGTCGCCGGCCTCTCCGGGCTGCCGCTGCTGCTCGGCGACGCCCACACCTACAGCCTGAGCTTCCCGACCGGACTCGGCTTCACCGGCATCACCATCGCCCTGCTCGGCCGCAACAACCCGGTCGGCATCGCCTTCGCCGCCCTGCTGATCGCCTTCCTCGACAAGGCGTCCCCGGCCCTCGACTACGCCACCCCGGTCGCGTACGAGAAGGAGATCGCGACGATCATGCAGGGCCTGATCGTCTTCGCCGTCGTCATCTCCTACGAAGCCGTCCGCCAGTGGGGCCTGCGCCGTCAGCAGCGCCAGGTCGGCATCGAGCTGGCCGCGGCCGCCCAGAACACCGAGAAGAAGGAGGTGGCGGCCCGATGAGCACCGCGACCATCACCAAGCCTCAGTCGAAGCGGCCAGGCGGCAAGAGCCGCCGCATGTCCCTGCCGGTCCTGCTGCTGGTCATCGCGGGCGTCCTGGTCCTCACCTCGGCCGTCCGTCTGATCACCGGCGCCGACGGCATCACCTCCACCGGCCAGATGTCCACCGCGCTGCGCCTCGCCGTCCCGATCGGCCTGGCCGGACTCGGCGGCCTGTGGGCCGAGCGCGCGGGCGTCGTCAACATCGGCCTCGAAGGCATGATGATCCTCGGCACCTGGTTCGGCGCCTGGGCCGGCTACCAGTGGGGCCCGTGGACGGGGATCGTGTTCGGCATCATCGGCGGCGCGCTCGGCGCGCTGCTGCACGCCGTCGCCACCGTCACCTTCAACGTGAACCACATCGTCTCCGGTGTCGCGATCAACATCCTGGCGCTCGGCACGACCCGCTACCTGTCGAAGTTCACCTTCGAGAACGCCCCGCAGGGCTCCTCCAAGCAGTCCCCGCCGATCGAGTCGCTCGGCACCTTCGACATCCCAGGGCTCTCCAGCGCGTTGTCGACCCTCAACGGCAAGCACTGGTTCCTCGTCTCCGACCTGGCCGGCCTGGTCGGCGGTCTGATCACCGACCTGTCGCCGCTCACCGTCATCGCCGTCGCCCTCGTCCCGATCTCCTGGTACGTGCTGTGGCGCACCGCGTTCGGGCTGCGGCTGCGCTCCTGCGGCGAGAACCCGGTGGCGGCCGAGTCGCTCGGCGTCAACGTCTACAAGTACAAGTACATCGCCGTGATCATCTCCGGCGGCTTCGCCGGACTCGGCGGCGCGTTCCTCTCGATCGTCGCCTCGAACGTCTACCTCGACGGCCAGACGGCCGGCCGCGGCTACATCGGCCTCGCCGCGATGATCTTCGGCAACTGGATGCCCGGCGGACTCGCCCTGGGCGCGGGCCTGTTCGGCTACACCGACAGCCTCAACCTGCGCGGCGGCACCACCAACGTGCACGCGCTGATCCTGCTCCTGGCGATCCTGCTGGTCTTCGGGGCGGCCTACCTGGTGTGGAAGAAGAAGTACACGCCCGCCGTCATCACGCTGGTCACCTCGGTGCTGATGTTCGTCTGGTACGCCACCACCAACGACGTGCCCAAGCAGGTCGTGACGGCGACCCCGTACGTCGTCACCCTGCTGGTGCTCTCGCTGTCCGCGCAGAGCCTGCGGATGCCCAAGGCGGACGGCATGCCGTACCGCAGAGGGCAGGGCAAGTGACCGTCGACTGGGAGGCGTTGCGCGCCACGGCCCGCGAGGCCATGGCGCACGCGTACGCGCCCTACTCCGGGTACCCGGTCGGGGTGGCCGCGCTGGTCGACGACGGCCGCACGGTCTCCGGGTGCAACGTCGAGAACGCGTCCTACGGGATCGGCCTGTGCGCCGAGTGCGGTCTCGTCTCCGAGTTGCAGCGCACCGGCGGCGGCCGGCTGACGCACTTCACCTGCGTCGACGGCCGCGGCGAGATCCTCGTCCCGTGCGGCCGCTGCCGCCAGCTGCTGTACGAGTTCGGCGGCCCCGACCTGCTCCTGGAGACCCCCGAGGGCATCCTGCCGCTGTCCGAGATGCTGCCCCAGGCGTTCGGCCCCGGCCATCTCACCGCGCGCTGAGCCACTCCCCACGCGGCCCCCACCGACCGGCAGGACTGGCCGGCGCGGGGGCCGCGCACATTCGTGAACGTTCGGAAGGAAAGCAAGGCCATGGACGTCATCTCCGTCATCCGCGCCAAGCGGGACCGCGGTGAACTCAGCGACGAGCAGATCGACTGGGTCATCGACGCGTACACCCGCGGGGAGGTCGCCGACGAGCAGATGTCCGCGCTCGCGATGGCCATCCTGCTCAACGGCATGAACCGCAAGGAGATCGCCCGCTGGACGGCGGCGATGATCGCCTCGGGCGAGCGCATGGACTTCTCCGCGCTCACCCGCCCGACCGCCGACAAGCACTCGACGGGCGGTGTCGGCGACAAGATCACGCTGCCGCTCGCCCCGCTCGTCGCGGCGTGCGGCGCGGCCGTCCCGCAGCTCTCCGGGCGCGGCCTCGGCCACACCGGCGGCACCCTCGACAAGCTGGAGTCGATCCCGGGCTGGCGCGCGCTGCTCTCCAACGAGGAGATGCTGTCCGTCCTCGACTCCACCGGCGCGGTGATCTGCGCGGCGGGCGACGGCCTCGCCCCGGCCGACAAGAAGCTGTACGCGCTGCGCGACGTCACCGGCACGGTGGAGGCGATCCCGCTGATCGCCTCCTCCATCATGTCGAAGAAGATCGCCGAGGGCACCGGCTCGCTGGTCCTGGACGTGAAGGTCGGCTCCGGCGCCTTCATGAAGACCATCGAGGACGCCCGTGAGCTGGCGTCCACGATGGTCGGCCTCGGCACCGACCACGGCGTGCGCACGGTCGCCCTCCTCACCGACATGTCCACCCCGCTCGGCCTCACCGCGGGCAACGCCCTCGAGGTCCGCGAGTCGGTTGAGGTCCTGGCGGGCGGCGGCCCCGCCGACGTCGTCGAGCTGACGATCGCGCTGGCCCGCGAGATGCTCGCGGCGGCGGGACTGCCCGACGCCGACCCGGCGAAGGCACTGGCCGACGGTTCCGCGATGGACGTCTGGCGCCGGATGATCGCGGCCCAGGGCGGCGACCCGGACGCGGCCCTGCCCACCTCGAAGGAGCGGCACGTCGTCACGGCCCCGGCGTCCGGTGTCCTGACCCGCCTCGACGCGTACGGCGTCGGTGTCGCCGCCTGGCGCCTTGGCGCGGGCCGGGCCCGCAAGGAGGACCCGGTGCAGGCGGCGGCGGGCGTCGAGATCCACGCCAAGCCGGGCGACACGGTCACCGCGGGCCAGCCCCTGCTGACCCTGCACACCGACACCCCCGAACGCTTCGCGTACGCCCTGGAGTCGACGGAGGGCACCTTCGACATCGCCCCCGAGGGCACCCCGTTCACGGCGACCCCGGTGGTACGGGAACGTATCGCCTGACCCGCGGTTTCCTCATACGGGTGAGCGGGGCCGGTGACTGTCCGCCGGCCCCGTTCTGCATGCTGGGACCAGTCACCCCAGCAGCGTCGCGATCACCACCAGTACCGGGACCGAGATCACCGTCGACAGCAGGATCGAGTCGCGGGCCAGGGTCTCGCCCACCTGGTAGCGGCTCGCGTAGGTGTAGAGGTTCTGGGCCGCCGGGAGCGCCGATGTGACCACCACGTCAAGCAGCAGGTGGCCGTGGAGGCCGAACAGGCCCGTCGCCAGGGCCCACGCGGCGAGCGGCTGGCCCACCGCCTTCAGGGCCACCGACAGGAACACCGGGTGCCGGTCGGCGCCCCGGCCCGGCATCGTGCTGGCGCACAGGGAGATCCCGAACGCCAGCAGCACCGCGGGGACCGACATGTTGCCGATCAGGGTCAGCGGGTCCATCACCGGGTCGGGGACCCGCAGTCCGGACGCCGCCACCGCGACCCCCAGCAGGGACGCGATGGCGATCGGGTTGGTCAGCGGGGTCAGCAGCCGCCGCCAGAGCGGGCCCTCGCCGCCCCGGCCCGACAGATCGAGGATCGTCAGCGCCACCGGCGTCACCGCGACCAGTTGGAACAGCAGGACCGGCGCCACCAGGGAGGCGTCGCCGAGGACGTACACCGCGATCGGGATGCCCAGGTTCCCGGAGTTGACGTAACTGGAGCACAGGGCGCCGATCGTGGTGCGGCCCACGCCCCAGCCGCGGGCCGCGCCGATCGCCACGAAGACGCCGGCCGCCGCCACCGTGCTCATCGCCGTCACCAGCAGCCTGCTGGAGAACACCACCGACAGGTCGGCCCGCGCGAGCGTCGTGAACAGCAGCGCGGGGGAGGCCACATGGAAGGCCAGCTTCGTCAGGACCTCCCTGCCGTGCTCGCCCAGGTACCCCTGCCGCCCGATGAGATAGCCGACGCCGATCACGACCGCGATCACCGCGAACCCCGTCAGCACGCCTTGCACGGCACCTCCCGCGCAGGTCGCGGGCGGTCGGGTATCCAGGGCGGAGCTGATCCATGGGGCATACACCCAACCCTCGTGGGGAGGAGGGCCACGGGTCAATGTGATCCCGAACGGTGGACCCGGCCGGGGCCGACGCGGCGACCCGCGATGAGTTGCGGCCGTCCGCCGGGTCTACCGCTTGTGGATGCCATGACACCCTCGGTACTCGTGCTGCGCGGCCCCGTCACCCCCGAGGAGCTGACGGGGCTCAGCGACGCCGTGCGGGCCGCCCTGCGGCCCGGCGGACCCCGGGTGGTCGTGGTCGACGTCGGCCCCCTCCGAGCCCCGGGCCTGGGCACCGTCGACACCCTGGCCCGGCTCCAGCTGGCCGCCCGCCGGGCCGGCGGGCGGATCCTGCTGCGCGGCCCCGACCCGGCCCTACGCGCCCTCCTCGACCTGGTCGGGCTGCCCGTCGACATCGAGGTGGAGCGGCACCCCGAACAGCGGGAACCACCGCTTGGTGTCGAGGTAGAAGTGGAACCCGGTGAGCCGGCCGTCTGAGATCTCCAGGACCTGGATCGCCCAGGGCGCGAACCCGCCCGCCTCCGGGTCCGGCTTGTACTGGGCGAACCCGGGCACCCCGTTGACCTGGACCGGCAGCAGCCGCGAACCCGCGCAGGCCGCGCCGATCGTCGTCATGAAACCGGCGATGTCGGCGTGGCCGGTGAGCCACAGGTCGAACGGCGGCATCGTCATGATGGCGTCCTCGTGCAGCAGCGCCGTCAACGCCGTCATGTCGTACCCCTCGAACGCCGCCACATAGCGTTCGAGCAGCTTCTGCTGCTCCTCGTCCAGCGGATCGGAGACGGCCGCGCCCGCGCCCTTGTCCTCCCGCTCCGCGAGCGTCGAACGGGCCCGCTGGAGCGCGCTGTTGACCGAGGCGACCGAGGTGTCGAGCAGCTCCGCCACCTCACTCGCCCGCCACGCGAGCACCTCCCGCAGGATCAGCACCACCCGCTGCTTGGGCGGCAGTTGCTGGAGCGCGGCCATGAACGCCAGCCGCACCGACTCCTTCGCGACCGCCGCCTCCGCCGGGTCCTCCACGGTGGGCAGCACGCGCGCGTCCGGCATCGGCTCCAGCCAGGTGTGGTCGGGGCGGGGCGAGAGCGCGGCCTGCGCCAGCGGTGTCGACGCGGACAGGTCCATCGGGCGGGCCCGCTTGTTGCCCGCCGTCAGCATGTCCAGGCACACGTTGGTCGCGATGCGGTAGAGCCAGGACCGCAGGCTGGAGCGCCCCTCGAAGGTGTCGAAGGCGCGCCAGGCCCGCACCAGGGTGTCCTGCACCGCGTCCTCGGCCTCGAAGGACGAGCCGAGCATCCGGTAGCAGTAGCCCGTCAGCTCGGTCCTGTGCTTCTCCAGCCTGATGTCGAGGTCCGTCGTCGCCGTGCCGTCGCTCATCGTCCACCCACCCCTGTGGCCTTCCTGTCGCGCGCGAGTGCGCCCAGCACTTCGGAAGCTACCGCAGGCCACCGACAATGGCCCCCGGAGCCGACAAAGCGGCAGGTGGGAGGGGGGTTGTGGCAAGCGCTCACTGGCCCGCGCGCGCCGCCGGGCCGCCGTCTAGCGGGCCGTCGCCGGCTCCGTGACGGACGCCGTCCTGGCCGCGCGGGTGCCCGCGACCGTGATCGTCACGACGCCCAGCACCGCCAGCAGCCCGACCCCGACGGTGCCGCTCCAGCCGCCCGCGTGGAAGGCCATCGCGCCGACCGTGCTGCCCACGCTGGAGCCGATGTAGTACGACGACTGGTAGAGCGCCGACGCCTGCGCCCGCCCGTGCGTCGCGGTCCTGCTGACCGCCGACGACGCCACCGCGTGCCCCGCGAAGAAGCCCGCGGTGATCAGCACGAGACCGAGCAGCACCGGCACCAGCGAGTCGGCGAGCGACAGCAGCAGCCCCGCCGTCGTCGTACCGCCCGCCAGGTAGAACGTGCCGCGGCGGCCCAGCCGGTCCACCAGCCGGCCGGCCGTGGACGCCGACACCGTGCCCACCAGGTACACCAGGAAGATCGAACCGACCACGCCCTGCGCGAGACCGAACGGCTGCGCGGTCAGCCGGTAGCCGATCACCGTGTACACCCCGCCGAAGACGGTCATGAACAGCGCGCCGATCGCGTACAGGCGGCGCAGCAGCGGGTCGGAGAGATGGTCGCGGACCGTGCCGAACAGCACCCGGGGGCGCAGCGAGCCCGCCGTGAAGTGGGCCGGCGCCGGCAGCAGCAGCCGGAAGGCGACCGCGCAGCCGACCGCGAGGACACCGATCACGCCGACCGCGATCCGCCACCCCCACTCCTGGGCCACCCAGCCGGTGATGATCCGGCCGCTCATCCCGCCGACGCTGTTGCCCGCCACGAAGAGGCCGATCGCCGTGACCAGCGCCCGCGGCCTGACCTCCTCGGCGAGGTACGCCGTCGCCGACGCGGGCAGCCCGGCGAGCGCCGCGCCCTGGACCGCGCGCAGCGCCACCAGCGCGCCGATCGACGGCGCGAACGGCACCAGCAGGCCGACGGAGACGGCGACCGCGAGGGAGGCCGTCATCACGGTACGGCGGCCGAACCGCTCGGACAGGGCGCTCATCGGCAGCACGAACAGTGCGAGTCCGCCGGTCGCCGCCGCCACCGTCCAGCTCGCGTCGCTCGCCGCCACCCCGAACTCGCCCGAGATCAGCGGCAGGAGGGCCTGGGTGGAGTAGAGGAGGGCGAAGGTCGCGACGCCCGCGAGGAAGAGGGCGAAGCTCATCCGGCGGTAGCCGGGGCCGCCCGGTGCCAGCCGGGTGTCGGCGGCGGGTTCGGGAGCGGGGGACGGGGCGTGGGCGGCCACGGTGGTGGACGCCCCGGTACTGGCGGGAGACATGGGTCGAAGGTACGGACGGCCCCTTTCATCCGTCCAATGCACGGACTGGCCATAATCGTTCCCATGGCGCATGAACAGAGGTCAGAGGGTTACCTGTCACCGTCCAGTGACACAGAAGACATGGTGCTCTCGCTGGTGCCGCGGCTCGCGCACTTCGCCGGGGTGGCCAGGACCGAGCACGTCACCCGGGCCGCGGCCGGGATGCGGGTCCCGCAGTCCACGCTCTCCCGGGCGCTGGTGCGGCTCGAACACGACCTCGGTGTCGAGCTGTTCGCCCGGCGCGGCCGCACGGTCTCCCTCACCCCGGCCGGGCGCACCTTCCTCGGTTCGGTGGAGCGGGCCCTCGCGGAGATCGGGCGGGCGGTCGAGGAGGTGCGCGCCGACGCCGACCCGGCCACCGGCAAGGTCGCCTTCGGGTTCCTGCACACCATGGGCGCCGAGACGGTACCCGGTCTGCTCCAGGCGTTCCGCGCCGACCATCCCCGGATCCGCTTCGCGCTGGTCCAGAACTACGGCGAGGCGATGCTCGAGCGGCTGCGCGCGGGGGAGCTCGACCTCTGTCTGACCTCGCCGGTCCCGGACGCCCCCGACCTGGTCGCCCGCCGTCTCGACGAGCAGAAGCTGCGGCTGGTGGTGCCCGCCGACCACCGGCTGGCGGGACGCCGCAGGATCCGGCTCGCGGAGGCCGCCGAGGAGACCTTCGTGACCCTGGAACCCGGCTACGGGCTGCGCCGGATCACCGACGCGGTCTGCGAGGAGGCGGGGTTCCGGCCGCGGGTCGCCTTCGAGGGCGAGGAGGCCGAGACCCTGCGGGGCCTGGTCGCGGCGGGGCTCGGGGTGGCCCTGCTGCCGCCGCCGGTCTTCCCCCGCCCGGGGGTGGTGGAGCTGACGGTGACGGCCCCGCGCGCGGTCCGGGAGATCGGCCTCGCCTGGCTCGACGGCCACCCCGACACCCCGCCGGTCGCGGCCTTCAAGAGGTTCCTGCTGGCCCGCAGGGGCAATCTGCTGGCCCGCCCGGCGCCGCTACCGCCCGCGCAGTGACTTCCCGAAACCGGCCGCGAGCGGCATCCGCAGGCCCAGCGGTGGCGGTGCGGCGAGGGCGTCCTCCACCGGCCGCGCGAAGGACCGTCCGAAGAGGGTTCCCATCACGAAGTCCTGCGCCAGCGCGTGCACTTCGGACCGGTACTGGTGCAACCCGTGGCCGTCCGCGTGCACTTCGAACCGGCACACCTCCCGGTTCGCCTTCTTCGCCCGCGCCGCGAGGCGGAACGACAGTTCGGGGTCGGTCCGCCGGTCGTTGGTGCCGTGCACGATGAGCACCCGCCGGCCCACCAGTTGCCTCACCGGTTCGGGCGGCGCCGCCATGTCGTCCTCGGGGAGCCAGGGGGCGATCGCCAGCACCGAGCTGACGGCGTCGTGGCCGCCCGAGCGGAGCGCGGCCCTGCCGCCCATGTCGACGCCCGCCAGGCAGACCGGGACGTCACCGTAGCGCCTGACGATCTCGTCGGCGGCCCAGGTCGCGTCCTGGGCGAGCTGCGCCTGGCCGCCGTTCCAGCCCCGGCCGCGGTAGCGCACGACGTGCACCGCGAGGCCGTCGGCGCGGCCCGCGCGGGCGAGCCTGCGGCCGAGCGCCCTGACCGAGGCGGCCGCGAGCGGCGACGGTCCGCGGGACGACTCCTCGTCGCCGCCGGGCAGCAGCAGGACCGCCCCGCTCACCGCCGTCGGCTCCGGTCCGAACGCCCTGCCCAGCCGGGCCCGTCGAACCGGCGTCGCTTGGTGTGCCATGACAGAACAGTGTCAGAAGCGTCGGTGTACGCGACCCGTCCGTGCGGTCACCGTTCAATATCGACAGCGATCACCTGTGGGCGACTCCCGGTGATCTACGCGCGTAGGAGTTAGAGTGCGGAAATGACGAGCCAGAGCACCGCGAACACCCCGACGCCGGACCAGATCCGCCGGGCGCCGAAGGTTCTGCTGCACGACCATCTCGACGGCGGCCTGCGCCCGGCCACCGTCGTCGACCTCGCCCGCGCGAGCGGCTACCCGCATCTGCCCGACACCGATCCCGACAAGCTCGGCCTCTGGTTCAGGGAGGCCGCCGACTCCGGGTCGCTCGAACGCTATCTGGAGACGTTCTCGCACACCGTCGGCGTGATGCAGACCCGGGACGCGCTGGTGCGGGTGGCCCGCGAGTGCGCCGAGGACCTGGCCGCCGACGGCGTCGTCTACGCCGAGGTGCGGTACGCGCCCGAACAGCACCTGGAGGGCGGGCTCGGCCTCGAAGAGGTCGTCGACGCCGTCAACGAGGGCTTCAGGGAAGGCGAACGGCTGGCCCGCGAGGCCGGGCACCGCATCCGGGTCGGCGCGCTGCTCACCGCGATGCGGCACGCGGCCCGCTCCCTGGAGATCGCCGAACTCGCCAACCGCCACCGGGACCTGGGCGTCGTCGGCTTCGACATCGCGGGCGCCGAGGCCGGTTTCCCGCCCACCAGGCACCTCGACGCCTTCGAGTACCTGAAGCGGGAGAACAACCATTTCACGATCCACGCGGGTGAGGCGTTCGGGCTGCCGTCCATCTGGCAGGCGCTCCAGTGGTGCGGCGCCGACCGGCTCGGGCACGGGGTGCGGATCATCGACGACATCGAGGTCGCCGCGGACGGCGGGGTCACGCTGGGGCGGCTGGCCTCCTACGTGCGCGACAAGCGCGTCCCGCTGGAGCTGTGCCCCAGTTCCAACCTCCAGACCGGGGCCGCCGCCTCCTACGCCGAGCACCCGATCGGGCTGCTGCGGCGGCTGCATTTCCGGGCCACGGTCAACACGGACAACCGCCTCATGTCGGGCACCAGTATGAGCCGGGAATTCGCGCACCTTGTCGACGCCTTCGGTTACACGCTCGACGACATGCAGTGGTTCTCCGTCAATGCGATGAAATCAGCGTTCATTCCTTTCGACGAACGGCTGGCCATGATCAACGACGTGGTGAAGCCCGGATACGCGGAACTGAAATCCGAATGGCTGTTCCAGCGGACCGCCTCCACCAGCGGTTCCGCTGAATCGGCGGGCTGAACAGGGCAGTTCGGGGCAGCTGAATGCGGACAGGTTATTCACAACCCGTCCGCATTTCGATGTTTGCGGCCGGTCGCTTCGCGTGTTTACGTTCTCGAACCGCTCGTCCCCCGTACCCCCATTTCGAGGACGCATTCCATGAAGCAGTCTGCTGCCAAGACCCTCGGTGTCGCCGCCCTCGGCGCCGCCTTCGCCGCCGTCGGCGCGGGTGCCGCGAACGCGGCCCCGGCTGTCCCGGACGCGACCCAGGCGCTCGGCTCCGTCGCCCAGACCCTGCCCGCCCAGAACCTCGCCTCCGCGGTGCCGGGTGCGGGACAGGCGCTGAGCCAGGGCACCACCGCCCTCCAGGCGGGCGTAACCGCCGTGCAGCCGGCCGCGGAGCGCCTCCTCTCCGAGGGCCCCACCGCCCCCGTCAAGGGCCTCCTCGGCGGCCTCCCGCTCGGCCAGCTGCCCACCCACGGGCTGCCCCTGAACGGCATCCCGCTGGGCTGAACCGCCCTCGGCACGCCGATGGGGCGCACCCCGCTCGAACACGGGGTGCGCCCCATCGGCGTACGCGCGGGCCGGTCACCAGGCGGTGCGGGCCTTGTCCTCCGAGGGCAGCAGCACCCACAGCGCGATGTAGAGCAGGAACTGCGGTCCCGGCAGCAGACACGACAGCAGGAAGATCACCCGCATCGTCGTCGCGGAGGTGCCGAAGCGCCGCGCCAGCGCAGCGCACACTCCGCCGAGGACACGGCCTTGGGTGGGGCGGGCAAGGGCGGACATCCGCGGCTCCTTCGTGAGGATCGGTACGGGGCGGGTGCCCCATGACCCTCACGCTATGCGGACCGCCCGGCCCCGGGCATCGCCCTACGGTGCGATGCCCACCCTGGGAATCGTCGGGGTCCGACCCTGAAGCACGTCCTCCTGGACGGCCGGCGCACGCCGCCCGCGCCCGTCCCGGCGCCGCGCCCGGCGGCGCCCGGCGGGCACCACCAGAACGTGCGCGAGCAGCACGCCCGCCGTGTTCAGCAGCACCGTGTCGACGTCCGGGACCCGGCCGGGCACCCCGGTCTGCGCCAGGGTGATGGCCACCGAGACGAGGGCGCCCGCCGACGCCGTCCGCACCAGGGAGCCGAGCGGGGACGCCTGGAGCCTGCCGTGCGCCAGCGGGATCAGCACCCCCAGCGGCGCCAGCAGCGCGAGGCCCGCGGCGATCCGGCGGACCGGGGCCGCGCCGCCCAGGGCGAGGTCGGCGCGGATCCCGGCGAACGGACGCAGATTGGCGGGCCGCACCCACAGGACGTCCAGCGGACGCAGGGTGAGCCAGAGGACGAGCGCCAGGTGCACGACCAGGAGGACACCTGCCGTCACCCGGACGTGGTTCGCGGCGCTGCCGCCGATGGAGCCTTCACGCTGCACGCACCCCAAGACGCCGGGCCCGGCGGAATCGGTTCCGGCTCACCACGAGGCGGCCGGATGAGGCGTCCGCCACACCCGCCGTCCGCCACCGTCCGCTGTCCGCCGCGCCCGCCGCGCCCGCGGTCCTCCGAACCCCGCGGTCCTCCGAACCCCGCGGTCCTCCGAACCCCGCGGTCCTCCGAACCCCGCGGTCCTCCGAACCCCGCGGTCCTCCGAACCCCGCCGTCCGCCGCGTCCGCTGTCCGCCGAACCCGCCGTCCGCCGAACCCGCTGTCCGCCACGCCCCGTGGCCCCCGGGCCGCCGTACCCCGCCGTCAGCCGCCGGTGATCTCCGCCGACGGTGGCTGGCGGCTGCCGGGTCTGGCCCGTACCTCGTCCGTGCACTGGTAGCGGCGCAGCCGGTCGTCGCCGGGGCCGCCCAGGATCACCGAACCGTCGCCCTCGGCCGCCGCCGAGTCGGAGAACGTGCACACGATCTGCGCAAGCGCGTACGACGTGAGGTCGCCGGGCGAGCTGCTCAGCCGCAGCGTGTCCTCCGGGTCACCGCGGCGCGGCCCGGCCACCGTCATGCCGCCGCGCACGTCCGTCGTGTACCCGGCCTCCTGCTCCGAGGGCGAGGGCGTCGCCGTCAGCTCGTCCAGCAGGCCCTGCGCGACCAGGACCCGCCGCGCCGAGTCCGCCGTGCCGTCCGGGACCCGCACCGTGCGGTCCACCGCGACCAGCGACGACCCGCACAGCAGGAACACCTGCACCGGCAGCCCACGCGACGACTGCGTCGAGACGTCGGGTTCGGCCAGCGAGCACTGCACCCGCGAGGGCGCGGCACCGAAGTCCGTCGGCACCTCCGTGGCGCGGATGCCGCACCCGGTGAGCACGGCGGCGAGCAACGGCAGCGCCAGCAGCCTGCGGCCCCTCATCGGATCTCCCCCTCGGCCCCGGCCGGCCCGTCCACGGCGCCCGGCTCCTCCGTCAGCTCCGAGATGTCCCGGGGCAGCCGCAGCGTGAACACCGCGCCGCCGTCAGGGGAGTTGGCGGCCGTCAGCTCACCGCCGTGGATGCGGGCGTTCTCCGTGGCGATGGAGAGGCCGAGGCCGCTGCCGTCGGAACGCGGCCGGGACGCGCTCGCCTTGTAGAAGCGGTCGAAGACGTGCGGCAGGATGTCCTCCGGGATGCCGGGCCCGTGGTCGCGGACGGCGATGACGACCTCGTCGCCCCGCTCGCCCGCCATCCGCACCGACACCCGCACCGGGGAGCCGCCGTGCTTGAGGGCGTTGCCGATCAGGTTGGCCATGATGACGTCCAGGCGGCGCGGGTCGAGCCGGGCGTGGATGCCGCGCTCGGCGTCCAGGTCCACCGCGTCGAGCCAGGCCCGCGCGTCGATGCAGGCGGTGATCTGGTCGGCGACGTCGACGTCGTCGAGGACCAGCCGGGCGGTGCCCGCGTCGAAGCGGGTGACCTCCATCAGGTTCTCCACCAGGTCGTTCAGCCGCCGCGTCTCGCTGACCACCAGCCGGACGGCGGGCTCGATCATCGGGTCCACGCTCCCCGACTCCGCCTCCAGCTCGTCCTCCAGGATCTCCGTGACGGCGGTGATCGCGGTGAGCGGGGTCCGCAGCTCGTGGCTCATGTCGGCGACGAACCTGCGGGACGCCTCGTCCCGGCCGGCCATGTCCGCGACCCGTTTCTCCAGGGCCTCCGCCGCCAGGTTGAACGTCCGTGACAGATCGGCGAGTTCATCGGTGCCCGAGACCCGCAGCCGGGTGTCGAGCCGGCCCTCGCCGAGCCGCCTCGCCGCCACCCCGAGCCGGTGCACCGGCTTCAGCACGGTCGTCGCCGCGGCCTGCGCGAGCAGCGCCGAGCCGACCAGCGCGAGCGCCGTCGCGATCCCGAGCGACCAGGCCAGCGAGTTGAGGTCCTTGGCCTCCGGTTCGAGGGACTTCAGCATGTAGCCGGTCGCCCCGCCGTTGATGACCTGCGAACCCGCCACCAGATAGGGGGTGCCGTCGTCGACCACCCGCTGCCAGTACAGGTGGTACGGGTACTTGTTGGCGGAGTCGACCTTCTGTTCCTTGTTCACCGCCTTCTGGAGCGAACGCGGCACCTCCCGCAGGGAGAAGCCGTCCAGCGCGCCCGAAGTGCCGTACACCGCCTTGCCGTCGGCGGACTCGGCGACCAGCAGCACACTGAACCGCTGGCTGCTGTTCGCCATCTGCCCCGCGGTGTGCTGGAGTTCGTCCTGCGACGGATGCTCGGGCAGCGCGCCCGCCCGGTTCTGCATCTCCTGCTGGAAGTCCCGCAGCACCGCGTCCTGGGTGCGGGTGAGGACCGCCTCGCGGTTGAGCCAGTACGCGATGCCCGACGCGGACACCGCCGCGGTGAGCGCCACGAGCCCGAACACGACCACAAGGCGCAGCCGCAGACTGGTGAACCGCAGCCGTGACCAGACCCCCTTGCGACCCGCGAACCAGCCGCGGATCCCCCCGTGCGCGTCGGTCACTGAGGAACGTCCAGGCGGTAACCGACCCCGCGGACCGTACGGATGAGCGTCGGCGACGACGGGACGTCCTCGACCTTGGCGCGCAGCCGCTGCACACACGCGTCCACCAGACGGGAGTCGCCCAGGTAGTCGTGCTCCCACACCAGACGCAGCAACTGCTGCCTGGACAGGGCCTGTCCGGGCCGCCGGCTCAGTTCGAGCAGCAACCGCAGCTCGGTCGGGGTGAGTTGGAGGTCCTCGCCGTTCTTCGTGACGGTCATGGCGGCGCGGTCGATGACGAGGCTGCCGAAGGCCGCCGCGTCGTTCGCCTCGCGCTCACCGCGCCGCAGCACGGCCCGGATGCGGGCGTCGAGGACCCGCCCCTGCACGGGTTTGACGACGTAGTCGTCCGCGCCCGACTCCAGGCCGACGACCACGTCGATGTCGTCGCTGCGCGCGGTCAGCAGGATGATCGGGAGCTGGTCGGTGCGCCGGATGCGCCGGCACACCTCGAACCCGTCGATGCCGGGCAGCATCACGTCCAGCACGATCAGGTCGGGGCGCTGCTCACGCAGCAGCTTCAGGCCGTCCTCTCCGGTGGCAGCGGTGGCCACCCGGTGTCCCTGGCGCGTCAGTGAGAGCTCCAGGGCCGTACGGATGGCGTCGTCGTCCTCGATCAGCAACAGGGAAGGCACGGGGCTCATTCTGGCCCATGGCGGGGTGGGGTTTCGACTCCTGTGCGGGTACGTGCCCTTACCGCCCCGTTCTGTGATCGTCCTGTGTACACCGTGCGACGGGCCCCTGTGACAGCTCTGTGACAGTCGGCGGACACGGTCATGAAGTGACCCCGGCAAGCTTCTCGGCACAGGCAAGGCAGCACCGCCTGGCAAGCGGAACACCGGAAGTCCACGACGGGGGGCGCGAGATGAACACGCTGCACAGCACCAGCAACAGCGCGGTGGTCACGCGGCTGCACGACGTGGGCCGGGGTTCGGAGAAGTCCGGTGCCGTGAACTTGCGGGGGTGCGCTCACGGCACCGGGCGTCAGCACACCGCCTACATGACGGTGGTCGACGCCCGCACGGGGGACGCGGGGGAGACGGGGGAGAGCGCGTACAGGGAGGACACGGGGGAGCGTCGTTCACTGTCCGAGGCGGAGTTCACCGCCTACGTCCAGGAGCGCCGCGCCTCCCTGTACGCCACCGCCTACCACCTCACGGGGGACCGGTTCGAGGCCGAGGACCTGTTGCAGAGCGCGCTGTTCTCGACGTACCGGGCGTGGGAGCGGATCACCGACAAGGCCGCGGTCGGCGGCTATCTGCGCCGGACCATGACCAATCTGCACATCAGCGCGTGGCGCCGCCGCAAGCTGAACGAGTACCCGACCGAGGAACTGCCGGAGACGCCCGGCGACACGGACGCGATGCGCGGCACCGAACTGCGCGCCGTCCTGTGGCAGGCGCTCGCCCGGCTGCCCGAACTCCAGCGCACGATGCTGGTCCTGCGGTACTACGAGGGCCGCACCGACCCGGAGATCGCGGACATACTCGACATCAGTGTCGGCACGGTGAAGTCGAGCATCTGGCGCTCCCTGCGCCGGCTGCGCGAGGACGAGGTCCTCAGCTTCGGCCGTGACGAGGAGGACGCCTTCGGCGAGTTGGTGGCCTGAAGGTGACGGGGGGAACGAGGGAACGGTGACCGCCCCGGGGGGAGCGGTGACCGGACACGGGGGACCGAGGGGGGACGGGGGACACGGGGGACACGGGGGAAAACGGGGGGAGAGCGGGACTGGAGGGCCGGGGGGTCCCGCCAGTCCCGCTCTCATGTGTGCGTCCGGAGGCAGCCGTGGCCCGGGAGGTCCTTCCGCGGGCGGGTCCTCACCCTCGGACGCGGACGGCACCCGGTCCGTTCGGTCAGGGCGTCGGTGACGCGGCCGGGTCGCGGCCCACCGCCGCGGCGGCCAGCCGGCCCAGCGCCTCGTCCTTGGAGCAGGGGTGCGCGCCGAGGGCCGTCTGACGGACCACGATCGAGCGTTCCTGGCGCATCAGCCGCCAGCCGCGCCGCACCAGGAACGGCACCGACTTGCGGCCCTCGCGCAGATCGCGCACGAAGCGGCGGCGGAAGGTGCGCAGCGGACCGCGGCTCAGGCACAGCGCGTCGGCCAGCAGGCCCAGTTCCCGGCAGCGGCCCACTATCTCGGCCGCGAAGATGCCCTCCGCCACGAACAGCGGGGTCCTGGCGATGTCGACGGTCTCGGTGCCGGTGCGGGCGCTGAGCGAGATGTCGTACACCGGCACCTCGGTACGTCCGGCCCGGCACAGCTCCGCGATCGCGGCGACCGCCGCCTCCGTGTCCCAGGACCCCGGATGGTCCCAGTCGATGTCCGAACTCCCCGCCACCAGCGGCAGCGTCGGGTCGTCACCCTCTTTGTAGAAGTCGTCGAGCCGCAGCACCGGCAGTCCCGAGCGGGCGGCGACGAGGGACTTGCCCGAGCCCGAGGGGCCGCAGAGCAGCACGACACGGGCGGAGGAGGGGAGATGGATGCTCACGGGACACCAGTTTGACGCATCCCGTACCCGCTGCCGACCCCGCGGGTCGACTTTGGAGCGCGCGTCACACCTCAACTACCCTGTGTGCTGACCTGATTACACTGCGCACCAGAAGGTGGCACCAGCGATGGCACGACAAGCGCCCTCCCCCCGACCGACCGCCCAGCGCGCCCTGATCGCCCTCGCCACCGCGGGAGCGGCCCTCGGCGCGGGCGCCGCGACGGCCTCCGCCGCCGACTCCGCCCCGGTGGTGGACGTCATGCGGACCCGGCCCACGTCCCTCGGGAAGATCGACCCGCAGTCCGGCCTCCAGGCGCTGACCGGCTCGGTCGGCTACGTCACGGGCCCGCTCGCCGGACTCAAGCCCAACCCGCTGGCCGGCACCGGCGTCGACCCGCTGGACAACGGCGTCGGCACCCAGCTCGCCGACTTCAAGGCCCTCAACACCCAGATGCTGACGGCGCCGGTCGCCCAGGCGTCCTCCATCGGCAACCTGCCGCTGGTGGGGCAGGCGACGGGGCTGTTGGGGGGTCTGGGCGGCTGAGGCCCGCAGGGCGCGAGGAAGCCGCGCCCGCCCCGGACGGAGGGCGGACGCGGCTTCCGGTTCCAGGGCCCCGTCCGTACGCGGACGCGGCTTCCGGTTCCGGGGCCCGCGTCAGTACGAGGAGCCGCCCGCGCCCAGCGAACCCGTCGGGTGCCAGACCGTCTTCGTCTCCAGGAACGGCGTCAGGCGGTCCGTGCCCGGGTCCGCCGACCAGTCGTCCACAGGCTGTGGACGCAGCACGCGCTTCAGGTTGCCGGCCGCCGCGATCTCCAGCTCCTTCGCCAGCGCCTCGTCGGCGCCCGCGAGGTCGATCGCGTTGACGTCCTGGTGCGCGGCGAGCGGCGCCGCGATCTCCGCCGTCCGGCCGGACAGCACGTTCACCACACCGCCCGGCACGTCCGAGGTGGCCAGCACCTCGCCCAGGGACAGGGCGGGGAGCGGGGCGCGCTCCGAGGCGACGACGACCGCCGTGTTGCCGGTCGCGATCACCGGGGCCAGCACCGAGACCAGGCCGAGGAACGAGGAGTCCTGCGGGGCGACGACGGTGACCACGCCCGTCGGCTCGGGGGACGACAGGTTGAAGTACGGGCCCGCGACCGGGTTCCCGCCGCCCACCAGCTGGGCGATCTTGTCGGTCCAGCCCGCGTACCAGACCCAGCGGTCGATCGCCGCGTCCACCTGCGCCGCCGCCTTGGACTTCGACAGGCCCTCCGCCTCGGCGACCTCACGGGTGAACTGCTCCCGGCGGCCCTCCAGCATCTCGGCGACCCGGTACAGCACCTGGCCGCGGTTGTACGCCGTCGCGCCCGACCAGCCGCCGAACGCCTTGCGCGCGGCCACCACCGCGTCCCTCGCGTCCTTGCGGGACGACTGCGGCGCGTTGGCGAGCCAGTTGCCCTTGGAGTCCGTCACCTCGTACACCCGGCCGCTCTCGGAACGCGGGAACTTGCCTCCCACGTACAGCTTGTAGGTCTTGAAGACGGACAGTCGCGCGTCAGACATCGAGGTACGCCTCCAGGCCGTGCCGGCCGCCCTCGCGGCCGAAGCCCGACTCCTTGTACCCGCCGAACGGCGAGGTCGGGTCGAACTTGTTGAACGTGTTGGACCAGACGACACCCGCCCGGAGCTTGTTCGCGACCGCCAGGATGCGCGAACCCTTCTCCGTCCAGATGCCCGCCGACAGGCCGTACGGCGTGTTGTTGGCCTTCGCGACCGCCTCGTCGGGGGTGCGGAAGGTGAGCACCGAGAGCACCGGGCCGAAGATCTCGTCACGGGCCACCGTGTGGGCCTGGGTGACGTTCGTGAACAGCGTCGGCGCGAACCAGTAACCGGCGGAAGGCAGTTCGCACGCCGGGGACCAGCGCTCGGCGCCCTCCGCCTCGCCCGCCTCGACCAGGGAGGTGATCCGGGCGAGCTGCTCGGCGGAGTTGATCGCGCCGATGTCCGTGTTCTTGTCCAGCGGGTCACCGAGGCGCAGCGTGCCGAGGCGCCGCTTCAGCGCGTCCAGCAGCTCGTCCTCGACCGACTCCTGCACCAGCAGCCGCGAACCCGCGCAGCAGACCTGCCCCTGGTTGAAGAAGATGCCGTTGACGATGCCCTCGACGGCCTGGTCGAGCGGGGCGTCGTCGAAGACGATGTTGGCGCCCTTGCCGCCCAGTTCGAGGGTGAGCTTCTTGCGGGTGCCGGCGACCGTGCGGGCGATCTCCTTGCCGACGGCCGTGGAGCCGGTGAACGCCACCTTGTTCACGTCCGGGTGCGCCACCAGCGCGGCGCCCGCGTCGCCGTACCCGGGAAGGATGTTGACGACACCCCTGGGCAGGCCCGCCTGGCGGCAGATGTCCGCGAAGAACAGCGCCGAGAGCGGGGTCGTCTCGGCCGGCTTCAGGACGACCGTGTTGCCGGTCGCGAGCGCCGGGGCGATCTTCCACGCCAGCATCAGCAGCGGGAAGTTCCACGGGATGACCTGGCCCGCGACGCCCAGCGGACGCGGGTCGGCGCCGTAGCCGGCGTGCCCGAGCTTGTCGGCCCAGCCCGCGTAGTAGAAGAAGTGCGCGGCGACCAGCGGGAGGTCCGCGTCGCGCGTCTCCCGGATCGGCTTGCCGTTGTCGAGGGTCTCCAGGACGGCCAGCTCACGGCTGCGCTCCTGGATGATCCGGGCGATCCTGAACAGGTACTTGGCGCGCTCGGAGCCGGGCAGCGCCGACCACTTCTCGAACGCCTTGCGGGCGGCGCGCACCGCGCGCTCCACGTCCGCCTCGCCCGCGCGGGCGACCTCGGAGAGCACCTCCTCCGACGAGGGCGACACCGTCTTGAAGACCTTGCCCTCGGCCGCCTCGGCGAACTCGCCGTCGATGAACAGGCCGTAGGACGGCGCGATGTCGACGACCGCGCGCGACTCGGGCGCCGGCGCGTACGCGAATGCGGATGCCTGTGATTGCGTCGTCATGGGATCTCAGTCCACCGTCACGTAGTCAGGGCCGGAGTAGCGGCCGGTGGCCAGCTTCTGACGCTGCATCAGCAGGTCGTTCAGGAGCGAGGACGCACCGAAGCGGAACCAGTGGTTGTCGAGCCAGTCGGCGCCCGCGGTCTCGTTGACCAGCACCAGGAACTTGAGCGCGTCCTTGGTGGTGCGGATGCCGCCGGCCGGCTTCACGCCGATCTGGACGCCGGTCTGCGCGCGGAAGTCGCGCACCGCCTCCAGCATCAGCAGGGTGTTGGCCGGTGTCGCGTTCACCGCGACCTTGCCGGTCGACGTCTTGATGAAGTCGGCGCCCGCCAGCATGCCGAGCCAGCTGGCCCGGCGGATGTTGTCGTACGTCGACAGCTCGCCGGTCTCGAAGATGACCTTGAGCCGGGCCGCGGGCCCGCAGGCCTCCTTCACGGCCACGATCTCCTCGTACACCTTCAGGTAGCGGCCCGCGAGGAACGCCCCGCGGTCGATGACCATGTCGATCTCGTCGGCGCCCGCGGCGACCGCGTCGTGGACGTCGGCCAGCTTCACGCCGAGCGCGGCGCGGCCGGCCGGGAAGGCGGTGGCGACGGAGGCGACCTTCACCGGGGAACCGGCCACCGCCTCCTTCGCGACGGCCACCATGTCGGGGTAGACGCAGACGGCCGCCGTGGCGGGCGTCTGCCGGTCGGTCGGGTCGGGGCGCACGGCCTTGACGCCGAGCGCCCGGACCTTGCCCGGGGTGTCCGCGCCTTCCAGCGTCGTCAGATCGACCATCGAGATGGCCAGGTCGATGGCGTACGCCTTCGCGGTCGTCTTGATGGAACGGGTGCCGAGGGAGGCCGCACGGGCCTCGAGGCCGACCGGGTCGACGCCGGGCAGCCCGTGGAGAAAACGGCGCAGCGTGCTGTCGGACGCGGTGACGTCCCCGAGAGCGGGTGCTGTGGGTGCAGTGGGCATGGTCACCAGACGAGCATATCTACGCGCGTAGCGGCTGTACACCCCCGGGTCTCCGTCCGTGACCCGCGGCACCGTCCACGGGCACCGCGTACCGGCGGCGCCGGGGCCGTCGGGCAGAATCGGGAGCATGAGCACCCCGGAACACCCGTCACCCGCGCCGCGGCCCACCGCACCCGAGTCACCCGACCGGGCCTACCGGTCGCCCGCGGCGCTCGCCGGCGGTGTCCTGCTGCTCGGCATCATCGGCTGGCTCGGCATCGACGCGATCGTCAAGGGCCACGGCCGCACCCCCTGGCTGGCCCTCGCCACCCTGCTCCTCGTCGTCCCGCTGGTCGTCGCCTTCACCCTGCGCCCGGCCGTCTTCGCCAACGAGGAGCGGCTGCGCATCCGCAACCCGTTCCGCGTCGTCGTGGTGCCGTGGTCGCGGGTGGTCTCGCTGCGCTCCAGCTTCTCGAACGAGGTCGTCATCGACTCCGGCGCCAAGTACCAGCTCTGGGCGGTGCCGGTCTCGCTGCGCGGCCGCAAGAAGGCGTCCCGCAGGCAGGCCCGCGCGGCGGCCGAGGCGTCCAGGGCGGCCCAGGGCGGCGGCCGGGGCGGACGCGGCTTCGGCGGCGGCTTCAGCGGGTTCGGTGGCGGCTTCGGCGGCTTCGGCGGGACGTCGGACGAGGCTTCCGCGGCCGACGGCCCGGCCCGCGCCGAGACCGACAAGGTCATGGACGACCTGCGCGAACTCCTCGCGGCCCAGGAGTCCCGCGCGACCGGCGGAACCCCCGGGACGGGCGGGACGCCCGGGACCACGCCGGCCGCCGCGACCACGGACCCCACCGCGATCACCCCGCACGGCGAGGTGACCGCACGCTGGGCGTACGAGATCGTCGCCCCGGCCCTCGCGGGCGCGGTGGTGCTGGCGATCCTGCTGGCGACGGGCTGAGCGGGGGGCGAGGGCGGGGCGCCGGGAACCCGGAGCCGGGGGTCAGGCCGCCGGACGGCCTCCGCCGCCTCTCCGGGACGTGACGGACGGCCCCTCGGGCCGGTCCCGCTGCCCGCCGCCGGGACACCCGACGGCTGCCGTCCCCGGGACGGCGACCGGGCAGGGCACCGGGCCGCGGCGCCGCCGTCCCGCCCGCTCGCCCCGCTGATCGCCGCCGTCCGGGCTGCCTTCCCCGTGCTGCTGCCGTGAGGTCGCTCAGGTGCTGGTGAGCACCACGAGTTGCCGGGTCGCCCTGGTCATCGCCACATAGCGGTCGACGGCGCCCTCGACGCCGGCGCCGAACGCGTCCGGGTCCACCAGGACGACCAGGTCGAACTCCAGGCCCTTCGCCAGTTCCGGCGTCAGCGACCGCACCCGGGGCGTTGGGCGGAACGTCGGATCGCCGATCACGCACGCCACGCCCTCGGAGTGCGCGGCGAGCCACTCCGCCAGGACCGTGTCCCGGTCCGCGAGCGGCCCGTGGACGACGGGAAGGCCGCCGCCGCGGATCGACGTCGGCACGTTGGCGTCCGGGATCGCGGCCCGGATGACCGGCTCGGCCTCCGCCATGACCTCTTCCGGTGTGCGGTAGTTGACGCTGAGGGACGCCACGTCGATCCGGTCGAACCCGACCCGTTCGAGCCGCTCCCGCCACGACTCGGTGAACCCGTGCCTGGCCTGGGCGCGGTCCCCGACGATGGTGAAGCTTCTGGACGGGCAGCGCAGCAGCAGCATCTGCCACTCGGCGTCCGTCAGCTCCTGCGCCTCGTCCACGACGACGTGCGCGAACGGGCCGGTGAGCGGCTCGGGGTCGGCGGCGGGCAGGGTGTTCTCGTCGACCAGGGTGTCTCGCAGGTCCTGCCCGTGCAGCATCGTCACCGCGCTCTCGCCGTCCGGGTCGGCGGCCAGCAGGTTGTCGATGACGCCGGACATCCGCTCGCGTTCGGCGGCGGCCGACGCCTTCTGCCTGCGCTGTCTGCGGGCCGACTCGGGGTCGCCGAGCCGCTGCCTGGCCGCGTCGAGGAACGGCAGGTCGGAGACGGTCCAGTTCTGCGGGTCGGCGCGTTGCAGGCGGCGCACCTCGTCGGGGCCGAGCCAGGGGGCGCAGCGGCGCAGATAGGCGGGCACCGACCACAGGTCGCCGACCAGGTCGGCCGCCTCGAGGAGCGGCCAGGCCCGGCCGAACGCCGTCCGCAGCTCCCGGTTGCCCAGCAGCGACCTGCGCAGCAGGGCGGCGGGCGCGTCGCCGTCGTGCTTGTCCATCAGGAGGATGAGCAGCTCCTCCCAGACCTGCTCGCGGGCCTCGTTGTGCGGGGTGCCGGGTTCCGCCGCGTCGAAGGCCACGGCCCAGTCGTCGGCGGTCAGCGGGATGTCGTTCCAGTGGGTGGTGACCGTCATGCCCTCGGCGGGCGGCTCCTCGTAGAAGCGGACGGCCGGTTCGATCGCCGTCACCAGCCGCGCGGACGCCTTCAGACGGGCCACCTCGGGGTCGGCCTCGGCCGCCGCGCGGGCGCCCTCGACGACGAGGTCGCGCAGGGTGCAGGTCTGCACGCCCTCCTCGCCGAGGCTGGGCAGGACGTCCGCCACGTACGCGAGGTAGGGCTGGTGCGGGCCGACGAACAGCACCCCGCCCTTGCGGTGCCCCAGGCGCGGGTCGGAGTAGAGCAGGTGCGCGGAGCGGTGCAGGGCGACGACGGTCTTGCCGGTGCCGGGACCGCCGTCGACGACGAGGGCGCCGCGCGAACCGGCGCGGATGATGGCGTCCTGGTCGGCCTGGATGGTGGCGAGCACGTCCCGCATCCGGGGCGAGCGGTCGCCGCCGAGGCTGGCGATGAAGGCGGACTGGTCGTCGAGGGCCGCGTGGTCCCTGAGGCCGTCGGCGGTGAACACCTCGTCCCAGTAGTCGCTGATCCGGCCGCGGGTCCAGCGGTAGCGGCGGCGGCTGGTCAGGCCCATCGGGTCGGCGTGGGTCGCCGCGAAGAACGGTTCGGCGGCGGGGGAGCGCCAGTCGAGCAGCAGCCTGCGGCCGGTGGCGTCGGTCAGGCCGAGCCGTCCGATGTACACCGGCTCCGAGGTGTCCGCGGGCACGATGTGGCCCAGGCAGAGATCGAGGCCGAAACGGCGCAGGGCGCGCAGCCTGCCGGCCAGCCGGTGCACCTCCAGGTCCCGTTCCATCGCGCCCCTGCCGAGGCCGCCGGGCGCCCGCAGCGTGGCGTCGAGCCGCTCGGTCAGCTCGGCGACGGTCTGCGCGAGGCTCTCCGCGACGGCCTCGAAGTGCCGTTCGTCACGGGCGATCAGCGCCGGGTCCGCCTTGGCGGCGAGCCGCTCGGGCAGGTCGAACGCGCTGGTGGTCAAGGGGTTCATACCGACGGCTCCGATCCGGGGCGGCGCCCGCGGAGACCGGCGCGCGCCCCGCGCGCTCCGGCGTCACGGAAGGATCCATCGACCGACAACAGCGCACGCACGTCGTGAGTCTCCCATTTTTCGTCATTCCTGGTCCGGGCCAGCGATTCTGCGTCACGACGGGGGCCTTGCCGCAAGCCCCCCGGTGCGCTATACGTTGAGAGTGGCAAGGGGCGCGCTCCTTGCCTTTTCTCATGCCCTCGCCCGGTCGCTCAGGGCGCGCTGTGCCAGACCACCGACATGTAGGCGCCGAGGTAGGCGGAGCCGCCGACGGCCGCCGTCAGGACGAGGGCGCGGTGGCGCCGGGAGGCGCGGGCGAGGTGCAGGGCGAGCGGCAGCAGCAGCGGGAAGCCCGGCATCAGGAAGCGGGCGCGCGGGAAGTAGACGCCACCGCTGCCCAGCACGATGACCAGCAGCACCCCCGTGAAGACGAGCAGCGGCAGCGGCTGCCGGTCCGCGACCGCCAGCCCGAACAGCACCGCGGACACCAGCAGCGTGCCCGTCACGACCAGCAGGAACAGCTGCGGTGTCGGGTCGTGGGCGAGCAGCTCACGGAACCGGCGCAGGGTCTCCACCCCGCCGTCCAGGTCGTTGCGCCACAGCCGTTGCACGGCGAAGTAGCCGTCCCAGCGGCCGAGGCGCAGCGCCACCCAGCCGACGTACCCGCACCAGCCGAGCGGCGCGAGGACGACGGCGCCGAGCAGCCGCGGGTCGCGGGGGCGCCGGCGCAGCCGCCACAGCGCCCAGACGGCCACCGCCGCGGCCACCGCCACGCCGGTCGGGCGGGTGAGACCGGCCAGGCAGGCCAGGGCCGCCGCGGTGAGCGGGCGGTCGGTCAGGGCGGCGTACAGCGCCCACGCGGCGAACGCCGTGAACAGCGACTCGGTGTACCCCATCCACTGCACGGGCCCGACCGGCAGCGCGGCCCACAGCACGGTGACGATGATCCCGACCCGGCGCCCGTACAGCCGGTCGCCGACCGCGAAGACCCCCCACGCGGCGGCCACCGACGCGGCCACGGCGATGGCCAGGCCGACCGAGGCGCGGGAGCCGGGCGTGACGGCCGCGACCGCCTTCGTCAGATACGGGTAGAGCGGGAAGAACGCCAGGTTGTTCGAGGAGCGGGCGGTGCCCAGGGTGTGCGCGTAGCCGTGGTCGGCGATGCCGAGGTACCAGTCGGCGTCCCACTTGGTCGCCAGGATCGGCCAGACGCCGTGGTGGCGCCGGTGCGCCCAGAGGCCGAGCAGGGCCAGTCCGAGGCCGCGCACGCCGAGGTAGGCGAGGAGCGCGGGGGCGGCGCGGCGGAGGGGGTGGCACGGTGGCGGGCCGGCGGGCGCGGCGGTCGCGCGGGGTGTCGGCCGGAAGGCGGTCGTGGACACGGCGGCGGCTCCAGGGCGGGCTCGACGGGGACGTTGCCGTCCCACGGTTGCCCGGCGGCCCGGGGCAGACGTGGACCCCCGGTCAAGGGCCCCTCCCAATTCACCCGTTGGGGTGGCAGGGAGGGCCTCACCGACGGCCGCCGTCCCGACCCCGCGACGAGTCGGGGCCGGGCCGGGGCGTGCAAGCCCCGGCCCGGCCCCCGCGTCGACGGTTCTTCCGGTGCCCGCCCGCCGGTCAGATCCCGGCGGCGGCCGACAGGTCCCGCTTGACGGCGGCCAGCAGTTCGGCGCCCCGGGCGCGGGCCGCGGGCAGCTCGGCGTGCGAGCCGACCGGGACGACGACCTCCAGGTAGCACTTCAGCTTCGGCTCGGTGCCCGACGGGCGGACGATGACCCGGGCGCCGTCGAGGGTGTACCGCAGCCCGTCGGTGGGCGGCAGGGTCCCGGTGCCCCGGCTGAGGTCCTCGGCGCGGGTCACGGCGAGCCCCGCGAGCGCCGTCGGGGGCCGCTCGCGCAGCCGCCGCATGGCGTCGGAGATCACCGACAGGTCCGCCACCCGCACCGACAACTGGTCGGTGGCGTGCAGCCCGTGCGTGACGGCGAGATCGTCGAGCAGGTCGAGCAGGGTGCGGCCCGCCTCCTTCAGCTCGGACGCCAGCTCGGCCAGGAGCAGCGCCGCCGTGATGCCGTCCTTGTCGCGGACGCCCTCCGGGTCGACGCAGTACCCGAGGGCCTCCTCGTACCCGTAGCGCAGCCCCTCGACCCGGGCGATCCACTTGAAGCCGGTGAGGGTCTCCTCGTACGGCAGCCCGGCCCGCTCCGCGATCCGGCCGAGCAGCGACGACGACACGATGGACTCGGCGAACGTGCCGACCGCGCCGCGCCGCACCAGGTGCGCGGCGAGCAGCGCGCCCACCTCGTCGCCGCGCAGCATCCGCCAGCCGTCGCCGTCCGCGACGGCCGCGGCGCAGCGGTCGGCGTCCGGGTCGTTGGCGATGACGAGGTCGGGGCGGGTCTCGCGGGCCTGCGCGAAGGCCAGGTCCATGGCCCCCGGCTCCTCCGGGTTGGGGAAGGCGACGGTCGGGAAGTCCGGGTCGGGCTCGGCCTGTTCGGCGACGAGCACCGGCGCCGGGAACCCGGCCCGCGCGAACGCGGCCAGCAGGGTGTCCTTGCCGACGCCGTGCATCGCCGTGTAGACGGTCCGCGCGGTGCGCGGCGAACCGGCGGCCAGCACCGCGTCGGTCCTGGCCAGATAGGCGTCGAGGACGGAGTCGTCGAGGATCTCCCAGCCGTCCTCGGGGCGCGGCACGTCGTGCAGCGACGCGACGGCGTCGATCTCGGCGGCGATCTCCGCGTCGGCGGGCGGCACGATCTGCGAGCCGTCGCCGAGGTAGACCTTGTAGCCGTTGTCCCGGGGCGGGTTGTGGCTCGCGGTGACCTCCACGCCGGCGACCGCGCCGAGGTGGCGTATCGCGAAGGCGAGCACCGGGGTGGGCAGCGGCCGGGGCAGGACGGCGGCGCGCAGCCCCGCGCCGGTCATCACGGCGGCGGTGTCGCGGGCGAAGTCGGCGGACTTGTGCCGGGCGTCGTAGCCGATCACGACGAGCCCGTCGCCCTGGCCCCCCGCACGCAGGTGGGCGGCGAGCCCGGCTGCGGCCCTGATGACGACGGAACGGTTCATCCGCATCGGCCCCGCGCCCAGCTCACCGCGCAGCCCGGCGGTGCCGAACTGGAGGGTGCCGGCGAACCGCTCGGCCAGTTCCGCGTCGTCCCCGGCCTTGATGAGGGCGGCCAGCTCCCCCCGGGTGTCCGGGTCGGGGTCCTCGTCGAGCCAGGCCTGCGCCCGCGCGATGAGTTCGTCGTGCACGTCGGTTCAACCTCCGGTAGAGATCTCTGGGGGACGGACCGTCAGATCCGCTGGAGCACCTGGGCCAGCAGGGACCCCATCCGGGTGGCGGAGTCCCGACCGGCCTGGAGCACCTCCTCGTGGTTCAGCGGCTCGCCGGTCATCCCGGCCGCGAGGTTCGTCACCAGCGAGATGCCCAGCACCTCGGCGCCCGCCTCACGCGCGGCGATGGCTTCGAGGACGGTGGACATGCCCACCAGGTCCGCGCCGATCACCCGGGCCATCCGGATCTCGGCGGGCGTCTCGTAGTGCGGCCCGGGGAACTGGGCGTAGACGCCCTCCTCCAGGCTGCTGTCGACCTCCTTGCACAGCGCCCGCAGCCGCGGCGAGTACAGGTCGGTCAGGTCCACGAAGTTCGCGCCGACGATCGGCGAGGTCGCCGTCAGGTTGATGTGGTCGCTGATCAGCACCGGCTGTCCCGGCCGCATGCCGTCACGGAGCCCGCCGCAGCCGTTGGTCAGCACGACCGTCTTGCAGCCGGCGGCGACGGCGGTGCGCACGCCGTGCGCGACGGCGGCCACCCCGCGGCCCTCGTAGTAGTGGGTGCGGCCGAGGAAGACCAGCGCCCGCTTGTCACCGGTGCGGTACGAGCGGATCCGGCCGCCGTGCCCCTGCACGGCGGGGGGCGGGAAGCCGGGCAGCTCGGTGACCGCGAAGTCGGCCTCGGGCTCGCCGAGTCCGTCCACGGCGGGAGCCCAGCCGGAGCCCATCACGAGGGCGACGTCGTGGGTCTCGGCGCCGGTCAGTTCGCGCAGGCGGGCGGCGGCCGCGTCGGCGGCGCCGTAGGGGTCGCCCTGGATGTCGTCCGGAAGAAGAGATGCGTTCACGGCGTTGAGGGTAGCCGCTTTCCGCCTACGCGCGTAGATGACAGAGCTCACGGGTTGGCGATCGTTGTCTTGTCGTTTCCGACGAAACCTGTGGGACGGGCGGCGCCCGGGTCAGCAGGGGCGCTTGCGCAGCTCCATCACGTAGTCGTGCGGGGCGCCCGCCGACTCCGCCGCGTCGGCGATCTCCCCGAGGTAGCGGGCCGAGGGCAGGCCGCCCTCGTAGCCGTTGAGGACGTACGCCCAGGCCGGCTCCTCGCCCTCCAGGGTGTGCGCCCGCACCCGCGCCCTGCGGTAGATGTCCAGGCCGACGCCCTCCCACCGGTCGAGGGACTCCTCGTCGGCGGGCGCCAGGTCGTACAGGGCGACGAAGACCTGCGACAGCGGGTCCTCGACCAGCGTCGCCAGCGCGCCCTCCCACCCCATGTGCTCGCCCCCGAAGGTCAGCCGCCACCCGTTCAGCCAGCCGGTGGCGCGCATCGGCGAGTGCGGGGCGCGGCGGGTCATCAGCCGCGCGTCGAGGTTGCCGGCGTACGCGGCGTAGAGCGACATGGCTCCGAGGGTACGGCAGTCGGCTCACCCGTCCCTCCCGTCGCACCGGGGGCGGCGCGGACCTGCCCGGAGGAGCCCTTCGCGGGCCCCGCGCGTCGCCCGCGCGGCCCCCGTGCGGTGTCACCTTGAAGGGTGCGGGACAATGGGGTACGTGACTCGGATCGTGATCATCGGCGGCGGACCTGGCGGATACGAAGCGGCGCTGGTGGCCGCGCAGCTCGGCGCGGAGGTGACCGTCGTCGACTGCGACGGCCTCGGCGGGGCGTCGGTACTGACCGACTGCGTCCCGTCGAAGACCCTCATCGCCACCGCGGAGGTGATGACGACCTTCGACTCCTCCTACGAGGAGCTGGGCATCATCGTCGCCGACGACACCCCGCCCGCCGAGCAGGCGGCCCGGGTGGTCGGCGTCGACCTGGGCAAGGTCAACCGACGGGTGAAGCGGCTCGCGCTCGCCCAGTCCCACGACATCACCGCGTCCGTCACCCGGGCGGGCGCCCGCGTCATGCGCGGCCGGGGGCGGCTTGAGGGCATGCAGTCCCTCGACGGCTCCCGCAAGGTCGTCGTCACCGCCGCCGACGGCAGCGAGGAGACCCTCGTCGCCGACGCCGTCCTGATCGCCACCGGCGCCCACCCCCGCGAGGTCCCCGACGCGCAGCCGGACGGCGAGCGCATCCTCAACTGGACCCAGGTCTACGACCTCACCGAGCTGCCCGAGGAACTGATCGTCGTCGGCTCCGGTGTCACCGGCGCCGAGTTCGCCGGCGCCTACCAGGCCCTCGGCTCTAAGGTCACCCTCGTCTCCTCCCGCGACCGGGTGCTGCCCGGCGAGGACCCGGACGCCGCCGCCGTCCTGGAGGACGTCTTCCGCCGCCGCGGCATGAACGTCATGGCCCGCTCCCGGGCCGCGGCCGCCAAGCGGGTCGGCGACCGGGTCGAGGTCACCCTCGCCGACGGGCGGGTCATCACCGGCTCGCACTGCCTGATGGCCGTCGGCGCCATCCCCAACAGCGAGGGGCTCGGCCTGGAGGAGGCCGGCGTCAAGGTCCGCGACTCGGGCCACATCTGGACCGACAAGGTCTCCCGCACCACCGCGCCCGGCGTGTACGCGGCCGGCGACGTCACCGGCGTCTTCGCGCTGGCGTCCGTCGCCGCCATGCAGGGACGTATCGCCATGTACCACTTCCTGGGCGACGCGGTGGCCCCGCTCAACCTCAAGACGGTCTCCTCGAACGTCTTCACCGACCCCGAGATCGCCACCGTCGGCTTCACCCAGGCCGACGTCGACGCCGGCCGGATCGACGCCCGGGTCGTCAAACTGCCGCTGCTGCGCAACCCGCGCGCCAAGATGCAGGGCATCAGGGACGGCTTCGTCAAGCTGTTCGCCCGCCCCGGCACCGGCATCGTCGTCGGCGGCGTGGTCGTCGCGCCGCGCGCCTCGGAACTGATCCATCCGATCTCGATCGCCGTCGACAACAACCTGACGGTCGAACAGATCGCGAACGCGTTCACCGTCTACCCGTCTCTTTCGGGGTCGATCGCCGAGGTCGCGCGACAGCTGCACACCCGCAAGACCGCGGGCGAGGTCTGACGGCCTGAACCGACTCCCCGCTGGTCACGGTGAGTTGTCGAGCATGCGTGCGGCATAGTCGGGCCGGATCGGCCTTATACCACCTGACGTGCCACGGTGCGAACAACTTCGGTTATCCGGCGCATACTGCTGAAAGCAGACGGTCGTTGGGGTTACTGTCAGTTTCGTGTTCGCTGCAGAACGTCGCCAATTGATCCTCGAAATGGTGCGAGCGAACGGGGCCGTGTCGCTCCGTGAGCTCGCCCGCGTCGTCCAGACCTCAGAAGTGACCGTACGGCGGGACGTGCGCGCACTGGAGGCAGAAGGACTCCTCGACCGCCGGCACGGCGGTGCGGTACTGCCGGGCGGGTTCACGCGGGAGTCCGGCTTTCCGCAGAAGTCACATCTCGCGACCGCCGAGAAGACGGCCATCGCCGATCTCGCCGCGGGCCTCGTCGAAGAGGGCGAGGCCATCGTGGTCGGGGCGGGTACCACCACCCAGGAGCTGGCCCGCCGGCTCGCCCGGGTGCCAGGACTGACCGTCGTCACCAACTCCCTGCTGGTCGCCCAGGCGTTGGCCCATGCCAACCGCGTGGAGGTCGTGATGACCGGCGGCACCCTGCGGGGCTCCAACTACGCCCTGGTGGGCAGCGGCGCCGAGCAGTCCCTCCAGGGGCTGCGGGTCTCGCGGGCCTTCCTGTCCGGGAGCGGGCTGACCGCCGAGCGCGGGCTGTCCACGTCCAACATGCTGTCGGCGTCCGTCGACCGGGCGCTCGTGCAGGCCGCGGCCGAGGTCGTCGTGCTCGCCGACCACACCAAGCTCGGCTCCGACACCATGTTCCAGACCGTGCCCACCGACCTCATCACCCGGCTCGTGACCGACGAGCCGCCCGCCCACGACGACCGCGCCGGGACGGAGTTGCAGGCCCTGGCCGACCAAGGGGTGCAGATCGCTGTCGCGGGCGGGGCGGGAGAGCATCCCGGTGCCGCGCCCGCGCCCCGGCAGCAGCCTGCCCGCCGGGACGTGCCGGTGCCCGGTCCCCGACGCGGGGTGCCGGGGGCGGGGCCAGGGCTCCGGTCCGCGACGGTGCTGGGGGACGCGGGGGGCGGGGGGCGTGTGGCGGATATGCGACGACGGTGAAGCGCGGCTGTTGACCGGGGGTGCCGTTCGGGTTGGTGGCGGTGGGTTGGTGCGGGTGGGTTGTGGCTCGGTGCGCCGTTCCCCGCGCCCCTGAAGGGCTGCGCCCCTGAGAGGCTGCGCCCCTGAGAGGCTGCGCCTCTCGTGGCCTGTCGCGCCGTTTCCCGCGCCTTCGGGACGGCGCCGTCGGGGTTGTGGTGGTGGGTCGGTGCTGCGCCGTTGTGGCTGGTCGCGCAGTTCCCCGCGCCCCTGAAAGGCTGCGCCTTTCATGGCTCGTTGCGCCAGTTCCCCGCGCCCCTGAAAGGCTGCGCCCCTGAAAGGCCGCGCCCCTGAAAGGCCGCGCCCCTGAAAGGCTGCGCCCCTGAAAGGCCGCGCCCCTGACGGCCGCGCCTCTCGTGGCTGGCGAAGTTGGAGCCTCAGGGTTGGGTGTTCTTCAGGCCTTTCAGGGTCAGGGTCAGGAGGCGGTCGGCCAGGGTGGGGTCCGTGGGGGACTCCTCCGCTGCCAGGGCGATGGCGTGGGTCAGTTGGAGGAGGTCCGTGATGGTGACGTCCGGGCGGATCGCCCTCGACTCCTTGGCCCTCGCCAGAAGCGCCCCGCCCGCCTCGCGGATCGGGTCGCCGCAGCGGGACGCCAACGTGGACGTCGTGTCCGTCGACATCGTCATCAACGCCCGTGACAGGCCCCGGTACTCGCCCGCGTGCCTGACCATCTCGCGCAGCCAGGTCACCAGCGCCGTGCACGGCTCGGGGGCCGAGAGCAGTTCGCGGGAGCGGGTCAGCAGGTCGCCCACCGCGTCCTCGAAGACCGCGCTCAGCAGGGCGTGCCGGTTCGGGAAGTGCCGGTACAGGGTGCCGATGCCGACCCCCGCGCGGCGCGCGATGTCCTCCAGGGACGCGTCCGCGCCGTGCGCCGCGAAGACCGCGCGGGCCTCGGTGACCAGCCGCGCGTGATTGCGCCGCGCGTCCGCCCGCATGGTGCGCGCGCCGGTTCCCGGTGCGCCAGGCAAGGCCGTGTCCGGCATGACTTCCACCCGCCCTCTCTCGGCCGCGACGTCCCTCCAGGATGCCATCCGGGCCCTGGTGCGAGGGACGGCCCTCGGAACGCGGGACGCCCGGCACCCGGGCTGTTCTGCCGGGTGCCGGGCGTCCGCCGGGAAGTGCGGTGCGGGTCAGTCCTTGATCTCGCAGATCGCCGCGCCCGAGGTGACCGACGCGCCGATCTCCGCCGCCAGGCCCTTGATCGTGCCGGCCCGGTGCGCGTTCAGCGGCTGCTCCATCTTCATCGCTTCGAGGACGACGATCAGATCGCCCGCCTCGACCGTCTGGCCCTCCTCGACCGCGACCTTGACGATCGTGCCCTGCATCGGGGAGGCGAGGGTGTCGCCCGACGCCATCGGGCCTGACTTCTTCGCCGCCCGGCGCTTGGGGCGGGCCCCGGCCGCGAGGCCGGTACGGGCCAGCGACATCCCGAGGGACGTCGGCAGCGACACCTCGAGACGCTTGCCGCCGACCTCGACGACGACCGTCTCCCGGCCGGGCTCCTCGTCCGTCTCACCGTCCGCGGGAGCCGAGAACGGCTTGATCTCGTTGACGAACTCCGTCTCGATCCAGCGGGTGAAGACCGTGAACGGCTCGGTGGAGCCGGTCAGTTCGGGCGCGAACGCCGGGTCCTTGACCACCGCGCGGTGGAACGGGATCGCCGTCGCCATGCCCTCGACCCGGAACGCCTCCAGCGCGCGCGAGGCCCGCTCCAGGGCCTCCTTGCGGGTGCGTCCCGTGACGATCAGCTTCGCCAGCAGCGAGTCCCAGGCCGGGCCGATGACCGAGCCCGACTCGACACCCGCGTCGAGGCGCACACCCGGACCTGACGGCGGCTCGAAGAGGGTGACGGTGCCGGGCGCGGGAAGGAAGTTGCGGCCCGGGTCCTCACCGTTGATGCGGAACTCGAAGGAGTGGCCGCGCAGTTCGGGGTCGCCGTAGCCCAGCTCCTCGCCGTCGGCGATCCGGAACATCTCACGGACCAGGTCGATCCCGGCGACCTCCTCGCTGACCGGGTGCTCCACCTGGAGACGGGTGTTGACCTCGAGGAAGGAGATCGTGCCGTCCAGGCCGACGAGGAACTCCACCGTGCCCGCGCCGACGTACCCGGCCTCCTTCAGGATGGCCTTCGACGACGCGTACAGCTCGTCGAGCTGCGCCTGCGAGAGGAACGGCGCGGGCGCCTCCTCCACCAGCTTCTGGTGCCGGCGCTGGAGCGAGCAGTCGCGCGTGGAGATGACGACGACGTTGCCGTGCGAGTCCGCGAGGCACTGGGTCTCGACGTGCCGCGGCTGGTCGATGTAGCGCTCCACGAAGCACTCGCCGCGCCCGAAGGAGACGACGGCCTCGCGCACCGCCGACTCGTACAGCTCCGGCACCTCTTCGAGGGTGCGGGCCACCTTCAGGCCCCGGCCGCCACCGCCGAACGCGGCCTTGATGGCGATCGGCAGGCCGTGCTCCTCGGCGAACGCGACGACCTCGGCCGCGCTGTCGACGGGGTCGGGCGTGCCGGCCACCAGCGGGGCACCGGCGCGCTGCGCGATGTGCCGGGCGGCGACCTTGTCACCGAGGTCGCGGATGGCCTGCGGCGGCGGGCCGATCCAGATCAGACCCGCGTCCAGGACCGCCTGGGCGAACTCGGCGTTCTCCGAGAGGAATCCGTACCCGGGGTGGACGGCGTCGGCCCCGGCCTCGCGGGCCGCGTTCAGGATCTTGTCCATGTCGAGGTAGCTGGTCGCCGGGGTGTCACCGCCCAGGGCGAACGCCTCATCCGCGGCGCGGACGTGCAGAGCGTCCCGGTCGGGCTCCGCGTAGACGGCAACGCTCGCGATCCCCGCGTCCTGGCAGGCCCGGGCCACGCGGACAGCGATTTCGCCACGGTTGGCGATGAGCACCTTGCGCACGATTGAGGCTCCCTCCTTGAAACAAGCCGATTTTAGGGACTGCCGACACGGCGTATCGACCCGTCCCCTGAGGTGAGCTTGCCCACACGGAGTGTGATACGGGGTCGCTCATCCCGTGAAATCCCTTGTCGCACCAAGGTACGAAGGACTCCTCCCGAAAACCCTAGTCCTCCGATGTGGTGGAGGTCTCTGTGAGGCCGCGCTGCGGGCCGCCGGGTTTCTTTGTGGAGTCCCTACTAATGGCCCAATGATTCTTTGCCCTCGGCCGAACCCTTGTCCCGAGGTTTACTCGTTAGTAACGTTCGCGATGTCTCGAACGTGCTCAGGGAGACCGAAGCCTTGTCCGGTCGCCTCGGGCGTCAGTCGAAAGTGGGTGGGGGCCGGTGACGCGCAGGCCGGTGGCGTGGATCGTGGCGGTCGTGCTGTTCGGCGAGGCACTCTTCTTCGCGGCGTTCAACTGGTTCCTCGGGGTGGTCGTCGACCGCCAGAAGATGTCCCTCGCCGGTCTCGACCCTGAGGTGATGGCCCGCGCCTCGAAGATCGGCGGAATCGTCTTCGGCCTCTACTTCGCGCTCTGCGGCCTGGTCGCCCTGCTCGTCGCGGTCCGCGACCGGCAGCCCGCGGGGCTCGGCCGGGTCCTGCTGATCAGCGTGGCCGTCGTGCACGGGCTGCTCGCCGCGTTCGCGTGGGGACCGATCGGCCCGGCCGTCTTCCTCGGCCTGCTCGTCGTGCTCGCGCTGATCGTGCTGCTCCTGGTCAGCTACGACCGCGCGCCCCGCACCCCCGGGCGCTCAGGACCGGGCGACGGCGGCGGCGACGCGCCCGTCACCCCTGGTCCCGCGCCCACAACTCCGTGATCCCGACGCCCAGTTCGGCCAGCAGCCGGCGCAGCAGCGGCAGGCTCAGGCCGATCACGTTGCCGTGATCGCCGGCGATGCCGTCGATGAACGGCGCCGACCGCCCGTCCAGCGTGAACGCCCCCGCCACGTGCAGGGGTTCGCCCGAGGCGACGTACGCGGCGATCTCCGCGTCCGACGGCTCACCGAAGCGGACGACCGTGGACGCCGTCGCCGACACGTGCCGCTCGCTCGCCGTGTCCCACACGCAGTGCCCGGTCTGGAGGGTCCCGGCCCGGCCGCGCATCGCCTTCCAGCGGGCGGTGGCCTCCTCGGCGTCGGCGGGCTTGCCGAGGGCCTGGCCGTCCAGGTCGAGGACCGAGTCGCAGCCGATCACCAGCGCGCCCCTGACCTCAGGGCGGGCGGCCACCACGGACGCCTTCGCCTCGGCCAGCGCGAGGGCCAGCTCGGCCGGGGTGGGGGCGGTGACGGCGTCCTCGTCGAAGCCGCTGACGATCACCTCGGGGTGGAGGCCGGCCTGGCGCAGCAGGTTGAGCCGGGCGGGGGACTGGGAGGCGAGGACGAGTCGGCGCATGGCGCAAGGGTAGCCGCGGCGGGTCACCTCAGTCCCAGCACGATCATCGCGACCAGCATGGCCAGCGCGAGGAAGAGGCCGAGCCGTCTGAGGGTCTCCTGCATGTCGCGGAGTTCCTTCGGCGGCTCGTTCTCGGGATCGGACCACAGCATGCTTCCCAGCG